>JADKBC010000007.1 GCA_016715205.1 Holophaga sp.
GGTGTTTCGGCTCGAATTTGGGAAAGGAACCTTGCCACATCGAAAGGTTGAACATCTTTCACCCGCATGGATCCCATGCCGGGGGATTATCCGCTTGTCCTTGAAGCGCTCATATTGACGCTTGTGCCGGGCTTGGGCGTGGGAAGGTGTTCCTTCTTGAACCGTGCCACCAATTCGGCGACGGTTTCCGCCTTTCGTTCGGCCTTTTTTATGGCCGCGGGATCTTTCCCCTCTGCAATTCCTGCCAGCAGGGCGGAGGCCAACTTGCGGGCTTGGGCCACCGTTATTTCCGGCCATCGACCTAGGGTGTGGTTCACTTGGCGGCCATGCACACGGAATCTCAGCACCCAGGACAGCACACCCGCAGGCGTGACCTGAATTGATAGGCCGTGTCTTTCGGCGTCTGGTACCCGAAACATGGCCGCCTTCGGTTTAAGACTTTCGATTATCGCCTTGGTGAGATTCACACCTGCAAGTTTGCCCATTTCCGCACCCCACCTCTGGTGTCTCAATATAGGTCATTGTCACACCATTGTCCCATCATGGACACCAAAATACCCACAATCAACTCATAAATGGGACTAATGGGTGATTTCAAGTATTTTAAAAAACAACAAGATAAACAAATAGGCCCAGAAACGGGCTAAAGGTAAAAATCGAGACTGCAAATCTGCCATTCATCGGTTCGATTCCGATCGGCGCCTCCAGTAAAGGCAAGACCTAGAGCCACCCAATTGGGTGGCTCTGTTCTTTTGTCGTTCCACGTTTATTCCCTTGGCTGGCGTTTGAGCGGTTGTCGGGTGCTCTCCAAGCCCCAAGGCTTAACCGTGGCTGTTTTCATCCGGGGTTCCTTCCCGGCCCTATCGGGCGGTAGGGGCTTCCAGTGCTGCACCCTATCGAATGCCAATGCTGATGGCGATCCGGTCCTGGGGATAGCGTCGGTTGTAGAGGTAGTAGCCATCCTCGGTGTAATCGACATAGACTTCGTCGTTTTCGTACCAGTCATCCGACCAGTATTCGGGCCAGGGGTCGATGACGTTAAAGCCGAAGCCTCCGAATTGGAAGCGGAGGAATCCACCCACGAACCTCACGGGATAGCTGTGGAGGCGGAAGCGGTGGTTGGGGCCGAAACTGCCATGAAAGGTGCGGTCGGGAATTCGGTATCCGTTGTACCCGCCCCGGTCCTGCCAGCTGCGGTGCTCCATTTGCCAGTTGGTGGCGCGACGGCCCTGCCAAAGCGTGTGGTGGTCCTGCGCCCGTCCTCGCTGAATTTGCTGGGGTGGATGCGAGATGGGTGGCGGTACCGGTCGACGCTGCTGGGCGCTGGGCGGCGGTTGGGGTCGAGGGAGCGGTTGGGGTTTGGGCGGCGGCTGAAGCTTGGGGGGTTCCGGGCGCCGTTGGGGCCTGGCTTCAGGACGCCGGTCTAGAGTCGGTCGTTCGGGTGGCTGTTGCCGCTCCCTGCTAGGCTGCCCCCGATCCTGCGGTTTTCCCGGATCTTCCCGCCGTTGGTTCGGGCGCTTCTCCGCTTCCTTTTTCTCCTGTTGCGCAAACATGGGCAATGCACTGCCCAGGCAGAAAATCAGGACACCCTTGCTGAGCAATCCGATTGTTTTCATTTGCCCTACCTCCACGCCGATAGCGACAGACACCTTGCGTCCAGTGCGAGGATTCCTGCGCTAAGGATGAGAAAGCAGCTTCCACGCCAATGGTGAACGGGTTGGTTTCAATACCTTTGAACGAATGGTTCGGCATACCCGTTGTGGCCGAGACCATCAGAATGATTCCTCCCCGCCTTGAACGTTGGGGCAGTCATCCGCGTTGGCGCCCCTTGTAGAATTCCTTGAACAACTTGATCCGCAAAAAAGTGACGGGATCCGACGTGGATGCTTTGCTGCTGCGGTTGGTGGTTTTGAGCAGATTCACAAAGGCGGCGGCCAGCTCCTTGAGGCTATCGGCCAGAACCTTCTCGGTGAGTTCCTTGATGGGGATGCCCACCTGCTCGATCAGTTCCATGGTGTGCCGTGCTTCCTCAATCCCCTCCAGCAGCGTGGTGTGCACATGGCCGTGATCCCGGAAGGATTCGAGGGTGAGTGGCAACAGTGCAACGACTGTGTTCGGCCCGATGAGCTGCTCCACGTAGTAGACATCCGAATGGTTCGGATTGCTGGTGCTGGTGCCGGCCCACACCAAACGTTGGGTGTGGGCGCCCTGGTGGCTGAGGGCCTGCCAGCGGTCGCCGCTGAATAGTTCGAGTTGGCGTTGATAGGTGCTTTTGGCGCTGGCGATGGCGACATTACCCATGAGTGAACGGAGCGCAGCCTGTTCTTTGGGAAAACGGGATGTCTTGAGCCGGTCGAGGATCAATTTGTCGACCGCCGTATCCATGCGGTTGAGGAAGAAGCTGGCAACGCTCGTGATGGTGCTTAGATCGCCTCCCTTCAGGGAAAAACGCTCCAGGCCGGTGAAATAGGCCAAGGCGGCGGATTCGTAAGCCTCCTGGGAAAACAGCAAGGTGACGTTCACATTGATCCCTTCGCTGACCAATTCCTGGATGGCCGGCAGCGCTTCGGGTGTGCCTGGAATCTTGATCATCAGGTTAGGGCGGGCCACCAGGCCCCAAAGGTGGCGGGCTTCATCCAAGGTCCCCTGGGAACTGTGGGCCAATTCTGGTGAGACTTCGAGGCTCACATACCCATCCCGTCGCATGGATTCCCGATACAACGGATCGAAAAGGTCCGCAGCCTCCTGCACATCGCGCACGGCAAGCCGTTCGTAAAGGGTTTTGGCCTCGATGCCTTGTGTCTCTGGCGCCTCCAACCAGTCCCGATAATCGGGGCTGCCCGCGATGGCCCGTTCGAAGGTGGCAGGATTGGAGGTAAGGCCTCGCAGACCGACCTCCTCGATCAGATGTTTGAGTTCGCCACTGATCACCAAGCCGCGGCTGAGATCTTCCAGCCACACGCATTGACCATGGTCTTGCAGGACTTGCAGCGCATTTTTCATGGGGTGGCTCCTTCTGAACGGGTTATGAAATTTGTGACTGGGAGGCGGATGGTGGCCTGGGCCCACCCTGGACCTCCGTGGGACCTGGCGCGAAGCATCAGCTTGACGAGCTCCAACACGACGAGAGGAATGCTGGCCACCGCGAAAAGCCAAAGGCAGTCCGTGAATGACATGAAGGATGTTTTGAGAAAGCGCCCAAAGGCCACGCTGTGTTGGCTCCACACCTGCAAAACAATCGAGATCCCGACTACCAGGGCAAGGTTGAGGTTGGTGAAAAAGGGAATGCGCCAAATCGATTTGGTTTCGCTGCGGGCGCCAAAGGCGCGCAGAAGTTCGGCAAAGACCAACACCGTAAAGGCATAGGTGCGTGCGGTTTCCGGTGTGCCATGCTGCAGGGCCTGAAGGTACACCCCAAAGGCCACCCCGGCGGTGAGGAGGCCGGTCAGGCCCATGGTCCAGAAAAAGGTGGCGTCTGTGAGGGATGCCGAGGGTGCGGCGGGTACCCGCTTCATCAGGTCGGGATCGATGGGGTCCGTGGCCAGGCACAGAGCAGGCAGGCCATCCGTGACCAGGTTGATCCAGAGCAGGTGGATGGGAAGCAAGGGGGTGGGCAGGCCGCTGACCACGCACAGGGTCATCAGCAGCAATTCTCCGGTGTTACCCGCAAGCAGGTATTGCAGGGTTTTGCGGATGTTGTCGCGGATGCCGCGGCCTTCTTCCACGGCCGCCACAATGGAGGCGAAGTTGTCGTCGGTGAGGATGATGTCCGCAGCCTGTTTGGTGACTTCGGTGCCCGATTCCCCCATGGCGATACCGATATCTGCACCCTTGATGGCAGGTGCATCGTTGACGCCGTCGCCGGTCATGGCGACCACGGCTCCGGTGGCTTTCCAGGCACGAACGATGCGCAATTTGTGCGCTGCCGTGACCCGGGCGAATACCGAAATTTTGGAAATGCGTTCCTGCAATTGGGTGTCCGAGAGCTCATCCAGTTCAATCCCGGTAACCGCCAGCTCACCAGCTTCAGCAAGGCCAATTTCCCGGCCGATGGCCGCCGCCGTTTCCGGATGGTCACCGGTGATCATCACCACGCGAATGCCCGCAGCCTGACAGGTTGCCACTGCGCCCTTGGTCTCAGCCCTCGGAGGGTCATACATGCCCGTCAGACCCACGAATACGAGATCCTGCTCCACGGCCTCCTGAGTGTTCATCTCAGACACTGGGCCCGGTAGATCACGATAGGCGGAACCCAGCACACGAAGGGCTTGCGCAGCCATGGCCTGGGTGGCGGCCAATAGGGTGTGGCGATCCTCCTCGGTGAGGGGGCGGATGCCCGTTGCCGTGTAGAGACCTGTGCAGAGTGCCAGGATCACACCGGGTGCCCCGTTCACGTAGGCCCGTGAGCTCCCATTCGGCTGCCGTCGAACCACGGAACTTCGCTTGCGGTCAGAGTCGAAAGGGAATTCAAGCTGTTTCGGAAACGTTTGCTCGAGGCGGTCCAGATTGCCACCAGCCTTTAGTCCGGCTAGCAACAAGGCGCCTTCGGTGGGGTCGCCCATCACCTGCCAAGCTTCGCCCGTCTTGGTCAAACGCGCCTGGTTGCAGCCCAGGAGAATGGAGGCCAATTCCAGGAGTGATTCGCGCTGGGAGGGTTCTGGTGCCTTTCCGTCCACCAGAATTTCTCCCGTGGGCCCATAGCCTTCGCCCGTAACTTCGAAGCGCTGCCCGGCCACATAGAGGGCCCGCGCGGTCATTTTGCCCACGGTCAGGGTTCCGGTTTTATCGGTGCAAATGACGGTGGTGGAACCCAGGGTCTCCACCGCAGGCAGCTTGCGAACCAGGGACCGCCGCCGTGCCATGCGCATGACGCCGAGCGCGAGGGCCACGGTCACAATGGCGGGTAGACCTTCTGGAACGGCTGCCACGGCGAGGCTGACGGCGGTCATGAGCAACTCGAAGGGCTTGGCACCCCGCCAAAGCCCAAGAACAAACAGCAGCACGACAATCCCGAGAGTTGCCCAAACCAGAACCTTGCCGAAGGCATCAAGCTTTTTCTGCAGCGGCGTTTTGCCTTCCTGCCCCACAGCTTCCATCAATCCTGCGATGGCCCCCAATTCAGTGCCCATCGCTGTGCCCACGACCACTGCCATGGCGGTGCCAGTGGCCACGGTGGTGCCCATGAACACCATGTTGGTGCGATCGCCGAGCGCGATGGGACCAGGATCCAGCATGGTCGCGCGTTTTGCCGCAGCCTTGGCTTCACCCGTCAGCGCGGATTCCACACAACGAAGCGAAGCGGCCTCCAGGATTCGGGCATCCGCAGGTACCAGATCGCCCGCTTCCAAGGCCAGAACATCACCTGATACTACTTCCGTGGCAGGGATGGAGACCCGTTGGCCATCTCGCAGTACCGTGGCCTTGGGCGCGGTGAGCTGCTTCAGCGCGGCGATGGATTTTTCAGCCTTGTATTCCTGATAGAAGCCGATGGCGGCATTGAGCACCACGATGGCCAGGATGGCCAAGCAATCGATCAATTCCCCCAGGAAACCAGAAATGATTCCTGCTGCGATCAGGATCCAGATGATCAGGCTCTTGAATTGGCGGAAAAATATCTGAACGGGGCTGATGGAACGGCCTTCCTGGATTTCGTTGGGTCCTTGGGTGGTCAACCGCTCGGCAGCCGCTTGTGTGGTCAGCCCAGCGGCAGTGGCGTGCAGTTGGGCATAAACCTCTTCGAGGGACTGGCTGTGCCAGGCTTGTGGCATGGTCATCATTCACTCCAGGTGCCCCGTCATGTCTTCGGGGCCAAGCATTACCGCCACCCAGCGGGTGCTCTCCTGGCTGGCAAACGCGAACTTCAAGGTCAGGCTGAGGGGGATGCAAAGCACCGCCCCGACAGGGCCGAGCAGGCTCCCCCAGAACACCAAGGAAAGGAAAACAACCAGGGTGGAAAGGCCCAATTTTTGTCCCATCAGCCGGGTTTCGATTCCGTAGTCGAGCACGAGATTGATGACCATGTAACCAGCTGCAACCAAGATCGCCCGCCAAAACCCCAGTTGGATGAAGGCAAGTAGAACGGCGGGGATACCGGCCAGGCTGGAGCCGATGCTGGGCACAAAATTCAATAGAAAGGCCAGGAAGCCCCACAGGACCGGGAAATCCACATGGAGCACCGAAAGCCAAATGGTTACCAGGAGCCCTGTCCCCAGGCTGATCAGAGTCTTGATGACCATGTAGCGTTTCATGTCATCGATGAATTTTGTGAATTGGGGGAAGGCCAGATTCGGATCCCCAAGCACCGTGCGGAGCTTGATGGGGAAGCTGGAAGCCTCCAGCAGAATGAACATGACCGTAAGCAGGATCAGGAAAATGTTGGAGAACGCCGAGCCGACCCCCATGAGTAGATTCACGGTCCAGTTCATGACGGTATTGGGGTTCAGGTATTTCAGAAAGATTTCGTTCGGAGGTGTGATGCCCTTGGCTGCGAGGAATCCCTTAAGGGTCACCATCTGCTCTTGGAATCGCGCCTGGTAGTGAGGAAGGGAGGCATAAAAGCTGGTGATGGAGGCGCCAATCACCGCCCCGAGCACCAGGAGGAAAAGGACCATGCAGGCGATGACAAGCCCCACGGCCACAAATACCGGCATGCGCTTGCGTTCAAGCCAACGCACGAAAGGCGTGCTCAGGATGGCCAGAAAGACGGAGACAAGAACGGACACAAGTACCGCTTGCGCCTGGCTGATTCCCCAAATAATGAACGCCAGAGCCGCTGTGAGAATAATGAAGCGGAACATCGGATGGGAATTTTCCTGATCGCTCATGGGCCGCCTTCTGGATGGGCTCGCACAAGGGCCCGGTTAGTGACCTTGCGCGTGGGTGGAAGCTTCAACCCGCATAGACGCCAGCCACCAACAGCTTCGGCCTGAGCTTTGGCGCCCTGGGCGCTGGCTTCGAACCTGAAGGCAATGGCGATTTCAGTCCAGGCAGGGACAAGCTGACCGATAGCCTCAAGGCACTGCGCAGCGCGAGCGCGATGGCCTGGAGCGCCAAACGGGATACCTCAATCGGGTCATTGCTGGAAAGCGCAGCCCGATCGAATTCCGCAGCAATCAATACCCCCAGGGGGGTGGTCTTTTGTGACTTGGTCATCATTGGAAACTCCTAGGCAACACTGAAATCGACGGGATGTGAATGGGTTAATAGCGCCAGCGAATCTGGTCCCGGGCGCCCGAGCGAACTTTGGCTTGGTGTGTGTGCCCTGAAAGCCCTGATCCGGTTCGAATGCGGATGCCCAGCAGAGAGGTCTGGCGGTAGCGCCGCGAGAACCGCCGCCCCATGGAAAAGTGCCCTGCCAGGAGGGGTCGCCAGGACCAACATGCCCAAGGCGACGGCGCCGATTAAAATCGATTCATTTCCCATGGTTGTTCCCATTGGCATGTTTTGCATGATTTGGACCATGTATATAAAAATTAAAAAATATAATAGTTAAGTCAAAAATAATTTCGAGTAAAGGTGGCAGGGTCCATCAAAATGACGTACCCTTACCTTCAAATCGAAGGGCACCCCACGCAATGCGAGCCGCCGACCTAGATCACAAAGAACTCTTAGAACTGGTCCCCGAAGGGGGCGTGATTCGGTTCGCCGGGCAGCGGGCGCTGCTCATCGATGCCATGGCCATGGGCCTCTTGCGGAAGTACCTCGTTGAAAATTTTGGTCTGACCGCCGCGCGCACCGTGCTCACCCAGTTTGGGTTTGCCCACGGATGGCGCGTGGCCGAATCCCTGCAAGCGGGGTTCACTTGGGATAACGACGAAGAATGGCGTCGGGCGGGCACGCGCATGCACACCTTGCAGGGGCTTTTTCATTTTGAACTGGGCAATACGGATCCCCTCTCCAAAGAGGGCGTCGTGCTTGTGTCTTCCTATGAGGCGGAGCAGCACCTTCTCCATTTTGGGCGAGCCGATGCCCCCATGTGCTGGACGATCAGTGGCCTCATCAGTGGCTATTTGAGCCGAACCACCGGAAAAGAAATTTATGTTCTGGAAGATCGTTGCATCAGCAAGGGTGATGCGGGCTGCCATCTCTTCGGCCGCACGCGGGAGGAATGGGGCGACGAACGGGCGGAAGAACTGCGGTATTTCAAACCGGATCGCCTGAAGGATTGCCTGGATATCTCGCTTGTTCGAGTCACAGATACGCTCAAGGCGGCGGAGCGGAAGCTCCATGAGCGCCGCCGCGCCCTGGTTCGCCTTGCGCCTGATCTCGATGAGCCCATGGGCATTGTGGCCAAAAGCCCCGCCATGCGGAAACTGGTAGACCTGGCGCGCAGGGTCGCCAAGGTTGATTCCACGGTGCTGATCACCGGAGAGAGTGGTTCGGGCAAGGAGCGGATCGCACGGCTGGTTCACGATGAATCCACACGCTCGGTGGGGCCCTTCATTGCGGTCAACTGTGGGGCCATCACCGAAACGCTGCTTGAGAGTGAATTGTTCGGGCATGCGAGGGGCGCCTTCACCGGTGCGAACCATGACCGGCCTGGTCTGTTCGAGGCAGCCAATGGCGGCACGCTGCTGCTGGACGAAGTCGGGGAGGTCTCACCCGGCATGCAGGTGAAGCTTCTGCGGGCCATTCAAGAACGGGAAATACGACGCGTGGGTGAGAACAAGAGCCGGAAGGTGGATGTGCGCATCGTGGCCGCCACCAATCGCGACCTTGCCCAAGGAGTTGCTTCTGGCAACTTCCGTGAGGATCTGTACTACCGCCTCAAGGTGGTTGAACTGAAGGTGCCCCCTCTGCGGGAACGGCGCGACGATATCCTGCCTCTGGCCCGTGTTCTCCTTGGTGCTGCCGCCGTTTGGATGAAGCGCAAGGTGTCCGGCTTTTCGCCCGTCACCGCAGACCAACTGTTGCGCTACTCCTGGCCAGGCAATGTCCGCGAACTCGAAAATGCCATGGAGCGAGCCGTTGCGCTGACCCTTGGCAGCCGTGTGGAATTGGATGATCTGCCCGAAGAAGTGCGCCAGGCCTTTCCTCTCCCTGTGGCCACTTCAGGCGCGGTGCGCTCGCTGGAGGCGGTGGAAAAGGAATACATTCTTTCCGCGCTGGAATTGAATGGTGGTAACCAGACGCGCACGGCGGACCAGCTTCAGATCGGCTCTGCGACCCTGTACCGAAAGCTGAAAAGCTATGGGTTGATCGGCGCGGATTCAGCTGCTCGGCGGGCTGCAAAATTCTGAGTGGCAAAGGCCATCACCTGGCGAATGTTACCGGCCCTCGGACGATGCCAACGGTTCAGGCGACCGTGACCCCAAATGCGGTCTGTTGATCCTGTATTTCCAGGCCGCCAGGTTACCTGTGATCCATCGAACTGAGGGATGGTACCCATCACCCTGATTGGGTTCTTCCGTGATATAGGCCAGTACGCAACTGTAAGTGCTAAATGGAATGACAGTTAGCGCAAGGCATGAAAACTGCAACTGGTCGAGGCTTGGGTTATGTCTGGGCATTCAGATTTTGGGACATCGCTTTAGGCCGGGGGAAAAATGTCCTTAAGAGCTACCTTCAGAACAGCCGTATCACTCGCGGGGGCGATTTTGCTCGCGCTTTCGGTGGTAGTCGCCTCCCTTTGGGCCTTCCGACATATCCAGCAAGCATCTTCGGCACGGAAGCACACCTACCAGGTTCTGAACGCCGCCAATGAGTTGATGTCCGCCTTAGTCAACGCTGAAACTGGCCAACGAGGCTTCCTGTTAACGGGTAACGAAACTTTCCTCGAACCCTATCTGGCGGTGCGGGATGGTTTTGGTGATCAACAGATAAAGTTACGCCAACTCACCTTGCTCCCCGCTTCCCTTAGACATTTGGATGCTATGGCGCCTTTGATTGAGGCCAACCTGGCCTCGCTGTCGCAAAACATCGAACTGCGCCGAAACCACAAACTGGTGGCCGTCGTCGGGAATATCAGTGGTATTCGTGACAAAACCACGATGGATTCGATCCGTGCCGAAATGAGAGGCTTCCTTCAGGCAGAGGAACGCCAACTGGCGCAACACGATGCTGATTTTCAGGCCAAGATGCGCACCATGTTCGGCGTCATTGTAATCGTCAGTCTTCTCTCCTTATTGTTCGGACTCTCCTTTGCCTACTTCGTGTATCAGGGGACACAGCAGCAAGTGAAGGACTTGATTCATACCGGAACGTGCCATCTGTTAGTGGTTCAAGAAGAAACTAATAGGCTGCTTCAGCAAGCCAACCTGAATTTGCAGCAACGCGAGGAGGAACTCGCCGTCACCCTCAATTCCATTGGCGATGCCATGATCGCTACTGATGCGGAGGCGCGGGTGACGAGGTTGAATCCCGCGGCCGAAAAACTCACGGGTTGGCCGCTTGGGGAAGCAATCGGCCGCGGGGTGGATGAAATTTTTCATATCATCAACCAGGGCACTCGCCAGGTCGCACGGATCCCGGTGCTGGAAACCTTGGCCAAAGGAACTGTCCAGGGGCTTGCCAACCACACGCTGCTCATCGCGCGGGATGGCAGTGAATGCGCCATTGCGGATAGTTGTGCGCCCATTCGGGATCGCAGCGGTTGTGTAGTGGGGGCCGTGTTGGTGTTCCGTGATGTTACAGAGGAGTACGCGGCCCAACAAACCCTGCGGGATAGTACCGCTCTGATTCAAACAGTGTTGAATAGTGCGGTCGATGGGATTGTCACATTCCAGGCCGAGAGTGGCCTTGTGGATACTGCCAATCCATCTGCCAGGAAGATGTTCGGCCATTCCACCGAGGAAATGGTTGGCCACGATTTCAGCATGCTCATTCCTGAGCTGGATGAAATACCCCACAAGAGTTCCCTCAAATACTACAACCCCAGCGAAGAAGCCCAGGCTTTGGGCCTCGGAAGGGAAGTCCTGGGGAAACGTCGTGACGGCTCCTTGTTCCCATTGGAAATTGCCATCAGCGAAATGTGGCTGGGAGGTCAGCGCTATTTCACGGGAACACTGCGCGACATCACCTCGCGCAAGCAGGCGGAGGCCGAGTTGCTCAAGGCTGGCGCTTTGCAAAATGCCATTATTAATAGCGCCAATTTCTCAAGCATCGCTACGGATGCCAATGGGGTCATCCAGATATTCAATGTGGGTGCCGAGGCCATGCTGGGGTATACGGCTGGCGAAGTGGTGAACAATATCACCCCAGCAGATATTTCTGATCCAAGGGAGTTGGTGATTCGCGCCAAGGCCCTGAGCCTAGAATTGAGTACGCCCATCGCACCAGGCTTCGAAGCTCTGGCGTTTAAGGCTGCGAGATGCATTGAGGACATCTATGAACTGACCTATATCCGCAAGGATGGCAGTCGATTCCCAGCGGTGGTTTCTGTGACCGCCCTTAGGGATGAGCAAGGATCAATTATTGGCTACCTGCTCATCGGCACCGACAATACGGCTCGTAAGCGAATTGAAGCCGAGCAGGAAGTGTTGGCCCAGCGCCTCCGTGATTACCAGTTCTATACCCGGTCACTGTTTGAAGCAAACATGGATGCACTGATGACTTCAGATCCCACGGGCATCATCACAGACGTAAACAAGCAAATGGAAGCGCTCACCGGTTGTACTAGAGACGAATTGATTGGGGCTCCTTTTAAAAATTTCTTCACCGATCAGATTTCTGCGGAAAACAGCATCCGGTTGGTGATGAGCGAACAAAAAATCACCAATTACGAACTCACTGCCAGAGCCAGAAATGGTAAAGAAACGGTGGTGTCCTACAACGCGACCACCTTCTACGATCGGGATCGCAAGTTACAGGGAATGTTTGCTGCCGCGCGGGATGTCACGGAACGCAAGGCAATGGATCAAGTGCTGCAAGAAAAGAATGCTGAACTGGAGAGCGCGAAGACAACCGCAGAAAAGGCCAATCTTGCCAAATCGGATTTCCTTTCGAGCATGAGCCATGAACTACGCAGCCCGCTTAATGCCATTCTTGGGTTTGCACAGTTGATGGATTCCGATGCCGCACCGCCCACAGTGGGTCAGAAAGAGAGCATCGCGCAGATTTTGAAAGCCGGTTGGCACTTGCTGAAGCTCATCAACGAAATTCTCGACCTCGCCAAAATCGAATCGAGACAAGTGCCTTTGTCAAAGGAGCCAGTATCCCTGGCCGAAGTAATCCTCGAATGCCAAGGCATGATCGAACCTCAGGCTCACCATCGGGGCATCACGTTGAGTTTTCCGAAATTAATCAGTCCCTATTTCGTGGATGCGGATCGAACGCGCGTAAAACAGGTGCTCCTCAACCTGCTCTCCAACGCCATCAAATACAACCGTCCGCAGGGAACAATTGAGGTTCAATGCCAGGAACAGAATCCTGGGAGGATTCGCATCAGCATTCGAGATTCCGGTTTTGGGCTCAACTCAGAGGAGATCGCACAGCTGTTTCAAGCGTTCAATCGTCTCGGGCAGGAAACCGGCAGTGAAGAAGGGACAGGGATTGGCCTCGTGGTGGCCAGGCAATTAGCGGAACTCATGGGTGGAACCATAGGAGTAGAAAGCGCAGTGGGTGTTGGGAGCGTCTTCTGGTGCGAACTGATTTCGGTTGCTGAGCCTCATCTCCTCGGCGAGGAATGTATTGCCGCGGTGGTTGCTGAGAGGCGGGTGCCCATTGGTTCGAGACTCCAAACCTTGCTGTACGTGGAAGACAACCCGGCCAATTTGCAGTTGGTGGAACAAATCATTGGGCGTCACCCAGGCATTCGTCTGCTAACCGCAACCGATGGGAATCAAGGGGTACAAGTTGCGATCACCGCGTTGCCAGACGTCATTCTAATGGATATCAATCTGCCGGGAATGGATGGTTATGACGCCATGAAATTCCTGCGTTCAAACGCTACTACTTCCCATATTCCCATTCTTGCAGTAAGTGCCAATGCGATGCCGCGCGATATCGAGAAAGGTCTCGAGGCGGGATTTTTTAGATATATCACCAAGCCCATCATGGTCGCTGAATTCATGGATGCTCTGGAATTGGCCCTTTCTCTTGTTGCAAACAACGAAACAAGATCAATGCTGGGAGTTGAAATCCAATGATCAGCCCCTCTGAAATATTCCACGGCAAAATTCTGGTTGTTGATGATCAGGAAGCCAACGTTTCACTCCTAGTAAGAATGCTAGGCGCCGCCGGATTTGATTCCGTGTTTTCCACCATGGAGCCGACCCAGGTCTGTGAACTGCATCTGATCAACCATTACGATTTGATTCTGCTGGATCTTCAGATGCCTGGCATGGATGGGTTTCAGGTCATGGAGAACCTGAAAGAAATCGAGAAGGGTAGCTACCTTCCGGTGCTCGTGATCACCGCAAACCCGGAGCATAAACTTCGAGCTCTGAAAGCAGGCGCCAAGGACTTTCTCAGCAAACCTCTCGATCTTGCCGAGGTTTTGCTGCGGGTCCACAACATGCTGGAAGTGCGGATGCTCCACCAGGACACCAAGCGATTGTACGATCGGGTCGTCGCCGAACAAAAGGTCTCGGAACGGCTATTGATGAATCTGTTGCCGAACTCCATTCTTCAACACCTGAAAGGGCACCCAAATGTGATGCCTGATGAAACTCTGGCGGACACGATTTCAGAAGGTTTTGCCGAAGTGACGGTGTTGTTTGCGGACATTCTCGCATTTACAACATTCGCGGAAGGGGCGAGCGCCAAAGTGTTAGGTGGTGTTCTCAATGATATTTCCACACATTTTGATACCACCTACGACCCTTACGCCAAGGAGATCATCAACACCATTGGCGAAGCCCATTTGGCCTCGGTTGGCCTTTCCGATTCTGTGGCAAATCGTTCGATTCGCGCATCCCGCATGGCTTTAGGTCTGGTCGAGGCCGTGCAGCGGTTTAACAGCCATAGCCGATACAAACTGAAATTACGAATCGGATTTGATACCGGTGAAGTGTCACCTGCTGAAGGGAAACGTGTTTTCTTCCGCGATCTCTAGAAGGGCGCTACACGGAGATTCTTAACCAATCCTAACGCAAGGGCCACCCTCTCCGGAACTATCTCTCCACACACTCTGTCTAGGCCGAGCCTGTTTTCAGGTCCAAGGAGGCCATGCTTACATGAGACTTCGCAATCTTAAAATTCCTGTGCGGGTGTTCCGTTTGGGGCGATTGCTGGTTGCTTCCATGAAGGCCTGGGTTCGCCATCGGGCGCCCAGCAAAGGCGCGGCGCTCGCTTTCTACACCTTGTTTTCCATGGCCCCCATTCTGGTGCTTGTCGTTGCCGTGGTGGGCTATTTCCTGGGGCCGGTGGCCGTGCGCGGTGAACTTTTCAGCCAATTGCAGGGGCTACTTGGAACCACGGGTGCCAGAGCGGTGGAGTCGATCGTGGCGGATGCCCATTTGCCCGGTACGGGTGGCGCAGCTACCGTGATCGCAGGCCTCTTGCTAGGAGTAGGCGCGACCAGCCTGTTCGCCGAGCTCAAGGACAGCCTCGACGATATCTGGAATGTACAAACCCCTGTACCCACCGGGTTGGTGGCGGTGCTCCGTTCTCGAGTGCACTCTTTTGGGTTGGTACTGGTGCTGGCATTCCTGCTTTTGGTGACCCTGGTGGTGGATACCGGCTTGGCCCTGGTGGCGCGGCTTTGGGAAGGCCAATGGATTCAATCCATCACCGTCATTTCGGTCAGCTCACAGGTATTTTCCTTTACCGTCATCTTTGGGCTATTTGCCGTGATCTACAAAATGCTCCCAGAAGTCAGGCTTTCTTGGGGAGATGTGGCCATTGGCGCGCTTTGCACGGCAACCCTTTTCAGTCTGGGGAAGTACGTGATCGGGGCCTACCTCGGCAACAGCGGCGTGGGCTCCACAATGGGGGCCGCAGGTTCGGCGTCGGCCCTACTCATTTGGGTGTACTACTCCGCCCAGGTATTTTTCCTTGGGGCTGAATTCACCCGGGAATATGCCCTTGCTTTTGGCAGTCTTCGCAGTCGTGCGCGCAAGGTGATTCTTTCCCCTAAATCAACGCACCTCCATGGAGGAGGTCACCGTGGCGCTTGAACTCAAACCCGAATGGAATCCCGAATCTTTGCCCCCTCCGCCCGTTCCAGAGCGACTGCCATCCGCGGATCATGTGGCTCAAACATTACGTTTTGAGCTGTCCCTCACCACCATCCTAACCCTGGTTCTGGTCGCTGCTTCAGTCTGGCTGTTGATTCGACTCGCCCCGATCTTGCTGGTTCTGATCGTCGCCCTGCTGGTGGTGGGGACCATGAGTCCGGCTGTCACATGGCTGGAGGCGCATCGAATCCGACGCGGGCTGGGAATTACCCTCGTATTCTCGGCGCTCTTCGTGAGCCTGGTGCTCATTGTCACACTCACCATCCCATCCCTTGTGAGCCAGGCTGCAGCCTTGTTTGAGCGGGAACCTGTTTTTCGCAAAGGGCTGGCCAACTACCTTGGGCATTACCACCTGAGTGCGCCCCTGGCGGAATGGCTGCGGAATTTGAAATACGGAGGGCCTGGCAACACGTTGGGTGCCACCGCCTTTGCCTATTCGCTTCGGATCTTTGAAATCATGGCCTATGGCCTGAGCTCCATATTCCTTGCGGTCTACATGATGATCGACCGGGATCGGCTACGCGGGGGGCTCTTTGCTATTGTACCGAGAGCGATTCATATTCGACTATCTAGGGTCATGTTGAACCTTGAAACCATCGTGGGCGCGTATATACGAGGGCAGTTGCTGACCTGCATGCTGATTGGAATTTTCACATTCGTCCTCCTGACGACATGTGGAGTTGAGAATGCGATGGCGCTGGCAGTATTCGCGGCGGTTGCAGATATCCTCCCCTACATTGGCGGTCTGCTATCCGTGGGGCCCGCCGTGCTCGCGGCACTTGGTCATAGCCCCACGGCCGCGGTTATTGTTCTGGTCATGATGCTGGCCTACGAGGAATTTGAGAGTCGCGTTCTTGTACCCCGAATTTATGGGCGGGCCCTTCGCCTTCCCTCCTCCGTAGTACTGTTCGCGTTGATGGCAGGAGGTGTTCTTATGGGCCTTCTGGGGGCGCTCTTAGCCCTACCTTTGGCCGCCACTATCATGATGCTCATCGAAGAACTGCGCGTGGAATTGCCGGGTGAGCAAGAGCAAACCACGGATACCGCCCTGCGTGCGGGAGACGATCTGGCCGAGCAGGAATACGAACGGCGCACCGAGGGGGTCGGCGCGCTGGAGGCCTCGGCCATTGCCGTTGAAATATCCGCAGACCGCAGGTTTGAGGAGAGTCATCCACACGAGGATGGAAATTCTGAAACCTTGGGCAGCAATGTTTGAAATTCTAAAAATGCGAACATGGAGAATCCGATGACCAGCGATATTCATTCCACCATCCCTGCCAATAGGCTGTTTGGATTACTTTGTGAAAATGAAAAAATGGCGGGAAACCTGGTCAGCGCGAATCGAGCCTTGGTGATAGAAAATGAAAAATTTGCATCAGACTTGATTTTATCTAATAAAGAACTCGTCACCGAAAACGAGAAATTGGCCTCTGAACTCATCGAAGTGACAAGTGAACTCAATCGCCAACAGACCGAAAAGGCTAAACGTGTGGAGGCCTTGAGGGCTGCGAACAAGGAACTGATATTGAGGCAAGACGAGAAGGAGGATCGCGCGGCAGAATTAGTGATCGCAAACGATGAACTCCTATACCAGCAAGGCGAAAAGGAGGACCGTGCCGCCGAGTTGTTGGTCGCCAACCATGAACTTGTTTTCCAACAGGCCGAAAAGAAAAAGCGGGTCGAGGAGTTGGCGCTTTTGAATGAGGAGCTTGTCCTTGAGAGCGAAAGGGGTAAACGAACCACCGGGTGGTTATTGCCAATAAAATGCTCGCTTCGCAAAACGAAATCATGCGAAAACGCGCAGAGGAGCTCGTGATCGCCAACAAGGATCGAATTGAGCTTCTAGCCCAACTACTTCAATCCCAAAAACTGGAGAGCCTCGGCACCCTTGCGGGGGGCGTTGCCCACGATATCAACAACGTGTTGGGCGCCATCCTGGGTCTTGCCACTGCGCATCTTGAAATCCAGCCTCCGGAAAGCCCCGCTTATCGAGCCTTTGAAACCATTTCAAAAGCGGCTGTTCGTGGCGGGAAGATGGCGAAAAGTCTGCTGAATTTCGCGCGTCAGAGCCCGGCCGAAGAGCACGAACTCGACATCAACGCCATTCTCCACGAAGAGGTTCGCTTACTGGAACGCACCACGCTTGCCAAGGTGCATCTCGAAATGGAATTCGCGCCAAATCTGAGGCCGATGCGAGGCGATGCCAGCGCCTTGACTCACGCCTTCATGAATCTCTGCGTGAATGCGGTGGATGCCATGTCGGAGAATGGCACGCTCACGCTGCGGACCCAGAATATTGATAACGATTGGATCGAAGTTGTGGTGGAGGATACCGGAACCGGCATGTCCAAGGAAGTGATGGGGAAGGTTCTGGATCCCTTCTTCACCACGAAGGGCGAGGGCAAAGGGACAGGCCTTGGCTTGTCCATGGTTCACAGCACCGTGAAGGCCCACCGCGGCTTGCTTGAAATCCATAGCGAGCTCGGTCTAGGAACCCGCGTGAAAATTCGTTTTCCAGCCTGCGAACCGATGGTGGGAATGCTCGAACCAGGACCTGGCATTCCCGTGGTGAATCCCCTCAGCCCACTCTCCGTGCTAATCGTAGACGACGACGAACTTATACAAAGTTCCACCGGAACCATTCTGGAATTGCTAGGCCACAAGGCGAGCGGTGCTTTTAGCGGTGAGAGTGCCCTGGAGCAGCTGGCTACTGGCCTCCATTCCGATGTAATCATTCTCGACATCAACATGCCAGGGATGGGGGGTGCGAGAACCCTCCATCATCTTCGGGAACGTTACGCGAACCTACCGGTATTGCTCTCCACCGGGCGAGTGGATCAGACCGCCCTGGATCTCGTGGCAGCCTACCCAATGGTCGCCTTGCTGCCTAAGCCGTTCACCATGAAGGAGCTCCAAGGGCATCTCCAGCCCTTTCAGAGCAAATAATTGATCGTGATTGGTGCCATTGCTAGGGCATGGCGAGTGAGTGGAATTTATTGCCCGAACCTTCAAACCCCTGGCACGCCTACCGCTCTCCTTGCCGGTGATCATCATACGGGGTCCCCGTTCTGGAAGTCGACGAAGCGGAGACCGGAGAGGTTGGGACCTTTTATGGCTCTCTGCTGAATTGTGCGGCTTAGTCTCCAGGGGGAGTTCGGTGCTTGGTCCAAGAAGGGGACGGACTCGAATCTGCTTTTCACAGCGGCCTTCGGGGTACACCCTCCTTGGGAGATGAAGTTGCTGAAGTTCAATGCGTGAGCCTTGACTGCACCTTCCAATGAAATGAATCCTTTGGTTGGCCTTGTCTCGATGGTTCAGCCCTATCAGAGGGGCGCACCCAACGGGTCGCCAGCTAGATCGGCCGCGGCTTCATGGAAAGCATCAACAGACTAACCCAAGCCTTCAGCGTAAAGGTGCGAGGCTACCGCTACCACTGCAAACTTATTTTCATCGCCTATCTCATCCCAGGCAAACTGGCCTCAATATCGTTTCAGCCTGAAATTAGCTAACCGTATGAAACAGATAAGGGCCACGATCGGTGTCCACTCATTGCCGAAACCACGCGAGATTCAGGAAATCGAGAGTGGTTGGTTTTCAGAGTTTGATTTCCCCTCGAATTGACCGAAACGCTAATTCATTTTGATCGATCGCCCCTGGGCGTTGTGTGAATGGGTGCGACTTAAAGCGGTGATGACAAGGTTGTTACCGTTAGGCATGGAAGATGCTCTATCGGGTTTACACCTGAGGAGCAACACCATGGAATCAAAAAAATCTACCCTACGAATGATCGCGCTTGGCACTGCCGTCCCAATGGTTGCCCTGCTCGTGGGCGCGCAATTCGGCTGTGCCAAGTTGATGTTCTGGCGGCAGAAACCGCAAACGATGTTGTCGGCTTCGGATGTTCCCGCCAGTCAGGGAACCGTCAAGGCCACCGAAGGGAAAAACGGCAACACCAATGTGTCGGTCCGCGTGAAACATCTGGCTCCGCCCTCCAAGGTAGCCCCCGATACAACGGTTTATGTCGTTTGGCTCAAGGCGATGAATGGCGAGCTGCAAAATATGGGTGCCCTTACCTTGAACGACAATCTTGAAGGAAGTCTCGATACGGTGACTCCACATAGTCGTTTCAATATTTCCGTGACCCCGGAAGCTAGCGGGCAGGTGGCACAGCCTTCCCACGAGCCCGTGTTTACCTCGGAAGTTGAGCGCTCTTGAGGGAGTAGCACAGGTCCCGCCTTCTTTGGTATGGCCGGGCCATGCGGGAACACAACGGGGCTATAGATCTTCGGGCAGGTTGCTGCGAGCAGGTCAGCTAGTTGCATGGCAAATGGTGAACTCCAAGGAGGAGAAACCTACATGAGCAGGGCAATGGTCACATACAAGACTTTGCTAAATTCCACGGCATTATTGCTTGTTGCCCTGGCGGCAGGCTGCACCGGGGCCCGAGATCCAATCCTGGGTGGTGGCGGTAGGGTCGGGCGGGTGCCTACGGTAACCGCCGTGGCGCCGATCATTAATGCGATGGCCGTGCCGATCAACACCACCCTCATCACGGCAGCCTTCAGTGAAACCATGGCGCCTATCGCTGGTGGGGCTAGCTTTACGGTGACGTGTGTGGCTTCCGCAGCTTCCCCCACGGGTAACGTAACCCTCAACGCCAGCAAGCGCATTGCGACCTTCGCGCTGGCGCCTGCCACGACCTTGGTGCCGCTGACCGTCTACACGGCTACGATCTCGGGTGCCAAAGCGAAACCACCGGCCTTGCCATGGCAAGCCCCTATGTCTGGCACTTCACCACGGGCGCCGCGTTGGACACGACGCGGCCGACGGTAACGGTTACCGTTCCCGCCACCACGATCCCTGGCCCCACCGCCGGAGCGCCCACCAACACGGCCATTACGGCGACCTTCTCTGAAGACATGGCTCCCTTGTCCATCAATGCCGCTAGCTTCACCGTGACCACAGCTGCCCCTGGCGTATCGCCAGTTGGCAATGTGACCTACGTGGTGGGCAGCCGGACAGCGGTCTTCACGCCAACCACTCCCGCCACGTTGGTCGCGGGCACGATCTACACCGCCACCATCACCACAGCGGCCACCGATCTGGCAGGCAATGCCCTGGCCGGTAATCAGGGCTCACTGCCCGCCGCCAGCAACTACGTGTGGACCTTCACCACCGCCTTGCCCTTGGATACTACGCCACCCACGGTGATTCTCACCAATCCCGCCAACCTGGCGACCCCCGTGGCGGTCAATAGTCCGATCAATGCCACGTTCAGCGAGGCCATGGATCCCACCACGATCAGCACCGCGACCTTCACCTTGCAGGTTAGTGGTCCGCCCTTGGGTGCAAATGTGCTCGGGCTGGTCGCCTACGATCCCCTGACCCACATTGCAACCTTCACACCTTCGAGCGACCTTCTGGTCAGCACTCAGTACACGGCAACAATCACCATCGGCGCCAAGGATTTGGCCGGGAATGCTCTGATCGTGCCCGCTGTGGCTGGCCTACCCAAACCCAACCCCTGGACGTTTACGACCGGCAATGGTCTTGCACCCGGTGGTGTGAACCTTGGCTCTGCCGCCACCTTTGGCATCATGGCGACCTCTGCCATCACCAATACTGGTGCGGCCACCATGATCAACGGCGACGTTTCGCTGGACCCCGGCACATCCAATGGGTTGTTGCCCGTGCAGGTCAACGGCACCATCCACATCAATGACACCGTGTCTGCCCTGGCTCGGGCCGATCTTCTGGTGGCCTACAACTTCGCCAAGAACTTGCCCCCTGGCACCACCATCTCTGCCGGTGCGGACCTCGGCGCGCTGTATCCCACGGGCATTCCTCCAGGCACCTATACCTCGGGCAGCACCATGCTGGTCTCGACGCCCCTAGTGCTTGATGCACAAGGCAATGCGAACGCCGTTTGGGTCTTCCAGATTGGTTCTTCCCTGACCACCAGTGCCAGTGTTTCCCTGGCCAATGGTGCACAGCAAAAGAACGTATTTTGGGTTCCCACGCTGGATGCCACGGTGGGTGTTGGCACCATCTTCTACGGAACCATCGTGTCTGGCCGCGACGTCACTTGTGTGACCGGCGCCGTCATCAATGGCCGAATCCTGGCTGGCGCAACCCTTGCCGGCACCATCGCCCTTGACACCAACACGGTTAATGTTCCTGCCCCGTGATTGCGATCTTCCTCCATCAACCCTTCTTCGGAGAACAACATGAGAACAAGAACAGCTTCAAAGATGCTGGGAATGGTGGCGCTCGCATTGATTGCCGGCCCCTTCGCCCTGGCACAGGATTCGGGCTGGTACCTCGGGGCCAACGTAGGCCAGTCGAGAGCCAAGATTGATAACGAAAGAATCACCAGTGGGTTGTTGGGTGCGGGATTCACCGTCACCACGTTCACTGACAAGACCAGTGACACCGGTTACAAACTCTTCGGTGGCTACCAGTTCAACAAGTATTTCGCCCTTGAGGGCGGCTATTTTGATCTCGGGAAATTTGATTTCACTGCAGCCACCCTACCTCTGGGAACCCTGAGCGGGAACATCAAGTTGAATGGTTTTAATTTTGACTTGGTGCTTAGTCTGCCATTCACAGAGAAGTTTTCCGCCTTTGGCCGAATCGGCGCCAATAACGCTCAGGCCAAGGATACGTTCACCGCAACGGGGTTGGTGACGGTGCTGGATTCCAATCCCAGCAAGCGCGAGACCAATGTCAAATTTGGCGTTGGGCTTCAGTACGATTTCACCCGTGCCTTTGGCATGCGCGCTGAAGTGGAGCGTTATCGGATCAACGATGCCGTTGGCAACAAAGGCGATGTGGACCTAGCCTCGATTGGCATCCTGGTGCGTTTTGGCCGGAAGAGCCCTGCGCCCGCACCGCGGACCGAGGCAGCCCTGCAGCCGGTTCCCCCTCCCCAGGCACCCCTTGTTGTCGTGGCCCCAATGCCGGTGCCGACCCCGGCACCAGTTCCGGTGGTGACTCAGCAGTACTGCACCTTCCTGGATCTGACCTTCGAGATTGATCGGGATAAGATCGAGCGCGAAGACAAGGAGAAGCTCGGTGTCATTGGCACCTTCATGGTGAAGTACCCCGCCAGCACCGCCGTGATCGAAGGCCATACCGATAATGTCGGGGCGGCTGAGCACAATATGAAGCTTTCCCAGCGCCGGGCTGAAAACGTGGTCAATTTCCTGGTGGAAGATTTCCACATTGAACGCGCACGGCTTTCTGCGGTGGGATACGGGGATGCTCACCCCCTTGGCGATAATGCCACCGAGGAAGGGAAGCGTCAGAACCGGCGCATCAACGCCGTAGTTGCCTGCGTCACTGATGTCGAGGGCATCACCGTGGCGCCCGCCCGGGTCACCATGGTATTGGAAATGGAGTTCGACCCGAACAAGGCTGATGTTCGGCCCCAGTACCATAACGAGTTGGCCCGAGTCGGGAAATTCCTGAAGGCGAATCCCCTCGTCACCGCCACGGTAGAGGGACACACCGGAAACCTTCAGGGCACCTCTGTGTTAGCGAGAGAGATCTCTCAACGCCGGGCACAAAACGTGGTGGATTACCTGGTCATGAATTGTGACATTCAACGCTCGCGCCTTTCTGCCGAAGGTTTTGGCCGAACTCGACGTTTTGCCTACAACGACAGCAAAGAAGGGCAGCAGGAAAATCGCCGAATCAACATTGTCATTAACTACCCGAAGACTGAGAAAAAATAAGCTGGCCTTAATTTGGGTTTTAGATCCCTTCCATAAAGCTGGCCCGCTGTTCTCACCTAGGCAACAGGGTTCGGGCCAGCTGCTTTCATCGCCCACGCCGTGGGCCCATTTGTGGCCGATGTCTTCCATCGCCCACATAGGAGATGTATATGCTCATCGACCCCAAACCCATCAAGGATCCCAAGCCCACCATGCCTGCGGTGGATCCAAAACCCATGCCGGTCACAGCGTCAAAGAAGGTGGATGACATTTCCAAGCACGAATCCAAGCATGACGCCAAGCCTGAGCCCAAGCAGATGCCAGGTCATGCCACAACGGCACCGCAGCAGCCGAATGCCAAGCCCGCATCGGAAAAAATGCGGAAGTAGTCTCCAGAATTTTTTTCCAACAAGACCGCCCCAATCGGGGTCCCACAAAAGGATGCACCTATGCGAAGTTTCAGATTGAACCCCCATGCTGCCCTGATCAGTTGCGCAGCATTGGTCATGATCGGCCTGCCCCTGCTGGCTTCCGAAGTGGATAGCCGCATCGAAGCGTCGGCCAAGAGCAGCTACAACTTCAAGACCTACCTGAAAAATGACAACATCAAGATCAAGTCGACCGATGGCGTGGTCACCCTGTCCGGCACGGTGGCCCAGGATTATCACAAGTCCCTGGCCCAGGAAACGGTGTCCGGGTTGCCTGGTGTGAAGAGCGTGAACAATCAGCTTTCCCTCACTGGCGATCAGCCTTCCGAGCGTTCTGATGCCTGGGTGACCCTGAAGGTAAAGACGATCCTGGCCTTCCACAAGAATGTGGAAGCCATGGAGACGGAAGTCACCACTGTGGGTGGTGTGGTCACGCTGACGGGCAAGGCAGAGACTGAGGCCCAGAAGCAGTTGACCAGCGAATATGCCAAGGATGTGGATGGGGTCAACGAGGTTCGCAACAACCTGGTTGTGCAGAAACCCGCCAAGCCATCCCATCGTACCCTGGGCGAAAAAATTGACGACACCTCCATCACGGCCCAGGTGAAGACCACTCTGCTGTTCCATAAATCCACCCATGTGCTGGCCACCAAGGTGACCACCAAGGATGGTGTGGTCACGCTTCACGGCGAGGCCAGGAACAGTGCGGAAAAGGATCTCGTGAGCAAGCTGGTTGAGGATGTTCATGGCGTGAAACACGTGAACAACCGGATGTCGGTGCAGAAGAGCTAGGTCGTTTCTGTCCGGTTCCCTAGAGCAGCAGCCGGGCGATTGTTCAGGAGAGCCTTGATGTTTAAAAACAGCATGTCCCACCACCGCAATCGGGATGAGCCGTGTGTTGACACCTAGCTTCTCCTGGCCAATCGTGCCCAGGCCGATGCCATGGCTGCCTACGACAACCTCATCGTGGCCCTGAAACTCAAACGAGACCAGGACGAGGAACCCCAATTCCTGCCAACTGAACCACTCGATTGATTCGCAGATACCCACGGCATTTTCCCTTGGCTCGCCCCTGAACAATGCCAGAGCAGTTAAAACCAAAGCTATTTCAAAGGAAACGCCATGTTATGGACCATCGCAGTGATTCTCGTCGTTCTTTGGGCGCTGGGACTGGTGAGCGGGTACACGATGGGTGCCTTCATCCACATTCTGCTGGTGCTGGCGGTCATCCTCGTCCTGGTGCGCATCATCCAGGGCCGTCGCATCGGCTAGCCATCATCCCCAGACTATTCGACCACCAAGGAGCACCCCATGAGCAAGCACCATGATGACTCGGAGCACACCATGTTCGAGCCGAAGGCCACCGAGGAATTGGTGGCGTTGCTGAACCAATCCCTGGCCGACACCCTTGATTTGGCCTACCAAACCAAGCAAGCCCATTGGAATGTGAAGGGCTTGAATTTTTACAGCCTGCACCTTCTGTTTGACCAGCTCTATACCCAGCTCGCCACCTTTGTGGATGACTTTGCGGAACGGGCGGTCACCCTCGGTGGCCAGGCGCAAGGCACCATTCGTGCCGCAGGAGCTGCCTCAAGTCTGCCCGAATACCCGTTGGATGCCCGGGATAGCAAGACCCACGTGTGCGCCCTTGTCGAGCGCTACGGAAAGTACACCGGACGTATTCGCAAGGCCATCCACAAAGCCGATCACCTTGGTGACCAGGACACCGCGGATCTCTACACCACGGTTAGCCGCGCCATGGACAAGGCGCTCTGGATGCTGAGTTCGCACCAGGAAGATTAGGGCGGCATGGCTTTGGAACCTCTCCGAGGCTCGGATTCGCTGCATGGCTCCTTCACCCCAATCCTTCCACTTGCGTGCCTGCCATGACCCAGACATCAACCTTCATGCACCACCTGTTGCCCAACGTCAACCTGGTGGGGAATCCATTCGATCTCCTCGAGCAGGCAGTCACCGGCAGTGCCATGGAGGTGCCGCGGGGTGATGCCAGCGCGCTCGGTGACGGTCCGGTTGATGCTGAAACATGCTGGCCCTGTTAGACAACATCCTGAATCTCTTGTTCGGGAATTTTTTCGGAGTCGCCATGCCTGTTGCCCTTGAAGTCACGCTCATCGTGGTCCTGGTTGCCCTTGGCATCGGCGTGCTGCCGTTGTTGTTTCAGTTGCGCCGCACTGCGAAATGCCTGGAGGCCTTCCTTCTTTCCTCAAGCAAGGACCTGTCCCAAATTGCGGATGACGTTCACGCCTCGCGGTTGCGGATGGATGTGCTGGCAGGCTCGCTACAGGTCTACATGGATGAGGTTGGAACCATTTTTCAGCTCATGGGCGAAATGGGCCGCACGATGAAAAACCTTCATACCCGCTTCAGCAGCACCATCGAATCAGCCTCCCACAACCTCGGCGGCATCATCGGTGGCGCCAGTGCTTTGTGGTCTTTTTTCAAGCACCGACGGGCTTCTCACGAATCTGAATAGGAGTAAATATCATGACCCAAGAAGTGAAATCCAGTTCCACGGGCACCATTTTGATGACCTTTCTGGCCGGTGCGGCCGTGGGCGCCGTCGTGGTAGCGCTCACCACACCTAAATCGGGTCCCGAGCTTTGCGGGGATCTCAAACGCATGGTGCGCCGCACCAAGCGCAAGGCAAGCGGGTTGGCCGAAGACGCCACCGAAGCCTGGGATGAAATGAACAAACGTACCGCCCTTGCCGTCAGTGATCTGCAGCGGGGTGTGGCGGATGCGGCAGCAGACCTGCGGGGCATTCCGGCCAGCAAGTAAACGAACCACGGCACAGAAAAGGAATTCGAAATGATTCAACTCTCCATGTTTTCCAATACACCCGTGAAAGCCTCCAGCATCATCGGAACCAAGGTGGTCAGCACCGATGCCGATAGCCTTGGCAATATCAAGGAAGTGGTCATTGACCCGAGAACCGGCAAGGTGGCGTACGTGGTCGTATCCTTTGGCGGTTTTCTGACCATGGGTGAAAAGCTATTTGCCATCCCCTTCAGCGCCTTCGAATACAACGTGATCAACAACGAGTACATTCTCGATCTACCCAAAAATCGTTTGGAAAATGCACCTGGCTTTGACGCCGATCATTGGCCCACGATGTCGGACGAACAGTGGAACCGGGATGTGTACAACTATTATGGACGATCTCCTTACTGGGAATAGGGCAACAGGATTTCCCCGCAAAAGCCAAATTTCTAGAGATCTGAATTCCCAACTCCCCTGACGTGCAGCAGCGTGTTTGCCCCACCGGGGGCAGCTTTGCCGCAGCCATTTCCAAGC
Source organism: Holophaga sp. (assembly GCA_016715205.1). Lineage (GTDB taxonomy): Bacteria > Acidobacteriota > Holophagae > Holophagales > Holophagaceae > JAYREN01. The sequence goes on from JADKBC010000007.1 coordinate 26,575, forward strand.
CTGACCATCACCTGTTTTGAATCGGAGCAACGATCATGAGCCAAGAAGAATGTTCAACACCCATGGGTACCATTTTGATGACCTTCCTGGCTGGCGCCGCGGTTGGTGCCGTGGTGGTGGCCCTCACCACCCCCAAGACTGGTGCTGAGTTGCGTGGCGATCTGAAGGATGTGGCCCGGCGCGCCAAACGGAAGGCTGGAGAATACGCCGAAGATGCGGCCGGTGCCTGGGATGACCTGAAGGAACGCACCACCCTTGCCGCAGGGGACGTCAAACGCGGTTTCACGGATGCCGCCCACGATCTCCGTGGTTGATCCAACACGCTTCATGAACCCACTGAAAGGCCTGAAAATGAGAACTTGGAATATGGTTCCCTTTGCCGCGGCCGTCCTGATTCTTCAGGCCCAAGCGCCTGCCCCGGGCTCCAGCCAGACCGCTTTGGTTCCGGCCACGGTGCCACTGTATCGCTTAACCGTGGTGCAGGGTTCAGCCAAGGCCATCAATTACCGGAACCTGAAAGCCTTTACCAAAATTGATCTGAAGGGTACCGTGCTTTGCCCAGCGGCCTCGGGGCTCGCCACCATGAAAAGTGCAGACCCGGGTATCAAGATCGTGGCGAGGCTCAAGGGCTTGCCTCCGGCTTCCACCTTTGGCGGCGAATTCCTCACCTACGTGATGTGGGGAATCTCCACAGAGGGGCGGGCCACCAATCTGGGTGAAATCATTCTACTGCAGGGTCAAGGGAGGATCGAGGTGACGGAGTCACTTCAAACCTTTGGCCTCGTGGTGACTGCGGAGCCCTATTTTGCTGTGAGTCAGCCCAGCGATGCGGTGGTGATGGAAAATGCGATCCGACCCGATACCCATGCCCAGGTGGAGTTGATCGACGCCAAGTACGAGTTGCTGAAGCGTGGTCATTACACCTTGAACTTGGCTGCCATGGAGCCATTGGCCATGGATAGTAAGACGCCCTTTGCGGTCTATCAAGCTCGCAATGCGGTGCGCATCGCCAAGGCCACTGGCGCCACTGACTTTGCGCCGGATGCCTTCGTCAAGGCCAAGGATTACCTCAGCGAGGCAGAGAACGAAAAGACGGGGAAGAAGCGCCGAATCATGATGGCGCGTGAGGCCATCCAGAGGGCCGAAGACGCTCGCTTGATTTCCATTCAGAAACAGGCGGCTGAGCAGGTCGCCATGGAGCGCAACACCGCCCAGTATCGGCTGGAAGAAGCCAAGAAGCAGGCTGCCAAGGCCATTGCTGGCGAGGATATGGCCATCAAGGAAACCCGGCGTTCCGAGACTGAAAATGAAGGGCTGCGTTCAACCAACGAAGGGCTTCGTTCCACCAATGACGCCCTGCGCACCAAGAACGAAGGCATGCGCACCAAGTTGATGGACCAGCTCAACGCCATCCTGCAGACCCGGGCCACCGCCCGCGGCCTGATCGTGAATATGTCCGGCGTGTTGTTCGAGAATGGCAAGGCGACGTTGCTGCCTCCGGCCCGCGAAAAGCTTGCCAAGATCGCTGGCATTCTCTCGGCCCATAAGGGTTTGAAAATCGAAGCGGATGGTTTTACGGATAGCAACGGAAGTGATGAATTCAATCTCCGCCTCTCGCGAGAACGCGCCAGCAATACCAAGGACTACCTTGTGAGCCAGGGTGTTTCTTCGCATGCCATCACCTTCATGGGTTTCGGGGAGGCCAATCCCATCGCTTCCAATGACACCGAGGCCGGACGGCAGGAAAACCGGCGAGTGGAATTGGTGGTTTCAGGCGAAGGGCTAACGGGTCCTGTGGTTGCTGGGCTCTGAGCGGAGCCACCTCCTCGAGCGGAGGCCTCCGATGCAAAGAAATACCTGCGGGAGAAACCCAATGCGTTCATCGGTGAATGGCCTCCAGGTTGCCTATACGGACGAAGGGAAGGGCATACCCCTGCTCTTCGTCCATGGCTTTCCTTTTGCCCGGGGCATCTGGTCCAGACAGGTGGCTGCCTTCAAGGCAAACCACCGTGTACTCGCCCCGGATCTGCGGGGTTTTGGCGAAAGCCAGGGCACACCGGGCAAGGTGACCATGCGCACCTATGCCGATGATCTTTTTGCACTGCTGCAGGGCTTGCATGCACCGCCTGCCATCCTAGTGGGTCACTCCATGGGCGGCTACATTGCCATGGCTTTTGCCAATGCCTATCCCGAGGCCCTGCGAGGGCTCGTGCTGGTGGGAACCAAGGCCGGACCAGATGTGCCGGAGGTGGCTGAGGCGCGGCGGGAATTGGCCAGAAAGGTGCAAACGGAAGGCACTTCGGCCGTGGTTTCAGTCATGGGTTCCAAAATGCTCTCTACCCAGAACCATGATGCCGATCTAGCCAAATCCGTGAAGGTCATGATGGGGCTGGCGAAGCCTGAAGGCGTCATCAGTGCGCTGCTGGGGATGGCTGACCGACCCGACGCAGGGCCGGGGCTGAAGGATATTGAAACCCGTACCCTTGTCATCGCGGGGGCCATGGATGACGTTATTCCTCCCAGTGAAGCTGGCGCCCTGATGATGGCGTTTCCAGGCGCGCAACTGCGGCTCATCCCCAATGCAGGCCACTTGGTGGCCTATGAACAACCCGATGCTTTCAATGAAGCCCTGAGGGCCTGGCTGGCCTGGGGTGAGGATTCCAACAATTAGGCACCTGGAGTGGATGTGAATCAAAGGTTGTCTTCCCGGGTTTGCGGCCATGGCCGGGCCAAGGGAATCATCCTGGGCTGTCTCTTGGTTTCAGCCTGTGCTCGTCTTCCCGATGTGCGGCATCCAGAATCGCCCGTGAATGTCCCCACGGTGCCCAGCCTGGTCAACGCCCAGGGCAAACTGAGTGATAAGGATGCTGCGGTGGTTTTGGCCCGGCGGCTGGGGCCATCGAAACTTACTGCCCAAGCTCTGGCGGGTCTTGAAGAGGCGGCCACGGGTCGCCCCCTGATCGCTGGCAATCGCGTGACGTTGCTCTTCGACGGTCCTCGGACCATTGCTGCCATGATGGCGGCCGTGGCTGGGGCTGAAGACACCGTCAACCTGGAAACCTATCTCTTTGATCAAGACCCGTTGGGCATGGCCTTTGCGGATCTGCTCATCGCGAAGCAGCGCGCAGGTGTGCAGGTTTGCATCATCTACGATTGCGTGGGGACGCTCGGCACCCCGCAAACTTTTTTTGATCGCATGGAGCAGGCCGGAATCCGGCTGTTGCCATTTCATCCGGTAAGCCCCTTTCGGCAAATTGGCCGCTGGCGCATCAATAATCGCGATCACCGGAAGATTCTGGTGGTCGATGGCAAGATCGCTTTCACCGGTGGTGTGAATATCACGGCGGCCTATTCCCGCAGTTCACTGTTCAGATCCAGTGCAAAACATCCGGCCTCTGTGGGCTGGCGGGACACGCATCTCCAGATTGAAGGCCCTGCGGTGGCCACGCTGCAGTGGATGTTCTTGAATACTTGGGGCCACCAGAAGGGGGCAAAACTGTCGGACCGCGACTATTACCCTCCTTTGCAGAACGTCGGCAACAAGGTCTTGCGTGTGGTGGCCAGTCGGCCTGGCAGCGATTTTGAAATCTACCGGGCCTACCTTCTGGCCATCGGCGGGGCCACCAAATCCATCCATATCACGGCGGCCTACTTTGTTCCGGATCGGGAAATCTTAAAGGCGCTCATGGGCGCGGCCCGGCGCGGTGTCGATGTGAAGTTGATCCTGCCTAGCGTCTCAGACAGCGGCCCGGTCTTCTACGCCGGGCATTCCTTCTACACCCGGATGCTGAAAGGCGGCATCCAGGTGCATGAACTTAGAACTTCAGTAATGCACGCTAAAACCGCAGTTATCGATGGAGCCTGGTCCACGGTGGGCTCCACCAATCTGGATATGCGCAGTTTCCTCCACAACACCGAAGTGAACCTGGTGGTGTTGGGGGATGACTTTGGTCAGGAAATGGAAAGCGCGTTCCGCGAAGACCTGCGTGGTTCCGACGAAATCACCCTGGAGCACTGGAAGCGCCGCTCCATTGGCCAGCGCTGCAAGGAATGGCTTTCTCGGCTGATTTCCTACTGGCTTTAAGCAAGTCGCCTCTTGTTCAGCTCATTTGCGATTGGAGTTCCCCATGCACAAGCCCGATGAAATTGCCCTGAAGCTGTTGGGTGTGCCCTTCGATACCTTGGATGAGCGCACCAAAAAGGTAACGCGGCATGTTGCCGGACGAACCCATATCTCGCGGAACGTCATAAAGGAAGCGGAGGCAAAGATAACCTTTGGGCAGCGGGCGGCCGATGCGGTCGCTACTTTTGGTGGTTCCTGGCCCTTTGTCGGTCTTTTTATCGCCAGCATGCTGGTCTGGGTGGGACTCAATGCCTTCCTTCTGCTAAATCGCGGGCGGACCTTTGATCCCTACCCTTACATCCTGCTCAACCTGTTCCTGTCCATGTTGGCTGCCATTCAGGCGCCGGTCATTCTGATGTCCCAAAACCGACATTCCGAAAAAGATCGCCTCAACGCGGAGCACGACTACGAGGTGAACCTCAAGGCTGAGCTGGAGATCATGCTCCTCCACGAAAAGATTGACCAGTTGCGGGAAAAACAATGGGAAGAGCTGATCGCCATCCAGAAGGAGCAACTGAAGGGCCTAGCAGAACTGATTCAGAAAAATTCAGTTACAGGCGGTGAGGTGGTCCTCTCATGAGATTCAAAACGGTGGTGTCTTGTGTTGCCCTTCAAGGCACGCTTGCGGTCGGACTCCTGGAGGCCGTGACGGGGACGCCACGGAAACCCTATGAATGGAAGGGCTGGGAGGCTCGCAAGGCCACCGTCACCGAGATCGTCATCCATATCCAGCCGGTGTTTGATCTTTCCAAACCATCAGAAAACAACTGGATCGGGCGCACCGCTGACGCTCTCCATGTGCCCACCCGCGAGGTTGTCATCCGCAGAGCGCTGCTCTTCAAGGAAGGCGACCGCATTGTCGCGCGCGATATTTATCAAACCGAGCGTCTGCTGCGAGCCCTGGCCTTCATCAAGGATGCTCGAATCAAGCCGGAAGCCATGGCGAATGGGGGGGTGCGGGCGCATGTGTGGATTCGAGACGCCTGGACCATTGAAGTGGACGCAGGCTTTCAACAGGTGGGCGGCCAGCGCACCATGCATTTCGGCGTGCAGGATCAAAACTTTTTGGGCACGGGAAAAACCATTGGTTTCAACATCGCCAAGGATCATGAACGGACGGATTCCAAGTATTCGTATCAGGATCCACAACTCCTGGGGAGCCGTTGGACTTTGGGTGCGGACTACCAAGTGCTTTCGGATGGTTGCGCTCGGAAATTCGCCCTGGTGCGGCCCTTTTATGCCCTCACCACCACCTGGGCGGCCACGCTGGAAGGCCAGAGTCGCAAGTCGAGAATGGTGATCTATGACGAGAGCAAAGGCATCTATGAAGCTCCGTACTGGGCCAACTCCGCCCGCATCGGAGCCGCTTGGGCCATCAAGCAGGAGGATGACCGAGTTTGGCGCGCAGGCATCGCATTCACAGCGGATGACCGCCGATACGGCGCGTTGACAGTTCTAGAGCCTCTCACCACCGAACGGCCACCGCTGCTGGAAGGCCGCCGGCAGCGAGGCCCCGCGCTGACGCTTGCCTATCAGCAGGAGGATTTCGAAAGTTTCGAAAACATCAAGGGCATGGATGTTCCCGAGGATTACAACCTGGCCTGGGGGGGGACTCTGGAGGTGGGCAGTTATACCCGGCGTTTTGGCTCCACTCGCCCTGGGCCTTATGCCCAGGTGAGTCTCACCAAAGGTTGGTCGGAGTCTTCAGAGTATTTGACTCTTTTCGAGGGCACGCTATGGGCACGGTCTGGCCGCACTGATGGCGAAAACCTGAAACTGGATACCAGTGTGTCGACCTATTTCCAAGTGACACCTACCTACCAGGTGGCCGGCTATGTGGGGGTAGGGCTGGTGCATCGCCCCGACCCGGAGAACCTGGACTACATGGGTGGGGATGATGGCCTGCGCGGCTACCCTAACGCCATTCACCCCGGTGATGCCCACTGGATCTTTTCCATGGAACATCGGTTCTTTACGGAACAGCGCTGGTGGGGGCTCTTTCGCGTGGGCTACGTGGCATTTGTGGATGCCGGTGCGGTGCACCGAATGAACGGGTTGGGGTGGTCACCCACCTACCCAGATATTGGCGTAGGCCTTCGGCTCGGCGATCTCAAGAGCTCCCTGGCGCGGGTGCTGTTGTTCACCGTGACCGTTCCTTTGGCGAGACAACCGGGGCAATCTTCCTGGCAATTTGGCGTGCGGAATACGGTGCGGTTTTAAGGCCGATTCCCCCATACCAAACCATTCACCACCAAGGCACCAGGGGCACCAAGGAGGCACCAAGAAAGATAGGGTGGCGAAGTTGGGCGCAGGTCCAGTGGTTGCGAAGTGACGCTGAGTGGTTTTCTTCTTGAACACCGAGCCTTCGAAGGTCCATTCCCATTCCAGGTAATGAAAGGGCCTGGATGGTTGCCCATCCAGGCCAGCAAGCTTGTTAACAGTCAATTATCTGCGGTCGTGGTGGTCATCATGACCACGGTGCCGAGTTTCCTTGGGCCAATGGGATCTTGGCAGTTCCGTCCAGGGACCATTCCGGGTGGTGGAATAGTGCCACCGATCATTGGAATAGAAATAGTGATAGCCCTGATGTTCATAGTAAGGCTCGTCGCCAATTTCTACGATGGTGGGCAGGATGGGCACCAGTTCGAGCCCACCCCCGCGCCTCGGAGTCACAAGGCACCCCGTGAGCACGAGAGCTGAGAGCATTGGCACTAAAATATTGATTTTCATCTGCATCCCCTTGTGAAGTCGCGGGTGTTTGATCTGGTGTTGATTTGGCTGTTGTCTAGGTTCAAATCCTGCCCATCAGCAACAGCACGATCAAAACGATGAGAACAAGCCCCAGCCCACCGCTGGGGTAGTAACCCCAATCACGGCTATGGGGCCATCGTGGGATGGCGCCAAAGAGCATGAGGATCACGACGATGATCAGAATTGTGCCTAGCATGTGAACCCTTTCTGTGGTCTGCCCACCCTGTTTCGCACCGTTGTTTCGTTAACTGCTGAATCTGGAATTAGCGGTGCTGATGCCGGTTTTGACTTCATTCCAGATCTTTTCTGCACTCACCTTGAGATCCTCCCAAGCGTCTTCGCTGGAAGCCCTGATCTCTAGCAGCTTGGTGCGGGCCGAATCGTGCTTGGCCACCAAGGTCTCGATGGTTTTGTAGTATTCGATTTTTGCCTCGGCCTTGGCCTTGTCGGCCTTGGCGCTGAGGAGCGCAATCTCTGCGCTCCATTCCTTTAGCTGGGCATCCATTTTCTCTTCGTAGGCCAATCGCTTGTTTGACATATCGGTCTCCTTTGGCAGCGGTGATGCCTCAATCCGTTTTTTTGTTTCCAAAGATCAGCAACCCAAGTCCGCCTACGAGTGCCACGGCCCCAACGATGGGGGGTAGGGGAAGACGGTTGGTTTTTTCGGTGGTCACCTGAAGGGGGCCGAGGTCCGCGACCTTCTCCCGAGTCGTGTAGGTAATGCCCTGATAGGCAAAGGCCACGATGCCCAGCACGATCAATCCGATTGCAAGAATGGTTGCCAGTTTCATGGAACCTCCGGGTGGTCTTGGCAGGGAAATGGACTGCCTCCGACGATTAGGCTGTTGATGTGCTAGAAGCGCAGTACCAGTGATGCCTGCAAACTTGGGCAGGAAACATCCTGCGTGGCGGTATACCCCAGGTACGTGGTTTCAACATCCTTGAATTGAATGCTTTGATAGCGGCACTCAATGCCGATGCTAGGCGTGAAATTCACGCCGATGCCGCCCTGCAAATAGAGTGCGCCCTTCGTCCCATCCACGGTGAGCGTGAGTCCGGTTGCAACATAGGAACTATTGAAACTGCCGCGGGCGTAGCCCAACCCACCGAGGAAGTAAATTCCCTTGCCTGCTTCGCCGCTCAGGTAGAACTGGAAATCGGCGCCACCCGAGAGAATTTTCACTTTCTCGTTTTCGCTGATGAAGGGGTCGATCGTCCGATCGTTTTTGTACATCGTGTAATCGATCCTGGGCACGATGGCAATCCCACCACTCAGGGGAATCAGGGTGTGAACACCGATTCCGTAGCCCAATTTGCTATCCATCCAATCCTTGTTTCCCACATCTCCAGATGGCTTGGACACGGTGGCCTGAATGCCGAAACGGGCATCCTGGGCAGAGAGCGTGGTGGCCAAAAGGGCCATGGCGAGGGGTGTAAGGAACTTCATATCGATTCTCCTAGAAAGAGGTGAATGAATGCCCATCGAGAATCCATGCCCATAGGCACGGCTCCGCGTTCTCCGATCGACCCTGACCAATGCGAAAGGGGCGAGGTTTGAACATCCGGTTGGGGCGAGGGGAACATGGCACCGGAGTGAACCCGGTGAATGTGCACGTTCCGAGCCAATGCCTATGTGAAGCAATAAAAAGGCTAAGTTCGATATGGTTGGATTTCAAAAATTGTAGAGCGATCAAAATGGAGTGCTGCCGGTTTCAATTCGACGGAAACTTGGGGCGGCGTAGTTGGGTGTTCAGCTACGTTTGGTTCAGTCTCGCCGCAATGAACGGATTAGAAGAGGGTAAGAGGAGCCGGGATTTGGCAGTGGAGCAAGTTTCATCCCAATCTTTCTTGCAGGCTAATTTGCAAGCCGAGAAACTGTTCGCGGAAATTCATGAACGTCAAAAGACAAAGAAATGAAGCGAGATTTTATGCACTCAGGTATATCCATCCTGAAAATGAGCGGCCTAAGGTCGGAAAAATCAATGGCCTAACTCTCCGCTTAAATCGTGCCCACCTGCTTTGCCCTTCGTTCTCTCTCATTATTTTGCCAACTCGGCTCAGTTAAGTGACCTTCTCGTTCTCCCTAACCCGTCGCTATGGTTGCTCCGGTTGGATTCCCTCGTAAGAAAGCATCCTAGATCCTCTAATCCAAGCATCTTGATCAAGGCTAATTTAAGGACCACTCAGGGGAATCAGGGTGTATATTTCGATTCCGTAAGCCCAATTGCTATCCATCCAATCCTTGTTTCCCACATCTCCAGACGGCCTCGAAAACCGTGGCCTGAACGCCGAAACGGGCATCCTGGGCAGAAAGCGTGGTGGCGGCCAAAAGGGCCATGGCGAGGGGTGTAAGGAACTTCATATCGATTCTCCTTGAAAGAGGTGAATGAATGCCCATCGAGAATCCATGCCCATCGGCACGGCTCCACGCTCCGATCGACCCTGACCGATGCGGATGGGGCGAGGTTGGAACATCCGGTTTGGGTGAGGAAACGTGGCACCGGTGTGAACCCGGTGAATGTGCACGTTCCGAGCCAATGGTTATGTGAAGCAATAGATCGACTAAGTTCGAAATGAGTGGATTCCGAAAAACGAAAAGCGATCAAAATGGAGGGTTGCTGGTTTCAATTCGACGGAAGGTGTGGAACCTGGCGCTTCGTCCATCAACCTGTTGCATTGATCTGTACTGTCGAAATGCTTTGGATGTGGTTGAGGGATGGTTGAAGGTGAATTACCTGGATGGCACAAAGTCCGGATGAAATTTCCAAATCGAAAAAGGGCTTGAGGACAAGCTTGGGGTGCGTCGCCTTGGAATTAAGGTGAGTTCTCCAGCTGTCGGAGACTTGCTTTTCACCTTTGAATGGGTCATTTTCTTCTTAGGGCTCCACCATTTATGTCGAAGTGCGCGGGGCAGGGGGTCAGGTATCCATCGAGGGTGAAATACCTTTCAAATGAGCTCCTCCTGGACGTCGTGAATCAAAAGGATTCATGTCAATCGAAGCCAGATCTCTTCTAAGCACCATTTCTTCCGGAGAGATTTGAAGCTTAAAGGCAAGCTGGACGGTGCATATGGGCTTGGATAGCAGGAGGTCTTCAGGGTCTGCAGCGTTCCCATTGGACCTGGGTTCCATGAAGTGCTGCTGAGGTCACAGCCTTGCCGGCCCAGCCATCAGAAGAAATAAGCACGGCATCGGGACGCATTTATCTCCTCCCTTTGATTTGCCTTCTATTCTGAAGTTCGACAAAGGTTGTTTTGGAAAGGTCGCGGATGTTCCTGTTCAAGTCAAAGCCCAAACCCGCACCGGAAGAACCTTTCGTAGCCTGGAGCTCCGCTGATTTTTCCGTTGGGGTGGCTCGCTTTGATCAGGACCACAAACGCTTGGCTGATCTGCTCAACCGGATTCACGCTGCCTTGATTCAGAACCGGGACCGGGCGCAGGCTTCCCAGCTCATGGACGAACTGATCCAGGAAACGCGCTTTCACTTCTTCCAGGAGGAAGCAGCCTTGAAGGCCGCGAGCTACCCCGGTCTGGAGGCCCACGCCGCGGAGCATCAGGCTCTGCTTCAGGAAGCCGCGGATCTCCATCGTCAGTTCCAGGCCGGAACCATCAGTGGCCTGGCTTTTCCGAACTTCCTCAAAAACTGGTTCACCACGCACATCAAGGAATCCGACCGCAAATACTCCGCCTGGTTGCGGAGGCACGGGGAACGGTGATGGCAACGGCCGTTTGAGCCCGAGCCAAAGGCTCTATTCCTTCATTCCAAGTGCCTTCAACCGAGCTTTACATTCGGCAATGGCAGCAGGATTCCCTTGCTGGCCCCAGAGTTGCGCGCATTGGCGATAGTGCTGGATCGCTTCCTCGCGCCGACCAGTCTGTTCGAGTGCTGTCCCCAAATGACGTTGAGCTGCGATGAACAGAGGGTTTATGGAAAGGGCTTTTCGATAGGACTGAATGGCCTCCTCCAGGCGGCCCTTGGCCATCCATCCATCGCCAAGGCTGTCGTAGCTATTGGCATTTTCAGGGTCCAAGTCCACTTGTTTGCGGAAGTGTTCCAGCGCCAGATCCACCTGCTTCATTTCCAGTTCCGCATAGCCCAGTAGGTTGTATGCGGGCGCGTAGCGTGGGTCAGCGGTCAGGGCCAGGCGGCACTCGGCCTGGACTGCGCCAGGGTTTTTCTGTTTCTGAAACACCATGGCCTTCAGGTAATGGCCAACGGGGGCATCCAACGCCTGTGTCTGTTCCGCAAAGGCCTTGGCTTTATCCAAACCACCACCCGCAATGCCGGGGGCTTTGAAGTAGTAATCGAAAAGAGCATAGCGGGCCTCTCGATTCTTCGGTTCAACTTGGACGCCCTTCTCAAAGGCTCCGCGCATTTCGTTGGCCACGGACAACTTTCGCAGCACGTTGACCTGCTGCAACCGGAGATTGAGGGCCTTGCCCTTGGCCAAGTAGTAGCGCGCCTTGACTGGGTCGATTTGAATGGCCTTCTCCGAGAATTCCAGTGCCTTGTCTGGGGTCTTGCTAGCCAGGTACAGCCCGCTCATCATGCCCATGGCTTCGGCATTGCGTGGATCGCTTTGCAGCGCCCGCTCCAACAGCACCTGGGCCTCCTGGAAGGCCTTTGCCTTGATCAATCGGGCCGCTTATTCCAGGTTCGTTTCAGCCTGCAGGCCTGTTGAGATTCCAAGCAGGATGCAAAAGAACATATGGGGCCGAAATTTCAATTGCAAGGACATGAGTGTTCTCCCTTTAGGCCTTGGAATGGGCCGATTTCAGCCTATGCGGGAGCCCAGTCGGTTCACGGCCTCGGGGCTGGTCATTTCCTGGAATTGCGCCTCACTGAAGAGCCCCTCGGCAAGACCTTGCGCCTTCACCCCTTTGCCGGTCGTCTGGGCGCGCAGGACGAGGGCGCAAACGGCATCGTAGCCCAGCATTGGCAGCAGGGCAGTGGCAGCGGCGGTGCTGTTTTCGATGTGCCGGCGACATCTCGCCTCATTGGCTTCCAGGCCATCCACACAATGGGTGCGGAGGATGGCGCAGGCTCTCGCCAACACATCAAAGCTCTCCAGTAGGCTGTGGGCCACCAGAGGCAGAAAAGCGTTGAGCTCCAGGCTGCCTTGGGACACGGCGAATGAGATCGCAAAATCGTGGGCCATGGCCAGGATGGCGGCCTGGGTGACAGCTTCGGGTATGACCGGGTTCACCTTGCCCGGCATGATGCTGGAACCCGCCTGGCGAGGAGGAAGTTTCAGTTCGCCCAGGCCGGCCTCAGGGCCGCTGCTGAGCAGGCGGAGATCGCCACTAATCTTGAGGAGGGTGGTGGCCAAGGCCTTCAATAACCCGGAAACCTCAACGAACACATCGGCATTCTGGGTAGCCTCCACCATGTTTTCAGCCCGGGCGAGGCCTAGCCCTGTGATCTCGCGCAGTTCATCCACCACGCGGAAGATGTAGTCTCTGGGGGCCGCGAGCCCGGTGCCGATGGCCGTGCCGCCCAGATTCACCACCCGCAGGCGCTCTTCACATTTCGCCAACCGCCAACGATCCCGATTGAGGGCCTCCGCATAGGCACCCATCTCCCGGCCCAGGGTGGTCAGCACGGCATCCTGCATTTCGGTGCGGCCCACCTTCACGATATGAGCAAAGCTCTGTTCCTTTTCCTGAAAGGCCTCCTGCAAGCCGAGTACCTGCCGTTCCAATTCCTTCAGCCCCCGAATTGCCGCCACCCGCAGGGCGGTGGGGTACGTGTCATTGGTGCTCTGATGCAGGTTCAGGTGATCGCTGGGTGAGATGGTGGCGCAGTCACCGTGAGGTTTGCCGAGAAGCTCGAGGGCACGGTTGGCCAGCACTTCATTCACGGACATGTTGGTACTCGTGCCCGCGCCACCCTGGAGGGCATCCACGGGGAGATCTGATAATAAGCCGCCATCCATCAACTCGCGACAGGCATGGGCCATGGCCTCGACCTTGGTCGCATCTGGAATGAAACCCAGCGCGAAATTGGTGCGCAGCGCCGCCAGCTTCACAGCGCCGAAAGCGCGCAGTAATTCCGGGTGGCAGGGCTGGCCCAGCAATGGAAAATTTTCCATTGCACGCAAAGTATGGATGCCCTGGCGGTTGGTTGCCGGCAGCTCACGGGTGCCTAGCAGATCGTGTTCAGTGCGGGTTTCACTCATGCTGGAATGGTGACGCCATCGCCCTTTCTTGCAAAGGGCAGAGAGGCCATACCGTTCATTGTTTGACTAGCTCTACGCGACGATTCTTGGCCCGCCCGGCTTCTGCGTCGTTGGAGGCTACGGGGGCTACGGGGCCACGCCGTGGGGGATGAGGCGAGAAGCCGCAATGCCATGTTTGGTGGTGAGGGCCTGCACTACGGCCTCAGCCCGGGCCTTGGAGAGCTTCAGGTTCAGATCCAGCCCGGCTACGTTATCGGTGTGGCCAACCACATGGAGTTTTAGGGCCGGTTGGCCCTTGAGCAGTTTCGCGATTTCCGTCAGGGCGGGTTCAGAGCTGGGCTTGATGTCGGCTTTGCCAGTGTCGAAGGTGATGCCGTAGACCGCGATCTTGCCTTCGGTCTTGATGCCAGCGCCCAGAGCTGCTGCGTCGGCTTCGATATCCTGCTTCATGGTGCCCTTTTCCACCACCGCCAAAAAATACTGCTCGTTGATGTTGGCGCTCACGTGCACCCAGACCTCGGCGCCGCCTTTGACGATCTTGTAAAAACTTTCCCCATCCTCGAGGCTGCACGTCACCGTACCGCCGAGTTTCTTAATGGCGTTCTCGAAGTTGCGATGCACCGTCAGCACACCGGGTGCCTTGGCGCCTTCATTCTTGTAATACATGATCTCGGTGTATTTGCCTTCCACTGAGACTTCCTTTTTGCCCACCCGGAAGGTGTGGGCAGCGAAGTCGTTCAAGGTGCAGCGCTGGATGTAGAAGCCGGGGAAGCGGGTGAAGAGCGCGTGGTCCTTGCATCCTTCAGCATCGGGCTCTTGAGCGAAGGTGGGCGAAATACAAAGAACCAAAGCGGCAGGTACGACGAGCCAGGGACGAATCATGGAAGCTCCTTTGAGGTGGTTGATAGGAGGTTAGCTTGGTTGGTGATTTAGGGTGGAACCTGAAATCCCAGGACACGGAGTTACTTCACCGTAAGCTGCCGGAAGCAGTCGAAGCCATCCTTGCAAAAGGTGCCGCTGCCACCGAGCAGGCCCAACAGGACAAAACGGCGTCGCCCTACCTGATCCAGGTATTGCATGGGGCAAAGCACATCTCCAACCTGTTGCTCTGTTTCTTCGTATTCCACTTGGCCGTCTCTCACGACGGCTTTGGTGTGACCATTTAGGATCCCGCAGGCGTGGCCCATTTCATGGATGGCCGCCAGGCGGATGAGTCGCTCCAGCAGTTGTCCCTGGTCCATCCTTTTCAGGGCTGCTGCGGCCTCCTGAAGGCTGATTCCGCATGTGTTTTGGAGCAAGGCGGCCTCTTCCGCACCCTCGGTGCTATCAGGAGAAGACACTGCTTTTTGAACCCTTGCAATCACCCGACCGAGCATGGCGTTCATTCGCCCCCGGAAGAGCTTTACTGTGTTGGCAATCTTGGGGGACCCAACTTCATCGGTCATGGCGTATTGCTCGGCGGGTCCAGTGAGGCTGTCATCCACTTCCAATCGAACGGCGTATTTTGTGCACGGGCCGTTGAAATCCACGAAGCGGCTGCCGACATAGTAGAGGCTCTCATCCAGTCGGTAGGCGCGGATTCCCGAAGTCGCAAACCAGCGTTGGGAATCGAATACACCCGCAGGATCCGCCACGAAGTGGGCCTTTTCCCGAGGCGGCAGGCGCAGGTATTTGCGAGCGCCACCTTCCAGGACCACCACCCCTCGGTACTTGGCATAGAGTTGCATACCGTCGCCCGTGGCATCCTGGAGTGGAATTACGGCTTCATCCCAGGTGTCCGTGAGCCCGGTAGCGCCCTTGGCTGCTTTCCAGGCATCTGCAATATGGCCGCCTTCTTCGCTCTTGGGGATCGCGATGGTTGCCTTGTCCTGGCCATGGAAAGTGACCTTCAGTGGCTTGCCGTCTTTATCCTCAGCAGTGACTTTCAACTTTCCGTGGGCGCCATAGTCGAAGCAGGCGATTACGGCCTCCGTGCGATCCACCAAGTCACGAGTCTTGGCCTCGGTGGGGCTGATGCTGGGATCCAGATTGGGATTGTCCTCTTTGCGGAACTGCAAATCCTCCTCCTGACTCGCGCCCTGCATGGGCCAATTCAGGCAGACACCCCGCTCCTTGGAGGATTCCAGCTTGAAGGTAAACCGGGCTTTGGTAAGGGTCGTACCATTGCCTATGGCTTTCACGCGGGCCTTGATGCGCAACCGATTGCCGGGGGATGCGGGATCCTGCCAGTTGCCTTCAGGAAGCCATTGTTCGTAGCCCACGATCTCCACATCCACCTCCCCCAAATCCGGAAGGGTAGTTGTTATCGTGGCGGAATAAGAAACAGAGCCTTCGAATTCCTCCTTCGCCTGAAAACTGCGGGCCAAGGTCTTTGTGAGCTGCCCCCAGGACGCGAGCTCTGCCTCGCTCAACTCCACGGTGTAGAGCCGCGCCTTCTCTGCCTCCGTGATCTTAAGGTTGTCGATTCCCAGCACATGGAAGGGTGCATCTCCCACATGGGGACACGGAACACCCTTCAGCACGAGTCGGGCGCCCGTAGCCGTGCGGATCAGCTCTGCATCAGCTTCGGCGCTCGGCGGAGTGAAGTGCGGAGGGTATATATCATGCCAGCGAGTGTTACCGTAAGTGTTCACGTAACTCCCCGCCCCCAGTGACTTGGTGCTCGCATGGGTGATCTGGCTGCCCTCCTTCCCCGTGGCCTCCGATGCATGGGAGAACCTGTAAAACTGCAGCCGCTCCCCGGGCTTCAGCCCGAGCACACTGCGGCGCAGGCGGAAGAGATCCTTGGCCGCCATGCCGTGCCAGGGTCCATCCCAGTGGGTGCAGAGCCGATACTCCTCCTGGCCCGTGCAACTCCAGGACATGCTGCCGCTCTGCCCGCCTTCTTTGGCCTGAACATAGAGCACTGGCTCTTGGTTGTCCTGGGCAGCGGCGTGGCTGCCAATTACCAGGAGGAGCAGCGTGAGAATTAGCCCGGAAAGGCGCATGGTGACTCCTGGAGCTATTGAAAAGGGGATGGAAGCCTTAGCCATTGGGTTTTGGTTTGGCTTCGATGCAAAACGTGGCATTGCCGGCGCCGCGGCTCCAGAAACCTTTTGAGTCTTTTGGTAGCTGTTGGATCATTTCACAGTGAGATATCGGAAACACTCGAAGCCATCGCTGCAGAACATCCCGCTGCCGCCCATCACGCCCTGCAGGATGAAGCGTCGCTTCCCAACCTTGTTCAAATACTGCATGGGGCAGAGCACATCGCCAACTTGCTGCTCGGTCTCCTCATACTCCAGCCATTCGGACGGCAATCCTGTTTTTTCGTCTGGCCCATCTTTTAAAACCACTTTCACATGCCCATCGGTGATCCCGCAGGCATGGCCCATCTCATGAATGGCGGCAAGCTGGACGAGGCGTTCCAACAATTGAGCCTGATTCACCGATTTAAGCGCCGCTGCGGCCTCCTGCAAACTGATGCCGCATGCATTTTGGAGAAGTTCGACTTCCTCAAGGTTTTCAGGGGCGTTTGGTGCGGCCACTGCCTTCTGGATTTTTTCCAGAACGCGGCCGAGCATGGCATTCATGCGGCCTCGAAAAAGCTTCACTTGGTCGGCCACGCGGGGCGAGCCGGTCTTTGCGGTGACAGCGAACTGCTCACGGGGCCCCGCCGGACTATCATCAACCTCTAGCCGAACGGCGTATTTAGCTCCTTTTCCATTGAAGTCGACCACCCGGCTCGGGAGGCGGAGAAGGCTTTCGTCCAGCTGATAGGCCCGGATCTTGGAGGACTGGAACCAGCGTATGGTGTCGAAGACACCAAAGGCATCCACCACGAAGTGAGCTTTCTCTCTGGGGGGAAGGCGAACATAATTCCGCGATCCGATTTGTACCACGGCGAGGCCGCGGTATTTGGCATAAAGCGAAAGGCCGTCCCCCTTGACATCCTGCAAGAGGACCTCGGCCTCATCCCAGTCATCTGGGAGCCCTTCGGCACCCTTGGCGGCCTTCCAGGCATCCGCAATCCGACTGTCCTGATCGGTCTTGGGAATCACGACATCCTTCATCTCACGGCCCTGGAAGTTCACCCGCAAGGGTTTGTCGTCCTTGTCGACGGCGGTGATCTGGAGCTTCCCGTGGGCACCGTAATCGAAGCATGAAATGACGGCCGTGGCCTCGTCCACCAGTCCCTTGCTCTTGGCCTCAGATTCGCTGATACCAGGGTCCAGGCTGAGGTTCTCCTCTTTGATGAACTTGAGATCGGACCCGTCGGCTGAGCGGTCGAGGGGCCAATTCAGGCAGACTCCCGGCTCTGTGGATACCTCTTTGAGCTTGAAGGTGATCCGAGCCTTGGTGGACGTCGAGCCTGCCCCTGTGGCTTTGACCCGGGCCTTGACTCGAAGGAAATTTCCAGGCTTGGCAGGGCTTTCCAAATTGCCCTCTGGAACCCATCGCTCATAGCCGTTGATCTCGATTTCCACTTCGCCCAGGTCCGGCAGTTTGGCTGTTACCGTACGGCTATAGGTCCAGGTCCCGTCGCCACTGTTTCCGGCCATGCTTCCTTCCTGGGACTTGCTGAGACTCTCCCATTGCTCCAGATCCTTCTCGGTGAGCTGGATCTTACCGATCTTCCCTGGATCGGCATTGAATTGGAGGTAGCCCTCTCCGCAATGGGGTGAGGGCACACCATCGATTTCGAGGGTGGCGCCCGAAGCGGTGCGGGTGAGTACCGCCTGGGCAAAGGCGCTGGCAGGCAGGGTGCTGGGCGAGTCGCGATGGGTGTAGCAAATGCCTGGGGAGGTGTAGGTGGTCTCACATAGGCCTTCCCCAATGGGCGTGGTTACGGCGGAACCGCCGTCGCTGGCCGAGCCTGTTCCACTTTCGCTCACCTTGTAAAACTGGAGACGCTCACCGACTTTCAATCCCTTGACGCTGCGGCGGAGTTCGAAAAGCTCCCGGGAGGGCATGCCATGGCGAGGTCCATCCCAGTAGGCACAGAGGCGGTACTCCGCAAGGCCTTGGCTCTGCCAGGAAATCGATCCCTGCGCCCCGCTTTGTTTGCCTTGGACGACCAAGGTGGGTTCCTCCGCGGTGAGGCCCAGAGAGGCAAAAAGGAATAGATTGGCCCACAGCATTCGGATGGATAACATGGCAACCTCCGGCGACTGCTACGGTCCTTACTTCTTTTTTTTTGGTGGGTTTTGGTTGGGGCCGGGGGGAAGGGGGTGGCGGCGGCGCGGGGGCCCCACTCTTGGGGTCTGGGACGGGGCAGGGGGGGAGGGAGGGGGGGGCTGACCCGGCGGGGGGGGGGCGGGACCGGGGGGGGGGGGGCCGGGGGGGTCGGTTTTGTGCTCTAAAAGGCTGCTATTCGATGGCTAATCGAACAGGGCTGGCCTTGTTTCACTGGGCGTAAATTCACCCTTTTACTTCTGTTGCCAAAGTCGGGGCCCGCGGGTGCCCCGGGGTGGGTTCGGCAGACCTGCTCCAAGGCGAGCCAGAAGATTCCGACCGTTCCTCGAGGAGATGCATTGGCGGATAAAGGCGCACAAGCTGACACAGGAAAATGGGCACCGCAAGGTGATGAGGTCCTTACCAGAGCCGTGGCCGCCGCGAAGAGCGTTGGGGGGGGGGGGGGGGGGGGGGGGGGGCCCCCCCCGGGCCCAGGAAGGCGGGGGGGGGGGGGGGGCGGAAGGGGGCCCCGGGGGGGGGGGGGGAGGAAGAAGGAAGCCTGGGGGGGCCCCCCCCCGCCCCCCCCCGGGGGCGCCGCCCCCCCGCCCCCGGGGAATTTCCCCAGAATACTCGGCAAAAACGCCAAAGACTCCGTTCTTATTCCGCCTGCACAAGCACCGGCGCAGGAAGGGCCGCCACGTTGGCCTTCATCCGCTTTTCGTTCAGTCCCCGCACAAAGGCCGGGTTGGCGACCCACACGCGATTGAACTGGAAAGCATGCATTTCCTTCAAGGCCTCTTCAGGTTTCCAGCCCTGCACCACGATGCGGTAGGCGGCGGCGTTGTAGCCAGTGCGATCCCGGCCCTGGGCGCAATGGATAAACACCGGCCAGTTCCCGGGATCTTCCATCACCTTCAGGAAGGTGGCAATGCGGGCCTCGCCGCCATGCCAAGCGCGGGAGGGGATGCGCAAATAGCGAAGGTGGGTGCCCTTCAGCAAGGGGAGGTCATCGTGGTCGTGGCGGAAACTCACAATGGTTTTCACGCCTGCTTTTTCGAGCTCTTTGAAACCTTCGGCGGTGGGCTGGCTGCCCCGCCAAAGGGCTGCATCCAGCTTGGCGAAATTGGTGACGCCAGGCAGGCAGGTGTGGCAGGGCACTGCGGGTTCTGCTTGGCGTGCCAGCGCAGGCTGAGCCGCGAGAAAAAGGGCAAGGGCGGTAGCGGAGAGAATCATCCCAGCAGGATACGTTGCCTGCTTGGGGCTCGGGGCGATTGCTTGGTTCGTGAATCCGGGTTCGATCGTTAAGTCTATTAACTTGTTATTTGCTAAGCCCTGCTGCCAACTCGCCCAGCAGACCTATACTTTCACCAGCTTCCCAATGCATGCCCATTTTTGGAGGTCTCCCATGCGAGTGATGCAGCTATGCCTGTTGTTCACCCTCTGCCTGCCCATGGCAGCACAGATCAAGAAAGTGGTCCCCAAGGCACCCGTCAAGGCGGTGGAAAGCGTCTCCAAACAACCCCTGGTCACGGACTTTATCATTCGGGATTGCCGGTTCGAGACCGTGGGAAAGGATGTGCGCGCCGTCGCCACCCTTTTCAATACGGGGACACAGGGGGCTTCCTTTCAAACGGGTCAAACGATGGCGCTGCTTTCGGTGCGCGGAGCAAACCTACTCTGCAAGGCTCCCGGTGGCGGCTACTTTCTGGATCGCGGCGCGACGATGGAAGTCAGTCAACTCCTGAAATCGGTTCCCGTGGGCGCCTACCCGGCAATTTGGAAGGCCAATCCTGATCGTGTGGTTCCGGAAAAGGATTTTGGGAACAACGAAAAAACCTGTGAGTTGGTTGTCGCAGCCCCCCAGGGGCCCCTTCCGGATCTTGTCATTTCGAGCCTTACGGTCCAGCCCCCGAGTGGCCCTCCCAGCACGGTGTTTGAGTTCAAGATCACCATCACCAATGTGGGAGATGCCATGGCCCCCGGCAGCACCAGCCTTCTGTGCCGCCTCCTGCTGGATGGCGTGTCGTTCACAGGCGTTGTCGGGTGGTCAGGCTACGTGGACCTTGCGCCAGGGCAATCCCTCGTCCACACGATCCGTACGAATACACCGCTCGCGCCAGGTGTTCACGAATTCAAGGCCCGAGTCAATGCTGGGAAAAGACTGATTGAAAAAAACGAAGCCAACAATGACGCCAGCTGCACCGTAACCGTTCAATAAACAAAGGTCGCACCTGCTGGAGTAGGTGCGACCTCATGTTTCAGCAAAATACATCCCGTTGTCCCGCTTTCACTTCCGCCACCATGCCTTCGGTGTGCTGGCGCAACTGTTTGGGCATCTGCTCCAGGCATTGACCGATGACCTTCCAACCGATCTCCACCGTGGCGGGGCTGGCGTAGTCTTCGAGGAATTCCACGAAGGTGCTCACGGCATTCGGCTGGCAGTGGGTTTTGATATCGCCGGGTTTGGCCATATCCATGAAATCGGCGCCCACGCGGCCCAGCCGGTAGCAGCCGGTGCAGAAGCTGGGCATGAAACCGTGTTCGGCCAGATCCCGCACCACCTCATCCAGACTGCGGTGATCGCCCAGGCTGAATTGGGCGCTGTGCTCGTTTTCGTTGCCATAGCCACCGGGATTGGTGCGGCTGCCCGCGCTGATCTGGGAAACACCCAGTTCCAGGCAATCACGGCGGATTTCAGCGCGCTCGCGGGTGCTCAGGATGATGCCGGTGTAGGGCACGGCTAGGCGCAGAATCGCAATGATCTTCTTGAAGTCTTCGTCGCCCACGGCGTGGGGCGGATTTTCGGAGAGCTCGCTGCCCTCCGCGGGTTCGATGCGGGGAATGCTGATGGTGTGCGGGCCACAGCCGAAGCGCTGCTCCAGGTGCTCGGCGTGTTGCATGAGGGCCAGCACTTCGAAGCGCCAATCGGTGAGCCCGAAAAGCACGCCCAGCCCCACATCCTCGATGCCCGCTTCCATGGCGCGGTCCATGCACTCCACGCGCCATTCAAAATTCCGTTTCTTGCCGCCCAAATGCACCTGTTCATAGGTGGCCTTGTGGTAGGTCTCCTGGAAGGTGATGTAGGTGCCGATTTCCACTTCCTTGAGGCGACGGAAATCCTCCACGCTTAGGGGCGCGATTTCCACGTTCACACGGCGGATTTCCCCTTTCCCTTCCTTGGTGGCATACACCGTCTTGATGGCCTTGAGAACGAAATCGAGCCCTTCTTTGGGGTATGCCTCGCCCGCCAAAAGCACAATACGCTTCTGGCCCGTTCGGATCATGGCTCGCGTTTCTTCGGCGATTTCTTCGGTGCTCAGCGTTCGGCGCACCAGCGTCTTGTTGGAGGCGCGAAAGGCACAGTACACGCACTCGTTGCCACAGAGGTTGGAAACATAGAGCGGTGCGAAGAGCACAATGCGGTTGCCGTAAATTTCTTCCTTTACCTTTTTGGCGGTGTGATAGAGCTCGTCCAGCAGGTCGGGCTCGGTGATATCCATCAAATGGGAAACGTCTTCCTTGCTGAGCCCTTTCATCAGGGTTGCCTTGGCAAGAATCTCCCGAACCTGGTCCCGGTCATGGCCCTTGGCCTGTTCCAACGTACGGTAGATGGCGTTCTCGTCGATCTGAAAGGCAGTTCCGGTGGTGCTCATGGGAATCTCCTCGGCGGATTTTGAGAATCCGTCTCTAGAAGTATACGTCGGGGGTCTGGGAACCACAGTCCTGTGTCTGGGGTCCGGCCAAACTCCATGATCACCTCTAGGATTGGCGGGAGGTTCCGCTCGTTCCGTGATCTTGTGCACGTTCCGCCCAAGGCAGGCGGGAGCCGATGGTTCAATGACCTTGCGCCCCATCGCATTGCGAGGGAGGCAGTTCGTTGCGGTTTCTTAGTTCAGCGCCGAGGAGTGCCCGCATGCCTGATTTCCGCATCAAGAATCATCCCATTCTCGCCGTGCCGGCGGATCCGATCGTGCCCTTCACCTGGAAAGGCCAGGACATGAAAGCGCGGGAAGGGGAGGTCATCGCCTCGGCCCTGTTCGCCAACGGTGTGCGTGTATTTGGCCATCACCACAAAGATGGCTCACCCCAGGGCATCTACTGCGCCAATGGCCAGTGCGCCCAGTGTTCGGTAGTGGCTGATGGGCTATCCGTTAAATCCTGCATGGTGGCAGTGAAGCCTGGCATGAAGGTGGAGCCGCTCGAGGGGAAGGCCGCCTTGCTGGATGCGGAAGGCACCATGGCCTTCCATGAAATCGAAACCGTGGATACCGAAGTTCTGATCCTCGGTGGCGGTCCAGCGGGCTTGAGCGCCGCCATCGAATTGGCCAAGGCGGGCGTGGGCGTGATTCTCATCGACGACAAGGCCGCCCTGGGCGGCAAGCTGGTCCTGCAGACTCACAAGTTTTTCGGCTCCATCGATGCGTGCCATGCCGGGACCCGCGGCATGGACATCGGACAGAAACTGGAATCCCAGGTGCGGAGTTTTGAGAACGTGCGCATCTGGACCGAAACCACAGCCTTGTCGGTGTTCTCGGATCGCAAAGTGGGCGTGCTGCGGCAAGGCCACTACGTGCTGGTGCGGCCCCAGATTCTGCTGGTGGCTACCGGGGCCCGCGAACGTTCCCTGGTGTTCAAGGGCAACAGCCTGCCGGGTGTATATGGCGCTGGAGCCTTCCAGACCCTGGTAAACCGTGACCTGGTGCGGCCCACGGAACGTCTCTTTGTCATCGGCGGTGGCAACGTGGGTCTTATCGCGGCCTACCATGCGTTGCAGGCGGGTATCCAGGTTGTGGGTCTTTGTGAAGCGCTGGATGAATGTGGTGGCTACAAGGTGCACAAGGACAAACTGGTACGCATGGGTGTGCCTATCCATACCCGTCACACCGTGGTGTCCGCCAACGGTGGCGAGGAAGTGGAAAGCGTCACCATCGCCCAGTTGGATCCCACCTGGAAGATCATCCCTGGCACCGAGAAGACCTTTACCTGCGATACCGTGCTGGTGGCCGTGGGGTTGGAGCCTGTGGATGAATTCCTGCACAAGGCCAAGGAATACGGGCTTCCCTACTACGCGGCGGGCGATGCGGAGGAAATCGCAGAAGCGTCTGCCGCCATGTTCACGGGCAAGATTCGCGGTCTGGAAATCGCCAAGGCATTGGGTCGCGACGTGGGTGACGTGCCACCTGAATGGCATCGCACGGCGGAGGTGTTGAAGAGCCGCCCTGGCGCCACCATCACCGAAGAAATTCCTGACGAAGATAAGGGCGTGTTCCCCATCTTCCATTGCAGTCAGGAAATCCCTTGCAACCCCTGCACTTCCATCTGCCCCAAGGGCGCCATCACCATCGAAGGCAGCGATATTCTGGGCCTGCCCATGTTCAACGAAGAGGATTGCATTGCCTGCGAGCAATGCGTGGCAGTATGTCCGGGCCTAGCCATTACCCTAGTGGATTTCCGCAGACTGGATGAAACGGACGCCATCGTTTCCATCCCCTACGAATTCCCCGGGAGCAGCATCAAGGAAGGCGACATTGTCACCGTGCTGGATACGTTGGGTACACCCTTGGGCAACGTGCCCGTGGTGAAGGTGCGCTCGCCCAAATTCGCAGACCACGCCCTGCTGGTGAAGGTAAAGGCGCCACCGGAAATCGCCAAGCTCATTGCCGGCATTCGGGTGCAGGAAGCCTGGATCACAGAGCCGGCCGAGGATCTGGTGGAACGCCTGGGCGATGATGAAATCGTGTGTCGCTGCGAACGGGTTACGGCGGGTGAAATCCGGGCCCTGATTCGCAAGGGGTTGCGGGATATGAACGAACTGAAAGCCGCCACCCGCGCGGGCATGGGCGCCTGCGGCGGCAAAACCTGCCCCAGTCTGATCAAGCGCATCTTCCGAGAAGAAGGCGTGGCGGATTGGCAGGTGACCGATTTCACCAAGCGGCCGGTGTTCATCGAAGTCCCCCTGGGGGCTTTTGCAGGCGTGGTCACGGGTCAAGGCCCAGCCGTGGATACCGCGCCCAGCCACGCCGTCAGTGCGTTCCAGGGAGGTCTGTGATGAGCACGGCCATTTACGATGCCATCGTGGTGGGGGCGGGCTCCGTGGGCATGCCTGCGGCCATGAGCCTGGCGGAGCAGGGTCTGAAGGTGCTCTGCATCGATCAGTTCGCCAGCCCTGGTCAGGGCAGCAACAAAGCCGCCATCGGTGGCCTGCGCGCCACCCATTCGGCGCCCGCCAAGATCAAGCTCTGCCTGGACTCGCTGAAGACCTTTTCCACCTGGAAAGAAACCCACGGCGATGATCTGGAATGGCGCCAGGGCGGGTATCTTTTTGTGGCTTACCGGGCCAAGGAAGAAAAGATTTTGAAGGATCTGCTGGTGGTGCAGAAGCGCCACGGGCTCAACATCGATTGGTACGAAAAGCAGGAATTGCTGGAAATCGCGCCCGCCCTCAACCCCGAACATCTCATCGGCGGTACCTTCAGCCCCGAGGATGGCGGTGCTTCGCCCATGTTGAGCTGCTTGGCTTTCCACCGCCGGGCGATGGCCTTGGGGGTGGAATGCCGCTTCAACGAACGCGTCACTTCCATCATCCGGCGCAAGGGCAAGGTGGTGGGAGTGCGCACTGACAAGGGCGGCTATGCCACGGAATGCGTCATCAACGCAGCGGGCCCCTGGGCACGACAGCTGGCCCAGGCTGGGGGCCTCGATGCGCCTGTGGTGCCGGATTGCCACGAAGCGGGTATCACCGAACCTGCCGCGCGGTTCCTGGAGCCCATGGTGGTGGATATCCGCCCGGCGCCCGGTTCCGTGAACTATTACTTCCACCAGATCCATCCTGGCCAGGTGGTGTTCTGCATTACGCCCGATCCTGCAATCGTCGGTTCGGATCGTCGGGAAACCAGCGCTTTCCTGCCCATGGTGTCCCGCCGCATGGTGGACCTCATGCCCAAGTTGGCCAACCTCAAAGTGCGCCGCACTTGGCGCGGGTTGTATCCGATGACCCCCGATGGCAGCCCGCTGTTGGGCCGTTCTGCCGAACTGGAAGGCTACATCGATGCCATTGGCATGTGCGGTCAGGGCTACATGCTGGGCCCGGGCGTGGGCGCCCTCATCGCCCGCCTAGTATCGAATCGGCTTCAGGATGGGGACGAGGCCATTCTTCAGGAACTTAGCCCCGGCCGAGTATTTGGTGGCGTGGAAGCCTTGAAATAGAATCAAAGGAAGGGCGGGAATTTCCGCCCTTCCTTTGATTTATTGGCGAGTTACGCCTAGTTGGTGGGCGTTTCGATCTTCCGGGTATCGATGTGGCCACCAATGACGGTGATATCAATTTCCACGCGGCGATTCTTGGCTTGGCCTTCTTTGGTGGTGTTATCGGCCAGGGGGACATCGGGGCCGGAACCCTCGGTGCGGATGGAGGTCTTGGGAATGCCTGCCTCCACCAGGATTTTGGCCACTGCGTCCGCGCGACGCTTGCTCAGGGCCTTGTTGAAGGAGGCTTTGCCCACGGAACTCGTATGGCCACTCACGAGCAGCGCATAGGCGCCCTTGTAGGCCTTCAGGCTTTCGGCCACCTGCTGAATGGCCTTCACGCCTTCGGGGGAGACATCGTTCTTGCCATTGGCGAAATGCAGTACGGCCTCGTCCAGAACGATCTTGGCAGGCGGTGGTGGCGGGGGCGGAGGAGGCGGTTCCACTGGCACGACTTTCGGCGGTTCCGGTGCCGGAGGTGGTGGTGGCGGTGGGGGCGGTTCGACCGCAGGAGGAGGTGGCGGTACGGGAGCTGGCTTCGGCTCGGGAGTTGGAGCTGGAGCGGGCGCGGGGGCCTTCGGGCCACCGTCGCTCCAGGCGTAACCGATGCCTACCAGAACGAGGCCTTCCCGGAAATTGGTGGTGGGCAAGCCCACGTGAATATATTTGGCATCCGCCTGGAAGACAAAATGTTCTGAAAGCTTGCCCATGATGCCTGCGCCCACATGGAAATTGAGCTTGGTGGCATCTTTGGCAATGAAGGGCGGATGGATGCGGCTACCGCCAAGGCCAGCGGCAAGATAGGGATACCAAGTTTCGGCGCCCGGGCGGAGGTTGAAGAGCACCGAGCCTAAGCCCAGGTATTCGCGTCCGGATTGATCAATGTACCGGAAATCCTGGTCCGCGTGCACGGCCTTCAGATCCAGACCCCACCGGTTGTCAAACCAATGGCCTGCGCCAAGGCCATAGGCGAGACCATTTTTATAGATATCTCCGCTGCGGCTGAAGGTACCTCCAACCTGTACCGTGCCGTAGGTCAGCCCTTCCTGGGCGGCAAGGCTGAGGGCCGTGCCCACCAGCAAAAGGCTTGCGATTATTTTCATGAACCCTCCTTTTAAGCGACTTCTTTGGGTTAAAGGCACGCTAACGAATGGTGTTTACGTCGGCGATTCCTCCGACAATCTTGAGTTTGAGATGCCAGAGGACTTGTCTTTGTCCCTGAATGGGGAGGGGATCAGCGCTGAATTTTCAAAGTGTCCCAACCCTCTTTGGGATGGAAACGAACCCGCCATCCAGCCCATGAAACCCTTTGAAACGAAACGCTCCCCGGCCAGGGAATGCGGTCCAGGTAGGTTCGCAGGGCCTGTTGCAGGCGCAGTCGCTGTTCGTACGAAAGGGCCGTATCTGCTGCGGTCCAGGCCCCGGGGCGGCGGGCCTTGACTTCCACCAGGCGCAGCTCGTTGCCTCTGGCCATGAGCAGGTCCAGTTCAAAGCGACCGACTTTCAGGTTCTCCACCACCAGATCCCAACCCCTTAACCACAGCAGCCAAAGGGTGGCTCGCTCCGCCAAACGGCCGCTCCGCCGGGCGCGGCGGCCTTGCTGGCTCAGTTGGCGATTGGCAGCGGGCATCGGAAAGTCAGGATAGCTGGGTAAAAAGGTTTGGGCCAACCCGCTATCCTGGCTCCATGCATACGCGCAGGGGATCTCTCTGTCTGAGCCAATGGGACTGTTCCGCCATTGGTTGGCGGTAGCTGTGGTGATTCGGACGAACACGGAAAAGAGCCCCGTGCTCAAACGCAAACTGGCGGACCTGCCCCGATCACCCGGGGTGTACCTCTATCGGGACCAAGAGGACAACCTGCTCTATGTGGGCAAGGCAAAGGTGTTACGCAACCGGGTGAAAAGCTACTTCCAACAGCAGAATCTGGATGCCAAAACCCGCCGCCTGGTGGGGCGCATCTGGGATCTGGAATTCATCGTCTGCGAAACCGAACTCGAAGCCCTGGTGCTGGAAAACAACCTCATCAAGGAACACTTCCCGCCCTTCAATATCCTGCTGCGGGACGACAAGAGCTACCCGTACGTGAAGCTCACCTGGAAGGATCCTTTCCCCCAGGTTTTTGTAACCAGACGGGTGGTAAAGGATGGCTCCCTGTATTTCGGACCCTTTTTCCCCGCCAGCACCGCCTACCGTACCGCTGAGCTGGTGTACCGCTTTTTCCAGCTGCGGGATTGCGATCTTGTGATTGATGGCCAGCGGGCGCGGGCCTGCATGAAGTACCAACTGCACCGGTGCACCGCGCCGTGTATCGGCGTGGTGAATGCCGAAACCTATCGGGAGCAGGCGAAGGAGGCCCGGCTGTTTCTCGAAGGTAAGCGCGATGAATTGAAATCACGGTTGGAAACCGCCATGTGGAAGGCCGCGGAAAACCATGCCTTCGAGCAGGCGGCCCAGCACCGGGATGCGCTCCTCCAACTGGATGCCTGGTTCACCAAGCAGAAGGTGGCGACGGTGGATCAGGATGATACGGACCTCTTTGGCAGCGCGGTGCTGGATGGCCGCGCCTGTATCCACCGACTGGTGATGCGCGAAGGGCGCATGGTGGGGCGCAAAGAATATCTGCTGGATGAGGTGGAAGCCTTTGATGGTGCACTCCTGGCCCAAGTTCTGCAGCGAATCTATGCCACCGAGCCGGTGCCGGCCCGGATTCTGGTGGAAGTGGAGCCCGAGGATGCGGAACTGCTGCGCGATTGGCTGGGCGGGATGCGGGGCGCCAAGCCCGTCATTCATGTGCCCCAGCGCGGCGAAAAGGTTGAATTGTTGGCCATGGCCCAGGAAAACGCGCGGCTGGCACTGGAGCGGAAATTCGAGCCCGCACGCCTCAATCAGGCGGTGCTGGAGGGACTGCAGGCTTTCCTGGGCCTGGCCCACCTGCCGCGCCGCATCGAATGCTTCGATATCAGCCATGGCCAAGGACGCGAGGTGGTTTCTTCCTGTGTGGTGTTCACCGATGGTTTTCCCGATAAGGCGAATTACCGTCGCTTCAAGCTCACCAACGAACAGAACGACGATTTCGCCAACATGCAGGAAACGGTCACGCGCAGGTATCGGCGGATGAAGGAAGAGAATCGAGAACTGCCTGATCTGGTGCTGATCGACGGTGGCCTGGGCCAATTACACGTGGCCCAGGAGGCCCTGCACGGGTTGGAGCTGGATCACCTGGAATTGGGTTCCCTGGCCAAGAAAGAAGAACTGGTCTACCGGCCAGGATCCTCGGAGCCCTTGCGCATTCCCAAATCCAGCCCCGTGCTGCAATTGCTCCAGCGGGTGCGGGATGAGGCGCATCGCTTTGCCATCACCTATCACCGAGCCCTGCGCGCCAAGCGTACCCTGCAGACGGAATTGACGCAGATTCCTGGCATTGGTGAACTCACCGCCAAGAAACTGTTGCAGCACTTCGGCAGCGTTACCAAGGTGCGCGAAGCGGACACCCAGGACCTGGAAGCCGCCGTGGGCAAGGCTGCGGCCCGCAAAATAGAAACCTGGCGGGCTGGGGCTATTTGACTTCCATGGCCTTCAAGTCTTTCTTGGCGGCGACACTGCCGGCCTCGGCAGCCTTGCGGGTACCAGCGCAGGCCTTCTTCGGTGTTCTTGGGCACGTTCATGCCGTAGAAGTACATCACGCCCAGGGTGCGCATGGCCGCGGCGTCACCTTTTTCAGCCTTGTCGTAATAGGGACGAAGATTCGGCGGAATGACGACGGGAGGGGGTGCTTCGGGAGGCGCGGCGGCGGCCGGACTGGGGGAAGGGGCAACGGCGGGCACGTCGGTGGCAGGCTTCTCCTTCCGAAGCATTGGCAGCACCACCAAGGTGCCGCCGAAACCCACGCCCAGCAATACCGCAGCCCCAAGGGCCCAGCCCCACCAGGGCGCTCGTTTCTGGGGAGCAGGCTGAGGTGGCAGCGGCTGTTTTAAATAGTAGGAATCTGGAATGACCTGGGTTTGCAAAGGATCCGCAGCCGGAGCTCCTACCGGCAGCACCTGGGTGGTGGGCAAGGATTCAGGCAGGGGTTCCCCCACCTTGAGGAGTTGGGTCGCTTCGATGGCTGGCTGGGTGGACAGGATTTGAGTGCTGGCCATGACTGGGGGCGGTAGGGGCTCCCCGGCCTTCATGGCCACGGTGGCTTCAGGATCCCCCAGAATCGCCCTAATTTCTGAGTCGGCTTCGCGCAGGGCCACTTGCAGGGGCAGTGCCTGGGTGGAATCCTCGCCCGGGGGCGGGGGCGGCTCCAACATGGAGAGTTCAGGTGGGAGGATCCCCATGGGTTCGGTGGAATCCGTGGGAATGGAAATTCTTACGGTCGCTTTGCTTTCGTCCATGGCCTTTTCCGGGGAGTGGAGCCCTCAGCATAGCGCCCAGCTTCCCGCGAAGACCAGTTCTGGAATCAGGCTGCCTGGACGCGGATCTCGCCAAAGGCTTCGGACTGCACCAGCTTCACCTTGCCGGTACGCATGAGTTCGAGAAGGGCCAGGAACGTGATCACGAGATCGTCTCGGGTCTGGGCGGTGGCCAACAGGCCACTGAAGGGCAGCCACAGCCCTCCGTCCAGTTCCTTTAAGACCTCTGCAATGCGCTGATCCAAGGTCTTGGGGGCCGTGCGCACTTCCACCGGTGGCGGCGGCAGCATGCGCTTGAGCGCTTCCCGGTAGGCACCCAGCAGATCCACCAACGTGGCCCTTATGGGTTGGTCTTCCACCCGGCTGTGCTCCTGGATATCCACGCCCTGGGTGAACACCACGGATTGCCATTCGCCTTCCCGCAGCACCAGTTCCTTGGTGGCTTCCTTCACAGCCTGATAGCTGATCAGGCGTTGGATCAGTTCTTCGCGGGGATCCAGCTCCTCGCCGTTCTCCGTCGGAGGGGATGGCAGCATCAGCCGCGATTTGATCTGGATAAGCTGCGCCGCCATGGCGATGAATTCCGCGGCAATTTCCAGGTTCAGTTCTTCCATGAGCAGCAGATAGTCCATGTACTGCCGCGTGACGTCGGCCATGGGCAGATCCAGGATGTCCAGCTTGTGCTCACGGATCAGGTGCAGCAGCAGATCGAGCGGACCCTCGAAGGCATCCAATTGCAGGGAAAGATCCCGGAATTTGGTTTCAAAGCCCTTGGGGGGCTCAAAGGTCCGGGAGACTTCGGCTGGGGCTTCCTGGGGCGTTTCGTCCATGGGTTCATTCTACCCTTTCCCAATTCCCTGGAGAGAAAGCCCCTGGATCCGGCATCGTAATAGGTATGGCGCGTCCCCCTGTCCTTCCTGGCCCCCGCCCGTCGTGGCTGAAGATCAAAGTTCCCGCGGCGGAAGTGACCGCCGAAGTGGAGCGGTTGATGCGCTCCAAGAAGCTCGTCACCGTTTGCGAAGAGGCCCGCTGTCCTAATCAGCACGAATGCTGGGGAGTGCATCGCACGGCCACCTTCATGCTCCTGGGCGAGGTATGCACCCGCCATTGCGGATTCTGCAACATCGGCAAGGGCAAACCTGGCGAAGTGGACCCCGGCGAGCCCCAGCGGGTGGCCGAGGCGGTGGCGACGCTGGGTTTGAAGTTCTCCGTGGTGACCAGTGTGAACCGCGATGATTTGCCCGATGGCGGGGCCGATCATTTTGCCCAGACCATTCGCTGGATCCGCACGCTGCTGCCTGAATGCGGCGTGGAAGTGCTGATTCCTGATTTTCAAGGCCGGGAAGCTGATCTGCATACCGTGTTGGCAGCCAAGCCTGACGTGCTCAATCACAACGTGGAAACCATTCCGCGCCTGTACAAGCGCGTACGCCCCGACGCCAACTACGGCCAGAGCATGATGTTGCTTGCGCGGGCCGCCTCGTGGCGAGATGCCTATGCGCCCTCCATGCGCACCAAGAGCGGCATCATGGTGGGCCTGGGCGAGCAGCCCGAGGAAGTGCTGGATCTGATGAAGGATTGGCGCGAGAGCCGGGTGGACATCGCCACCATCGGCCAGTACCTGCCACCCTCGGAACATCATCTGCCCCTTGTGCGCTTTGTGGAGCCCGAGGAATTCGAGCTGTATCGGCGTAAGGGCCAGGAGATGGGGTTCCAGAAGGTGCAATCGGCACCCCTGGTGCGCAGCAGTTACCACGCAGCGGAGAGTTTTGCGCCTGCGGCAGGATGACGGAAAAACGGAGTCATCTCTGACCATTGGGGAAGAAACTGACAGGGGTAGAAGCCCTGGGTTCAAGCAGGTTGCCCCACTTTTTTTAACTGTGAATCGCTTGTATCAGCCTCTGCTGGATTTACCCATTCTGGGAATACTGGAAAGGCCCTAAAAAAGGTCCATCTGCGGACGATCGGTTCTCTTCCCCTTGTGCCTATTTGATTTTCCGTTCCAGACTCCTTGCATGCCTAAGCTCGCCGTCATCCATCACCGCCATGAAGACTGGGTGGCCGCCCTGTCGGAAGCCGAACCGCGTTTGGAGATTCGGGGCTGGCACCCCCGGGAAGCCATGGCGGCTGATCCGGATTGGTTGGCGCAGGCAGAGGCGCTCTTTACCTGGCGGTTCCCCGAGGGGTTTCTGGCCAGGATGCCCAAGCTCCATTGGATTCAGAACGGTGGGGCAGGGGTGGACCATTTGGTGCACCATCCCGAAATTGGGCCGGAGGTTTTGATTACCCGCGCCGATGGCCAGTTCGGGCTGTGGATGGCACGCTACGTGTGTGGGCATCTGCTCGCAGAGGCCCAACGGCTGAATGCGTGCCACGCCGCGCAGCTGGAAAGCCGTTGGGAGGGCAAACTACTGCCCGAGGATCTTAGCGGCCAGATCGCCCTGGTGGTTGGCTTTGGCCGCATTGGCCGCCAGATTGGACGGGCGCTGCGGGAATTGGGCCTGGAGGTCCACGGCATTGTCAGGACCGCGCGCTCCGATGACGAATTCCCCTTGCATGGCCTTGCAGATCTTTCCCAACACCTGCCAAGCGCTCGGTTATTGGTGCTTTGCGCGCCGCTCACCGAAGCAACCCGTGGCATGGTGGACGCACGATTGCTGAGCCAAGGGCACCCTGGGCTGACCCTGATCAATGTGGGCCGTGGCGATCAAGTGGTGGAGCCGGACCTGCTGGATGCCTTGGACGAAGGGCGCCTGGGGCGCGCGGTATTGGATGTTTTCTCGGTGGAGCCCTTGGCTGCGGAATCACCGCTTTGGCGTCATCCCAAGATCACCCTCACGCCCCACCACAGTGGCCCTTCCACCCCACGGGCCATGATTCCCGATTTGCTGGATAACCTGCGCCGTTATGCGGAAGGCCGCTCCCTCGTGGAAACCGTGGATCGGGTCAGGGGTTATTGATGGTGGAGACTTGGCTGCTGGGACACCTGGATCAAGCCCCTCCGCCGGGCAGTCCGGAGGCCTTTGCCTGGTTGGAACAACTATTGGAATGGCTCCAGGAGGCGGATGGAGGGGCGCGAATGCTTCGGCTTCAGGCGTTGGAAGCCGCCTTTGCCGCCCAGCCAGAGCGGGAAATTGCCTTTGTGGCCGCGATCAGTGCCCTTCGCACCGTGCGGCTACTGGCCGAAGCCGGGCTGCCTGAGCATGGGAGCCTGACCGGCGAAGTGCTAAGGCGGTTATTCGCTAAATTGCTGCCCAGCCTGGACCGGGAGGACGACCTCTTGGCCTTGCTGGAGCGTTTGGAACCGGTGGCCGCAGATGCCGAGTGGCTGGAGGCACTGCCTTCCGAATGCCTGGCGCGCTGGGGTCTGCGACTTAACCTTGCTCCCGCGGATCACCGGGAAGCGGTGCGCCTGTTGGGGATGCGGATCGCAGGGCTGGGGTTGGATCACGGCTTGCTGGCCCTGGGAGATGGCACTGTCGGTGAACCCTTCTTGAACCTTCCCAGCTCAGTGGATGCTTGGGCGCAGGCGCCGGACGAGGCTGCCACCCAGCGAGTCCTGGCCCTCATCAATCAGGCTCGGTCCAGGGTGGCAGGGGTCAATGCCCACCTGGATGATCGCGGCGTATCCACGGACCTCGTGTTCCGATTGGATCTGCTCAGTGCCAAGCTGGATCGCCTGGAATGTCTGTTGGAAACTCCGGACGTGCGGTTGGCGGCAGGGCTGGTGTGCGGCGTGGCCGAAGGGCGCAGCGTGATTGCCTTTCTGCGGGCCAGTTCCCGCCGATTGGCGCGGAAGATCGCAGAGCAGACCGGGGAAACCGGAGAACACTATCTGGTGCATGATCGACGGGATTTCCATGCCCTGGGGCTGGCGGCCATGGGGGGTGGTCTGCTCACGGCCTTCACGGCGCTATTCAAGGTGATGGTGGCTGGCCTGGGGTTGGCCCCGGGTTTGGAAGGCCTAGCCCAGGCTGCCAATTACGGTTCCAGCTTCCTGATCATGCAGTTCTCTCACTTAGCCCTCGCCTCCAAAATGCCCGCCCTGACAGCTTCTTCCCTGGCTGCGGCCTTGGAGCGGGAGGATGGTCAAGCGCAGGAAATTGCCCTGGTGGCCGCCATTTGCCGTGGGCAGGTGGTCACCACCCTCGGCAACTTGGCGGTGGCGCTGCCCGCAGCGCTGCTGCTCGATTTGGGTTGGCAGTTGGTGTCGGGGCACCCCTTTCTGCATGCGGAAAAGGCCGCGATCGCGCTGGCCAGCCTGCATCCATTTCATTCCTGGACGATTCCCTTCGCGGCGGCCACGGGGGTGCTGCTCTGGCTCTCCAGTCTGGCAGCGGGCTGGGCGGGCAACTGGTCGGCCCATCGTCGTCTGCCCGAGGCCGTGGCACGCAGTCCCCGGGCCCGGCGCTGGTTGGGGCGGGCGCGGGCCATTCGGGTGGCTGGGTTGCTTGAACATCATTTCAGCGGCACGGTGGGGAACCTGACCTTGGGGCTGCTGCTCGGTTTTCTGCCTTTCCTCCTCTCCTTCCTCGGTCTGCCGCTGGAAGTCCGGCACGTCACCCTGTCCACGGCGACCCTTGGGTTTGCCTGGGGGCATCAGGTTGCGATGGGCACGGTCCAGATCGGCCCTCTGATCTGGGCTGCCGTGGGGGTGCTGATCATCGGAATGCTCAATATCGGGGTGGCCTTCGCCCTGAGCTTGCGTCTTGCGGTGCAGTCCCGGGGCCTTAGTGCGGGTGGTCGGAAGGATCTGATCTGGGCATTGGTCCGGGCGCTCCTGCGGAACCCCTTGCGTTTCTTGGTGCCGTTGAACAAGGAGGTACCGTGAAAGCAGTGATCCAACGGGTCGCCAGGGCCTCGGTGAAGGCGGGTGAACTAGAGGCGGCCATTGGCCCGGGCCTGATGGTGCTGGTGGGCCTGGAAGAGGGCGACACGGAAGCCACCTGCGAATGGGCCGCCGCCAAGATCGCCAGCCTGCGAGTGTTTGAAGATGCTGAAGGCAAGATGAATCTGGGCCTCAGAGAAATTGGTGGCGAGATTCTGGCCATCAGCCAGTTCACCTTGGCCGGGAGCATCGCCAAGGGGCGTCGCCCATCCTTTGACCGCGCCATGGCCCCGGATGACGCCCGGATCCTCTTCCGCCGTTTCCTGGAATTGTTGAAGGCTCAGTATCCCCATGTGAAATCTGGTTTTTTCCAGGAGCACATGGAGGTGGCGCTGGTGAATGACGGGCCAGTGACCTTCATTCTCGAGCGATGAACGGTTGAACCCGAAGTTTTTGGTTTTCTCCGGCAGGATGGCGCGAAAATTCAGGCCCATCCGGCATCCAAGGATGGTCTCAACCCGGAGGATTCATGCGTGCGCTCGCTTTTGCCCTTTCAACGGCCCTGGTGGCCCAGGTTCCAGCCCCGGCACCCGCCCCGGCGCCCGTGCGGCTCAAACCCATTCAGGTCAGCCCCGCCGCCAGCGTGAGCCAGACCCTAGGCATCACGACTGTCAAGATCGACTACTACCGCCCAGCGGTGAAAGGGCGTTCCATTTGGGGCGACCTGGTGCCCTTTGGTCAGGTATGGCGGGCCGGTGCCAACGATGCCTCCATCATCACCTTCAGTGATGCCGTGAAGATCAACGGCAAGGATTTGGCCGCAGGCTCCTATGGCTTCTTCGTGTTGCCCACCAAGGACACCTGGACCCTGATTCTGAACAAGAAGGCCAAACAGTGGGGCGCTTACGACTACAAGACCGAGGAGGATGTTCTGCGTTTGGAGGTAAAGCCCCAGGCCGCGCCTCACCAGGAATACCTGCAGTACGATCTGCAGATTGCGAGCCCAGAAAAACTGCGGGCCGAACTGCGCTGGGAGAAACTGGCCGCCAGCTTCGACATTGAAATCGATGTGAAGGGCATCTACTGGAAACACCTGGAGGAAACCCTTGCCAAGGCGCAGCCCACCGAATGGGTGCCCTGGTTCCAGGCTGCCAATTACTGCTTCCAGCAGGGAATCCAGTTGGACAAGGCCATGGGGTGGATCGACACAAGCATGAAAGCCCAGGCTACCTACCGAAATCAGGAATTGAAGGCACGTCTCCTTCATAAAGCCGGCAAGACGTCAGAAGCCCTGCCTTTCCTGGACAAGGCGGTGGAACTGGCCACGGCAGCCAAGACTCCCAAGGAATACCTCGACGGCCTCGAAAAGACTCGGAAGGAATGGCTGGCCCCGGCGAAGTAGAATGGCTCTTTGCGCGGAGTGAGGATGAAGCGTTTGGTCTTGGCTATGCTTTCGATGGCCGCCCTTGTCTGGGCGGAGCCCGAAGGGGGCATTTTTCCGAAACTGAGTCCCCACGCCATCGTGAGCCAAACCGTGGGCACCACCACCGTATCACTGGAATACCATCGTCCCCAGGTCCGTGGTCGCAAGATCTGGGGCGAATTGGTGCCCTTTGGCCAGGTATGGCGCACCGGCGCCAACGAGGCGACCACCATCAGTTTTTCGGATGCGGTGCGCGTAAATGGACAGCCTGTTCCAGCCGGTACCTATGCGTTGTTTTCCATTCCAGGCCCCGATCAGTGGACCATCATCCTGAACAAGCGCTGGCGGCAGTTCGGCACCTTTGAATACCAGCCCAAGGAAGATCTGATCCGGTTTGATGTGAAGGCCAAGGCCGTAAAGGAACACACGGAGTGGCTCACCTACGAGGTTTACCCCGCCAGCCGCTCCAGCTCTTACGTGGATCTCTACTGGGAAAAATTGCGAGTCAGTTTCCTGGTGGATGTGGATGTGGATGCCATGGTTTCCGCACGCATGAAGCGGGCAATGACCAAGGCCGGCGATACCAACTGGAAGATCTATTCCGATGCGGCCGAGTACTTCCTGGAACAGGAAAAGGAACTGGCGCAGGCCCTTACATGGGTGGAAAAGTCCATCAAGATCCAGGAAAACCCCACCAACATGCTGGTGAAAGCGCGGTTGTTGCGAGCACTCGGGCAATCCACCCAGGCCACCAATGTCCTGGAAAAAGCCCTGAAGGCCGCCCATGCCCAGAATGCTCCGTCGACTGTGATTGGACCTCTCCAGAGCACCCTCGATCAATGGAAGAAACAGAACGGCGGCGGGGGGCCCGTGGCCGGAAAGAAACGAGGCTGACATCGTGAAAATCGGGAACTGGGATGTCCGTCATGTGGATGCGGGCTTCTTCAAGCTGGATGGCGGGGCCATGTTCGGCACTGTGCCCAAGGTGATTTGGGCCAAATTGATGCCAGCCGATGACCTGAATCGCATCCGTTTCGCCAGCAATTCCCTGCTGTTGTTCGGTGAGGTGGATGGTCGCCCCCGAGTGGTGGTGGTGGAGACCGGCAACGGCGACAAGGAAGACGAGCTTTTCCGCCAACGTTTCGCACTGGAAGGTCGGAACGTCCTGGTTGATAGTCTTTCTGCGCTTGGGGTGCAGGCGGAGGACGTGACCGATGTGATTCTGACGCACCTTCATTTTGATCATGCGGGCGGCGCCACCCGGCACGAGGACGATCGCATCGTGCCCACCTTTCCCAATGCGCGCCACATCGTGCAGCGGCAGGAACTGGAAGATGCGCTGAATCCACCCCTTCGCAGCAAGGCCAGCTACCTTCCCTATAACTGGGAACCCCTGCTGGAAGCGGGTTTGCTGGAAACTGTCGAGGGCATTTGTGAGGTGTTGCCCGGCATCCAGGTACGCCCCATGCCTGGCCACAACCAGGGCAACCAGGGGGTGGTGGTACTGGGCGAAGGCTGCAAGCTCATCTACAGCGGCGATCTGATTCCCACCCATCACCACATCCAGCCCACCTGGGTAATGGGCTATGACTTGGATGTGAACACCTGCGTGGCAGAGCGCTTGCGATTGCTGGACGAGATCAGTGATAGCGATGACATTCTCGCCTTTGATCACGACCCAGAATTCCCGGCTGGACGGGTGCGAAAGGATGCCAAAGGGCGGTATGTGGTGGAGGCTGTGGCGCTCTGAGATGAAATATTTTAAAAATAATTAATTTTTTCGATGATATTCGAGCCCTCTTCCCGACAATGGAAGAATGGTGAAGATCCAGGTCTATTTTCGTTGGAAAGCCTGCGCTAGCTAAGCGTTCAGCCGTTTCGACCCAAATTGGCCCCCAAGGCGCCAGAATCCCCGTCTGTAATGGCTCTAACCCTAATTAATAACTCGATATTTGTGACGGATTTCCCTCAGAAGCGCGTGATAGCTTAGTTTCGGGTTGCAGAGGGTCCTGGACCCTGAAGCCCGGGAATCAACGTGTGGAAGGAGAACGTCATGGCTATGGGCTGCAAATATGGATCCCACCGCGTGCTGGAACCCCAAGGGGTACTGCCGCAACCTGCCGCTCGGATCAGCAACGACATGTCCGTGCTGTTTGACAACGAGATCCTGGTGGATGTGATCGCCTTGAATATCGATAGTGCGAGCTTCACTCAGATCGAGGAGGAAGCTGGCCACGATGTCGAAAAAATCGGCGTCAAGATCCTGGAGATCGTGGGGCAGAAGGGCAAAATGCAGAACCCGGTGACGGGTTCAGGCGGCATGTTCATCGGCAAGGTGGCCAAGATGGGCAGCGCCCTTGTGGGCCATGAGCTGAAGGTGGGCGACAAGATCGCTTCACTGGTTTCCCTGAGCCTCACGCCCCTGAAGATCGAAAAAATTCTCAAGATTCACGCCGACATCGACCGGGTAGAAATTGTGGGCCAGGCCATTCTTTTTGAGAGCGGTCTCTTTGCCAAGCTGCCTGAGGACATGACCGAAAGTCTCGCCCTGGCGGCCCTGGATGTGGCAGGCGCGCCTGCCCAGGCCGCGAAGCTGGTGAAACCCGGCCAGAGCGTACTGATTCTCGGCGCAGGCGGCAAATCCGGCATGCTGGTGGCGTACGAAGCCATGAAGCGCGTGGGCCCCACGGGCCGGGTTGTCGGCAATGTCTACCTCGCCGACGACAAAAAGGTACTCGATGAACTGGGGGTCTGTCATGAGGTGGTCGTGGCTGATGCGACCCGCCCCGTGGAATTCCTAAAGGCCGTGTTGGCCGCCAACGGCGGCAAGGAATACGACATCGTGGTCAATTGCGTGAATGTGCAGAACACCGAGATGTCCAGCATCCTGCCTTGCCGACAGGAAGGTATTGTCTATTTCTTCAGCATGGCTACCCATTTCGGCAAAGCGGCCCTGGGCGCCGAAGGTGTGGGCAAGGACATCACCATGATCGTCGGCAATGGCTACACCAAGGATCACGCCGAGATCACCCTGTGGGAGCTCCGCGAAAATCCCAAGCTGCGAAAGCTGTTTGAAGAACGCTACGTCTAGAAAAGAATTCACCACCAAGACGCCAGGGCGCCAAGAAAAACAAATCTTTTTCTTAGGCTTTTCTTCGCGTCTTGGCGTCTTGGCGGTTCATCTTTTTCAAGAGGAAAACCATGGCCCATTCCGCACCCAAGCTCGATCTCACGAAATCCATGAAGATGTACGAGGAGAGCCAGGTGCTCTCGCCGGGCGGCATGATGGGCATCCGTCGGCCGTACAATTTCATTCCTGGTGAGTACCCGATCTTCCTCGAAAAGGGCTACGGCGGTCATATCGTTGATGTGGATGGCAACGATTACATCGACATGCTGTGCGCCTACGGGCCGATCATCATGGGGTACAACGAGCCCGAGATCAACGAAGCCGTCAAGGCGCAGATGGACAAGGGCTTCTGCTTCTCGCTCGTGCAGCCGATTCAAAACGAACTGGAACAAAAGCTGATCGATATCATTCCCAGCGCCGAACGGGTGATTCTCGTGAAAACCGGTAGCGACGCTACCAGCGTGGCCACCCGCATCGCCCGTGGCTATACGGAACGCAACACGATTCTGCGCTGCGGTTACCACGGCTGGCACGACTGGGCGGTGGAAGTGCACGGCGGCGTTCCCCAGTGCATCCAGGACCTCACCGTGGAATTCGAATATGGCGATCTCCATGAATTGGAAGCCAAGCTCAAAGAACATGATGGGGACGTGGCCTGCATCATCGTTACGCCCGTGGGGCATCCCCTGGCCAAGCCTGTGATGCCACCACCGGAAGGCTACCTGCAAGGCGTGCGTGACCTGGCCGATAAATACAAGGTGGTGCTGATCTTCGATGAAATCCGCACGGGTTTCCGCGCGGCGCTGGGGGGTGCCCAGGAGCGCTACGGTGTAACGCCGGATCTCAGTACCTTCGGCAAGGCCATGGCGAATGGCTATCCCATCAGCGCCGTGGTGGGCAAGGCGGAGTTCATGAATGTCTGCGAGAAGAAGGTTTTCATTTCCTCCACCTTCTTCCCCAACAGCCTGGAAATGGCTGCCGCGCTGAAATGCATCGAGATCCTCCAGCGCGACAAGATCATCGAACAGGTCTGGACCAAGGGCGAGTGGTTCCTGAAGGAACTGAACCGAGTGGTGGCCACCTCCAAGGTGCCCGTCACCGTCAACGGAATTCCCCCCATGCCCTTCCTGAGCTTTGAAAAAGTGGACAGTTTCCACAAAGAACGCCGGGAAATGTTCTACACCGAAACCATCCGCCGCGGGCTCTTCATCCAGCCCTACCACCACTGGTACATCAGCGCCCGCCACACCCAGGCCGACCTCGAAAAGGCCATCTGGGCCATCACCCAGGCACTGGAACTGGTGAACGAAAAGTATCCGGTGAAATAAAAAGATGAACCGCCAAGACGCGAAGGCGCCAAGAACAGCATAAGGAAATGGATTTTTCTTTTTCGCGTCTTGGCGCCTTCGCGGTAAATCCTTTCCTGAGTAATGCCCAAACCCTGAATGGAGCCTGGCCATGGACAACAAGCTCATCATCACCTGCGCGATCACTGGGGCCGAAACCACCAAGGCCATGCAGCCTGCGTTGCCGGTCACGCCTGAGGAAATCGCCGTAGGGGCCTTTGAAGCCTACGAGGCGGGTGCTTCGGTGCTGCACCTCCATGTGCGCAAGGACGACGGCACGCCCACCCAGGACGTGGCCATCTTCCAGAAGGCCATTGAACTGATCCGCGCCAAGTGCGACATCGTCATCGAGACCACCACCGGCGGGGCAGCCTGGATGACGCCGGAAGAGCGGCTGCAGCCAGTCACCCTGAAGCCTGAGATGGCGAGCCTGGATTGCGGTACCGTGAATTTTGGCGACGAATACATTGTCAACACGCTGCCAATCATGCGGCAGTTCGCCAATGCCATGCGGGACAACGGCGTGCGCCCCACCCTGGAATGCTTCGACCTGGGTCACGTGTATGCCAGCCATATCCTGATCAAGGAAGGCCTGCTGGAAGAGCCCTACCACTACGGTCTGGTGCTCAACGTGCCCGGTGCGGCGAAGTATGAAGTGGATGTGCTGGAATTCCTGGTGCGCAAACTCCCGAAGGGCGCCTTCTGGACGGGCATGGGTATCGGTGGCAAAGCCAACCTGGATTGCCTCTACGGTGCCATCGCTCTGGGCGGCAACATTCGCGTGGGCTTCGAAGACAACATTTACTACAGCAAAGGCCGCTTGGCCAAGAGCAACGCAGAACTGGTGGAGCGGGCCGCTCGCATCGCCAAGGATTGCGGGCGCGAACTGGCTCGGCCCGAGGATGTGCGCCAGATGTTCAAGCTGCGAAAAAATTAACAGGAGAGATGATGAAATACCCTTCCGTGAATTGGCGCGCCATCGATCTCTTCAAGGATGTCACGCCCGAACAGTGGAACGATTGGCGCTGGCAGCTCAAGAATGGCATTCGGGACATCCCGACCCTGGAAAAAGTCATTGCCCTGACCGATAAAGAGCGCGACCAGCTCAAGAAATGCCTCAAGAAATTCACCATGGAAATCACGCCCTACTATGCGGCGTTGATGGATCACACTGATCCGGATTGCCCGGTACGCATGCAGTCGGTGCCTCGATTGGCGGAACTTCATGATGACCCCTCGGACCTTTCCGATCCCCTGCATGAGGATGTGGACAGCCCCGTTCCAGGCCTCACCCATCGTTACCCGGATCGGGTGTTGCTGCTGGTGACCAACATCTGTTCCATGAACTGTCGGCATTGCACGCGGCGCCGGCTGGTGGGCGATACCGATATGGATATGCCCGAAGACAACGTATCCAAGGCCATCGAATACATCAAGAAGACCAAGACCGTGCGGGATGTGCTCATTTCCGGGGGTGATCCCCTGGTGCTGGGCGACGAGCAGTTGGAATCCATCATCAGCCGCCTCCGTGCCATTGATCACGTGGAAATCATTCGCATCGGCACCCGCACCCCGGTGGTGATGCCCCAGCGCATCACCGACTCGCTGGTGAATATGCTGAAGAAATACCACCCAATCTATGTGAATACCCATTTCAACCATGCCAAGGAAATCACCGCTGAAACTCGCGAAGCCTGCGCCAAACTGGCGAATGCCGGGATCCAGCTTGGTAATCAGAGCGTGCTGTTGCGCGGCATCAATGATCAGCCTGAAGTGATGAAGCAGCTTGTTCACAAGCTCCTAACGATTCGGGTTCGACCCTACTACATCTACCAGTGCGACCTTTCCTTGGGCATTTCGCACTTCCGCACCTCCGTCGACAAGGGCATCGAGATCATCGAGAGCCTGCGAGGTCATACCACGGGCCTAGCCGTGCCTACATTTGTGGTCGATGCGCCAGGTGGTGGCGGCAAGATCCCCGTCATGCCCAACTACCTGATTACCCGTGGCGAAAACAAAGTCGTGCTGCGCAATTACGAGGGTGTGATCACGACGTACACCGAACCCATCCACAAGGATG
This sequence comes from Holophaga sp., assembly GCA_016715205.1. GTDB lineage: Bacteria > Acidobacteriota > Holophagae > Holophagales > Holophagaceae > JAYREN01. The sequence continues at coordinate 69,232 of JADKBC010000007.1, forward strand.
AAGCGCCCGTGGCCAAGCCTGAAGCATCTGGCAAGGTCTACAAGGCCAAGGATGGCGTGGCAACGCTGCTTTCAGGCGAAAAGCTCTGCCTGGAGCCTGCGGATCTTTCCCGCAAAAAACGCAAGCATCACTAGAGATCAGCATGATGGCACTCGAGGGCGTGGCAGGAGCGGTGACAGCCATCACCGGCTTCGAGAAGGGGTCGGGCAAGACGACCTTCCTGAACCACGCCCATGCCATCGCTCGTCACACTGGGCCTGTGGCCCTTTTCACGATTGGGGTGGATGGCGCTCAAAAGGCTCGGGATTCCCACTTGGTTCCAGCTGAAATCACGGTGGCCGTGGGCGATGTCGTGATGACCACCGAACACTTTGCTCGTACGGCGTCGGCCAGGTTTGAAATTCTGGAAGCCCTCCCTGGCCGCAGTGCATTGGGCCCCTTGCTCGTGGGTCGAACGGTAAGAGAAGGATCGGTGACGCTGGTGGGAAGTGAGCATTTAAGCGTGCTCGCGAATCTGCTTGAACGCGTCGCCCAAGAGAAATGGGCTCACTCTGTACTTGTGGATGGGGCCGTCAATCGGCTGACGCAGATCCGAGCCTTGGGCAATGTGAACTTTGCCTTCACGGCCCGCATCGATCGTTCCAGCCTGGGCCGCGCCGCAGGCCGCATCCGGAACCTGGCCGCCCTGGCCCAACTTCCCCGCGTGTTCGAAAATAGCCCACAGACGCATTGGATTGAAGGCATCGTGAATGCCGAGCGGCTCGCGGCAGTGCCATCTGGGATCAAGGCGCTAGTGATCGAGGATTTCACCAAGGTCTTTCTGGAACCAGCAGAACTCACCCGTGCGCTGGGGCGCTTTGAGTTTCTCGTATGCCAGCCGCTGCAATTGCTATGCTTCGCCGTGACCTTGCGGGATGTGGCACGGGATGAATTTCTCCAGATGGTGGGTCCCATCGCAGCGGCGAAGGTGCTGTTCAATCCCTATGAGGTGGCCTGTTGATGCAGGACTTCATCACCTATGCCCAGTTTGAGGGCTTTTGGGAACGTTTCCAGCCGGAGACGCCCTTTGGGCGTAGCGTCAAAGAAGCCATGACCATCCACCGCAACGCCGTTGATCTGGAACGGATCTGGAACGAAACAGAAGTGGCGTTGGGGATGCTATCCGAGCTTGAGGGTGATCCGGCCCGGCTCAGTCGCATCAGCCATCACCTCAAGCGCATTCCGAGGGTGCCGGAGGCACCCCGAGGCCTTTACGATGAAGTGGAAATCTTCCAGTTCAAGAAATTCCTACACAACTACAAGAGTCTGGTCTTCCTGGTGAATGTCGATGTGCGGCGCGCCTTTGCCTTTGACTATGCCTCGGATGCCCTGGAAGAGTTGCTGGATACCGGGCGGCAAAGTCCCGAATCCTTCTACATCGCGGATGCCTTTTCCAAGGAATTGGCAGAGGTGCGCGCCGAAATACAGACGGTGAATACTGAAATCCAGGCCCTGCAGCACGACCGTTCCGAAGCAATTCGGACTCAATGGAACCTGAGCTTCGGCGACCGTCCCTTCCTGGTGGTGCCCCGTGAATTGTTGAGCGATCCGGCCAAGGCGGGGGCGCTGCTGCTGGTGGAACCCTTCGACGAAACCAGGTTCACGGTTCGCCCCGTACCTTCTGGGGAAGAACTGATCCTGCTGGAACGGCGCTCAGCCCTGTTGGCCAAGGAGAGGGTCTGCGAAGGGACCGTTCTCGCGGAGATCTCCGCCGCGGTGAATGGCGAGTTTGAACGGGTGCAGTCCTATCGCGAGGCCATCACCCGTTTTGATCTGGCCTTTGCAAGGGCGCGCATGGCCAGGGACTATCAGATGGTGCGGCCCCGTTTTCACGGGCGTTCCGTGGCTGTCACCGGGGGTCGGTTTCTCCCCTGTGAAGAGGTGTGTCGCGAGCTGGGAACCACCTATCTCCCGCTTGAGGTGACCCTTGATGCCTCTGCCACCGTCATTTTTGGTTCCAACATGGGCGGAAAGACCGTTGCCCTGAAGACCCTCGCCTTTCTCCAGTTGTGCGCCCAGGCTGGGTTGTTTGTCCCCGCCGAAGCCTTTAGCACCAGGCTTTTTCAGCATTTTCACTATCTTGGTGAGGGCTGCGCTAAGGGTGAGGTTCGAGGGCTGTCCGGGTTCGGTTTCGAAATTCGCAGTTTCATCGAGGCTTGGGACTCCTTTTCGAAATCCACCTTGGTGATTTTCGACGAGTTCGCCCGCACCACCAATTCGCGGGAAGCGGAGGCCATTCTTTCGGCCGTGGTCGAATCAGTGAGCCGGAGCGAGACTGTGACGGCACTATTCAGCACCCATTTTCGGGGTGTCAGCCGCCTTCCGGAGATTCAGTACCTTAGGATGCAGGGCCTTGATCGCCGTGGTCTGGCCCTGGGGCAGGACGCTGCAATGACGTTGGCAGCGCGGATCCGAATCATCGATGAGCACATGGAATTCCGGCTCATTCCTGATGCGGAGGATGCCCAGGTGGCGGATGCCATTGTCGTGGCAGAGTTGCTTGGACTGCCATCTGAAATCGCCTCCCGCGCGAAGCATTATTTCAAACAAGATTGTTGAGCACCCCAGGAGCAGGCATGGAAACAAAACTGGCCCTTCCCGCAGACAAGATCGCGCAGGCCCGAGAACTCTCGGTCCGCATCGTGAAACCGGTCATGGATTTTGTGGAAGCCCACACCACCGTAACCGTGGAACGGGCCACCCTGCGTTTGGCCGGGGCCGATGGTGCAGACAGCGACGGTGTGCCTGTCCCCAACCTGATCGTGGACCAGCTCAAAAACAAGTTGGAGGCAGGTGCCCTCCTCTACTACGTGAATGCCCTGGTGAAAACCGGGGAGACTGTGGAAGGGCTGAACGCCAAGATCGCCGCGGGCTTGCGGGTGGGTGATCTGCCCCTGGGTGATCGGAGCGCCATCGACCGCAAAGCGAGCGAATTGGTGCGGGCCTTCAGTGATCGGGTGACCCGCAATCGCCAGCACCGCGAAGCCAAACTGGTTGAATTCGAGGGGAAGAACCATTCCCCGATGCTCTACCTCATCGTGGCCACCGGAAACATCTTCGAAGATGTCAAGCAGGCTCAGGCGGCCGCGGAGCAAGGCGCGGATGTGGTTGCGGTGATCCGGACCACGGCCCAATCCTTGTTGGACTATGTGCCCTATGGGGCCACGACCGAGGGCTTTGGCGGCACCTACGCCACCCAGGAAAATTTCCGCATCATGCGTGCGGCCCTCGATGAAGCAGTGGAAAAGCACGGTCGATACATCTATTTGACCAACTATGCCTCGGGCCTCTGCATGCCCGAAATCGCGGCCATGGGCGCCCTGGAGCGCCTGGACATGATGCTCAACGATTCGATGTATGGCATCCTGTTCCGCGATATCAACATGTATCGCACTTTTGTGGATCAGAAATTCAGCCGCATGATCAACGCCTTCGCAGGCGTCATCATCAACACCGGCGAAGACAACTATCTGACCACCTCGGATGCCGTGGAAAAGGCTTACACCGTGCTGGCGAGCCAATTCCTCAACGAGCGCTTCGCTTATGCAGCGGGGCTGCCCGCGAAGTTGATGGGTCTGGGGCATGCCTTCGAGATGGATCCCGAGATCAAGAATGGTTTCCTGTTGGAATTGGCCCAGGCCCAGATGGCCCGGGAAATTTTCCCGGAGGCGCCCCTCAAATACATGCCGCCCACCAAGTTCATGACCGGAGATATTTTCAAGGGCGTGGTGCAAAACGCATTGTTCAATTTCGTGAGTCAGGCCACCGGGCAAGGCATCCACCTTCTTGGCATGCTGACCGAAGCCATTCACACGCCCTATATGCAGGACCGCTCCCTGGCCTTGGAAAACGCCAAGTACGTGATGAACAACATGGCGGATCTGGCTGGAGAGATCGAATTCAAGCAGGGTGGCATCATCATGAACCGTGCCCACCAAGTGCTGGACGAGGCGGTGGCCTTCCTCCAGAAAATCGAGCAATTGGGCCTCATGGATGCCATGGAAAAAGGTGAGTTCGCCGAAATCAAGCGCCCCCGGGACATGGGCAAAGGGCTGGATGGGTTGGTGAAAAAGGGGCCGGAGTACTTCAATCCCTTCGAGGGGTACCTGAAGGCTGAGCTCGGGCTGGAAGGATAGAAAAGATGAACCGCCAAGACGCCAAGGACGCCAAGAAAAATAAAGGATGTTCTTAGGCTTTTCTTCGCGCCTTGGCGCCTTGGCGGTAAATCAGTTTCTTTGTTGATTGGAGACGAACATGATCATTCGACCCTATGGCGACACACTGAATGATGGTGCGGTGCAGCTTTCGTTCACCCTGCCGGTGCCCGATGGCCCCCGAGGCCGGGAGGCCGCGCGGGTTTTTGTTGAAAAGCTGGGCTTCAAGCACGCCGAGATTGTCCACTCTCATGCCATGGCCGATGGTTTCAGCTTCTACGTGGCCTATGGCAAAACGGAAACCTCCGTTGATTTCGATACGATCCAGATTGAAGAGGCCACCGGCGAAAAAATCTACACCATGGGCGAAGCCTGCGAGGTGATCCGGGAAAACCTGGGTCGCAAGGTGGTGATCGTGGGCGCCTGCACAGGCTTTGACGCCCACACGGTCGGCATTGACGCCATCATGAACATGAAGGGCTACAACCATCACTATGGGCTGGAGCGTTACCAGGAAATCGAAGCGCATAACCTAGGCGCTCAAGTGCCCAATGACAAGCTGATCGACTACGCCTTGAAGGTGAATGCCGATGCCATCCTGGTGAGCCAGATCGTGACCCAGAAGGATGTGCATATCCAGAACATGACGGAGCTGATCGAACTGCTGCAGGCTCGTGGGCTTCGAGAGCGCTTCATCGTGATCGCTGGCGGCACGCGCATCGGCAATAAGCTGGCCGTGGAACTGGGGTATGACGGTGGCTTCGGCAAAGGCAGCTATGCCGACCACGTGGCCACCTTCATCGTGGATCGTCTGATCGAGCGCAAGCACAATGCCTGATTTTTTCATTCCTTTAATGCCTTAGCAGGGGGAATTCGATGGTCAAGAAACCGGTGATTTCGGCGGCAGAAGCGGCGGCCAAGGTTCGGGAAGGGGATTCCCTGATGGTGGGGGGCTTTCTCGCCTGTGGCTCACCCCACACGGTGATCCAGGCCTTGATGGGAGCAGGCACCAGCGGCTTGACGCTGATCTGCAACGACAGTGGATCCCATGATTTCAAGTCGGGCAAGATCACGGGTGTAGGCCACATGGTGGCCAAGAAACAGTTCAAGAAAATGATTTGTAGCCACATCGGGTTGAACCAGGAAACCCAGCGGCAGATGAATGCTGGCGAAACCACGGTGGATCTCGTTCCCCAGGGCACTCTGGCGGAACGCGTGCGCGCCGGCGGAGTAGGGCTGGGAGGCATTCTCACGCCCACGGGCCTGGGCACCGAAGTGGAGCAGGGCAAGCAGGTCATCACCGTGGGCGATCGATTATTCCTGCTGGAGCTGCCGTTGAAGGCGGATGTGGCCATCATCAAGGCCAAGAAGGCGGATCGGGCAGGCAACCTTGTGTATGCCGCCACCGCCCGGAATTTCAATCCTCTGATGGCCATGGCGGCCTCGCTGGTGATCGCGGAAGTGGAAGAGATTGTCGAGGTGGGTGACATCGATCCCAACGAGGTTCACACTCCATCGATTTTCGTGGATGTGCTGGTCAAGGCCGAACGGCTGGAATGGTGAGGCACGAAATGGAATACGTTGCGAACAAAGACATCATCGCCAAACGCATTGCCCGAATCTTCAAGACCGGGGATGTGGTCAACCTAGGCATTGGCCTGCCCACGTTGGTGGGCAACTATGTGCCTGAAGACGTCACCCTCATTCTCCAGTCTGAGAACGGCATGCTGGGGCTCGGCCCCGCGCCCATGAAGGGCGAAGAGAATTGGGATCTCACCAACGCAGGTAGTGCCCCCGTCACCGTGCGCCCTGGCGGGTGCTTCTTCGACAGTGCCATGAGCTTCGGCATCATCCGGGGCGGCCACGTGGATTACACCGTGCTGGGCGTCCTGGAAGTGGACCAGGAAGGCAATCTGGCCAACTACAAGATCCCCGGCAAGATGGTGCCTGGCATGGGCGGCGCCATGGATCTGACGGCCGGTTCTCGCGTGGTCATTGCCGCCACCCTGCACTTCGAGCCGTCGGGCGCTTCCCGATTGAAACGCCGCTGCACCTTGCCCTTGACGGCCGTTCGCGAAGTCAATCTCGTGGTCACCGACCTTGGGCTGTTTGAAGTGATGGGTGATCGTTTCTTCCTGCGGGAATACTTCGAGCCCTACACGCCGGAATGGATCAAGGAGCGCACACAGGCCGAGATTGTGATCCCCAACGATTGCCGCCCCGTGAGCTTCGAGAAGGTGTTTCCCCGAACTGGGGAATAAACCGGGAAGAAGAATCGCAGACCCTCTTTTTGCTCAATCATTTTTTTAAACAGGAGATCCCATGAGTACCGTCAGCATCGTAGGTGCCTACAACTCAAAATTTGGTTCGCTGGTTCAGAAGAACCGCGAAACCGGCGAGGTCACGGATCTGAAATCCATCTATGACCTGATGATCGAAGCGGGGCGAGGCGCCCTGGCGGATGCTGGGATCGAAGGCAAGGATGTGGATGGTGTCTGGGTAGGTTCCTGCGCACCGGGGCTGTTCGCCAACCAGGAACATCTGGCCGCTTTTGCCACGGAAATCGACCCCGAGGGCCTGCGCTTCAAGGCCATGACCCGCTGCGAGGACGCCTGCGCGTCTGGGTCCGTGGCCCTGTACGATGCGCTCTATGCCATTGAATCCGGCCGCGCCAAGGTCGCGTTGGTGCTGGGTGTGGAAAAGATGAATCTGCTCGATACCAAGGGCGTAACGCACGCCTTGGCCACCTGCTCCTATTGGCCCGAAGAAGGTGCCAAAGCGGTGAGTTTTCCCTGTCTATTCGCGGAGTATGCCAAAGGTTATGCGGCCCAGTACAACCTGAGCGCCGATGAACTGGCTCGCATGCTGGCCACGGTTTCGGCCCTGGGCTACGTGAATGGCGTGGACAACCCCCTGGCCCACTTCGGCAAGGGCGGGCCTTCCGACAAGCTTGGCCTGTTCACGGCCGACGCCATTCTGAACATGGCGCCGGAAAAGAATCCGCTGATCGCAGATCCTCTCAAACTGCATGATTGTTCCTTGGTGACCGATGGCTCGGCGGCCCTGGTCATCATGCGCACCGAAGATGCCATCAAGGCTGGCAAGAAGGTGGTGGAGATCGCTGGCATTGGCCACGTCAATGAGCGGTTGGCCCTCTCCGTTCGCCCCAACATGTACGAGCTGATGGCGGGCAAAGAGGCCGTGCGCCGTGCCTTTGAAGAAGCCAAGATCACGACCAGTGATGTGGACATCGCCGAAGTGCACGACTGTTTCACCATCAATCAGTTGCTGTGCACCGAAGCCCTGGGCCTTTCCAAGGATGGTCGCGCCGGTCACGACTACCTTAGTGGTCGCTTCACTCGCGACGATGCGCAGTGTGCCGTGAACCTCTCTGGTGGCCTCAAGGCCAAGGGGCATCCTGTGGGGGCCACCGGCGTTTCCATGCACGCCTTGCTGTACAAACAGCTGGTGGGTGAACCCATTGGCGCCACCCTGACCAAGAAAGTGCCCCAGATTGGTGTTTCCTTCAATGTGGGCGGCAGCGCCGTGACGAATTGTGTGACGGTGTTGCGGCGCTTGAAATAGGCTCCGAATGACCACGAAGAAGGCCGCCGAAGGGCGGCCTTCTTCGTGGTCGCCCGGCCCTAGATATCCGTGGTGATGGCACCTTCCCGGCGGGGATCAAAGGTCAGGCCAGCCTTCTTGCAGGCGGCGATGAAGGTGTCTCGCTCCTGGCACATGAGGTAGGCCTCCATGGGCTCCACCGTGCCGCGCTGAATCAGGCTGACCAGGGCATCGTTGTGGGCCACCTGACCGTAGCGGCCACCCTTCATAGCGGAAGGCACCTGGGCCAATTTATCCTCTCGGATGAGTTCGGCGATGGGTGGGGTGGTGAACAGCGTTTCCAACGCTGCCACGCGGCTCCCGGCGGGACGGCGCAGCAGGGTGTGGCCCACCACCGCCTTCAGGCACCCCGCCAGCCGCGTGCGGATCCACTGTTGCCGCTCGGTGGGAAAGGAATCCACCAGGCACGTCAGGGTGTCCAGAAGGGTGGAAGTCTGTAGCGTGGCGATGACGAGATGGCCGGCATGGGCCGCCTGGAGCGCCAATTCAAAGGATTCCGGTTGGCGCAATTCATCGATGGCCAGGATATTCGGAGCCTGGTGAAGGGCCGCACGGATGGCTTGGCCCTGGCGCTGGGGATCCCGCCCCACTTCCCGCTGGCGCATCAAGCATCCGGCTTCCGTGAACTCAAATTCCACCGCATCGTGGATGCCGATGATGAAATCCTTGCGGGCTCGATTGGCAATTTCAAGCAGGCACGCCAGGGTGGTGGTCTTGCCGGAACCCATGGGGCCTGTGAGCAGGACCAGGCCCTTGTTGAGGCTTGCCAGGCGGCGCACAGCTTCGCTAAGGCCCAGCGTCTCCGCCGATGGTACTTCCTTGGGCACCACCCGGAAGGCGATGGAAGGGCCCGTGGAATCGTGGAAGATGCTCACCCGGATCCGGCACGGAAAGGTGGGCTCGGCATGGGAAAATTCGGTGTCGAAACCAGCTACGTACGCTTCCATGTTCTTGGCGGGCACCCATGGCTTGATCAGGTCTTCCAAGTCTCGGCCGCTTAATGGCTGGAAATCGGTTTGAACTTCCAGCTTGCCATCCTTGCGCAGGAGGGGGAATTCATCCGTGTTCAGGTAGAGATCCGAGGCCCCAGACGTGAGGATCCGCTGGACCATGACCTCCAATTTGGCGACCTTCGGGCTGCCGCCACTTTGTGCCGTTCCCGTGGCGGTTTTGCCGATACGGCCCACCACGATGCGAGTGCCCAAGTTGGAGCGAGCGAGCAGCACCTGGAAGCGCTCACCCTCCAGCAGGTAATCGAACTGGATTTTGTCGCCACGCAGATAGGAAGTTTCCTGCTCAGGGGGCAGGATCTCCTTGGCCAGGCCGTCCAGCACGGTGCCCAGGAGATCTTGTTCTGTGATCGCCGTTCGATGCCCACCGGGCAGTTCCAGCATGGGGCGGTCGCCGGGATCGAGGCGCAGCAGGGGGGCGCCGCGGCTCACCATCGTGGTTAAAAATTTGTCGATCTTGGCCATGCAGAACCTCATTGCGCAGCGAATGGCATGAAGCCTAGCACCAGTGGCAGGGGCTTTGTGAAAAATACGTTATGAGGGCGAGTACGATGCCTCGGTGAGGCCGCAGGATCCACATCGCAAGAAAAACTGCCCCTTCCGGGTACTTGGGATCACCCGTGTGGGTTGCCCACAGCTTGCACAGGGGCGCGCCTCTGGCTGGCTTTCCAGGGGCTTATCATCCTGCCAGCGCTGGCAGGTGATGCAGATCCTCGAGCCGGATTTCGTGGTGCGTACCGGGCCTTGGCAATGGCGGCAGGCGAGCAGGGGCTTGCCCTCTGGATCGCAATCAAAGGCCACCCGGCACTCTGCGCCGCTGCACTTGGCGTAGTGCTTGCCTTCCCAATCCCGGAGACGCAGTTCGGCCCCGCAGGTTGGACAAGGGCCGATCACAGGGCCAAAGGCCCGGCGAGAGCCGGTTGGCGCGGCGGCCTTGATTTGGCTCACCAGGTCGGTGACAAAGGTTTTGACATCACCCATGAAGGTCTCGCGCTGGGTTTCCCCGCGCCGCATGCGCTCCAGCCGAGCTTCCCATTCCCCCGTAAGCTGCGGTGATTTCAGGCTCTCGGCGTGCAGACCTCGGATCAGCTCGATGCCTTTTTCGGTGGGCTGGAGGATGTTGCGCTTGCGGGCCACGTACTGGCGTTTGAGCAGTGTTTCAATGATGGAGGCCCGCGTGGCAGGCGTGCCCAGGCCGCAATCTTTCATGGCGCCCTTGAGCTCATCGTCGCCCAGTTCGCGCCCTGCACCCTGCATGGCAGCAAGGAGGTCGCCCTCGGTCATGCGTTTGGGAGGTGAGGTTTTACCGGGCTTGGGCGTGAGTTCTTTGACTTCAGCCGTCTGGCCTTTGGCGACCAGGGGCAGGGTGCCTGCGTCTTCTTCAGGCGCCTCGGAGTCGCCGTCCTCGGCCTCGGGGTCAGCCTTTTTAGCTTCTTTCTTGGGCCTGGCATGGGGTGGATCAATGGCCGACCAACCCAATTCCTTCACCACGGTACCCGTTGTTTTGAAGGTTTCCTTGGCGATCTTGGTGATGATCGTGGTCTTGGCCTCGATACGCTCCGGGAAGAAAGCCGCAAGAAATCGTCGTGCGATGAGCTCGTAGAGTTTCAGCCCATCGCCGCTCAGGTTGTGCGCCGCGTTTTCCGTGGGCACCAGGGCCGAGTGGTCTTCCACTTCCTTGTCATCCACGAATCGCTTGTCCAGTTTTACGGGCCAGCGGCTGCGCAGGTCTTCCACAAAGGGCTTCAAGTCCGTGATCTGTCCTTGAGCGATGGCCCGGATCCAGCCGGGAATCTTGGCGGCATCTGCTTCGGTCAAGTGCCTGGAATTGGTGCGCGGGTAGCTGATCAGTTTGGCTTCGTAAAGGGTTTGCGCCACTTCCAGCGTGTGTTCTGCGGTGAAGCCGAACCGCTTGTTGGCTTCCTTCTGCAGGGCCGTGAGGTCGTAGAGCAGTTCGGGGCGGAGTTTGGTGGTCTTGCCTGTGACCGAGGCCACCACGCCGGGGTGCCCAGCAAGGCTGGCGGCCGTGGCTTTGGCATCCTCCTCGCGGTCGAAACGATCCTGTTCTTTGCCATCGTGTTTGGTGAACCACTTGCCCTTGTAGATGCCCTCTGGCGTGGCGAAGAGCGCCCAGAGAGTCCAGAAATCCTTGGGCACGAAATTCGTGATTTCCAGTTCGCGATTGACCAGGATCGCCAAGGTCGGCGTCTGCACCCGGCCGATGGAATACACGCCCTCGCCCCCGGAGCGTTGCATGACGATGGTTTGGGCGCGGGTGCAGTTGATGCCCACGAGCCAATCGGACTCCTGTCGACTGCGGGCCGCATCCCGCAGGCCCAGGTAGGCTTGACCAGGTTTCATCTGGCCGTAGGCCTCGCGAATGGCACCGTCCGTCAGGCTGGAGGTCCAGAAGCGCAGTACCGGCTTGGCACATCCGGCGAGGCGATACACGAGGTCAAAAATCAATTCCCCTTCGCGCCCGGCGTCCGTGGCATTCACTACTTCGTGCACGTCATCCCGGGTCAGCAAACGGGCCACCACGTCGAACTGATCCTTGGTCTGGGCAATGGGCGCATAGGCGAATTCAGGGGGAAAGATCGGCACTGAATCCAGGCGCCATTGCTTGAGCGCAGGATCGTAGCCTTCGGGGGGCAGGGATTCCACCAGGTGGCCGATGCACCAGGTGACGATAAGCTTGTCGCCCTGGATGGAGCTACGCCCGCTCCCAGACAGGCCTAGTGCGGCCGCGATGGCGCGGCCCATGCTGGGTTTTTCGGCGACGATCAGACGGACCATGGAACCATTCTACGTGACCGTTAGTCGTACCAGACCTGCCCCGTGAAATCGGGCCGGAACGAGGAATGGCCGTGCCTCAAGACACCGGCAGAGTGGGATTCGGCAAAAAAGGGCGCCAGAAAATTCGTGAAATGGGTCAGGGTGGTGCCCTTGGCCACATCCTCGTCAAAGAGCAGCACGGGGCCTTTCCGGTAGGCATTGAGAAAGGCTAGGTCGCTCTGGGAAATGATGGGGGCCGTGTCCTTGCGCTTGAACATGGAAAACCGCACGAAGTAGAGCGGCGCATCCAGCAGGTTGGCCAGCATCAGCCCCGACATGATGGAACCATGGGCTGCGCCCACAATGGCTGCAGGTTGAAAGGCCTTGGAAACAGATTCCGCCAGGGCCGTAATCTTGCGTGGCTCCGAGGCTCGCCAGGTGTATTTATCCATGGTGCTGGTGAAAATGAAATCGGCCACGCCCGCGGGCACGGTGGTCGCAAAGGCCGCCAATTTTGCGGGTGCGCCGGGTTCCAGGGCGAACACAGCCCGGGCCACAGCAATGGATTCCAGAAAAAATACCTGGGCTTGGTTCACCAGGTCGCTGGGGTAGGTCACCTGGAGGCGTGTTTTGTCGCTGACTTCAAAATAGTGGGTGGCGTCCAACGGGAGGCCCTGTTCCACGCAGATCTTGTAGTTGAGCGCCACATTCACCAGCGCTGGCGCGAGCAGGTACAGCTCCAGGCAATCCTTCCAGAAGGCTGGCGGCATGGGGGCGGGATCCGCCAGGGCGGCGTCTTTTCCGGGAAGAATGTTGGTCAGCAGATGGCCCAGGCGGTGGATGGCCTCCTGATAGGAAACCTCGAAGGCCATGGCCTCGGGCGGATGTTCCCAGTCGGAATACAGCAGGCGGTGCAGCATGCTTCATCCTAGCTGTAGACTGGAGGAGAAGCACAAGGAAGCCTCATGGCCTTCACACCCGGAAGCAAGCGCGGCCAGATGGCCGATATCAACATGACGCCGATGATCGACGTCATGCTCGTGCTGCTCATCATTTTCATGGTGGCGGCGCCGATGCTCACCACGGGCGTGGATGTGAACCTGCCGGAAAGCCGCACGGGCAAAAGCCTGGAGAGCGAAGCCCTGGTGGTGACCTTGGTGCGCGATGGGCGCATCGAGTTCGAGAAGGGCTTCGTTCGCGAAGAACAGCTCAAGCGGCAACTCAAGCAGAAAGCCAGTGAAGGCCGCAAACGCCCCGTATTGGTGCGGGCGGACCATGCCATTCCCTATGGCCGCGTGATCACCGTGGTTGACGCCATCCGCGAAGCGGGCTTCACCCAAGTGGGCTTCGTCACCCAGGGCATCCCGGGTGAACCCGCCACCTCCAAATGAGCCAGGATCTCTATCACCTTCTGCAGAGCCGATCCCGCATCGGCGTGATGAGCTGGACCACGGGCATCGCCCTGAGCGCCGGATTGCACCTGCTGGTGGTGGGCGCTTTCCTGGTGGTTCCCAAGGCCACCGCTAAATCGGAAGATGTCAAAGTGACCTGGGTTACGCTGCCCGCCATGGGGTCGCCAGGGCCGTCGGGCGGCAGCGCGGCCATGGAGGAAGGCACCCAGGGCGAGCGGGTGCGGCGGGTGGAAGCCGTGGCGCCAAAGATTGAAGAAAAGGCCGGAAGTTCGGTGACTCCCAATGTGTTCGGCACCAAGAAATCCGCCCCTGCCAAGGGCACCAGCCTGGATCCCGCAAGCATGGGCAAGGCCCCCGTGGCCAGCAAGGGCGCCAACCCCGCCGCCAATCCCACGCCGGGGGCCGCGGGGAAGGGCACCGGTGGCGGCATTGGCGAAGGCACGGGCATTCCGGGCCTGAAGGCCAGCGGTGGCGTGCAGGGCGGCGTGGGGCTCATTGGTGACCTGGAGGGCAACTTCCCCTTCACCTGGTACCTTCAGCAGGTCCAGAATCGCATCACGGGAAACTGGAACCGCATTAGCAATGCCCAGGGGCGCGTGCAGATCTATTTTCGGATCCGCCGGGATGGCTCCCTTGAAGGCATCCGGGTGGAAAGCCCCAGCGGCAATCCAGGTCTGGATCAGAGTGCCCTGCTGGCCGTGCGCCGCTCCGATCCCCTGCCACGGCTGCCGGATAGCTTTGAGGGGCCGTCGCTGGGCGTCCGGTTCTGGTTCAGCTATTTAGGGAACTAAAGTTCCGCACCTTCCTGGTGCCGCCGATTCTTCACCAACACCAAGGTGCTGCCGGTGGGCGTGCGGTGCAGTTCCACCAGATCCATAACCTGTTTCATGAAAAACACGCCGCGCCCACCGGGCTTGAGGAGGTTTTCGGGCAGGTTGGGGTTGGGGATGGTGTCCAGATCCACGCCAGTGCCCTGGTCTTCAATGCGAATCTCGATCTTCTGGGGGCTGGGATCGAAGGTAACCTTGACAACCTTCTGCTTATCCAGCTTGTTGCCATGACGCATGGCGTTGGCGATGCCTTCCTGGATGGCCAGCCACAGGCGCTCACCGTCCTCGTGGCTGAAACTCAAGTGCTTCAGCAGTTCCGAGCCCACCACCTGGATCAGGTCGATGAAGCGCAGGTCCGTGTTGCAGGTCAATGTGACGGGCAGGAGCGGAGGAGCGGCCATGTCAAAATACCTCGGGAGCCAAGTGGTCCGAAGGTCTTAAATTACTTGGATTTTTGAAAAAAACGAGCCTGATTTTTTGAGCCCATCCATCGTAATGCGAGGCCAAACCTGGAATTACGGCCTGCAAACGGCTATTCTTGAATGCTGACCATGTTGGTCAAGAATTGGGGATCTCCATGAAGGTGGTGGTGGCCAAGACAGCGGGCTTTTGCTGGGGGGTTCGGCGCGCCATGGACGCGGTGCTGGAGGCTTCCGCCCGGAGCGATGGCCAGGAAGTCCAGACCCTCGGTCCCTTGATTCACAATCCCCAGGCCCTGGCCCTCATCGGCAAGCGGGGCGTGGCCATTGCTGAATCCCCCGCCGAGGTGAAGAACGGCACGGTGGTCATCCGCGCGCACGGCATTCCCATTCAGGATTTGCGCGGGTTAAAGGAGCGGCAGACCCGGGGCGAATTGAAGATCGTCAACGCCACGTGCCCCGAGGTGGCCAAGGTCCACAGCAAGATCAAGAAATGGAGCCCCAAGGGCCACTTCACCATCATCCTTGGCAGTCATGGGCACGCGGAGAGCGTGGCCCACCAGAGTTTCGCTGAACACGGCAGCATAATCGTGGCCAACATGGCCGAAGCCCAAGCCCTGACCGACGACCAACTCAAGAAATCCCTTCTGGTGGCTCAGACTACGTTTACCGTGAAGGATTTTCAGGAGATTGCCGCGTATCTGCAGACTCGGTCCAACGATATTGTGGTGGAAAATACCATCTGCGAAGACACGTGGCGGCGCCAGGCCGAAGCCCGGGAAGTGGCGGCCAAGGTGGATGCGGTGGTGATCGTGGGGGGCAAGAATTCCGCGAATACGCGGCATTTGGCCGAGTTGGCCCATCAGTACGGCAAGCCCAGCCAGTTTGTGGAAACGGCAGCAGAGCTCGATCTGGGCGCCTTCAAAGGCACGGAGACCGTGGGGGTTTTGGCAGGCGCGTCCACGCCGACCTGGCTGGTGGAGGAAGTGGTGGCCGCGCTAGAACAGTTGAGCCAGGGGCCGCGTCGCTTCGCCCGCCTCTTCAAGAGCGGCTTTGCGGTGCCGCTGCGTCTGGCTCTGGGAGCGGCCGTGATGTCCCTGGGCGTACATGCCTGGATGGGGATCACCAAGACATGGCAATACCCGACCATCACGGGTTTGTACGTGCTCGGCATGTTCATGCTGGCTCCCTTCGTGGATCCCATGGGTGTTGGTGCCCGCGGCCCGGCCCGGGCGCGGGTCCTGGAACGGCATCGGAATCTATTGGTGGCCACGGGCTTGGTGAGCTTGGTGGGCGCCCTTGGGTTTGCCCTGTGGCAAGGCATCGGATCTTTCCTGATGGTGGGTATCGCGGCGGCCTTCGGGTTGGCGTACAAACGCCACCTCCGACTGGGAAACCTGAACCTCAGCCTTGCGGCCATTCCTGGTTCCAAGGATGTGCTGGTGAGCCTTGCCCTGGCCATTGTGGCGGTGGCCCTGCCCATGTGGCATCACGGCTCCGAGTGGGGTTTCCGGGCCTGGGCTGGGATCGTCTTTGTTACTGCCCTGGTTTTCGCCCGAACTTCCATTCGCAACATCCAGGATCTGCAGAATGATCAAATTCAGGGCAGGGAAACCCTTCCCATGCTGCTCGGCCGCCAGGCTACCAAGGCCGTGTTGGGGGTGGTGTTGACCTTGGCCTTCCTGGGAACAGCCTGGATGACGTTGCAAATGGGGCTGCCACGTCCCTGGTTGCCCCTCACCATTTTGGCCGTGAGCGCCGCCTATCCCATGGTGCACCTGTGGTTGTTGCACGAGCGTTTCACCGCCGGGCAGCGCCCCTTTGACCCACCTCTGGAATTGGCGTTCTATCTTGTCGGGCTGTTGGCGGTGGTTTGATAAAGTGATGGCATGACGATCCTGGAAAGCCCGTGGTTTCTGCTGCTGTTGCCGATGCTCTCCCTCGGCCTGTTTCTGGTGGCGCGGACGCGCAGGGTTCATTCGGCTTCCCTTCTCACCATGGCCCTCGCAACCTTGCTCCTGATGGGAGCAGGGATTTGGAATCGGTATGCCGGGGAGCGGGAAACCCTGATTTTCACTGCTGAGCGATTTCTGCCCTCAGCGGTGGAGTTGGATCAACTCCCCGCGTTGCCCACTGAAGCTAAAGACCCCGACGTGATGATGGTGATGCTGGGGGTGGGCGGGGCCCAGCCGCTGTTGGGCTTTCTGCATGCCCACGGCAGCACGGGTTTTCGTCGGGAGGAGCCCCAGGGACGCTTTGCGGTGATGTTCCGCGAAGCCATTGACCCGGCCCTGCTCCAGACCCTCAAACCCCATTTGCCCATTGCGCAGCGTTTGGTGGCCTCATGGGGCCATGAAACCCGAGAGGAGGCCGCTGAACCCGGCAAGACTCTGGAGACCCCCAGCGGGTCATTTCGGGTGGTGGCCTTGTTCCCGGATTTCGAAGTGCGACCGGATGCCCAGGGGCGCCCCGTCATGGGGACCCGCTCCCAGGAGTCTCGGGATCCCTGGCTCGAAGTGGAGTATCTCCAACCCGGCCATGTTCCGAAACGCGTGCTGCTGAGTGCGCGACAGCCGGAACTCACGCAAAAGTTGAACGCCCCCAATCTGCCCCCGGGCTTGAAGGTGGACTATCGTCGCGAAGGTGAGGAACTGCAGACGCGTTTTGTGGTCTTCACCCGGGAGGATCATCGCGTATCGGTAGTGGAAAATGGGGTCATCGTCCACTCCGAAGCCGCACGGCTGCCAATCGTCCCGTGGTGGTGGCGCCGGGCCTTTCGGTGACGGCGCTGGGTTTTTTCGACCGCTTTGCTCCGGCATCGACCCTTGCCAATGCCGTTCCAGCGCTGCGGTTGAAGGTGGAAGACCGGGAGCGGGGTAGGGTGGAGCGGCTCTGGCTAAGGCCCAATGACACACTCCCTGCGCCCTTTTTTACTGCCCAGGTGTGCGCAAAAATGCTGCCCCCAGAGCGAGCTTCCAAGCAGATCCACCTTGACGTTCGTGTGCGTGACGGGCGTGGCGCCGAGTGGCCTCCCCAGCTGGTTCATCTGGCAGAAAACGGCGCTGGCACTGCCTTGCACCTGCAGCGACGCCCAGCTGCGTGGCTTGCGTGGGGCGCTCTCCTTGTCTTTCTGGCTGGGGCAGGTCGCTGGCTGGTGCTTTGGCAACAGCAGCGGTCCGACTCTGCCCAGAGAAAAGTCGAACCCTTGACCACGGGCCACCCTGGTTCGTGAAACCTGCGCCCTGCGGGCGCCTTCTGGGAGGAGAACCTCATGCGCATTCGCACCACCGCCCTCGTCATCGCCGGCGTGCTCGCCGGAGCCGTTCTGGGCTTTGCCGCCGCCGCAGCCACCTATCAGAAAACAGGGGTGGTAAAGGAAGTCGCCGCGGATAGCTTCACCCTTGATCTGGGCAAGGAGGAATGGCGTTTCTATACGGAAGGCGCCACCCCAGGCAAGGACGCGATTAAGGCTGGCGCGAAAGTGACGGTCACCTACAAGCAGGTGGCCACCAAGATTGAAGCCAAGGAAGCAGCCAAGGCTCCCGCGAAGAAAAAATAATGGCTCAATACCTAAAGGCAGGCTGTATGACGGTGGAAACGCGACCTTGGGCCCTGGTAACCGGCTGCTCCAGCGGCATTGGCAGGGCCCTGGTCGCTTCCTTGCGAGGGCGTGGCTGGGGCGTGGTGGCTACGGCCCGGCGGTTGGACAGTTTGGCGGACCTGCCGCCAGGCGAAGATCTCCGATTGGTGCAACTGGATGTGACCGATGCCGCGAGCCTCGAAAGGGCGGTGGCAGCCTGCCAGGGACTGCGGCTGGTGGCGCTGGTCAACAATGCGGGCTATGGCCAGATGGGACCGCTGGAGTTGTTGCATACGGATGAATTGCGCGCCCAGTTCGAAACCAACGTCATCGGGTTGCAGGCGGTCACTTCCGCTTTCCTTCCCTTGCTTCGAGCCCATGTTGGGCCGGGCGAAGGCCGTATTGTCCACGTGGCTTCGGTGCTCGGGCGGCTATCCATCCCCATGGCGGGGGCCTACAACGCCAGCAAACACGCAGTGGTCGCCCTGGCTGAAACCTTGCGCCTGGAAATCGGGCCTGCCCTTGCGGTGATCCTGGTGGAACCAGGTGCCATCCGAACCCAGTTCCGGGCCACCCTGAAACAGGCCTGGGGTGACCTTCCCGCGCGGGCTGTGGGTACCAAGTACGAAAAGGTGATCCTGCACTACGCCTCCAAGCGGGAGGAATTCGCCTCGCAGCATGGAATGACCGCTGAGGCCTGCGCTGAGAAAATCGCCAAGGCCATGCTCTCCGCGCATCCACCTCGTCGGCTGGTGGTGGGTGGGGATAGTTTCTGGGCCCAGGTCGCCCATCGGATCCTGCCCGCCGCCCTATTCGAATGGGTTTTGCGCCGAAGCTATGGGCTCGGTGGGTGATATCGTAAGAGATCGCCCCAGGACACCATGGATCTCCGTTTTTCCCTGCCCAAGCCCTTTCATCGCGTTGGTCTGGCCACCTGGATCCTGGTGGTCGGTTTGTTCGCCACAGGTGCTGTATTCCATTACACCCGTGCAACCCAGCAGCAGCGTGCCCAGGCTCGGTTCATGGATACGGTGGATGGGGTTCATGGGCGGTTGGAAGAACGCCTGAGGGTTTGTGAGGATCTGCTCCTGGGTGTGCGGGGTCTCGTGCAATCCCAGGGCGGGGTGGATCGTGCACATTTCCGGAATTTCCTTCAGGCCATGGATCTGGGAAAGCGATATCCCGGCCTTCTCGGCGTGGCCTATGGCGTGCCTCTGGAACCCGCAGGCCGCGACGCCCTGGAGCGCCGCCTGCAGGCCGAGCATGGGCGAACCGATTTGCGAATTCATCCAGGTGTGGGCTTCGGGGACGACGCGATCATTCTGTTTGAAGAACCTGAAGAGCCGAACCGGCGCGCCCTCGGTTTCAATTCGAGCAGCACACCGGCCCAACGCAACTCCATGGTGGCCGCCCGCGATAGTGGCGAACTGCGCGCCAGCCCACCCATGGCCCTGGCCCAGGCTCCCCAGGCAGGACCAGGGCTCGTGCTCCGGATGGCGATCTACCAAGGCGCCGACGTGCCAGCCACCGTTGAGGCTCGACGCCGTGCCTTTGTGGGCTACGGCAACGCCATCTTTTTGATGCGGCAGCTCGCTGACAGCGCTGTGGCCCGTTTGGGGGAGGATGGGCTTCAGGTTCGCATGGCAGACGTAACCGACCCTGCGGCTCCGCTTCCCTTCCTGGAAGCTGGCGGCGAACGGCCCTTGCGTTGGTGGCACCACCTGGGCCCGAGTGCCCTAAAGGAAACCCGTCACCTTGCGATCGGTGGGCGGCAGTGGGAGCTTCAGTTCACGGCCTCCAAGGGGTTTTTCATGGCCGGCGAAGTGGGCTTGCCCTGGCTGCTGGGTTTGGCTGGCCTGCAGACCACCCTGCTCCTGGCGGGCCTGGTGCGTTCCATGACCCGCACGGGCCAGAAGGCACGGGAACTGGCGGATCGCATGACCGCGGAGTTCCAACGAACGGAATCCCGCCTGCATGCCATTTCCAAGGTGCTCCCTGACCTTGTGCTGGTGATGGACCGGGATGGCCGCTACCTGGAGGTGCTGACCCAGGATATCGATGCCCTGGCCGCCCCCGCCGAAGTCATGGTGGGTCGCACCGCGGGAGAAATGCTGCCGCCGGATATCGCGGCCCAGGTACTGGAAGTCATCCATAGGACCTTGGATGAGGGCCGGACCCAAACCTTGGAATACAAATTGAAGGTGCCTCGGGGCCTGGTTCAGTTCGAGGCCCTGGTCTCACCCATGGATTCGGGCCTGGAGGGCCGCCCCTGCGTGATCTGGGTAGCCCGGGATGTCACCGAGCGACGCATCCAGGAAGAGGCCTTCCGGCAGACCCAGAAGCTGGAGAGCCTCGGGGTGTTGGCGGGTGGCATTGCCCATGATTTCAATAACCTACTTGCCGCGATCCAGGGCAACCTCAGCTTGGGTCGGCTGGCCTTCCAGGATGCGATGGACCCTTCCCACTACCTGGAACTGGCCGAAGGCAGCGTGCGTCGTGCGGCGGATTTGGCGCGGCAACTTTTGGCCTACTCTGGCAATGCCCAGTTCCAGGTGGAACTGCTCAATCTGAATGTGCTGGTGGAAGAGATGACCAGCCTGCTCGGCGTCTCTCGTTCCAAGAAAGTCCACCTCAACCTTGATTTGGCAGCGGGGTTGCCGCTCATCCAAGGCGACCGCGTCCAGTTGCAGCAGGTGGTGATGAATCTGGTCACCAACGCCAGCGAGGCGCTGGGTGAGACGGTTGGAACCGTGGAGATCCGCACTGGCACCGCGCACTTGGATGGGGAAACCTTGGGTTGGGAACTGCCGGGCCAGGAGCTGGAGCCCGGTGATTTCGTGACCATCGAGGTGAAGGATGAAGGCTGTGGCATGTCGCCGGAAGTGATGTCCCGCATCTTTGATCCCTTTTTCACCACCAAGCCCACCGGCCGCGGCCTGGGGCTGTCGGCTTTGCGCGGCATTCTGCGGGCCCACCGGGCGGGCATCGACGTTCAATCCCAACCTGGGCGCGGAACTCGGATCGTGCTTTATTTCCCGGTGGATAAAAGCGTTTCCGAGCCAGAGAAACCAGGCGCAGGACCTGCCCAAGTCTCCACCCGATTTTCGGGAACGCTGCTGCTGGCTGAAGACGAGATCGTCATTCGGGAAACCACCCGTGAAATGGCGGAACGCCTCGGTTTTGAAGTGCTGGAAGCCATGGATGGCGAGCAGGCCCTAGACATTTTCAAGGCCCGGGGCAAGGACTTAAAGGCCGTCATGCTGGACCTCACCATGCCTCGCCGGGGTGGCATCGAGGTTTATTCTCTGATCCGACAGGAATGCCCTGAGTTGCCCATCGTGCTCTGCAGTGGCTACAGCCGGGAGGCCATTCCAGACATGGAAAGCCCTGGGGAACCCAGGGCTTTCCTGCAGAAGCCTTTCACCTTTGCTCAGCTCCAGGCGGTGCTGGAAGAAGTGCTGGTGCGGCCCGTAAAGGGGTAATTACTTCCCGCGTGGTGAGGTCCGGGTGCGGGGTTGGCTATGGGGTGAACTCCGTTCGGTTCGCGTGGAACTATGTCCACCGCCAGGCCGTCCACCGGGGCGGGGCCCCCGGCTCTGGCCGCCGCGCCCCATGACAATGGGCTCTGCCTTGATGCTGGGATCGGGCTCGAAGTTGGGGATCACCTGCTTGGGCAGGTCCTTTTTCAACAGCTTCTCGATGTCCTTCAGCAGCTTTTGTTCATCCACGCAGACCAGGCTCAAGGCTTCGCCCTCGGTGCCGGCCCGGCCGGTGCGGCCGATGCGGTGGATATAGTCTTCGGGCACATGGGGCAATTCGAAATTCACCACATGGGGAAGCTGGTCGATGTCCAACCCGCGGGCGGCGATGTCGGTGGCCACCAGCACCTTGATGCTGCCTGCCTTGAAATCTTCCAGGGCCTTGATGCGCTGGGGCTGGCTCTTGTTGCCATGGATGGCCATGGACTTGATGCCGTCCTTTTCCAGCTGATCAGAGAGGTGGTTGGCGCCGTGCTTGGTGCGGGTGAAGACCAGCACCTGTTCCATGGGGCGCATCTTGATCAGGTAGGAAAGCAGTTCACGCTTCCGGCCCCGATCCACGGGCAGAATCATCTGCTTCACCAGGCTGGTGGCGGTGTTGCGCGGCGCCACATCCACATTGGCGGGATTGTGCAGGAGGCTGGTGGCCAGTTCCCGGATTTCACCGCCAAAGGTGGCAGAGCACAGGATGTTTTGGCGTCCGGGTGGCAGCAGCGCCAGGATCTTTTTGATATCGCGGATGAAGCCCATGTCGAGCATGCGATCAGCTTCGTCCAGAATCAAAATTTCCAGGTTGCCGAAGTGCAGATTGCCCTGCTGGTAGTGATCCATCAAGCGCCCTGGCGTGGCTACCAGAATCTCGACACCCTTGCGCAGGGCGGCGGTTTGGGGGTTGATGTTCACGCCACCAAAGATGGTGGTGGAGCGCAGCGGCAGGTACTTGCCGTAGGTGCGGACGCTTTCTTCCACCTGCATAGCCAGTTCGCGCGTGGGCGTGAGCACCAGGGCGCGGATGGCGTGACGGGCGGGGGAACTGCTGGTGTTGCCGTGGTGGGCCAGGCGTTGCAGCATGGGTAGCGTGAAGGCAGCGGTCTTGCCGGTGCCGGTCTGGGCGCCCGCCATCAGATCACGCCCCTGAAGGATGATGGGGATGGCCTGGGCCTGGACGGGGGTGGGTACTTCGTAGCCCTGCTCGCTCACGGCGCGCAGCAGCTCGGGCAATAAGCCCAAGGTGTCAAAGGACATGTATGCTCCTGAATGGCCCGCCCGAACAGCGTTCCTGCTGACGGGACCCGGTCAGGGCATGAATGGTATTCGAACTGAGAAACCCTTGGGCCAAAGGCACCGACCGGCGCGCGCCTTCTAAGTACGACAAAGCAGGATAGCGCGAAAAGCCTGAAAAACCTAGAGAAGATAACGAATAGCCACATTGGGAACCAAGTCACTCGAGGAACCTGGGAGACTTTTCCCATGGCGATTTCTGGCTGGCATCCCCGCTACAGCACCGGTATCAAGATCATTGATGAGCAGCACCAGGAGATTTTTCTCACCCTGGCGCGGCTCAAGGCCGCCGTTCACATGGGCGGCGAAGGGGAGGATATCGGCGAGTTACTGGCGAACTTCGAGCGCATCACCCAACTTCACTTCAGTACCGAAGAGGGTTTCCTGGGCCTGCATGGCTATCCCGATTTTGAAGCCCACGTGCTGGAACATCGAACGGCGCAGGCCAACCTGAAAGAGATCACCGAACGATTCGCGAGTGATCCGGATGCACTGGCCACCACCATCGTTGGGTTTGTTCACGATTGGTTGAGGCATCACATTTGTGAAGGCGATTTCAAGTACGTACAGTTTCTCAAGGCGCAGGGCATCTCTGCGACCTGACGCCCCTCACGACTTGTTCAAACTGAGCACGACTTTCGCATCGCCCCCGCCGTCGGAAACGCCCACGGTGCGGGATTTTGCTTGATCGGACGCAGCCCGAATTTCGTCCATGGCGCGCACGGCGGTGCCGTGGGGCAGGTCGCCCGCCACCTTCAGGAACACCTTGCGAGCACCGCGGGGCTGAAGCAGGAGTGGGGGTACCAACCGCGCTTGGATTTCGCTCCAGGCCAGGGCTTCCTGCTGGAGAAAGGGCTGACCCTGGGCGTCCAGGCTGAGCACCAAGGGCACTTCCGAACCCGGTGGGGGCGGCGGTCCCTGGGTCGGCAGTGCCGCATCGGAAACCTTTGCCAGGGTGGGGACCAGCACGATGAACACGATCAGCAGCACGAGCACGATGTCGATGAGCGGGGTGATGTTGATATCAGACTTGGCGCCGAGGTGGCTCATGGAAACCTCCGAGCAATGAGGCAGGCCGAGGGCCAGCCCTGGTTGGGTACGTCCGCCCTCGGCGGATCGAGATACGCGAAAAGACCGGAACCTCAGAGGTTCCGGTCTTGCGGGTGAAGCACAAAGATCGTTTGCACAAGGGTTGGGCGGTGGTGGGCCCAGGTCAAGGAAGGCGGAGAGAAATTACAGAAGGCTGACAAGGTAAGGCGAATGCCACAGGGCTGTCATGGTTCACCCAGGCATGCCTACCGAATCTCCATCCTTGGATCAGATTCATGACACAGGTTGGCGATAAGATAAAAAAGATCCACAATTTATACGATTTCATGTTTTTTCAGGCCAATCGGTAATGGAGTTGTCATGAGCCCCCTGCATCCGCCCCAAACGCCCTTTCCCGCTGTGGTCTTCACCGCTTCTGGCTTTATTCGCGGCATTTTTCATCCCCCTGCCGTCAAGAGCCTGCGCAATTTTCTCAACAGCAGTGACGAACTTCTGAAGCTCACCCAAGTGGTATTGCCCGGCAGCGGTCAGGTGCATCCATTTTTAGCCCTGCACAAGAGCGCCGTGCTGCTGGTGGTGCCCCAGGGCACTTCCGAACTGCCCGCCTCCGAGGGCAACCAGGCACCGCGGGAACGGCGCTTGGTGACCTGTCTGCTCAGCCTTGGCAGCATCCAGGGCTACTTGGAAACCCCCGAAAACATTCGAACTTCAGATTTCCTGCTCCACAACCCAGGCTTTCTCGAATTGACGGAATGCCACATTGGCCCCAATCCCTACCTGGACCCTAAGGAGATCTCAGGAGATGCCATTCCCATGGTGCTGGTGAACGTGCGTTGTCTGGTGGGCTTGGCCGAAGAAGTGGATGAACGAACGGCGGTGGGGACAGCGGAAGTTGAAGAACACTGAGAAGGCAGCCACCGGTCGCCTGACCTGCAAGAATGAGGGATGACCGACAACGACGTGTACCACATCAAGCCTGGGTATTGCGGTGGAAGCTCAAAGGGGCAGGTGACCCGCAGAGGGAATCCGACAATGCCCAAACGCGATGTTTGGACTGATGCGTTTACCTTCATCCTTTCGGTATCCGCTGCGCGGATACGCGAAACTCAGCCGTTCGAGATCGGGGTTGTTTGTGGGTAAGGATCGCCTTTATCAAATAGGTAACTTTGCCTTTATTCTTTCGGAATCCGCTGCGCGGATACGCGAAACTTTGCCGTTCAATGTGGGGGTGATTTGTGGGTGAGGATCGCCTTTATCTGATCGATACTTTCGCTTTCATATTTCGTTCCTACTTTGCGAATCCTCGGCTTACGAATGGGGCGGCGTACACGTTCACGCGGCTGGTGCTGCAGATGCTCGAGAAGCATAAGCCAACCCATGTGGCCTGTGTGTTTGATCGGCCGGAACCAACCTTTCGCCATGAGATCTACCCGGAGTACAAGGCCAATCGTGCGGAGATGCCGGAAGATCTGCGGCCGCAGATTCCCTTGATCCGGCAGCTGATCGAAGCGCTGGATATCCCCATCGTGGAACTGGCGGGCTACGAAGCTGATGATGTGATGGCCACCCTGGCGCGGGAATCCGCCGAACATGGCCTGCCTGCCGTGATTGTGAGCCCCGACAAGGATCTGCTCCAGCTGGTGGATGACGAGAAAAAGATCCAGGTTCTCAACACCAAGGACGGTGAGGTGTGGCACGACCGGGCCGGTGTGCGCGAGCGCATGGGTGTGTGGCCCGAGCAGGTGGTGGACTACCTGACGATCCTGGGCGATGCCTCCGATAACGTGAAGGGCGTTCCGGGCATTGGTGAAAAGGGTGCCTCGCAGCTGCTTGAAACCTACGGCAGCCTGGCGGCGATTCTGGCCGCCAAGGATCAGTTGAAACCGCGCCAGCGGGCTGGGCTCGACGAAGCGGCCCCCTGGTTGGAACTCACCAAGCAGCTGGTGACGGTGGTGACGGACCTGACCCTGCCGCTGCATCCCAGGGATCTGCGCTATCCAGGTTTGAACGAGGCCAAGGCCCGAGCCACCTTCAAGGAACTGGGTTTCCAGGCCCTCACCAAGGAATTCACCCAGTCTTCGGCGGCCTCCGGGGTGGAACGCCGCTACAGTGCCGCTACCAAGGCCAAGGATCTGGAAGCGGCCGTGGCCGCCTGCCGCACCGCGGGGCGCTTTGGCCTGGACACGGAAACCACCAGCATCGAAGCCACCCGGGGCCACATGGTGGGCCTGAGCCTTGCCTGGGCCGCCAACGAGGGCTTGTACGTGCCCCTCGCCCACCTGAAACCCGCCAGCCAGGACATGGCCGGTGCGTTGCCGGGATTGTTGCCGGAATCCGGGCTCCCGGATGCCCTCCTGGATCTGCAGGGCGATCCACTTCGGTACTGGGATGAACTGGCCCCCTTCCTGGATCCCCGCAACGTAGCCTTTGCGGAGGTTCAACGCATTCTGGGCCCCTTGCTGGCGGATCCCGCTGTGCTGAAGGTGGGCCAGAACCTTAAGTACGACCTGATCGTGTTGGGGCGACATGGCTTCGAGGTGCAAGGCCTGGGTGACGATTCCATGGTGCAGAGTTTCCTGGTGGAGCCCGGGCTGCGCCATAACCTGGATGATCTGAGCTCTCGCCATCTGGATATCCGCCCCATCGCCTTTGAAAGCATCGTGGGCAAGGGGAAAGCCCAGAAGCGTTTTGATGAAGCCGTGTTCGAGGAGGCCGTTCAATATGCCGCCGAGGATGCGGATCTGGCGCTGCAACTGTGCCAGAAGTTGGATGCTCAGCTCACGGACCCGCCCATGCGGCGGCTGTACCGCGAGGTGGATCTTCCCCTGGTGGAAGTGCTGGCGGACATGGAACGCACGGGCGTTCGGCTCGATCTGGTCGAGCTCTCGCGACTCTCCGTGCAGATGCAGAATGATCGGAAGCGTGCGGAAACCCGGGTGCTGGAGCTGGCGGGGGAACCCTTCAACCTCAACAGTCCCGCCCAACTGGGTCGGATCCTGTTCGAGAAGCTCGGCTACAAGCCCGTGAAATACACCGGGAAAACCAAGGTGCCTTCCACCGATGAAGAAGTTCTGGATGAATTGGCCACAAAGGAGAACGCGGAAATTGCGCGGGAACTGCTGCGCCACCGGGAACTGGCCAAACTGCTCGGCACCTATGTGGAGGCGCTGCCGGGCATGGTGAATCCCCTCACGGGGCGGGTTCACACCAAACTGCACCAGGCTGCGGTGGCATCGGGGCGCCTGGCTTCCAGTGATCCCAACTTGCAAAACATTCCGGTGCGCACCCAGGAAGGTCGGGCCATTCGTGGCGCCTTCGTGCCCCAGGAAGGCTGGATTTTGCTGGACGCGGATTACAGTCAGATCGAACTGCGGGTGGTGGCGGCCCTGGCCCAGGATCCTGTGCTGCTGGGCGCCTTTGAAAAGGGCGAGGATATTCACCGCCGCACCGCTTCCGAGGTGATGGGTGTGGCCATGGAGGACGTCACCGCCGACCAGCGCAGCGCCGCCAAGACCGTGAATTTTGGATTGCTGTACGGCCAGGGCCCCTTTGCGTTGGCAGCCCAATTGGGCATCAGCCAGAAGGAAGCCAAGGCCTTCATCGAACGGTACTTCGAGCGCATGCCCAAGGTGGCGGCCTGGATCGAGGGCACCAAGGAACTGGCGCTCAAGGAAGGCTTGGTGCGCACGGCCTGGGGGCGATTCCGTCCCATTCCCGAATTGGAAAGTTCCAACAAGCAGTTCCAGGCCCAGGGGCTGCGCGTGGCCGTGAACACGGTGGTGCAGGGCACCGCCGCGGATCTCATGCGGCGCGCCATGGTGCGCCTGCACCGCAGCCTGCAAGCCGAACACTTGCACACGCGCCTGCTGCTGCAGGTGCACGACGAATTGCTGCTGGAGGCCCCGCCTGAGGAAATGGAACGGGCTTCAATTCTGTTGAAGGAAGCCATGGAAGGGGCCGACGATTTGGGCCCCATGGGCGTGCGGCTTGCCGCAGAAGTGCGCAGCGGAAGTACCTGGCTGGCAGCCAAATAGAAGGCTTAACAACTCTTAACAACTTTGTCCGGTTCATTCATCCGAGAATTACCAGGTTCGGCGCGCCTGAGCGCGGGCTGAGCGATTCCCGGTCGCAGGGGCTTTTTCTGATCTTCGCAGGGTCGAAGTGAGGTGCTGAGCCCCCGGTGTGAAGCCCCGTTGCAGCCGTTCTATTTGCCCATTGTCTTACTACGGAGACGCCATGATTCAACGACCTTTGCGCCCGGCCTGCACTGTGCTTGGCCTGCTGCTTGCCACCGGGGCGGCCTGGGCGGGTCCCGTGACCGGGCCCCAGGCTCAGCAGGCGGTCAAGCAGTGGCTCCAGCGCGGCGCATCGCCGCTCAAGACGCTTCTATGTACGGAAATCGCCAGCGTCGAAACCCATCGGGATGCCGCTGGCCGTGCGCTGTTCCACGAGGTGCGTCTGGCACCCGAAGGCTTTGTGGTGGTGGGGGCGGATGATCTGCTCGAACCGATCATTGCTTTCGCGCCCCAGGGCATTCTCGATAAAAATCCCGAAAATCACTTGTACCTGATGTTGCAGAAGGATCTCCGGGCCCGGATGGACCAGGGTGTCTCACAACCAAGCGGCAAAAATGCACGCCTTCTCGAGGCTTCCCGCGGGGAAGCTGCCGCCAAATGGCAGGCGCTGCTCGGCGTGGCCGGTCCTACCAATACCTCGATTCCATCCGTGGAGGATGTGCGGGTAGCGCCGCTGGTTCAGAGCAAATGGGATCAGGGCAGTGTTGGGGGGTACCAGGTTTACAACTATTACACCCCCAACAACTACGTGTGCGGGTGCGTGGCGACAGCCATGGTCCAGTTGATGCGGTTCCATCAATTCCCAACCACGGGAATTGGCGCCAAGACCTTTCAGATCCATGTGGACAACTTGGCTCAGAACAAGACCACCCGAGGTGGAGACGGCTCCGGTGGGGCCTACGACTGGAGCCAGATGCCCCTGGTGCCCAACTCCTCCACGCCAGAGGCCCAGCGCCAGATGATCGGTGCCTTGTCCCTGGATGCGGGCCTTGCCGTGCACATGTACTATGCCGGCGATGGCTCAGGTTCCAACATGTTTGACTCCACGGATGCGCTGCGCACGACCTTCAAATACACCAATGCCATCCATGGCTTCAGCGGTGGGGAACTTACGGGCAAAGGCTTGGCGGAAATGGTGCAGCCCAACCTGGATGCTGGCTATCCCGTGCTGTTCGGCATCACCGGAGATGGGGGCCATGCCATCGTGTGCGATGGCTACGGGTACAGCAGCGGCACCCTGTATCACCACCTGAACCTGGGCTGGGGCGGTAGCAGCAATGCCTGGTACAACCTGCCGAACATCGGCACCAACTACCACTTCAACGTGATCGATGATTGCGTGTACAACGTGTTTCCAGCCGGCGCTGGTGAGATTCTCAGTGGGCGGGTGACCGATGGTTCAGGCGCGCCCATCTCCGGCGTGGCGGTGACCGATGGCACTGCGAATGCGCTCACCGATGCGAAGGGTATCTTTGCCTTGAAGGGACTCAACGCGGGCCAGAGGACCCTCACTGCCACCAAGACCGGGATGCTCTTCCCCCAGGCCGTGCGCCTGGTTGGAACGTCCACGGATGGTGCGGAGGTCGGCAACGTATGGGGCGTGGATCTGGTGCAGGGCTCTGGCGCCACCCCCACCATCAAGCCCCAGCCGGTGGGTCAGGATGTGAAGCTGGGTGGTTCCGCCACCTTCACGGCAGGGGCCACAGGCATCGGCCCCCTGAACTTCCAGTGGACCAAGAATGGTAATCCGGTGGCTACCGGTGCTTCCTATACCCTGGCCAGTGCGGCCGAAGCCGACGACAAGGCCACCATTGGCCTGCATGTAACAGGTGGTTCCGGTTTTGCGGATAGCACCCCGGTCACGGTAAACGTGGTGCGCCTGTTCAATGGTGATTTTGAAAAGGGTTCGTCGGGCTGGGATCTCTGGAACCCTGGCGTGGTCCTGGGCCCTGGCGCCTATACCGAAGTGGACCCCCACGCAGGCGGTCAGTGGCTTTGCATCGGTGATTGGTCTTCGGCCTGCACCGATTACGCCATGCAGGACATCACCCTGCCAAGCATTGGAACCGTCAACCTGAGTTTCTGGGCGGGCATTGCCAATAAATCCAAAACGCCAGCCTCTGCTGCCAACCTTTTCAAGGTCAAGGTGCTGGATCAGAGCGGTGCAACTCTGGGCGAACTCAAGAGTTTGAGCAACCTGGATGCCGCCGTGGATGCTGGCGGCAAGGTGATCTGGAAATCCTATGGCCCCTTTAGTCTGAACGCCTGGCGCGGCTCCACCATCCGCCTTCGGATTGAATCAGTGCAGCCGGGAAGCGCCGATACAGGCACCGTTTTTGCAATCGATGATGTTGTCCTACAGACTTCCAATGTGGATACATCCACCGTGGTGCTGACCATGGATCACCCTAGTGCCTTTGTGCTGCCAGGGGCCTCTGCCACCTTCACCGTGAGCGGCGATCAAGGGTTGGGGGTGGACTGGGCCGTACCCATGCCTGCCACCCACGTGGATCAAGGCCTGACCACCACCGTGACCGTGCCCGACGCGGCACCACTGGTGCTGACGTCCTACACCTTGAAGGCAACCCTCAAGGCGGATCCCTCCAAATATGTATTGGCCCCGGTCATCGTGAAGGGCATGGATCTGGTGGCGGATGGCAGCTTGAATCCCCTTGACCTGCTCGGCTTCGCCGCCGAATGGGGCAAGCCCAACACCAGCCCTGCCAACTTCAAAGCCACTGGCACCGTGGATGACACGGATCTGGCTGCGCTTCTCTCCAAGATTAAATGAGCACAGGGAACCCCATGAAACTTCGTCAGCTATTTCTTCCGACCCTCATTCTCGGTGCCTTGCTTGCATGTGGCGGTGGTTCAACGCCGGAGCCTGTGCCCGCCGGTGCCACGAAATTGGTTTACTCGGACCCAGCCACGGGCACCTATCAGCTGAGGCAGAATGCGGGTCTCAGCACGCCCACCCACCTTGTGCTTGAAGTCTGGGGACCGGCGGCCACCAGTGGTTGCGGTGTGACCGTTGCCTTCAACCTGGGTGGCAGCGCGGCCGCCTGGAGCAACGTCAAGGCCACGGATCCCGCCGGCACCTATGTGGCCAATGGCAGCGCCTTTGATTTGGGCACCGGCTTGGCCATTCTCAAAGCGAAGGTCAGTGGGAATAACCTTGTGGCCACCGTGGCGGAAAAGGGTACTGGTTCGCCCAAGACCCTCAATAGGGCGTTGCTGCAGGTGGCCCTGGATCTCAAGCCTGGGGCAACGGTGGGCGCATCGACCACGGTGACGCCTGATTTGCCCAACTGCAAACTGCTGCAAGCCGACGGCAGCCTGGCCTCCATTCAGGTGAGCGCCTCGAGCGTGGCAGCCCAATAATTCTAGATTAATTTCGCGGTTTTTTCTTATCAAACCGCTATTCCAGAAAGCCTTGGGTTCCTCGATTCTGCTCCGGAAGGAGTATGCTTTCGGGCAGAGGGCCCCATGCAGAACGTGGCATTCCATAACCCGACCAAGCTCTTGTTTGGTCGTGGTCAGGTGGCAGCCTTGGCCTCGGAAATTCCGCCGTGGGCCAAGGTTTTGGTCACCTATGGCAGTGGCAGCATCAAGACCAATCCTGTGTATGCCCAGGTTCTGGAGGCTTTGCAGGCCTTTCAGGTGATCGAATTTTCGGGCATCGAGGCCAATCCCTCCTACGAAACACTGATGAGGGCCGTGGAAATTGTCAGGGCCGAAGGCATCGGTTTCCTGGTGGCCTTGGGGGGCGGGCCAGCGCTGGATGGCACCAAGTTCATTGCGGTGGCGGTCCCCTTCCCAGGCGATCCGTGGGATATCTGTGCCCATGGCGCCGTGCCCAATTCCAGCCTGCCCGTGGGTGCCGTCCTGACGCTTCCCGCCACGGGCTCCGAAGCCAATGGCCATGCGGCGATCACTCGATTGTCCACCCGGGAGAAACTGGCGTTCGCGCATCCCTTGGCCCAGCCCAAATTTGCAATCATGGATCCGGAGCACACCCTGGGTTTGCCCAAGCGGCCCATCGCCAACGGCGTGGTGGACGCCTTTGTGCAGGTAACTGAACAGTACCTCACTTATCCCGCGGAGGTGCCCGTCCAGGACCGCTTGGCCGAAGGCCTCCTGGCCACCCTGATCGAGGAAGGCCCCCGGACCCTGGCCCAACCCAAGGACTACCCAGCCCGATGCAATGTCATGTGGTGCACGCTCATGGCCTTCCACGGACTTGTGGGATGTGGGGCTCCCTGGGATGGCTCCACCCATGCCATTGCCCATGAATTGTGCGCGTTCCATGGGCTGGACACCGCCCAGGCGCTGGCCATCGTCCTCCCCAACCTGCTTTGGGTGCAGCGGGAAGCCAAGGCGGAAAAGCTGCTCCAGTACGCCGAGCGGGTCTGGCAGGTGCGGGAGGGCAGCCCAGCCAGCCGGGTGGCCCAGGCCATCATCCGCACCCGGAACTATTTTGAAAGCCTGGGCGTGGGCACCCATCTCTCCGACTACAACATCGGTTCAGAGCGGTTCGACGAGATCCTGGCGAGGTTGGAGGCACATCAAGTGCTACCCCTGGGTGAGCGCCAGGACCTCGGCTTGGCCAAGCTGCGTGAGATCCTGATGCTGGCGAGATAGCCCGCCCAGGGGCCTCCTCATCCATACTGAAGCTTGGAGGTTGGTTGATGAAGATCCTGCTCGTGGGTTCCGGTGGCCGGGAGCATGCCCTTGCCTTGAAGCTGCTGGCCAGCCAGATTCCTGTTGAGTTGTTCGCGGCGCCGGGCAGTGATGCCATTGCCGAACTGGGGACCTGCCTGCCCCTGGAAGGCGAAGACGTTTTAGGCCTTACCTCCTGGTGCGTGGAACAACGTCCGGATCTGGTGGTGATCGGGCCCGAAGTGCCCCTGGTGGCAGGTTTGGGTGATGCCCTCCGCGCCCAGGGTCTGACTGTGTTTGGCCATGATGCCGCCACGGCCAGGCTGGAAGGTTCCAAGGCCTTTGCCAAGGCGTTCATGCAGCGCCATGGCATTCCCTGCGCGGCCAGTGCGACCTTTACCGACCTTCTAGCTGCCGAAGCCGCTGTGTTGGCGTGGCCGCATGGTTTTCCCATCGTGCTCAAGGCCGATGGCCTGGCGGCGGGCAAGGGCGTGGTGCTGGCCACCAGCCAGAAGGAGGCCCTGGACACGCTGCGGGCCTTCATGGGCGGGCAGTTCGGTGCAGCCTCGCGCACGGTGGTGTTGGAAGAACCGCTGGTGGGCATGGAACTCTCCCTGCATGTGCTGGTGGATGTGGACCAGGAACACGCGCGCTATGTGATCCTGCCCGCCTGTCAGGATCACAAACGGATTTTCGAGGGGGATCACGGCCCCAACACCGGGGGCATGGGCGCCTTTGGCCCGCTCCCTTTCTTGCGGCCAGAGGATGTTGAGCGCATGCGCATCGATCTGGTGGAGCCCACCGTGCGGGGGTGCCAGCAGGATGGCCTCACGGCTCGGGGCGTATTTTTCCTGGGCGTGATGTGGACCGCCACCGGGCCTAAACTACTGGAATACAACGTGCGCTTTGGTGACCCAGAAACCCAGGTGCTCATGCAATTGCTGGAGGAAGATCTTCCCCTTCTGTTGACCGAAATCGCTGCGGGCCGCCTTTCTCGCAACGAGGTTCAAATCAAGGACGGTTGTGCCATCACCGTGGTTCTGGCGGCAGAGCATTACCCCGAGGGTGCCAAAAAGGGCGTTCCAATCAACCTTGGCGGGGCAGACCTCACCATCATTCACGCCGGTACCCGCCGCCAGGATGGACGCTGGATAACCAACGGTGGGCGCGTTCTCAACCTGGTGGCCCGGGCCGAAAACCTGGGGACGGCTCGGCTGAAAATCGAAACGGCCCTGCCGCAGGTATCCTGGCCCGGTATGCAGGTTCGTCGAGATATCGGACTCAAGGCGTTGACCCATGCGATGGCTGGGAAAACCGTTCAGGATGCGTGGTGACCATGCGCATCGGCATCCTCACAGGCGGCGGTGATGTGCCAGGGCTCAATCCCTGCATCAAGACCCTGGTGTACGGAGCGGTGGACGAAGGGATCGAGATCGTGGGGATTCGGCGCGGCTGGGCGGGCCTGCTCAACTACAATCCCGATGCCCCGGAATCCACGCCCGGTTGCCTGATGCCCCTGAACAAGCAAAACACGCGCACCATCGATCGCACCGGCGGCACCTTCCTTCACACCAGCCGCATCGACCCGGCCCGCGTGCTGCCCCAGAGCCTGCCTGATTTTTTGAAAACTTCGGATGGGGACCAAGGCCCTCGTGATCTCACTGGCAAGGTTTTGCGCAGCGTGGAAAGCCTCGGCTTGGATGCCATCGTGGCCCTGGGGGGCGACGGCACCCTGAATTTTGCCGAGCGCATGCACCATGAAGGCGTGCCCATCATCGGTATCCCCAAGACCATGGATAACGATGTCTTCGGGACGGATTACTGCATTGGTTTTTCCACGGCGGTAACACGCAGCGTGGAATTCATTCACCAGTTGCGCACCACGGCTGGCAGCCATGAGCGCATCGCCATCGTGGAACTCTATGGCCGCTACTGCGGCGAAACCAGTCTGCTGGCTTCCTACTTGGCCGGGGTGGACCGGGCCATCATCAGCGAAGTTCCCTTCGATATCGGACATCTGGCAGAGCTTGCCCTTGCTGACAAGCGCTCCAATCCAAGCAACTACGTGATGATCACCATGAGCGAAGGCGCTCGCATGGTGGGCGCGGGCACCGTGGGCATGGGGGCCGACGATTACGGCACCGTGAAGCTGGGCGGCATCGGCCTCCTTACTGGGGAAGCCCTGAAACACATCACCGGCGAGAACGTCATCTGCCAGCAGGTGTCCTACCTCATGCGCAGCGGCGCGCCCGATAGCCTGGATCTGATGGTGGCCGTGAATTTCGCTCAGACAGCCATTGGCCTCCTGAAGCGCAGGGAATGGGGACGCATGGTGGCCCTGAAACAAGGCACCTACGCCACCGTGCCCATCACGACGTTGAGTGAAGGAAAGCGACGCGTGGACGTGGATGAATTCTACGATTCCGCCGAGTATCGGCCGAAGGTCCGTCAGGTTGAAGGCAAGCCGATGTTCTTGTATTGAGGCTTCCAGGAAATTTTCGATGTGGAAGCTCTGCCTTGCACTTTTCAGGCATGCCCCGGTTCGCTAGGATCAGGTAGCTTTTCCCAACCCATCTTCAGGAGGAATGACCATGAAACACCTAGGACGCCTGGTGCTGCTTCCCGTGTTGTGCGGCTCTGTGAGCCTCATGGCGGCGCCCAAAAAACTTTCAGAGGCGGTGCTAAGCGGCGACCTCACCTTGGTAAAGGCCCAGCTCAAGGAACGACCCGAAGAACTGAACAAGATCGACAAGTGGGGCTGGACTCCGCTCATGTGGGCAACCTTGCGGCAGTACGTTCCCATTATCAAATTCCTGCTGGCCAATGGTGCTGATCCCAACCTAGCCGCCGAGAAGGCTGATATCACCATCAAGGCCGGGGCTACGCCCCTGATCATCTGCGGGTATTACGGTACCGCCGATATCGCCAAGCTGCTGCTGGCGGCCAAGGCTGATCCCGCCAAGGAAGACAATGCCGGAGAAACGGCGCTCAGCTACGCCACCCGGTACCGGTTCCAGGAAGTGATTGATCTCCTGCCGAAGGCGAGCCAGTAGGGCTCCAAGGAGGCTGGAAAGGGTTTTCTACAGGCGCTCATGCCCAAGGGTTTGAGCGCCTGTGGCGGGTATGCCTGGAAAGGGTGCTACCGCCGCATGGCGCCGCAGGTGCAGCAGAAATTCCCGATTGCCTTCGCCCCCCAGAATGGGGCTGACCGCAAGGGCTTGTGGACGCATTTCCGTATCCGAGAAGAAGGCCCAGATCTCGCGGCACACCCGCTCATGTACGGCGGCATCGCGCACAATGCCTCCACTGCCCACATCATCTCGACCGGCTTCGAACTGGGGTTTAACGAGTAGGATGGCATCCGCATCCCCGGTGAGACTGGCGAAAACGGGCGGAATGGCGATGCGGAGTGAGATGAAGCTGAGATCCGCTACCAGCAAGTGGCAGCGGTCTGGAATACGATCACCTTCCCAGTTCCGCAGGTTTTCGTGTTCCATGGACACCACGCGGGCGTCGCTGCGCAGCTTCCAGTGCAGCTGATTGGTGCCCACATCCACGGCGTAGACCTTGGACGCGCCTTGCTGCAACAAGCAATCGGTGAAGCCACCGGTGGAAGCACCGGCATCAAAGCAGATCCAGCCGCTGGGATCGATGCCGAAACTTGTCAGTGCGCCTGCCATTTTCAACCCGCCGCGGCTCACAAAGGGCAAGGCCTCGCCGCGCAGGCGGATGGGCGCGTCTTCTGGGATGGCTGTGCCGGCCTTGGTGATAGGACGATCCTCCACCAGTACATCCCCGGCCAGGATGCGAGCTTGGGCCTTGGCCCGCGTATCACACAGACCGCGCTGCACAAGGAGTTGATCGAGACGGAGCTTAGCCATGGCTCAGCATAAACCGGGCGCGCCATTGCCGATAGAATGGAGGTTCGGCCTGGCGTGAACCTGCAAAAGGCTGATCTCAAAACGGGCCCACTTTTTGAAGACACCGATCAACAGGCTTAGAAAAATGCAACCAAACAGAGGCCAACACGCATGAAGTTCCATATTGAAACCTGGGGTTGCCAGATGAACGACCACGACAGCGAAAAGCTGGCGGGGCTGCTGTTGAAAGAAGGCTATGAGTCCGTCGATACGGTGGAAGAGGCTGATGTGGTGTTGCTCAACACCTGCAGCATTCGGGAGAAGGCCGTTCACAAGGTTTATACGGAGCTTGGGTACCTGCGGGAGATGAAGCAGCAACGCCCCTTGCTCATTGGCGTGACGGGCTGCTTGGCTCAGCAGGAAAAGGACGCCCTGTTCAAGCGAGCGCCCCACATCGATTTCGTGCTCGGCACCATGGCGCTTCAGCAGTTGCCGAAGCTCGTGGAAGAAGCCTTGGCGGGGCATCGCCGGGTGATCGACACGGAGGACTACCCGGACAACCATCTATTCCCTCCGGAGGTTACCCAGCGTCGGAGCAAGGCCAAGGCCCTGGTGACCATCATGGAAGGCTGTGATCACGCCTGCACCTATTGCGTGGTGCCCACGACCCGTGGCCAGGAGCGCAGCCGCCCTGTGGACGATATCGTGGCGGAAGTGCGCCTGATGGTGGCGCGCGGTTTCCGGGAGATCGAACTGCTGGGCCAGAACGTGAACAGCTATCGTGGTGGCTGCAGTTTTGCCGAGCTTCTGGAGCAGGTTGCCGAAGTCGAGGGCGTGGAATGGCTCCGCTTCACCACCAGTCATCCCATGAACTTCACCCGCGAGTTGGCCCAGACCCTTGTCTCGAATCCCAAGGTGGCACCCTTCCTGCACCTGCCGGTGCAAAGTGGCAGCAATGCCGTGCTGCGGCGAATGCTGCGGGGCTACACCGTGGAGGAATACCTGGAACGCCTTGGCTATCTGGGTGAAGGCCGTGCCCGGTTCGCCATTTCCACCGATATCATCGTGGGCTTTCCGGGCGAGACTGACGAGGATTTCGAAGCCACCATGCAATTGGTGGAGCAGGTGCAATTCGATACTTCTTTCAGCTTCATCTACAGCCCGCGCCCCGGCACGCCCGCGCTGCGGCTGAAGGATGACATTCCCCATGCGGTGAAGCTGGAACGCCTTACGCGCCTCCAGCGTCGCCAAACGGAAATCACCCTGGCCAGTCATCAGCGGATCGTGGGGCAAGAACTGGATGTGCGCATCGAGAGCCAAGGGCCCACCGATCACGGCCACTGGATGGCCCGCACGGGGCAGTGGCAGAACGTTCATCTCGCTGCCGGAGAAGGGCGACAACTCGCCTTCGGTGGCCTGATGCGGGCCCGCATCACCTATGCGGGGCCCCATTTCCTGGGGGCAGAACTCGTCTGACGGGTTGGCATGCTCCTGGCTGTTCGGATGGACGGAATTCGAGGAGCACGGAATGCTTGATGTCCTTCGAAAAAGCCTGATGGTCTCGCTCCTGCTGGTGGCAGGCTGTGGCGGGGGAAAGGCAGTTACAGATACGCCCGTGGTGCCGATCCTGATCACCGTCAGCCCTGCTTCGGTTGTTCTGGCCCCTGGTGGTACCCAGAGCTTTACCGCGATGGTCAACGGAGCTTCCAATCCAGCCCTGACCTGGAACGTCATCGGGGGGACGGCCGGCGGCACCATTCTGGCCAATGGCACCTATACCGCGCCCCTGCTGCCGGGCGTTTTTGCCGTGCGCGCAGCCCTTTCCACGGATGCCAACCGCTACGGGGAAGCCACGGTGACCGTGTCCTCCACATCTCCCACTGGGAGTTGCAGCGGGGCTGATCTTGGCAGCAACGCCGATCTGAAGGGCTACCGCCCGTTTCCTTCTGATAATCCTTGGAACCAAGTGGTCTCAACCGCTCCCGTCGATCCCAACAGCGCGGCGATCCTCGCGTTCATTGGCGCAGGAACGGGGCTGAAGGCCGATTTCGGCTCTGGCACTTGGCAGGGCGCGCCCATCGGAATTTCCTTTGTGGTGGTGCCCGGTACCCAGCCCAAGGTGCGGGTTGCCTTCACAGCCTATGGTGATGAAAGCGATCCGGGTCCCATGCCCGTGCCGGCCTCCGCGCCCATTGAGGGCAGTGCTGCTTCCACGGGTGATCGCCATGTGCTGGTGCTGGATCGGGATGCCTGCCTGTTGTACGAACTGTATCGGGCCTTTCCCCACGCCGATGGGAGTTGGGATGCGGATGCCGCCACCATCTGGGATCTGCAATCGAATGCCCTTCGGCCCCTGGGCTGGACCTCCGCCGATGCGGCGGGACTGCCGCTCTTTCCAGGGCTCGCGCGTTACGACGACGTGGCCACGGGGGAAATCACCCACGCCCTGCGGTTCACGGTACCCACTTCGCGGAAAGCCTTTGTGCCGCCCGCCACCCACTGGGCGTCCAGCAACACCAGCACCAGTGCCCCGCCCATGGGCATGCGGGTGCGACTGAAGGCAGGCGTGGATATCAGCGGCTACCCCGGGCAGGCTCGGGTGGTGCTGGCGGCCCTCAAGAAATACGGCATGATCCTCGCGGACAATGGCAGCGCTTGGTATATCTCCGGTGTTCCGGACTCGCGCTGGAACAACGATCAGCTGCAAGCCCTGAATGGCATCAAGGGCTCGGACCTGGAAGTGATCCAGATGGATGGGTTGGTGACCACCATTCCATCCGGTTCGGGGCCAGTGATCTCCTCGTTCAGTGCCAGTGCTTCCCCCGTGGGTATTGGCCAGCCCGTCACACTGAACTGGGCCACCACCGGCGCCACCCGATGCTTCGTAACCCCCGAACCCGGCCTTGTGCGCGGCTCCAGCGTCACCCTGCATCCAGCTGCCACAACCCTCTACACGCTGACCGCCCAGGGGCCGTTCGGCGTTGCAACGCGGCAAGTCACGGTGGTGGTCAATTGAACAGGTTTCCGATTGCCCTTTTCCGGTAGTCGAAAATCCCTTCCACATCCCGGCGAAGGAATAGCTCCGTGACGAGGCGGCCCAGGATACCGAAGGGCGCGCGGTAGCGCACGCGGTCTGTGATGCGGGTGCCGCCACTCGGCAGATCCTCGAAGGTATGCGTGTGGTGCCACAGTGCGTAGGGCCCCATGACCTGACGATCCGTGAAGCGCTCGCCTTCCTGCCAGGATTCGATGAGGGTGCGCCAGCGCAGGGATAGGCCATGAACGCGCAACTGGTATTCAAAGAGTGCACCTTCGCCCCGGGGCAAGGGTTCGGGCGTCAGGATGCGAAAGCTCAGCCAGGGCGGCGTGAGCTTTTCCAGATTGGCGGGATCACTGAAGAACGCGAATACTTCGGCCCTCGGGCGGGGCACATCCTGGTGGGAAAGGAAAATTTCTTCGCGCATTAGGGTCTGTTTTCAAAGTGGATGCGAGCCGCGACGCCGTCAGGCGCGTCATCCGGTAAGGAAAGGGCCGAAGGGCAATGTGGTTCATTGTTCGAGGGCCTTGACGCAGCCGGGCGCCTGGCAGCGTCCCGAAGGGCAAATGGCGGCGCCCGGCGCAACTCTGCGTCGAGCTCCTCGTCCGTAGTCCCGCTATGGCCATCGTCGCTCTCCTTGATTTGCTTGGGCGGCGCCGTTTGCGCGGCCACACCCCACTTTGAAAACAGACCCTAGAGCAGATCCTTCAAGGCGCCTGCGATTTCAGGAAAACGGAATGGGAAGCCCAGCGCCTCTGCCTTGCGGGGGAGCACAAAGGCGCCACCCAGCAACATGGGCTGGGCCATTTCACCCACCATCAACCTCACGGCTGCGTGGGTGAGGAAACCCGGCACGGGCCACACAGGCCGGTGCAGACGTGTGGCGATCTGGGCGGTGAGTTCGGCGTTGCTGCAAGGCTGGGGTGCCGTGGCGTTCAGGGCGCCTTCATAGGCAGGGTTGGCGATGGCTTCCAGGATCAGGTTCACCAGATCCTCGATATGGATCCAACTGAACCCCTGGCGGCCCGTTCCGAGGGCCGACCCCGCAAACAGCCGCACAGGCTGCGCG
Source organism: Holophaga sp. (assembly GCA_016715205.1). Classification (GTDB taxonomy): domain Bacteria; phylum Acidobacteriota; class Holophagae; order Holophagales; family Holophagaceae; genus JAYREN01. The sequence continues at coordinate 109,646 of JADKBC010000007.1, forward strand.
ATCTTGGGCAGGGCACCACCTTCGCGGGCCAGGACCACTCCGATTCGCAGCCTGACGACCCGCACACCCAGTTGCCGAGCCGCGTCTGCGGCGGTTTCCCATTGCTGACAGATATCAGGGAGGAACCCCGTTCCTGGGGCTTGGTGTTCGTCCACCGGGGTGTCGCCCAGGGTGCCGTAAATGCCGATGGCACTGGCATTGATAAGCACGGAGGGCGGGTGGGCGAGGGCGCCCAGGGCCTCCACCAGGCGTCGGGTGGGGGCAAGGCGGCTTTCCAAGAGGGCTGCTTTGCGGGCAGGGCTCCACCGGTGATCGGCGATGCCTTCCCCGGCCAGGTTGACGATTGCGGCAGCGCCTTCGAGGAGGGTGGGCAGATCTTTCCAGGCATGAACTTGGCCAGCACCGGCGCGGGGCGTTCGGATACCCCGGCTCAGCACATGGACCTCTGCACCCTGTTCGGTCAGTTTCTGGGCAAGGTGGGTGCCCACCAGCCCGGTTCCTCCCGCAATGACGATCTTTTTCCCTTGCTGGGTGCCCATGCTGCCCCTTTGCGCCTTGGATGCCGCGATCCTGTCACAAATGCTTTGGATTGAGAAACAAAGCCTAGATGAACCTGCAAGATAGATCCCGCGGTTCCTGTGTGCCCCGGTCCTCATCCTGCTACGATTTCTGCATCCGTTTGATTGATTCCCGGAGGTTCCATGGATGGCATGAACGCACTTCTGACCCGTCGCAGCATTCGCATTTTTCGCCCCGAGCCCGTGGAACCCGAGGCCATTCGCTCCCTGGTGGAAGCCGCCATGTACGCACCCTCGGCTGGGAATCAGGAACCCTGGCGCTTTGTGTTGATCCAGGATCCAGCCACCCTGCAGGCCATAGCCACCGATCATCCCTATGCCTCGGCCATGGAATCCGCCCCTCTGGCGGTGCTGGTCTGCGCCGCCACCCGGGATCTACCCCACCCGGATTTCTGGGGTGTGGATTGCGCCGCCGCCACCCAAAACCTGATGCTGGCCGCCCACATGCAGGGGCTTGGGTCCGTCTGGATCGGTCTCTATCCCAAGCGCGAACGCATGGCCACCCTTTCGCGTCTGCTGCACCTTCCCGAGGATGTGGAGCCCTTCGCCTTGATTCCCGTGGGCTATCCCCTGGAGCGCCCTGAGCAGCCCGAGCGCTACCACCCTGAATGGATCCGTTCCGAGCGCTGGTTCGACGCCTGGACCTTTGGTCGCCAGGATTTGCGTGCCAAGGCCGAGCGGGAAGAGGCCGAGCGCAAGGCCGCTGCCACCGTGAAGCGCGTGGATTCTGGGCTGCACGACTGAAAGTTGGTTAGGGAAAATCTAGGACCACCGACGAACGCAGATGACTAAACCTGCTTGCAGGGCGGGTAAGGCTGCTCGAAGTCATCCCACTTCCAACACCCGGATACCATCCTGGAGGACACTTTTTCCCTGCACGGGCAGGATTTCGCCCACCTGGTAGGGACGCCCCCGTTTGCGGAACACCTCGGGAAAGGCCACGGCCTCCACAAGGCCGGTTTCGTCTTCCAGGGTGATGAACTGCATGCGTTCGCCTTTTTCCGTAGGCACGACTTTTTCGGCCACGACGAGGGCCCAGAAGCGCAGAAAACGCCCTGTTTTCTCAATATCAGCAGCACGCTGGGGGCCGCCGCCGTGGCGGTAGCGTTTAAGGGCAGCGGGGTGGATCTCCAGGGTGAGATCCAGGCTTTCCATTTCCAGGTCTGCCCGGTCGAAGGGGTCCGTGGGACGAGGGCGAACGCCGGGTGGTACGCCGCCCAGGCGTGCCCAGAGCAGGCGCGTGCGGTCACCGTCTGGTGCCCAGCGATCAAAGGTGCCCGCGGCGCAGAGGGCTTCCACGGTGGGCAGGCTGAGGTTCGCGCGGGTCAGCAGTTCGTTCAGATCCGTGAAGGGACCGTTGGCTTCCCGCTCGGCGATCAAGGCTCGAACTTCGTCTTGTTGAGCGCCCTTCACCTGCATGAGGCCCACCCGCAGGCCCTGTTCGCCCTCGGCGGTGAACGGCCATTGGGAGGCGTTGGCATCGGGGCCGCGCACGATGATGCGGTGACGGCGGGCATCGCCCAGGTAGGCGATGGCGGGGTAGAAACCGCCCTGGTTGGTGATGACGGACGCAAAAAACACCGCCGGATGATGGGCTTTGATCCAGGCGCTTTCGAAGCTCACCTGGGCGTAACTGGCCGAATGGGGCTTGCAGAAGGAATAGCCCTGGAAGGTTCGGATCATGTCCCAGGCTTCGTCTACGACGGTTTGCGGTACGGACTTGGCTGCGCAGCCAGTGCGGAAGCGCCGTTCAAAAATCGGCAGCTTGGCTTCGCAATCGTTTTTGCCAAGCAGCTTGCGGAGCTGGTCGGCCTCGAAGTGGCTCCAGCCCGCCAGTTCCACGCAGACCTTGATGACGTCTTCCTGGTACACCAGCACGCCAAAGCTTTCGGAAAGCAGGCTGGCAAAGACGGGATTCGAGGGTTCGAAGGCTTCCTCGCCCCGGCAGCGTTTCACATAGCGATCGATCCAGCGGGAGGCCGCCGGGCGGATGAGGCTGGAGTGGATGACGAGCGTTTCGAAATCGCCCTTCTTCACCCGCTGTTGGAGTTGGCGGGTGGCGGGGCTTTCCACGTAGAAGACACCGATGCTGTCGCCCGCCGCCAGTAATTGTTGCGTGGCCAGATCGGTGCGGGAATGGGTGCCGGGCTCCTGGGCCACGCGGTTACCGAGCACCGCGTAGGCATCGCGAATCACCGCGAGGCTGCGGTTGCCCAGCAGATCGATCTTCACCAGCCCATAATTCTCCACGCCGTTCTTGTCCCATTGGGTGATGGAAACGCCCTCCTTGGCGGGGGCGGGCTGGAAGGCGGCATGTTGCCACATGGGCCCTGGCGTGATGACTGTGCCGCCGGGGTGCACGGAGAACTGGCAGAAATGGCCCGTGAGGGCTTCGCCCCAGCGCAGCACCTCGTCCCAGGCGGGATTTTGCGCGGCGCGTTCCATCCCACCGTCCCAGCGCCGTGCGTAACGGGCCAGCTGCTTCAGCTCAGATTCGGGCCGTCCGAAGGCCATGCCCACGGCCCTAAGTGCACCCTTGGGCTTGTAGTAATTGTGGTTGGCCACCATGGCCACCCGATCCCGACCATAGCGCTCGAACACGCGTTGAATAACGTGATTACGCTCGTCCCAGGCGAAATCAATATCCATGTCGGGGGGATCGGTGCGCTCTCTCGTGAGGAAACGCTCGAACATCAGGTTGGTGCCCACGGGATCCACATTGCTCAGCTCCAGTGCATAGCTCACCAGCGATGCCGCGCCGCTGCCCCGGCCGCAGATGCGCCTAGCTCCGTCATGGCTCACAATGTCTTGCACCAGCAGGAAGTAGCCCGCAAAACCCTTCTCGTGGATGAGTTCCAGTTCCTTGTCCAGGCGACTTTCCAACTCGCCGGTGAACGCGCCGAAACGCTTCAAAATGCCTGCCCGCACCCGTTCCCGCAGGACTGCATCCAGTTCAGAAACCTTCAATCCCAGCGGCCCCGTTTCAATCCATTTCCCCCAATGGATGGACCAGGCTCCAATCCGTTCGAGGATTTCGGCCGTCGCGCGGGCCACCCGGTCATCACAAACGGGGAAGCGGGCCCCCCATTCGGCTCGCGTTACAGCGGCCTCCCGGGCGTTCCAAAGCGGTTCGGTGCGGGGTACCGTGCTTTGGGTGTGGATGGCGTGCTTGAGACGATGCAGTTCGAGCCCGGCGGGCGTGCGAAACCGCAGCGCCTGGGGCGCCGCCACGGCCAAGCCCCGGTCCAGGACCAGGCGGGCTTCCTGGGCCCGGCAGGGGTGGGCTAGCAGCGTGGCGTGAAAGCCTTCCCGGAGCAGCGCCTCCAGGCCTGCGATGTTTTCGGCCAGAAGGGTGCAATCCAAGGGCGGCTCGCCCTCGCCACGGGCGTGGGCCTGCTCGCTGAGCAGTTTGTTCAACCCCGCGTAGCCCGCATCCGTGAAGGGCAGGGCACCGTAGGCGTGGCTTCGCCAGGTGAAACGACAGCCCAGGTGAATGCGCAAATCGTCATCAGGATCCGGTGCTTCCCCCGCCAGCATGCGGGCCTTGCGGGGCCATTCCAGCTCCTCCCGCAGTTTGGGATATCCGGCGAGGCTGTGGTCCCAGATGACGAGATCCCGGTAGCCAAGAACGCGAGCCAGGCGCAGCAGAGACTCGGCGGGATAGACGCCTTCGCCCAGGGAAAAATCAGAAATGCCGAGGGCGAACATGGCGTCTCATACCGCCACCATCCACCCGGGCAGTACTGGGTTTTCGGGATAGCGTTTGCGCAGACGGGCCAGGGCAGGTTCGAGGTGATCCAGCTTGGCGGTGCGGGGCTCGGGGAAAAGGCTGCGGGGTCGGCCCAACCCCCAGGCGATGCGCAGTTCTACTTGGCGCACGAGAATGCGGCGCGTTGAGCCGGCGCGGAAGGCAGCCTCCAGGGCGCGGGCGAGGTTGAGGGGTGGTTCGGTCAGGGCCGTTTCCGGGGCCCGCCAGAAATGGGTTTCACCATCCACATCCCACCACCGCAGGGATAGGGTGCGGGGGCTGCGAGGATCCGCCCAGAGGCGGTTCAGGGTCCAGGCGGCCAGTTCGATCTCTTCGGGTAGGCGCGGGGGCTCCTGGCGCCAGCTATGGCGGGAACTGCCGGGGCGTTCCGTGAGCAGGGGTAGCTTCACGCGATCCTCGCCGCGCACCTGACTGCGCAACTTGGGGGCCAGGGCGGCAGGTACCAGTTCGCTCCAGGTGGGCAAGGGCAGGGGCTGCGCGTCTCCGAAGGAAAGCAGGCCCAGGCGCCGGAACCGGGCCCGCAGGCGCGGGGCCAGATCGGGCAGGTTTTTGAGGGGCTGGGGGGCCAGGAAGCCCGATTCGCCGCCATCCGTGACCTGTTCCAGTTCGTGTTCCAGATGGGCCGCCAGATGGGCGGCTGTGGCGCTTTCGGACAGCCCGCCATGGCTGAGCCAGCCGTGGGCGCCCTGGAGTTCCCGCCGGATGCGCCAGGCGGCATCCCTGGGCGGGCCGTAGAGGCCTTCCGTGCCGTGCAATTCCACCATGGCCTCGCCCATTCGCCCCAGTTGGCCCTGAGGCGTCCAACGCACCAGGAAATCGCCCAGGTAGGCGTGGGCCTCCCACCAGGTTTGGGGCGCAGGATCCAGCACCCGCAGGCCTGGCAGGCGGCGCAGGGCCTGATCCATGGGCTCCCCGGCCCGCACCCCTTCGGCCTTGGCCAGGCGATTCACGAACCAGAGCGTGGGCGTGCGCGGCTGCTCAGGGTTGAGAAAGGCCAGGGGCCGACCCTCCAAACCGCCCTCCCGCCCGCAGGCCAACTGGAAAGGCAACTCGGGAACCCACATCGCCAGCACCGGATACCTCCCTCAGGGATATCAAGTATGGCGAATAAAAAACGAAAAACAAGGGTTGACTTAACTGCGAGCGGTGTCGCTCGTCCCCTTCAACTTGATGGGGGAAACAAAGCGGTAGTCGATGTCCCAGGGGAAGTAGATCCATTCGTCCTGCTGAAATTCCCGCACAAAGGTATCCACGATGGGGCGACCCAGGGGTTTGGCGTAAAGGGTGGCGAAGTGGGCCTTGGGCAGCTTTTCTCGCACGGCTCGGGCCGTGCGGCTGGTGTCCACCAGATCATCGATCAGCAGCCAGCCCGCGCCATCGCCTTCCACGCCCTTGAGCCAGCGCAATTCACCCTGGGCCTGCTCGGCTTGGCCTTCTTCGGCAGCGCCGTAGCTCACCACGCAAACCGTGTCGATGAGCCGAATCTCCAGTTCCCGTGCCACCAGGGCGGCGGGCACCAACCCGCCTCGCGTGATGGCGATGATGCCTTTCCAGTCGCCCAGTTCATGCAGTACATGGGACAGGTAGCGGGCGTCGCGATGGAGTTCGGGCCAGGAGATCACGACCTGATCCTGGTAGGGGTTCTTGGGGCGGGCGGAGGCCGTCTCTGGGTGCGAACTCCCCGAATTTTGATTTCGTTCCATTGACATGACCTTCCCCCCCAATGGGATCATGGTGAGGCCAAACGCAGCGGGAGCAAATCCCTGCCCGGGGTGTGCTGTGTCCCCGGTGAGAAGCGATTTGTTAGTATCGGGTGTAATTTTTAATTTTCTCTTTCAAACATTGCAAACATTAGATTTTCGCAATATCGCCTCTTGATTAAAACGAATAAAAATTTCTCCGTGAGTGAAATTTTTTAACCTAAAATTCTCATTATCAAGCCCACGTTCAAGCCAGCACTTCCCCGTTGCGCCCCTCAACCTCGGCCCTGTCCGGGCCTTCTACCTTGGAGCCACGCATGAAGAAGCTCACCCTCGCCGCCCTGGGCCTCATCGCCATCGCGGCCGTGCCCACGTATGCTGCCGACTGGAGTGATACATCCCTTGGCTACCGCACCGGCAACAAGTTCCAGGAGCCGGGCATTCCCGATGCCATCAAGAAGGACATCTTCTTTCTCAATCACGTGTCGGGCTATTCCCTGGGCAGCAACTTCTTCAACGTGGACATGCTGAAATCCGATTCCAAGGATCCGGCGAATGCGACAGGTTCCAATGGCGCCCAGGAAGTGTACGTGGCCTACCGTCACAACCTGAGCCTGAGCAAGCTGTTCGGCACCAAGCTGTCGGGTGGCATTCTGCGTGATGTGGAGTTCACCGCTGGCTTCGATTACAACGCCAAGAACACCACCTTCGCCCCTTCCGTGTTCAAGGTCATGGCTGGCCCCACCGTCTCTTTCCAGGTCCCCGGCTTCTTCACCCTGGGCGTCCTGTACTACAACGAAAAGAACCACAATTCCTTCGGTGGTTTTGCTTCGGGAGGCCAGGTCAACGTTTCCTTCGACCCCACCTACCAGGTTGCCGCAGCCTGGGGCATCGATATTCCCCTGGGTCCCGTGAATTCAAAGTTCAAGGGCTTCGGCACCTACACGGGTGCCAAGGGCAAGGACGGTTCGGCGATAGACACCAAACCCGAAACCCTCGTGGATATGTTCTGGATGATCGACGCCAGCCCGGTTCTGGGTGCGAAAAAGGGCACTTGGCAGATTGGTCCTGGCTTCCAGTATTGGAATAACAAATTCGGCAATGCCACCTTCGCGCCAGGCGACACCGGAGGCATGGTCAATCCCAAGACCACCTGCTTCCAGATGGCCCTGGAATACCACTTCTAGCTTTCCGAATAAGGGCGGCGCTGCGTTTTTTTGGCGCCGCCCAGGCTGTTTTAATCGCTGCCATGCCGGTCCAATCCCGCCATCCCAACCTCACTTTCGGTGGTGCTTGGGGCGTTTGAATACCCCATTCATCTGGGATCCTCCGATGCAAACTCAGGCCCCTGCAACACCCAGGCTTTTGATCAAGGGCGCCCGCAAGGCGTACCCTGCCGTGGTTGCCAACGACGGCATCGACCTGACGGTTATGCCGGGGGAAATCCACGCCGTTCTGGGGGAAAACGGGGCAGGGAAATCCACGTTGATGAAAATCATCTACGGCGTCATCCGCCCGGATGAAGGTGAACTGCATTGGGAAGGGCTGCGGGTCAGTGTGGCCAATCCAGCCCAGGCCCGGGCGTTGGGCATCGGGATGGTATTTCAGCATTTCTCGCTTTTTGAAACGCTGACGGTGGTGCAGAACGTGGCCCTGGCGTTGCCGGGAAAATTCGATCTGGCCAGCCTTGCCACGCGCATCGAAGAAGTGTCGGAGCGCTATGGCCTGCCCGTGGACCCGCGACGGCTGGTGCATGCCCTGTCCGTGGGCGAACGCCAACGGGTGGAGATCATCCGTTGTCTGCTGCAGAACCCCAAGCTGCTCATCCTGGATGAACCCACGTCGGTGCTCACGCCCCAGGCCGTGCGCAAGCTGTTTGAAACCTTGCGGCAGCTGGCGGCGGAAGGCTGCAGCATCCTCTACATCAGCCACAAGCTGGATGAGATCCAGGAGCTTTGCCACACCGCCACGGTGCTGCGGGGCGGCAAGGTGACGGGCACCTGCACGCCTTCCCTGGAAACGCCCCAGACCATGGCGCGCATGATGATTGGCGAAGACCTGCCCGTGTGCCACCACGGTGAGCCGGAGGATGGCGGCGAAGTGCGCCTTCGCATCGAAGGGCTTTCCCACGCCACCGAAGATCCCTTTGGCACCCATCTCAAGAACATCAACCTGACCGTGCGGAGCGGCGAAATCCTGGGCATCGCCGGGGTTTCCGGCAATGGCCAGCAGGAATTGCTCAAGGCCATTTCAGGTGAAGAACCGCTCACCGATCGGCGGGCCATCCAGATCTGCGGTGTGCCGGTGGGCCGCCTCAGTCCCGCGGGTCGCAGATCCCTGGGTATGTGCTTTGTGCCCGAGGAGCGCCTGGGCCGGGGCGCCGTTCCTCGATTGACCCTCACGGAAAACATTCTGCTGACGGCCTACCGCAAGGGCATGCTCTTCGCGGGCCTCATCCGGTTCGGCGTGGCCAAGCGCTTTGCGGAGGATTGCATTGCCCGCTTCGATGTGAAGTGCGGCGGGGCGGGCTCCGAGGCGAAATCGCTCTCGGGGGGCAACCTCCAGAAATTCATCGTGGGTCGGGAAATCATGCAGAACCCCAAGGTGCTGGTGCTGGCCCAGCCCACCTGGGGTGTGGATGTGGGCGCCGCATCCTTCATCCGCCGATCGCTGCTGGAACTGCGGAATTCCGGTACCGCGATCCTGGTGATCTCAGAAGAACTGGACGAACTGTTTGAAATCTGCGATCGCCTGACCGTGATTGCCAAGGGCAGCCTGTCACCCACCATCGTCACCTCCGAAACGGGGGTGGAGGAAATTGGGATCTGGATGAGTGGCCTGTGGCCTTCGTCTGAAGCCTCGGAAGGAGATTCCCATGTGGCTTAGGTTCGAACCGCGGGCCGAGCCGTCCAGGCTGATGCGCTACCTGTCGCCGATCATCGCCGTGGCGCTCATGCTGGCCAGCGGCATGGTGCTGTTCATGCTCCTGGGCAAGAGCCCGATGGAGGGCTTCAAGGTTTTCTTCCTGAATCCGCTCAAGGATTCGTATGGCGTGGCCGAACTCTTCCTGAAGGCGACACCCCTGATGCTCTGCGCCGTGGGGCTGGCGGTGGGGTTCCGGGCCAACGTATGGAACATCGGCGCCGAGGGCCAACTGCTGGTGGGTGCCTTGGCGGGTGGATGGCTCGCCCTCCATTTCGAGGGCAGCAACAGCCCCTTGCTGTTGCCGGGGATGATCGTGGCGGGTGCCCTGGGCGGCATGCTGTGGGCATCCATTCCGGCCCTGCTGCGGACTCGCTTCAACGCCAATGAAATCCTGACCAGCCTGATGTTGGTGTACATCGCCGAACTGATGGTGTCCTGGCTGGTCCACGGCCCCTGGAAGGACCCGGATGGTTTCAATTTCCCCCAGACCAAGCTCTTCACGGCCAAGGCGCTGCTGCCGGTGTTGATGCCAGGCACTCGGGTCAACGCGGCGCTCTTCATCGCAATTGCCGCCCTGATCGCCGGGTGGGTGTTCATGAACCGCAGCTTCATGGGCTATCAGATGAAGGTGGCCGGGCAGGCGGAACACGCGAGCCGTTACGCCGGTTTCTCCGCCAAGCGCTCGGTGTGGCTGGGCATGCTGGTGGGCGGAGGCATGGCGGGCATCGCGGGTATTTCAGAAGTGGCCGGTCCCATCGGGCAAATCACAGAACACATTTCACCCGGCTATGGGTTTGCGGCCATGATCGTGGCCTTCGTGGGGCGCCTCAGCCCCGTAGGCATCTTCTTCGCCAGCCTGCTGATGGCGCTGCTCTACATGGGCGGGGAGCAGGCGCAGCAGTACCTGAATCTGCCCTATTCCATTTCCAAGGTCTTCCAGGGCATGTTGCTGTTCTTCCTGCTGGGTTCGGATGTGTTCATCAATTTCCGGGTGCGGCTGCTGCGCCGCATCAATAAGTAGGCACCCACCATGGACCTGAGCTTTTTTACTTCGATTCTGTTCGCCACGATCGTGGCGGGAACGCCGCTCATCATCGTGGCCCTGGGTGAACTCGTCACCGAAAAATCCGGCGTGTTGAACCTGGGGGCCGAAGGCACCATGTCGGTAGGGGCCGTGGCCGCCTTTGCGGTGGCCCATCACACCGGCAACCCGGCCCTGGGCATTCTGGCGGGCATGGCCGCGGGCATGCTGATGTCACTGATCTTCGCCTTTTCGGCACTGACGCTGGTGGCCAATCAGGTGGCTTCGGGCCTCGCGCTCTCCATCTTCGGCATCGGCCTTGCCGCCTTTGTGGGCAAACCTTATGAATCCGTGGCCCTGGCCAGCGTGGTGCCTTTGAAGATCCCGTTACTGCATCGGATTCCTGTCATCGGGCCAGCCTTTTTCGAGCAACAGGCCTTGGTTTATTTTTCCTGGGTAATGCTGGCGGCGGTGGCATGGTTTCTCTATCGCAGTCGCGCAGGGCTCATTCTGCGGGCGGTGGGTGAATCTCCGGTGGCGGCCCATTCCATCGGCTACAAGGTGGTGCGCATCCGGTACCAGGCGGTGCTTTTTGGCGGGGCCATGGCGGGAATCGGGGGCGCCTTCCTCTCCGTTTTCTACACACCCATGTGGGTGGAAGGCATGGTCGCGGGCCGGGGCTGGATTGCGCTGGCCCTGGTGGTTTTCGCCACCTGGCGGCCCCTGCGCGTGATGGTGGGCGCCTATCTTTTTGGTGGCTGCATGGTGACCCAAATGTTTGTGCAAGGCTCGGGTATGAAGATCAACATTCCTGCCCAGTTTCTGTCTGCCCTGCCATATGCGGCCACGGTGCTGGTGCTGGTGCTCATCTCCCGAAACCGCGGTACCATTCGACTGAATTCCCCCGCATCCCTTGGTCAACCCTTCCTGCCTGATGCCTGAACTGCCATCACTGCACCCGCCTTTGATGGTCCTTTTCCCATTCACCTGGAGGAACCCCGCATGAACCACCGGAATTTCGTCCTGACCATCCTGGGCGGTGCGACCTTGCTCGCGTCCACGCCTCTGTTGGCGGCAGATCCTCCCACCAAGATCGGTTTTGTCTACGTCAGCCCCGTGGGGGATGCGGGCTGGACCTTCCAGCACGACCAGGGCCGCAAGCAGATGGAAGCGGCGCTCAAGGGCAAGGTGACCACCAAGTTCATCGAAAATGTACCCGAAGGTGCCGATGCCGAGCGCATCATCCGCCAGCTGGCCCAGGATGGCTCCAGGATCGTGTTCACCACGTCCTTCGGCTACATGAACCAGACCGCCAAGGTGGCGACAGCCTTCCCCAACGTCACCTTCTTCCATGCCACGGGCTACAAGCAGGGCAAGAACCTCGGCACCTACAATGCGCGGTTCTACGAGGGCCGCTACTTGAACGGCGTCATCGCCGGCAAGATGACCAAATCCAACATCGCGGGGTATGTGGCGGCCTTCCCCATTCCCGAAGTGATGCAGGGCATCAACGCCTTCACCCAGGGCATGCGCAGCGTCAACCCTAAGGCCCAGGTGCGGGTCATCTGGGTCAATTCCTGGTTTGATCCCGGCAAGGAACGCGAAGCGGCCCTTACGTTGATTTCGCAGGGCGCTGACATGATCACCCACCACACGGATTCCACTGCCGTGGTGCAGGCTGCCGAAGAAAAGCACAAGGAGAACAAGAATCTCTACGCGTTCTCGTACCACTCCGATATGTCCAAGTACGGCCCAACGGCGCAGCTCACGGGCACCACCCACATCTGGGGCGACTTCTACACCAAGATTGTCAACGAAGTCCTGGCGGGCACCTGGACCGGCACCAATCTGTGGGGTGGCTTCAAAGACGGCATGATTCGGCTCGCGCCCCTCAACTCAGCCGTGTCTGCCGAATTGAAGACTCAGGTGGCCAAGATGCAGGCGGAGATTGTCGCCGGGAAACTGCATCCCTTTGCGGGCCCTGTGGTGGATCAGGATGGTAAGGAGCGCGTCGCCAAGGGCAAATCCATGTCCGATGGTGATCTCGGCGCCATGAACTACTATGTGCAGGGCGTGGCCTCTACGCTGCCCAAGCGCTGACGTTTTCATGAGAAGAAACCGAAAGGGGACCGCCGTTGCGGTCCCCTTTCGGTTTGGAGCCAACGCCTTTTATCCAAGGATCTTGTGCGGCAGGCTTTCGATTCTTCCCGCCGGTGATACCAGCACGTAGTTGAGCTTGCGCTGCAGTTCGCGGATGGTGTTGGCGCCCGCGTAGGTAAGGCCAGAGCGCAGGCCGCCGATGATATCGGCCAGGATTTCTTCCTCGTCTTCCCGGTAGGGCACCTTGGTGGCCACGCCCTCGGCGGTCTTCCAGCCGGTGAGGCCGCCCAGGTGATCATCGGCCACTTCCTTGCTGGCCATGCCGCGGTACACCTTGTGGGTGGGCCTGCCATCGGCATCCCGCAAAGGTTCGCCCGGCGTGGGTCGCGTGCCCGCGAGCACGCCGCCCACCATCACAAAATCGGCACCAAAGGCCAGGGCTTTCACGATATCGCCGGGGGTGCGGATGCCGCCGTCGGCCACGATGGAACGGTCCGCCCGGGCGCATTCCTGGATCGCCGTGAGCTGGGGCACACCGAAACCCGTCTTAATGCGGGTGGTGCAGACACTGCCAGGGCCGATGCCCACCTTCACGATGTCGGCATGCACCGAGGCTAGGTAGTCTGCCCCCGCGTACGTGGCCACATTGCCCGCCATGATGCACTCGTTGGGCAACATCTGGCGCATGCGCTTGATCATTTTCCCCACGTATTTGGCGTGGCCATGGGCCACATCCACACAGAAATACTGGGCTCCCGCATCCCGCAGCGCCTGGACCCGCTCCATTTCTGCTTCGGCGGTGCCCACGGAGACAAAGGTGGCGTAATGGCACCGCTTGAACATGGCCACATTTTCTTCGATGGAGGTGAAGCGGTGGAGCACACCAATGCCACCGCGTTCGCCGACGAAATCCGCCATGGCGTCTTCGGTAACAGTGTCCATGTTGGCCGTCATGATCGGCAGTCCCAGTGTGAGTTTGCCGCTCTTGTCGGTCATGCCGATGTCCACGATCCGACGTGACTCATGGTGGTTGTAGGCGGGAATCAGGAGGACATCATCAAAGGTGATGGCAGTTTCAGGCATGGGGCCTCCAGAGAAATCAGGGCTGGGTGAGACTGCGGGGATGCATCTGATCGTACAACGCTCTCAGCCTCGCCTGATGCACATGGGTATAAATCTGGGTGGTGCTGATGTCCGCATGGCCCAGCATCGCTTGCACGGCTCGCAAATCAGCGCCGTGATCCAGCAGGTGCGTTGCGAAGGCATGGCGCAGCACGTGGGGGCTCACGGTCTCCGGGCGGATCTTCGCTTTGGCCGCGTACGCTTTCAGCAGGCGCCAAAGGTGTTGCCTGGTGAGCGGCTCACCCCGGTGGCCCACGAAAAGCGCATCCGTGTGTGGCTTGAACCCACCACGAATCTGCAACCAGGCGCGGATCCAATGCTCGGCCCCCTGTCCGAAGGGAATCAGACGGTCCTTGCGGCCTTTGCCCATGACCTTGAGAAAGCCCTCATCCAAAAAAATCGATAACGCGGGAATGGTGGCCAGCTCAGAGACGCGCAGTCCAGAGGCGTACAGCAGTTCCATCCAGGCGCGGTCCCGCACGCCCAGAGGCGTGGCGATATCGGGCGCAGCCAACAGGGCTTCGATCTGGCTTTCCGTGAGGGTGCGGGGCAGGATGCGGGGCGGCCGGGGCGGTCGGACCACGGCCTCGGGGCCGGCGGCGCCCTCGCCTTCCATGCGCAAAAAACCCAGGAACTGCCGCAGCGCGGAGGATAATCGCGCGATGCTGCGGGGGGCCTTGCCTACCGCGTGCTGGGACACCAGGAAGGCGCTGATGGCATCGCGATCCAGATCGCTGGGTGCGGTGTTCTGATCCACAGCCCAAACGGCCAGAATCCGCAGATCGGAAAGGTAGCCAGAGGCCGTATTCGGGGAAAGCCCACGCTCCACCGCCAGGTGGGTTTCGAATTCCCGCATGGAAGCCCCCCAGCCCAGGGGCCAGCCACCTTCGGGTGCTTCGATCTCAGGTTTTCGGGGCATGAAGCTCCTGGCGATGGGAGGGCTGGAAGGAAAAAGGCCGAATCTGTTGATTATGCGATGGAAAAAATGGGTCTTAGCCGCGCCGCGAAAGGGTCTGGTTCGCGAACGGTTGCTTGGTATTCCCGGCGGGCTATGATAGCCTCGCAAGGTTTCAAGGAGAGCCCATGGCTGAGATTCGCAAGAAAGTAATCGCTATCATCGCCGAACAGTTGGCGAAGCCCGAAGATTCCATCACCGAGAGCAGCCACTTTGTGGACGATCTGGGCGCTGATAGTCTCGACACCGTTGAGATCATCATGGCCATTGAGGAAGCTTTCGGGCTGGAGATCCCGGAGAGCGAGCAGGAAAAGATCAAGACCGTTGGCGATGCCATCGGCTACATCGAGAAGAACGCCAAGGCTTGATCCAGAGCCGGACCCATCGCGCGCCGCAGGACTTCGGCTCCTGCGGCGTTCTTGCTCTCCGAGCCAGGCAGCCTGAGATTGATAGGCTGCCCAGCCCGGGGTTTGCCTGTGGCATTCTAAGCAATGAGGTGAAGACATGACTTCCATTCAGCGCCGACGCGTCGTCATCACGGGCATGGGAACCATCAATCCCTGCGGCAACACCGTAGCTCAGACCTGGGACGCCCTGCTTGCCGGGAAAAGCGGCATTGGGCTGATCGATCGGTTTGATACCACCGCCTTTGCCTGCAAGATCGCGGGCCAGGTGAAGGGTTTCGAGCCCGAGGCGTTCATCGACAAGAAAGAACTGAAGAAGATGGATATCTTCATTCAGTACGCCATGGCGGCGGCCACTGAAGCCATGAACGACAGTGGTTTGGCCGAGGTGGAACTGTCCAAGGCCGAACGCGAGATGTTTGGCGTGTCCATTGGTTCCGGCATCGGCGGTCTGGGCACCATTTGGGAAGAGGCCAACGGCTACCGTGGTCCTCGCCGCACGAGCCCCTTTTTCATTCCCAGCCTGATCATCAACCTCGCGGGCGGGTACGTGAGCATCAAGTACGGCTTGCAGGGGCCAGCCATCGCTGTGGCCACGGCCTGCGCCACTGGCACCCATTCCATCGGGGATGCCTCACGGCTCATCATGCACGGTTATGCGGATCGCATGATCGCGGGTGGCTCTGATTCTGTAATCAACGAGCTGGGCGTGGGTGGGTTCGCCGCCATGCGTGCGCTTTCCACCCGCAATGATTCTCCAGAAACGGCCAGCCGCCCCTTTGATAAGGATCGGGATGGCTTCGTCATGGGCGAGGGTGCCGGCATTGTGGTGCTCGAAGAATACGAGATGGCCAAGGCGCGCGGCGCCAAGATCTACGCTGAAGTGGTCGGCTACGGCATGAGCGGCGACGCCCATCACATCACCAGCCCTAGCGAAGATGGTGACGGCCCCAACCGCGTGATGATGGCCGCCATCAAGGATGCGGGCATCCGTCCCGAGCAGATCAGCTATATCAATGCCCACGGCACGTCTACCCCCGCAGGGGACCGCATTGAATGCCTGGCCATCCGCAAAACACTGGGCGCCTTTGCCGACAAGGTGAAGATCTCCTCCTCCAAGTCCATGCACGGCCACCTTCTGGGTGCCGCAGGCGGCCTGGAAACGATTGTCTGCGCCAAGGTCTGCACCACGGGCAAGATTCCTCCCACCATCAATGTTGAAAATCAGGATCCGGATTGCGATCTGGACGTGACCGCCAACACCGTCGGCACCTTTGACGGCGAGTATGTGCTGAACAACAACTTCGGCTTCGGTGGCACCAACGCCTGCGTGATTTTGCGCAAGCTCTGATTCCGTTCGGGCCTCCTGTCAAAAAGCAGCCGATTGGGCTGCTTTTTGTTTGGGCGAATTCGCAAATATTTCGCCAAAATCAAAAATCCCTGGGAGAATGACCCATGCCCAAGGCCGCTCCCTTCAAGCTTGTTGCGCCATACTCGCCCGCAGGTGATCAGCCGGAGGCCATCGCGCAACTGGTGGCGGGCATCGAATCCGGCGAGCGGTACCAAACCCTGCTGGGCGTCACGGGCAGCGGCAAGACCTACACCATGGCCAGCACCATCGCCCGGGTGAATCGACCCGCGCTGATTTTTGCGCCCAACAAGACGCTGGCGGCGCAGCTATTTAGCGAGTTCAAGCAGTTCTTTCCAGAAAATGCAGTGGAATACTTTGTCAGCTACTACGACTACTACCAGCCGGAAGCCTATGTTCCCGAGCGGGATCTGTTCATCGAAAAAGACGCCAAGATCAACGAAGAGCTCGAAAAACTTCGTCTTTCCGCCACGCGCTGCCTGCTGGAGCGTCGCGACACCATCGTGGTGGCTTCCGTCAGTTGCATCTATGGCTTGGGTGATCCCTCCAGCTACCTGAACCTGTCGGTAACGCTGAACGTGGGTGGCACCAAGGATCGGGCCATGCTGCTGCGGGATCTCGTGGCTATCCAGTACGCCCGCAATCAGATGAGTTTCGAACCCGGCATTTTCCGGGTCCGGGGTGATGTGGTGGAGGTCTATCCCGCCTACGAGGATGTGGCCTATCGTATTGAACTATTCGGAGACGAGATCGAGCGCCTTTCCAAGATTGATCCCCTGCGCGGCACGGTGATCGAAAAGCTCGACACCCTTACCATCTGGCCGAAAACCCACTACGTGACGCCGGAAGACAAGCTGGAACGGGCCATCCGTGAGATCAAGGTGGAACTGGAGGACCGCGAGAATACCTTCCGTGCCGAAGGCAAGATCGTGGAATTGCAGCGCCTGCACCAGCGCACCATCTACGACATCGAAATGATGAAGGAAATGGGATATTGCTCGGGCATTGAAAACTACAGCCGCTTCCTGGATGAACGAAAGCCAGGGCAGCCACCGCACACCCTGCTGGACTATTTCCCGGACGACTTCGTGCTGTTCATGGACGAGAGCCATGTGGCCACGGGTCAGCTCCACGGCATGTACAACGGGGATCGCAGCCGCAAGACCACCCTGGTGGATTTCGGCTTTCGCCTGCCCGCTGCCTTGGACAATCGCCCCTTGAAATTTGAAGAATTCGAGAGCCGGGTGAAGCAGCTGGTGTTCGTGAGTGCCACGCCTGGCGACTACGAACTGCAGCAGAGTGGCGGCGTCATTGTGGAACAGGTGGTGCGTCCCACGGGCCTGGTGGACCCCCAGATCGAAGTTCGCCCCGTGGGCAATCAGGTGGACGACCTGCTGGAGGAGATCCGGAAAACCACCGCCAGGGATGAGCGTGTACTCGTCACAGTGCTCACGAAAAAACTGGCAGAACAGCTCACGCACTACTACCGGGAGGTGGGGGTGAAGGCTGAGTACCTGCACAGCGAGATCGATACGCTGCAGCGCGTGGAGCTCCTGAAAGGGCTTCGACGGGGCGTGTTCGATGTGCTGATCGGCATCAACCTGCTGCGCGAAGGTCTGGATCTGCCTGAAGTGAGCCTCATCGCCATCCTGGATGCCGACAAGGAGGGCTTTCTTCGCAATACCCGCAGCTTGATTCAGACCATTGGTCGCGCGGCCCGGAACGTGAACGGGAAGGCCATCCTCTATGCGGATCGCATGACCGGTTCCATGACCGCCGCCATCGGTGAGACCAGCCGCCGTCGCCAGAAGCAGCTGGACCATAACCTTGCCCATGGCATCACGCCCGAGACCATTCGCAAGAACATCGACGATGTGCTGGGCGAAGCTCTGGCCCGGGAATTTGTGGGTGTGCCCAAGGATGAAGCCGCCGAGGAGCCGATCCTCTACCTGGATGATCGCGGTTTTGAACGCGAACTCGCCAAGCTCGAGAAACGCATGCAGGAGCATGCCAATCGCATGGAATTCGAAGAAGCCGCCCAGGTGCGGGATCGGGTATTGCATCTGCGCCGGGAAAGGCTCGTGGGCACACGCTGAGGTTTTCAGGCTTCTGCGGGGACGAGCACTTCCCGGAGCTTGGCCAGGAGTTCGGCTGAGGTGAAGGGTTTTTGCAGGAAGTCCATGCCTGGTTCTAGACCGCCAGGATGGGTGATGGCTTCGGGTAGATAACCCGACATGAACACCGCGCGCAGGTCGGGATAGTGCGCCTTCAAAAACTGATAGAGTTCCGGGCCACTCAGCTTGGGCATCACCACATCCGTGAGCAGCAAGGCCACCGGTGATTTACGGTCCTCCACGGCGCGCAGACAGGCCACGCCATCCTCACAGGCAAGTACCGAAAAGCCTTGATGTTCCAGTACCAAACGGGTGCTTTCTCGAACTTCGGGGTCATCTTCCACCAACAGGATTAGTGACGACGGGATCGCACCCGTGGTGGGCAATGCCACGGGAGCCAGAGCCGGCTCAATGGCCTCGACCACGGACGGAAGGTAAAGCCGGAACGTTGCGCCTGCGCCGAGCTCGGAATCGGCACGAACATGGCCGCCATGCTGCTTGACGATGCCGAAGACGGTGGCAAGCCCCAGGCCGGTGCCCTTGCCGGGTCCCTTGGTGGTGAAGAAGGGTTCGAAAATTCGCGCCAGGGTTTCCGGAGTCATACCACCACCGGTATCTCCCACGGCCAATTGCACGAACCGGCCCTGCGGAATGCCGGGGTGTTGGCGCTCGTGGCCGGTATCCAGGGCCAGGGCGGAAAGACCAATGGAGAGCAGGCCTCCCTCTGGCATGGCGTCTTGTGCGTTCACGGCCAGATTCATGAGCACTTGCTCCATCTGCCCGGCATCGGCCCGAACCTGCGGCAGGGTGTCCGGCAGGTCCATCTGGATGACGATGTTTTCGCGGAGGGTGCGGCGCAGCAGTTTCTCGAAACCTAGGATGACTTCGCGCAGATCGATGGGCCTCAGATCCAGCACCTGTTTGCGGCTGAAGGCCAGCAGCTGCCGGGTCAGATCCCGCCCGCGCTGAGCGGCCCGGAGGATCTGGTTGGCTTTGTCCCACCGGGGGTCGCCCTCCGGCAGATCATCCAGCAGCAGCTCGGCATAGTTCAGGATCGGCGAGAGCAGGTTATTGAAATCGTGGGCCACCCCACCGGCCAGACGCCCCACGGATTCCAGTTTCTGGAGCTGGCGCATCTGGTCCAGCAGTTCCAGGTGGGCTTCCTGGACACCTTTCAGCACGGAGATATCGGTAATGACCGTGAGCAGGCACGGTTCCGAATCAAATTCCACGATCTTGGCTGAAAGCAGCCCTGTGACCAGGTTGCCGTTCTTCTGGCGGAACTGCAGTTCCCGGTTGTGCAGTTCGCCATCTGTCTGAAGGTCACAGAACATTTTGGCTCGGGCCGCAGTATCCACATACAAATTGAGGCTGGTGGCGCTATGCCCAAGGGTCTCCTCCCGGGAATAACCCGTATTGCGGTAGAAGCTTTCGTTCACTTCCAGGATCACGCTGTCGGCTATTCGAGATATCACGATGGCGCTGGGCGAAAGGTTGAATATCTTTGACAGCTTTTCCTCGGAAACGCGTAACGCCTCGGCGGCCTTTCGTTGGGCGGTGACATTGGAATGGATCCCCACCACTTTCAAGGGGCGGCCATGCTCATCCCTGGCCACCACGAGCCCTCGGGTAAGAATGACGGCCCAGTCGCCCTCGCTGGTGCGCATGCGGCATTCCTGCTCGAGGCGTTCGGCGCCCTGTTCGAGGATGGCACGGTAGGCCTTGAGGGCCCGCGGGAGATCCTGCGGATGGATGAGTGCCGTTTCCAACCCAGGCGAGGGCGTAAAGGAATCCTGCGGGTACCCGAGCACCTTGTAATAGGAGGGTGTTACCACCGCCGACCCGCGCTCCAGATCCCAATCCCACACCGCATCCTGGGTGGCTTCCAGGGCCTGTTTCAGACGCGTTTCGCTGGCCCTCAATTCCTGAGTGCGGGTTTCCAGCAGGGCTTCCACATTGAGCAGCGACATTTCGCGGCGGGCATTGGCACAAAGGGTAAGCAGGTACTTCGGGTCGAAGGGTTTGCGAAGGTAGCCACGGGCGCCCATTCGGACCACTTTCAGGGCCAGTTCTGGGCTGGGGTCAGCGGTCATGACCAGCACCACGGCCCGGGGATCCATGGCCTGGATTTCCATCAAGATTTGGTCACCCTGCATGTCGGGCAAGTGGTAGTCGAGCACCACGATATCGGGGTGATGGGCGCGGAAAAGCCGGAGAGCATCCGCACCGGTACCTGCAGGATCCACCAGGTAGCCGTTGTCGGAAAAAACCTTGGACAGCATGTGGCAAAGGGACCTGGCGTCTTCCACAATGAGCACCCTGGACGCCAGGGGGGAGGTGTCACCGGCAAGCAGCCGACGGACCTGAGCCAAGAATGGAACGGCTTCAACGGGAGCAGGGAGGAAGGCGTTGGCCCCCAGGTCCGCGGTAATCCGGGCGGGTTCCTCCCCGGAGAAGGTGGCAGATACCACCAGGATCGGCGTGCGGTTGAAGGTGGGAAATTCCGGGGACCGCAGCAGACGGCAGAATCCCCAACCATCCATGCCCGGCATGTTGAGGTCGGTAATGATCAGGTCGGGGGGCGCCATGCGCTGGAGTCCTTCCAGGGCATCCACCGCCCCGGCGAAGGGCAGGGCAATCAGGCCTTCGGACTCGAGGAGGCGGCAAAGATGCAGGCGCTGCACCCGGTCGTCGTTGACAAGGACCACCCGGTGTCGAGACTGCGTATCCTCCAGCACCACTCGCGCCTCCCTGCGCCTCCCGTGGAAACCCTTTCGGACAAAAAATACTTATCCTTAGAAATGGACTGGAATTTATCCTTCTAAAGCTTTAAGGCAAATGTGAAAAAATATTAAGATTCTGTGGTTCTGCGGACGAAATGGGCCTGGTCACCGTGCGGGCGTGTACATCCGAATGACCCGTCGGATGGCATCCTGGCAAGCCGCGCAGAAGGGTACTTCGTCCCGGGTGAACATGATGCAGTCTTCCTGGGCGCGGAAATAACCGGTGGCTTCGTAGTTGGCGCCCTCAAAGGCCCCCACCTTCCCGGACCAGACATCCTGGCCGAGAAAGGCGGAATCCACTTTCTTCTGCCGATTCATCAGGGCTTCCATTTCAGCCTCTGGCCTTCGCGCGGCCCGAATCTGGCCGCGTTCCTTCTGGAAGGCCCAGCTGGCTTTCTCGAATTCAGCCTTGGCCCAGGGGGTGGGTAAAGGAATGCCGGGGGTGAGCAGGGCTTTCCACTTTGGGTTGTTGGGGTTAGCGGTGGCATTGGGCTCCCAGGGCTCTGGTCGCTGATCCTTCCCCGTTTCGTAGGCCACGTCGGAGGTGTAGTATTCGTCGGCCAAACCGGCGAAGTGATGGCCGAATTCATGGACAAAAATATAGGGACTGAAGGCGTTGTCCGAGGCCACGGTGCCATAGAGGCCGAAAATGCCGCCACCGCCATAGGTGTCGCCATTGACCAGGATTTCCATGAACTCATAGGGAGCAAAGGCGGCCACATCCCGCAGGGTGCGGTTCTCGAAGGTGAGCACGTACCGCTCACTGCCAAAGGCGTCATAGGTGCAACCCAAGGGCGAACGGCGCTGGATACCCGTGGAAGGCCGGGCGATGCCCGATTCCCGGGCGGGTGGGCAAAGGCCCCAGACATTGAAATCCTGACGGTGTTCCTTGTAGGGCGAGGTGGCGAAGAGTTGTTCCATCAATCGCCGCGCGTCCTTTTCAAACTTGGGCAATTCCGCCTGGGTATAGCCATCGCCCAGGATCAGAAAATCCACCTTCTCAGTGGGATCACCACTTTTTTGGAGGGCCAAAAGGGAACCAGGATTGGGCGGCAGCGCCCGGTCGATAAAAATATCCTTAGGATCGAGGGCGAAGGACCACACCTCCTGGAAATGATTGTGGGCGTCGCGTTTCTTTACCCGAACCTTGACGGGGCCATTGGGCTCAGGGAATCGCAGGGATTCCGAGAAGCTCCGGGCCATCTTTTTGGCTTCGTCCGTGCTTTCCCACTCGCCGTAAATGCTGCAGAAGCCCCGTGAATAGACCACCTGACCACTGGCCACATCCACCACATCGAAAAAATATTTCCCCAGGTTGGAGGTATCCAGGTTCCCGGAGCTGTGGCCAGGCCAGGGCAAGGGCTCCTGCACCGTTCGATCCAGGCTGAACAGTTCGGAGCTGGCTGTGCCGGTGTGGACATAATCCACCCGCAGTGTGCGGGGCGGCGCCGCCGTGAGGCAGGTCGCCAGGAAAAGGGTGGGGAAGAGGCGCAGTGGGTTCATGGAACCAGGATAGATCCTTTGGAACGGACTCTGGGGGTGCGAGAATGAGGGTTCGGAGAACAAAATGCTCACGCCCAAACAGCGCCAATTCCTGAAAGCCGAAGCCCACCACCTCAGCCCGGTGGTCCATATCGGCAAGGCCGGTGTCACGGAAGCCCTGGCCCGGGAACTCGATGTCATGCTCGAGAGCCTGGAACTCATGAAACTGAAGCTGAACCAGAACACCTTTGAGGACGCCGAAACCGTGATCGACACCCTGACCCGGAAGGTTGATGGGCTGCAGCATGTCTGGACCATCGGTCATACCCTCCTGGTTTTTCGCCCCAGTCGAAACAAACCCACGCGATTTCCTTTACCTTGAACCCCAGCGTCCGATAAGGCTTTTAGGAGCCTGCCCAGATACTCGATCGGGGCAGGTCCCAGCCAATATTGGACAGGTTCCCAGGGGATTTCGTGCCATACCTTTCATGGTTTCAAGGCAATGTCATCCAGCGGTTTGCGCTGGAAAAGGACTGCCTGCTCGGGCGGGATTCCGAGGGTTGCGACCTCAGCTTTCCCGCAGAACCTAGCGTTTCCAAGTGTCATGCAAGTCTTTCCCGCATCGGGGAGACCTGGTGGATCAAGGACCTTGGTTCCAAGAATGGCACTTTTCTCAATGATTTCCCTTTGAACACCCCCACCGGGAACTCCCTGGCGGATGAGGATGAGGTTCGCCTGGGGGATCTGGTGCTTCACTTCACGGCGGGGTTTCCGGGCCTGGATCCGGAGCTTTTCATCGAGCGGGTGGGGGACCTTTTTTCGGAAGTGCGCCCCGAACCTTCCCAGGCCATGATTCTTTTGCGTGGCCTGGAGTTGCTGCACCGGTCCACGGAAGCGCTCCTGATGGAGAGTTCGTCCGCGGCGCTCATCGAGGGGCTTCTGAATGAGGCCCTGAAGCTACTGTCTGCCGAGCGCGGGTTCCTGGTCATGGTGGCGGCCGATGGCACTTCGAAAACCATGCACCGGATCGGCAATGTGGGCGACCAGATCGGCCTTTCCCGCTCGGTGCTCCGCTATGTGACGGCCCATCGTACGGCCGTGCTCTCCAACGCACCCATGACCGACCCGCGATTTGGTGGCGATAGTTTGCTGGAAATGCACCGCGGAGCCCTCATCTGCGCGCCCATGGAGATCGAAGGCGAGGTAAAGGGCCTGCTCTACCTGGATCGTGTCAACGAAGGACGGCCGTTCACCCGGTTTGATCTTTCCCTGGTCCAGGCCTTTGTGCGGCAGGGCACCGTGGCGCTGCGCCATGCCCAGTTGGCCCAACAGGCGATGGGACAGGCCGAGGTGCAGGGTGAAATTCTCCGGCTGCGGTTTCTGAACGAACGCATTGTCACCCGCACCGGCGAAATCCTGGCCACCATGGGGTCGTCCCTGCGATGGCTGCACAGCTACGGGGAGCGGGTCCACGGCGAATATTCGGTATTACTAAGGCACGAGGTCTCCCGACTGGAATACCTGGCGGAGGCCGCCACCCAGGAAATGCTGCTGGAAACGCCCCAGGAAAATGCCAGCGCCTCCACCCTGGAGGCCCTGCAGGCTGCGCTGGAACCCTTTTGGCAAAGCCTCCTCAAGATCCGGGGCGCGGAACTGGCGCTTGATCCGGTTCCGCCGGGCACCATCTGGATGGCAGGAACCTTGGCGGCCCAGGCCGTGGCGGGCCTCGTTGAGCCCATGCTCTTGAACGTCGGGGAAACCCAGCGGGTGACCGGGCGTTGGGAGGAAGAGGGCAGCAACTGGGGTTTGCAATTGGCGTTCCCGCCCGAAATTCATGGACCGGCGCCGGACCCCTGGACCATGCGCAGCCTCCAGATGACCGGTATCGTGTGGCGATGGATGGAGCAAACCCTTTCCATCATCTTCCCCAGAGGCGTGGAGACGGTTCCCGAACCGCAATCCCTGCCGCTGTTGGGCCTCGTCACCGAGGAACTGGAGCTGATGGGGTTGTTCCAGAGCGTGGCCGAGGCGGGTCAACTGGCCAATTTCCCCCTGGAAGAAGAACCCCCGCTCCCACCGTTGCCCCATTTCCGTTATCTGGTCATCGACGCCATGGGCGTCAAAGATCCCGCCAAGTGCATCCAGGCGTACCGCCATCATCCCAATTTCGCCACGGTGCCCATCCTGGTGGTGCGGGCGCCGGAAGATCTCTTTGCCACCCTGCTGGCTGCGGGGGCCACGGACTGGCTGCCGGAGGGCTTCCGCTGGGAAACCTTGCAACATCGTTTACAGGTGCTCAAGGGACACGATGAACTGCAGCGCAAAGCCTTGGCCGCCGAGCGCCTGGAATCCTTCCGACAGATGGCTGGCACCCTGAAGCACGAAATCAACAACCCCTTGGCGATCATTTCCATCCAGATCGAACTACTGGAGCGGAAATACCCGGAGGAAGCCAAGCTCGGGAAAATTGGCGAAATGGTTGAGCGCATTCGGGGCTTGATGAATGTGCTCCAGAAAATGCGCGAAGCCCCCGTGGAAAACTACCCCGATGGCACCAGCATCCTGAAATTGAGCTGATGCCATCGAGGAATTGAATCCCTACGGCATCTGGCAGGAACTGGCCGTGGCAGCTGGCAGGTAGCAGTTGCGCACGTAATCCATCACCATGCGGTCGGCGTTGAAGCGCCAGGCCAGGGTGCGAATGCTTCGCTTGACCCGGTGCATCCACTGGCGTGGCACACCCTGGGAATCGCGTTCGTAGTACATCGGCACCACGACCTCTTCCAACAGGGTGAGCAGCGCTTCGAAATCCCGCTCATCCTGGATGTCCTGGTTGGCGTGGATCTCGCCGTTGCCGATGGCAAAGCCGTTTTCACCGTCATAGGCCTCGGCCCACCAGCCATCCAGGATGGACATGTGCAGCCCACCATTGGCGACCACCTTCATGCCACTGGTGCCGCAGGCTTCCAGTGGGCGCCGAGGGTTGTTAAGCCAGGCATCCACACCCTGATAGAGATTGCGACCCACGTGGATGTTGTAGTTTTCGATGAAGGCCACCCGGTTGCGGAAACGGGGATCCTCCGTGAATTGCCCGACCCGCTGGATGAGCGCCTTGCCGGGGCCATCGGCGGGGTGGGCACGGCCCGCGAAGAGCAGATTGACGGGGCGTTTGGGGTTGTTGATGATCGCGGCGATGCGGTCCAGGTTGCGGAAAAGCAAGTCCGGGCGTTTGTAGGGCACGAAGCGGCGGGCAAAGCCGATGGTCAGAGCGTCGGGATCCAGGGGTGGAGGATCGATGATCGGCAACCCGTTGCGCAGGTGCAGGCGATCACTGCGGTCCCGCACCAGGCGGATGAGACGGGACTTCAGTACCTGTTTGATTTCCCAGAGCTCAGCGCTGTCCATGGATTCGATCTTGGTCCACATGTCGGGGCGGACGATGCCGTCCAGCCAGTTGGAGCCGAGGTGGGTCTGGAAGAGCTGATTGAGTTCCGAGGAGAGCCAGGTGTGGGTGTGCACACCGTTGGTGATGTGCCCGATGGGCACGTTCTCTTCTTTGCGGTCGGGCCACAGGCAGTTCCACATGGCCCGCGACACGTTGCCGTGCAGGGCGCTGACGCCGTTGGAGGTGCGGGATTGCTTGAGCGCCAGCACCGTGGGCATGAAGGGCGCACCATGGTCGTTGGGGTTCACGCGGCCGAAGCCCAGGACATCCTGCAGCGGCAGTTGGAGGCCGTTCGCCAAGGCGCTGAGATGCTCGGCAGCAAGGTCCGCAGGGAACCGGTCGTGGCCTGCATCCACGGGTGTGTGGGTGGTGAAGACGGTGGCTTGGCCACTTTCCTTGAGGGCCTGCCAGGGATCGAGACCATCGTGCTGCACCCGATGACGAGCCCGCTCCAGGATGGCAAAGGCACTGTGGCCTTCATTGAGATGGTAGACACTGGCGGTGATGCCCAGGGCCCGCAGGGCGCGGCTGCCGCCCACACCCAAGAGCAGTTCCTGCTGGATGCGCATGCGCTGATCCCCTCCGTAGAGACGCGCTGCCAAAGCCTTGTCTTCCTCGCTATTGGCTTCGTCGCGGGTATCCAACAGGATCAAACGGATGCGGCCCACCTTGGCTTCCCAGATCTTGGCCCACACGATGCGCCCGGGCAATTCCACATGCACCCGCGCGGGCTGCCCATGGATATCGACGGCAGGCACCAGCGGGAGATCCTGGATCTCGTAGGGTTCAGTCACATCGTGCTGCCAGAAACTCGCACCCAGTTGCTGGGTGGTATAGCCCTCGCGATACAACAGGCCAACCCCCACCAGGGGCACGCCAAGGTTGGAGGCACCTTTCAGATGGTCGCCCGCCAGGATGCCAAGGCCGCCGGAATAGATGGGCAGGCTTTCATGGATGCCGAATTCCGCGCAGAAGTAGGCCACGGGGCGGCTCAGCAGCGTGCCCGCGTGCACCAAGCCCCAGGTGGTGAGGGGATTCAGGTATTCGTTCAACTGCCGCAGGGCACGGTCCGTACGGGTGGTGATATCCACTTCGGAGGCCCGCTGGTCGAGGAAAGAGGTTGTCACTTCCCGCAGCACCCGCACCGGGTTCCGGTGGGCCTGATGGTAGAGGCTGTGGTCGATATCCCGGAAAATGGCCCGCACTTCGGGGCGCCAGGTCCACCAGAGATTCTGGGTCAGCTTCTGGAGTTTCTGCTGAAGCGTTTCCATGGTTGGCTCCTTGGGGTGCTGGGTTCGAGAATGATGCTAGCTCTTTTTGCGAGCGGGCGTCGGCGGTTCCGGCTTGAGGTAGAGCACGCCGAGGGCGGGCAGGGTAAGGGCTACGGAATTGGGATGACCGTGCATGGGAATTGGTTCCGAGGGAACCCAGCCCAGGTTGCCCATGTTTTGCCCGCCATAGAGGCTGGCATCGGTATTGAGGATCTCCGTGTAGCGCCCCGTTGAGGGCACACCAATGCGGAAGCCCTCCCTGGGCTGTGCGGTGAGGTTCAACACCACCAGAACATGATCGCCCGGTGCGAACCCCCATCGCAGCAGGGAAAGCACGGCATTCTTACGATCATTGCAGTCGATCCAGGTCAGGCCCCCCGGTTCGCAATCCCGTTCGAAAAGTGCCGAATACTGACGGTAAACGTGGTTCAGATCCCGCACCAGGTTCTGGATGCCACGGTGTTCTTCGAACTCCAGGAGATGCCAGTCCAGGGCCCGGTTGTGATCCCATTCGTGGTCCTGGCCGAATTCGCAGCCCATGAACAACAGCTTTTTGCCGGGGTGGGCCCATTGGTAGGCGTAGAGCAGACGCAGATTGGCGAATTGCTCCCACCGGGTGCCCGGCATGCGCCAGAGCAGGCTCTTCTTGCCATGGACCACTTCATCGTGGCTTAAGGGCAGCACGTAGTTCTCACTGTCCTGGTAGAGCATCGAGAACGTGATCTCCTGCTGGTGGTACTTGCGATGGAGCATGTTGCGCCCCAGAAAGCGCAGGGTGTCGTGCATCCAGCCCATGTTCCACTTGAATCCGAATCCGAGACCACCGCCAGACGTTGGCCGGGAAACCTGGGGCCACGCGGTGGATTCTTCCGCCACGGTGAGGGTGTCTGGAAACTGGGCGTAGACCGTTTCATTGAGGCGCCGCAGGAAATCCACCGCTTCCAAATTCTCGCGACCACCATGCCGATTGGGTACCCACTGGCCCGCCTTGCGGCTGTAATCCAGGTACAGCATGGAAGCCACCGCATCCACCCGCAGGCCATCGATGTGGAAGCGATCCAACCAATACAGCGCGTTGGCGATGAGGAAATTCTGCACTTCACGTCGCCCGAAATTGTAGATCAGGGTGCCCCAGTCCATGTGGCGGCCCTTGCGGGGATCCGCATGTTCGAAGAGGTGCGTGCCATCAAAGGACGCCAGGCCGTGCATGTCCTCAGGGAAATGGGCGGGCACCCAATCCAGCAGCACCCCGATGCCAGCGCCGTGGAAGGCATCCACCAGGGCCTGGAAATCCTCAGGGGTGCCGTACCGCGCCGTGGGTGTGAAGAGACCCAAGGGCTGATAGCCCCAACTTGCATAGAACGGGTGTTCACTGACGGGCAGAAACTGGACATGGGTGAAGCCAAGGTCTTTCACATAGGGCACGAGCAGATCGGCCAGTTCGCGATAGGAAAGAAAGCCCCCATCCTCCCGGCGCTTCCACGATCCCAGGTGCATCTCGAAAATGCTTACGGGTGCCGTGTGGCGATTGCGTTGGGAGCGCGCCTTCATCCAGGCGCCGTCATGCCAGGGGGTGGCCTCAGTGCGGCTCAGGATGGAGGCGGATCCCGGTGGATATTCGCCCTCGTAGGCGTAGGGGTCCGATTTCAGGGGCAGCAGTTTCCCATCCTGGCCCAGGATCTCAAATTTGTAGAGGTCCCCCGGGCGCAGGTGCGGAACGAAAAGCTCCCAGATGCCCGACGAGGACCATCGGCGCAGGATGTGCCGCCGCCCATCCCAGCCATTGAAGTTGCCTACCACGCTCACCCGCTTCGCGTTGGGGGCCCACACGGCGAAATCGGCGCCCTCTACCCCTTCGCGGGTGGCAACGTGGGCACCCATCTTGGTGTAGGAACGCAGCAGGGTGCCTTCGGCATGCAAGTAGTGGTCGAGTTCACCCAGCACGGGGCCAAAGCGATACGGATCCACCCATTCCACCGGCTCACCCCAGCCGTGGATGCGGAACCGGTAGGGAAAGACTTTGCGGCGCTTGGGCAAGTGGGCTTCGAATAGCCCCTCGGGATGCACCATCACCAGATCCAGAAGGGGCTCACCGCTTTTGGCATCCAGCACTTCAACCCATTGCGCACGTGGCAGAAAGGCCCGAATCCAGAGGCCTTCACCGGGAACGAGGTGCATGCCGAACCAGGCGCCCACATCCAGGCATTTGCCTCGCAGGAAGGTTTCTGCGTCAAAGGTATGAAAGGGTGCTTCGGCCATCAAGGCTCCAGGATTTCCGGACGGGTGTGCTTCATCTTATCGGCGAGCCAGCACCAAACCCGCAAAGCTTCGGTGGTGGACCAGGCCTGGGCATCGCAGCCCCGGGGTGTGTGTGGGGCGTCACCGTCCAGAATCTCTGGCAAGTGCCCGATGCATCCTTCGTGCAACAAACGCTCCGTCGAACCAAGGTAGGCCCTGGCCGCCGCAAGCACGGCAGGCTCGCAGTCATAGGCTCGGGCGAGGGCTTCACAGAACACCGGCAGCATCCAATTCCATGCCGTGCCGTTGTGATAGGCCGGTTTCCGGCGGGTGTCCTCGTCGCCTTCGTAATGTCCGAAATAAGGCTGTCGGGGATCGTTCAGGGGATGGCCGTTGGCGGCGCGGATGGGCAGGGGTTCTTTCACGGGCAGTGGCGCCAGGCTGCGCAGGGCACCGGGTACCAGCAGGTGCCGTGTGCAGGCCTCCACCGTGCGACGCGCGCGTTCGCCAGGGAACAGGCCAAGGCTGATCGCGAACAACTGGTTGGGGCGCAGATGCCCATCGGGCGTGGCTTGGGTTGCAGGGCAGTCCTGCGGTGCCAGAAGGGTGTCGTGGCAGCACCCCAGGTGCTCGCACCAGAAAAGCTCCAGGCTGGTTTCAGCCAGGGTTGCAAGGGCCGCCCAGGCCGCGTGCGGCTCTAGGTGCGCCAATTGTTTCAGCAGGCGGATCCACAGGGCCTGGATTTCGATGGGATAGCCCTCGCGCGGCGTTCCAGCCGGGTAGTT
Organism: Holophaga sp.; assembly: GCA_016715205.1. Lineage (GTDB taxonomy): Bacteria > Acidobacteriota > Holophagae > Holophagales > Holophagaceae > JAYREN01. Next base: position 139,707 of record JADKBC010000007.1, read on the forward strand.
GGTATCCATCCAGGTGAAATGGGAAGGGCTCCACACGAGACCCGAAGCCATATCCACCCGGATGCCGTTGGATGTCCCCGCCAAGTACCCGGAGGCAATGGAAGCCAGCACCTGGTGGAGGGTGCGCCCGTCCGCCTCGCTGGCATAGAATTCCGGGCCAAAGAGGGCGGCCGCCTCTTCGCAGGCAAGGCCAAACCAGAGCGGCGCATCGGAAGTGTCCCGGTTGGCGGTGGAGTCCGCGGAAAGCATGTTCGGCAACGTTCCGCGGTCTTCCAGGGGTGCAAAGGTCAGCAGGATATTCCGCACCTCTGCGTGGAAGCCCCCGGCCAGCAACCCTCGGCAGGCAATGAGCGTGTCTCGACCCCAGTCGAGGAACCATGGATAGCCTGCGATCACCGTGGCACCATGGCCCCGCCGGGCCAGGAATTCCGAGGCCGATTGACGCAGGCGACGCTCGAAGGAATCTGTGTCCACGGGGGCGGTTCGCATCGAGTGGAGGGGCTCGGGTGGATCAGTTGGATCCCCACACAGGATCAACTCAGGGCAATCCGCGGGGGAAAGGGGAATTTCAAACCAACCAGGGCTCCAGGCATCGCCGTGATCGCTCATGCCCCGGGTGGATTCGATGGTGTGGTGCAGGCCGAGGCACCATTCGGGTTCCAGGTGGAAAGCCCCGGTGGTGGCCCAGGCGCGCAGGGCGCGATCAGCGGCCGGGGCGAACTCGAATCCGGAACGACCTGCCAAGGGTTGGGTGTGCTGCCGGAAATGGGCTTCGGATTCCGTGGAAGCAAGGGTTTCCTGATGGTAGCCCCGGTCTTCCAGGTCCAGGCGCAGGGTCAGGGTGGTCTGGCAATGGGCCGGGAGCCCTGGCATTCGCTGGAATTGGAAAAGGGTGCTGTTCCGCCCAGGCAGCATCTCTGCCCTGAGTTGGATTTCAACGGTGCGACCATCCCCGGCATTGGCTTTGAACACCCAACACGCCAAAGGGCCAGGTTCGAAACGCACCAGGTTGCGGCCATCCAGGGCCGTCAGAAAGCCATCGGCATTCACCCAAGCCCGCAATCGTTTCACCAGCACATGGCGATCGCAGGGGGCATCGGGATGGAGGTTCAGGCCCAATACGCAATCGTATTTGGATTCAACGTGGCCGAGATGGGCGTGGATCCGCGCCATGCCGCCGCGCCCATTGGTGAGCAGGGCCAGCCCGACGGGGGCGCCGGCTTCAAAGATGGCGTGGGACGGCAGAAGTCGCAGGGCACCCGTGGCACGGCGTCCATGTTCGGTGAACCGGTCCACCAGAAGCTCCGCATCCACGGAGTGTGGCCCCGAGTTGCTCAATTCTGAGGGGAAGATGGCCGCCATATGGCCACCTTCCCAGGGCACCGACCGCAAATGCAGGGGGCGATGACCCGGGCGATTGAGGGTGATTTCAAAGGGCGCGGGATCCTCCACCAGCAGCCAGTGCTGGGGTGGGATCAGGACCACGCGGGTCAGATCCGGGGCAGTCCAGCGCACGACCGGCGCGTAGGCATCGCGTGTGGCGGCCTCCCGGATGGCCTGAAGAAGATCCACTTTCACCGCAGCGGCCTGCAGTCGCGGCAATGCCGCCAAAAACTGGCAGGGATCCTGAGCCGCGAATTGGGCCAGTTCCTGCCAGGGGCAAGGGCTCAAGTCTTCAGCGGGGTGGATCTGGGTGAGGTGCCGATAGGCCCAGGCCGCCTGGGCGCGGCGCTGCCGGTAGGCTTCCCCATGGAGCCCCACGGGAACGGCAGTGGGCGCCAGACAATGGCTGGCGCCTGGCCCCAGGTGAATGGTCATGAGATCGGGCGCTGTCCGGTGAACGGTGGGCAGTTCCTGGTGAAGGAGATCCTGCGGCTCCTCGCCCAAGGCTTCCCACAGGGCTTCTTCCAGTTCGAAGGTTCGTGGCGACTCCGTATCCAGATTTACCAGCACCAGGCAATGGTCCAAACCTTCGGCCGAACAACGCTGGAGGGCCAACACCCAGGCATCCTCTGCGCTCAGGCGACGAGCCACGGCACCATCGAAAAAGCAGGGATGGTTCTGCAATAGTCCATTGAGGCAGGCCAATTCGGGCATCAGGTTGGGCTCGGCATTCCAGGCCAAGCCCCGGGACTGGTGGACATCGATCTTTTCCGTGGCCAACCATTCCACACCAGCCGTGAAGGCAAAGGCACCACAGGTGCTGGTCAAGGCAGAAAGGCGGTTCCGCAGCAGCGACCAGGCCACGCCGCGCTTGGCAAGCCGCTCGTTGTCGTGGGTTTCGCTGTAGTGCACCAGCGGACCCACCCGCTCCGCTTGGCGCAGGGTGTGATCCAGATAGCCGGAAACATCACGTGGGCTGTAGTTCTGGAACAACTCTGAATAAGCCCACTGCATGCCACCTTCCGTGAGGAGGGCCTCAGTGGCCTCCCAGGCGCCGCCCAGGCCTTCCAGCAAAAACACGGTGTTGGGGAATTCGGTTCGCACCCGGGCGATGAGGTACTGCCAGGCTGGTACCGGCACCATGTAGCCGGCATCGCAGCGGAAGCCGTCCACGCCCCGGCGACACCAGGTGAGCAGGGCCTTGGCAGTGGCTTCCCACAGCTCGGGGTAACGGTTGTCCAATTCCACCAGATCGCCCCAGGTCACGCCCCAGGCGCCAGGGCTGTGGAAGGTGCCGTCGGCATTGCGTTTGAACCACTCGGGTCGCTCCTGCATCAGTCGAGAGCCCCAGCCCGTATGGTTGATCACGATGTCCAGAAACACCTGGGCGCCCCGCAGGTGGGTGGCATAGGCCAACTCGCGAAACTGGTCCTCGGCGGTGCTGCGGCGATCAAATTCGACCAGAGCTGGATCAATCCCTGCGAGATCCAGCTGGGCGTAAGGACTGCCAAAGCGGCCCATGCGCGCGTAGGTGGTGGGTGTAGGTCCCAAGGGCAGCAGATGCAGGATGCGGCAGCCAAGGGCTTCAACGATGTGAGGCACACAGGCGGTCAGGTCGCGCAGTTTCCCAGAAGGTGGCACCACCGCGTAGCCACGCTCATCCAGGTCACGCATCTGCTCTTCCACCGAGGGATTTCGGGTGAAGGCCAAGCCTCGGGTACCGCCGAACATGCGGGGAAATGCGCAATAGATCGTGTTGCCCGTGCGGAGATGGTTGGGATGCACGGAAATGCCCGTGTCCTCCCCATCGGGCCAGTGCTGTCGGCCTTCGGGATCCACACAGTAGGCTTTGCCACGAAAATAGCCCACTTCGCAAAGGGGCAGGTCCAGCTCCCAGCCGCCTGCCACGGGGTTCATGGGAATGTCTCGCCAGGACGCGCCGGCAAAGGTGCCTGCAGCGGCGGAGCGCCCGCCCGCAAGGGCGATCACTTCCAACCGGACGCGTTCCGCGCGGGTGAGGTTGGTGCGCAGCAGTGCCCGCCAGCCGGATTCGGTGGGCGCAGGATGCTGCAGGTGGAAGCGGCATCGGTCCCCTTCGTATCGAACGACGCGGCTTCCGGGGGCGGGGGTCATGGCAGGACGATGCATGGCGATCCAAGAACAGGGTGCCTAATTCTTTCGGCGAGAACAGACCCCAGTATGAATGCCAGAGGTTCAAGTCGGTTGTGTCTGGATTGTGAAAGAATGAAACCATGGCGGATCCTTCAAATTCCTTTTTCCAGAGTGACCAGGTGGATCAGCAGCCCATGCGCCATACGCTGCTTTTTCCGCCTGGTGGGCTACCTCAAGCCCTACTGGGGTTCCCTGATCATTCTGCTGGTGCTCATGGCCGCCGGCGCGGCCCTGGAAGTGATGCCCAGTGAATTCACGCTACGGCTGATTGATCACCACCTGGCCAAGGGCACTTTGGCGGGGTCTGGCCCTCTGATTGCAGCCTTCTTCGGTTTTCTGGCGCTGGCCTTTTGTGTCCATATCACCCGCTATGTGCTGCTGGGCTGGGTGGGGCAGATGGCCATGCTGGATCTGCGGATGCAGTTGTTCACGCACCTCATGCGCCGCAGCACCCATTTCTTCCACCGCAATCCTGTGGGTCGCCTGATGACCCGCGTGATCAGTGACGTGCAGAACCTTAATGAAATGTTTTCCTCGGGCTTCGTGGCCATCGTTGGAGATGCCCTTTCGCTGTTGGCGATCATGATTTGGATGTTCAGCAAACATGCGGGGTTGGCCGCGGTAGCCCTGGGCATTATGCCGTTTCTCCTGATTGCCACTGAAATCTTCCGCCGGCATGCGGGCGACGCCTTCCGGGAAACCCAGGGGCGCTACGCCGCCATCCAGGCGTATCTGCAGGAACAACTTTCCGGCATGAGCCTGGTGCAGCTCAATGATCAGGAGGCCCGCAGTCGTTTTGCCTTCATGGGCCTGAACCAGAAATACCTTTCCGCGTTCATTCGGACGATTTTTGCGTATGCCGTCTTTTTTCCGGTGGTGGAGTTCATCACCAGTGCCACCCTGGCGGCGCTGATCTTCTACGCGGGGTTCAAGCTGCAGAGTGGGGCGTTGACCCTCGGGTTGCTACTGGCGTTCATCCAGCAATCCGGGCGCTTTTTCCGCCCCATTCGGGAACTGGCTGAACGCTACAACGTGATGCAGACGGCCATGGCTTCCAGCGAGCGCATCTTCCGCCTCCTGGATAACCGGGACGAGATCGCGGAGATTCCGGCTGCAAAGCCCGCAGTGTTCCAGCAGGAGATCCGGTTTGAAGACGTGAGTTTTGCGTATGAGGACAAAGGCCGTCAGGTGGTGCAATCCCTTTCCGGCGTGATCGAGAAGGGGCGGCGCGTGGCGGTGGTTGGGCACACGGGCGCGGGGAAGAGCACCCTCATCAATCTGCTGATGCGCTTCTACGATGTGAACCAGGGGCGGATTCTCGTGGATGGTTTGGATCTGCGAGAACTGCGGCTGAAGGAATTGCGCGGCTTGTTCGGGTTGGTGCTTCAGGATGTCTTCATTTTCTCAGGCAGCCTGGAGGACAACATCCTTCTCGGCCGACCCAAGGACACGCGACGCTTGGGCCTAGTGCTGGAGCAAAGCCAGCTGGATGACATGGTCGCGCGCCTCCCTGAGGGGTTGGCAACCCAAGTGGGTGAGCGGGGCCAAAAACTCTCCGCCGGTGAACGCCAGCTTCTGGCCTTTGCGCGCATGCTCTACGAAGAACCGGCCATCCTGTTGCTGGATGAGGCCACCGCTAACATCGATAGCGAAACGGAACACAAGATCCAGACCGTGATCGAGCGGGTGAGCCATCGCTTGACCACCTTCACCATCGCCCACCGCCTCAGTACCATCAAGGACGCCGACGAAATCTGGGTGATGGATCAGGGACGCCTGATCGAGCGCGGCACCCACGATCAACTGGTGGCTGAAGAAGGTCATTACGCGAAGTTGGTGAGGCTCCAGTTCGAGGGCCAGGCATGATCGCGGATTTCTTGAACCTACCTCCGCTTTACCCGATCACGGATGCCACGCGCCCAGAATCCCTGGCGGACCAAGTGCGTGCCCTGGGCCAAGCCGGGTTCCCACTGGTGCAGTTCCGGGGCAAGCCCTTGGACCCCAAGGCACAGTGGGAGCAATTGCGGCAAGCGCTGACAGAAGCTGCCGCCAACGGGGGGTGGCCGCAGATCTGCGTGAATGACCGGGCTGACTTGGCCCTGCTGGCCGCCCAGGAAGGATTGCCGCCCTGGGGGTTGCACCTGGGGCAGGGGGACTTGCCGCCCGCGGAGGCTCTGCGCTTGCCGGGGCTGAGCTCGCTGCATGTGGGAGCTTCCACCCACAGCCTTGAAGAATGGGCTTCCGTGGATTCGAATTGCGACCATGCGGGGGTCGGACCATTCCGGGCCACCACCACCAAGGGGGATCATGCGGTGCCCATCGGCCTGCATGGACTTCACACCGGATGTTTGATGCTGCGGAGTCAAGGCCTTGCCCCAGTCGCCATTGGCGGGCTCACCGAGGATGATCTGCAGGCTTGCTATGAAGCTGGGGCGGAGAGTTTGGCCATGGTGGGCGGCATCGCCCGTAGTGAAGCACCGCGCGAACTTCTCTGGCGTGCCCAGCTCAGCCGCTGGCAGGCCCAACCGCTTCAATTCCGGGGAGGCGGCTTGATGTTGGTGGGAGGGAGCGGCTGCGGGAAATCCGCCCTCGGCAGGGCCTTGGGTCAGCGGACCGGGCTGCCTGTGGTGGATTTGGATGCGGCGGTGGAATCGGCCGCAGGCAAGCCCATTGCGCAAATTTTTGCGGAGGCAAGCGAAGCGGTCTTCCGCGACATGGAAGTGAGGGCCCTGCGCGGTGCCTTGGCAAGTCCCTGCATTCTGGCCCTTGGGGGCGGCGCTTGGGCAAGCGGGGATATCCGCAAACTTGCGCAGGATTCGGATTTCCAGGTGCTGTGGATCAATGAAAATCCAGCCACCGCGTGGGATCGGATCGCACACGACCCCGCCCGGCCCCTGGCCAAGAATCGCGCAGACTTCATGGCGCGTTGGCGTCACCGGATGGTCCACTGGGATGGCTTGCCAATGATCCTACCCCTGGGGCGCAGTCCCGAACGGCTTGCCGAGGCCATGGGTGCCTGAAGAATATTTCCAATTCCGCAGGCTTGGGTTGGAATGGGATCGTGCGACACTCTATCAAATTCACCTATGGACCTAATACTCTCCGACATTCACGCAAATCTCCATGCTCTGCGCGTGGTACTGCGCTATGCCAAGCGCCGCGCCATTGCCCGCTTTGTTTTCCTGGGGGATCTGGTGGGCTACGGCGCCCAGCCCAACCAGGTGCTGGATCGCATCCAGGAATTGAAACCCCGGATCATTGTGCGAGGGAATCATGACCGGGCCTGTGCCCTGGAAGGCGAGGATCTGAGTTTCAGCCCTCCGGCCCGGATGGCGGCCCTCTGGACCCGGGATCGCCTGACCCGCGAACACCTGCGCTTCCTCCAGGAGGTTCCTTCGGGCCTCTTGTCGGTGGAGGGGGACTATCAGATCACCCATGGTTCACCCATTGATGAAGATGCCTACCTTCTGCATCCGCGGGAGGCACTGCGCGCTTTCGATACTTTCACCAGTGATCTCTGCTTCTTTGGCCACACGCATCTGCCAGGAGGTTTCGAACTGGATGAAGTGCGAGGCACCATGGGCTGGATTCAATTGGAGGCGGGGACCTGGTTCCAATTGCGTCCGGGTTGCCGTTATTTGATCAATCCAGGTTCCGTGGGGCAGCCCCGAGATCGGGATGCTCGGCTTAGTTTTGTCACCTACGATCCGGCACGCCGTCGGGTGAAGTTGCACCGGATGCCATACGACCATGTGGGCGCGGCCAGGACCATCCGAGCTGCGGGGCTGCATCCCCATCTTGCCGATCGTTTAGCCCATGGAATCTGAGAGGAAATAACATGTCCGAATTTCGAAATCTGAACCAGGACGAATTGCTTGAGCTAGTCCAGCAGGCCCGAAAAATGAGTGCGCCCGCCAGCATCCGGGCCGTGGGCAGTGTTCGCCTGCTGGGCGATCTGCATATCAGTGGGCTGGAGCCCGGAGTGGCAGTACATTTGAGCGGCGCCAAGCGCCGGGACCAGGTTCCCCCCAAGGGCACTCCCGTGACAGTTTCCATCCTGCTTGGAGATGAAGTCCTTTCCATCCAGAGCCGTCTGCTGGAGGCCATCCTCGCCGAAGAATCCGATACTCTTTTCCCGCCTGTGTTGCGGGTGGATTGGCCCTCGTCGCAGGTGGAAGTGCGAATTCGGGGCGATGTCCGGGTTGCCACGCCGGATCTGCCGCCCCTGAGTGCGACCCTGGAAATCAAGGACCGCACCTACGCGGCCAAGTTGTTGAATCTGACTGAAACGGGCATGGGCCTTGGCTTGACGGAGCAGGTCATGGTGGATCTGCACACCCAGGTGGAGGTGGAAACGGAACTGCCCGGTGGACTGCGCATCCGCACCACCGGGAATGTTCGGCACCTGGAGTGGCTGGACAATGATCCCGTGCCCACGCGGCTGGGCCTGGTGCTGGGCTGTATGACCGACACCACTCGAGAAGCCTTGCGGCGCTTCATCCAGGCCCGGCGTACCGACCGTTCCGACAAACTGCGCGGCGGGCACTGATCGTGAAAACCGTTTCGCTGCGCGTGGATGTGGACACGCTGGAGGGTTCCCTCCAGGGCATCCCAACCCTGCTCAAGATGCTGGACCGGCATCGCATGCAGGCCAGTTTCTACTTCAGTTTTGGTCCCGATAATTCAGGCAAGGCCATCCGGCGTATTTTCCGGAAGGGCTTTTTGGAGAAGATGCGGCGCACCCAGGCTGGAAAGCTGTACGGCTTCAAGACCATGCTGTACGGCGTGCTTCTACCGGCACCTATCATCCATCTGCGGGCCGCGGAAGCGATGCGCTCCGCCCAGGCGGCGGGGCACGAAGTGGCCATCCATGGCTGGGACCATGTGCAGTACCACGACCTGTTGGATCGCAAATCCCGAAAATGGCTAGAGAATTGGTTCAACCAAGCTCATGAGGCCTTTGCGACGGTGTTTGGTGAGCAGGCGAAGGGAGCGGTGAGTCCTGCCTGGCGGAGCAACGACGCGACCCTGGAGATCCAGGAATCCTTCCATCTGGATTACGCAGGAGACTGCCGGGGTACGGAGCCCTTCTACCCAATTGTGAAGGGGCGGACGCTGAAGACCCTGCAGATCCCCACCACCTTGCCCACGATGGACGAAATGCTAGGGGTGAACGGCCAGGGCGGGCATGAGGTCAACGAACAATTGTTCAGCCTGATCCGGGAAGATGCCCTGAATGTTTATGCCCTGCACACCGAAGTCGAAGGGGGTGCCTTGGCACCGGAATTTGATGCCTTTCTCGCCGGGTTGAAAGACCGGGAGACGCGGATCCTGACCCACGCCCAATGGCTACCGGAGCTGCTACAGCAGAATCTCCCGGCGCGGGTGGTCACGCGACGAGAGATTCCAGGTAGGCCTGGCTGGGTGAGTTGGGGCTGATTACTTTTCGCCCACCTTGTAGATGGCATCCGGCATCGTCACGCCGCTGGCCGTGATGGCGGCCTGATTGAGGTAGATCTTCGGCTTGCCACCATCTTCCACCAGCGCGATGCCCGCGCCCGCGGAGAGGAATTCCTTCCGCCCCACCACAACCAACCGGCCGCGCAGCATCTTGATTTCGACCGGGTTGGTGGCCCAAACCAGCTTGGAATCGCCATCCACCGTGATGCCCGCCGCTTCCAGGGCCGCCTTCATGCCCGCATCGCGGCAAGAGACCTTACCGCCGGTCGCAGTGGCGATGATCTTGATCAGTTTGGCCGCTGTTTCTGCGGGGAGTTCCCCTGCGGGGAGCCAGGACGAAAGGCTTCCTACCACCAGTGCGAAGACTGCAATCTTAAGCTTCATGGAGACTCCCTACCAATAATGCTCTTTTCGGGCGCTCGGAGGGGATGCTTGAGATGTGAATTTTGGGAATATGGGCCAAAGTTCTGTTTTTTACCGTCAGAGTTTTTCTGCGATCTTCAGGATGGCGTCGGAAAGGGTGAGCCCACTGGCGGTAATGGCGGCTTGGTTAAGGAAAATCTTGGGTTTACCCCCGTCCTCCGCGATGGCAACGGCAGCACCGCTGGAAAGAAATTCCTTCTTGCCTACGATGACCAGGCGACCGCGCAGGGATTTCACTTCCACAGGATTAGTGGCCCATACGATCTTCGAATCGCCATCCACCGTCACCCCGGCGCCTTCCAGGGCTGCCTTCATGGTGGCATCGCGGCAGGCTACCTTGCCTCCACTGGCACCAGCAATGATCTTGATAAGCTTGGCGGTAATTTCCGGAGACAGATCGCCGGCCTGGAGGGCGAGCGAGCAACTTCCCAACGCCAGGGAGAGAAGGACAGCCTTTAGCCTCATGAAAATTCCCTTCAAAGAAAGTCTTTTCGGACAGTCAGAAGGGAGGCTTGAAATGTGGGTATTAAAAAAACCCACATTTCAAACTTTTCCAATTACAGCTTTTCCCCGATCTTGAGCACAGCATCGGAAAGGGTGATACCGCTGGCAGCAATGTTTCCAGGGTGCAGGTAGATCTTGGGCTTTCCGCCGTCCTCGGTGATGGCAATGGCGGCGCCCATGGCAAGGAATTCAGAGCGGCTGCAGATAATGAGTTTGTGCTGGCCCTTGAGCATCTTGATTTCGCCGGGGGCGCTGCTCCAAATGACGCTGGAACTGCCATCCGTGGGCACGTTGGCGGATTCAAGTGCGGTTTTCATGGCGCTGTCCCGGCAGTTGATCTTGCCTCCGGCGCCGTTCACGATCACCTTGACGATCTTGGCGGTGGTATCAGCGGGCAGTTCGCCGGCGGAGAGGGAAAGGCCAAGAACGGCGGCGAAGATCGCAAGAAGTGGCTTCATGAAGGAACTCCCATGAACATCGGTTCAAGGTTCTCATCGGCGTTCCTTCACGGTTCATGAGGCAATGCCTTAAATTTACAAGCGTTTTGGGTTGTTCTTGAAAATTTGATGTTCGTTTCGATAAGGAATTCTAGGGAGTTGTTGCCGGAGTGATATCCATCACAGGCGAAAATGACGAGGAATGGCCTGTGATCCCCTCCACACGGCGCGGCCGCGATACTTCCCTAGTCTTTGACCATGCCCGGCCCCCCAGGAGTTTCCATGAGCATTCGCTTCATCCATGAGATCCGTGCCTACGAATTGCTGGCCGAAGTTGGCCTAGCCATCGATCAGTGGGGCGTGGTGAAAGACCAACAGAATCTTGCCACCCTGCCCTTTGTGGCGGGGCAGGGCATTGTGGTGAAGGGAACCGCCATCGATGTGTGGCATAAATCCGATCTTGGCCTAGTGAAATTCGACAAATTCAGCGCCGAAGCCGTGTGGTCCCATCACGAAACCATGAAGGCCGCTGCCGCGTCTCATGGGGAATATGTGGGTACCTTGGTGGCCCGGATGGTGGACTTCAAAAAAGTTTCGGGCATGCCCTGTGAGGCCCTGGTGGCGCTGCGCAAAACGGCGGATGCAGGCTGGACCATTGTGCTGGGCATTGGCGGCATCCTGACCAACGCCTGGGGCGAGGAAATTCGGCCCCTGCTTTGGCCCGTGGCCCTTACCACGCCGGAGCAGGCTTTGGCGGAGTTCAAGGCCCATTGGCTGGGCAAGACCTGGCTAGGCACCATGCGCCAAGGGAAGGCACTGACCGATGAAACCCGCTTGATGACCTTTTTCCAGGGGCTATGGCGGCTGGTGGATTTGCTAGAGCAGGAAGGCGCCACCCTGCTGGAAATGAATCCGTTGGTGCTGGATGAAACAGGCCGCCCCATCGCCCTGGATGGCGTGGGCACCTGCGAACCCTTGGCCATGGCTTCCGCGGCCTCGGCGGGCCTCGCCCCCGAGCAATTGTTCGAACTACTGGTGCAACCCAAAACCATTGCCTTGGCTGGGATTTCCGCCCGGGAAGGCACCCCGGGCCGGATGATCCTGGACAACCTGCTGCGATCCACCCTGGCGCCAGGGTCCATCATCCCCATCAAGCCGGGCGAGAAAGAAATCTCGGGTTTGCCCTGCCTCAATGGCATCGAGGATCTGGCTCAGAAGCCGGTGGACATGCTGATCCTCTGTCTGCCCGCGGCCCAGACCGTGCAGGCCATCGAACAGCTCTGTGCCCAGGGTGGCGGCGCTCAAGTTGTTTACCTCGTGCCCGGTGGTGTGGGTGATGGCGCCGATTCGGAAGGGCGAGGCAAGCGGGTTACCCAACTGCTGGAGGAGCGTCGCAGGCAAGGGTTGTGGACACCGGCACTGGTGGGCCCCAATGGGCTGGGCTTCCTGAGTTCCGAGGGCAACCTGAACACCCTGTTTATCCCCGAAGTGAAATTGCCGTTCATGGCCAAGGGCGGTTCCCTGTCCCTGGTGAGTCAGAGCGGTGCCTTCCTGATCACGCGCCTTTCCTGTGCACCCCAGCTTCCCCTGCGGTACGGTGTTTCCATCGGCGGCCAGATCGATGTGCGTCTTTCCGATTTCATCGCCGCCCTCGGCAAGGATGAACAGACGCAGGTGGTGGCCACGTACGTGGAAGGTTTCCAACCTGGCGATCTCCTGGCCACCGCCCAAGCGGCCCAGGAACTGGCCCGGAACGGCAAGTGGGTGGTGATGTACAAAGGTGGCCGCAGTGCAGAAGGCCAAGCCGCCGCCAGCAGCCACACCGGTGCTTTGGCCGGTGACTGGGAATTGCAGAAGGCCTTGTTGAAGCGAGCGGGCGTCATTGTCTGCGAGCGCATGGAAACCTATGATGCCGTGCTGGCTTGGCTGAGTGCCCATCCCAAGGGCAAACCCAGCCGCGTGGCGGTCATGACCAACGCCGGTTACGAATCCGTGGTGAGCGCCGATCTGTTGGAAGGCCCCTTGCAGGGGCACCACCTTGATGCAACCGAGGCTGCGAATCTGAAAGCCTTGCTGGTGGAACACAAACTCCAGGAGTTGGTGGCGGCGCATCTCCCCTTGGATCTGACCCCCATGGCCGATGAGGAGGCCTACCTGGCCAGTGCGCGGTTGGTCGCCCAGAGTGCTGCCGATACGCTGGTGGTGGGCCTGGTGCCGCTTACCATGCGCCTCGAAACTTGGGATGGCGGCAAGATGCAGGCTTTTGCCGAGGCCATGGCCCTCGTCGCCACCGAGAGCGGAAAGCGACTCGGCGTGGTGGTGGAGGCTGGGCCCATCTTTGAGCCCTATCGCCAGGCTCTGCAACGGGCGGGACTGCCGGTATTCTCATCCATGGAGCGTGCCCTTCAGGGCCTCAAGGCGCTCGCGGAGCGTTGATGTCAACAGGTTGCCGGAAAAAGAAGCGGAGAGCCGAGCATGAGCCTCGCTCTTCCTGTGCGGATGGAGCACGGAACTGAGCCCCCAGGTTCATTGCAATTTCCATATCCATTCACACCACCTTTTCGAGGCCATCCATGCCCAAGACCCTCATCGAACCCTTCCGCATCAAATCCGTCGAACCCATCCGCATGACCACCCGCGAAGAGCGCCTGGAAATGCTGGAAACAGCCAAACTGAACGTCTTTAAGCTCCGCGCCGAGGATGTGCTCATCGATTGGCTCACCGATTCCGGCACCGGCGCCATGAGCAGTGCCCAATGGGGTGCCATCATGGTGGGCGACGAAAGCTATGCGGGCGCCCGCAGCTTCTATCGCCTGGAAGCGGTGCTCAAGGACATCACCGGGATGTCCCACTTCATTCCCACCCACCAGGGCCGTGCCGCGGAAAAGGTGCTCTTCACCGCCGTCTGCAAGAAGGGCGACCTGGTGCCCAACAACTGCCACTTTGATACCACCCGCGCCAACCTGGAATTCAACGGTGTGGAAGCGGTGGATCTGGTCATTCCCGAAGGCCTTCAGCCCAGCCTCATTCATCCCTTCAAGGGCAACATCGATCTGGCTCGAGTCGAGCAGGTGCTAGAAAAAGAAGGGCACCGGATTCCCTTCGGCATGATCACGGTCACCAACAACACCGGTGGCGGTCAGCCCGTATCCATGGCGAATATCCGTGCCTACAGCCAGTTGCTGAAGAAATACGGCAAGCCTTTCATCATGGATGTCTGCCGCTTTTCTGAAAACGCCATGTTCATCAAGATGCGCGAGGATGGCTACCAGAACACCAGCATCAAGGCCATCTGCCAGGAGATGTTCAGCTACGCCGATGGTTGCACCATGAGCGCGAAGAAGGACGGCATGGTGAACATCGGTGGTTTCATCATGCTGCGCAGCGACGAATGGCTGGATCCGGTCCGCAATATGTTGATCCTCACCGAAGGCTTCCCCACCTACGGCGGGTTGGCCGGGCGTGATCTTGAAGCCCTGGCCGTGGGTCTGGTGGAAGGCATGGACGAGTCCTACCTCCGCTATCGCCTGCGGACAGCCGAATACCTGGGCGAGAAATTGGAAGCCGCGGGCGTGGGCTTTGTGAAGCCCACCGGCGGCCACGCGGTTTACATCGATGCCAAGACGGTACTGCCGGACATGCCCGTGGAGCAGTATCCCGCCTGGGCCCTGTGCAATGCCCTCTACCTGGAAGGCGGCATTCGGGGCGTCGAAATTGGCTCGGTCATGTTCGGCAAGCGCCTCGAAGATGGCACCGAGACCTTCCACTCCATGGAACTGGTGCGGCTGGCCTTCCCGCGTCGCATGTATACCCAGTCCCATTTCGACTTTGCTGCCGAGGTGATCGCCGAGGTAAAAGCCAACGCCAAGCACATTCGGGGCGTAAAGATCGTCAAACAGCCCCAGTTCCTGCGGCACTTCACTTGCGAGTGCGCCTGGGCCTGAGCAGCCTAGCCAAACAGAAAAAGCGCCCGGGTCACCGGGCGCTTTTTCTAGGGATTGGGGAGCACCCCAACCTTGGGGGCGATCAAGCGATCGAAGCGCGGAATGGCGCCGATCAAGGGGCGAGCGTAATCTTTGAAGTTTTCGGAAATATCCGAATCGCCCAGCAGGTATTCCGCGGGCAGATGGCGGGTTTTCCCGGCCACCTGGTCCAGGGGTGTCAAAAGGTAATCCACGGCATAGTCGCCCGTGCGCTGAATGGAAACGGACCCGCAGGTGCTGCGGTAGGTGGCGAAGTGCACGGCCATCTCACCCACTTCCCGGGCCTCTGAGGCATCCAGATCCGAAACCACGCCCAGGAAGGAACGCTGGAGGTAGCCGAAGGTATCGCAGCGGATGCGCTTGATCTTGAGTTGATCACTGATCATGTCGGAGAGGGCATCGCCCAGGGTGCCACGACCGGAAAGCTGCACGTTGCCAAAGGCGTCACGCTCGGCCGTGTGCTTCTGCAGCTTGAGCAGGATTGGCTGGCCATCCTCGGAAACCACGCCTTCGGACAGGGCCACCACGCAGCGGCCCAGCTTGGAATAGACCCGATCCACATCGCCCAGGAAATGTTCGATATCAAAGGTGCGCTCAGGCACGTAGATCAGGTGCGGACCATCCTGATCAAAGCGGCGGGCAAACATGGAGGACGCCGTCAGCCAGCCCGCGTGCCGACCCATCACCACGCCGATGAAGACACCGGGGATGGCAAAGTTGTCCAGATCCAGGCAGGCAAAGGCGGAGGTGACGAATCGGGCGGCGGAGCCAAAGCCAGGGCAGTGATCGGTCATCATCAGATCGTTGTCGATGGTCTTGGGCACGTGGATCACGCGCAGTTCGTAACCCACGCTGCGCGCATAGGTATCCATGATCCGGCAGGTCTCGGCCGAATCGTTGCCGCCGATATAAAAGAAGTACCGGACATTGTGCTTGCGGAACACTTCCACCATGCGGGCGCAGTAATCCTGGTCGGGCTTGTCCCGGGTGGAGCCCAGGGCAGAAGAGGGCGTAACGGCGACCATTCCCAGGTTGCGGGTGGTGGCCTGGGAGAGATCCAGGAAATCTTCGTTGAGGATGCCTCGGACGCCCAGGCGAGCGCCGTACACATGGGTGATGAAGGGACATTTCCGGGCTTCCAGCACCACACCCACCAGGCTCTGGTTGATCACGGAGGTGGGGCCGCCACCCTGGGCGACAACAGCAATTCCCTCGAGTCTCTCCATGGAACCTCTTTCTCAAGGCCTCAGGGCCATGCGTGTGGATGCCCCATGTTAACAATTCCGCTACCCTTTCCCCGTTCCCCTTTTGTGTGATGGAGGTCCCAAGTGTCCGGTCGCTTCGTTTCGCTTTTCTTGAGCCAGATCATTTTAGGTGCTGGGCTCCTGGCCCAGGAACCGGCCGAGGCGAGAATCAAGAAGCTGGAACGGGAGATCCAGAAATTGAACTGGGAACTGGAAGGCATCCGGAAGGCCACCGATGATGTGCTCTGGTTCCAGCGGTTGTCTGATATTGCAGAAGTGGACAAGGTCGCCTATGTGGGGCCGCCGAATCCCAAACGGACCGAAACCTATGGCATTGCCAATAGCCGCGTGCCCATGCGGGTCTACCAGTACGTTTTTGTGCCTCGAAAGCTGGATCGGACGAAGAAACACCCGCTGCTGGTGCTGCCCCACGGCGGCACCCACGCGGATTTCACCACCTACCACGCCCACATCATCCGGGAGATGATGGCGCGCGGCTACGTGGTGGTGGCGCCGGAATACCGTGGCTCCACGGGCTATGGTAAAGAGTTCTACGATGCTGCGGATTATGGCGGGCTGGAAATAGATGATGTGGTGGCTGGGCGGGATTGGGCCGTGGAAAACCTGCCCTTTGTGGATGGCAATCGCGCCGCCATGGTGGGTTGGAGCCACGGTGGCTTGATTGCCCTCATGGCGGTGTTTGATCATCCGGGAAAATTCAAAGCGGCCTACGCTGGCGTGCCAGTTTCGGATCTGCTGGCGCGCCTTGGCTATGCGGGCGACGAATACAAGGACGAAGCCATGCTGCGGGGGTTGTTCGGCAAGACCGCCACCGAGGATGTGGATCGCTTTCGGCAACGCAGTCCGGTGTGGAATGTGCAGAAACTGAAAACGCCCCTGCTGATACACACCTCCACCAACGACCAGGATGTGAGTTCGGTGGAAGTGGAACAGCTCATCAACGCCCTGAAGGCCGCGGGCAAGACCTTTGACTTCAAGATCTACAAGGACGCCCCGGGCGGCCACAGTTTCAATCGCATCGATACGGCCCTGGCCAAGGAATCCCGCCAGGAGATCTACGATTTCCTGGCCAAGCACCTCAAGTAAAAAAAACGGCCCCGAGGGGCCGTTTCCTTAGGTGTGCTTCTGTTTCAAGCTGTCGTGGCGCGGGAACCACTTTTCCAAATACACCACCACGGGACTCGCGATGTAGATGGAGCTGTAGGTGCCGGTGATGACGCCGATGACCAGTGGGAAGCTGAGATCCCGCAGGGCAGGGCCGCCCCAGCCAAAGAGGCAGACGGCCACGAACAGCACCGACATGGACGTAAGAATCGTGCGGCTCAGGGTCTGGTTGATGGAATCGTTCACCAACTGGGTGATGGTGGCGCGACGGTACTCAGGCTTGTGGCTGTTCTCGCGGATTCGGTCGAATACCACGATGGTATCGGCCATGGAATAACCGATGAGGATCAGGAAGCTGGCCACCACGGGCACCGAGTATTCGAAGCCAAAGAGGGTGAAGATGCCCACGGCCATGAGAATGTCGTGGATCAAGGCGACGATGCCACCAATGGCAAAGCTGGCGGTGAAGCGGAACATCACATAGACCAGGATGGCGATCAACGCGTAGCCCACAGCGCTCAAGGTCTTGGTGGTCCATTCGCCCGAAATGGAGGGTGAGAAGCTTTCGTTTTTCAGGAAGGAAAGGTTACCCAGACGGTACGTGGATTTGATCTGACCCGACAGCACCTGGGGCAGATCCTTGGGCAGCTGGTCGAAGCTGGTCATGGGGGCGAATTTCTCGCGGGTATCAGCGATTTTCTTCAGCATGGGGTCGTAGGCCAAACGGATCGCGGTTTCATCGCCAACCACGTTGAGGGGGTTGGTCTTGACCCATTGATCCGCCAGGGCGCCTACGGACTCGGTGTTCAGGTCAGGTCGGCTATCGTTGTTCGCGCTGGCGTCCATGCCGCGCAGGATCTCGCGGATCTTGTTGATCTGGGCGGTGGAATCCTTTTCGTCCTGGCCTTTCCGGGCCTTGACCTTGATGGAGTAATCCCGGAAACCGGTCTTGCTGCCATAGGCGACGACCGCCGCATCGGAAAACCCGCCGCGGCCCAGGGCGGCGCGAACCGCATCCTGGGGCACATCGCCCTTGAAACGAACCTGCATATCAATGCCGCCCGTGAACTGCATGCCCAGTTTGACGTTGCTATTGGCTCCCTTCCAGGGTTGGGCGGCCAGGATACAGACCACGATCAGGCCCCAGGAAATAGACAAGGCTAAAGCCTTGTATTTCATGAAATCAATGTGGGGGAGATTCTCAAAAATTTTCATGGGCTCGACCTATCAAACGGAAAGGGTCTTGGTTCCGGGATGGCGCTCCAGGATCCAGTCGTAGATGAATCGGCTGATGTAGATGCTGGTGAAGAGCGAGGCCACGACGCCCACGGTGAGGGTCACAGCAAAGCCTTTCACGGGGCCGGTGCCGAAGATGAAGAGCAGCATGGCCGCGAACAACTGCGTGACATGGCTGTCCACGATGGTCCAGAACACGCGGTCAAAGCCCGCCTGGATGGCACCGGGTACGCTCTTGCCGGCCTTCAGTTCCTCGCGAATGCGTTCGAAAATCAGGATGTTGGCGTCCACCGCCATGCCCAGGGTCAGGGCAAAGCCCGCGATACCCGGCAAGGTGATCACGGCGTTGAAGGAGCCCATCAGGCCCAGCATCACGATGAGGTTCACCGTAAGGGCGGCAATGGCGTTCAAGCCCGACCAGCGGTAGTAGAACAGCATGAACACGATGATCACGCCGAAGCCGAGGAATGCGGCAAAGATGCCCGAGCGGATGGAATCCGCGCCCAGACTGGGGCCCATGGATTTCTCTTCCAAGAACTTCATGGAAGCGCGCATGGCGCCGCTCTTCAGTTTCAGGGCGAAGTCGTCGGCGTCTTCCTTGGAGAAGCTGCCGCTCACACGCACGCTGCCACCGGGGATCTTTTCCTTGCAGGAGAGATTGCTCACGATCTTGCGGTCGAGCACGATCGAGATCAGACGGCCTTCGTCGGAAGCAATGCCCGTCAGGGTGGCGAAATCATCGGCGCCCTTGCGGTTCAGGGTGAAGTTGATTTCGTTGGCATCCGTCGTCTGGTTGACCGCGCGGTGGGCATCGCTGATATCGCCACCGTCCACGTAGACCTTGGTTTCCACCAGGTGCCAGGATTTGAATTTCTCTTCACCCTTTTCCTTGGTGACCACGTCCTTGCCCGCACGGCGAAGGTCGCGTTCCGTTTCAGGTTCGGGGAGCAATTCCGTATTGGGGGGAATGGTGCCGTTGAAGAAGGCCAGCGCGGCTTCGCGGGTGGGGAAGCCCTTGTAGCTGGTGGGATCCAGCTTGGATTTCAACCGCTGCTCCAGGCGTCCAGGCGTGGAAAGCAGGTTCTTGATGCGCTCGCGCTCGGCCTCGGAAACGCCGGGCAGTTCCACCACGATGCGGCTGCCATCGGCACCGCTCTGGGTGATCTCGGGCTCAGCCACACCAAACTGATTGACGCGGGTTTCGATGATCAGCAGGGCGCGCTTACCAGCATCCTCTTTCAAGAACTTCTGGTAGGAAGCCTTCTGGACCATCCGTGCGCCCTGGGCGTCGAAGCTGGTGTCGAAGTTCCCAAAGGTGCCCATCACCTTTTCCAGGATGGGTTTTTGCTCGGCTGAAACGCCTTCGATGCGCAGGGACAGGGCATCCACCCGCACGGAAGCGACATCAAGGCCCTTCTCCTTCAATCGATCCTGAAGGCGATCCGCCGTATCGCGCAGATCGGCTTCCAGGGCCTCGTGGCTCTGAACTTCCAGCTCGAAGTGAACGCCGCCCTTGAGATCAAGGCCCAGACGGACCTTGGAAAGGGGGATGAAGAAGAATGCGCAAACGCCGCAGATGAACAGCGTTACGGCAAGGCGCCAAATACTCCGCTTGGTCACGGTTGCTCCAACAATAGGAGGCGCCGAGGTTCACTCGGCGCCGATCCGGTAAGGCAGGTCAGTTCTGCTCGGGGGTGGGCTCACCGGCCAGGGCAACCACCGCCTGGCGGCGGGCCTTGACGACGGTGCTGCCCAGCTTCAAATAGATGTCCTTGTCTTCCACACGGTCGATGGTGGCGTAGAAGCCGGAGCCCAGCAGCACTTCGTCCCCAGCCTTCAGCTTGGAAAGACGGGCTTCCATGGCCTTGCGGGCCTTGTTCTGGGGGCGGATCAGCAGGAAATAGAACAGGGCGCCCATGCCACCAATGAGCAAGAGCTGCATCAGCATCGGGTTTCCGGCTTGTTGAAGTAGGGCTAGGTACATCAGGGCTCCTCGGTTTGCCAGTTGTTGCGGGTCTGGGTTGCAAAGTCCGCAAATCGATTGGCCAGCAAGGCCAGCCGCGCGGCGCGGGTGAGCCCTACAGTGTAGCTCAGGTTATGGATGCTGTTGAGTGTAGATGCGAGCAGCTCCCCAACCCGGAACAGGTGATGGAGGTAGGCCCGGGTGAAATTTCGACAGGTGTAGCAGTTGCAATCGACATCCACGGGCTCGTGACTTTCCCGGTGTCGCGCATTCTTGATGTTGAGGCGTCCCCGCGAGGTCAGCAGCCGCCCATGGCGTGCCTCCCGGGTGGGCAGAACACAATCAAACAGATCCACCCCTTGTTCAATACCGAACAGGAGATCTTCTGGCGTTCCTACGCCCATCAGGTAACGGGGGCGGTCGGCGGGCAGGCAACGCACGAATTCGGCCAGGGTGGCATTCATTTCCTCCTTGGGCTCGCCCACGCTCAGCCCGCCCACGGCAAACCCTTGGAAGGGCATCGCGGCGTCCAGTTCCAGAATCTCAGCAAGGTGGTTCTGCCTTAAATCCAGATGGGTGCCGCCCTGGTTGATGGCGAAGAGTCCCTGGTGGTCGGCCAAGGGGAACTCCCGGCACCGTTTCAGCCAGCGCGTGGTGCGCGCCATGGAAAGCTCCAGCTTGGACCGTTCCAGGCGGCCCGCCGGGCATTCGTCCAAGGCCATGACAATATCCGAGCCGAGATTGCGCTGGATCTCCATGCTGCGCTCAGGGCTCAGAAAGTGTTTGGAACCATCGTGATGGCTCTGGAAGGCAACACCTTCTTCCGTAATGCGACGAAGGGATGACAAAGAGAAGACCTGGAAGCCTCCCGAATCTGTAAGAATCGGGCCGTCCCAACCCATGAAGGTGTGCAGGCCACCGAACTTGGCGATCAACTCATCACCCGGCCGAAGGCCCAGGTGATAGGTGTTACCCAGGATGACCTGGGGGTCGATTTCCTTAAGCTGGGCCGGGGTTACGCCCTTAACGGTGCCCTGGGTGCCAACGGGCATGAAAGCCGGAGTGGAAATCACCCCATGGCGAGTGATGAACTGCCCCGCCCGGGCGAGGCTGCTACCCGTGTTGAGACTGGTCTCAAGGGCGTAATGGAAGAGTTGTGACATTTGCATGACGATTCCAGGGTTTCAGGTGGCAGAGTCACAACAAAGTGTGGGTTGGGGTGTTGCTCTGTCACACATATGGAAAAATTACGGGAAAGGGCGCCAAATATGGATCCGCGTCGGATTCACACCTTGACGGAGTGCCCCCCACTTGTCATCTTAGCCGCTGGGCCTGTCCCAGTTCTTTCCTTGTATGTTCTAGAGCCGAACCATGCGTCCAGCAGGTTCGGCTCCAATTTTTTTCCTCACATTCAGTTTTTTACGGGAGTCGCATGAGCAAAGACCCCAACCTCAACCCGCCCCCGAAAGGGGCCAATCCGGGGAACCTGGAGGATCAGGTCTATCGGTCGTCGTTAGCGGAGGGCAATTCAGCCCTGCACCGCTCGAACCCGATGGTCACGATTCCCTTGACCCTGGCCAGCTACGCCGTGTTCGGTGGCTTGGCCTGGTTCTTGGCTACCCAGACCCAGATGGGCAAGAACATCGTCAAGAAGACGGTTGGCATCGACTTGCAGGAGAAGGAAGACGAAGCGCCTCCGCCTCCGCCGCCCCCGCCGCCCCCAGCGCCGGTGGCCCGTCCTGCGGCTCCGAAGATGGAGACCAAGGAAGCTCCTCCGCCACCTCCCATCAACCCCAATCAGGACGTGGTGCCTGAAATCGCGCCCCGCGAACTACCCAAGCAGGATCTCTCCATGGCCTATGCAGGTCAGGGTGGCACGCCTGGCGCCGGTGGCCCTGCCGTGGCCGGTGGTGGTGTGGGTGGCACGGGTATGGCCGTAGTTGGTTCCTCCACTACCAAGGTGGTGGAATTCGATTTCAGCCAGATCAAGATCAAATATCAGCCCCCTGCGCCGCCCTATCCCCCCCTTGCCAAGATCGCCAAGATCCAGGGCACGGTGGTGGTGCAGATCACCATTGGCATCGATGGCGTGCCCATCAAGGCCGTGGCGCTCGAAGGTCCTCCCCAGCTTCGTCCTGCGGCCGAGAACTACGCCATGCAGTGGAAGTTCGAGCCCGCCATGTTGAACGGTGTTCCCCAGACCGCAGCTTTCAAGCTCACGATGCCCTTCAAGCTGCGCTAACCGCAGCCGGGCCCTTTTGATTTGATTCCTTCGTCACCTTTCTCCTTCCCTTTCTAAAGGAAACCCAATGAACTTCCTCCTCGACACCGTCAACTTCGGTCTGCTCTCCGGCAGCGCCTTCGGCCCCAAGGAAATCTGGTCCGCCGCCACCCCCTTCAACAAGGGCATCATCGTCATCCTGCTCTTCTTGCTCGCCCTGCAGGTCTACATGGCCGTCGAGCGCGGCATCATGTATGCCCAGAGCGGCGCCGCCTCCCGCAAGTTCCTCAAGCTCTTCATGGACACCCTCCGTCGTGGTGATTTCGAAGCCGCCCGCAAGGCCGCTGCCACCCACAACAAGAGCCACATCGCCCTCGTGCTCAAGCACGGCCTCGATATCTTCCAGTACGAGAAGCAGCTCAAGGCCCTCCACGAAAACCACGACGTGATCCAGCCCGTTGAGCGCGCCATCGTCCGCGGCACCGCCGAAGTGACCGAGCTCCTCAAGAAGGGCATGGGCACCCTGGCCACCATCGCTTCCGCCTCCCCCTTCATCGGCCTGCTCGGCACCGTATGGGGCATCATCGCCGTGTTCTCCACCCTGAAGGAAAAGGGCGCTGGCGACATCAACGCGCTGGCTGGTTCCATCGGTGAAGCCCTCGGCACCACCGCCCTCGGTCTGATCGTCGCCATCCCCGCCGTGTGGATCTTCAACTACTTCACCAACCTGCAGGACAAGACCATCACCAACATCAACAATGCCGCTTCCCAGATGATCGATGAGTTCATCCGTCGGGAGAGCCAGAACTAAGTTCCCTTCCACCCCGCGCGGGGGGTCCTGAAAACCCCTCGCGCCCAACTCAAAGGAGATACCTATGGGTATGGATTTAGGCGGTAAGGGCGGTGGCGTAAAGTCGGACATCAACGTTACGCCTCTCGTGGACATCGTGTTGGTGCTTCTGATCATCTTCATCGTGATCACGCCGGCCGTGAATGCTGCAGTGAAACTGCCGCTCGCCAAACACTCTGAAAAACCAGTGCTGGAGCAGGGCGCTAAGTACCTGAACCTGATGCTGGGTCGTGATAACGAAAAATCCAAGGATGGCGTTATCGTCCCTGGCTTTGTTCAGCTGGATGATGAAAACGCCAAGCGCGAAGGCAAGAGTGTCAAGGGTTGGGACATGACCACTGACGATGGCCGCGCCGCCCTGGTGAAGTACATCAAGTCCTCCACGGATAATCTGTCGGACAAGCGCGTGTTCGTGAAAGCGGATGCGGACCTGCCCTACATTCACGTGGACAAGCTCTTCCAGATCTGCCGTGAAGGGGGCGCCGACGAGGCTTCCATCGTCACCAGTGAAGACAAGGGCAAAGAGGAGAAGAAATGAGCGGCCACGCGAAGTCCGATATCAACGTAACGCCGCTGATCGACATCGTACTGGTGCTCCTCATCATCTTCATTGTGATGGTGCCTGGCATGTCCAAGGCCATGCCAGTCGTGGTGCCCCAGGTGGTGAAGGTGGACAAGCCCACCCCGCCCGATACCAAGAATCCTCCTCTTGTGATCGAAGTTGACCCCACTGCGGACAACAAGGCCTACACCTTCAAGTTCCAGAGCGAAGCCATGGATCTCGGCGAGATTGCCAACCGGTTGACCCCGGTGGTGCAGTTGCAGCCTGCGGGCATGCGCAAGGTCTTCGTGAAGATCGATGAACAGGCCCCTTATCAGATGGCCGTTCAGGTGCTGGATCAGGTGCGTGTCGCTTCTGACCGCGCGAAGAAGGAAACCGCGGCCAAGCCCGAATGGGGCGGCCTGGATGGTGGCGATATCAAAGTCGCAACCTCCGTCAAGAAGCGGAATCCCTAAAAATTGTTAGACCTGCCCACTCTGGCTTTCAGGGTGGGCAGTTTTGTTAAGACAAAAAGAGGGCCCATCCAAGATGGACCCTCTTTTTCATTGGGTTGCTTGAACTAGAAAATGGGGTCGCCGGGTTTGCGGCGCCAAGCTTCGGGTTTGCCCTTGGTCTCAGACTTGACCCGGGGATCCTTGGCGGCAGCAAGGGATTCCATCAGGGTGCTGCCCAGCTTGGTGGCCACAGCCTTGGTCATGGCGGGCTTCACCGCAGGTTCAGCGATGGGCGTCTCGGTTTTGACCACGTCCGTTTTCTCAACCTGCTCTCGCAGGCGGCGCTCGTACCAGGCCTTCCGTTTGGGATCGATGGTCCGCGCGGTGGCCAAGCTGCTGCCCTTGCGGGTGGCAATGACCTTGGGCTTGTTTTCCCTGCGATCCTCGCGCACTGCGGATTCGGGATTGGAGGCTTCCTCCAGGATTTTTGCCAGATCCGCAAGACTTCCGAGACTGCGTTTGTTCATATGCTGTTGCATCTCCACTGGCACACGTATGCCCTGGCATCAAGACTAACGCCCCAAGGCGCTTCATCCAAGGACAGAACCGCTTGGTCTGAACATTCTGCTGAAATGCGCAGAATTTTCCGGGCCATGCCGATACGCTTTAAAAGACCATTCATCACCTCTTTGGATTAACAGATGCTGCCAATTCTGCGAGTTCTGCTTCTCTGCCTTGCCTGCCTGGCTGCGGCTCGGCCAATGGCCTCGGAGACCTTGCGCACGGGCAGCCCAATTCCCGCCGGGCGTCTCTCTTTCAAGGTGTACGGGGCCGACCAAGGCCTCGGCAATCTGGCGGCCTGGGCCCTGGCGCAGGACGCGGCGGGCTTTATTTGGGTGGGTACCGAGGATGGGCTTTTCCGTTTTGAAGGGCAGCGCTTCCAGGCATTCTCCTTGAAGGATGGCTTATCTTCCGCCCTGGTGGATGTTCTGCACATCAGCCCCGATGGCACGTTGTGGGCGGGCACCTACAAGGGGCTCTGCTATTTCAAGGAAGGTCGATTCGTGGCCCTTGGTCCTGCCCAAGGCCTGCCCAACGCCCAGGTGACTGGCATCAGTTCCGGGCCCGATGGCCAGATATTGGTGGGGATGAGCCAAGGTCTTTTTCAGCAAAAAGCCGATGGCTCCTTCCAACCCCTGGCCGGCTATGGTGAAGGCGGCGTGACCGCGCTCTGGAGTCGTCCGGGCGGTGCCGGGATTTGGGTGGCCTCCTGGACCCATTCCCGCTCGACCGTGCGGTTCATGGATTCAACAGGATGGAAAACCCTGGATGGAACCAAGGGCTTCACGGGGGAACGCATGGATGCTCTGGCCATGGATGGGCGCGGGGTCATTTGGGCGCGCTCCCTGAAAAACCTTTGGATGATCACCCCTGGACATTCCGCCTTTGAACCCTTGGAGCCCCGCCTGCCAGAAACCAGCCAAAAGGGGTTTTTGTACGTGGATCCGCGGGGGCAACTCTGGGTTACCACCACCAAGGGGCTGTATCGCAATCTGGGTGGACGCTGGGAGCGCCTTTGCGCCGCGGACGGCCTGCCCAAGGACACCCTCCATGCGGCCATGGAAGACCGCGAAGGTTCCCTTTGGGCCGCTGCGGAAGGAGCGTATCGCTTGCAGGGCGGTGGGGTTCTCAGAGCCTATTCCATCGCGGATGGATTTCCCAATGAAGTGGTCTGGAGCATCGCCCGCAATCGCGCAGGCGACCTTTTCGTGGGCACCGATGGCGGGCTGGTGCAGGCCAAGGATTCCGGGTGGAAACTTGTGCCCGGAACGGCCAACTTCCAGGTTCGCACCATTGTGCAGGCCCCCGATGCTGCCCTCTTCCTGGCGGGCGGGCCTGAAATACTCCGGGTGGATCCTAAGGGCGGGGTGCAGCGCTTCGGCAGCGCGCACGGCATCATCACCTCCGGGAGAATCTATCGGCTTCTGTTTGACCGTCGAGGCGATCTCTGGGCCGCCGCAGATGGGGGCGGCCTATTGAAGGGGCAAGGGCAGGGCACGAAATGGACCTTTCAGCACCAAACCCTGCCCGAAGGCACCGCCACGGAGCGGATTCAGGATCTCTTTGAGGACGCCTCCGGGCGACTCTGGGCCACGGGAGAAAAAGGCCTGGTCATGTGGGATGGCAAAGCCTGGCACCGCTACACAAGCCGCGATGGCCTGCGGAACGACCACCTCGACTATGTGCGGGGCACCCGCGCGGGCGATCTGATCATTTCGTATTTCGACCCGTTGGGTCTTTGTCGAGCCACCTTCGCCAACGGGACGTTCAAAGTCATCGAACACCTTGATCGCGTGTTTCCCCCTGAAAAAGTCATCTACCAGTACACCGAGGATGCCAAAGGGAATTTCTGGGTGGGCACGGGGCAGGGTCTCACCTTGATCTCCCCGGATGGTCGGACGGAGCAATTTGGGCGCGGTGAAGGCCTCCTCAGCGAAGATACCAATGCCATGGCGGTGCTCCCTGAACCCAATGGGGACCTGTGGATCGGCACCAGTGGCGGGTTGGCCCGCTTTGATGCGGCAGCCTATAAGGGTGCCCCTCAACACCCGGCCACAGTCCTCTTGGACTGCCGACTAGGGGGCAAAGTCTTTCCCGTGGTTTCCCCTGAACCCAGCCGAGTGCCCCACGCCGCCAACACCTTTACTGTCAAATTCGCCGGTCTGAGCTTCATTCGAGAAGGCGCTGTGCAGCATCAGGTTCGATTGGAAGGTTTGGAAAACGAATGGCACTTCTCTGCCACGCGCGAAGAACGGTACCCGGCCTTGCCCCATGGCAAATATCGGTTTGAGGCGCGTTCGCGGGTGGGTCAAGGAGAATGGGGACCCATCTCCTCCTTTGAATTTGAGGTCCTGCCCGCTTGGTGGGAGTCGGCTTGGTTCCGGGTGTTGCTGGTCGTCGCACTGGGCGGGTTGATCGTCCTCATCGTGCGTTCCCGCGTGGCGGCCCTGCGGCGCCGCAATCGAAGCCTGGAAGCCATGGTGGCCGCCCGTACCCGTGAGGTGGAGGCCAAGGCCGCGGAACTCGCCAAGGCCAATGATGCCCTGCGCAACCAGAGTCTGACGGATCCCCTGACGGGTCTGCGCAACCGCCGCTATCTGGGGGTCTGCATGCCCGAAGATGTGGCCCAGGTGCAGCGGGTACACCGTGATGTGGTGTCCAGTCGAACCGATCGGGTGCTGATGAACATCGACTTGGTGTTCCTGATGGTGGACATCGATCACTTCAAGTTCGTCAATGATCACCACGGCCACGCCGCCGGTGATCGGGTGCTTCAGCAGGTGGCCGAGATCCTCAAGAACGCGACCCGCGACTCGGACACGGTGGTTCGGTGGGGTGGGGAAGAATTCCTCGTGGTTGCGCGCAATGCGGCGCGCAGGGAATCGGCCATTCTGGCCGAACGCATTCGGTCCCAGATGGAAGCGCACGTGTTTGATCTGGAGGATGGAACGCACCTGCACCGCACCTGCTCCATCGGATTTACGTTCTATCCCTTCATCTCGGACAAACCCAGTTTCCTGCCCTGGGAGCAGGTGCTGGATATCGCGGATCATTGCCTCTTCGCCGCCAAGCGCGGTGGTCGGAATGCCTGGGTTGGTGTATTCCCAACGGAAGATGGCGATGCGGACATAATCAAAACCGCCATGCCCATGGAGATTCCAGCGCTCTTTGAGTCCGGGGATATCGACGTAACGACCTCCCTCCCAGATCCCGCCGCCCTGGACTGGAATCTGAAAGGTGAGTGATTTCGATTAGGGTTCAACCCGGTTTTGGCATTTTGAAATAATGAAAGTTCATCTGCTCTTTGAATGCGATCGAAAAAAAGATCACCGCCAAGATGCCATTAGGCTTGGCGGTGATCTTTTCTTGGAATACAAACCGGTATGGATTGGAGGTCTAGATGAACTTCGCGGTGTACCGGGCGATCATCAGCTCTTCGTTGGTGGGGATGACGGCCACAGCCACGCGGGATTCCGGCGTGGAAATGAGCCGGTTGTCCTTGCGACGCGTGTTGTTCACCTTCTCATCGATCACCACCCCGAACAGATTGGTGAGTCGACTGCACACCCAGGAGCGCAGCACGGGGCCGTTTTCGCCAATGCCAGCGGTGAAGGTGATGGCATCCAGCCCATTCATGGCCGCAGCATAGGCGCCCACGTATTTCAACACGCCGTAGGACAGCACTTCGTAGGTCAGGCGGGCGCGATCGCTGGAATCCAGGGCATCTTCGATCTCGCGGCAATCGGAGGAGATACCGGATAGCCCCAACAGGCCCGATTGCTTGTTGAGCAGGTTGCCCAGGCCTTTCACGTCCATGTTCTCTTTTTCCATGATCGTCAGCAGCGCACCGGGGTCCACGTTGCCGCAACGGGTGCCCATGATGAGGCCTTCCAGGGGCGTAAGGCCCATGCTGGTGTCCACGCTCTTGCCGCAATCCACAGCGGTGACGGAACTGCCGTTGCCCAGGTGACAGGTGACGATCTTGAGTGTTTCGAGGGGCTTGCCAAGCAAGGCGGCGGTGCGTTCGGCCACATAGCGGTGACTGGTTCCGTGGAAGCCGTAGCGGCGCAGGCCCAACTTCTGGTTTAGTTCGTAGGGCAGGCCATAGGTGTAGGCATAGTCCGGCATGCTGTGGTGGAAAGCCGTGTCAAAGACAGCCACGTGGGGCACGCCGGGGAACATTTCCTGGGCCGTGCGAATGCCCATGGCGTTGGCGGGGTTGTGGAGCGGTGCGTAAAAAGCCAGCTCTTCAATTTCCCGGAGCACGTCGGGTGTGATGACCATGGGATCGCCAAAGTTGGGGCCGCCGTGGGCCACCCGATGACCCACTCCCATCACGTCCTCGCCCACCAGCACAGTTTCATGGAGCTTCTCCATGATGTGGCTAAGGGCTTGGCGGTGGTCCTTCATGTCGACTTCGAGGCGGCCCTTTTCGCCCTGGATGGTCCAGCGCACAAATCCCTCTTTCAGGCCGATGCGCTCAGCAATCCCATCCGCGAGGGAATCCTCGGTGGCCATGTTGATGACGTTGAACTTCAGGGAACTGGAACCTGCGTTCAGGGTCAGGACGATCATGGGATTCTCCTTGGTGTCGAGGCATCAAAGGACGCAGCAGCATGGCGCGGATGGGCCAAAGGCCCGACCTGTTCGTCACCCTTTTTAGAAAGGTGTGCTTTTATCCAGGCAGCCACCCCAAGTGTAGAAGATCCCCGCGTTTCAGGGAGAAGAATGCTAAGGGGTTTTGCGTTTTGTCACTCCTGCTCGGCAGATGCCCACCAGAGGGCAGGGGGCACATCCGGGCAAACGCCGCACACCTGGACAATCGCCCAGGATACCGAGATGGGACAAGGGGAAGTCAAAGCGAAGTGGGTCCTTTGGGTCCAAAGCCCTTAGAGCTTCGGTAATTTCCAATGCCATCCTCCCGTCGGGAACCTGTCTGGAGGTGAGCCCGATCATGCGGGCGATCCGGGACACATGGGTATCCAGGGGGATCACCAGCGCGTGTTTGGGATACCGCTGCCACTGGCCAAGATCAGGCCATTCCGGCCGCACCATCCAGCGCAGAAACATCCGCCACCGTTTGCAGGCAGCCCCTTCCAGGGGATCGGGCAGGGAAAATCGGGTGCCACGGCTTGGTGGGAGTTCCCGCCTCAGGGATTGCACCAGACGGGAGAGCGCCGCATCGGCGGATTCGCCACGGATGGGGAGCAGGCTTGATTCCAGGCCCTGATGGGAGGAAGCCTCATCTAGCCGTTTCCAGGCCAAGAGCCATTCCACCAGATCCTGGTGGGTGTGGAAACGCCACACCCAGCCTGCCAGGGCGGCTTCCAGCGATTCTCTCGCTTCGCCGAGGCTTCGACTGCGCAGCCAGGTGGCAGGGGCGTTCTCCAGCGGCGCCAGAGCCCTCTGGATGGCCTTGAGCATGGGCGCGACTCGGCCATAGGCCAGATGGGCAGCCACCCAGGCGGCGCATTCGCGATCCCAGGGATCGCGGTACGAGAGCGGGATGGACAAGGGGTCCATCCCCAAGGCATCCGGGCGCTGATATTTGGTGACCAGGGATTCCAGGGATGTCCCCAACGCCACGGTTCGACGCATGGAGGTTCGAGGGGCCAAGGGGCTAGAAACGGGGAACCCGCAGGGTGAAGCCCTCGGCATCCGCATGCAGGGTCGCGGCGAGGGATTCTCCCACGCGAATGGCCCAACGGGCGCCGATATCCCTTGGCCGGGAATTCTGATCAGGCTTCAGGCTATCGGGCACCACCGTGGCCTGGGGCCACCGCAAGCGCCATTCCTTGGGGCTGGCATGGGCAATGATTTCAAGCGTTCCGGCCTGGACATAAGGCAGGAGCTGACGGGTGAGGGCCAAGGCGTACCCCCGGAGCAGTTCCCCTGGCCAGCGATCATCGGCGATTTCTCCCTCATGGCGAATCGCGAATTGACGGCGGAAGAGCACGCTTAGTGGTTTCAGTTGTTCCCCAAGCTGATGGCGCCAATCCGTGCCAGATTCGACCATGGATTCCGGCAGGGTGCCCATGGCCAGGTGGCGCGAACGTTCCAGGGCCACCATGCCATCGGCGATGACAGCCTCCAGCCGGGATTGGTCCCGCGGCGTCAAGGGCAGGTTGGGATCGCTCAGTTCGAGGATTCCGCGTACTCCGGATAGGACATTGGCCAGATCGTGAAGGGCCGATCTCATCAGGGCTTCAGATGCGGGGTCCATGGATAATCCTTAGTGACTGGCGGATCACTGCTGTTAAATGTAGACTTCTTTCAATTCTAATGCAGAAAGGTTCTTGCCCCATGGCAGCTGAGACAAAAAAGCTTGGAGAGATGCTTGTCGAGGCGGGGCTGATCAATTCCGCCCAACTTCAGGAGGCCCTGCGGCACCAGCGCATCGCGGGCGGACGCATGGGCAGCAACCTTGTGGCCCTGGGATTCGTGTCGGAAGAAGTCCTGATGGATTTCCTGGCCCACCAGACCGGCGTGCCTCGCCTGGATACCCGCGCCCTGGATATCGCCGTTGAGGTGCTGAAGAAAATTCCCCGCCGGTTGGCGGAACAACTCAACATTCTTCCCCTCAGTTTCAAGGAACCCCGATCGCTGGTGCTGGCCATGACGGATCCTTCGGACCTGAATGCCATCGACAGTGCTCGATTTGCCTCTGGGTTGCACATCGAGCCGGTGGTGGCCTCCCATTCCACCCTCAAACACGCCATTGCGGACCAGTACCGCAAGCTGGAAGGCCTAGGTGGTCAGGCTGCCGTGAACATGGGTTCTGCCAACCCGGGCCTGCCGGTGAATTTCGAGCTGCCTTCGCAGCCCGATGCTATTGCCATCCATCAGCAGGACCCGGGGAAATACTCGGCTGATCCGTTCTTTGGGGAACCGCCGATCACCGAGGAGCTTCCCCCTGCGTCCAATCCCTTCAGCTTTTTCACCGCCGATGCCAGGGACACCTTGGAAGCTCCTGTCGCGCCTGCCAGCGCCGACGCGCCCATGGTCATTCACTCCCGCTCCGGGGCAGGGATGCAGGCCAGGCGCCTCGAAACCTTCCAGACCCGCACCCTAATCTTGGGCGTCATCAAGATGCTCCAGCGACGCGGCATTTTGGGCGAGGACGAGTTGCAGCGGTTCATCACCAACCTCATCGAGGCGGGTGAACTGAAGGACGACGATCTCTCTAGCCGAGGCCCCGATTCAGGCTCGTCGAAGCCGCTCTTCTAGTTTTTTTGCTGGGCAAGCCTTGGCGCCGCAGCTTCCGCAGCCGGAGGCGCAACTGCCCGTTCCGCGAAAGCTGCCCAGGAAGCCCTTGGCGAGGTAGAGCGCTGCGAGGGTGACAGCGAACAGGGCGATCCAGGTCTGTAGGGTCATAGCTACCTCACGCAAAACCGAGCAATCGTCCCACATGCACGGTGGCAAAGGCCAGCAACCATCCCAGCCCAAGTCCGTAAGCGATCGAAAAAGAGGTCCAGGCCCAACTGCGGGTTTCTTTGAGAATCATGCCAACCGTGCCCAGGCAAGGGGTGTAGATCAAGGTGAACACCATGAAGGCCAGGGCGGTGAGGGGCGTCATGCCGGAGTGGCGTTTCAGGGTTTCCTGCAACGGGCTCAGGGAAGCGCCTGCTTCCGCTTTTTCGGCTCTGGCCTGATGCACCACAGCCATGGTGCCGACCACGATTTCCTTAGCCACAAATCCAGCCGTTAGCGCCACGCCATCCTTCCAGGCTTCAGGGCGTTTGTGGTCAGGATCCAGGATGGGCGCCAGGGCCGGTTGAAGCAGTTTCCCGAAACGGGCCGCCAGGCTGGAGTTCATCACCCGGCTTTCGTGCGCCAGTTGCAGGGCTTCCAGTTGCTCTGTTTCCTGGATGGTGGGGAGTTTCTGAGCCCGAATGGCTTCTTCCTTCTGCTGCCGTTCTACGGCCCATTGCCGATTGGAAATGCCCGGATAATGCGAAAGGAACCACACCAAAGTGGCCCCAGCGAGAATGACGGTGCCTGCCCGGGAAAGGAAAACGCGGCCCTTTTCCCACATGTGGATGAGGGTGCTTTTCAGCACGGGAAGGCGGTAGGGCGGGAGTTCCATCACGAAGGGGGCATTCTCGCCCCGGAAGAGCGTGAGTCGCAGCACCTTGCCCATGAGCATCGCCAACCCGAAGCCCAAGAAGTGCAGCGCCATGATGGCGAAGGCCGCCTGCACGGGTGGGAAGAAGGTGCCGGCGATCAGGATGTACACCTGCAGGCGGGCCGAACAGGACACCAAGGGGCAAACCAGGATGGTGATGAAGCGATCCGTGCGGCTCTCGATGGTGCGGGTGGCTTGCACCGCGGGCACATTGCAGCCCGTGCCCATGATCAAGGGAATGAAACTTTTTCCATGCAGCCCCATCAGGTGCATCAGGCGATCCATGATGAAGGCGGCCCGGGACATGTAGCCCGTGTCTTCGAGAAACGCGATGCAGCCCATCAGGAGCATGATTACGGGCACAAACACGACTACGGCGCCTACGCCGGGGATGATCCCATCCACCAGCAGGCTGGCCAGTTCCCCGGGCGGCACATGGGCCGCAGCCCAATCATGCAGGTGGGCGAAACCCGCCGCGATCCAGTCCTGGGGGTACTTGCCCACGATGAACGTAAGGGCATAAACGCCGATCATGATCGCGATGAAGATGGGAATCCCAAGCCAGCGATGGGTGAGCAGGCCATCGAGCTTGTCCGTGAAGGAGCGCTGCCCGGTGCCCATTTCCTGGATGGCCTCTTTTACCAAGCCGTGGGCAAAGCCATAGCGCCGCTCCGCCAGCAAGGTTCCGCAATCGGCGCCCAGGTGCTGTTCCAGAAAGGCCACGCTGGTTTGGCTTTGGGCCCTGATTGCGGCGCGGGCATGGCTCTGATCCACGATGGCTTCGGCTTCGGGCGCAGCTTCCAGCAGTTGCAAGGCGAGCCAGCGTGGTGGCCGCTCGGAGGCCAGGTGTTCGTCCCTGCCGATCTCACCCACCAACTTGACCAATTCGCGTTCGATGTCATCGCCGTAGCTCACGGAAACAGGGCGGATCGTGGGCTCCACGCCGGTCGCTACGCGCACGATGGCATCCTTCAACTGCTGGATGCCCTCCTGCCGATTCCCCACCGTGGGAATGACCGGGCCGCCGAGCAGGGCAGAGAGTGCTTTCAGGTCGATGCGGGTGCCCTGGCGCTCGGCGTCGTCCGCCATGTTGAGGGCATAAACGATGGGGCGATGCAGTTCCAGCAACTGCGTGCTGAGATACAGGTTTCGTTCCAGGTTGGAGGCATCCAGCACATTGACGATCACATCCACCGAAGGGTCCGACAGGAACCGGGCTGCAATGCGCTCGTCCTCGCTTTGGGCCGCCAGCGAATAGGTTCCTGGGAGGTCCACCACCTCGACTTCCAGGTTCCCCATGTCACTGTGGCCACTGCGCCGTTCCACCGTTACGCCGGGCCAATTGCCCACATGATGGCGGGCCCCAGTCAGGGCATTGAAAATGGAGGTCTTGCCGCAGTTGGGATTACCCGCGAGCGCAATGGTTACCATCACTGCTCCTGGCTGACGAGGATGCAGTCGCCCTCTTCCCGCCGCAGGGAAAGGTGATAGCCCTTGATCACCAATTCCATGGGATCACCCAAGGGCGCCAGTTTTTCGATTCGCAGGTGGGCTCCCCGGATGAAGCCCATTTCGAGCAACCGTCGCCGCACCGGCCCTTGAGCCTCGACGCTCACCACCGTGGCGCCTTCGCCAGGGTGCAGATCGCTCAGTCGTTTGGATGTATTTTGAGACGCCATCTCAACTCCACGCTAAAGTCTACCGCCCTGGGCGGCGAAGGCAAGGCACCCCGGTGCGACCTGCATCACAACTTGTCCAGGTAGAATGCAACTACTGTTGAGCCCAATGGTCATAACCCTGCCAAACCTCCTGACGCTGCTGCGAATTCTCGCAGTGCCCTTTTTTGCCATCGCGCTCTGGTACGGGCATGCGCTGGAGGCCTGCCTGATCTTCATGGGGGCCGGGTTCACGGATTTGCTGGATGGCTTCATCGCCCGTCGCTTCAACCAGGGCTCGGAGCTCGGGGCGATTCTGGACCCGGCGGCGGACAAGCTGCTGATGACCACGGCGTTTGTGCTGATGGCCCTGCCGAACATTCATTTGGTGGTCAAGATTCCCATGTGGGTTTCCATTTTGGCCATTTCCAGGGATGCCACCTTGTCGCTGGTCGCCATCCTGGCCTTTGATAAATTGGGTCGTGAACGCTTGCAGCCCAGCCTGCTCGGCAAGGTGACCACCGCGGCCGAACTCATGGCGATTACCTTGGGGTTGTTTGTGAACGTGGTGGGGATTCGCCCTTGGACTCATTGGGTGATTCCCTGGGTCTTTTACGGCGTGGCCCTGCTGGTGCTGTGTTCCGGGCTGCATTATTTCTTTCGGGCGACGCAAGCCAAGAGCCACTGATCCTGGTCCTTCGTGCATGATGGGATGTCGGAAGGGAGTTCCAGAAAAGTGGTGAAGCAGCCGGCTATTTTCATTGATCGGGATGGCACCCTCAACGAAGAGGTGGACTACCTCTGCCGTCCTGAAGACACGGTGCTGACCCCGAGGGCAGGGCAGGCCATTGCGGGGTTGAACAAGCGCGGGATTCCGGTGCTGGTCATCTCGAATCAGGCGGGCATCGGCAAGGGTAAATTCGAATGGAAGGATTACGAATCCGTCATGCAGCACCTGGATCACCTCTTGGCGGCGGAAGGCGCGCGCATCGATGGGGTCTATGTCTGCCCGTTTCACCCTTCGGCAAACGAAGACTACCGCCACCCTAGCCACCCAGATCGCAAGCCCAATCCGGGCATGCTGCTGCGGGCCGCAGACGAGCACGGCATCGATTTGGCCAAATCCTGGATGATCGGCGACAAGACCATCGATCTGGAAGCAGGCCGGAACGCGGGCTGCCGTGTGGCCTTGGTGCGCACAGGCTATGGCACGGTTACCGATGGCGCGCTGGCGGATCTGGTGGCCGATAACCTGGCGGATGCCATCGAAAGGATATTGGGCCAGTGGGATTGATCGTCAGGCACGATCTTGTCCTGGGGCGAATCCTCACCCGGTACAAGCGATTTTTGGCCGATGTGGAACTGGAAGATGGCAGCGTCATCACGGCCCACTGCACCAACACGGGCACCATGAAATCGTGTTGGGAACCTGGAGATCGGGTGCTCCTGGCGCCAGCCACCAATCCCGACCGGAAGTTGAAATTCACGTGGATCGCCTGCGAGCGCGATGGCCATTGGCTTGGGGTAGATACGGGCATGCCCAACAAGGTGGTGGCAGAAGCGGCGAGACAGGATGCGCTGCCAGGGCTTCCGGGGTTGCAAAAGGTACGAACGGAAGTGAAGTACGGGGCCGAGGGCAGCCGAATCGATGTTCTGGCTGAGGACGCAGAGGGGCGGCTGGTGTTCATCGAAGTGAAGAACACGACACTCAAGGTTGGCGACCTGGTCTGCTTTCCTGATGCGGTTACGGAGCGAGGTCGCAAACATCTCCGGGAGCTACAGGGAATGGTGCGCGCGGGGCACCGTGCCGCCATCGCCTTCTTCATACACCGAGAGGATGTCTCTGCATTTGACGCTGCCTGGGAGATCGATCCTGAGTATGCCCAGGAGCTGGATTCCGCTGTCCAGAACGGTGTCGAACTGCTTCCGCTCAAGGTGCACCTTGACGTTTCTGAGGACTCCGCTGGCAAATGGATCCTCGGCTGGCACCTGTCGGGCCTGTTGCCCTGGACACGTAGGTTCTCGCAAATGCCTGGGTTGTGATCAATCTCAATAGGTGTTTTGTCACGTGAGTGAACTAGAATTGAGACGATTCGTAATGAATTTTGACCAGGGAGAATGCAATGGCCAGCGCGAAAAAACAGACCCCACTGTTTGATTGGCACAAGGCAAACGGAGGAAACATCGTCGAATTTGGCGACTACCTCATGCCCGTCTGGTACGCCAGTGCCCGGAACGAGCATCTTGCCGTGGTCTGCCAGGCTGGTCTGTTCGACACCAGCCATATGGCGACCATCCGTGTGTTTGGGGCCGACGCCTTTGATCTGCTCCAGTGGTGCTTCACCCGGAACCTGACCGCTTGCGTGGGCAAGGACAACGCCCCCCTCATCGATGGCAAGTGCGTGTATGGCTTGTTCCTTGATGAGCACGGCCATGCAATCGATGACAGCCTCGTCTACAAGATCAAGGACGGGGAATACATGGTTGAAGTCAACGCGAGCATGGGCGGCACTGTCGCCACGCACCTGGCTGAACAGGCCAAGGGGCGGGATGTTCAGGTGATCGACCTGACCGACCAGCTTGGCAAGATCGATATTCAAGGACCGGCCTCGATCAAGATCATGGCCAAGGTCCTGAAGAACCCTGAAGCCGTGTTCGACAAGCTGCCCTACTTCTCGATGAAGGGGCACTTCGACCCGGCCTCGACCCTCGCTGGGCAGGTTCAGCTGCTCGACGGCACGCCCCTGCTGCTGTCCCGGTCGGGCTACACCGGCGAAGTGGGTTTTGAGTTGTTCGTGGAGCGGATCCATACCGTAAAGGTGTGGGAGGCGATTATGGCAGCTGGGCAGGAATTCGGCCTGACTCCCTGCGGCCTTGCGGCCCGCGACTCCCTGCGAGCTGGAGCCGTGCTGCCCCTCTCCCATCAGGACATCGGGCACTGGCCCTGCATTCACAATCCCTGGCCCTTTGCGTTGCCTTTTGCGCCTGGTGGTGATGCCTTCACCAAGACGTTCCTCGGCTCTGCAGCGCTCGAAACGACGACCGACCCCTCGTACACCTTGACCTTCGTCGGGCACGACCTCCGCAAGGTGGATGCGCATGGCGCCCGGGTGTTCCTGAAGGGCGAGGAGATCGGAACCGTATTGACCTGTGTCACGGACATGGCCATTGGGCGCCACGAGGGACGGATCTACAGCATCGCATCTCCCGATAAACCGGCCGAACTCGCCATCAAGGGCCTTTGCTGCGGTTTCATCAAGGTCAAATCGCAACTCCAACCTGGCACCGCTGTGGAGATCAAGGATGGCAAGCGGGCGATCCAGGTGGTGATCGAGACGGATGTCCGACCGGATCGCACCGCGCGCAAGGCTCTAAAATTGTTTCTGTGAGTGGGCCGCATTCTGCAGCCCTCTCCGACCACCCATCGCCAAATCACCGTTCACTAATCACGAAACGCTCACCCACATTTGAATACACTGATCCCATTCCCTTTTGGAGGCTCCATGTATCCTGCTGACTGCAAGTACACCAAGAATCATGAATTCGTGAAGCCTCTGGGCGATGGCACGGCCCTCGTTGGCATTACGAACTACGCCCAGGAAGCCCTTGGCGACGTGGTTTTCGTCCAGTTGCCCGAAGTGGGCGCTGCCTTTGCCGCGGGTGATGAATTCGGCACCGTGGAGAGTGTGAAAACCGTTTCCGAGTGCTACCTGCCCACCGCCGGTGAGGTGGTGGAGATCAATGGCGACCTCGAAGCTCATCCCGAATTCGTCAACGAAGACGCCTACACCAAGGGATGGATGCTGAAGATCAAGCTCACCGGCGATCTCAACCCCGAACTGCTCGACGCAGCGGCCTACGAGGCCCACGTCGCCAGCGAAGCGCACTAAGTGGTATTCCTGCCGGGCCCTCGCCTGGGACGAATGGTCCTGATCCTCGCCACCTTTGGGGTGGCGGGGATTTTGTGCGTTCCTGGCCTGGCTCAGACTGCTGTCATCGCGCCCCCAACCAAGGCTGCCCAACCCCAGGAATCCGCCGTTTCTCGGTTAAGAGCCTTGATTGAAACGGCCGAAAAATTCGCCGAAGCGGAAAACTGGGATGCCGCCTCCACCAAGGCCGACGAGGCGGACGTACTGGTGGCGGATTGGCCTCCTGAAGTGCTTCGTCGACCCGACATCCTTCCCTTGATGGAACGTTTGCGGGCCCTGGAGCGGCAGTTCGAAGAGGAAGGCGACGAGGATGGACTGAAAACCACCGAGGAAGTTGTGGTGCTCTCTCCTGCCGAACTGAGAGCGGAGCGGGATCAAGTGCTGGCCGCGGAACAGGGCGCTGTCTTTGACTTTCCCATCGACTTGAACGACAAAGTGCTGACCTGGGTGAACATCTTCACGGGTCGCATCAAGGGCAAGATTGAAGCGAGCCTGAGCCGTGGTTCTAGCTACCTGCCCATGATTCGTCAGGTATTTGCGGAAGAAGGCATTCCCCAGGATTTGGCCTTTTTACCCATCGTGGAATCGGGCTACATCAACCAGGCCAGGAGCTACGCCAAAGCCGTGGGTATGTGGCAATTCATGCGGCCCACGGGGCGGATGTACGGTTTAACTGGCAATAGCTGGGTGGAAGAACGTCGAGATCCCGTGAAGGCCACCCGAGCTGCGGCGCGCTACCTCAAGCGCCTCTATGAGCGCGAAGGCGACTGGTACCTGGCCTTGGTGGGCTATAACGCCGGGCCGCTCACCACCGATCGCGCTTCCCAGGCGCTGGGCACCCGCAATTTCTGGGATATGGCCCGTTCCCGGTGGCTGCGGGACGCCACGAAAAGCTACGTTCCCCAGATGTGCGCAGCCGTACTCGTGGGTCGGTTCCCCGAGCGCTATGGCCTGAATATCACCCAGGGAACGCCCTATGCCTATGAGGC
Source organism: Holophaga sp. (assembly GCA_016715205.1). Taxonomy (GTDB): domain Bacteria; phylum Acidobacteriota; class Holophagae; order Holophagales; family Holophagaceae; genus JAYREN01. The sequence continues at coordinate 178,963 of JADKBC010000007.1, forward strand.
GGTGGAAGTGGATCGCATGACCAGTCTGGCGGTGCTCGCCCGTCATGCAGGCACGGATGTGGAACGGCTGAAGGCCCTGAATCCCGAGTTGCTTCGCGCCACCACGCCACCCGGCCGGTACACGCTCCGAGTTCCACCCGGTACTGCCCAAGCGACTGCCCGTGCCCTGGCGGGAATTCCCAGCCGGGAGCGCCTGGATTTCAAGCCGTACGTCATTCGCAAGGGCGATACGCTGGCCCGGGTGGCGGCCAAGTTCAAGGTGGGCTCCGAAGACCTCTTGGTGGCCAATGGCCTGAAGGCTTCCCAATTCAAGGCCGGGCGCCGGATCCAGGTGCCTCCACCCGCGGCAATTCCCATCGATGAGGCGGATCTCAAACCCGCGGCCGAGCGGGCCAAATTAATGGCCGACCATCCCCTGGAGCCCCTGCCTTCGGTTCCGGGTGCGCCTGGCACCGACCCTGGGCCGATGGCTAAGCCTGAACCCCAGGCAACCGCGCCTTCCACAACCCCAGTAGAAGTGGGCAAACCGGCCACCGATCTGCCCCCCGTTCCCAGCAAGGTCACCACCCCGGCCATGCCTGCAAATGCTGAACCCGCAACCTCCAAGCCGCTGGTCAAGCATGCTGAAGGTGAACCCGCTCATCCCCGGTCTCACCGTGTTAAACGAGGCGAGACGCTCTTTTCCATTTCCCAGCGGTATGGTGTGGAATTGGCGGAATTGCGGAAGTGGAACAAGCTTAAAGGGAACAAGATCCAGGTTGGACAGACCCTGCGTTTGCAAAGCAAGTGACCGGGTCCAAGATTTTCCCTTGATCCACCCTCGGACCCGTGGGAGACTAGTGTTTCCCGGGGCTATAGCTCAGCTGGGAGAGCGCTTGCATGGCATGCAAGAGGTCAGCGGTTCGATCCCGCTTAGCTCCACCAAAATCGGCCGCCCTCGGGCGGCCGATTTCGCATAACCTTCAAAACCACGCGCGGAAAGCCAACCATGCTCGCGAGTCTCAACCATGCCCACCTGAGCTTCGGCCCCCAGGAAGTCCTGAAGGACGTGACCTGGGCGCTGCAGGAGGACGAGTGCTGGGGCGTGATCGGCCGGAACGGCGCCGGCAAGAGCACCCTGTTCAAGGTGCTGCTGGGACAGCTGGAACTGGATGGCGGCGTGGTGGTGCGCCCCACCAAAGAACGCGGCATCCGCATGGGTCATTACGCCCAGGACCTGGAGCCCGAAACCGATGGCGGAGTGCTGGAAGAAACACTCTCCGCCTTTGGTGATGTGAACGCGCTGCAGCGGTCCATCCACGATCTGGAACATCGCATGTCCGAACCGGGCAGCGATCTCGATGTGGTGATGCAGCATTATCAGCTCGCCACGGAAGCCTTCGAGCGACTGGACGGCTTCACCATCCGTGCGCGTGCAGAGGGCATCCTGTTTGCGCTGGGCTTTTCGCCAGAGATGCTGGACAAGAATGTGCACGAACTCAGCGGTGGGCAAAAGAGCCGCGTGATGCTCGCCAAGGCGATCCTTCAGGGCCAGGATCTGTTGCTGCTGGACGAGCCCACCAACCATCTGGATCTGCCCAGCCTGCGGTGGCTTGAAAGCTTTTTAAGTGACACCACCGCAACCGTGGCGGTGATCAGCCATGATCGCTATTTCCTGGATAGCGTCGCCACCAGCATTCTCGAGATTGAAGCGGGGCGCTCCCGCGTGTACGAGGGCAACTACTCCGAGTTCATGGAAAAGAAAGAACAGGAATTAGAGATAGCCGAAAAGCATTTCGAACAGCAGCAGGGCTACATTCGCAAGCAAGAGGAATACATTCGCCGCAATATCGCGGGCCAGAACACTAAGCAAGCACGCGGCCGGCGCACCCACCTTCAGAAACTGCAACGGCTTGACAAGCCACTGCGGGACCGCCGCAAGGTGAAGTTCAGTTTTCCGGAAACCCAACGCAGCGGCGATACGGCGCTGGTGCTGGACAAGGTGACCGTGGGTTGGGATGGGGTACCCCTTTTCGCACCCCTGGATCACCTCCAGGTCAAGCGTGGGCAGAAGCTCGCCATTGTTGGGTTCAATGGCACTGGCAAATCCACCCTGCTCAAGGCCATTTCAGAAGAGATTCCCTTTATTGCGGGGACCTGTCGCCTGGGTAGCCAGGTGAAGCTCGGTTATTTCGATCAGCATCATCGCAACCTGGATCCGCGCAACACGATCTTCCAGCAGATCCAGGGTGTGATTCCCATGGCGCCGAAACAAGATGTGCTGGGCTTCCTGGCCAAATTTCAATTCCGGGGCGACGACGTGGATAAGCCCGTCACCGTGTTGAGCGGTGGCGAGCGGGCGCGACTCTCCATTGCCACCCTCATCCGCGAAGGCGTCAACCTGTTGTTGTTGGACGAACCCACCAACCACATGGATATCCATTCCATGGAAGCCATGGAGGACACGATCCTGAGCTTCAGCGGTGCCGTGGTGCTGGTGACCCATGATCGCTACCTGCTAGGCCGCGTATCGGACTCCCTGTTGCGGGTTCACGAAGGCAAGGCCGAGTTCCGCGAAGGAAGCTACGAGGATCATCAGGCGTGGGTGGACCTGGATTTGGGACACGAGCCCAGCGAGGAAGAGGAAACAGCGGTGCTCCCCAAATCCAAGGGCAAAGAGATTCCCAAGGCCAAGGAGGCTCCCAAGCCCACGCTGGCTCCGGTGCGGCCGGCTGCCATCGACAAGGAACGCCAACGCACCCTCAAGCGCTTGGAACGTTTGGTGGGCGAGGCTGAAGCCAGGGTTGCCGAACTGGAGGCCAAGGCCGCGAGCCTGAATGAAGCCCTGGTCACGGCGGATCCCGCCGATTGGAAAAATTTCCAGGAGCAGACGGATGCCCTGAAGGCCGTGGAGATGGATCTGGCCTACGCACTGGCGGAATGGGAAGAGCGGCAGCGCGCCCTGGAAGAAGTCCAAACTCAGTAAATGGGTAGATGTTCCCGAAATAGGTGCGTTGATGTCGCAGACATCGGGCATCTCGAACATAATTGGACTCCATGGTCTTCTTCCGGCGACATCCAGCCATTTCCGCCCTCCTTGCCGGAGTGGTGTGGACCGTTCTGGTTGCTTGGCTGGATGTGAAGACAGGGCTGCAGCTCAAGCTGGGCCCCTTCTATCTGTTGCCTGTGCTGCTAGTCGCCTGGCGCGGGGGCATGGCCTGGGGAGTGGTCACGGCTGTGGTCGCCGCCAGTGCTTGGCGCGGTATTGAGGTCACCTGGCACCCGGGGTTATTGCCGGGTTGGGTTTTGTTCTGGGATGCCTTCATTCATCTCCTGTCGTTTGTGGGGGTGGCGGTGTTCGTGTCCTGGGCGCGATCCCTGGTATTGCGGGAGAAGGCCCTGGTATACGATCTGTCTGCGCTCCTGGCCAATGTCAAGGAACTGGAAGGGCTCCTGCCCATGTGCGCCTGGTGCAAAAAAGTGCGTGATGATCAGGGCTATTGGCAGCAGATCGAAACCTATATTTCTTCCCATTCGAAGGCTGACTGGACCCATGGCATCTGCCCCGATTGCGTGGCCCGCCTGATGCAGGACCAACCCGGATTCAATGGTTCAGAGCCACCCTCTCTACCAGTCAAGGAAACTCCTTCGTAGTTTTTCTGAGGTGATGCTATGAAACAGTCAGGACGATTCACAGATCTGGCACGGGTCGTTTTCTTCTTTAGCGAGAATCGGATCAGCCTGGCGGGTCTGGTGCTCACCACGGCCTCGGCCATCACCCTGGCGTGGTTCTGGGTTCTCGAACTCATGAGCCCCCACCCCATGCACCCCTATACCGGCATCCTGTTCTTTCTGATCCTGCCAGGGTTCTTTTTCGCCGGCCTGGGCCTCATTCCCTTGGGCATGTGGTTCCGGCGGAGAAAGCTTCGCCGCAAAGGGGAAATCCCCGGTGAATTTCCCCAGGTGGATTTGGGGTCTTCGGCCATCCGCAAAGGGCTGTTCATCGTCGTGGGCGCCACGGCTCTGAATATTCTCATTCTGGGCACGGCCTCTTTCAAAGGTGTGGAGTACATGGATTCCACCCAGTTCTGTGGCCAGGCCTGTCATTCGGTCATGTCCCCCGAACTGACGGCCTACAAGGATGGCGCGCATTCCCGGGTCACCTGCACCCAGTGCCACATCGGTCCTGGTGCTGGCTGGTTTGTGAAATCAAAAATTTCGGGAACACGGCAATTGATTGCTGTGTCGCTCAAAACCTATTCCCGCCCGATACCCAGCCCGGTGGAACACCTGCGCCCGGCCCGGGAAACCTGCGAGCAGTGCCACTGGCCGCAGAAATTCCATGGCGACAAGATGGTGGTTCGCACCAAGTATGCGGAGGATGAAGGCAACACGGCCACGACCACCGTGCTGCTCCTGAAGATCGGCGGGCGCACGTGGCAGGGACAGGCCGGGATTCACGGAAGACATTTGGATGACGGTGAGCGCATCACCTATGTGGCCGCTGATTCACGTCGGCAGACCATTGCCAAGATCACGTACAAGGACGATAAGGGTCAGTTGGTGGATTACCTGGCCGATGACAACAAACTCACACCCGATGAGTTGGCCAAACTACCCAGCCGTCCCATGGATTGTGTGGACTGCCACAACCGACCCGCCCATACCTTTGAAATGCCGAGCCCCGCCCTGGACAAGGCCATCAACTCCCAGCACATCAGCCGCGAATTGCCGTTCATCAAGAAAAAAGCCATGGAAGTGCTGAAGGTGGACTACCCCACCCAGGAAGCTGCCGTTGCGCAGATTCCGGCAACCCTGACCACGTTCTACCGCACCTCCTACCCTGAAATTTACGCGCAGAAAAAACAGCTCGTGGAGGCAGCGGCAAACGCTGTGAAGGAAATCTATCTGCGCAATGTATTCCCCCAAATGAAGATCACCTGGGGGACGTACCCCAATCACATCGGGCACCAGGATTCGGCGGGCTGCTTCCGCTGCCACGACGGCACGCACAACACCAAGGATGGCAAGATGATCGCGGCGGATTGCGACACCTGCCACACCATCCTGGCCCAGGATGAAAAGGATCCTAAAATCCTGAAGGATCTTCAGATCAAATAGGCTGCGTCACTCCCAGCTCATGGCTCGGAGACTCAGGTTGCCATGCTGCCAGCCGGTGTAAACCGGCTGGCAGGGGCTATGACCGGCGGCGCCAAGGGCGACATAGAGCGGATGGAAATGTTCCGTTGTAGGCACTGCGTCCTGATAGTGCGGCGCGCGGGTTGCGGCTTGGGTCAGGGCTGCAAGATCCTGGTCCAGGATCCGGCCCACAATCCAATTGTCAAAGCGCTGGGCCCATTCTTCCGGTTCAGGATGGCTGCTCCAGGCCAGGCGGCGGAGGTTGTGCACCAAGCCACCGCTGGCGATGATCAACACGCCCTCCTTCCGCAACGGCGCCAGCGCCCGACCGGCCTCCAGAAGTGCTTCTACCGTGCGTGGTCGCGGCAGCGATAGCTGAACAACCCGGGTGCGTGCCTCAGGGAACAAGGTTCGCAGGGGCACCCAGGCTCCGTGATCCAGCGGGCGGGCGGGATCCAAACGCACACTCAGGCCAGCCTCGCGCAACAGATCACCGGCCTTGGCGGCCAGGGCAGGGTCCCCCGGTGCGGGGTAGTCCAGATCGTAGAGTTCCTTGGCAAAGCCCGAAAAGTCGTGCAGCACCCCCGGTCGCGCAGCCGCATTCAGGGTGAACTCGTTCGCCGTCTCCCAGTGGGCTGAAATGATCAGGACACTGCGAATTCCCCGATGGCCGGACCGCCAGCTTTGCAGGGCGGCATGCCAGGGGCCGTGCTCCAGGGCCAACATCGGCGAACCATGGCCTAGAAACAGAACGGGAGTTGTGATCGCACCGGTCGAATCCGTCATAGGTCCTCCCACTGGGGCTAAGCTTGCACCGGAGGCTTCCATGCGTCTTCCTCTTTTTCAAATTGATGCTTTTGCAGATCGCCCCTTCCAGGGCAACCCTGCGGCCGTGGTGGTGCTGGAGGCGTGGCCGCCGAAGGCTGTCATGCAGGCGATTGCCATTGAGAACAATCTGGCGGAAACGGCCTTTATCGTGAAAGAAGCTGACGATTGGCGCATTCGCTGGTTTACGCCTGAACTGGAGATCGATTTGTGTGGCCACGCCACCCTGGCCAGCGCCTACGTGGCCTTCCAGGAACTGGGCCAGCCGGGTGCCACCATCCGCTTTCAATCCATGAGCGGGCTGCTCCAGGTGCACCGCCAGGGTGACCTGTTGGTGCTGGACTTCCCCAGCCGCCCACCTGCGTCCTGCGCGACACCTGCGGGGTTGCTGGAGGCCCTGGGGCTGTCCCCGCGGCCCGTTGCCAAGGCTCGGGATCATTTCGTGGTGGTGGATTCAGAAGCCGAGCTGGCGGCCCTCAAGCCTGATTTCAGCGCCCTGGATAAGGTGGATTGCTTTGGCGCCATCGTGACCGCGCCGGGCGACCGGGTAGATTTCGTCTCTCGCTTCTTCACGCCCGCTGCCGGTATTCCCGAAGACCCCGTGACCGGCAGTGCCCACTGCACGTTGATTCCCTATTGGGCTCAACGCCTGGGTAAAACGGTGCTGAGCGCCCGGCAGATCTCCCAACGTGGGGGCGATCTTGCCTGCGAGTTGAAGGGTGATCGGGTCGCCATCGGCGGGCGCGCGGTCAAGGTGCTGGAAGGGCATTTCCTGCTGCCGGATTGATGGATTGGTTTCCCCCCGCCATGCTGATGGATTGGAGGATGCATGAGCTTCTTGCTCGCCGTGGATGTCGGCAATACCAACATCGTTTTGGGCGTTTTCGATCTCAGCAAAGGACCGGAAGCGCCCCTGGTGCATTCCTGGCGCTTGGCCACCAGCCGCGAGCGTACGGTGGATGAGTACGGCCTATCCAGCTTTGCGCTGCTGCGCCACTGTGGCATCGACCCGGACCAGATCCAGCACGTGGTGGTTTCCAGTGTGGTGCCGCCCATGCACCCGGTGCTGGACGCCTGGATCAAGGTCTACTTCCATGCGGATGCGCTGTGGATCGAACCGGGCATCAAGACCGGGCTGAAGCTCCTCATCGACAACCCTTCTGAACTGGGCGCTGACCGCATCGTGAACGCCGTTGCAGGTCTGGAGCGCTACGGGGCCCCGCTCATTGCTGTGGATTTTGGTACCGCCACCACCTTCGATATCGTGAACGCCAAGCGGGAATACCTGGGCGGCATCATCCTGCCCGGCCTCAAAATCGCTGCCGAAGCCCTTTTCCAACGCGCATCGCGACTACCTCGGGTGGAGATCGCCGAACCAGAGCGGCTCGTGGGTCGCAACACCGTGCAGGCCATGCAATCCGGCCTCTTTTACGGCTACGTGGGCCAGGTGGATGGCATCCTCGAGCGCCTGCTGGTGGAATTCCCTGATTGCCCCGTAGTTGCCACCGGCGGCCTGGCCAAGGTCATCGCTCCCGCCAGCAAATACATCCAGAACGTTGAACCGGATTTGACGCTGGAGGGGTTGAGGATTTTGTGGACGAAGAATCGGAAATAAAAAAACCGCGGACCGCATTTTCCAGCTAACAACCATGACCCTGATCCATTTCGCCCTTCTCGACTCCACTCAGTCCTTCCTGGTTCGCCATCCGGAACTGGGCTTTTGTGGTGTGCTGGCCGACGAA
>JADKBC010000008.1 GCA_016715205.1 Holophaga sp.
GGGTAGAGGGTGGAGAGATAGGAGCCGTCTTTGAGCTCCTCCTCTCGGGGGAGACCGAGCTTGGCGTTGACGCGCCAGAGAAGTTCGGCGCCTGTGGCCCTGGCCTTATTCCAGAATTCGAAGCCGTAGAACCCGCGATCGGCGAGACAGAGCATGCCTGGGGTCAGGGCTGGGAGAACCTGGTGGGCCAGAGCTTTCTCGCTGGTATTGAAGCCCTCCATGCGGGATGCAAAGAGGACATGGGTGCCGCTCTCGACCAGGGAGACGAAGCGGACCTGAGGGTAAGCGCTGGTGCCCTTGGCTGTGGATGGTCGGCCGAACTCGTTCTCGATGGCGGGATCCTCGGGAACATCCAGGGTGCAGCCGTCGATGCTGACGATGCGCCACTGGCGGTACCAAGCCCCTGGAGTGTCCGGGGTGGCAATAGGTTGGACAATCTGGTCATGAAGGCGCTGGAGTGGCTCCCAGCCAAGACGGGAGCGGGCTTGGGAGATGGCAGACTTTCCAGCAATATGCAGTTCGTCTGGGGTGCCCTGCAACCAACGAAGGCCCTCCATGAGACCACGCAGGACCTCGCGGCAGGATGCTTGGGTGAAGAGGGCCAGGGCGATGACGTAATAGATCACCACATGAGCGGGCAGGTCCCGGTGGCGCTGGCTGGCACGCCCCGTCTCCCTGAGCACGGATTCCACCCGCTCGGCGGGAAACAGTCGCGCCACCACCCCAAGGGTGATGTAGTCCGAGATTCGCGTTCCACCCTCAAGCGTTGCTGGCGTTCTGGCCATAGTGAGCCCTACACAAAATCTAGGCCCTCAAATTGGTCCGTCAAGGCTTAAGTGAACGGTATTAGGGTTAGGCCGGATGAGCATGTTTTCGTAATCGCCATGAAATTACCAATAGTTCGAAGAACGCGTACCCAAAGGTACAGACCAAAACAAAGAATACCGAACGGTCAAGGCTAGGAAGAATGATTCTATGAAGTTTGGCCCCATAGAAAACGGACCATCCAGCTGCAAAGAGAATCGACCATACCAACGAATGAAACACCGCAGAGATTGCAATTGCCGATAGAGAGACATTCCTTGTTGTGGCAATTAGGTTTGGAGTTAAGAAAACTCCACAAAACACACCGACCTGCCCTGCCACGAGCGCCAATAGTTTCATGGCCATCATCGAGGCCAGTTCGTTATGGTTGAGCGCGTTGTTAATCAAGACCAACTGCACTGCCATCAGAAACAACAACGGAAGAGCGAAAATGCCACCCCAAAAGCGGGTAATTTGTCGGGCGGTCTTCTGTTCGAGATGGCTCACGTGCGGCCTAACGAGGGAAGCTAACCGGCGCTGCCGAAGCGGCGCGGAAAGATTGAGAAGAGAAATCCAAACGGTTGTTGCGGACGATGACTCGAAGAGGCAGCGTCCGCGTTGAGCGGAAGGTTAGGCAGGTGGTGCAAATTTTGCACTTGTAAGTGCGGTGTATGTTCCACAGAGCAGGGCGAACTGAGTCACCGTAATAATGACCAAGACGGGGATATCGAATGAGAGGTTTCGATGAGGCCATTTTGGCCACTGAGACCAAAGTAGGATTAGAAGTCCCGTTAAAGTCAGAGAAAAAATGGTCATGAGAATTCGTGATGAAAGATAGCAAATACCGAACCCGGCATACATTAGGGTTGCGACGATCAGGCCGGTGAAAATGCCGAGAATTACACCGATGAAAGGACTGCTTGGGGAGTGGCGTTTCTCAACTGGCTGCTCCACAAGAGCGGCCGGAGGGGAATAAGGACTATCAGTTGGATTGGACATTTTGTTCGTGAACCTGCCTAACGACAGAGTTAACCGGCCCAGCCGGTCACGGCTGGGTCCGAGGCCGCAAAGCGGCCGGGGTTGAACGAGAGGTTAGGCATGCGCTTGTTTGCCCAACCGGATTTAGGTGGCTGCCCTTGAAAGATTGAAACGGCCATTTGGAATCGTTCTGGGTGCTTTTGCCAGGAAAGTGTCGACTGAAGTGCCTGGAACTCTTCTGGAGTGAACCAATTGGGCATGTCGTGGAGTGCCGGGTCTGACCATGGAAGTTCGTTGAAAAAACAGGTATGAACCCATTGCGGCAATTCAGCATTGCCTTGGTTGGCGAGGGCGGGACCACAACACCAGAAAGCAAACTCGTAGATCCTTGGAACCAGGTCAACCTTTTGAGGGTTATCGTAGGCATGACGAAGCTCAAAGGAGAGCTCATTCCAAAGTGCACATGGATCAGTAACCGAATCCCAATCCTGAATCAGATCGGGAAAGCGGCAAATGGCTTCTGATCCCCAATCGCGAGTGTTCATGGCGATGCCTAACGAACCAAGCTAACCGGCGCTGCCGATAGCAGAATGGTGGTGGGAGAAGAGAAATCAGGGAACATGGAGGGGAAACCTGGTAGTTGAGGCTGCGTCCGGTTGAGCGATTGGTTAGGGCGCCGGTGGTAGTGGAACTCTTGGGTCTTTGGTTGTTTTCCATTTGGGCCAATGCTCAAGCCATTTAAGTTGCTCTTGAGTGCACTCGTCACAGACGCCTACCAGCATAGTTTTCTCTGGCTGAACTTCGCAGCCCCCGAAAACGACTCGCATTTGTGAGTGAGGAAATGCTGAAGAACGCGCCTCAGTGAATGTATCTTCTGCACTTTTCGGATATCCGTAGTAAATCAGAACAACGATCGTTCGCAACTGTGTGTGATGAACTTTGCAGGTGCGCTCAACAGCTTTCCGTGTTGGCTTGGGCGAATCTGGTTGTTGACCAAACAAGCTCATGCTCGACATCAATACCAGGTTGAAAATGAAGCGTTTGAAGTTCGGCATAGAGCGGCCTAACGAATGAAGCTCACCGGCCCCGCCTGCACCGAGGCGCTGAACGAAGCCGAGGAAGCAGGAAGATGAGAGAGAGCGAAAGGCAATGCAGGCGGGGTCCGAGTGCAGCGGAGGGTTAGGCCGCCGAGCTTAGTCATAACCGATGACCAACCTTTCGATTTTGCCAGAGCCACGCGTTGTGAATATGAACTCATGAAAATCAAGAATAACCCAGCCCCATTCATGCTGAGCTTCGGTGTTCTCGGTCGTCAGAGTGAGTTGGAATGCGACATCACTTCGCTTGACCAAGCTTTCTGTTAGGTGCTCCAGTTCATCCCATTGTTCTTGGGAGACTGGTTTTGTACCAGGGCTGTCGAAGCAAATGCTCTTTAACCGAGGAAGGACTTCTTCGATCGAAACCGGAACAAAATGGGAAGTCTGAATTGCAGAACGAAGGAATGGCCCATGCAGGGTTGGGTTGTCGCCAGGCTCGGGGAATACAAAGCTAGTCCCGAACTCCTCACATTCGAGATAGTTTTTGACAATTTCGATGTCAGATTTCCCTTGGCACTCAATGATTCGGTGTTCGCACCACCCGTAGTCCCACAAGGGAATCAATGCTTCTGGCTCTTCGATCATGGGGCGGCCTAACGACTGGAGCTAACCGGCGCAACCTGAGCAGCGCGGTGGTTGATGAAGTCAGATCGCAGAGGTTGCGTCCGGGTTGAGCGGAGGGTTAGGGCGATGGTGCATACGACCTTACCTCACCGTGATCTCGATGGTATTTGAATTCAGCGGCTTGTCACGGAGAGATGGATAAGCATGTTCCGGGTCACGAGTGAGATTGCGGAAATAGTAGGCAGTAACGAAATAATGGCCAGGCCCTGCAACCCCAAGGTCATCTAACGATCTGTTGTAGATAACAGAGACTGATTTATGTGGCTCAATCGGCATGAAAATGTTCTCTCCAGGTCTAGGTGGAGGAGGGTGGGCACAAATCGCCAATTACTTTGGGGTGACGTCCTTGTGTGTTTATCGTTCTTTAGGAAAATGGTGGTACCAAATTCGAGATCTTTGTAGATTTGCAAGGTGAAATCGGCAGTGTTTGTAATGGTGATTTTGAAAATTTCATTCGAATCTTTGGTTATCGGTATCTCTTTTTGAATCAATTCTAAGGAGACTTTGACAACAGCCTGCTTTGCTAGGGCTTTGGCATGCCCATCACCATGAAGGCCAAAAACGATCAGTAGCAGTCCAAATAGGAGCTTGTTGGGGAGCAGCATGGGAGCCCTAACGGTGGAGCTAACCGGCGCAACCTGAGCGGCGCGGTGGTTGATGGAGCCGAATCGCAGAGGTTGCGTCCGGGTTGAGCGGAGGGTTAGGCCGCTAGAGATCATCGACATGATCTTTGTCGTAGATTGACATGCCGATACAAAGTCCGAGGCGGCCAGCAAGGGTAATCAGCTCCTTGGGCAGGTAGTCATTTTGGTTGATGATGTTGCCATCCAAGCGTGAGTACAAAGGGAAATCGAGGATCATCTCCTCCGGCGAAAATTTGGTATTGAGTTCAGTAAGCTCCGATTCCCATTTGGATAGGAATGCAATGGCGTCCTCAACTTGGCCAGGGAAGTCATCCCAATCCTTATCCGACACATCGAATGAAATCCTATTTTCGTCGTAGGTAGTGCCACGTTTTGGATTGAATACGTCGCCCTTATCGAAACAGGAGAAGACAGGCACCGTTGTGGATTCCGCAAAATCCTTGAAGGAGGTTGATTTACTGAAAACTTTAAGAATGCACATTAGCGGCCTAACTTTGAATTAGACGAACTATACGAAGGAAAGTGTAGTTCGCCTAATACGGTTAATGGGAAGTGTAAGTGTTGAAAAAGCCGTAGGACTAGCTGTTGAAGCAACCGTGTTAGGCAGACCGTTTTTCCCCGGATAGGAGGCCAAAAACAGGGTGCGAAGCAGCCCCAGTTCGCCTAATCAGGTTTTGAAAGACGTAAATGTTGAAAATCCCGTAGCACTAGGAAAAGCAAAGGCGAACTTGGAAGCACGGAATGGGCAATTTTAGCATTTTTCTAGAGCTCAAAGCGGTGGCCAATCAATTGGAACTAACCGGCACAACTGCCACGGCGCAGAACCCAAGTAGAACCCAACCGATCTTCTGAAACGCTACCGCATTTTGGCAAAGCCATGGGTGCGCAACTGATTAGCAACACTGGTGAAAGATGGGTTTCCCAGTTTTCCCATTCCGCCTTTCTCAGCTTTTCAAAACTGGGAACCGCGAAGCCCTGGCACCATTATTCAATTCCCACTTTTCCCAGATTTCCCAGTTTTGTACATACACCCCCCTTTTTGCATTTTCAGGCTGGCTTTTGACTTCCATTGACCTTGAGCTCTTCCACCTCTGTAACATTGTCAGGACCAACCTTGATCGAAAGTGCGGCCATATTCCCGATGGGCAGATTCAGGCTGGGGGCCATGGCTTCCAGAGCCCGGGAAAGGTCCGAAGATGCGAGGTGAGCATAGTGGCGTTCAAGCATCCGGGTATCGGCGTGTCCTGTGAGTTTGGCGACCAGGGCAAGCGGCATTCCCGCAGCAACCAAAGCAGATGCGTAGCTGTGCCGGAGTTGATGGAATCCCATCTCCGGTAGACCCGCAGCTTTGCAAGCATCCTTCATGATGCGTTGCTGGTCATTCTTGCCCCAGGCCAGGGGATCACCGCCCCGTGTTCGGCGCTCTGCGGCATCCCTGCGAAAGATAAGTTCATTTCCGCTAAGCCCCGCTGTGATGCTTTGGAAGAAGGCCCGTCCTTCCTTTGTAAGAAGGACGCGGCGGGCCTTTCCAGCTTTTGCAACCCGAACCAGGATCGAACCGTCTCCCGTTTCATCGAAGTCTTCGACCTTCATCCGGCACAACTCCCCGTATCGTCACCCCGTGGTTAGGGCACCGGAAACAAGCATGCGGAAATCGGGCGCTTGGATGGCATTCAAGAGCCGTTGCTGTTCCTGCGGATTCAAATAATCCTGGCGGGGTTCTTCAACCCCCCGAAAAGGCTTCACTAGTTCCCAAGCATCCCCGGAACAAATCACCCAGCCTTGCTCCCGGGCACATGACAGCGCGGCTTTCAGGATGGACAGAATCCGGTTGGCAGTGGCCTTTCGCTTCCGCTTGGCATCTTCTTCTAGAGCTGGTTTCGGTTCAGGTTTTGCTTTCGCTGGCTCTCTTTGGCCTTACGAGGGTGTGCGACCTTTGGGGCTTCTTTCTTGGGGCGAACTTGGCGGTTAGATTCCGCGATGGCTTGATGCCACTCTTCCACCTTGGCCCGCGTTAGCTTGCCTACTTCGATGCCTCCCAGGGTCGGGCTTATCCAGAGTTTCGCCCGCTGGCGCATATCATTGGCACTTTTGCCACCCATGGCTTCATTCCGAGCAAGGTATCGGTCCACCGCTTGGGCCACGGTCAAAGGCCCGTCCTGGGGCAAGGATTCATCGCCGTGAATGGCTTGATGCTCCCTTTCCTTGAACCAGGATTGCGCCTTCGCTTGAGCCTGGGCAAAACTCAGCACCGTTCGCTCATCCGCGTCCTGGAAGTCATCGGCAGTGCCAAGGCGCTCAAGAACCTTCTTCTTGGTTTCCAAATCGCACCAATAAGCGGCCCAGCTCCCAGCGGCCCCGCTCTTTGGCCTTCGGTAGACAAGGTATCGCCCCGGAGAGAGGGGCTCTTGGTGCCGTTCCTCTATTGGGAGTTTCAATCGGGCGTTTCGAGTGTCCAATTTGGCGCTTCTCTTCGTCCTGGCCATGGATTCTCCGAGGTGCGCCGTTTTCCACACGAGCCAAACAAGGCGGTAGCGCCCCGTGTAGAAACGGTGTAGAAAACATATCCCCGAATTGAAGCGAATGCAAGAGAACGTCAAACGTCAGAAATGCTGAAATATAAAGGAAAAGAGTGATTCGGTAGCGTCCGGGCGCGTTCAGAAAAGGGTAATATACCGGACTTTCACAGCGGTAACAGGGGTTCAATTCCCCTTGGCCCTACCAGCAAACACCCTTGAGAAATCAAGGGTGTTCTTGTATATAAGCGGCCATGAGATTTTTGCGCCTGCCCGTATGTCCAAACGCTGTCCAAAACCCGGTGCGGCATCCAGGGCGTGTCTGGTTTCAGGGATTCCTGGGAAGGGGCTTCCTTCACATCGTTTCGCGGGGGGTTGGTAGGTTGGTTTCTGGAGGGTAATCGAGTCAAGGGATATGATTCCTTGGGCGCCGAATGCCCCACACGGCTCAGGAGCTGTTTGGCCTGCTCAGAGTGCCTTCAAGAAAGTAAGGCGCCTCCTGCGCGATGAGTTGTCAACTCATCACATACCTTTTGGAGGGAAGAGAGGGCGCTTGTCTGCGAGGCATGATTGATTGAGTCCTGGCGACTTGAAAAATCCATACAAAAGCTCCCACCACAACTCAATTGCGTCGATTCAAAGGCCCATTGGTTTGCCCAGGTTCCCAAGACGCAAGGTTCCGACGAATCTCCATACGGCGTTCTCGTATCTTCATAAGGGATGTTGCATCAATACCCAGGGAGGCAAGTTCCACTATCAACTTCCGGTTCGCGTCTAAAAACTCTCCCTGGACATCAATGAGAAACGCCCTAACCTCCAAGGGATTACCTGAAAGGTCTCGGACTTTCTGCAAAACCTGTAAAGTCGGACTTCTTTCTGCAAGCGATAGTTCTTCTTTGTTTGCAGTACGCAATCTCCATTAAAAATTTCACCTGCGCGGCCTTCCCCATCCCTCGGCATGTGAGTGGCCTAGCACGAAAGCCCCAGCAAGAGTCAGGAGCCAGATGGCAGTGATGAGGATCCATTGCCTTTTATTCATTTGTTTTGGTTCCAAGAAAAAGCGCACTGCCTCGGCATAACTTAGGCGCATCATACGCCCGAACAGAAAGAAGCAGGACCCAATTCCAGGCCAAAGGAGGATCTGTCCAACGCTGGATAGGTGATTTGGTGGAGTGAGTGTCGCCAGGGGTTCTGGTAAGAGAACGATATCGAACATTGGAAATACATTTCCCAAGTACCCCCGGGAGGCGGGGATCTGGGGGTGTAGCCCTGGGTAGGTAATTGCACTAATGATCCTTAGTTCAAGGCAAAGCGTTGGAGTTGACACGATTCATGGGGGATGCCCCCATCCGCCATCCCGTGTGGGCATAGATCACCCGGCGGGCGGGCGATCCACTCAGTAATTGCAGCGCGGCTCGGAGGTGATCCTTGATGCCGTTCCCGGCGAAGACAACGGCACCGGCTCCCCATTGCCCGATGATCCAGCCCAGGCCCGAAAACTGCGGGGAAGGCACTTCGATCTTTTCAAGCGCCCTCCCGGAATCAAGGCGGCCTTCCACGCTCAGGAAGGTTTGCTTTTCTGCCCCGTCATCCCGCACCACTTCGCCCACAATGCGGGCGGCGAAATTGGCGAAACAAAGGGCGAACCCCTCGCCATTCCGCTGGATCGCTTGGCCCGGGCCGCCGTGCCTTCCCTTCCGGTTTCGCCTTGGCAAGGTGAGATTCAGGCCGAACGCAAAACTGCCCGTGATGCGGGATCGCATTGGTTTAGTTGCTATCGCGTGGGAGGCCGCCCGGTGGATTTCAAGGCATTTGATCTTCCTTCCTTACTGAGTGGGAGAGGCATCAAGATTGGAACGCCGCAGGTCCACGGCACAGGCACAAAATGGCGTTGTCACTGCCCCCTATTCAACCCAGCCACTGGAGCATGGTCCATTTCCGCCAGCCTGGTGCTCCAGCACATGCACACGGCAACGCTACTTCAGAACGGAGCCGTTCTTGTGGCGGGGGGAGCGACCGCGGCGGCACAGATCTATACGCCCTAAAGGCCACCCGGCTAGTAGTATTTTTTGGGTGTATTGAGGACGTAGGAATGTCTTTTGCAGGCACTCCGATCTTTTCTATGTCCCAGTAGCTTCTGCCCTACACCTGAGCATGCCGCTTGAACCAACTTCAAAAATAGGAATTAAGCTGGGCTGAACTGCCCCTGCATGCCTGTCTATTCTTTCGCCTTATGTATGGGCACGAGGTTGGGGTTTTCAATAAGAAGCTCTTCCATGGTAACGAACCGCCCGTCAGGCAACTTCAATCTGAGGGTATAGAAATCGACATGTCCTAATTTCTTGGGCGAAACCAACCTTTCGAGGTCTGAACGCCTATCATGTTCTTCAGTCATTCGTGCCCCCTGAGGCCAACAGTGTATTCCCCAGACGAAAGGGTCAGGCGGAAACTGACGTGGGTTGGTGCGCTACCGCCAACAAAACCCAGAAGGAACGAAGGTTAGTGGGGGATTCAATTACAAATCTCACTTCATTTTTCCTTTCGAACTAGGCTTGACTCACCACCAACATAGAAAGACCACAATGAAGTCGCCTCTAGTTTTCTTGCCTTTGATTCTGGCTATGCCTGTTCTTGGGCAAACGGCCAAAACCTTACGATCAATTGTCCATTCCCCGAAAAAGATTGAAACAGAACTGCCAATATCAGAACTGCAGGCTAAGGCATCAGAAGGGAGCGCCGAGGCCCAATTTGCCCTTGCGTGGCGTTTCGACAAGGGGCAGGGAGTGCCAAGGAACCTTCCTTGGGCTGTTGTTTGGTATGAAAAAGCAGCAAAACAGGGCCACAAATTGGCTCAGTTCAACCTTGGTTGCTGCTATTTCCAGGGAGAAGGTGCTCTCGTCGTGCCCGCCAGCAAGGGCTACTTCGTCCTGGGCTTGTGCGCGCCCGAAAAAAGTGTGGAGGAGCACAGGAGGACGTTCGACAGGGTTGTCGGGTCATTCCACCCCGACATTCCATAGAGGGTGTTTCAGCTTCCTCAGCCCGTCAGAGTGCCTATTTACTACCTACCTCACTCCGACCTTAAAAGGGGGGTTTGCATTTGAGGGGCGCCCTTCCTGTGATTGCAGTCTTATTCTCTTTGGGTTGTAAACTGATTGGCGTTAACCATGCGGCACAAGCGTTTCGTTTTGAGTGGCAAAACGGTGGAGATCGGGCTTCCGGTGTCGACCGATGGGGTTCACTGCAAAAAGGAGATGGATATGGGCACGACCTCCGTTCGAAATTCCCTCATCCGGTTCCTGTGCGTCCCCGCACTGGCGCTGCTGTTGACCGCCTGCGGCGGCGGTGGTGGTGGCAGCACGACCACCACAGCGCCTCCGGCGCCTACTCTGGCCATGACGCCCCAAGCCATCAAGACCTTCCGGTTTACCTGGGCCGATGTGGCCGGCGAGACCGAGTACCGGCTGCTCGAGGCTCGCGATGGCGGCTCCGGGTTCACCACCGTGGCGACCATCCCCGCGAATGCCACCAGCTACGATCTGGAGACGTTCCTGCCCGGCCGACTGAATGCCCTCTATCGTCTGCAGGCCTGCAATGCCGCGGGTTGTACGGACTCGGCCGAGATCCAAGTCTCCGGCACCTTGGCCGCGGCGGTGGGCTATGTGAAGGCCTCCAATACCGGGACGAATGATGAGTTCGGTCAGAGCCTCGCCCTCTCCGCCGACGGCGCCACCCTGGCGGTGGGGGCGTATGGTGAGGCCAGTGGCGCCGTTGGCATCGACGGCGACCAGAACGACAATACGGCCAACCGAAGCGGCGCGGTCTATGTCTTCACTCGCTCGGGCGGGACCTGGTCCCAGCAGGCCTATGTGAAGGCTTCCAATACCCAGGTAGATGACATGTTCGGATACCGCCTTGCTCTCTCCGCCGACGGGAATACCCTGGCCGTGGGGGCTGTCGGCGAGGACAGCAACGCCACGGGCCTCAATGGCAACCAGACCAACAATGATGCCCTTAGCAGCGGCGCGGTCTATGTCTTCACCCGTTCGGGAACGGCCTGGTCCCAGCAGGCCTATGTGAAGGCCTCCAATACGGTTACGGGGGGGGTCGCCCTCTTCGGTATCAGCCTCGCCCTCTCCGACAACGGTACTACCCTGGCGGTGGGCGGCCTAGATTCCAGCGACGCCATCGGCATCGGTGGCAATCAGAACAATAAGTTGGCCTATAACAGCGGCGCGGTCTATGTCTTCATCCGTTCGGGAACAGCCTGGTCCCAGCAGGCCTATGTAAAGGCCTCCAATACCGGAGCTGGGGACTGGTTCGGGAACAGCCTCGCGCTCTCCAGCGATGGTTCCGCCATGGCCGTGGGGGCCCCGTATGAGGCCAGCGATGCCACCGGCATCAATGGCAATCAGGCCAGCAATGCGGCCAACCAAAGCGGCGCGGTCTATGTCTTCAACCGTTCCGGAACGGTCTGGTTTCAGCAGGCCTATGTGAAGGCCTCTAATACCGGGGCACAGGACGAATTCGGCGCCAGCCTCGCCCTCTCCGGTGATGGCTCCACCCTGGCCGTCGCGGCAACCAGCGAGGATAGCAATGGCAGCCAGACCGACAATTCGGCCTTCAATAGCGGGGCAGTCTATGTCTTCATCCGCTCGGGAACGACCTGGTCCCAGCAGGCCTATGTGAAGGCCTCCAATAACCAGACAGGTGACCGATTCGGCTCCAGTCTCGCCCTCTCCATCGATGGCTCCACCATGGCAGTGGGGGCCGTTTATGAGTCCAGCAATGCCTCCGGCATCGGCGGCAACCAGGCCAACGATTCAGCTGCCAACAGCGGCGCGGTTTATGTCTTCACTCGCTTGCTCTGGTCCTGGTCCCAGCAAGCCTATGTGAAGGCCTCCAATCCTGGGATTGGCGACCGCTTCGGCGACACCAGCGCCCTGGTCCTCTCCAGCGACGGCAGAACCTTGGCGATTGGGGCCTTCTATGAGGACAGCAACGCCAGCGGCATCGGTGGCGACCAGAACAGCGACTTGGCTAGCAACAGCGGCGCAGTCTATCTCTACTGATCCGTGGGTCGGTAGCGCATCCCAGTGGCCACCATCGGCCGGTATGTGCCGTTGTTCGATCGTTCTTCGTCTCGTGGAGTTCAGAGCCTAACCCCCCGCTCAACCCGGACGCTGCCTCTTCGAGTCATCGTCCGCGACAACCGTTTTGATTTCTCTTCTGCAACTTTCCGCGCCGCTTTGGCAGCGCCGGTTAGCTTCCCTCGTTAGGAGCTTCCTCATGCGCCACACCTACTCTGTAGTTGCCACACTCCTAGCCATTTTGACTATCGCCTGTAGTCCCGTAGTAACGGCCCATACAAAAGCTCCGGGGGTCCATATTGCTGGCGAATCCATCACAGAGGGTAAGGATAGATATGTAAAGGTCACTATTGCACCCAAAAAAGATGGAACGCAATGGAATATTGAGTTTGTTGGCTCTACTCCTGAAGATCTAAAAATAAATGTAGATAAT
Organism: Holophaga sp.; assembly: GCA_016715205.1. Taxonomy (GTDB): domain Bacteria; phylum Acidobacteriota; class Holophagae; order Holophagales; family Holophagaceae; genus JAYREN01. The sequence continues at coordinate 12,184 of JADKBC010000008.1, forward strand.
GGCACTACAAGGCTTCATTGGAAATTAGGCCAAGATCATATTAAATCATTTGGAATTGATCCATACGAACTTAAACTTTCATCGGATGGTGAAACGTTCAAAGCTCGGGTAAATTTCATCACTCCATCGCAACAAATATTTGGCGGAGTTATCCAGGTTCTAATTAACATTTTTTGATACCAACAACAGCGCTCCTAACCCATTTTTCAACCCGGACGCTGCCTCTGCGAGTCACCGTCCGATCCTTCCGCGCCGCTTCGGCAGCGCCGGTTAACCTATGTATTCCTCGATATTCATGATTTTCTGGGGTATGAGCTAAAATACCCAAAGTCATAACTTGGAGTTGTCTGTGCCTTTTGCCGAATTTTCTGCTGACTTACGAATCGGTCACGATGAAATCGACGGGCAACATGCTTCATTATTCGAAGCCATAAACAATCTTCACGATGCGATGAGGTCGAACAGATCTAGACAAGTACAAGCTGAAACACTTGCTTTCCTGAATTTATACACCGTCGAGCACTTTAAGACTGAAGAGACCCTCATGCGGAGCAAAGGGTATTCAGGATTGGTCGCTCACGAGGCTATACACGAAGATCTTGTCGAACAGCTAAAGGAGCTAGAAAAAAAGTATGATGCTGGAACTATGACCCTATCTATTATGACCATGCACTTCCTGAAGGACTGGTTAACCGATCACATCCGAACGGTAGATGCGAGGTTTTTTGATTTTCTTAAGCAAAATGAGCAATCCTGAAAATCCAAAAAGCACACCTAGCCCCAGCCTGTGCCTAACCATTCGTTCAACGTGGATGCTGCCTCTGTGAGGCAACGTCCTCGACCACCGCTCTGATTTCTTTTTCTCTCACCACTGCTCTGCCGTCGGCAGCGCCGGTTAGCTTTGATCGTTAGGCCTCTTTTTTCGGAGTTGCACCATGAATCCCAAAGCGTTTAAAGTCGGCGGCATTGCATTCATGATTGCCGGTATAGCCTTCATAATCGCTGGAATTCTTGGAAAGCCCTCGCCGATGTTTATTTTAGGTTGTGCTTTCATCGCAATCGGTGGCGCCTTCATAGCAATTTCGACGAGAAAGCCCTCGGTCTAACCGGTCGTTCAACCCGGACGCTGCCTCTTCGAGGCACCGTCCTCGACAACCTGCTTGCCAGCTCCGCTCTTTTCAGCGCGCCGCTTCGGCAGCGCCGGTTAGCTTCCCTCGTTAGGCGCACCCCATGACAACCACTCGATTGGCGATGATGTTTCTACTTCCCGCCGTGGCTTTTGCCGCTCAGGCCAGTGGAGCGCTGCCGGCTCAAATCGCTGCGCTTGTACCGCAAGGCACGAGGCTTACATCGCAGAGCTTTACTGGAACTCCCACAATCACTGTTGCTGAGTTCACTGCTAAAAAGATTGTCGATGTGGGGCGTACTATTGAATATCGACTTGTAATACGAGCTTTGGATAATAACTCGCCTACATGGAAAATGCGCGAGTCCGCCTATCGAAAGCAGATGGAATTGCGAATAGAGCAGAATCGCAAAAGCCTGTCGCCAGAATCTGCAAATCAAGGCATGTTTACTGCTGACCCAGTGAAGGAAGCAACAAACGCATGGGGGACCAGTCTGACTCAACGCGTGCTCAATCACCCTCCCCAGGCTAAGCAGTTTATTAGCTACCAGTGTGCGTATTTCGGAATGGTGGGCGGTGTTGTGTTCGAGCTGTTTGTGAGTGGCATTCCAGATAGGCCTGATGTGGCCAATCAATGGGCACAAATGGTCGCAAACGCTGCATCAAAGCTCTCGGTATCTAATATCGGCGATAAATAGCCTGTGGCACAGGCCTAACCAATCGTTCAACCCGGACGCTACCTCTTCGAGTTAATCTCTTCGACAAACGTTCTGCAGTCCTTTCTCTTTCACCTTGGTCGCTTCGGTAGCGACCGGTTTACTCTTCTCCGCTGAAGGGAGGTTGCTTAAGTGATGCAGGATGTCATCGCCGTGTGTCTTGGCATTGGACTGAGTGCCGCTTGCGGCTTCCGGGTCTTCGTGCCCCTGTTGGCGACCAGCATCCTGGCGCTTACGGGGCAAGTCAAGCTTGCAGAGGGTCTGGCCTGGATGGGCACCTATCCCGCTCTGATTGCTTTCGCCTCGGCCACCACTCTCGAAATTGCCGCGTACTACATTCCGTGGCTCGATCACGCCCTGGATACCATCGCAACCCCTGCTGCGGTCATCGCCGCAACGCTCATCACCGGGGCCTTGATCACCGACCTTCCGCCGATGCTCAAGTGGACCCTGGCCATCATTGCGGGGGGCATGCCCGCTTCAATCATCCAGGGCGGAACCGTGTTACTCCGTGCGAAGTCAACGCTCTTCACGGGGGGATTCGGGAACTTCCTGGTGGCGACCAGCGAACTACTGGGTGCAATCCTGACCTCGGTGTTCGCGATCGTCCTTCCCCTTGTCACGGGGTTGCTCGTTCTCGCCATCAGCCTGCTCCTGGTCATCATGTTCGGTCGCAAGGTATTCAATCGAGGCAAGCAGCGGCCTGCTAGCCCCTGATTCCATTTGGTTCCCATGGTCGGCATCCGCTTCATCTAGTTGGTGCGAAGAGGATGTCGCCTGGAGGGTATGGGCGGCTTTTGTTTTCGCAAAAAAAATCTGATTTTAGGCGTCAATTGTCGGAAGTGAATATATTGGATACCACCTCATCTCATACTGCTTCGGGTGCCGAGTAATCCAATGCGAAACCTCTTCTTGGTCCTGTTTTTGTCCATGCATTCAATGGCCCAGGTGCCTGCGGGACAAGTCAATAACGGGTTCAAAACCCTCAGCACGGGTGCATGGGCGGATGCGTTCAAGGAATGGGAGAAGCAGGCATTACCGCTCGCCCCAGTTGATCCAGAGCCTCGCAAGGTCCTCGAAGAGTGGATCCCCAAGACCTGGAGCATCGGCGGCTGGGAACTGCTCCAAACAACACCCCTTGGCAACAAATGGCAGCGGCAGTGGTGGCTGGCCAGTTTCGACCAAGGCGTCGTTTTCTTCTCGTTTGACTTTGTATTTCACAAAGGCGAATGGCGAATCTTCCGCCTCCAGGTGTCAAGAGACCCCGCAACCGTGCTACCCGGCCTTGATTTGTACCCAGGTATCTTGGCTCGCGGTCGGGAGTGAATCACGACATTTCGTCACTGCCAGTTGGCTTCCCTCATCTAGCTGCAGATCGCAGAGGCCTGCAGGCACTGCTTTCTTTCGGCTGATCGCACGGCGCATTCCACCTCGCTTGGATTCTTTTATCACGCCTTTTCTATGATCAATGGCATTGTGGGAACCACAGTTTTTGACAGGGGTGTATTTTCTTTTCCTTCCCCACGTTGCCTCTGGCAGTTTGGGCAAGCGATCCGTTCGTCTTGCTGGCATTCATTCTTGGGTACATGGCAATCGGAATTCGGGTTGGCAGCGTGCTTGGTGTCAAATCTAAGCTTGACTCGGCCTCGTGTCGGGCTTGAGCCAACGTGGTCGCATATCTATAACGCCCGCATTGATTTTCGGTTCCGAGAATATAATCTGGCGTTCCCGCACCATGCCGTCTTCCCTGGAGGTTCCCGATGAACGCCACCGTCTCGTTCATGCTTAACGGCAAGCCAGTCACCGTCTCGAGCCCCAGTGATCGCAAGCTGGTATGGGTGCTGCGAGATGAACTTGGCCTTACGGGCACCAAGGTTGGGTGTGAGGCTGGACTATGCGGGGCCTGCACCGTACTCGTGGATTTCGAGGCTGTGCCCTCCTGTTCCACGACGCTGGGTGAGGTGGCTGGGAAAGCGGTGTTAACCATCGAGGGGCTGGCTGTGGACGGGCTACTGAATCCTGTGCAGAAAGCCTTCCAGGAGCAGCACGCCTTTCAATGTGGCTACTGCACGTCGGGGATGATCCTGACCGCTTGGGCCTTCCTGAAAAAAAAGCCCAAGGCCTCCAGGGCTGAGATTGTCGAGGCTATGGAGGGGAACATTTGCCGCTGCGGGGCCCACGTGAGGATCCTTGAGGCGGTGGAAACGGCAGGCAAGACCATGGGAGGTGTGCGATGAAACGGCGAACCTTCCTTCAGGCCACCGCCGCGGGCGCATTCACCTTCTTCTTCTCGAGCCCCGGGCGCACAGCGCCTGTCGAGCCGACCCGACCAGGAGCCTACCCGGAGGATTTCAACGCCTTCCTGAAGATTTCTGCCGATGGCCGCGTGGGCTGCTTTGTGGGGAAGGCCGAACTGGGGCAGGGCGCCATGACGGTGCTGGCCATGCTCGTCGCTGAAGAATTGGAGTTGGATCCGGCCCAGGTGGAAATGCTCCTGGGCGACACCGACCTATGTCCTTGGGACCTGCCGACGGGCGGATCGCTGACCATGTGGCAAACAGCACCTGTCCTCCGGGGCGCTGCCGCAGAGGTGCGGGCAGTGCTCCTGGGAATGGCTTCCAAGGCCCTGAAAGTCCCGGTCGCGGATCTAGCCATGAAAGACGGCGCCATATGGGTGAAGGCGGCACCTGAGCGTCGCACCAGCTTTGGCGAACTGGTGAAGGGCCGGAAGATGGAGCGGCACCTGGGCAAGGTCAAGCCCAAGCCGCTCTCTGAATGCACCCTGATTGGTCGCCGCGTTCCCCGGAAGGACGCCCTGGCCAAGATCACCGGCGCCGCTAAGTACGCAGGCGACCTGTGCCTTCCCGGAACGCTCCACGCCTGTGTCCTGCGCCCCCCGGCCCATGGCCAGGTCCTGGTCACTGCGGACACGGCGGCCGCCGAACGGGTCCCAGGGGTTCGCATCGTGCGGGAGGGCACTTTCCTGGCTGTGCTTCACGCCCAGCCCGATACCGCCCGCAAGGCCCTCGCCCTTGTGAAGGGAACCTTTGAGGGGACCGAGCCCGATGTGGACGATGTGCGCATCTTCCAATACCTCGTGGACAAAGCGGCACCTGGGCAGCGGGTGGTGATTTCCCGCGGCGACTTGGCCGCCGGTGAAAAGCGCGCAGCTACCGTGGTGGAAGGGGAATACCGCAACGCCTATGAGAGTCACGCCACCCTGGAGCCCCACACCTGTGTCGCCAAATGGGAAGAGGGCCGGATGACGCTCTGGGCCTCCACTCAGGCTCCCTTCCTGCTTCGGGAGGAAGTGGCCACAGCCCTCAAGCTGGGGCAGGACAAGGTCCGCATCATTACCCAGTTCGTGGGAGGTGGTTTCGGCGGCAAGCTCGCGGGTCCCGGGTCTGTGGAGGCCGCCCGCATCGCCCGCCAGATCCCTGGCGTGCCCATCCAGGTGAGCTGGAATCGCGAGGAGGATCTCTTCCTGGACGCATACCGACCTGCCGCAGTGGTGAAGATCCGCTCCGGCCTGGATGCCGGGCATGGTGCCATCACGTTCTGGGACAGCATCGTGGCGGGTGTTTCCCAGGGCGAGGCAGAATTTCTCTACGACATTCAGGCAAACCGGTATCAGGCTCCGGCCGTCCCCAACCTCCATCCCCTCAAGGTCGGTGCTTGGCGTGCCCCCAATGCCCACACCAACGCGTTTGCCCGGGAAAGCCAACTGGATGCGCTGGCTGCCAAGGCCGGCGTGGATCCTGTGACCCTGCGCCATCGTCTCGCCAACGATCCCCGTCTCCTGCGCCTCCTGGACCTTGCGGTGGAGACCTTCGGTTGGGATCCTGCACCTGGGCCCACGGGCCGAGGCATCGGGCTGGCTTGCGGCGCCTGGCGTCAGGGGCTGGTGGTGGCCCTGGCCCAGGTTGTCGTGGACAAGACCACGGGTAAGGTCAAGGTGGAACGATTCCTGGAGGCCGTGGATGTGGGCCTCGTGGTGAACCCCGACGGGGCCCGCCAGCAGGTGGAGGGCGCCATCACCATGTGTATCGGACAAGCGCTCAGCGAGGAAATTCGCTTCAAGGGCGGTCGTATCCTCGACAAGAATTTCGACACCTACGTGCTGCCTCGCTTCTCGGCCATCCCTCGTATCCAGGTTGTCTTCGCGGACACCAACACCGCGACCACCCAGGGCATCGGTGAGCCGCCTGTGGTGCCGGTGGCCGCAGCCTTGGCCAATGCTGTTTTCGACGCCACGGGTGCGCGGGTGACCCATGTGCCATTCACTCCCGAACGGGTTCTCGAGGCTCTGAAACTCGTTTCGACAAAGCCACAGGATTCGGTAGCTCCAGTCCCCAGTTCAATCTCGCCCAAAGTCTCGCCCAGCAAACCCTGACGATCGTTGCCTTACTCCCTCTGTGATCCTGTCTATCTTTTTTTTGGGGATAGGCAAAGGGGCGGACCCTTGCGAGTCCGCCCCTTTGTTGGGTTTGGGAAGCCTAGAACTGATTCCACAGGTACTGGTTCGTCACCTCGTGATGAAACTGGATTTCGCTGGCTTTGACGATGGCACCCAGGGCTTTGGGGCAGCGTTCGGCCTGGGCTAGTTTCAGTTCGGCGTACTTGGCGTGGACTTCTTCGCCCATCACATCGGCCAGGAAACGACTGCTCTTGTAGAGGCGGATGGCGTCGAAAATGTTGTCGGGGAGGAAGCGGGTGCGGGGACGCTTGGTGGGGTCTTCCGCCTCGCCCACGGGGCCTTCCAGGCCCGTGCGGAGCAGGCTGTAGAGATTCAAATAGGGGTTGGCATCGGGGCCCACGCTGCGTACTTCGATACGGGCGGATTTGGCGTTGCCCAAGGGGATACGCACCATGGAGCCGCGATCCGTGGGGCTCACCTTGATCTGGTTGGGGGCTTCGAAGTGGGGGTCCAGACGGCGGTAGGCGTTCACGCTGGGGTTCATCACTAGGCAGAGTTCCTGGGCATTGGCCAGGGTGCGCTGGATGAAATCCCAGGCCATGGGGCTCAGGCCCTCCTTGCCGTTTTTCTGGTAGAAGAGGTTCTTGTCCTTGCGGCTCAGGCTGAGGTTCGTGTGCATGCCATTGCCGTTCACGCCCGCCATAGGCTTGGGCAGGAAGCTGGCGGTGAGCCCCATGGCGGCGGCCACCTGGCGGGTGAGCAGCTTGTAGATCTGCACCTGGTCGGCGGCCACGTTGGCCTCGGCGTAGCTGAAGTTCATCTCGAACTGGCTGGGGGCCACTTCCGGATGATCCTTTTCATTCACGAAGCCCATGGCGCGCTGGGCCTCGGCGCTGGTGTCGATGAACTGACGCAGGGCATCGCCAGGCAGGCTGTGGTAGTAGCCACCGGTGCTGATGAACTCGAACCGGCCCGTTTCATGGAAACGGCGCTCGGCCTCCAGCCCCTTGAATAGGAAACCTTCGATTTCATGAGCGGCGTTGCAGATGGTGCCGTCCTTGGCATACATCGCATCGGTGTAGGCCTTGAGGTTGGCCCGCATATCGCCGGGGTAAGGGGTGCCGTCCTGGTTTTCCACCATGCCGAACACCAGCACTTTCCCGGGCCCAAAGATATCGGAAGGCATCCAGTAGAAGGCGGGCCAATCGATACTCAGGCGCAGGTCAGATTCCGCCTGCACCGCGAAACCACGAATGCTGGAGCCATCAAAGGTCAGGTTGTCGCTGGACTTGAGCAGGAATTTCTTATCGTAGTCCAGCATGTGGAAGCGGCCTTCCAGATCCGTGAAGCAGACCGTGACCGCTTTGATGCGCTTTTCGTCGTGGAGGTATTTCATCCGCTCTTCGCGAATCTGATCTGCCGGCACCCGATCCAGCCGCTGCTGGCGCACCCGGAGGTTCATTTCCTCCATGGTGTCGTAAGGGATTTCCAGAAAGTCACGCAGGGGGGTGATGGACATGGTGGCTCCTCTTGGTTGGAAGGGGATTAGGTTCTTCACAGCCATGCTAGCCACAAAAATGGTTTCAGCAAAAATAAAAATCAGCAAAATAGTATTAAAAATACAAATGCTAGAGTTAATTCGCTTCGGGTTTGCCATGATCCTCACCCGTTCCCAGCCAAAGCGATTCCCAGGCGAGGTCTCACCTGGGAATCGCTTTGGGGGGGCGACTTGGTCGGCTGCTACCCGCGGGGCTTGTTCCGCAGGAACGTGGCGTATTGCATATCCATGTTCATGATGTGGTGGGTGAGCCATTCCCCCAGAAAACGGGCCACTTCGATGGGGCGGACTTTGGTGGGGTCCTGGTGGAATTGCTTCTGGAACAGGCGCACCTCCTCCACCAGGAGAATGTGCTCGAACTGGTGGGCCTTGAGCCCCACGAAGGCGTTTTGGGCCATGTAGGCCTCTTCGGCCTTGAAGTGCTGAAGGGTGTAGTCCACCAGGAAATCCAACGTCTTGCCGATCTGCTCCTTGGCATGGCCCGCGGCCAAACCCGCATGCAGTTCATTCACGGCCTGGAAGAGATGTTGATGTTCCTCGTCAATGGCGGGGATGCCGGTGGCGTAGCGGTCACTCCACTGCAGAAGGGCCATGGCTGCTCCTCAGGGTGAATCGGGGCCGGGACCCCCGAAGTTTAAGATTCCACAGGATCCTCCTTTTTGAGGGGTTCTGGGCGGAGATTTAACTCTGCTTTTCTCCTTCCGATAAGGCGAAGGTAGGACGGGAGGACTTTCCAGGTGTTGACACGTTTCCTGGTGGGCTTGTTCACGGGCGCCCTGGCTCTGGGCGCCCAGGAAAGCCCCGTGGGCGCCTCCGACCCCCTGCAGGATCTGCTGGGAACGCCACTTACGGTGGCCAGCCGCAAAGCCATGGCCCTGCGCAGTTCCCCCGGCATCGTCACCCTGATCACCCGGGAAGAAATCCTGGATTCGGGAGCCCGGGATCTGCTGGATGTGCTGGGCCGGGTGCCGGGTTTCTATCCGGGCTTCGATGTCACCGGCGTGGTGGGGGTCGGCGTGCGGGGCGCCTGGGCCTACGAAGGCAAACTGTTGTTCCTGTTGGATGGCATGGAGCTCAATGAAAGCCTTTACGGCAACCTGCCCCTGCTCAACCACCTGCCTCTGGCCACCATCAAGCGCATCGAGATTGTTCGGGGCCCGGGTTCCGTGGTCTATGGTGGGTTCGCCGAACTGGCCGTGGTCAACATCATCACCCTGGACGGGAGCGACCTGAAGGGCCAGGCCGGGGTGCGCGGCACCCTAAGTCGCATGGGACAAGACGTTGGGCGGAGCAATCTTGAATTCGGGCTTGGAGATACGTCCTCTCTCGGCACCTGGAGCCTCGGTGCCTACCTGGGGCGCGCCCTGGAAAGTGACCAGGTCTACACGGATCCCAACCTCAACCAAGTGGATTTAGGGGAAGAACAGCACACTCGCAACATCCATGTGAATGCCGGGTTCCGTCAGGGCGGCACCCATGTCCGGCTGCTGGTGGACCGCTACACCATTCGCGATACGAACCGTTTTGGGCCCGTTAATGCACCCAAAGACGCGGGTTTCGACAGCTACCACCTGCAGGCTTCCCATGAATTCCGGGTGAGCCCTTCGTCTACCTTTGTGCTTGGCGGGCAATATCACTGGCAGAAGCCCTGGGATACTTCCTTTACGAAATTTGTGGAGCGGGCGGGACTGACGGGGCTGTTTTCCGTGGAGCTAGGTCGCAGCGCCAGTCTGCAAGCGGGCTTTTCCGTCCTTCGAGATGATGCCCGCCTGGGCGCCAACGCCACCCAGGCTGATTTCTTTCAGGGTGGGATGTGGCCCAGTTTGCGCTTGAGCAGTCACGCGGTGTTTGCTCAGGCCATACTGCCCACCGTTCTTGCTGATTTTACCCTGGGCGCACGGTATGAAAAGACCAGTGCTTCAGGCAGTGCTCTGGAGCCTCGCTTGGCCGTTACCAAAGTGCTGGATCGTTGGCATTTCAAGCTCCTCTGGGCCGGGGCCTTCCGTTCGCCCATTCTGGGGAACTTCGCCTTGAATCCAAATCTTGAACCGGAGCGCACCCGCACCCTGGAGGCCGAGGTGGGCCTCAGAACAGGAACCAATGGGCTCCTCACCTTGAACGCCTACCACAACAGCATCCTCAAGCCGATCATCTATCGGGCTGGTAATGACGAAACCTATTACAACGCAACGCAGCTGGAAACCGAAGGCATCGAGCTTGAGTACCACCTCAAGGCCGAGTGGGGTTTTGCCAATGCGGGTTTCGGGTTGGTGGGCCCTCGGGAAAATGGTGTGGAGGTGTTCCAGGTCCCCGGCAATTCCTCTGCGATCGTGGCGGTACCGGGTGCCCAGGCCAGCCTCCTGGTGAGCTTCAAGGTGGGGCGCCACTGGAGCATTGTGCCCAGCGCCACGTACATGTCGCCCCGGCATGGCTATGGCGTGGGTCTGGTGGCTGGCCCCACGGTGGTTAAGACCTATCCCGCGACGCTGCTGCTCAACGGCAATCTGCGCTGGCAAGCGGAGCCGGGCAGCCTGCGGGGATGGAACGCAAGCCTAGGCGTCTTCGATTTACTGAACGAACGTCCACCCTACCTTCAGGCCTACAACGGAGGCCATCCTGGGCTGCCAGGTCCCAGCCGCGAAATCGTGCTGCGCTTCGGCTACGGGTTCTGAACCCCGGCGCCTTTCTGCCACCATGGCGGAATGGCACATGCTATCTCGGTTCTCGGAACAGCCTCGGATGTGGGTAAGAGCTTGGTGACAGCGGGGCTGTGCCGGTTGCTGGTGGACGAGGGCTTGAACGTGGCGCCCTACAAGGCCCAGAACATGGCCAACCAGGCGGGCGTGACGCCAGATGGCCTGGAGATGCCCCGGGCGCAACTCCTTCAGGCGGCGGCCTGTCGCAAGGAGCCCCACGTGGACATGGGGCCCTTGCTGCTCAAGCCCCTCAGCCACACCGGCGCCCAGGTGGTTGTGCTGGGCAAGGCCTTGGGCGTGCAGGAAGCCAAGGACTATTTCCAGGCAAGCAATCCCTACCGGCAGGTGGCTTTGGATGCCCTGCATCGCCTGGCCGCGGGGCACGAAGTCATCGTGATGGAAGGGGCGGGCAGCCCCGTGGAAGTGAACCTCATGGCCCGGGATTTCGTGAATCTGGTGCCGGCCCGGGAATTGAATGCCGCCATCGTGCTGGTGGCCGATATCGATCGGGGCGGGGTGTTTGCCCAGGTGATCGGCACCCTCGATCTGCTGCCGCCTGAAGATCGCGCGCGGGTTCTTGGCATCGTGGTCAACCGTTTCCGGGGGGATGCGGCCCTGTTCGAGGATGGCATCCAGATTCTGGAAGCGCGCACGGGATTGCCGGTACTGGCGCTGGTGCCGTACGTAGAACATGGCCTGGACGAAGAGGATCGCCCCTTCCGCATTCCTGTGGATCAGCGGGCGCCCGCTGGCAAGCTCGAGGTAGGCGCTGTGTTGTACCCCCGGGTGAGCAATACGGAAGACCTCGCCCCACTGTTAGCAGAACCGGATTTGCACATCACCTGGGTGACCGACCCCAACCTGGTGCGAGACATGGATCTGATCGTACTGCCTGGCTCCAAGGCCACCGTGGGTGATCTGGTGCAGCTCACGGCCACGGGCATGGCCGAAGCCCTGCGGGAAGCTGCGGGCCGAGGCGCGTGGCTGCTCGGGCTCTGCGGTGGGTACCAGATGCTGGGGCAGGAACTGCAGGATGAGGGCGGTAGCGAGGGCGGGCCCAGGACCTTTCCAGGCCTGGGGCTGTTACCCCTTCGCACGCAATTCGAGGCGCAGAAAATCACGCGCCAGGCCCAGGCGATCTCCTGCTGGCCCGAGGCTGGCCATGGGTTGGCGGGCTACGAAATCCACCACGGCCGCACCGAAACCTGGTCGCTGGGCGGTGAAGCCTTGGCCGATGGCGGTGCGGAAGTGGGGTGGCGCTCTGGGCGCGCTGCCGGTGCCTACCTGCATGGCTTGTTGGCCTGCAACCCTTGGCGCAGCGCTTTCCTGAATCAGGTGCGTCAGGATCGCGGCTTTCCCCGGCAACCTGTGCAGGTTGCCGACCCTCTGGAATTGCGCATCCAGCGATGGGCCGAGCATTTGAAACGAAACCTGCGGCCCGGCGCCTGGGAGAAATTGAGGGGAGCTGCCCGTGGGGCAGACCCGCTGTCCATGGGTTGAAGGCTACTTCCCGCCGTTCCCAGCACGCCCGCCGCATCCACGTTCACTTCCACCAGCCCGCTGATGCTGGCTTCCACCCGGAACCGATCTGTGAGCACGGTGGGTTGGCCGAGGGTCATGTCACCCAGGGTGCCGCTGATGGAAAGGCCAGGGGCCAGGGTGCGGTTGAGCCCTTGCTGGGCCAGGGTTTTCACGTCCTTCAGGCTTTGGTCCATGAACCAGTTGGCTTTTTCCTGCAGGGTTTTCTTGAGAGTGGTGCGATAGAGCCATTCGCCAAACTGGGTGATCCAGCTCCGGCTCTCCAGGGTGTAGTCCAGGTCCAGGATCTGGAGGGTGCCCGTGCTGGGATCGAAGGTGGGATGGCCTTGAAGCGTGAGGCGGCCCGTGATCTTCCCCTTGAGTTGTAGGTCCAGGATCGCCTTGCCGTGCTGTCCGCGCACGCTGGCATCCAGCACTTCGAAGCTGCCCTTGTCCGTGTCGAAGCGCTTGCCCTGGATCTGGCGGCGCAGTTGGGCCGTGGCGTGTTCGAAGGGCAGGTCCGCCTGCACCCGCACTCTGAAACCAGGCGGAATGGGGAGGAGCGAACTTTCCAGAGGGGGCAGGGGTCGTGTCTGGTTGAGGGGTTGATCCCCCAGGGTGATGACGGGCCGCACCTGCAGTTCGGGGGTGAGGATGAGTACGCGGCCTTCCACGGTCCAGGGCGTGATGCGGATGCGCTCGGGATTCAGGCTGAGCCAAACGCCCTCCGTCAGCGCCAGGGGCTGCTGGGCCTGGGTCCACATGGCCTCGGCCTTCTGGCGCAGCATGGCGGAATCGCGCACCTGCTGTTCCATGGCGACGGTGGCCTTGAGCAGGTTTTCCTTCATGCCAACCGTAACCCGATCCGAAATGTCGTAGTTCAGGAAGGTGATGGCGCAGGGCGAAAGCGCGGCAGGATCATCGAGTTGCACCTTGAGGTCCAGGCCCCAGGTGGGGGTGAGGCTTAGGTCTGCCCGGGTGCCTAACAACACACGCCGATAGCCTTCCTTGCCCAGCCCGCAGGAACCCACGCCCTTCACAAAGGAACCCGCCTTAAGCCCCACCTCCAGCCAATAGTGGGCGATGGTGTGCAGAAAAATATGACTGCCGCTAACCCGGAAATTGAAGGGCTCGCGGTAAAGGTTGAACCGGTACACCGCGCCCGGGGGCGAGGGCAGGGGGGTCCACGTCTCGATTCCCGGCGGCACCTTGGGTGCCAGTTCTTCCACGGATTTAAAGATTGGATCCAGGTTGATGCGGATGGGTGCCGCAATGAACGATGGGCCAGGGTCCGGAGAAGGTGCCTGGGCCCATAGAGCTGAACCGATCATCAGGGGAAGGAAGGCCTGAGGGCGCATGGGCATTTCAAAAAAATCGAGGAAACGGGCGATCAGGGATAGAATCGTTCATTCGAGCTCCCCCATGTCACTGATTCTGGTCATCGATGATGATTCCCTATTACGGACCACACTGCGTGCGGTTCTTGAACGAATGGGCCATCAGGTGGTGCTGGCGGAGCATGGCCAAAGAGCGGTTCAGATAATGAACGAACCCTTAAAAGCACCCGACTTGGTCATTACCGATATGGTGATGCCGGAAATGGACGGGCTGGAGGTTATTCATTATTTTCGCACGCATCATCCGAATATTCCGATCATTGCCATCAGTGGTGAAATGCCGGAAAGTTTCCTGCATTTGGCAGGCCGCCTGGGCGCCCGGGCCACCATGCGCAAACCCCTACTGGCCGCGGAATTGAGCGAGACCGTGGAGCGATTGCTGATGACCAAGGTGTAGTGCCGAGCGGGAGAAACGGTTCCCCCGCTCGGCGCCGACCTTAGCTGCTGGCCTTGGCGCGGCGGCTGTAGATCACCACATAGGCGCTGAGGGCCACCAGCGCCAGGATGCCCAGACGTTCGGCTGCGGGGCCATCCACCATGGAACTAAGCAGGCCATTGACCTTCACCTCAGAGCCATCGGCCAATTCGCGCATGAAGGAGAACACGGGGAAGCCGTTCTCCCATTTGAATTTCAGGGCTGCGATCAGCACGCCCATGATGGCGCCGCCTGCCATGAGACCACTGGCCAGGATGACGCCGCGATTCTCGCGCTCCTTGGCATCGGCTTCCGTGGTGCCCGCCTTGGGGCGGTTTACCCAGTGGGAAAGCAGACCGCCCAGGAAGAGCGGTGTGTTCAGTTCGATGGGCAGGTACATGCCCAGGGCAAAGCCCAGGGCGGGCAGTTCCACCATGCGCAGCACGACGCTCAGGGCCACGCCGAGGCCGAAGCAATACCAGCGCAGGGGCATGGAGGTGGTGCCAAAGACGCCTTCCAGAATGGCCTTCATGGCACCTGCCTGCGGCGCCGCGATGCTCTTGCCGAAGGCGGTGCCTGCGCCGCCGCCTTCAGGGCGGGACAACACATACATGGCGATGCCGCAGAAGACCGCCGCCACCAGGGTTCCCACGAATTTCCAGGCAATCTGTTTGGCGGGTGTGGCACCAATCCAATGACCGATCTTGAGATCCGTGCTGAAGGCACCGGAAGCCGCCAGCGCCGTGCAGACCACACCACCCACCATCATGGTGGTGAAGGCGCCCACACCACCGTGGAAGCCCAGCTTGAGCATCACGAAACCCGTGATGATGAGTGTGAGCATGGTCATGCCGCTGATGGGGTTGGTGCCGATGGTGGCAATGGCGCGGGCCGCCACAGGGGCGAAGAAAAAGGCGATGACCGTAACCAGTAGGGTGCCGACCAATGCGGGCACAAAGGCCTTCTGGATGCCGATGCCAAAGGTGAAGAACAGGAAGGTGGCCAGGATGGTGATCACCAGTCCGATGCCGACCATGGGGAGGGCAATGCTGCGCTCGGGGCGGGCGACCACGGCGGCGGAGCGGGTGTCTTGGTGCTTGAGCCCTTCCAGATTGTTCTTGATGGAACGAACCATGGCAGGCATGGAGGCCAGCACGCCCATGATGGCGGCGCCCGCAATGGCGCCGACGCCGATGATGCGCACGTAGGCGGAGAAGACCTGCATGGGAGCCATTTTCACGAAGGCGGTGGTGCCGGGGGCCAGGATCGCATCGGCGGGCAGGTAGGACCCGATGGCATGGACCAGGGGCACCAGCACGAACATGCTGAAGAGCGAGCCCGCCGCCATGACCGCCGTGTAGCGCAGGCCGATGATGTAGCCGATACCCAGGGTGGCGGCGCTGTTGAGGAAATTGAAATGGAGGAACTGCTTGTCGAGCTGATCCCCGACCCACACGTGCTTCAGGCGAATGTTTTCGGCCAAGGCGCGAAACAGGCCCACAAGGCCGTCATAGAGGGCGCCGATGCCCGCCGCCACAGCGAGGATCTTGGCCTGATTGCCTGCCTTCTCGCCGGTCACCAGAATCTCAGTGGTGGCCGTGGCCTCGGGCCAGGGGAACTCACCGTGGTTCTCCACCATGAAGTAGTAACGCAGGGGCACCAGGAACAGGATGCCGAGGCAGCCGCCCAGGAAACTCACCAGCGTCACTTGCAGCAAGGTCGGATAGGCCACGCCGCTGCCGGGTTCGGCCGCCAGCATGTAGAGCGCGGGAATGGTGAACACTGCGCCGGAAACCACATGGCTGGAATTGGCGCCGATGCTCTGGGTGATGACGTTTTCCAGGATGGTGCTGCGACGGGAATAGAAGCGACTCAAGCCCACGGCCAGGATGGAAATGGGAATGGCCGCTTCGATGCCCTGGCCCAATTTCAGGGCCAGATAAGCGGCTGCCATGGAGAAAATGGCGCAGAAAACCAGCCCCAGGATGACGCTCCGGGGCGTGACTTCCGGCACGCCATCCTGGGGCACCAGAGGCACGTAGGCCTCACCCTTCTGAAGGGGGCGCCTGGCGTTTTCGGGTAGGCCATGGATGGCCGTGGATTCAGGGTCATGGGACATAGCTACTCCAGAATGAATTCAATACAAAACGCGTTTGTCTTACCTTGCCATGGAGGGGGTTTCATACTCCAGGAATTCCACGGGCAATCCTTGGCTGAGGATGAAGGCCACTCGCACACCCTCAGAGGGGTAATTCGGCTGGATGATGACCTCCTCGCCTTCCAGGGCCGCATCCAGGTCATCCACCTGGAAGGCTAGATGGGGCACGGTCCGAACGATATCCGGCACCACACAGTGTGGCTCGAAGCGAAGCCATTCGATGCCGTAGGGGTTCGTATCGAAGGGCACAAGGTAAATGCCCAGGTGCGGTACATGGATTTCACCTGGACGCGGTTCCGTGGTGGGCATACCGAGGTGGTGATAGCGAAGGGCGGGTTTCTGGGGTGATGTCATGGGAGAAATACCATCCGTGTTCATCCGTGGACTGCTTTTTATTCCGCGTATTTCGCCATGACCCCTTCCGCCACCCGCCGGGTGAGGCCGTGATAGCTGGGGGCGGCGGTGGCGAAAACCTCGCGGGCCAAAGCTCGCCCCGCGGGCGTTTTGCCGAGGGCCTGGTACAGAGGTCGCACGTACTTCATACGGCCCACGGTGCTCAATACCTGCCGTACGCGCTCGAATACCGGTGTGAACCCGATTCCTGCGGCGAGGCCGAGCCATTCCACGAGAATTTCGAAGTTCCCGCGCTGGGTGAGTGCGAGGTGGGCATCCAGCCATTGACAGTCTTCGGTGCTGAGGTCGCGGGGCAACTGCTGAAGGTAGATGAGCAGTTCGCTCGTGTTCCAGGTCTGGAGCTGGGATTCAGAGGGCCGCAGGCCTTCGGGCCAGCCCTTGGCCAGGGCGGTTAAGGTCTCCAGCACCGGCGATACAAAGCGTGGCGCATCCGCAGGAAGGCCGGGCTCGTGCAGCCAGACCTCTGCATTCACTCGCGTCAACAGGCCCGGGAACTGCGCCTCCACAAAGGTGCAGAACTGCTCTGTCGTGATGCTCTGGAAGCGGAAGTGTTGCATGTAGGCCTTCAGGAAACCTGCGAAGGCGGCCTCGCCCACGGCCCGTTCCAGGGCAACCACGAAGCGGGCGCCCTTCTCGTACGGGATGCTGCTGAAGGCATCATCGGGGTCGATGCCTTCCAGGTGGGTGCGCAGCTTGGTCAGTTCGGGCTGCTCCGCAAACCGTTCCAGGCTCTCGTCCAGGGCCTTTTGTCCGATGGCCCAGCCCAGCATTTCCGCCGCTTCACCATGGAGCACCCGCAGGATGCGCCGCTCGGCCCATACGGTGAAACCTTCGTTCAGCCAGAAGTGTTCGGCGGTGGCATTGGTCACCAGATTGCCGGTCCAGCTATGGGCCAGTTCGTGGGCCACCACATCCACCAGGCTGCGATCCCCTGCCAGCAGGGTGGGCGTGAGGAATGTCATGCGCGGGTTTTCCATGCCGCCATAGGGGAAGGAGGGTGGCAGCACCAGCATGTCGTAGCGGTCCCAGTCGTAGGGGCCGAACAGGCCCTCGGCCTTGCCCACGAAGGCTTCCGTTTCGGCAAATTCCCAGGCGGCCTTTTCGATGGTGGCGGGTTCGGCCCACACACGCACCCGGGGTGACACATCGCGGCCTTCCAATTCCCCCACGGCCAGGGCCAACAAGTAGCTGGGGATAGGCTGCGGCATCTTGAACTTGAAGGTGCGCCAGCCAGGAGCGGCGGAGGCAAGCCCATCGGGACCCGCGCTCATCACCGCCGTGAGGCCATCGGGAACTGTGATCTCGGCGTCGTAGCTCACCCGGGCCACGGCGCAGTCCTGGCAGGGCACCAGAGTGCGGGCGTGAATGGCCTGACATTGGCTGAACAGGAAGGGCTGCTTACCGCCTGCCGTTTGTTGGGGCGAGAGCCACTGCAACCCCAGCGCTTCGGGGCTGGTTTCGTAGGCGAGCGTGATGCCCATGGTGTTGGGGGGAATGTGCAATCGCAGTCGGCGCCCGAGGATGGGATCTTCCTCGCCCAGTTCGAAGGGTAGAGGAGCTGCGGTGGCGGTTACGTAGACGCGGTGGATGGCCAAACCCTTGGTATCCAGATCAAGGGTGCCTGCTACTCCCGTGCCCGGAAAGACCAGCGTAACTTCACCCTCCAGTACCTTGCGGTCGAAATCCACGCGCAACCGCAAATGCCAACTCTGGGTACGGGGCTGGCTGTCATCGAAGTAGGAATGGGGATCAATTCGGGTCATGGGGCGCCTCTCTTCCAGTATCTCGATCAACGGGGTTTCCTGAAACAACAGAGGACCCCGGAGGGCCCTCTGTTTCGGGGAACGGTGGAGCTTATTCTTCCTCAGCCGCCAGACCCTTCACCTTCTTGACCTTCAGCACCTCGCCGCGTTCCTTGACGATGCGCTCGTACCACTCTTTGGGGTAAGCGGGGTGGGTCACTTCGCCCTTGGCATCCTTGGGGTTGCCATCGAGGTATTTCCAGATGAGGGTTTCGCCCAGCTTCTTCCAGCGGGCCATGGTGACTTCGGTCTGCTTGGCGCTGTACTGGGTGAGGTAATCCTTGGCCAGACCCGGAGCTTGCTCATAGAGCTTCTTGGCGGCGGCATCGACTTCATCCTGTTCGGCGATGAATTTCCCTTCTAGTTCGCGCTGCACCTTCTGGACATCCACGATCATGTCGCTCCAGCGGCTGTAGGTGTAGTTGCTCACGAAATTGAAGGTCCAGAAGGCGCTATCCCAGCTGAATTCGCCGAAATTGCCGGTGCCCACCGCGAAGGCCTTGGGGGCTTCCTTGATGCCGCAATACATCGGCACATACACGGTGCAATAGGTGTCATCCACACCAAACCACAGCACGCCGCCGATGGCAGCGGGGAGCCAGGAACGGCCCTGGGCCACAAACGAGAAGCCCGTCTGCTGGGTGCTGATGGCGCGTTCGTGCACGTAGCTATCGTCGCCCACCTTGAAACCCATGGGGCGCCAGCGGTAGGGCACCTTGTAGGGGCCTGCGCCCACATCCTGGGTCATGTCGAAATCGGTGCCCGTGAAGTGATCGCGCATGAGTTCCATGACATCGTGCACATCCAGCTTCTGGTCGGGCTTCACAAAGAGGGGCATGGGCTTGGCGCCGGGCACGGCCTTGACGAAATCCATGCTGAGCTTCTGGGAGGGGCAGGCGCGGTTGAACACGCTCCACACACGGCCCTCGCAACCCCGCAGGCTGCCAAAAGAGACGGGGCAGTAGGCGTCCACAAAACTGAAGTCCTTGTCCTCGCCCTTGAAGAATTTCTTCTCACGGGCAAAGGAAATGAGGTCCTTGCTGTAGATGGCCGTTTTGGGGTCATTGAGGGGGAACTGGCGGATACGGGCCTGGTTGGCGTGGGAGCTGATGGTGCCATCGGGCAGTTTGTAGGCCACCCACACGGCTCCCTTCTGGCCCTTGCCCTTGCCGATGATCTCAAAGATCCAGGCTTCGTTGGGATCGGCGATGCTGAAGCTCTCGCCGGTGCTGGCATAGCCATATTCATCCACGATCTTGGTGATCACGTCGATGGCTTCCCGCGCGGTCTTGGCCCGCTCCAGGGCGATATACATCAGGCTGCCGTAGTCCACGATGCCGCTGGGTCCTTCGAGTTCTTTGCGGCCCGTGAAGGTGGTTTCGCCCACCATCACCTGGTGCTCGTTCATGTTGCCCACGCGGGTGTAAGTGACAGGAGCTTCCTTGATCTTGCCCAGGAACTTGCCGGTGTCCCATTCCACGATGTCGCGCATCTCGGTGGGCAGATGGCGCCCGCCCGCCTTGAAATACAGTTCGCCATAAAGGGTGTGACTATCGGCGGCGTAGGTGATGAAGGTGGAGCCGTCCTTGCTGGCGCCCTTGGTCACCAGAATATTGGTGCAGGCGTCCAACTGAGGGCTGACGGCCGCCGTCGCGAAAAGCGCGGCAGTGGCGAGGGAGCGGAAAAGGTGCTTCATGCGGGGCCCTTTCGTGGGTGGAGGTGGCATCGCAATGCGATGGCTCAAGTGTAAAGGAAAGGGGCGCTCCCTTGGGAAAGGAACTCCAGGCGAATCCATGGCATAAATGAGACGCCATGCTACCCATCCTGTTCCTTCCCGCCCTGATCCAGATCGCCCAGCCCACGCCGGTGCCCCCCAAGGCTCCCGTGGACCGAGAGCTGACCTTTCCCGGATTCAATGCCATCACCCTGAAAGGCACCGCACGGGCGGCCCAGGGCCACGGCTATTTCGCCGTGCTGGTGGCGGGTTCGGGCCCCACGGACCGGGATTGGTCCAATCCCATGATCCGGGATCCCTTTTCGGGCGCAGCCCTGCCCAGTCATGGTGGCCGTGATTTTGCCAAGTGGCTGGCGGAGCAAGGCATCGGCAGCCTGCGGTGGGACAAGCGGTTCATTGGAAGCAAAGATCCGAAACTGGATATCTCCCTGGACGCTCAGGCGGGGGATATTCGCGCTGCCCTGGCCTTTGCGCGGACCCTGCCCGAAGCCAAGGGCAAGAAAATCCTCCTGGTGGGACACAGCGAAGGCTCCCTGCTGTCCCTGCTGACGGCCAAGGATGCCGATGCGGTGCTGCTGCTGGCCTTTCCAGCCCAGAGCATGGCCAAGACCATCCTCGAACAATTGAAGCTGCAACTGCCCGCGAACGTGGCTGCGGCCAACCTGAACTATATGGAATCCGTGTTCAAGGCCATTCGAAGCAATGAGCCTACCCCCGAAGGTGGGCCGCAGGTCTTCCCCTCCCTGGTGGGCTTGGCCAAATCCCTCATGCGCCCCGAAAGTATGGGCTTTGTGCGAGACACCTTGGATCTGGATCCCTGGGCTTTGGCGGCCCGGGTGGCCGTACCCAGCGCGGTGGTCTGGGGGGATAGGGATGTGCAGACCTGGAAGCCAGCCACCTTGCCTCCGAGCTACCTGGGAAAAGTCATTGAAATTTCGGATGCCAATCATCTCTTCAAACGGGAGACCCGTCCCCGCGCAGAACTCACCGGCGCCAATGCGGCTTCCACCTATGGCGACAACACCCCCCTGGCCGGCCTCGCCCCCTTGGCCGCATGGTTGAAGGCCTTGCAATAGACCACCCTTTTTTCACAGGAGATCCAGATGCGTTTTCGTTTTCTCAGCCTTGCCCTAGCCCTGACAGCGTTTACCGCGTTCGCGGTGGAACCTGCCAAGCCCAAGGTCACCTTCACCACCAGCATGGGCGCCTTCACTGTGGAACTGGAGCCGGAAGCCGCCCCCAAGACCGTGGCAAATTTCCTGGGCAATGTGCGCTCTGGCCACTACAAAGGCACCACCTTCCATCGCGTCATTGCCAATTTCATGATCCAGGGCGGGGGCGTCACCGCCAAGGGCGAGGAAAAACCCGTCAAGAACAGTGTGGAAAACGAAGCCAAACTGGCCATGGAAAAGGGCCTGAAGAATGTGCGCGGCAGTCTGGCCATGGCCCGCACGTCCGACCCCCACAGCGCTCGGGCCCAGTTTTTCGTGAACGTGGTGGACAATGCCGCCCTGGATTTCCCGAGCCGGGATGGCTGGGGTTACTGCGTGTTCGGCAAAGTGGTGGAAGGCATGGAAACCGTGGACGCCATTCGTAACGTAAAGACCGGCGGCGCCAACAAGCCCCTGGAAACGGTGCTCATTACGGATGCCACGGTGGTGGGTGAAAAGGCTCCGGTCAAAAAAGCAAAAAGCCGGAAGAAATAACACGCGATCACAAGCGTCCAGATCGGAAATCGGGAATTCAATGTTTCGATTATAAATCGAGCACTGCTAGACTTTCCTTTCGGTTGAAGGAGTTTCCATGTTCAAGCTCGACGGCAAAATCGCACTCGTGACTGGCGCCAGCCAGGGTATTGGCGAAGTCATCGCCAAGGAATTGGCGCGTCAGGGCGCCACCGTGGTGTGCGGCAGTCTGGCCTTCACCGAAGAAGATCTCAAACGCGTGGTGGCTGAAATCCAGGCGACAGGCGGCAAGGCGGATTACGTGCTGCTCAACATGGCCGAAGGCGACACGGTGCGCGCAGCGGTAAACACGGTGGTGGAACGCCACGGCGGGCTGCATATCCTGGTCAACAACGCGGGCATCACCAAGGACAAGCTCCTGATCCAGATGAAGGAAGAAGAGTGGGACGCGGTGCTGAACATCAACCTGAAGGGCGCCTTCTTGGCCACTCAGGCTGTGGCCAAGCCCATGATGAAACAGCGTTGGGGCCGCATCATCAATATCGCTAGCGTGGTTGGCCAGATGGGCAACGCCGGGCAAGCCAACTATGTGGCCTCCAAGGCGGGCATGATCGGCCTCACCAAGACCACGGGCCGCGAACTGGCCAGCCGCAACATCACATGCAATGCCGTGGCACCGGGCTACATCGCCACGGCCATGACGGACAAACTGCCCGATGAGGTGAAGGAAGGCTTCACCAAACAGATTCCCCTGGGTCGCATGGGCACCCCCGCGGATATCGCTGCGGCGGTGTGCTTCCTGGCTACGGAAGAAGCAGGCTATATCACCGGCTGCACCATTC
The DNA here is from genome assembly GCA_016715205.1 of Holophaga sp. GTDB lineage: Bacteria > Acidobacteriota > Holophagae > Holophagales > Holophagaceae > JAYREN01. Next base: position 34,663 of record JADKBC010000008.1, read on the forward strand.
CCGTCAATGGCGGGATGCTGATGCCTTGAGGTCATGAAAAAACAAAGCTTCGAACCCCTGCTGCGCTGGCTGAAAAACCTGCGGCCCCGGTGGGTTTGGATTCTCTTTGCTCTGGGCCTGCCTTGGCTGCTGACGCCACTTTCCTGCAACGCCAGTGGCTCCGGCTGTCTGGCGGTGCTTTCCGCATGGTGTTTCTGGATCGCGGCGCTGATTCTCTTCTTTCTGGGTTTCCGCTGGCTGTGGCGCAAGCTGCTGTTCAAGGTCTCCCGTCGGCTGTGGGTAATCCTGCTGCTGGTGTCCGTGCTGCCAGTGCTGACCCTGACCCTCTTTTTCCTCGCCTTTGCGTGGTTGGGGCTGGGCGCCCAAGTAAGCCGCTCCATTCAGGGCAACCTCAAACAGCATGAAAATTCCCTACGTCTGGCGGGTGAGGAGCGCTCCGATTCGGTGGCACTGCAGTCCATTCAGGTGCTAGGCGATGCCTGGGTCTCCCACATCGATAGTCTTCCCAAAGGCATGGAGCCGGGCCTGCCGGTGCTGGTGTACACCCAGGTGCAAGGCAAGGCCGATGAGAAGGACGTGTTCATGAGGGTGGCCACGCCCTCTTCCAAGGGCTTCCGGCTGCTCACCCTGAGCATGCATGATCTCGGCCAAGGCGGTCGGAAGGTCTGGGGCGGCCGCATTCACTACCGCGTGGACTGGAGCGATAAGACGGCAACCGGCACCGCATCTGGGGCCAAAAAAGGAATCCGCACGAAATCCAAGGAAGGGGATCTGGCCCTCGAAGGCGTAACGATGTTTTCGAAGCGGGAGCCTGTGGCTGCCTGGGCCTCGGGCGAAGTGGCGAAGGGTGCGGTGATCTTCCGGTCCTTCTCGCTCCCGCCGGTTTCCGTCCGCGCCCTGGATTGGGAAACCGGGCGGCTCATGGTGCTGACCCTCAGACCTGAGACGAGCCTCCAGGAGATCTTCCTGGGCTTTGGATTTGGCGAAGGCAATCTTTCCGCCCAGGCCTTTATCGTGATGTTCATCCTGGTCACCATCGTGATTCTGCTGGGGTGCTTTCAGTTGGTGGCCTTCCTCATGGGCTTGGGTCTGGCGCGCAACCTGGGGCGTTCTGTGGAGGGGCTGTTCCGGGGCGTGACCCAACTGGCCAAGGGCGATTTCACCGTACGCATTCGGCCCCGCAGCAACGATCAGGTGGCTCAACTCACCACCGCCTTCAATGACATGGCGGAGCGTCTGGAAATTGCTGATTCGGAGCGGTCGGAACGCCTGCGGCTGGAGGAGGAACTGCGCGTGGCCCGGGAAGTGCAGATGCGCCTCTTGCCCGATGTGTCGGCCTTGGCCCCGGCCATCCGCGCCACCATCCTGCCTGCCCGGGAAGTGGCGGGTGATTACTTCGATCTCTTCAAATTGCCCGATGGCCGCTACGCCTTCCTCATCGCCGATGTGAGCGGGAAAGGCACCAGTGCCGCCTTCTACGCCGCCGAAACCAAGGGCGTGCTGGCGGCCCTCGACAAGGTGGCTCTGGGTCCACGTGAGGTGCTCACGCGCCTCAACGCCATCTGGTGTGAAACCCATCCCCGCCAGGTTTTCCTCACAGCGATCTACGGCATTTTCAATCCCCATGACGGCACCTTTGCCTTTGCTCGCGCGGGCCATCCCTCGGGCTTCCTTCGCCGGGGTTCCGGCGACGTGGAGCGCCTCACGCCCATGGGCATCGGCATCGGCATGAGCCCGGACCGCTTCGAGGCCATGCTGGGCCTGGCGGAAGGCCGCCTGGAACCGGGTGATAGCCTACTCTTTTTCACCGATGGTCTGAGCGAAGCCCAAAATCCCGAGGGTGAATTCTTCGGTGAAGACCGCCTGGAAACTGCCCTTGCCGCAGGCCCTGGTGATTCCAAAACCTGCGTGCTGTTGGCGGTGGATGCCTTTTTGGAGGGGCGGCCTCTGGAGGATGACCTGACGTTGCTGGTGCTGGAGCGCTGAAGCGCTGAAGGCCAGGAGAATAAGGCGCTACCTCTCGTGATCCAGAGCATCCAACGCAAAGGCATAGGCCCCCAGCGCTACCGCCCGGCTTGCGCCCAATTTTGATATGGCTACCCCGATGCGCTTCATGGGGTCGTAGGGAATATTTAAATTTGAACCCGGAATTTGAACGACCTGAACCTGACCCTTTAGAAACGATGCCCGATGCGATTCGTCTTCCAGGTTGAAGGCTGTGAGCTCTGTGCGGGAGATTGTGCCTCGGCCCGAGAGGCTGGTTAAGTTTCCATTGAGTTCTGCCACCAGGGTCGGCAGGAAATGGGGCCAGGCTCCCGTGAGCCCACCTCCCAGCACTACGAGACCATCCACCAGGGTGATGGCATTGGCGATGGCATCGCCAGCGATCTCGCCGAGCAGGCGAAAGGCTTCCACTGCAGCGGCCTGGTTCCTGGGTGGCGCCCTTCGAGAATCGCCGCGATGACCTTTGGTTCTGGAACTTCTTCCATCGGCAAGCCTGAAAGCTCGGCGAAGGTTCGTTTTACGGCTCGGATGGACACGCCTTCTTCGGCAAAACTATCGCGCTGGCACTTGTGTCTAGTGCACCAGATTTCTCCTGCAGCGCTATTATCGCCGCGCAGGAGACGGCCATCGTGAACGATGCCTGCGCCGAACCCCGTACCAAGGGTGAGTCCGAGTAGGTTTTTGAAGCGTTTGGGACTGTTGGCAACCATTAACTTCTGGTTGATCTCTGGCAGGATGCCGGAAAGCGCCTCGCCATAAGCGAAGAGATCGCCATCGTTGTTCAGATACGTCGGAACTCTAAAGTGGTTTGCCAGCATCGGTCCCAGGGCCACGCCTCCCCGAAACGCAGGCAAATTCTGGAGATCGCCGATGATCCCTGCGGAGTAATCGGCAGGTCCTGGAAACGCAAAGCTAATGGCATGGATGGTGCCGCCCACCGCTCGTCGCTGCCGCTCAAACCCTTCCACCAGGATACCCAAACATGCGTGCAGATCATCCCCATGGGAAGGCAAGACCACGGGTTGGGCGGCATCCTGGTTGCCGCGGATGGCATGAAAGGCGAAGGTGGTGCCCCCCGCATCAAGGGTGAGCACCGTGCGGGAGTCGGAAGCGGGGTTCAAAGGAAACTCCGTAAGGAAGGTCGTCGAGGGAGAGTTGCTTAAGCGGTGCGGTTCCGAACGGATAAAAGTGTCAAGAATACAAAACAGGCAAGAGGAACCAAGTAGGCGATGGGCCTGATACCGCCGCCCATTTGACCCATCACAAGGGGCACCACAGCACCACCACTGATGGCCATGCACATGAGACCGCTGAGTTCACTGGCACGCTCTGGGCGGGTTTCCAGGGTGATGGAAAAGAGCATGGGCCAGATATTGGCGAACCCCAGGCCTCCAAGGATGACCGCCGGAACGGCGAGTGCCTTGATTCCCGTGAGGAGGAGAGCCAACCCGAGCAGACCCACCAGGGCGCTGATCCGGAAAAATAATGAGGGAGTGACTTTAACGCTTCCAGCCACTAGGCGACCAACGGTGAGTGTTCCGAAAAATAGGGCTGGCCCCAAAATGGCGGCTTCTTTTTCACAGTAACCCAAGCCTTGAAGAGATGGTTTCAGAAAAGTGCCCAGGCAGACTTCAGCACCCACGTAGAGGAAAATGCCAAGGACGGCCAAGGCGAAGGTGGGTTCCTTCAGCAAGGCCAATGAGCTTCCAACGCTTGGCGGCGCCTCCGCTTTTGTTTCTTCCACCCTGAGAATAATTACAGCGCCCAGTGCTAGAGCCATCAGTGCAAAGAAAATGGGGAAGGCTCCGCGCCAGCCCATGGCCGCGAAAAATGCGAAAGATGTCACCGCCGTAACCAGATAGGCCGAGGTAGTACTGCCCGCACCTTTGATGCCCTGCGCCAACGCCAAATTTCGGCTGTAATCACCGGGGGTGCTGACGTCCCGCATGATGGGATTACCGGCCACCTGTAAGAGCGTGGTACCAACTCCCAACAGAAAAATGCAAGGCAGGAGCAGTGCAAAGGGTGGATTGAAAAAGGCTGGAATACCGACAGCGACCGTGTTGAATCCCAGCCCCAGAATGAGCACCTTTTTCTTGCCGTATCGGGCAGCAAGGAGGCCGCCCGGAACGCTGAAAATCGCAAAGGCGATGAACACGAAGAAGGGCATTAAGGCCGCAAGGACGGGTTTGGAAGACACGGCACTCGACAGGGGCCCCATGGCGTCGGCCACGCCCATGAGGAGAAAGACAAGGAAAATTGGCAGGGTTCTTAGATTCATGCGGCACTCCATGGAAACGAGGGCGTTCAAAACGGATCAGGGCCGCTTCTCATGCAGGGCGCCAAGTGCGGCTTCGTGTCGGCTGGCCCACGCCTTGTTGGGTTTGGGGCCGAGGGTGAATACCAACTCGCCACCCGCTACGAGTGCGGCATGGGGCAGCCAGGCTTTGGTCCAAGGCTGCCCATTCAAGGTGGTTTTTTGGACGTAGACGTTGGCAGGGCTGAAATTCTCGGCCCTTACGGTGAAGCTCTTTCCATTGCCCACCTTCATGCTTACCTTCGGCAGGGCTGGGCTTCCCAGCACGTAGCGATCGTCGCCGGGGCACAGGGGATAGAACCCCATGGCACTGAACAAATACCAGGCGCTCATCTGACCGCAATCATCGTTGCCGCAGAGCGAGTCGGGTTGGTCACCGTACTGTGTATCGATGAGATTTCGAACGAGAGCTTGGGTTTTCCAGGGCTGTCCCGCGACGGCATAAAGGTAGGTCACATGGTGACTCGGTTCGTTGCCGTGCCAATATTCGCCAATTCGGCCAAGGATATCGTCCACGCCCGCATCTTGACGCTTTTCCTGCACCTTGAAGACTTGATCCAGCTGTTTGGTGAAGGCCTCGCGTCCACCCATCAAACGGATGAGCCCTGGTACATCGTGGGCCACGGACCAGGTGTACTGCCAGGTTGTGCCCTCGGTGAAGGGGCCCAGGTGTTTGAATTCCTGAGGATTGAAGGGTGTTTGCCATTGGCCTTGGCTGTTCTTCGGGCGCATTAGTTTCAGGGAGGCATCAAAAAGATTGCGATATGCCATGGCACGTTTTTCGAAACGTTCGGCAATGGCTGTTTTTCTGAGTCCCCTCGCCAGTCGCGCGATGCAGGCATCGTCGTAGGCATATTCAAGCGTCTTGGAAACGCTTTCGTTTTCCACGTCGAAGGGAACAAAACCTAAGCGTTCGAAATCGGCCAGGGCATCGAAGGTCGGATGGGAGGCACTGGCAACACAGGCTTGGAGTGCCTTTTCCCAATCGATACCAGTCATGCCCTTGGCCCAAGCGTCCACGATGACGGGTATCGCGTGGTAGCCAGGCATGCACCAGGTTTCATTGCTCCAGAAGTTCCAAATGGGCAGCAGGTGGTCGGCGCTCTCTTCAAAGGCCGCGAGCAGAGAGCGCACCATGTCTCGGTTGCGATCCGGTTGAACCAGGTTGAACAGCGGATGGGTGGCTCGGTAGGTGTCCCAGAGACTGAAGGTGGTATAGGTCTGGTAGCCCTTAGGCGTTTTCGTTTGGTGATCCTGGCCTCGGGTGCGGCCATCCACGTCGGTATAGAGATTTGGTGCCATGAAGGCGTGGTAGGCCCCGGTGTAGAAGGTCGCTTTTTGGGCATCGGTGCCTTCCACCTCAAAACGGCTTAGTTCCGTATTCCAGACATTCCGGGCGTTCGCCACGTAATTCTCAAATCCCCAATCGGGCATTTCGGCATCGAGGTTGCGCAGGGCCGCTTCTTCACTGATCGGACTGATGCCGACTTTGACCAGAATCTGCTCGCCCGCCGTGGTGGTGTAATCCGCCACCGCCTGCACATCCGCGCCCGATGCCTGGGCGTTGCTTAGAAAGCGGTAATTTTTGAAGGAGTCGTACTTGGCCTCCTTTTTGTCGTTGAAGATCCTCAATTCCTTGAATGGTTTTGAAAACCGAGCCGCGAAGTACACGGAACGATCCTTGGCCCAGCCCTTCACCAGATGCATTCCCTGAAGTGTCTGAGCGTCAATGGCCCGCACCCGTGACCAGATGACTTTATGAAGCAGCACATGGGCCAGATCCAATACCACATGAGATTCCTTCGAAGCCGGATAGGTGAACCGCAACATGCCCGCGCGGTGGGTCGACGTCAGTTCGGCCTTCACGCCGTAGTCGTCCAGCATCACCGAGTAATAGCCGGGAGATGCGGACTCCTGGTCATGACGAAACCGGCTCTGGTAGCCCTTCTCCTTGAAATCCTTGGTTCCGGGAGTGAGGCATGTTTCCCCCACCGTGGGTTGGAACAGAATGTCCCCCAGATCGGGAATCCCCGTGCCGGAGAGATGCAGCATGGAAAAACCGAGAATGCTAGGATCGGAATATTCATACCCAGAGGCCGTACCGTATTCCTTCTTATCGGTGTCTGGACTAAGAGCCACCATGCCAAAGGGCACTTGGGCACCAGGGTAGGTATTGCCTTCCCCTTTCGTGCCTACGAAGGGACGAACATACCCGGCTGGATCTCGTGGGGAGGGCATCGGTGGTGCCGCAGCGAGTAGCGCGAAGGCCAGGGCAAGGAGGGGTGAAGGCAGAGGCATGGTGGGCTCCAACAGGCGGTGCGGTCATGGGGTGATCCTGGTCCTCTCGACCGCAAAGGGGCAGCCTGGGAATTCTATGTGCATTATCGATTTGGTCGATAATGGCTCCTTGAGGTATTTCATGCTGCGACTGGCTGACCTGGATTTGAATCTGCTGGTGGTGCTCGACGTGTTATTGCAGGAACGTCATGTCACGCGGGCGGCGGCACGGTTGGGAACAACACAATCCACGCTCAGCAGTTCCCTGGGGCGTTTGCGCGTGTTTCTGAACGATCCTCTCCTGGTGCGCACGGCACGGGGGATGATGCCGACCCCACGCGCACTGGCGCTACAACCGGCCCTACGAGCAGCTCTGGAAGGTCTTTCCCGAGCCATGGATGGGCATGACACCTTTGATCCAGCCACCTCTCGCCGCGCTTTTGTCATCGCGGCCACCGATTATCCTCAGTTCGTTCTGGCCGGTCCCCTGATGGCAGGCCTTCGGCGGGAAGCCCCTGGCGTGAGTGTTGATATCCGCCCCATTTCGAGGCGATTCCGATGGGAGGACCTGGCTACGGGTGAGCTGGATCTCATCGTTGCTGGACAGACCCAGGCGCCATCAGGGCTTCAAAGCCGCCTCCTTTTTCGGGATGAATTGGTTTGCCTTTTGCGTCGAGGTCATCCAGCCTTGATCGCCCCTTTTGACCTAGAAAGTTACCTTTCACTAGCTCATTTGGAGGCCCACCCCGTCGAAGGCCCAACCTTGGCGGATACCTTGTTGGCTAGGCAGGGATGTGCACGGAATATTTGCCTGCACCTGCCTCAGTTCCTGATTGCCCCCTTTGTCATCATGACCACCGATCTTTGTTTCACCGTCGCTCGTCGAATTGCGGAGCCTTTTGTGGCAGCGCACCCATTGGCGCTATGTTCCTTTCCCCTGGAAGCACCCGTGGTCAGTGTTCGAACTTTCTGGCATCCACGCATGCGGGATGACCCCGCCCACCGGTGGCTGCGTGAGCAACTGAACCAAGCTGTGCGGGCCTGATGATGTGGATGGTTAATTCTGAAGCTTGGCCCTTCTGCCCCCATCCTTCCATCGCAGATCCAATTCCGCGCCGGGTGGAAGAGCCGTGGACGACGTGATGGGCCTGCCTGCTTCATCCGTGGCCAGGACGAAACCCCGTTCCAGGGGACCCGTGGGGTCCAGGCCGCGCAGGCGGGCTTCCAGCACGGCCACGCACCGGGCGCGGGCTTCCAGCGCACGGGTGACGGCCGGAGCCAGGCGCTGCTGGGCCTGGTGGATGCGCGGGCGGTCGACCTCTCCAGAGACCGTGCGTGCGACGTGGGATAGACGCTGACGCAGTAGAGCGAGGCGGTTGCTGGCCTGGTCCAGGCGGCGCTGGGGATGGGCCAGGTGCAAGCGCTGGGCGAGTTTCCCCAGGCGATCCTGGGCGATGGCATCGGGGGCGCAGCGCAGCAGGCCGCGATCGACCAGTAGGTTCACCGTGGTCTCAAAGCCCCGCAGGCGCCAATCCAGTTTGGCGATCAGGGCCTCGGTGCGGCGGTGGAGTTCACTGGCCAACTGGCGCCGGTCCGGGGTGGCCAGCTCCGCCGCCTGACTGGGTGTGGCGGCCCGGCGATCCGAGGCCAAGTCCACCAGCGTCGTGTCAATCTCGTGGCCTACGCCGGTGATGATGGGCAGCCGACAGGCCGCCACGGCGCGCACCAGGGCGGGATCGTTGAAGCTCCAGAGATCCTCCAGGCTGCCGCCGCCGCGCACCATCAGGATTACATCGCAGCCCCAGAATTCATCCTGCAGCTCCTGGAGTGCCAGCAGGTTTTCCGGCACGCTGCGTTCGCCCTGGGCGGCGGCGGGGGCGAGCAGGATATCGATGCCCGGCGCCCGGCGTTGGGTCACTTCCAGCACATCCCGTAGGGCGGCGCCACCCTGGGCGGCGATGATGCCCACGCGCTTGGGGAAACGGGGCAGGGGGCGTTTGGGGCGGTCAAACACGCCTTCGGCGCGCAGCTCGGCTTCCAGTTGCCGCAGGCGTGCCTGCAGGTCGCCCACCCCCGCCAGTTCGCAGTGGGTGACAGCCAGGGTCAGCGTGCCGCCCGCCACGTAGAGGTTCAGGCTGCCCTTGAGCACCACCCGCTGGCCATCCTTGGGGGCGTGTTTCAGCAGGCGCTGCTGGCCCGCCCACACGGCGCATTGCAGCGCCGCGCCTTCTTCCTTGAGGGTGAAATACCAGTGCTTGCCGGAACCGCGGAAATTGCTGACTTCCCCCAGCACGCATACGGCCGCGAAGGCAGGCTCCAGCTTCGTCTTGATCTGTTCAAGAAGGCGTTTGACAGAAATGGGTGCAGGCTCGGCCATGGCCCATGATCCCATGAGAAATCTGCCATCATGGAGGCACACTCACGGAGCAGCCCTATGAAAGCGTTTTTTAAGTCGTTTTTCGCGTCCCTGATGGCGCTGGCCGTGTTTTCGGGCCTGGCCTTTTTCTTCCTGATCATCCTGGTGGCAGCCATGGGGCCCTCCACCCCCAAGGTGCCCGCCAAGGCGGTGCTGGTGTTTGATCTGTCCCAGCCCATTCCGGATTCGGCTCAGGATGCGGGACCGGGCGCGGCCATTCAGAAGGCCATGCAGGGCGGTGGCGACGACGGCACGCCCCTGCCAGTGCTGATCAATGCCCTGGAGCGTGCGTCGAAGGATTCTTCGATCAGTGCCCTTTTCCTCACCGGCAACGTGCAGTCCGCAGGCTATGCCAGCGGCCCTGCAGCCCTCAAGGAACTGCGCGAAGCCATTCAGCGCTTCAAGGCCGAATCCGGCAAGCCAGTCATCGCCTACAACCTTGGCTATGCCAAGAAGGATCTCTATCTGTGCGCCGGTGCCACCACGGTGTACGTGCACCCCATGGGCGGCCTGGATGTGACGGGTCTGGCCTCCGAGCCCATGTTCATGGCCGGGGCCTTCAAGAAATACGGCGTGGAAATGCAGATCACCCGCGTGGGCAAGTACAAGAGCGCGGTGGAACCCTACTTCCTCGAAAAAATGAGCGACGCCAACCGCGAGCAGACGCAGATGTTCCTGGGCGATATCTGGGCGGACTGGAAAGCCACCGTGGCCAAGGATCGCAAGCTGACCGTGGAAGATATCCAGAAACTCTCCGACGAAAAGGGCGAGGTGCTCAGTCCCGAAGCCCTGCAGGCCAAGCTGGTGGATAAGATCGCCAACTACGACGAAGTGCTGGACGAACTGAAGAAGCTCTCTGGCAAGGAAGCCAAGGACAAGGAATTCCCCCAGATCGAAATGGACACCTACGTCAAGATCCCGGGCGAAGTGGCCAAGGGCAAGAACCGCATCGCCGTGGTGTATGCGGAAGGCGAAATCGTGGACGGGGAAGGCGCGGGCAACCAGATCGGTGGCGAACGCCTGAGCCGCGAATTGCGCAAACTGCGCCTCGACAAGAACGTGAAGGCCATCGTCTTCCGCGTGAACAGCCCTGGCGGTAGCGCCGTAGCTTCTGAACTCATCCAGCGAGAAGTGATTCTGGCCAAGGCCGCGGGCAAGCCCGTGGTGGTGTCCATGGGCTATGTGGCGGCCTCCGGTGGCTACTGGATCAGCACCTATGCCGATCGCATCTTCGCCCAGCCCAATACCATCACGGGTTCCATCGGTGTGTTCGGCATGCTGCCCAACATCAAGAAGCTGGCCAACGAGCACGGCATCACCTGGGATAGCGTGCAGATGGCCAAGCTGGCCGCGCCCTCCCTGGCCCGCCCCCGCACCCCCGAGGAACTGGCCCGCATCCAGACCATTGTGGATGACATCTACGACCGCTTCCTCACCAAGGTGTCCGAGGGCCGCAAGCTGGAGAAGGAAGCTGTGAGGGAGATCGCCCAGGGCCGCGTCTGGTCCGGCAAGGCCGCCCTCAAAATCGGTCTTGTGGATGAAATGGGTGGCCTGCAGGACGCCATCAAGCACGCCGCCAAGCTGGCCAAGGTTGAAGGCGATTACAAGGTCGACGCTCCCGAAGCCCCCAAGGATCCCATCGAGAAGCTGCTGAAATCCCTCAACAAGGGCGAAAAGCGCAAGCTGGTGAAGGCGGGTCCCGTGGATGAACTCAAGACCGAATTCGAGCGCGCCCTGGTCACCCTGCAATCCCTGAACGACCCCCGGGGTGTGTATGCCCGCATGCCCTTTGATGTGAACCTCAAATAGGGTCTTGCGTCGAAGCTTGTAAAACCTAGCCTCTGGGTGACCCCCGGAGGCTTTTTATGTTGGCTGTCCAAGCACGCCCGGACACCCTGCAGGCGTTGGGTACTGCCTGTGGGTTAAAAGGGAAGGTCATCGCGCTGCACGGCGCGTTGCAGCAGCGGTATCCCTCCATCGATCGTCTGGCGTTGGCGCTGTACGAGGCCAGTACGGGGCGCCTGCGCACCTTCCTGCAGAGCCAGGCAGGGGAGCCGCCGCTGTCGTTGTACGAAACCCTGCTGGAGGATGCACCGGCCTTGGCAGCCCTGTTGGAAACCCGGGCCGCCCGGGTGGTGCAGGACCTTTCGGTGTATGACGCCGGTGTTCGCCCCCACACCAGGGCGCTGCGGGCCCAGGGCTACGGTTCCAGCTATACGCTGCCCTTCTATTGGAATGGCAACCTGGAGGCCTTCGTCTTTTTCAACAGCCATGAAAAGGGGCGATTCCCGGAAGAGCTGTTGGGGGAACTGGATGCCTGGGGTCATTTGGTGGGCACCCTGGCCCTCTGCGAACTGGGCGCCGTGCGGGCCCTGATGGCGGCCCTGCGGACGGCCAACACCATGGTGCACATGAAGGATCCTGAAACCGGTGGTCACCTGGAGCGCATGGCGCATTTTTCGCGGCTCATTGCCCGACACCTTTCCATGACGGGAAAACATCCCTTCGACGACGAAACCATCGAACATATTTTCGCCTTTGCACCCCTTCATGATGTGGGCAAGATCGCCGTCCCGGACGCCGTCTTGATGAAAACGGGCGCCCTCAATGGGCCAGAATGGCAGGTGATGCAGCGGCACCCCGCGGCAGGCCTTGAGCTGATCGATGCCATCCTCAGGCATTTCGGAGCCGAACATTTGGAGCACGTGGACCTGCTGCGCCACGTGGCTGAAAGCCACCACGAAATGATGGATGGCAGCGGCTATCCAGGCCACTTGAGCGGGGCGGCCATTCCCATTGTGGCCCGCATCATTGCCGTGGCGGACATCTTTGACGCCCTCACCAGCCACCGACCTTACAAGGAACCCTGGACCAACCAAGAGGCCTTTGACTACCTCCGCCGCCAATCCGAACACAAACTGGATCGCGACTGTGTGGAGGCTCTCATCCAAGGAAGAGAGGAAGTGGAGAGGATCCAGGCACTGTTCCGCGAATAGAAAACGGGCCCCAAAACCTGGGGCCCGTTTTCTAGTGAGCGGACAGAACTACTCTTCGCGCTCGGCCTTGGCGAAGGCGTCAGCAAGGGTGGCCTTTTTCTTCGCATCCTCTGGATGCGAAGACTTCTCCGAATACGATGAAGCCCCCTTTCGGGGGCATCATCTGCGAGCGGAATAAACTACTCTTCGCGTTCGGCTTTGGCGAAGGCGTCAGCCAGGGTGGCCTTTTTAAAGGGCTCAGCCTTGGCGCGGGCTTCGTCGTAGTCACCCTTTTCGACATCCATCTCGTGCTGCTTGACGGAGAGGCCGATGCGGTGCTCGGTGGGGTCGAGCTTGACGATCTTCATCGTCAGATCCTGGCCCACGGCGAATTCCTTCTGGATGTCTTCCACGCGCTTGCGGGCGATTTCGGAGACATGCACCAGGCCTTCGATGCCCTCGCCGAGATCGACAAAGGCGCCGAAATCAGTGATGCGGGCGATCTTGCCAGTGATGACGGCACCCACGTGATGCTGTTCGAAGAAGATCTCCCAGACGTTGGGTTCCATGTGCTTCACGCCCAGGCTCATGCGCTGCTGGAGGGGATCCAGGTTCAGCACCTTGGCGGTGACCAGGTCGCCCTTCTTCACGATCTCGCCGGGGTGCTTGATCTTCTTGGTCCAGCTGAAGTCGGACACGTGGATCAGGCCGTCGATGCCCTCTTCCAGCTCGATGAAGGCGCCGAACTCGGTGATGTTGCGCACCGTGCCGGTCACGATCTGGCCAGGGACATACTTCTCAGCCACGGCCATCCAGGGGTTGGGCGTGATCTGCTTCATGCCCAGGGAGATGCGACGGTTCTCGGTGTCCACGGCCAGGATGATGGCTTCGACCTGGTCGCCCAAATTGACCATGCCCTTGGCGGACTTGACCTTCTTGGTCCAGGACATTTCGGAGACATGCACCAGGCCTTCAACGCCGGGCTCGAGCTCCACGAATGCGCCGTAATCGGTGATGGAGACCACCTTGCCCTTGACCGTAGCCTGGACAGGGAAGCGCTCTTCAACGGTGAGCCAGGGATCCGCAAACTTCTGCTTGTAGCCGAGGCTGACGCGCTCGGTGTCCTTGTCGTATTTGAGGATCGCGACTTCGACCTTGTCGCCCACCTGGAACATTTCGCTGGGGTGATTCAAGCGGCCCCAGGACATATCGGTGATGTGCAACAGGCCGTCCACGCCGCCCAGATCGATGAAGGCGCCGTATTCGGTGATGTTCTTGACCTGTCCTTCGACCAACTTGCCTTCTTCCAGACCGGCCAGCGTTTCTTCCTTGAGGGAAGCATTGATGGTTTCGAGGAAGAGCTTGCGGGACAGGACAATGTTGCCGCGGCGACGATTGACCTTGATGACCTTCATGTCGAAGGACTTGCCAAGGTAGGGATCGAGGTTGCGGACGGGCTTCGTGTCCACCTGGCTGCCGGGCAGGAAGGCGCGGATGCCGATATCGACCGCCAGACCACCCTTGACCTTTTCGAGCACCACGCCGTGAACGGTGAGGTTGGCCTTGAAGGCCTTCTCCACTTCGTCCCAGATCTTCATCTTCTCGGCGCGATCGCGGGAGAGACGGACGTTGCCGTTGACGTCTTCGAGATGCTCGACGAGCACTTCGACGACCTCGCCCACCTGGACACCCTGGGTGCCGTCGGGGTTGTTGAACTCGTCGAGGTTGACGGTGCCCGAGCCCTTGTAGCCGATGTCGACGATGACATCCTTGCCACGGATCTCGACCACCACGCCACGCACGACCTGCTCTTCGCGCAATGCACGGGTCTCACCCTGAAGGCCAGCGATGAATTCCAGGCTATCCGGGGATTCGTCCCCGATCAGCGAGGCATCAAGCACGGTAATACCGCCCATCTGCTTAGTCGCCTTGCCTTTGATGAGAGAAGATAATTTGGACATTCAGTCCACCTCGTATTGTTGCCCCCTGTGGGGGCTGGATTCCCGGCACGTGCGTCCGGCAGAACGACTAGCCTATCGCGGAGATGACTTGAAATCCAAGGAAAAGTCCGGGGCGGACTCAGGTTTCGATGACTCTGGTAGGGTGGATCCACGCTGGGGAGGTTCTTGACGTGATCAACAAGGTGGTCGCTTCGGCCGAAGAAGCCGTTAAGGACATCAAGGATGGAATGACGCTGGTGGTCGGTGGTTTTGGCCTCTGCGGCATCCCCGAAAACCTCATCGAGGCCTTGGTGCGCCGGGGCGTAAAGGGTCTGACCTGTGTTTCCAATAATGCGGGCGTGGATGACTGGGGCCTGGGCTTGCTCTTGCAAACCCATCAGGTAAGGAAAATGGTCTCGAGCTACGTGGGCGAAAACGCCGAATTCGAGCGCCAATTCCTATCCGGCGAGCTGGAAGTGGAATTCGTGCCCCAGGGCACCCTGGCCGAGCGCATGCGGGCGGGCGGTTCGGGCATTCCGGCCTTCTTCACCCCGGCGGGCTACGGCACCCAGGTGGCTGAGGGCAAGGAAACGCGGGAATTCGACGGCAAGCACTACGTGATGGAACGGGGCATCCTGGGTGATTTTTCCCTGGTGGCCGCCTGGAAGGCAGATCGCATGGGCAACCTGGTGTTCCGCAAGACCGCCCGCAATTTCAATCCCATGGCCGCCACCGCAGGAAAGATCTGCATCGCCGAAGTGGAAGAACTGGTGGAGGTGGGCGAGCTGGACCCCGATCAGATCCATACCCCAGGGGTGTACGTCCATCGGGTGGTGGTCGCGCCCCGTGCCAAGCGCATCGAGCAGCGCACGGTCCGGAAGTAGGAGAAGCGATGCCACTCACCCGCGAACAGATCGTGAAGCGCGCCGCCCAAGAATTGCAGGACGGCTATTACGTGAACCTCGGCATCGGCATTCCCACGCTGGTGGCCAACGCCATCCCAGAGGGCGTGGAGGTCATTCTCCAATCCGAGAACGGCATCCTGGGCCTGGGCCCCTTCCCGGCAGAGGATCAGGTGGACGCTGATCTCATCAATGCCGGAAAGCAAACGGTGTCGGTGTTGGCAGGGGCGGCCTTCTTTTCGTCGGCGGATTCCTTTGCCATGATCCGGGCCGGGAAGATTGATCTCTCGATCCTGGGCGCCATGCAGGTTTCAGAAACAGGCGATATCGCCAACTGGATGATTCCCGGCGCCATGGTCAAGGGCATGGGCGGGGCCATGGACCTGGTGGCGGGCGCCAAGCGCCTGGTGGTGACCATGGAACATGTATCCAAGAAAGGCGAACGGAAGCTCCTGAAAGCCTGCACCTTGCCGCTCACCGGTGTGGGCTGCGTGAATCGCATCATCACCGACTATGCGGTGCTGGATGTCACGCCCCAGGGTTTGAAACTGGTGGAACTGGCCCCCAGCGTAACGGTGGAGCAGGTTCGGGAACTCACCGAAGCAACCCTCCTTGTGGAGGGAGTGGTGCCGGAGATGGCACTGTAAAGCTGCTCCCGATGCTGAACCCCCCGCTTCCTTGCCGGCCGCCCTTCTGGGCCAGGGGCGGACATGCTCAAACGTTACTGGGCAACCTGCTGCCTTCTAGCTGGCTGGATGTGCCCTGGGAGCGATTGAACCTCAAGCTGCCGGATGGTGATTCCCTGCGAATCCGCATGGCCAGGGGCCATTCCAAGGTGGTGGTGTATCTGTTTCACGGCCTGGGTGGTAGCGCGGATTCCCCTTATATCCGCCGGGCCGCAGGGCAGTTCTGGCAGCAGGGACACAGCATCCTGGCCATCAATCATCGGGGTGCGGGCGAGGGTCGGCTCCTGGCGGAACACCCATACCATTTGGGCAGCAGTTCGGATCTGGCGGCCTTGATTCAGGTGGGGCACGGCTTCTTTCCCGAGCATCTCCATATCGCCATCGGGTTTTCGCTGAGCGCCACGGCACTGCTGCTGCTCCTGGGGCGGGATCGCCACCTGGGTTTGGCCCAACCGGATCGGGCCATCGCCGTGAATCCCGTGGTGGATTTGGAAAAGTCATCCCACCGGCTGGCCACGGGTTTCAACCGCATCTACGATCACCATTTGCTGAACCTGGCCCTGAAGTCGCTCCGCGAACGGAAGGCCTATGGCTTACAGGGCGATGCCTTCCAGGTGCCCCGGTGCCGCACCCTGCGGGATTTGGATGGAGCCTACACCGCCCAGGCCGCAGGGTTTCGGGACCGGGATGACTATTATGAGCAGTGTTCCTGCGGGCCCTATCTGCAAAGGATCCGCACCCCCACGGTCATCCTGGGTTCCGAGGACGATCCGCTTTGTTCCGGCTGGGAATTGCGGGATCACGAGCCTTCGCCTTCGCTGCACCTGCACCTTGAGCCCAGCGGTGGACATCTGGGGTATTTGGGCCTGGGCGTGCCTGGACACCGTTGGCTGGACTACGCGCTGAATCATTACGTGAAGGAACTGATTCAGGCACCAACCATACTCGTTCCGCCCGAATTCGAAGGCCAGGGCCGGGAGACCCAGACCGCGTTTCTGGTGGTGGAGAAGGTTTAACTCCGTTTTTTACCCAGTCCACGCACGCTGCCCTTGGGTGCCTTGGCCTTGGTGGGGCGGTCTCCCGGGCGGGCGGGTTTGGCCGCAGGGCGGCCGCTGGAGGGACGTGCGCTGGATCGGGTGGGAGCGCTGCCGGGGCGGGCACTGCGGGTGGGGCGGCCCTTGGGTGCTTCGTCGCGGCGGCCACGCTCCTTCCCTTTGAAGGGTTCGCGCTTTTCCGGGACAAAATCGCCTTCCCGCAGGGTGGCGGGTGCCGCGAGGCTGGGCACAAACACGGTGCGCTTGCCCTTGGCATCGGCGGCCTGGGCTTCCACGACCCAGGCGGAAACACGGCGCAGGTCTTCGTCGACCCCGGTGATTTCCACCTTCACGGCGTCGCCGATCTGCAGCACCAACTGGCCGTTCATGCCTGTGGCGCGGGTGCGGTGCTCGTCCACCACAAAGGTGCCACCCAGGGCGGCCAGCGGTACGCCCACTTCCACAAAGGGGCTGGTGAGGCGCACGAAGGCCACCTTCTGGGAAAGTCCCTGGATGCGGCCTTCGAATTTCTGGCCGATCTTGGGCTTCATCAGCAGGCAGGTTTTCCACCGATCGTTTTCGCGCTCGGCTTCGGTGGCGGTCTGCTCCGTGTCAGTGCATTGCTTGGCGGTGAGCGCCAACAGGCCATGCAGACCATCGGGGATGGGCTGATGGCGCAGCACTTTGCGGAGCCATCGATGCACGATGAGGTCGGGGTAGCGGCGGATGGGGCTGGTGAAGTGCAGGTAGTCCTGGAGCGCGAGGCCCGAATGACCGATGTTGTCGGCGCTGTACTCGGCCCGTTTCAGCGAACGCAGCAGCATGGTGTTGAGCATGGCTTCCAGGGGGCCCCCGCGAATTTTGTCCAGGAGCGCGTTGAGCACTTCCGGTGTGGGGGTTTCGTGGGGCCGCATGAGGCCAAAGGTGGTGGCCACTTCCTTGAAGACTTCGAGCTTCAGGGGATCGGGCTCGTCGTGGATGCGATAGATCGTAGGGATCTTGCGGCGGGTGAAGAAGGTGGCCACAGCTTCGTTGGCCAGCAGCATGTATTCCTCGATCATGCGATGGGCATCGTGATGGGCGTACTTCCGCGCATCGATGGGCAGGCCTTCCTCGTTGAACACGAATTCTGTTTCTTCCGTGTCCAAGTTCATGGCCCCGCGACCCATGCGGATCTCGGTGAGCTTGCGCGAGAGCACCAGAGCCTGATCCAGCATGTCGCAGACATCCTCGCCCAGCTCAAGGCGGGCGCGCTTATCCAGATCCAGGCAGGCCACCTTCACCTGATCGTAGGTGAGGCGCTTGCGGCTCTTGATGACGCTTTCCGTAAAGCGGGTTTCGATGACTTCGAGATCCGGCGAAATGGTCATCCAAGCCGTCATGGTGAGGCGGTCGACGCCCTCGCGCAGGCTGCACAGTTCCCCGCTCAGCCGCTCGGGCAGCATGGGGATGCATTCATCGGGGAAGTACACCGACGTGCCCCGGGTGTTGGCTTCCTTGTCCAGCGGTCCGCCTTCCTTCACGTAATGGCTGACATCGGCGATGTGCACACCTAGGATCCAGCCGCCGCCTTCATCCTCGGGCACCAATTCCAGACTGATGGCGTCGTCGAAATCTTTGGCCGTGGGGGGATCCACCGTGACGGTCAGCAGGGTGCGCAGATCCTCCTCCCGGCCTCACGCCCCTTGCACCAGGCCTCGGGAATCTCCGTGGGGAAGGGTGCAAGTTCGTCCATGACCGCCGTGGGAAATTCCGTGCGCAGGTTGTAGAGCGCCGCCGTGAGCTTGTTTTCAATTTTCAGATCCGTGGGTCGGCCCAATCGTGCGATGACCACACCCTTCAACTGCTGCAACTCGGGATTGGGGTCCAGCTTCACGCTGACCAGATCGCCATCCCCCGCTAGGTCCGTGGGCAGCACGCTGATGATCTGGGAGAGGCGCGGCTCCAGGGGCACCGCACGCCAGCCCCAGGGCTGCTGCTGCAGATGCGCGGGAATGGGATTTTCGGAGCGGGAGAGAATCTTGAGGATGCGGCCCCGGGCCCGGCCATCGCGGGTTTCGCCGGAGACCTCGGCCAGCACTTTGTCGCCATGGATGGCGCTATGGGCATCGCGCCAATCCACCAGCATGTCCATGCCCGCTCCCTTGCGCACGCCCAGAGGGCGCAGAAAGCCGCTGGTGCCTTCGGGGTGGCCCAGGAAGGTGGCCTCGAAGGGCTCAAAGTTGCGTGTCGTCGGGGGTGCTTCCACCCGCCGCACAGGCCGGGGATCGGAATCCCTGCCTTTCTTGGATCGGTTCGGCTGCGGGATGAAGGCGTGATTCTTTCGGGCCATGTACTGAGCCTAGCCCCCTATGCCCTTGGCGGGAAGTCAGTCAGCGCTTGACCAGCAGTTGTCTGGCCAACCAACCCTGCATGCGGCCCAGGGCCAGGGCCAAATGCAGCACGCCCACCACGCCCAGAAAACCAAGGAAACCTAGGCCCAGGAGCAGCCAAACGGGCGGCAGATCGCCGGGGCCGTACTGGGTAGTAAACAGGGTGAAATCACCCTCCAGGTGGTTGCCGAAAACACGCACAAGGGGCGCGGCCATGAAGGCGATGGAGAGGGTGAAGGAAACCACCATCGTGGTGAAGTAGAAAATCCCAAGGGGCATTTTCAACAGCAGGTAGAGCAGGCTCGTCCAGGTGTAACCATCCTTGAACAGGTTGCCCAGGCGCTCAGTCCAGCGGAGGCCTGCCGGCAGAATGGGCGGTCGACGGGGCATGCGCACATCCAGCAGGGCTTCGATCAGGCGACCCTCCGCCAGGCCCAAGGCGCGTACGGAGCCCAGGAAAAACAGCAGCAGAGGAAAGCCGATGACCAGGATCAGCAAGCTCAAGGAAAGGCTCAAACCCATGACCACCCAGGTGAAGGCGAAAATACCCGCAGGCAAGGAAAGCAGCAGGAACAGCACCGAGGTATAGGCTTTGGGATTGGCAAAAACGCCGAAAAAGCTGGGCCAGGGGCGATCCTCTTCATCGCCCTCGGGTGTGCGGGGCCTCGGCGCGCCCAGCGCTTCGGCCACCACCTGTTCCCGTTGGCGGTAGGTTTCGGCGAACTGCTCGGGTGTGCCCAAACTCGCCTGAATTTTGTCTAAGACTTGACTGGGCGACAGCAGCGGTTCTTCCCAGGCCAGGCGGGAGAGTTCACGGTCGATGCGCTGTTTGGCGTCGTACTGGGCATCTTGAATCAGGGCCTTGTCGCTGCCCGCCAAGGCGGCCTTCAGCGCCTCCAGATACGTGCCGAGGGGTTGGGACATGGGCAGGCCTCCGTGGGAACTGACTGTCAGCCTAGGGTTTTCCAAGGGGTGAAAAACCCCAAGATCGGCGAGCGATGGCCAGGAATCGGCGGATGGTGTCCTAGAATGGTCCCATGCATCTGGCCCTCCTTCGACTCTCAGCCCTGGGCGATATCCTGCGGGTTCTGCCCGCCTGGGCGAACCTCCATCGCGCCTTCCCCGATGCGCGGTTTCAGGCCGTGGTGGAGGACCGGCACGCCTTCCTCCTCGAACCCTTTCCCTGGCTGCAGCCCACGGTGGTGGCGCGAAAGCGCCTCTCGAACCCGCTGTCGGCCCTCAAGGAATTGCGCCGGGTGGCCGAGGAAATCCAGGGTGCGGAATCCTCGTTGGATTTTCACGGCATCCTGAAATCGGCCCTGATTCCCAAATTGGCCGCCACGCCCGAACGCTGGGGAGATGGCATCACCAAGGAAGGGGCGCGCTTTCTCCAAACCCATCCGCTGCCAAGCCTCCATCAGTCTCGCTACGCCCAGGCCCTGGGCTTGGCGGAGGCCTTTGGCCAGAGTCGAGGCGTCAAGGGGTTGGGCCAGTTTCATGCACCGTTGAAACATGTGTCCTTGCCGGATTCCGGGTTTGCCTGGGATGACAACGAGCTCCCCCGAGTGGTGCTGGTGCCGGGTGCTTCGCGGCGCGGAGCCATCAAACGCTGGCCGTTGCAGCACTGGATCAGCTTGGCCCGGTTGCTGAAAGATCGCTGCCAACTGCGGTGGTCCCTGGGCCCTGAGGAAATGGCGCTGCGGGAATGGCTGCCCCAGGAAACGGGCGTGCCCGCCCTGCCTGCCATGGGGTTGTGGGAACTGGGCCATGCCCTGCGACAGGCCAACCACGTGGTGGCGCCGGATACGGGCCTGTTGCATTTGGCCGTGGTATTGGGGGTTCCGGTGGTGGCACTTTTTGGCTCCAGCGATCCGGTGGTGTCTGGCCTGCCGGAGGGTGCTGGCACGGTGCTGCGCCTCGACATCGAGTGTTCGCCCTGCCGGGAGCGCCGCTGTCAGCGGCTGCAATGCCTGGAAGGGCTGGCGCCGGAGTACGTGGCTGCCGCGATCTGAAGGCAGGGAGGAATCCCCTTCCGTTGCAACGTCTTCCACAGGTATGCTTCCTTCATCCACCCGCTTGCAACCTGCTAATCCCAAGGAGATTCCATGTTCTGTCCTAACTGTGGGAATGAAGTCGCCGACCATGCGGTGGTTTGCGTGAAATGCGGTGGGGCCTTGAAATCCCAGACCGCTGCGGCTTTCGACCCCGCTGCCAAATCAAAAATGGCGTTCATCCTTCTGGGGATTTTCCTGGGTGGGCTCGGCATCCACAATTTCTACGCGGGCTATACCGGCAAGGGCGTGGCCCAGCTCCTGATCTCGGTGCTGACCTGCGGGTTTGGCAGCATCATCAGCTGGATCTGGGCGATTGTGGAAGTCTGCACCATCCAGGTCGATGCCACCGGCAAACCATTCACAAACTAGCGCCGGGCTTAGGTTCTGGCTCAATTAACGCAAAAAGCCGCGAGCATCACTCGCGGCTTTTTGTTGGGCAAAGGCCTGGCTCAGTGCCGGTCGGCGATCTGCTTGCACTCGGCGACGAAGGCGCGGGCCTCCTCGGCGGTGGGTTTGTGGTCCGGGCTGGCCTTCTGGGCCTGGGAGAGGCGCTCCATGGCCTTGCCCAGATCTTTCACGTCGTCCTTGGTGAAGGTCTTGGCTTTTTCCTGCAGGCCGTCGAGCACTTTACGGGCTTCGGCGCGTTCACCTTCCGGCAAGGC
Organism: Holophaga sp.; assembly: GCA_016715205.1. Classification (GTDB taxonomy): domain Bacteria; phylum Acidobacteriota; class Holophagae; order Holophagales; family Holophagaceae; genus JAYREN01. The sequence continues at coordinate 56,302 of JADKBC010000008.1, forward strand.
GGGCAGGGCAATAATCCCGCCGCCCATGGTAATCATCTGGGTGGCAAAGGCCTGGGGACCACCCGCCTGTTCCAGTTTCTTTTTGGCATAGAAGCCGAAGCCCACACAGGTGACGATGACCAGCAACAGGAGACCTGCGCAGCCAATACCAACGTACATCCAAACGCTTTTCTTCTGACCTTCCGCCATGGTTTTCTCCTGTTGGGTTGCTGCCCAGAATATCAGGCCTTTTTCCAGCCCACGCTGCCGTCTTTGCGGTCTTCCAGCAGGATGCCCATGGCCTTGAGCTGATCGCGAACGCGGTCGGATTCTGCCCAGTTCTTGGCGGCCTTGGCAGCCTTGCGGGCGTCGATAAGGGCTTCCACTTCGGCGTCCAGACTGATCTCCTGGTGAGGCCAGCTGGCAAAAATGGCGTTGGTCTCGTCCAGGAACACCAATACGGCGTCCCGCTCTGCGCGGGTCAGGGCGATGCGGTCATCATGGGCGTTCAGATCGCTCACCAAGGTGAAGATCGCCGCCAAGGCTTCGGGGGTATTGAGATCATCTGAAAGCGAAGCCCAGAAGGCTTCCCGGGCGGCTTCCACGCGCCGGATGGGATCGATGGCCTCCTTCCACTCGCCGCCACCGGCGCTTTCGCCATTACCCTCCATGCGGGTTCGGAAGGTGCGAATGCGCTCCAGCGCGCTCTTGGCGCCCTTCAGGCCTTCGAAGCCGAAGTTGAAGAGTTTGCGGTAGTGGTTGCTTTGGATGGCGTAGCGGAAGGTGATGGGATCGATGCCCTTGTCCCGCAGATCCCGCAGCGTGTAGAAGTTGCCAAGGGACTTGGACATTTTCTCGCCTTCCACCAGCAGGAACTCGCCGTGGACCCAGTGATTGACCCAGGTATGGCCCGTGGCGCCTTCGCTCTGGGCAATCTCGTTCTCGTGGTGGGGGAAGATCAGATCCACGCCACCACTATGGATATCCACGCGCTCGCCCAGCAATTCCATACCCATGGCCGAGCATTCGATATGCCAACCGGGGCGGCCCTGGCCCCAAGGAGAAGCCCATGCTGGCTCGGCGGGTTTGGTGGCTTTCCACAGCACGAAGTCGCTCACGGATTCCCGCTCGTATTCGTCGGAATCCACGCTGGTGCCCACCTGCATGCCTTCGCGGTCAAGGTGCGCCAGGCATCCGTAGCTGGGTAGCCCGGCAATGCGGTAGTACACGCTTCCCTCCCGGGCGTAGGCCAGGCCCTTGGTTTCCAAGCGCTGGATGAGCTGGATCATCTGGGGGATGTAATCCGTGGCGCGGGGCAGGAAGGTGAAACTGGCCTGGGGAATGGCCACCGCCTCCAGGTCGTCGAAAAAAGCCCGGGTGTAGCGGTCGGTGAGGGCCTTCATTGCCGCGTGGCGGGCGGCATTGTCCGCCTCGGCGGGCAGTTCCTTCTGGCTATCGCGGATGATCTTGTCTTCGACATCCGTGATGTTCATGCAGTGGCGCACCTCGAACCCCGCGGCCTGGAAGGTGCGCTTGAGCAGATCCTGGAACAGGAAGGTGCGCAGATTCCCGATGTGGGCGAAGTTGTACACGGTAGGACCGCAGGTGTAGAGGGTGACCACCCCGGGGTTCAGGGGCGCCACGGGTTCTACCCGGCGGGTAAGGGTGTTGAAGAGGCGGATGGAGCGTGTCATCGTCATTCCTCAAGTCAATCACCAATCCGCTTCGTTCCCAAGTCTTCTAGGTCGCCCCATGAAGTTGTTCCCGCTCCGAAATTCCCGCACGGATGAGTCGGCGGCCCTGGCAGAACGGGCCCTGCGCCTGGAAGCTGAAGTGGGCAACCTTCGCAGCGAGGTGCAGGAATTGCGCGAACTGGTGGGTCACCTGGACAATGAGCGCGATCTCCTGCTCTCCGGCGTGGAGCGCCTCAAGCCTGGGATGCGCCCCCAGGCCCTGGCCGAGGTCATGCACAGCCTGGTGTTTCGTCCCTTTGACCTGGCTTCCTTTTATGTGGCCTTGGTGGACTGGTCGAACGACCAGCTTGAATTTCCCTTCTACCACGAGGGTGGCCGCGCCCGGCAGCACCCTTCCCGCCGTCTATCCGAGGTGCCTGGCCTGACGGGGAAGGCCATCCGTTCTGGGAAACCGCTTTACACCCGCACCATCGAAGAGGCTCAAACCGGCGGGGCCGTGTTCACGGAAGCGGAGAAGGGCTCGGGGCTCATTCCCTCCAGTTGGTACGGCGTGCCCCTTGGCAATCCACAGCGGCCCCTGGGCCTCGTGAGTTTCCAGAGTTTTCAGGCGGACGCGTTCCCGGAACCCCGGCGCCGTATTCTGGATGCCTTTGCCACCCTGTTGGCGGCGGCACTGCAAGGTTAGTTGTTGTCCTTAATGGCAGCTGTTACCAGGGCCAGCAGGTGGTCAGGCAGGATGCGGGCGCGGCCATCGGGGCCGGTCACCACATGGACCGTGCGCCCTTCCACCAGACGAACCCCATCTCGGCTGATTTCGTAGCCGAACACGATCTTCCGCCGGTTGGCTTCCAGTAATTGGGTGCGCACCTGCACCATTTCGTCGTAGCGGGCCGGGGAGCGGAATTTTACGAAGATCTCCGCCACACTCATCATCACGCCCTGGCGTTCCCACTCGGCGTAGCTCTGGCCCTGCTCCCTCAGGAAATCCGACCGGCCCAATTCCATCCAGATGGGATACACCGAATGATGCACGATGCCCATGGCATCGGTTTCGGCGTAGCGGACACGGATGGCGGTGGTGGATTCAAGCGGCATGGCTAGCTTTCGGTCAGAAACCTAAAGATAGCCACGAAGCTAGGCGAAGGCACCCGAAGAAGATCAAAATCCTTCGGGTGCCTTCGCCTGCCTTCATGGGGTGTTGAATCGCGGGAGGGTGTCGGCCCGCGGCTGATTTATTCGATGACCACCTTGACCAGATCACCATCGTTGGTGGTGATTTCGAGGAGCAGATCCCCGGCCTTGGAGCCTTCCAGCATCTTGATCAGGGCATCGGGCTTCAGGCCCTTCTTGTTCTCGCCGTTGATCTTGATATCGCTATCGCCGGCCATTTCCAGCACGCCCTTGGCCAAGCTGATGGGCAGGCGCATGTGGATTTCCGTGGGGCCGTCCTTTTTGGCCTCTTTCGGGGCGTGGTGCCCGTGGCCCAGTCGACCGCTCTTGCTGATGATGTCGACTTTGATGAACTTGGCCTGCTGGGCGGCCATGGGAACGGCCAACGCCAGGGCAAGGGATAGGGGAAGGGCGAGGGCTCGCATGGAAGCCTCCAGGTGAAGGGGTGGGAGTGACGGGGTTTAGGGTGGCGGTGACCGCCGCTTCAAGGAGGATTACGGGAGAGAAGGGGGGCAGGTTAGTGGATATTCCTGGGGCATTTTTACAGGCCGCGGCATCCTAATGTGCATGCCCCTGTGGGGCCCTCTTGGGAGCTTTCGTGAAAACCCTCGCCGCGCTGGTTGTTGCTGCCCTTACCTTTATTCCCATGCAGGCCCAGAATTCCGTGGTCTGGGAGCATGATCTTGCCGCAGCCCAGAAGCGCGCCAAGGCTGAGAAGAAGCTGCTCTTCGTGGATGTGTGGGCCGAGTGGTGCGGCCCCTGCCAGCACCTGAAGAAGAAGGTCTTCCCCACGCCCGAAGCCCAGGCGGCGCTGGGTGCCTATGTCGCAGTGTCCCTCATGACCCAGGCCAAGGACGGCACGCCCGACCCAGCCAACATGAAACTGGCCGAGCGTTTCAAGGTGGAGGCCTATCCCACCCTGCTGATCATGGATGCCGACGGCAAGGAACTGCGCCGCCAGGTGGGTGCATTCCGCACGGGTGCTGAATTCGGCGTGTGGCTGGGGACGAAATAATCAGAACCTGACCACCACGCCCAGCCCTGCGCCGGCGCGTTTGAGGTTGAAAATCAGATCGTCCTTCACGGAATCTTTAGGGACATCAAAGGACTCATCGTCCAGAAAGGCCCTCACACCCAGCCAGGATAAAGGGAAGTAGCGCGCATCGCCCTGCCAGCGGTGGTAGGTGGCGCCTTTGTATTTAAGGATGTGGAAGCTGGCACGGCTCACGAAACGATCGCCAAAGGCCTTTCCGCCGATTGAGAGTCCTAGCTGCGGAATGGGAATCGCAATCTTTTTGGCGGCGGTGGTGGGAGTGCCATTCACATCACCGCTGGCCGTCATATCCAGATCCCAGCCGTGGAAGCCTAGATCGATGCCCACCCAGGCTTGTTCCCAGGTCAGGGCGCGGATCGTCCAGTTCAAGTCGTAGCTCTTCATTCTCACGGACGAGGTGACCAGCGTGCCGACCTCGTACGTGGTGCCATTAAAAATGACTTGCTGTGTGATGACGGCACTGCCCTTGTAATCCTGGGCATCCATGGCCAGGGTGAAGCCGAAGCGGTGCCCCTGGTATTCAAGGGCGCCGCCCGGCCTGGTTTGATCCTTTTCCAGGGCCAAGTCCTTTTTCAAATCCAGGGAAATGGCCTGGCCATCCACCGTGCCCTGGAAGTTCCCTTCCAGCGTGGCGGGCAGTGTGTGCAGGTCGAAGCTCCATTTTGCTTCGGGCACCTGCGCGGGAAGAGACATCGCGCAAAGGAAGAGGAGCAGGAGCGGGCGCATGAAGTCTCCTTGGATGTGGGAGCTTCATCGGGCTGTCGGGGGCTTGGGATGAATATTCAGATATCTTTCACGCCGCCCTGGGGTTTCTGCTTTTGGGGCAGGCGCTGGTTGAGGCCTTCCAGCTCATCTTGGCGCGCACCCATGCTGGGGCGTGGGGGGGGCGGCGGCGGTGTCTTGGGGGGCGGGGGAGGTTGGTCCTTGAGCAGGGACTGCAGGTTGTGGCTGGCCTCTTCACTTCCGGGTTGCTCTTTGAGCAGCCGCTCCAGCAGGGCCTGGGCTTCGGCGGTCTGGTCCAGGGCGAAGTGGGCGCGGGCGGCCAGCAACAGGGCGGGGGCGCGCCAATCGGGCACGGGGCGCGGCACGCCCTGGCCCGTGAGGGGTATCAGGGTCGCCAGGGCTGCCTGGTAGGACTTGGTCTTCAGTTCGATCTGCGCCGCCAGCAAACGGTGGTGCGGTCGATGGCCGGCGGGCTTCCAGCGCTGGGCAGCTTCCAGATCACCCTTTTCGAGGGCGGTTTGGGCCAACCAGGCCTTGACGCTTTGGGGCAGGGGTAGCTCGGCCCGGGCGGCAGCCGAGAGGTTCAAGGCCAGCATCAGGCCTAGGATGGGGCGCCACGCGCGCATGGGTTTTCCGGCCGCCAGTAGCCAGACCGCAATGCCAAGCAGCGCCAGCCAGGCGCCCCATTCAGGATGGGCGGGCTGCAGGCTTCGCGCCACAGGCAGGGGCTCCTTGCCCTGGGCCAGTCGTTCGAAAAAATCCGCCAGATCATCGCTGGCCGCAAAGAGCTTGCCGCCACTGCCCTCGGCAAGTTGCTTCAGGAAATCCGGTTGAGCGGTGCTGGTGGGTGGTTCTTTTGGCTCAGCTTCTGCATCCGCTGCCATGGGCACAGGGTGGGGTGCAGGCTGCCCAAGGGCCACGGCGTAGAGGGGCAGTTTGGCTTCCTTCAGAAAGGTGGTGGCGCGGGTCAGGGCATCGGTTTGGGATTCCCAGGTTTCTTCGCCATCGCTCAGCAACAGAATCACGGCGGGTGCCTTTTTATCGATCTGGGCCACGATCTGGGGAATGCCGCGCCCCATGCTGGTGCCTTGACTGCCAAAATCGCCGGGGATTACCGCCCGCAAGGCATCCCGCAGGAGAGGTCGATCCTCGCCCGGTGGCATCAGTGGTACGGTGTCGCCCGTCAGCAGATCCAAGCTGTATCGAATGCCGTGATTGGGCTGGTCCCACAGCCGATCCAGGGTGCGCAGGGCGCCTTCCCAGCGGGATTTGCCCCGCACATCGGGCACCAGCATCGAGCGGCTGGCATCCACAACCACATGCACCGTGAGGCGCGGTACTTCCGGCAATCCGTAGCGAGGTTCGGCCAGCCCCAGCCCGGCTCCCACAAGCACCAGCGCCATGCCGAGCCCTTGCAGCAATGGTTTCTGCCCCACCACCCGCACTCCAATGCCCGGCCGCAGTTGGGCCCAGACCCCCAGCAATAGCACCAGGGCCGCCAGGGTCGCCGCAGGCGCAAGAAAGATGGGATGAGAGAAGGGGAAGGTCATGGCATCAGGCCACCCAGTTGGGTGCCTTTCTGATTATGGAATGGCTCAAAAAGCTTTTGCACACCACCCGAATGAACCGCGCGGTGTGCTTTTCCTTTATTCGGTGGCCATCGGTATTCATCGGCGGCAAAAGATTTTTTCAGTCCCCGATGCACAGCAATAGAGGCGGGGCTCATGCTTCACCCCAGGCATTGCCATCGGATGGTTCGTTGCGTGAGCAGGAAAGCAGAAGCGTCATCATGGCTCTAGTTCCGGACCCATTCAGGCCGTTTGCGACCGCGCTTGCGGGCGAGGTCAGTGGCAAGGGGCAGGGCGAGCAGGGCTGCGGCGACCAGGAGCCACTTGGCCAGCGGTTTGCCTTCCGAAGGTGCATCCACGGGCAGGGCGGTTTTTTCGAGTTTGTCCACCGCAGCCAGGGAACGCTCCAGCCCCTGGGGATCATCGGCCGCGAGGTATTCACCACCCGTCAGCAGCGCGATCTGGCGGAGACCTTCGGGATCCGTATCCACTTTCAGTTTGGCGAAATTGCCACCATCGATGGGGTACAGGCTTTCGCCACCAGGCCTGCCGATGAGCATCGTGTGAATGCGGATGCCCTGGTTTTTGGCTTCGATGGCGGCTTCCGGGCCCGACACGCGCCCGCGATTTTGGGCCCCATCCGTGAGCAGCAGGATCACGCGGCTGCGGGCGGGACTATCCGAAAGGCGACGCACGGCGGTCATCAGCGCGCTGCCAATGGCGGTGCCATCATCCCGCGTATCCAGATCCAGGCTTTCGAGCTTGGCCCAAAGGCGAATGTGATCCGCCGTGAGGGGGCTCAGGGTCACGGGATGGGCGCTGAACAGGATCAGGGCAAAACGATCATCGGGCCGCCCCGCGATGAAGCTCTTCAGCAGGCGCCGGGCCGCATTCCAGCGGCTTTCTTTCTCATCATCCAAGGCTTTCATGGAGCTGGAACCATCCAGCACCACGGCGAAATCCACCACGGGAACCTGCCCGCGCACATGGATGCGCCATTCGGGCCCGGTAGCCGCCAGCACCAGCAGGATTGCTACCAACATGGGAATCACCCGCGCGGTGTAACGTTCCAGCATGGAAGTGGGCCGTTCATGGGGAATGCCCCAGCGGTAGGAGGCGCGCAGGGCGCCCCAGATGGCGGGGATCAGCAGGATCAGAAGATAGGGATAGCGGAGCTCAAACATCAGGGCCCCTCCAGGGTTTTCAGGAGGTCCTTGAGGGGTGGAAAGGGCGGCTCCTTGCGGGCGAAGCGGGCGGCATCCAAGCTCTGAGCCCAGGTGGCCCACACCTCAAGTTGGCGGAGGCGGAATTCTGCCACGCCCCAACTGCGGGCTTCTTCTCCGAAGCGCGCGGCCAGAAGATCACGTCCCTGTTCGTGGGCATGATCCAAAGTTGCGCGTTCGGAATCCTTGGGCGGCCAATGGTGGGCGAACACGCGGCGGACATGGTGGAGTGTGCGGGCGTGACTGTTCCTGCGCCAACGCCTCACCAGCCAAAGGGCCAACGCCAGGGGTGGCACGCCGAGCAGGCTGGCCCAGGCCCATGGGAAGGGCACGTAGGGCAAAATATCGCCCTGACCGCCGCCCACACCCATCCAGGGGGCGCCAAAGGGCACCGTGCGCGGGACATTGATCTTGAGCACGGGCGAGCGCCGCGTATCGCCCAGATCCATGGCAGGAATGATCGCCATGCCCGGCCGCAGCGCCTGCACCGTGAGGCGCCAACCGCGTCCATCGGACAATGGCTCCACGCTCCGCAACGCAAAGGGACCCAGCTTCTCTTCCGCAGGCCGGGGCAGCGCCGGCAGCGCCGGATCATCCTCCCGCAGTTCCAGTACCGCCAATTGCCCAAAGGGTATTTCCGCAGGTGCCTTCCACACCGGCGCCGCGGAAAGACACCAACCAAATGTCATGATTCCAAAGCGCAAAAGACCGAAGCGAAGCGAAGGGAGGATAGGACGGAATGGCCGCAGGCCATTGCCGCCCGAGCCCGGAGCAGGAGCGGAGGGCCACGTTGCCGGAGGCAACGCTCGAAGAGCGTAGCCCATGGATGGGCTACGTGAGGGGCGAGGGCCAGCGGTCCAAGTCACGCCCCACCACCCTTGAGCCACGCGCCGAGCTTCAACACGGGGTCATCGTAGAGATCCCAGACTTGGCGCTCCACGGCGCCCGAAAATCCAGGGTCGGGCCAGTTGGGAGCGTGGCGTTGATGGGGATTTTCGGGATGGAACCACACCACGCGATGCCGCGCGGCAATGGGTTTCAGCAGGGGCGCCAGGCCTTGGAGGCCCGCGCCATTGCTGAGGATCCACAGCCGATGACCCTTGCCGTGCTCGCCCCAATGGCCTAGTGCTTCCCGCCAACCTTCTGGCGTGGGAATCGATGGACCCCGCTCGCCAAGGGCTTCCAGCACCTTCAAACCCGCCACCCGTCCACGTTTGGGGGCGAGACGCAAAGCCGGGGTGCGGCCGTCACCCGGCACCAGCAGGCCCAGGCGATCATTCCCCGCGTTCAAGGTCACCATGGCCGCGCCCGCGATTTCCAGGGCCCAGCGCATGGGGGTGACGGGGTCGCCCAAAAACATCGAGGGTGAAGGGTCCACCACCAGCCACAGGATCAATTCGCGGCTGGCCTCGAAGCGCTTCACGATGGGCTCGCCCACCCGCGCCGTCAGTGGCCAGTTGATGGTACGCGGATCATCCCCTGGCACGTACGGGCGGTTCTCCACAAAGGTCAACCCCGTGCCCTTGATCTTGCTGGGATGCAGCCCTTCCGTGCCCCCCGTTAATACCCGCCGCAAGCGCAGCGGCAAGCGGCGCAGGCGAACGAGGAAACGGGCGGGAAGGGGCATGGGTCTATTCTTCCTCGTTGTTTGCTAAATCGAGCCCGGAAAGAACCCCATCCTTGGGCGCCCGCAGGGTGAACGGCAATTCCAGCTGTTTGCGCTCCTTGGCTGCCAGCTTGAGCTTCCAACTGCGAACCCCGGGCAGAGGTTCCGTCCAGCCCGATGTGAAATCGGCGAGGAGGTTGATTTTCACTTGGTCGCCACCCGATTTCAGGATTCGATCCTGCACTTCGATATCGACCGGTTCTGTCCCGTCGTTGGCCAGTTCGATGCGCTCCCGCACGGTCCATTGCCGTTCCTTGGTGAAGGTGCCCACTTCCTCCTGTTTCCGATCGATTTTCTGGAATGCCACCCGCAAGGATTTGTAGGGGCCAAAGCCCAGAGCGAAGGGTTGGCCTGCGGCGGGCACCACCAGGGGAGCTTCGCCCAGCCGTTGATTGCCCGCAAAACGCAGCACCGGCGACCCGGGAAAAGCGGTAGGCCGCTGGGCGCCGCAAATCGCGCCATCAGGTAGGCCGTGGGGTCCAGGCGAGGAGAGGCGAAGAGAGTCAACTGGGGTGCCAGTTCTCGGGCCTGGACCTTGAAACGATGAGGCTCGCCATCCGAAGGCACATCCTTGCGGCCATCCACCAGGAAGGTGGCCGCGAGGCCAGAGGCCTCCTCGATGACGGAGGCGGCGGACTCTTCGGCTTGCGATGGAGCGGGGGGCGGGGGCGGTGGGGGTGCCAGATTCTCGCTCATATAATTTTGACGCATGGCCTGCTCAGGAACGACGATCATCCCTGACCCACCCACTCCGCCTCCAACCACGCCTGGTGCGAGCTTGAACCAATTTACGGTCTGCCCTTGCGTGAAACTTGGCACGGCCAAGCTCCGGCTGGGCCTGGCGTTGCTGATCTCCAAGCGCACGCCATCCCAGGACTCACCCGTGGTCTGGGTCACGGAGGCGAAGAGCACCAGGTCCAGACGACTGCGATCATCACTTAGCCGAGCTTCGTACAGTGGCTTCCAGCGAGCGCCACGGGTGCGGTAGCTCAATTCAACTTCCGCTTCTCCTGCCTGGGCCGTGGTGAGTTCCACGGTGACGCGACTGGGGGCGCTGCGGCGTTCATTGGCCCGCTTCTTCATTTCCGCCGCGAGTTTCAAGTCTTCCTGGGCCAGTTTCTCAAGATCGCGTTTGCGCTTGCGCTCGCCCGTCAGCAGGTCGGCCATCCGGGCTTGGAGGTTTTTCCCGAGTTCAAGAATGGTTGTGGCAGTGGGCGTGGCATAGGTCATGCGGGCGGAAAGTTCTTTGTCGTGGCTGGCCTGTAGATTCTTGAGGAAAAGGAGTTCCTGCTGGGCTGCTTCTCCCAGGGCTTCCAGCCCATCGCGTTTTTCGCGAAGCGCCTCGCGCTCCGCCTCAAGCCTTTTCCATTCCGCCGTTTCGGTGACGAGTCGTACATCGCTCGTGATAGCCAAATCGCCCAGGCGCATCCCCGCTGGCCCCTTGGCGGCGACCTGGAGGTCCTCCAGACGCAGGCTCGGCGGCAGAGCCTCCAGGCGAATGGAGTGAGTGCCTGCCTCGGGGAGCCGCACCCGACCCACGCGGGTAACCCAGGCCTCATCCGGGTGCAAGCGTACCCGTTGAATAGAAGCGGTCATGGGCAGGGGAGCCTCGGCAAGGAGACAAAGGGAAATCAATGGAAGGAGGCCTATGGTTCGCATGGTTACCTCTTTTTTCGGTGACTTCTGCTTCTTGGAATTGGTTTCGTTTGAAGAGTGAATCTTTTCTTACTCCAAACCCAATTCCCGAAGCCCGTTCACACTGCCATCTTTCGGAGCCATTATTTCGAGAATCTGGCGAATTTCCGTGGCTTTGCGCCCCTCTAGAACAATAGTCCAGGCGCGATGCCCGAGATCGCTGAGAGCCACACTTCCAGGAGTTGAGTCAGGGCTCAGTTGAACCTTTACAGACTGATGGTTGCTACCTACAAGGCGATCCCGAAGTTCTACGGTAAGGGGATTGCTTGTGTCATTGCTGAGAATAAATCGCTCGGTGAGAATCCAGGTCCGGCCTTCACCAATGGTTTTGACTTCCGATTTCACGGTTTCGCGAATGGCACCGTGCTGAGCTTGACGCACCTGGGTGTATTCCACTTTTTGGTATGGGTTGACCACACGCTCCTGGACGAGGCGAGAACGCAAGCCCCTGAATGGGCCTAGGTTTACTTCAAGGGGATGGCCTGCGGGTGGCAGCACGAGGGGAACTTCCCCAAGGCGTTGATTACCAAAAAATTGAAAAACCGGACTGCCTGGGAAAAGTGGCAAGTTGGTCGGTAATTCAAAGCGGGCAATTTGATATGCCTGATCACTGAGGCGCGGTGCCACGACAACAGCTTGTTTAGTGACCTGTGAGGAGGTGAAGAGCTTGAATCTTCGAGGTTCACCATCCGGTGGAATATCCTTGACACCCTCGAGTGGGAAAACACTGAACAGACCATCAGCATAGCCCGCGATGGGCGCAGCAGGTTCCAGAACAGGCCTGGGGATATCCGCGACCGTGGGAATTCCAGATCTAAGCCTTTCTGTGGAAAAAATGGTAGATGTGGAAACTGATGTCGAATCAACGGATGTTGCGTTTGCAACGACTTCAACAGTGGCTCCAGGCATGACTCCTCGGCCAACTGGAAATACGGGAGCTGGAGCTGTCCACCCCACTTTGAAAGGATTTCGGAAGGTTGGAATCTGTCGGGGCGCGCCGGTTTCAGCTGTGCTCAGTTCAAGGGCTACGCCTTGCCAGGATTCACCGCTGGCTTGACTCACGGCGGCGTAAAGAAGCATCTCGGCTTTCCCTTCCGGGGTGATCCGAATTTCGTAGGAGGGTTTCCAGCGTGCATTCAAGGTGCGAGTGGTAATTTCAAAACGGACTTCACCAGCTTTTGGTACAAGTAACTCGACGATGGCGCGGCTGGTGGCTTGGTGACGCCCTTCCCGCACCAGCAGTGCTTTCCAATTTGATTCCTCTTCTTGGATTTTCTCCTTGAGTCGTTCCAATTCTTTGGCACGTTGGGCCGATTGGACGCCCATTTCAACCAGCCGAACCTCTAGCTGCCGACTTAGCTCAATGACAGATTGAGGAGAAACGGATCTGCCACTATCCGAGCGCTCAGGCTTCAGCGCCGACAAAATCACTTCGGTGGTGCGTTCAGTTGCGCTTTGTTGAATATCCAGCTGCTCCCTTTGGCGGTAGAGCGATTCCAAACGCTCTTTAAGCAGCTTGGATTCCGGAGTATTAAGAGGACGTTCAGGCTCCGGTGCCACCCGCACTTCGCCTAAGGTGGTCCCTTCTGGGCCAAGGGCTTGAATACGAAGATCTTCCAGCGCGAGTTTTTCGGGAAGGCCACCGATGAGAATAAAGTGGGTTCCAGGACTGGGAATCGAGATTTTGCCAGAACGTGTGACCCATGCTTCTGCGGTATGTAAACGGACCTTCTGAATCGTTGAGATAAGGGGAAGAGGTTCCGAAGCTGCGAGAGCAAGGCAGAGCGCAGGCAGAGCAATGGCGATATGCATGGACACCCCAGAGAGAATTCGTTCAGAATAACCTCTTCTTTAACAGAACCTCACTGAAGCTAATTTGGCCACTTAATGGGGCTGATTATGAAGGGTTGCAAAGGCTGGGGTGGAATCTTTGCCCTTTCGTGGATGCTGGTAATGGTGGGTTGTGTTCGGCCAAGGGTCTCCCCTGGAATGCCGGTTACATCGCGATCCTCAGCACCACTGCCCCGCCTTGGGTACGCCATTCAGGCCGGGGCATTTGCGAAGGTGGAGAATGCGGCTCGGCTGGCGGCGCAACTGCAGGCACAGGGGCTGGACGCCACGTACATGCCGAGTCCATCGGGGCTCTATCGCGTGCGCTTCGGGGATTTCCGCACCCGGGAACTGGCGCGGCAACGGGCCGAAGCCTTACGCGCCTCCAGTCTCATCGATGCCTTCTGGATCGTGACACCCGAGGAACAAGGGGCCGTTCGGCTGGATCGGGGCGAGGTTTCCGGCCTGCGCCGCAGCCTGGTAGAAACGGCCAGGAGTTATACGGGTGTGCCTTATCTGTGGGGCGGTAGCACCGACCAGGGCTTTGATTGCAGCGGGTTGGCCATGGCGGTTTATCAATTGAATGGCCTGCGCCTGCCCCGTTCTTCCCAGGCCCAGGCTGATGCAGGGCATGTGGTTGCACGGGACGATCTGCAGGCTGGTGATCTCGTTTTTTTCGACATGGTGGGGAAGGGGCGTATCTCCCACGTGGGCATTTATGTGGGTGAGGGCGCCTTCATCCACGCGCCCAGCAAGGGGCGCAAGGTGTGTTCAGAAAACCTTTCAGCAACCGGTTTCCGGGATCGCTTCGTGGGTGGAAGAAGCTACCTGTGAGGTTTTGAATTGGCTGTTGAAAACTGAACTCCCATCGTCGAGCTCTCGGCCAACGAGATGGTCATTGCCGCATAGATCAACAGAATCAGCCCCAAGGAACGCGAAATGGACAAAGGAAAATCGGGCTTCCTTTTGTGTCAATTTGCGTTCTTTGTGGCTGTGAAGGTTGCTAGGTAACGATCTTCACGCGATGCATTGTTTAAACGCCGAGATTAGGACTACTTCAGCTTGTCGAGCTCTCCCTGGATGCGAACGCGCTGGTCTTCCTGCTTCACTTTGTCCAGGGCCTTGCGGTAATTGGTGATGGCTTGGGCCTTATCGCCCTTGAGGGCAAAGGCCTCGGCCAGGCTGTCGTAGGCGTTCCAGGAATCGGGGAAATTCTTCACGTTCCGCTGGAAAAGAATGATGGCCTCATCCACCTTCTTTTGGCCCAGCAGGGTATAGCCCTGGAGATTGATTTCGGCCTCGGTGGCTACAGTCAGGGCCTTCGCTCGCAGCGTTTCGGCGCCTTGGGCGTCGCCCTTCTTTTCGAGCAAGGCGGCCTTGATGCGCAGGCCTGCGTAGGATTCCCGCATGGCGAGGGAACGGTTAACCCAGGTCATGGCTTCGTCCAGATTTACATCGTTGCGCACGCACCATCCCGCGGCACCACTCCAGGTTTCGGGGTAGAACTGTCCCTGGCCACGCACCTGATTCCGCAAACTAAGGACCACCACTTGCTTGGTGTCCACGTCAATGCGGATGGGCACTCGCAGCTTCTCCCAGCGCAGGGAAAGGGTGACCGCGCTATCCGTGGGATCGTCGAAGGTATAAGCCAACCGTTCCGTGGGTTCGCTGGCGGAGGGCGTTACCTTTAGACGGGCCACATCCTCTTTGGGATCGTAGCTGTAGCTGCCCCAGCCATGGGACAGGCTGTTGAAGATCACGGTCCACTCCGTGGCCGTGGGCACCATGTGGAGGCCATAACGGCCTGCAGGAATGACGGTTCCCCCCACGCTGACGGGCGTGGAGAAGCTCACCACGGTGTTTTCATTGGCGCCCGCTCGCCATACCTGGCCGTAGGGAATCAGCCCGCCCCAGACCTTGCGGCCATTGATGGCGGGGCGATTGTAGGTGACCTCCAGGGTGGTCAGGCCCACCTTTTGGCTCACCTGAGCCCGGGGACTGGCCTCGGGGAGCACGAGGGCGGGCGCCTGGGCAAAGAGCAAGGGCGCGGTCGTGAAAAGAGAAAGGGCAAAGCTGCGCATGAAACACCTCCAACGGCATCCTGACTGGAAAACGAAGCCCTGGGTGCTGGGTTGGGGCGATTGGTGGTTTTTCAGGGGCAACCCGGAACGCCTCAATTCCACATAGAAAAACGCGCGACCCGGGGGCCGCGCGTTTTTCAAACTTGAGTGGCTGTGCTAGACCTTGGCAGCTTCGGCGGCCTTCTGGCTCTTGCCCTTCTTGAGGTATTTTTCAAGGATGAGGCTGGCTTCGGCGGGGGACACGGGGCCATAGACCTGATCGTCCACCATGATGACGGGGGCTAGGCCGCAGGTTCCGAGGCAACGGGTGCTCTCCAGGGAGAACATCTTGTCCTTGGTGGTTTCGCCGAACTGGATGCCCAGTTCGTCCATGAGGCGCGTGGAAAGCTTGTCGGCGCCCTTCACGTAGCAGGCGGTGCCCAGGCACACATTGATGATGTGCTTGCCGCGGGGCTGCAGGCGGAAGTAGTGATAGAAGGTGGCCACGCCCGTGACCTTGGCGAAGGGGATCTGCGCCAGTTGGGCGACCGCATGCATCTGATCCTTGCCCAGGTAACCGAAGTGACCCTGGACCAAGTGCAGGATGGCGATGAGTTGGCTTTCGGAATGCGTGGTCTTCGCGTTCTGCTCGATGTAGGCAATGATGTGCTCGGGCAGGAACTCAGTGCAGGCGGCCTTTACTTCGGCCCAGTTGTCGGTGTTGGCGACGGCGTGGCTCATCGGATCCCCCTCGGCATGCGGGCTTCGTAGTGGGTGTGGAGCAGCTTGTGGGCCTTTTCACCGTTGGGCTCGCCCAGGAACTCGGCGTAGAGGTGCTCAATGGCGGGGTTTTCATGGGAACGGCGCAGCTGCTTCTTGGCGTCGATATCGTAGAGGGCCTTGGCGCGGATGCGGGCCGTTTCGGGATCCAGAGGGTCGTGATCCAGGGGCGGATAGGGCTGACCACCACCCATGATGCAGCCACCGGGGCAGGCCATGATCTCGATGAGGTGGTACTGCTTGTCGCCGTGTTTCACAGCTTCAAGGATGTGCTTGGCATTGGTCAGGCCGTTGGACACGGCGATGTTGATGTCCATGCCGTTGATGCGCAGGGTGGTTTCCTTGAGGCCCGTGACACCGCGCACTTCCTCGAAGACCAGGGGGCCTAGTTCATCACCGGTGAGCTTGACGGCGGCGGTGCGCAGGGCGGCTTCCATCACGCCACCCGTGGCGCCGAAGATATCGGCTGCACCGGAGGAAATGCCCAGGGGACGATCGAATTCGCCATCAGGCAGATTCACAAAATCGATGCCGTAGGACTTGATCATCCAGGCCAATTCGCGGGTGGTGAGCACGGCGTCGGTGTAGGGCATGCCGTCTTCCATGGCCTGCTCGGGGCGTCCTGCCTCGAACTTCTTGGCGACGCAGGGCATGATGCCAACGACGTAGACATCCTTGGGATCCAGGCCCTTTTTCTCAGCGTAGTAAGTCTTGATGAGCGTGCTGAGCATCTGCATGGGGGATTTGCAGCTGGAGGTGTGCTTGATCATTTCAGGGTAGAACTTCTCGAGAAAATTCACCCAACCGGGGCTGCAGCTAGTGAGGAGGGGCAGGTTCTCACCCTTCTGCACACGGCTCAGGAATTCCGTGGCTTCTTCGATGATCGTGAGATCGGCGCTGTAGTTGGTGTCGAAGACTTCATCGAAACCCATGCGGCGCAGGGCGGTCACGAGCTTGCCGGTGACCGGCGTGCCCATGGGAAGGCCAAAGGCTTCGCCAATGGTGGCGCGGATGGCGGGAGCCACCTGCACAACCACATGCTTGACGTCGCGGGGCATGGCCAGGGCTTCCCAGACACGCTCGGTGTGATCCTTTTCCAGGAAGGCGGCGGTGGGGCACACGGCCACGCACTGGCCGCACTGGATGCAGACCGAATCATCCATGTTGGATAGGTTGGCGGGGCCCACCACGGTGTGGAAACCACGGCCGTGCTGGCTGAGGTTGCTCACACCCTGCACTTCGGAGCAGACACGCACGCAGCGGCCGCAGAGGATGCACTTTTCGGGGGTGCGGATCACGCTCTGGCCAGAATCCTCCACGGGGAAGCGCTTGCGCTCGCCGTTGAAGATGCGCTCGCGGACGCCCAGCCGGTAGGCCTGTTTCTGCAATTCGCAGTTGCCATCGCGCTCGCAGGTCTGGCAATCCCGTGGGTGGTTATCGAGCAGCAGCTCGACGATGTCGCGGCGGGCCTGGCGGATCTCAGGGCTGTTGGTCTGGACTTCCATGCCTTCCCACACTTCCTGCGAACAGGCGGTGAGGAAATGGTTGAAGCCCTTGACCTGGGTCACGCAGACCCGGCAGGCACCTTCGATGCTGAGGTTGGGGTGGTAGCAGAGACGGGGGATGTTGATCCCGAGCTTCTCCGCCGCCTTGAGGACGGTGGTTCCCGCAGGAACCTGGAGTGGGTCGCCGTCGATGGTGAGGTTGATCATCTTGTCGATCATCGTGTCATTCCTAGGCTAGTTCTGCGTTGGGTCCGGGTCACACACGCTCGACGGCGTCGAAACGGCACACTTCAAAGCACTGGCCGCACTTCACGCAGCGGTCCTGGTCGATGACGTGGACTTCCTTGCGGGTGCCGGTGGTGCACTCAGTGGGGCAGTTGGGGGCGCACACGGTGCAACCGATGCAGGTGTCGGCGCTGATCTCGTATTTGATGAGGGCAACGCACTTCTTGGCCGCGCACTTCTTGTCGACGATGTGCTCGACGTATTCCTCGCGGAAATGCTTGAGCGAGGACAGGATCGGATTGGGCGCGGCGCGGCCGAGACCGCAGAGGCTGGTCTGCTGGCAGAGCTTGGCCAGGCGCTCCAGGCGATCCAGATCGCTCATCTCGCCCTTGCCGGAGGTCACCTTTTCCAGGATCTCCAGCATGCGGGTCGTGCCCTCACGGCAGGGGGTGCATTTGCCGCAGCTTTCTTCCTGGGTGAAGGTCAGATAGAACTTCGAGATATCCACCATGCAGTCTTCTTCGGACAGCACGATCATGCCGCCGGAGCCCATGATGGAACCCGCCTTGGCAAGCGGTCCGAAATCGACTTCCATGTCGGCCCACTTGGCGGGAATGAAACCACCCGCGGGGCCGCCGGTCTGGATGGCCTTGAGGGCAGATCATCCTGCACGCCGCCACCGATATCGAACACAACTCGGCGCAGCGAGGTGCCCAGGGGCACTTCCACCAGGCCGGTGTGCTTCACTTTGCCAGCCAGGGCAAAGACCTTGGTGCCGCCGGATTCTTCGGTGCCGATGGAAGCGAACCAAGCACCGCCGTAGTTGATGATGGCGGGGATATTGGCAAAGGTCTCCACGTTGTTGATGGAGGTGGGCTTGCCCCAGAGGCCGCGCACCACGGGATAGGGAGGACGCACCTTGGGCTGGCCGCGCTCGCCTTCGATGGAACGGATGAGGGCGGTTTCTTCACCGCAGACGAAGGCGCCCGCGCCCAGGCGGATTTCCAGGTCGAAGCTCCAATCGGTGCCCATGACCTTTTCGCCCAGGATGCCCGCTTCGCGGCACTTCTCGATGGCGTTCTGGATGCGCTTGATGGCGAGGGGGTATTCGGCGCGGATGTAGAAGAAGCCCTTGCAGGCGCTGATGGCGTAGGCGCCGATCATCATGCCTTCGACGATGCTGTAGGGATCGGACTCGAGCATGCCGCGATCCATGAACGCACCGGGATCGCCTTCGTCGCCGTTGCAGATGATGTAGCGGGTCTTTTCTTCCTGCTGGCTGGCCATCTGCCACTTCTTGCCCGTGAGGAAGCCGCCACCGCCACGGCCCCGGAGCTTGGCCTTGAGCACTTCGTTGACCACCCATTCGGGGTCGCTCTTGGAGAGGCTGGTGGCCAGGGCCTTGAAGCCATCGAACTTCACATACTCGTCGAGGCTGTCGGGGTCCAGGATGCCGCTGTTGCGCATGGCCACGCGGCTCTGGCGGTTGAAGAAGGACACATCGCCGTAGAGGTCGAAGAACTCCTGGTAGATGGGCTTGTCCGTGACCTTGAGGGCGGGCACTTCTTCGCCCTTGATGACCTGCTTCTGGATGAGTTCGTCCAGATCCGTTTCGCTGGTGACACGGTAGAGCACGCGGAAGGGGCGCACCAGCACGTGGGCATGTTCACCGCACTGACCCTGGCAGGCGCCAAAGCAGCTGGCGCTGGTGATGCGGACCTTGTCTGCCGCCACGCCAGCTTCCTGCAGTTTCCGCTGGAAGACTTCGCGGAAATTGATCTTGGCGCCCACGCCGCAGCGCTTGCCTTCGCAGAAGAGGAACTCGATCTGCTGGTCGGGATCGATGGAGCCATCCAGGATCTGTTCAGCCAGGGGCAGGCCCTTCTGCACGTGGTTGGTGAAGATGCGATGCACCACGTCCCGGTTGACGCGCTCGTATTTGACGGGCATCTTGCCGGGCACGTTAACGCCGACGATGGGCTCTTTGCTGCAGCGGCCCGTGCAACCCGTGCGATGGATGACCACATCCTCGCGACCGGAAGACTGGATGTGCTTGAGGAATTCGTCCATGACATCAACAGCACCGGCAGCGTTTTCGCAGGTGGCAGAACCCACCTGGATCACGATCTTGCCGGCATCGCCGCGTTCGGCAAGGGTTTGGTCGACCCTTTCCGTCAGCGCCTTGTAGAACTCGGTCACCGGGTTTGGCATGTGGGCTCCATGAATGCGTGGGCAGGTGAGAGCGACGCCCGTGAATGTGAAGTTATTATCGATAAAAATTGATCGATAATTCGCACAATCAATCGAGATTTATTTATCGATTGCTGGCGAGGCTCGAAACCAAGGCGTGAGCCCTGTAATCTGGCCGCCCACAGGGGACAATTCCAATTCTGTCTCGCTCAGGTCCTCGGCACATGGCGGGTCCTGAAATGCGGTAAATCGGCCACCGGATAAATGTAGTCCCGATTGGCTCGGAATGCGTTGATTTTAATCACATCGCGGGGGCGCTGGGCCAGGAAAGGTAGATTTTTCGCGGTTTTACCACTTCACCCGCACACGGTACGTCAGTGTGGCACTGCCTTCGGCGGGGACTTCGACCTTGAACTTGGCGGTTCCGGCGGCTTCTTTGGTGAAGTTGTGGCTCTTCTGGATGATTTCCCAATCGCCATAGATGGGTTCCAGCACGGAAACCGTTACGGGTTCCTTCTTGGCGTTCTTCAATTCCACCTCAAAGGCCATTTCATAGACGTTGCGCCAAGCCCCTTGTTTGCCAAGGCTCTTGTAATCAGTCTGTTTGCGGCGAGCAGTCACGTCAAAGGCATCGCCCAGCTTCAGGCGCACCAGTTCGTTCTTGGGGGTGTGGTCGATGGAATCCTCCCCCACGAACTGCGGGCGGCCTTCGCTATCGCGTTTGTAGACCCGCACGATGCCCTTGGGCAGGGGCATGCCCATGCGGCTTTCCGTTTTGTTATCGAACTCCACGAACACGCCCACCTTCAGCTTGTCACCCAGGTCGCCGTAACTGCCCTGGTAGTAGTAGCTGTCGCCCCGCAGGAGGTATTCCTTGCGCACGGGCACGCTGGAAGCCGTCAATAGCGCCACCTGCTTGGTCTGGTTTTCCTTGAGGGTAGTGGGGCGATCCAGGGTGTAGAGGTGGTACTCGAACAGGCTTTCTTCCTTCATTTCGGGGGCAGACCTATCTCGTTCCATTCGGGCCATGGCCATCATGGGAGCGGCCGGACGGCGCGATTGCACCCGGTTCACATCGCCCGCCACCAGCTGCAAGGTGGCGTTGGGATACGCGGCGCCGCTCTGGTTGGTAAGGGTGACCCAGCCGCTGAGATCCAGGGTTTTCTCGTCCGCCGCCAGATTCGCCACGTAATCGGCGCGCCAGGATAGACCGCCGGTGAGGTAGCTCAATTCCAGCTTCTGGGCCCGCTCGGCGCCGCTGTGAAGATCGACCACCAGCGTGGGGCGGGCCCGAAGGCTTTCGGGCACTTTGGGATACACAATGCGCCCTGGCGCGGAAGTCTCGATGCGATCCGCGAACTGCAGCACCACGCCATTGTTGGTGGCCAACACCGTGGCTTCCTCGCGCACATCCTTGGCACCCGCGCCCTCGGCATTGGGCACGCCGCGCACGATGGTCACCTTCTGCCCCACGTACTTTTCCAGCAGTTTGCTGGGGGTCAACAGATCGAAATCGAAGTTCTGCTCCACCACCCAGAAATCCTTGGGCAACGTCAAGTTGCGCAGCAGGGCCGTCTCCGGGCGAATCTGCGCCGAAACCTCCTGGAAAGCCAGCGCCTGCTCGCCCTTGCCCAGCCTAACTTCCCGCTGATCCTTCACCAGCGCCAAGTTGTCGTTGTAGATCGTCACCGCCAGCGATTGCTGATCCTTGAGCGTGGTTATGATTTCCCTGGGGCTCTGGGCAGCAAGGGTGAAGGCCAAGGGGGCAAGAAGAAGGGCGCGCATGTGTTACTCCTTGAATCGGCGGAAGTGCCTCAGAGGGGGAATGCCATTAGGGGAGGAATCCTTTCAAGGGTGGAAAGGAAAAACATCAGGTAGTTACTCAAGTTCGGTGATGGATTCATTTTGAAACGAGCCTTGGAATGGCAAGCAGAGGTGTGGCAACACGGTAGCGCAGCAGTGCGGGTATTTAGAAAACAAATTGGGAGTTCGGATTTCCGAAAAGGCATGGGGTTATCGAAAATTTTTCCAATCAAGGGCAAAATGCACCTCCACCTTGACCGAATGAGAGCGATTGTTTGGTGGCTTCAAGTTCGAAAGCGATACGTCTGGACCATGGAACGAAAAGCCTGATCCAGGATTTTTTAACCTTCCCGATGAGAGACTTGAAGCGTTTACTCGCTGATGCCAGGGAGGGAAAAGCTCCTGGTTTGAGCCAGGGAGGGGGTCTATGCTGTCCTCAGAGATCTTGATCTGGGCACCTTCAGGGTAGAAAAGTCCCGGCAGGCATCGCTCGACCGAGTTGATGGGCCTCGTCATTGGTGACTTTCACGGGTGGAAAGATTCGGTATCCTTCTCTGGGTCGCTTTCCATTTTTCCATTGCCAGAGTGCTCGGGAGGCCTCTGTTCTCGAACCACTTTGAGTGTCACAAGGGATTAACCGTCCCATTGTCGAAAACAGCATCTGATGTCTGTTCGAAAAGAGCAAGTCCACCGGAATATTTTTCGCTGGAACAACGACAACTGTTTGGCTTGATTATCCCGGATCGAAACTGGTTGGTTCAGAGTGTAGAGAACGTATTCGAAAAACTGGCTTCCTGGAATGAGCCATATCACGGTCGCGGTTTGAGTTGAGGACGGAGGGCGAGAGGTTTCGGTGGTGATGGGAGTGGGGGAAGTTTTTCCCATGGTGGTTCAAGATCCCTGGCCTCATCAAAGGGCAGCTGGTTGGGGGTCCCAGCAATAAGTTGCAAAGTACAGGCCGGTAGATCCAATCCGCTGGTGTTTTTTCAGCAGGCGGGTCAAGGTGTCTACGTCTGGTTTTGGTCAAATAGGTGAGTTCCAATGGCTGGGCCCGTGGGGAATGGAGCAAAGTTGGATTCGTTCGGAGTTCGGTAGGTAATTCTCGAAACAGCACTTGGTGTGCCTGCACGGATGTAATACCTTCCGTGGTTTGAACCAATAATGGGTCCAAAGAATATGAGGGTTGGGACAAGAGTGTCCCCTGTATGGGCTTTTCTTCGGAACTTTCCTCTTTGCCGAGGCTTGACCTGAAGAGCTTCCAGGTGTGAGCAAATTGAATTCAAAACTGCGTTCACTGATGGGAGGAATGTTCTTGCCCATCCATAGCCAAGCGCTGGATTGCCTTATGGATGCCGCGAGGTCTGTCATGGCGAGTTGGATCTGGCCTTTGGGCAGTCTGACCTTGCGTTGGTCACGCACGAGAGCCACATCATTATGGAAAATAGTCAAGCGAGGGGTCAGGGCTGACCAATTGCAGCAAAGAAAAGGCATGACGGCGAAGCATGAGTTCAGCTTAGCTCAATCGACCGCCCGAATTTGGGGTTGTTGCCACAAGATATAGAGTTCAATAAGCCTGTTTCACTTTTGGCTCTGCTTGTTTTTGTTGTCTCATATCAAGTAGTTCCTTCTATTATTCCGACACATCGAACACCATGCATGGCCTGCACTGGTGCGATATTCGCCGTATCATTGGGGGTCCTTCCGGAGTTCCCATGTCCGTCCCTTCGCTCGATTCCACGGCCCTGCGCGTGCTTGGCGCGCTGCTCGAAAAGCAAATGAGTACGCCCGAGTATTACCCGCTTACGCTCAATGCGCTGGTGAACGCATGCAACCAGAGCAGCAACCGGGATCCGGTCATGCATCTGGAAGAGGATGCCGTGTTGGATGGCATCGAGGCGTTGCGGGCAGAGCAGCTGGCTTGGGAAGTTCGCTCCACGGGCTCGCGCACCACCAAGTACGAACATCGGTTAAGGGAGCGGTTTGATCTCACGGAACAGGAGGCCGCAATCCTCTGCGAGCTGATGCTGCGTGGTCCGCAGACCCCTGGGGAATTGCGGGCTCGCACCCAGCGGCTCTACGCCTTCCAGGATCTGCCCGAAGTGGAAGCCGCGTTGGATTGTCTGGATTCAGGCCCCGAGCGCCTGGCCGTGAAACTGCCCCGGCAGCCCGGTTCCCGCGAAGCACGGTTTGCGCAAGTGTTGGGTGGTTCCGATGATCCCCGCGCCACGCAACCATTGGCCGCGATTTCGAATGGGGAACCTGTTCATCAGCTTTCGCTTCGGGACGAGGTGGCGGCTCTGCGTTCGGAAATCGCTACCCTGCGCGCCGAGTTCGAGGCCTTTCGCAGTCAGCTGGAATAGCTCCCAGCCGGGACTTCCTCACGCCAGATCAAAAAGCAACACTTCAGCATCCTGCTGGGCGACCACCGTGAGTTCGGTTTCTTTTTCAACGGCTGCCCCATCTCCCGCTTGCAGAGCGATGCCGTTCAAGGTGATTGTGCCGCGCGCCACCTGCAGCCAGGCACCCCGCCCAGGTGCCAGTTGGTGGCCCAATTGGGTGCCGGGGTCCATTCGAGCCACCAGAATCCGAGCCTCCTGAAACAGTTTCACGGCACCTTGGGCCGCCGTGGGGTTGGCCACCTCTTTCCATTGATTGCGCAGTTCCGCATCCTCGAAGCGAACTTGATCGTAGCGAGGCTTTAGCCCCAGTGATTCCGGCAGGATCCAGATCTGGAGCAGGTGCACAGAAGCTTGGCTCGACGCATTGAATTCGCTGTGGCGAATACCGCTTCCTGCGCTCATAACCTGGGCTTCACCTGGACTGATCACGCCCTTGGTGCCCAAGGAATCCTGGTGTTCCAGGGCACCCTCGAGCACCCAGGTGAAAATTTCCATATCCTTGTGGCCGTGGGTCCCAAAGCCCTGGCCAGGTTCCACGCGGTCCTCATTGATGACGCGGAGAGAACGGAATTGCAGATGATGGGGATTGTAGTAATCGCCAAAGCTGAAGGTGTGCCAGGTATCCAGCCAGCCAAAATTAAAATGGCCACGTGCGGCCGCAGGTCGAAGGGTGATCATGGGACCTCCTCGACAAATAAGATGGTTAAACATCAATTTGGTTACGGATTATGTAAATACCTTTAAATCCTGGATTTTCCTGAGATTCGACCTATCTTGGTACCGATCCCCTTCCGGAGTACGGCCATGATTCAGCGCGTTCTTGTGGGTGTGGATTTTTCAGATTCGTCCCGTATCGCCCTGGAGCGAGGCGGTGAATGGGCCGCACGACTAGGGGTGCCCTTGGTGGCCATCCATGTGCTGCAGCCGCCCGCGCCCATGCTGCCTGAAGCGCAGATCGCGCTGCCCGATCCATCCTGGCTGCGCTCCATGGAGGACCACGCACGGGAACACCTGGAACTCATGGTCAAGGACATTCCCCGGTCCGAGGTTTCCGTGAAATGGGGCAGTCCCGCCGAGGAACTGGTGAACGAAGCCACACCGGATGCTCTCCTGGTGGTGGCCCAGGTGGGTCATTCCGGCTTGGAGCGCCTGCTGTTCGGTTCCACCGCTGCCCGGGTGGTCAAGCATGCCCCTTGCGATGTGCTGGTGGTGCGCGGAGAAATCAAAAAGCACAAATGAATTGCTTCAGTTGAACAACCCCTTGGGGATGCTGCGCCATACGAGGCTTAGGCCGATGAAGCGGATGGTGCCGAGTTTGTCGGATTGAGTGGCACCACCCCGGAGTTCAAGGGTGGTGCGGCGGCTGGTGTCCAGGGAGAGGAAGCCCGAAAGGCTATCGGAAATGTTTTCGGTGAGATGGTCCTTGTTGCGGCCAGCCTCGATCCCAAAGCGGAAGGGCTGCAGGGTGACATCCAACCCGATGGCTGTCGCGTAGTCGAGCAGGCCCGCCTTGACGGTGGCGCGGGAACCCGCAAAGCGTTGGAGGCGGGATACCATGCGGGTTGCGAGGGCGTTGAAAATCTGGGCGCTGACCATGCCGTTGGCGCCGCGGATGGCCGTTAAGGAGGTTTGCCCCTCGAATTCGCTGTAACTGAATGAATCGTAGGCCGCAAAGGCATGCCAGGTGTCCCCTGCATAGTCGATGGCTGCCCCAAGGCAGGTGCTGGCGAGGTTTAAGGTGGCAGAACCGGAAACCCTGAGTTCATTCCCGTTGGGGCCAATGATGGGCACATCCCGAAAACCGAAGGTTTCAAAATCCGTGAGACGACGGGAGCCATTTATTTCGACCCTCCAGGCCCCAGATTCGTAGAAGGGTTTCAGGGAAAAGGTGTTCGACGCCAGCAGGTCGCTTTCGGATACGTGATCGTAGCCACCCCCGACGCCGAAGGTGCCAAAGCTGTATTCCCCGGCGACCGATGCGATGCGGGTGCTGGTCTGCAGGGTGTTGGTGGTGGCAAGGGTGGAATAGGTAAAGCCCACGGAGAACATGGATTTGAGGGTGGGCCGCCATTGGAGTTTGCCCTCACCCAGTTGCCCGTCATTGCTGTCGGCTTCGCCGCCTAACTTGAGCACTAGGTCGGTGCCTGGCTCGGGGTCTTTCAGCAGGTCGAGGGCAGATTCCTGACCGCTCAAAACAGAGGTAATCAGCAGAAAGACCAGGAAGAAGGGCCGCCAGTTCTGGTTCACAGTGAATTCCTTGGATGACGGTGATGCCTTCGATGACGGTAGATGTCCCCTGGGCGAAACCGGAGCCTCTCGTTCATAGACCCAGGCTGAACCCGTAGAGTTTAAGGCCTCACGAGTTTTGATTGGCGAACTGGTTCAGGCGCGTGGCCATTTGTGAAAACGTTGCGCCCTGGGCCACGAGGATGCGTCGGGCCATGCGTTGGAGGCCTTCCATGTGGGTGGTGGTGATGGCATCCATGGCATCCAGTTCCTGGTCCAGGGTTACTTGGAAGCGGTAGTAAGTGGGGCGCTCACTTTGTTCGGGAGGGAGGATCTGGCGCAGCTGATAATCCACGGTGTCGGCCACCCCATCGAACATCACATCGAGAATGGGTCGTGCCCAACCCGCCAGGCCCCAGTCCTTGGCGACATCGAAGGGGATGGGCTTGGTGAAATGCCCGGTGCCTAGGGAAACCAGCAGGATTTCCGCCGCGGGGATGCGGCCCTCGCGCAGGGCGGCCTGGGCCTCGGCGTAGGCGCACATGGCAGGGTTATTGGCGAAGACGCCCCCATCGATCAGCACATCGCGATCCCCATCCGGCCAGGGAATCATTACCGGTTCGAAATAGGTGGGCGCAGCGCTGGTGGCTCGGGCGGCGAGCCACATGGGGTAGTCGTACCGGGCATCCAGTTTGGCGCGGCGGCTGCGAAAGAAGAATGGATCACGCTTTTCCAGATCGTAGGCCGTGACCATCACTTCGGTCAGGGCTTCCTGAAGTCGTATTTCACGGAAATGTTCTTTCAACACCGCTTCGATTCCTGATGACGCGTAGCGTTCATCCAGTAGGCCGCCGGGGTTTCTCAGTTCATCCCAAAGGCTGCGCTGGAAGATCTGGCTGCGCTGCTGGAGATAGAGATCGGCCAGATCCTGGGCCGAATGCTGAGGAGCCCCGTTGGGCCCTGGCATGACC
The DNA here is from genome assembly GCA_016715205.1 of Holophaga sp. Classification (GTDB taxonomy): domain Bacteria; phylum Acidobacteriota; class Holophagae; order Holophagales; family Holophagaceae; genus JAYREN01. Next base: position 83,063 of record JADKBC010000008.1, read on the forward strand.
AGACCCAGGGCAATGATCCCGCCGGTGCTGGTGCCCACAATGAGATCAAAGAGGTCCGCGACGCGGCGCCCTGTATAGGCCTCCAGTTCGGCCAGTAGCAGGGCAGGAATGAGGCCCCGAATGCCGCCGCCATCGATGGAAAGGATTCGGAATGGGCGTGGCATGGGTCCTCCCTTGGCGTGGAGGCCTCCAGCATAGATGAATGGCCGCGAATTAATGCAGCGTGATGACCAAGGCCAGAGCGCCCAAGGCGGAGCCAGCGGTCAGAATCCACCCCACGGTGCGCAGGCTGCGGGGAGAAGGGGGTGCCACCATTACCCAGGCTGAGGCCGCCAGGAGCGGCAAGGGTGCCAAACCGAGCAGCCACGGCAGGGGAGAGGCCAGGGCTCCCACACTCAGCCCGAGGCCCGCCCCCACCGCAAAGGTTCGGGGCCACCGGGCATTTCCGCGTTTCAGGGAGGCCAGGAAGCCACGCACCAAGATAGTGCCCAGGCCATTCAGGGCGGTTAGCCCCAGGGCAAGGGTGAGCGCCTTGGCGGGAGCCAACCCACCCAGAATGACCACGGGCAAAGCCGCAAAGGAAAAAGCGGTGGCGCCCAGTAATTCGCCGGCTGTGCTGTGCTCCCGCCGGGCCAGAAACAGCCCCAGGAGCGCAGCTCCGGCCGTTAGGCTGGGCAGTACGGAAAATTTTTGCAGGAAGGTGGTGCCGCTCCAGGCCAGTAACGCGAGCAGAAGCAGCCCACCGCAGAGCAGCAGCCGCCTGCGGGCGGGGCGCAGGGCTTGGGTTTTTGCGGCCTCGCCCCGCCGTCCCAGCAGCACCAATGCGGGTTCGCTGGCTACAAAGACCAGAGCGCTGGCCAGGGCTTGGCCCCAGGCGCGCCCGCTCAGGGGCACCAACGCGAGCGCGGCCACCAGCGCGATGCTGAGTTGGGCATAGGCCCCGTGTTCCCGAGGCAGCAAGGAAGGAGGTTTTGTGGTGATGCCGTTGGCCATGGTTCCAGCATGCAGGATTCGAAACCCCCCTGCCTTGATGGAGATCAACTCAAGCTAAACGCCGCACCAGGAAGCGGGTGGCTTTCCATTCAGCCCAGGCCATCTGCACTTCTGCCCGGCGTTTGAGCATGGCGGTGCGCCATTCGTCCCGGTGGGTCTTGAGGCTTTCCCGCTGTTCCTGAAGGGCCACCAGGGCATGGTCCATGCGTTGGCGAGCCGAGGCGAGGCGGGTGCGCAGTTCTTCGGCCACGCTGGGGTGGGCGGTGGCGAGGCGAGCCGTCAGGCGCTTTTCCTCCATGGCAAGCTTGGCCCGCTGGATCACTTCATCCGGAATGCGGCGCAGCTTGTCGGCCAAGCCCACCCAGGAAAGGGCCACCAACAACCACTTGGCGGTATCCCACTGGTACCAGCGGATGCCGTTGCGGTAGTCGCCGGGCCACATGTGATGGAAGTTGTGGTAGCCCTCGCCGAACGTCAACGGCGCCAGCAGGCCGTTGTCCCGGGCGGTGTTGGCGTCGGTGTAGGGCTGCGTGCCAAACACATGGGCGGCGCTGTTGATCAGGAAGGTGGAATGGTGGGTGAGCACGATGCGCAGCAGCAGCCCAATGACCAGGTGGCCGTAGAGGTTGTGGGTGGCCAATCCAATGGCCGCGGGAATGAGGGCGACCACTGCGCCGATCAGGAAATGATGGCGATGCTGCCAGCGGACCAGCGGGTCGGCCTCCAGGTCAGCCACGCCCTTCAAGGGATGAGAGCTGCTTTCCATGACCCAGATCCAATGGGCATGCCAAAAGCCCTTCTTGATGGTGTAGGGATCTTGATCGGTGTCGACGTGGCGATGATGGACACGGTGATCGCTGGACCAGCGCAGGGCGGAATTCTGGAACGCGGCGGCGCCGAAGGAAAGGAGCAGGAACCGCAACAACCAATGGGCCCGATAGGCCCGGTGGCTGAACAGCCGGTGGTATCCGGCTGCGATGGAAAGGCCGATGGCGGTATACATCCCCGCACAAACGGCGAGTTCGAACACAAGGGCATGGCTGCGCACGATCTGAATGGGTACCAGCACCACCGCCAGGGCCAGGGTTCCGATCAGAAAGGGCGTGTTCAGGGGATTCCAACGGCGCGTCCCGGTCATTCCTGCCTCCCACGGCGCCCGGTGGGGGAATCCCCGCGTGCCAAAGCATTGGATGATGGGGAAGGGTGGATGTTTGGGGGGAAATGTGGGGTATTTCGCGAAGCGGGCCGGTAAGCGCGCATGCCAGTTGCGTATCGCGAAGGAGAAGTCTGAGTGATTGTTAAGTTTGGCCTGTTCAGGGCTGGAGGATCTGGCTTCGATGGAGGATTCCATTAGTCTGCCAATCCGCTTCGCGGCTTGGGCAGGCTGTGGGGATTCCTTTTGCTGGCGAACGCTGCACTGCAGCGTCCGCCCTGCGCTGCGCGCTTGGCGCAAAAGGAGGGCCCCGCTTAGCGCGTACGCCAGTTCCGATCCAAGAGCGCAAGCCGGAGGCGCAGCGCGATTGGTTGGTAAGCCGGGCCCATTTTTTTGCCGAAGGCACAAAATGGGCCGGGCTTACCACGGCACTCGGCCCTTCGTCTTATGGCTGCTTCTTCCGACCTGACCAGGTTCGACGGGGACCGATGCATGGGGCCCGGCTTGGATTCAGGGTAGCAGGTCAGAATCGCGGCGCGCCTAAGCCACGCGATGCCAAGCCCTATGAATGGATCGAAAAAAAGGGGTCGCGGGGTCTTGACACCACTAGATCTTGGGGTGATTCTTTCTATCCGACACAATCGCTTGCGGTTCGTCCCCATTGCCTCGGAAACAGAGGCCAGTCGGGCTGTCAATTTCAAAGTTTACCTGGCGTGGGGCTTGCCCGCGCCTTCGTTTGTCGTCCCTGGAGCCTCCTCCCATGAAGATCTCTCGCCACTTCACCAAGGTCGGCCACGATGCGCTGGAGGGTATTCCCTTCGTCCCGCGCGTGAGCCGCATCACCAAGTTGGATGGCACGGTGGTCTTTGAAGCCAAGGACGTGATGGTGCCGGAAAGCTGGTCCCAGGTGGCGGTGGACATCCTGGCCCAGAAGTACTTCCGTCGGAAGGGCATCGACAAGATCGGCGGCGGGGAAAAGGATTCCCGGCAGGTGTTCCACCGTATGGCCGGTTGCTGGCGCCACTGGGGCGAGACCAGCGGCTATTTCAATACGACGGAGGACGCCCAGGCCTTCTACGACGAACTCACGTACATGCTTGCCAACCAGATGTGCGCGCCCAACAGTCCCCAGTGGTTCAACACGGGCTTGCACTTTGCCTATGGCATCAGCGGGCCAGCCCAGGGGCATTTCTATGTGGATCCTGCCACTGGCGAAGTGAAGAACTCCACCTCGGCCTACGAGCGGCCCCAGCCCCACGCCTGCTTCATCCAGAGCGTGTCGGATGATCTGGTCAATCCCGGCGGCATCATGGATCTGTGGATGCGTGAGGCCCGCATCTTCAAATACGGCTCCGGCACAGGCAGCAATTTTTCGAAGATTCGTGGCTCCGAAGAACCGCTCTCCGGCGGTGGCCGCAGCTCGGGATTGATGAGTTTCCTGGCGGTGGGCGATCGTGCCGCCGGGGCCATCAAGTCGGGTGGCACCACGCGCCGCGCCGCCAAGATGGTGACCCTGGATCTGGATCACCCCGATATCGAAGCCTTCATCGATTGGAAGGTGGCCGAGGAACGCAAGGTGGCCATGATGGCCACGGGTTCCATCTTCATCGGCAAGCACTGGAACGCCATGTGCGAAGCCGTGGAAGGCAGCACCACCCGCGATGCCAACCCCAAGACCAACGAAAAATTCCGCAAGGCCCTGGCCCTCGCCAAACGGGATGGGGTGCCTGCGGCCTTCATCGCCCAGTGCATCGGCCGTTTGGAGCAGGGTGATTTCGCCCGTGACCTGAAGCAGTACGACACCACCTGGGACGGCGAAGGCTATGCCACCGTGGGCGGCCAGAATTCCAATAACTCGGTGCGGGTGCCCGATGCCTTCATGCGCGCCCTGGAACGGGACGGTGAATGGCAGCTCACCCGCCGCGTCGATGGCCGGGCCATCAAGAACCTGCGCGCCAAGGAGCTCTGGTCCAAGGTGAACCATGCTGCCTGGTCCTGCGCGGATCCAGGCATTCAGTTTGATACCACCATCAACGACTGGCACACCTGCCCCAAGGCCGGCCGCATCAACGCGAGCAATCCCTGCTCGGAATACATGTTCCTGGATGACACGGCCTGCAACCTGGCCTCACTGAATCTCTGCGCGTTCCTCACCGCGGATGGTGGCTTCGACCTGGCGGGTTATCGCCATGCCATTCGCCTGTGGACCATCGTGCTGGAAATTTCGGTGTTGATGGCGCAGTTCCCCAGCGAACCCATCGCCAAGCTCAGCTACGAATACCGCACCCTGGGTCTGGGCTATGCCAACCTCGGTTCCATGCTCATGCGCATGGGCATTCCCTACGACAGCGAAGCGGGCACCCAGTGGTGCGCTGCACTCACGGCCATTCTCACGGGCGATGCCTACGCCGCCAGCGCCGAAATGGCGGGCGAACTGGGCACCTTCCCCGGCTTCGAACCCAACAAGGACGACATGCTGCGGGTGATCCGCAATCATCGTCGCGCGGCCTATGATGCGCCAGATTCGGAATACGAAAACCTATCCATCGTGCCCCGTGGCCTCAAGGGCACCTCCGTGCCGAAATCCATGGTGGAGGCCTCCCGCGAAAGCTGGGATCGGGCCCTGGCCCTGGGCGAACAACACGGCTACCGGAACGCCCAGGTCTCCGTGCTGGCCCCCACTGGCACCATCGGCCTGTTGATGGATTGCGACACCACGGGCGTGGAGCCGGATTTCGCCCTGGTCAAGTTCAAGAAGCTGGCGGGTGGTGGCTACTTCAAGCTGGTGAACAGCGCCATTCCCGAGGCCATGATGCGCCTTGGCTACGACCCTGGCCAGATCAAGGACATTGAACGGTACGTGGTGGGGTGGCTCGATATCACTGATGAAACCCCCGGCATCACCCGCAAGGATCTTCTGGCCAAGGGTTTCCCCGTGGAGGAGGTCAATGGCTGGGAGGCCAAGCTGCCCACGGCTTTCGATCCCAGTTTCGTGGTCCCCGTGGAAAAACTGAAGGTTGCTTTCGGCGAAGAAAGCACCGCTGTGTTCATGGATGCCCTGTCAGGTTCCATGACCGTGGAAGGCGCGCCCCACCTCAAGGACGAGCACATTCCCATTTTCGACTGCGCCAACAAATGTGGCCGCAAAGGTCAGCGGTACATTGCACCCATGGGGCACATCCGCATGATGGGTGCAGCGCAGCCTTTCCTCTCTGGCGCCATCAGCAAGACCATCAACCTGCCCGCCGAATACACCGTGGCACAGGTGGGCGAGATCTACGAACAAAGCTGGAAATACATGATCAAGGCCGTGGCGCTCTACCGCGATGGCAGCAAGATGAGCCAGCCCCTGGCCACCAATCTCGATCTGCTCGAGGGCCTGGAAACGCTGCTGGACGATGAAGCCCCCAAGACTGAAAAGGTGCAGGTGGTGGCTCAGGCCATGGCCCAGCAGGTGGTGCGCATCTACCGCCGCAAACTGCCCAACCGGCGGGGTGGCTACACCCAGGCTGCCACCATCGGGGGCACCAAGCTTTACCTTCGCACTGGCGAGTACGAAGACGGCACCCTTGGTGAAATCTTCCTGGATATCCACAAGGAAGGCGCCGCTTTCCGCGCGGTGCTCAACTGCTTCGCCATCGCCGTTTCCATGGGTCTGCAGCACGGGGTGCCGCTGGAAGAATTCTGCGATGCCTTCTTGTTCACGCGCTTCGAGCCCAACGGCATGGTGCAGGGCAGTGATGCGGTGAAGTTCAGTACGTCGCTCATCGATTTCGTGTTCCGGGAATTGGCCATCACCTATCTGGGCCGTTTCGAACTGGCCCAGGTGGAGCCGGAGCAGCTCATGCAACTGGCGGGCGGGCTCAAGCCCGAAAGCCAAGCTGCGGGTGCTGCCAATGCCAACGGCGGCATGACGCCGCTGTTCCCCGAAGGCGAGGCGGCTGCGCCAGTTCCGGCACCGGTGCCCGCCCTGGCCCATGCCAATGCTGCCGCAGCCACCAAACAGCCCAATGTGTCGGCCTATCGTTCCGCCCGGGAAAAGGGCTACACCGGCGATCCCTGCCCCGAGTGCGGCCATCTCACTCTGGTGCGCAACGGCGCCTGCCTCAAATGCCAGACCTGCGGCGCCACCACCGGCTGCAGCTAGGATGAGCCGGAAGGACTTCCACCACCTGGTCCAGGAAGCTCTGGATCAGGTGCCACCGGACTTTCTTCCCTACCTGGAAAACGTCGAAATTGTCGTCGAAAACTGGGCACCCGTCTCGTTGTTGGATGAGATGGGAGTGCCCGAGGATGAAGATCTCTACGGCCTCTATCAAGGCACGCCCCTCACGGAGCGAAGCCACGAGTACGCTCAGTTGCCGGATCGGATTGTGCTCTACCGTTGCCCGCTGGAGGAGGACTTTCCAGACCCTGAGGCGTTGCGCCGTGAGATCACCATCACCGTGCTGCACGAACTTGCGCACCATTTTGGGATTGAAGAAGAACGGCTGAAAGCCTTGGGTTGGGACTAGGAGCCTCTGGAAGGATGCGCCATTCCTGCGTATGCTCGGCGAATGAACCCGCACCCCATTACCTTCATGCTCACGGCTCTGGGCGCCATGGCTGCGGTCTTCGGAGGGCTTTGGACCTCGGCCCTGCTGCGCCTTCGACGGGAAGAACCCACGCCAGAGGTGGGCCAAGAATTTCAAAAACCAAGGGTGGCCGAGGTGTTGACCGGCTTTGTCACCATGTTCGTCGATACCTTGGGCATCGGCTCCTTTGCCATCACCACGGCCATTTTTCGGGGCCTGCGGTTGCTGCCGGACCAGCTGATTCCCGGCACCCTCAACGCCGGTCATAGCCTGGCTTCCATCCTTCAGGCCTTCATCTTCACGGCCATCATTCCGGTGGATGCCGCAACCCTATTCCTGATGGTGGCGGCCGCCACCCTAGGCGCGTGGTTTGGCGCAGGAATCGTGGCGGCCTGGCCCCGGCGCAGAATTCAGGCGGGGATGGGTGCGGCCCTGTTGGCAGCGGCCTGCTTGATGCTGCTGGCCAAGCTCCAATGGCTGCCTCCCGGGGGAACGGCCCTCGGTCTCACCGGATGGTGGTTAGCCCTTGCGGTGGCCGGGAACCTGTTCCTGGGCGCCCTGATGACCCTGGGCATCGGTCTTTTCGCCCCTTGCATGATCATGCTCAGCTTCCTCGGCATGAGCCCAAAAGCTGTGTTTCCAATCATGATGGCGTCTTGCGCCTTTCTCATGCCCGTGGGTGGATTGCGGTTCATCCAGGCTCGCAGCTACTCGCCCAGGGTGGCCCTGGGGCTCACGCTGGGCGGTATCCCCGCCGTGCTGATCGCGGCCTTCCTGGTGAAATCCATCCCCCTGGCGGCCCTGCGTTGGATCGTGTTGGTGGTGGTCGCCTACACCGGCATCATGCTTTTGGCCGCGGCAAAACGCGGTCAGCGGGCTTAAGAGCTGCCTTCATCAACCAGTACATGGCTTCGCGATCCGCAGACCAGGCCGGACCAAGGTAGTTCATGGCGACCATGGCGGTTTCGGGGCTATCGACGGCGCCTTCCTGGGGTGTGGTTTTAGGCAGGCGGACCTTGCCCGTGAGATAGCCTTCGATGTGAGGGTTCTGCTTGCGGGCCAGGGCGAGCGTTTTGACCGCAGTCTTGGGCTGGCCCGTGCGGTGCTGCGCCAGCAGGGTCATCCAGGTCCAGACGGGGCTCGGATCCGCCTCGAAGGTGCGCAGAAGCGCTTGCAGGGCCTTCGTGTCACCAAGACAGGCATGACAACGGGCCAAATGATAGCGGGCACCCTGGGGGTCCTCCTTGGTAAAGCGCAGGAGGGCGAGAAGATGGGGCAGGGCTTCCCGGGTCTTGCCTGAGCGTTCCAGCACGGTGGCCAGGGTCAGGCGGGCGTGGAGGTAGAGCCGCGCTTCCGGGCGATGCCAGAGTTCGCCCCGATGCGCGTTGATGAAGGCTTCGCCCAGGTCCAACTCAGCTCGCACAGCCAATGCCTTCAGCCGATGGAGCACTTCCTCCGGGGTGGTGCCCTCGGCCGCAACGATGGCTTCCACCTCCGGAAAAGGCATGGGGGAGTTGTCAGTCATGGCGCACCTCGGAAATTCCACGATAACAAAAGAAGCCGCCAGTCTCCCGGCGGCTTCTAAGGGAAAGTGAAAAGCTACTTGAGGGGCTTCATGGTGAGGGGATCCCGCAGGGGCAGGTGCACCACGGGCAGTTTGGCCACGTCGCTCAGCTTGCCAGGGTGATCCTTGGTATCGCCCTCTTCCAGATCCGCGGCCTTGCCGCCCACCACCAGGATGGCGGCCTTCTCAGGCGTCAGGTATTTCTGGGCCACACGCTGGATATCGGCCTTGGTAATGGCCTGGATCTTGTCGCGGTAGGTGGCGAAATAATCCGGCGCACCTGCAGAGTATTCCTCCTGGGCGAACAGATTCGCCACGGCGGCCGTGTTGTTGAAGGAACTGGGGAAGCGATCCACCAGGGCGCCCTTGGCGCCATGGCCAGTTCTTCATCGGTCACGGGCGTCGTGCGGATCTTTTCCAGCTCCGCCAGCGCCAGGCGCGTGCCATAGGCCACGGTGCGCACCTTGGTCTGGAAGGCAGCGCGGAAATCCCCGCGGAAGAAGGGCCCGGGGGTGAACATGGATTGCACGCTGTAGGCCAAGCCTTCCTCGGTGCGAATCTTCATCACCAGGCGGGAGGTGAAATCGCCGCCCAGGATGAAATTCATCACGGCGACGGCGTGCCAATCGGGATCGGAGCGGCGCAATCCGGGCAGCGCAATGCTTACGCGCCCCTGGTTCACATCCTTTTCGCAGACATAGATGCCGGGCTTGATCTGGTGATCAGGCACGGGGATCTTTTCGCTGAGCTTGGCCTGGGCCGTGGGCTTGATGGCGCCAAGGGTGCCGTTCAGGAATTTGAGCATGGCCTTGCGGTCAAAGCGGCCGCTCACGGACAGGATCAGGTTCTTGGGATGCAGCAGCCGAGCGTGCAGCGCCTGCAGGTCTTCACGGGTGATGGCCTCCAGGCTGGCGGCGGTTTCCTGGCGATTGGTGTAGTAGTTCTCGCCCCGCGTCAGGTAGCCCAATTGGTAGCGTTCAATGCTGGTGGTGTCGTCATTGCGGCGTTCGATGCCCTGGCGCATCTGCTTCTTCACGAGATCCACCCGATCCTGCTGGAAGGCAGGCTGGGTAAGCAGATCGCGGAAGAGGGAGAGGCCTTCCTCGGCATCCTTTTCCATGAGGTTCATTTGCAGGAAACCCTGGGTGGCGTCCATGGTGGAGGAAACCCGGGCGGCCAACGTTTCGAGCTTTTCGGAAAGCTGATCGGCGTTGAGGGCCTTGGTGCCGCCACTATCGAGGATTTCACCCATCAAATGAGCAGTGCCCTCCTTGCCGGGGGCGTCCATGTACGTGCCGCCCTTGATGAGCACGCGGAAAGTCACCAGGGGCTGGCCCGTGGGATCTTCCAGCAGGTACGCGGACATGCCATTGGCCAGAGTTACGAAATGCTCCTTGGCCTTGGGCGGCGTGAAGGTCAGCGTCTTGAAGGCAAGTTTTTCCGGGCGATCCGGAATGGTCTGGGCCGGAAGCAGGGTGGCGCCCAATAGGGCGGCGAGGGCGATTCGGGTCAGCATCACTTGGCCTCCAGTTTGGCGACGCGCTCGCGCAGCTTCTTGAGCAGGAATTCAAACAGCGGCTTCACCGGCTCGGGGACCTGGGCAGCCTGGCCTTCCATTTCGCCAAGTTGCTGTTTGAGCTTGGCGGCGTCGGTTTCTTTCTCGAACTGGGCCACGGCAGCCTTGGCAGTGGGCCGGAACTTCTCGGGCACTTTGGCGAGCTCGGGATCCACGGGGCCGGTTTCCACCTTGCGGGTGTAGACGGCCACATTGCGGTTTTCCTTGACCAGGTAGGTGGTGGCCACACGCTGCACATCAGCGGCAGTGACGGTCTCCAGCAGTTTGGGCAGGTCCAGGAAGGTCTTCAGGTTGCCGGAAGCATCCGCCACGGCAAGCTGAGTGGCGAGTGCTTCGTTGTTCTCAACTTTGCGGAAGGAATCCGCCTGGGCCTGGTTCTGGGCCTTGCGCAATTCCAGGGCGGGAACGCCTTCCTTCTGGATCTTCTCGATTTCGCGGTAGAGCGCCTGTTCAACTTCTTCGGGCTTCTGTTCCCCGGCGGCCACCCCGTAGAGCACCAGGTTGCCCGCATAGCGGCGGCTGTAGGGGAAGGCACCGGCGGCGGTGGCCACCTTCTGACCCAGCACCAGGTTCTTCTGGAGGCGGCCCGAATTGCCGTTCAGCACGTAGGACAGGATCTGCAGGGCCGGTTCGTCCTTGTGGCCCGTGGGCACGGACTTGTACCACACCTGCACCTGGGGCGTGGTTTCGGCCTCAGCATTCATGCGTTTTTCGGCCAACTGCTTGGGTTCCAGGGTGATGACTTCCGGCACGCCCTTGGGGTTGGCGGGGATGCGGCCGAAATATTTTTCACACATCTGGATGGCGTCGGCGCTCTTGAAATCACCCACCAGAACAGCGGTCAGGTTATTGGGTGCGTAATAGGTGGCGAAGAACTCGTTGGCCTGTTCGCGGGTGATGCTCACCACATCGCTGGCCCAACCCACCACGGGCCAGTGGTAGGGGTGGGCGGTCCAGATCATGGCCTGGAGTGCTTCTTCAAACTTGCCCGTGGGGGTGGAATCGGTGCGCATGCGGCGCTCTTCGGTAACCACATCGCGCTCGGCGTAGAACTCCCGGAAGACAGGTTCAAGCAGGCGGCCCGATTCCATCCAGGTCCATAGCTCCAGTTTGTTGGAGGGCATGGTGACGTGATAGTAGGTGACATCCGTGTTCGTGAACGCGTTGGTGGCCGAAGCCCCGGCCTTGGTGAACACGGTATCGAACTCACCCTTCACCAGCAGATCCTGCTGCTCCTTCACGAGCTTGGCGAATTCAGTCAGCAGCTTTTGGTGCCGCTCCGAGCGGAGCTTGGGGTCGTTCATGTCCGCGATTTCGCCCAGGGTCTGCTTGCGGCGGAGGCCATCTTCCTCCTTGCGGATTTCGGCCCGGAGCTTGTCCTGGAGATCGTTGAGTTCCAGATCCCGTTTGATGTCCTTGGTGCCAAGGGTCTTCGTGCCCTTGAACATCATGTGTTCAAAAAGGTGTGCCATGCCGGTCATGCCGGGCTTTTCGTTGGCACTGCCCGCCCGAACGATCCAGCCCGCGGCGATGGTGGGCTGATCGTGCCTTTCTACCATGAGGAGGCGCATGCCGTTGGAGAGGGTGTGTTCCTTGACGGGGACGGTCTGGGCCAGCAGGGGTACCGCGGCAATCAGCGCGGCGACGATCCCTCGGCCCGGAGTGATGGGCATGGTGCCTCCTTGAGTGGATGGGAAAGAACGTGGTGCGGTTTTGGGCTGGATACCTTGAAGGAAAAGGTGGCCGAAGAACCTGGCTGAGGATACCTCAACAGATGTTGCATGCCTTTGTTAAGAGATGTTAAGTCAAGAAAAAATCGGCACTCATTATCTTTTACAAATCATGAATTACCTCCTTCTTAACATCTCTTCATTGGAAGCCGCCGCGAGGTTTCGGAATACTAACGGTTCAGGTATTTCTCATCCAAAGGAGCTCCCTTGTTGATCTCGCGTCTGACCTTGGCTTTGGCCGTGGCCTCCTCCCTCACGGCTCAGATCCGTGTTCCCATCCAGAAGCGCGTGCTTCCCAACGGGCTCGAAGTCATGCTCGTGGAGCGCCATAACGCACCCGTGTTTGCGGCCCGCATTGCCTTCAAGGCTGGTAGCGCCAACGATCCCACGGGGGCGAATGGTGTGGCCCATGTGCTAGAGCACATGCTCTTCAAGGGCACCAAGTCCTACGGGTTGAAGAACCCCGCCGACGGGGAGAAGGAGCAGGGCATGCTCCTGAAGGAAGACGCCCTTTGGGAAGCCATCCTTGTGGAGCAGCGCAGTCTGGCGGAGGCCTCGGCCCGATCCTTCTACGCCACGGGCAAGGTGGGCCCCGAAACCAGCCCGAAGCTGGAGCAGTTGAAAAAGGAGTTTGAAGCGATCCAGGTGGAGCACCGCGCCCTGGTGGCCCAGAACGAGTACGGAGCCCTGTATGAAGCCGTGGGTGGCACGGGCATCAACGCCGGCACAGCCATGGATTTCACCTTCTACGAAATCAGCTTGCCGAAAAACCGCTTTGAATTCTGGTGCCGCATGGAGTCCGACCGCCTGGCGAACCCCGTGCTGCGCGAGTACTACACTGAGCGGGACGTGATCAAGGAAGAACGGCGCATGAGCCTGGAAGATGGTACCGGCGGCCGTGGGCCCATGGGGGTGCTGGTGGAGCCCTTCTACGCAGCGGCTTTCCCCTACCAACCCTATGGCCGCACGGGCCTTGGCCCCATGTCCGATCTTTTCAACCTCAAGCGGACCGAAGTGCAGGCCTTCTTCACCAAGTACTACGCGCCCAATCGCGCGGCCCTGGTGCTGGTGGGCGACCTGAAAATGGAGGAAATTCTGCCCGCCATCGAAGCCTATTTCGGCAAGATTCCTCGTCAGATCGATCCCGTTCCCGTGCACACCGTGGCCCCGGCTCAAAATGGTGAACGGCGGATCGTGGTGGAAAAGGACATGACGCCCATGGTGCGGGTGGGCTGGCATGTGCCCGCCATGGGCCACCCTGATGTGCCAGCCCTCAATGTGCTGGCTGAAGTGCTCACCGGTGGTCGCACCAGCCGCCTCTACAAGACCGCCGTGGAAGGCAAGCAGCTCACCACGGGCTTCAGTGCTTCCTATGGCGATCCCGGCGCCAAGTATCCAACGTTGTTTACCGCCAGTGCCACCGTGAAGGGTGAGCACAGCACCCAGGAACTGGAAACGATCCTCTACGAAGAAATCGAGAAGCTCGCCAAGGACGGCGCCACCCAAGTGGAAGTGGATCGTGTGATCAAGAACGCCGAGATGGGCCTAGTGAAGAAGCTGGAAGACATCGGTTCCCTGGCCACGGAAATTGCCGCCACCTGGGCGATCACCGGGGATGAAACCACCTTCACGGCCGATCTGGATCGCATGAAGGAAGTGAAGCCCGCCGATGTGCAGCGGGTGGCCAAGACCTATTTTGTGCCCCAGAAACGCGTAGTGGCCACCCTGGTGCGCCCCGCCACGCCCGGCGTAAAGGATCCCCTGGACGCTCAGCTGGAGGCCCTGTTCGCCAAGGCCATCGGTGCCCAGGTAAGCGACGCGGCCCAGGCCAAGGCGATCCTCGATCAGCAGATGGGCCAGATCAAGGCGCTGCCCAAGGAAAAGAAAGAGGAAATCCTCAAGCAGCTCCAGGCGCAGTTTGGCGGCAAGTAGCTTCGACCACCTTTCACGAACCCGAGACCAGGAATCCACCATGCGATTGACTTCCCTCATTGCCACGCTCATTGCCCTGCCCATGCTGGCCCAGGCGCCCCAGGGCAGCCTCGATAAGCTGCCCGATCCCCGCAAAATGTCAGCCCCCAAACTGCAGGCCCCCCAGCCCAAGGTGCAGAGCTTCAGCCTCGCCAACGGCGTCCGCGTGCTGTTCATTGAAGACCACGAATTGCCCGTGGTGGAAATGTATGCGGCCTTCAAGGCTGGGAGCCTGGAAGATCCCGCGGACAAGGCGGGCCTTGCGGCCATGGCCGCCAACCTCCTGCGCACCGGGGGGACCAAGAGCTTCACGTCGGACCAGCTCAATGAAAAATTGGAAAACCTCGCGGCCGATGTGGAATTCGGCGCCAGTGCGGAAAACAGCGGTGGGGGCATCCATTGCTTCAAGGCTGATGCCGCGAATGTGCTGACGATTTTTGCCGAAATGCTGCGCGCCCCGCGGTTTGCGGCGGACCGCATCGAGTTCCTGCGCAATCAGACACTCTCCCGCCTCAAGCAGCAGGAGGACCAGCCGGTTCAGCTCGCGGTGCAGGGCATGCGACGCCTCATTTTCAACGGCAAGGGTCAGGGGAATCCTCCCACCCAGGCCACGGTCAAGGCCATCACCGAGCAGGATCTGCGCACGTTCGCCTCCACCTGGTTCGTGCCCAACAACATGGTGCTGGGCCTTTCGGGTGATCTCACCCTGGCGGAAGCCAAAACCCTGCTGAAGAAAACCCTGGGTGATTGGCCCAAGGCCAAGCTGCCCGCCCTGGCCCGCACCAGCGAGCCCACCCAGGCTGCACCCGGCATTTACGTGCGCAAGAAGGACAAGGTCAACCAGAGTGTGGTGCTGGCCGGGATGATTGGGTACCGGGACACGGATCCTGATCGTGTGGCCCTGGGCGCGGCGTTCACGGTGCTGGGCGAGGGTGAGATGGGCAGTCGTCTCTTCAATACGATCCGCACCAAGAATGCGCTGGCCTACCAGGCAGGCTCTTTCTCGAACTTCACCAACTCTGTGGACGGCATGTTCATCGGTTACGCCATCACCAAGGGCGAAAGCACCACCAAGGCCGCCCGCCTGCTGCGAGAGGAATGTATCAAGTTGGCCAAGGAGGGCATCACCTCCGAGGAATGGGAAAACGCCAAGCGCGCCCTAACCAACAAGGAAGTGTTTGCCAACGCCACCTCCAGCGCCGTGATCGCCACCGCTGTGGGTCTGGCACTCTTCGACCAGCCCCTGGATACCCGCGCCAAGCGTTTAGAAAAACTTCAGACGCTGGATCTGGCACAGGTGAACGAGGCCGTGCGCCGTCGCTTCAAGCCCGAAGACCTGCGCCTGTACATCCTGGGCGATCCGGCAGGTTTCGGGGAGGACAAGCCCGAATCCCTGGGGAAAGTGACCGAGGTTTCGAAGTAATTAGATCGACACACGTCCTTTGATCTGAACAAGAACCGCCAGACCCTTGCGGGTTCAGCGGTTCTTGTTTCGTTCACTCCTGCTTTCCGCCCTGGGGTTTGGCAGAAGGTTCGGGGCCCTTTTCCGGGGGCATTTCACCCACGGCGAGAATGGGAAACCGGGGAGGTTCGCCCCACATCAGCTTGGAGCGCACCAGCGTGGATTGGAACAGGCCCCAGTAGACCAGCCCATCTGGGCTGCGCGGATCCAGCAGGTAGAAGGCCAGGCGGCCCAGGGGCTGATCCAAGGGAATCCAGAGGGCGCGATCCAGGTCGGCTTCCAGCCAGGGCAGGATCAGTGGTTTGGTCAGTGGCGCTTGTTTCCAGGTGCCTTTCAGGCTGAGCGGAAATACGCCCTGGAAGGTATCCGGGGAGAGCTCGCGCCCCGTTTCGTGGAAATGCAGGACAGGTCGACCCTTGGGGCGGGCCGTGCCGGGCAAGACCTTGATGCCGTGGCGTTCCAGGTGGGATTTCACCAGGTCGGCGTGAATGGGATCCACCAGGTAGCCGTCGGGCAGGCTGACCAGATCCAGATCCTTCCAGGTAAGAAAGGCGGGCAGGGTCATGGTGGTGCGGGCCTTTTCGCCGATGATCTGGCGATCGGCATTGCGGATGGGCGTCACCACCTCGAAGGGAAAGGTTTCCGTGGCCACGGGCTCGAAATTCAGGGGCAGGGCGGCGGGCTTCGTCTTCCAACGGGTCTCTGCGGCATGGGTTTGCTGGCGGATCTCGGCGCGGTGCGCCACGGCCCATTCCAGGCAGGCGGTCACGAAGCGCCGCGTGGTCTCAATGCGTTTGGGATAGCTGAGGTACACGTAGCATTCGGAAAGAATGCCAATGCGATGGCGCAGGGCCTGGTAGTTCACGAGATACCGGGGCAGGGGATGCACTTCGCCCCATTTCTCGGGGGTACCTCCTTTCCGACCCGGTTCGTCGGGCTCGAAATCACCGTAATCGTAGGTGGGCAGCCCCTGCTGTTTGAGCCCAGCGCGGACTTCCGTGAGCATGCGGCGATTGAAGAGCTGAAGTTCAGGGTCGTTACCCAGGGCCGCCGCCGCCGCATAGGTGAGGTGGAAGCCGTGGCAACTGCCATCGGTGGTGTGGAGGTCCATCACCACCAGCGGATCGAATTCCCGTTCCATGGCCAGGAGGAACTGGGTGGAAGCGGCTTCTGCCTTCATTAAGTCGCGGTTCAGATCCAGCCCCCGGGCGTTTTCCCGTCGACCCACACCACTGGCGGGGTTGGGCTGCCAGCGGCGGATGGCGGAATTCAGCGCATCGGTGCCATCGGCGTTGTAGGCGGGCATCACGATCAAATCGAGGTGCTTGCGCAACTCTGGGTGCTTGCCGGCCAGGAGTTCGCGCACGAAGATCTGGATGGCTTCCTTACCTTCCACCTCACCCGCGTGGATATTGGCGTTCACATACACGCGCAACGCGTCAGGGCCCGTGGCGGGAAGCCGCCAGGCCATGAGTGGTGCGCCACCTTCGGCGTGGGTGGGCGCGCCCTTGGGGCGGTAGGGCTTCAGGGCCGGGTAGCGTTTCGCAAGGTCCCCCATGTAGGCCCGCACGTCGGCAGTGGTGCTGGTGCGCTGGTAATTGCTGCGCTCGGGCGCCGTGAGTGGAACTTCCTGGGCCGACAACAGCAGACCCGCACAGAAGAGGGACGCAAGGGTCATGGCAGGGCTCCTCTCAAGCGCACGGATGAGGTTGGAAAGCAGGTCTAAAGAATCACAAGAGCAGCGGCAGAGGGCACAGAGGAAAGGATCAAACATCACAATGCGATGCTTGCCTCTGTGACCTTCGGCGGTTCAACAATGCGTCCACGTGTTCTGACCGCAAAATCTGTTCTGAAACGGAACAAGGAAATTGCGAAGCTACCGTGCCTGGACCGAAGGTGCCGGTTCCAGGTTGGTTCGGGCTTTCTGGGGGAATGCGCCGCGATTGATGGCCACAAAGGACGTCAGCAGGAAAAAGAGCATGGCCAGCATGGCTGCGCCGCGCTTGCCCGTGGCCAGGGCCTTGGGGGCCATCTCGGAGACGGCCAGCAGGAACAGAACCAGCAGCAGCTTGACGTGGAGATAGTGGGGGGCCAGGGGATTACGGTCACCGGCCCGGTACAGGATGACCAGCAGCAGAATGCCCAGGACCAGGGCGATGCGGAAGGACCACGACACGACCTTCTTCCAGATGGTGGCGGCGAGTCCCCGGAGATCCTCGCGTTCATCCTCGAAGCCCGAAAGCAGCAGGGCGATCACGATGCCGCCGCCGCCCACGGCCATGGCCACGAAATGGAGCCATTTCACCAGGTCGTATAACTGAAAATCAAAATGGGGCATGGAAACCTCGGGGTTGTTGGGTTCAGATTACGCGCTTACGCGGGATAGCGGCATGGTCATGCAGCGGGGGCCGCCGCGGGCCCTGGACAGTTCACCGCATTCGAGCTGGATCAGATACTTTTTGCCATCTAATAGATTGATGCCGGGATCGGCCAGAAGTTTTTTCACGGGCAGGATGGTGTAGCCGTTTTTCGCCAGTTCCTCGGCGGTGCCCGTGTTGCGGCTGTAGCTGAAGATCACGCCTGGGGCCATGGCAAAGGCGTTGGCGCCATCGGTCCACTGCTCCCGCTGCTGTTTGATGTAGTCCTGACCACCGCAGGCGATGGGCTTCAGATCAATGCCCACCTGTCTCAGGCTCTTCAATAGGCTGGGCTGGGTGGTGAAGCGCAGTTCTTCGTTGCGCAGATCGATGGACATGACGTTGAGCAATTCACTGCTCTTGCCCGCGAAGAAGGGGGGGAACACTAGGCATTCGTCCTGGCTGGTGCGGGTGAAGACCGTGTCCAGATGCATGGCCGACCGGATGGGCGGCATGAGCACCATGAGCAGGTGCTCGAAACCGGTTTCTCCACTGCGGTAATGGTCCCGCAGGCTTTCGGCCAGATGATGCACGGCGTCGGTGCTGGTGCGTTCGGAGCAACCGATGGCCAACACCTTGTCGCTGAGCACCAGCATGTCGCCCCCTTCCATGGCCAGGGGCGCACGGATTTCGCCCTTGAGCAGGGGCGTCACCTGGTCGTAGAGTCGCGCCCGGTCTGGTGTGTGGCGCAGGCGGGGATGGTGGCGGAACACGTAGCTGAGGATCAGCGGTTCGCGCTCCCGGGCCCAGGTGGCCATGGAGTTGATGGAATAGGCCGTGCCCAGCACAGCTGCGGGGTCGCGCATGAAGAGCAGATTGGGGATGGGGCGCAGGCGGTACTCAAAACCGCGCTGCCAGTGGGTGTGGCCGGGGATGTCATCCCAGGCGATGCCGGTGATGATGCTGCGGGCGCACTGATCCGAAGGCATGTCGCGCAGGAGGTTGCAGGTGGCATCGGTTAGGTTCACCAGGCGGCGCAGATCCTCGATGAAGGCCAGCTTGGCGCCCTCTTCAGCCATGGCTTCCACAAAGAGATCCTGAATATCGAGTACCTCGTCAGCCACCCGGGCCAGGGCGCCCCGGAACAGGGCGTGCTCATCCCGGGCCTGCTCGCCATGCAGGATGTCGTCGAAGAGCAGCTTCTCCATGATGGTGGGCACCATCAGGTCCACTTCCAGACCGGGATTGTGGATGACGACTTGTTTCAGGCGGTCAATTTCAGAAAAAACCGAAAGATGAATGGGGTCCATGACAGGCTCCAGAAAGATAAAAACAGCAGGATTCACTCTACCCAGGATGGGGTGGAAAATTTTCTGTAACGCCCAGGGCCCCTTGCGAGCCTAAAGGCATTAGGTAACCCTTTTC
This sequence comes from Holophaga sp., assembly GCA_016715205.1. Classification (GTDB taxonomy): domain Bacteria; phylum Acidobacteriota; class Holophagae; order Holophagales; family Holophagaceae; genus JAYREN01. The sequence goes on from JADKBC010000008.1 coordinate 101,868, forward strand.
GGGACTAACCCTAACCTTTGGAGGCACCATGGCCGCATTTGTCACCCAGCCCGCACCCCAGTTCAAGGCCGACGCCCTTGTGGATGGCCAGTTTAAGGAAGTGGCCCTTTCCGATTTCAAGGGCAAGAAGGTGGTGCTGTTCTTCTATCCCCTCGATTTCACCTTCGTTTGCCCCACTGAGATCCTGGCCTTTTCCGATGCCAAGGCCGAATTCGACGCCCGCAATACTGTGGTGCTGGGCGTTTCCGTGGATTCCAAGTTCAGCCATTGGGCCTGGACCCAGATGGAACGCAAAGAGGGTGGCATCAAGGGCATTACCTACCCCCTGGTTTCCGACCTCAACAAGACCATCGCCCAGGATTACGGCGTGCTGCTATCCGCTGGGGTTGCGCTGCGCGGCCTCTTTATCATTGATGCCGATGACAAGCAGACCATCCGCCACATCACCATCAACGACCTGCCCCTGGGCCGCAACGTGGAAGAGGCCCAGCGCCTGCTGGACGCCATCGACTTCAGCAACGAACACGGTGAAGTCTGCCCCGCCAATTGGAAGAAGGGCGACAAAGCTATGACGCCTACGTTTGATGGGCTGAAGGCCTTCAGCTCGAAGTAAGGTTGGTCGTATCCCCTGGAACGGGCGCCGAGGGCGCCCGTTCGCTTTGTCGCATAAACAGGTGGAATGACTTTGTGCCATGGTCACCCGACGCGCCGAAGGCGTGGAGGGGGACGACGGTCTGGCTCGTAGAGCTAGAGCCGCCCGCAGGGCGCGGGCCGCGTAGGCCCGCGTCACGCCCACCTTTGACGGGCTGAAGGCCTTCAGCTCGAAGCAAGGTTGGTCGTGTTCCATGGAACGGGCGCCGAAAGGCGCCCGTTTGCGTTAGAGGAGGACGAAGAGGAATGGCTTTCGGTCGTGTTCGCTTGACGTACCAACGACGTGGAGGGGGCCGGAACGGGCGTGGCTGCGAAGGTTTCGCAAGCCCCTTCAGAACGCTGGAGGTTCTGTTGATCAACCTTGAATGCCCCATGGTTTGATGTATTCTCTTTGCCACTGGTTTCCCCCTTGACGCGAAAAACGAACCTTCAATTTGGCCCACTTCTTTTTCTTGCGCTGATTGTCGTGAGTTTGACGGTGGTCTATTTCGGTCTGCGAGGTTTGGCCGATCGACGTGCCGGTGCGGTGCACCAAGCCGAAATTCACACCCAGAATCTTGCTCAGGCCCTGGATATGAGCCTCTCGGCCACAATCAGGCAAATCGATCAGTCATTACTTACGGTGATTGCTGAACTAGAGTGCAGCCAGGCCATTGGGCACCAAGACCCGGCAAGGCTGAGGCAGGTGATCGAGACTCAAGAGAGGCTGCTTTCAGGAGCGGTGGCGATTCGAGTCACCGATGCGGAAGGATCTTTGATCATTCGTCATCCGAATGAAAAGGCGCTCACCCACCTCCAAGATTGCCCATTCTGGGTACCGCTCCGGGAGGATGCCCAAGCCAATCTATTCATTTCTGATCCGCTTTTGGATCCTTTCACGAAGCAATGGGTGATCGCAATTGCCAGGCGGTACAGTCTGCCAGGCGGCAGATTTGGCGGTGTGGTCGTAATCCCGGTGTTGATTGATCGCCTTCAGAAAGTCCTGTCTGGATTCCAAATCGGTGAAGGCGGAACTCTGACCTTGAGAAACAGCGAAGGTGGCTTTGTAACACGGCACCCGGTCATGGTGAGCGGCAGGGCGTTATCCATCGGGGATAAGGAAGTCTCAGATGAACTTCGGTCCATTCTTGGCTCGGGGATTCAGCAAAAGTCCTATTTCGCAGTTACCCGCTTCGACCAGACCAAGCGAATCCACTCCTTCCGGCGGATGAAATCCCTTCCCCTGGTTGTTGTGGCGAGCATGACGGAGTCGGATTATCTATCCCAGTGGCGCATCGATCAGCGAAAGACACTCATCAGGATTGGTGCGGCCATTTTGGGGTTCTGGATTTTTGCGGGAGTGATTTGGCGACTCGGGCAGGCCCATGATCAGGCCAAATTGAAAATGTTGGAATCCGTTCGGGAATCAGAAACGGATTACCGGAACCTCTTCGAAATGGCCAATGACGCCATTCTTGTGTTTGAACCTGAAGAAGAAATCATTCTGGCTGTCAATCAATCGGCCTGCGCGATTTATGGCTTCGACCGCGACGAGTTGATTGGCATGGATTTAAAAAAATTGACCAAGGATATTTCCCTTGGTCGTAAGCGCATTCAAGAGCTGGCGGGGTCCACTTCAAACCACATTTTTGAAACCATCCAATTCAACAAGCGTAATGAGGAAATCCATTTTCAAATCAATTCCTCAGTCATTACCTTTCAGGGGAAAAGAGCCATCCTCAGCTTGAATCGGGATATCACCGAGCGGAAGAAAACGAAGGAGGCACTGGCTGCGCAATCGACGGCTCTGGCAGCGGTCATCGATAACAATCCATTGTCCATCCAGATCCTGGACAGCGAAGGGCGAACCGTTCGCACCAATCCCGCCTTTTTGAAACTCTTCGGCGCAATCCCGCCCCCAGACTATTGCATGTTTACCGATCCCACTCTGGCCGCTCAGGGGTTGACTTCACTGTTTGATCGAATCCGTGCGGGCGAGGTTGTCTACTTCCCGGAAACCTCGTACAACGTTCACGATCTTTTTCCAGAGAATCCTGATTGCCCAGTTTGGGTTCGAGCCATTGGCTTTCCCATTTTGGGGGCGGATAAGCTGCCAGAGCGGTTTGTCCTTGTGCACGAGGACGTTTCTCTACGCCGCAAGGCGGAGCAGGCCCTGCGGGAGAGTGAACAACAGTTCCGCAGTTACGTGGACAATTCACCTTTCGGGATTTTTATTTGTGATGAAACGGGGCGCCTCCTCCAGGTCAACCCTGCTGCGACAGTTATCACGGGGTACACCCGAGAAGAATTATTGACGCTGAGTTTTCACGCTCTCATCCCACCAGAAGCGCTCGAATTGGTAATGAATTCATTTAGGCACTTGATTGAAACAGGTCAGATCAAGGGTGAATTCGCGTTCAAGCGAAAAAATGGCCAGGTTGGAATGATGGCAGCCGATGGTGTGCGCCTATCCTCCACTCGATTCATGGCCATGATTGTCGATGTTTCTGATCGAGTTCGAATCGAGAAGGAAGCCCAACAAAAGGAGCGCTATCAGCGTGCGCTGTTGGACAACTTCCCCTTTGCGGTTTGGCTCAAGGACCCAGAGAGTCGTTTTCTTTCCGTGAATCAAGGCTTTGCCAAAATTTTTGGCATGAACTCTCCAGAAGATGCGGTGGGCAAAACAGATTTCGACATCGCCCCCACTGAACTGGCCGAAGCCTATCGGGCAGATGATCGAATGGTCATGTCAATGCGTCAGAACAATGTGACTGAGGAAGAAATCCTGACGGATGGCATACGGAAATGGTTTGAAACGTACAAGGCACCTGTCCTGGACAACAATGGAGAACTTCTTGGTACGGTTGGGTTTGCCCGGGATATCACCCAACAAAAACAGGCGGAAGAGCTCAAGGCAAAATTCCAGGCTCAGCTTCGCCAGTCCCAGAAAATGGAAAGCCTCGGCACCTTGGCCGGTGGTGTTGCCCACGACATGAACAATGTGCTGGGGGCTATTCTCGGTCTGGCTTCGGGGAATATCGTGTCCCAACCCGAAGGCACTCCCACCCATCGAGCGTTTAAGACGATTATCCGGGCGGCCGAACGAGGCGGGAAAATGGTCAAGGGGTTGCTGACCTTTGCGCGGCAGAGTCCTACCGAGATTCACGAATTGGATGTGAACGCCATTCTCCTGGAGGAAGTGCGGTTGTTGGAACGTACGACCTTGTCGAAGGTGTATCTAAAAACCGAGTTTGCTTCAGATCTTCGGATGATGCGCGGCGATGCAAGTTCCCTGAGTCACGCCTTCATGAACCTGTGCGTGAATGCTGTGGATGCCATGCCGGGATCAGGCACCCTGACCCTTCAAACTAAAAATTGGGGCCAGGACTGGATCGAGGTGGTCGTCCAGGACACAGGGATTGGAATGACCCCGGAGATCCTGGAGAAGGCCATGGATCCATTTTTCACCACCAAAGAAGTGGGCAAAGGTACAGGACTTGGCCTTTCGATGGTGTATCAGGCCGTTAAGTTGCACCAGGGCGAGATCGACATTCAAAGTGCAGTGGGTCAGGGGACGCGCGTTGCTATGCGATTCCCTGCCTCCCTTGATTCGGCTCGCGCCCCGGAACCCCTCGCGACGGAAAAAACGGTGAAGTCTTGCCAGGCCTTGACCATCTTGGTCGTGGATGATGATGAGTTGATCCAGAGCACCACCCAGGCGCTATTGGAAATCCTGGGACATACGGTTGTGATCACCGGCTGTGGCGAAGATTCGTTGGCCAAACTTGAGGCTGGGTATGAGCCCGATCTCGTGATCTTGGATATGAACATGCCCGGGCTCGGCGGGGCCGGCACATTGCCGCGCATTCGCAGTTTGCGCCCCACCTTGCCTATCCTTCTCGCCACGGGGAGAGTGGATCAATTCGCCTCGGATCTTGCAGGCGCCCATCCCCATGTCACCTTGCTTTCCAAGCCCTACTCCATGGCCGAGCTCCGGCAGTATCTAGAGGCTCTCGGGGCTAAGTAATACCTGACCTTAGATGGCAGTGGCGCATTTTTGATTAGGCATGCTTGCTTAAGGAAGGGCAAGGCAATGATCGCTGACCATGACGAGTGGGTGGAAGAAAGCCCCGCTATGTGAGCCCTCCTGCACCTTCAGGGTCCCGGGCCAATTAGGTAATGCAGACAAAAGATGCTGCACCGCCCATTCGGGTGCATGCGGTGGGCAAACCTCTGATTGACGATTGGGCAGGTGATGACTTTCCGAGATCCTGGCAGATCAGGGGGGGTGGCCACACAAATCAGTCGACAGACCGCGCTCAGTCATTACGGAAAAAGAGGGATGAACTCAGTCTCTTTAGATCTCAGAAGGATCGTGGGATCTGGGACGTGTGGTGGTGGAGAATGGGCCGGGGTTTTGTCAAATCCAGCAGAAAAGAAAAGCGGGCCTCGAAGCTGAGCAATTCGCCATCCACCGCAAACCGCCAGCAGTAGATCCCGGTCATGGAATACAAATCGGGTCGGATGTGCTGCACTGCCAATGTTTTTTCGTGCAGAGCGATGCTGAGTTCTTCCCGTTGGGTGAGGGCCTCAAAGTAGGTTCGAATCTTTTCGGGGCTATCGAGCTGGCGGTTGGAAAAGGTGGGGAACAGGATGGCGTTTTCGCTGTACAGGCTCAAAACGTTTTCGCATTCGTTGCCATTGATGGCTGCCATCCAGGTTTTCAGGAATGTTTCGGGGGAATCGATCATGGGGGCCTTTCGCAAAGGAGAAGCGGCCGAAAGACCGCTGCTCCTTTGAGATGCCATCCCGGGCCTCCGTGTGTGTCCAGCTTGGGGGTAAGCCCTCATTGGATATAACTTGTGGCCTAAGTGCTTAACTCAGAAATTTTCCGTCAGAGATTACTTCAATTCGAAAAACACCCGGCTGCCGCCTTCCTTCTTGGCCCGCTCGCCGCCTTCCACTTCGAACACGCGGCGCACTTCCACCTTGCCGCTGTCGAGGAGGGCTTTGACCACGGCCTTGGTGCGTCGGTCGGCCAGATCCCGAAGCTGGTTGGGGTCGATGGTCACGGTGCCCAGGAGGCGCTGTTCCATCTCGCCAGGCGTGGGGGATGGTAAGGGCGTGACGGCTTTGGCGTCCTTGGGTGTGGGGAACGCGGTTTCAAAGGCGGCGGTTAGCCAGTGGGGGCGATCTTCCGGGGTCAAATGCACGGCATCGGCATCCAGATCAGGATTCTTGGCCCTCAGGCTCTGCACCTTGGCACGGCGGAGCAGGTTCTCCAGCCCGGCCTTCTTGAAAGCAGCGCCGTCGGCGGCGGGGTCGGCCGTGCCTTCCACCTCCAGGTTGAGTTCGGGGCGCTCCACCAAGGATTTGATCAAGACCTCGAACTTGACCTTGGCCGCCGCATCGGGCTCGGCACTGCCGGGCGCGAAGGTAATCAGGCTTAGGTCCTCGTTGCCGCCACCGAACAGGCTGCCAATCAGGGTGAAGGGCGAGGTGCCGATCTTGGCGATCAGGTTGAAAAGCGCCTTCCATACGATTTTGCCGTAATGAAAATCGGGATCATCCAGGCTGCCTTCGATGGGCAGTTCCACGGTGATCATGCCCTTGCGGTCCCGCAGCAGGGCCAGGGCCAGCTTCACCGGCAAATGGGTGGCGTCGGGGCTTTGCACCTTGTCGCCCAGGTAGAATTGATCAAGGTTGGTTTTGACCAGGGCTTTCAGTTTGCGCTGTTCGATCTTGATGTGAGCATCCACATCCAGCTTGCCCTTGCGCACCGTGTAGCCCAGGAATTTGCCGGTGTAGGGGCTGAAATCCGCGAGATCCGCGCCCTGAATGCGCACGGTCACATCCGTATCCTGATCCCGACGCAGGGGCATGGAATGGCCCTGGATGGAAAGCGGCGCAAGGCCACCTGCCTTGCCGGTGAGGGTCAGGGCCGAGCCGCTTTCGGGCAGGGTGGAAAGTCCGGTATTAAGGCCCTCCAGATCGGTGATCAGGAAGGTGGCGTTGGGCTCCACACTGCGGTCGATGTAGGTGAGGCGCCCAGCCTTCAGGATCATCTTGGCCAGTGCCACCTTGAAGGGTGACTCCGCCGAGGGTGGCACCGCACCGCCCAGCACGGCCCCCGCCGGGGAGGGCGGGGGGGTGGGTTCGATCTTGAAGGCCCGAGCTACGTTGGTACTGCCATCCTTGGCGACCACCAACCGGTGCTCGCAATCGATGAGTTCCACACTCTGGATGTTCAGCACTTCGGGGTGAGTGCTCACGTTCAGGCCGGTGATGCGCAGATCCTTGTAGCGCAGGAATGGTTCCTGCTGGGCGGCGTCCATGACCTCGAAGTCGGCCAGGCGCACATTGCCCTTGAACGCGGTGGTGTCCGAGGCCTTGCCTTCCCAGGCGCCGCGCAGGGTGCCATTCATGGACAAGCGGCCGCGGTTCACGCGCAGATCCGCGGTGGGTGCCGTGTAGGGATCAAAGGTGGCCAGCTCGAGGCCTTCGATTTTTAGAGCCAATTCCACGGAAGGCTTGAGGGCTTTGATGGTGCCTTCCACCTGCAGGCGGGTTTGGCCATCCAGGGTCAAGGAGGCGGCCAGTTTGGTGGTGGCGTTGGGATCCAGCGAAAAATCGTTCAGGGAAATGTCGAGGTTCTCGGCCAGCACGGCAACGGGGCGCAGGGTGCTTTGATCCTGGAAGGCAACCCGGAAATTTTTCACACCCAGTTCCCGCACCACCAGTTCAAAGGGTTTTTCGGGCTCGGCGGGCTTGGGCCGGGGCTTGGGCGTGAGCAGATTCACAAGGCTCAGCTGGCCATTTTTTAAACGCACCAAGTCAAGCTTGGCGTCCCGGGCCACCAGGGAACCCAACTCGGCGTGGCGCCCGATCAGATCCGCCTGCAGGCCCCGTAGTTCCAGTTTGGGCAGCTCGATGGCGTTGTTCTTCTGGCCTGTTTCCGCGAGCTGGAGATCCTGGAGATCCAATTGGCCATCCAGCACCTTCAAGAGATGGACCCCCGAGGACCACTGAAAGGCATAGGTGGCCTTGGCCGAGAGCAGACCACCCTTCAGGTCGAAGGCCACCTGGTCCTTGTAGTACGGGTGGTACTTGGGGAGCACCAACCGCTCCAGGGTCACCGTGCCCTGGGAGGCCAGGGGTTCCGTGGAAAACACCCCGGTCCAGGAGAAGGTTTCCCCGGATTCCGTGCGCCCTGAAAAGGCATAAGGGTTCTGGCGGTTGGGTTCGGTATGAAAGCCCTTCAGCTCGAGGCTGAGGGGGCCGAGGGTGGTGGCGAAGGGTTCTTCCAAGCTTCGGTCCAGCATCTGGATGCGAGCTTCCCGTATGGCCAGATGGCCGATGGCAATTTCCCGTGGCGTGGATTCGGGCTTTTGTTGGGGCTCCTGGTTCTTTTTCAGCCGTTCCAGGATGTCGGCAAAGTTGAGCTGACCGCCCTTCTCGATCACCACCCGTCCAGAGGGGCGATCCAGTTCCACGGCCTGCAGGGTGATCGTTTTCGTGAATAGGGTTGAAATCCCTAGGTTTACGTACAGACGGTCCCAGGCCAGAAAGGCTTCGCCATCCCGGTCCTGGATGCGGAAGCCTTCCAGGGTGGTGGATAGGGCAAAGGGATTGACCCGTACCTTCTGGATCGTCACCTTGCGGCCCAGGAGTTGCTCAGCCTGGGCGGGCAATTTGCCCTTGATCACGGCGGGGGCTACCCAGAACCCCAGCGCCGCATAGGCCAGCACCAGCGAAGCCAGAATGGCCAGGAGCCGGCGATGGAGCCGAGAGAGTCGGAGGAAAAGGTTGGGGAGTTTCATGGGTTAAGAATAAACCCCTGTGGGCCCGAAAAAGGCGAAGGAGACCGGAGTGGAACTGGGCTAATATGGCTTCTTAATCCATGGTCCCGAGGCCATGACTACCCATTCCGGGTGTGTCGGTTAATCGGTCGACGCCTTCTCATTGAGGAGTTCTAATGTCCGAGCCCCGTCGCGTTCTTATCCTGGGAGCCGCTGGTCGCGACTTCCATAACTTCAACACGGTCTACCGTGATAACCCCGACTTCAAGGTCGTGGCCTTCACCGCGACCCAGATTCCCGATATCGCAGGCCGTGCCTACCCCGCCGTCCTCGCCGGGAAGCTCTACCCTGCAGGCATCCCCATCTTCGACGAAAGCGAACTGGTGGACGTCATCAAGAACCACAAGCCCGACGTCGCCGTCTTCTCCTACTCCGATGTCACCCACGAAACCGTGATGCATCTGGCGAGCCTCTGCATCGCCATGGGCGTTGATTTCGAACTGCTGGGCGCCGACAAGACCATGGTGAAATCCACCAAGCCCGTCATCGCCATCACCGCCGTCCGCACCGGCGCTGGCAAGAGCCAGACCACCCGCTACATCAGCCACATCCTGAAGAGCCTGGGCAAGAAGGTGGTCGCCATTCGCCACCCCATGCCCTACGGCGATCTCGCCATCCAGGCCTGCCAGCGCTTTGCCGAATACTCTGATCTCGACAAGCACAAGTGCACCATCGAAGAGCGTGAAGAGTACGAACCCCATATCGACAACGGGTTTGTCATCTACTCCGGTGTGGACTACGAACAAATCGTCCGCAACGCCGAGAAGGAAGCGGATGTCATCCTGTGGGACGGCGGCAACAACGATCTGCCCTTCTACGCCTGCGACCTGCACATCGTGATCGCCGATCCCCTGCGTTCTGGCCACGAAATGCTGTACCACCCCGGTGAGGCCAATTTCCGCCGCGCCGATGTCATCGTCATCAACAAGTGCGATAGCGCCAAGGAAGAAGACATCCTGGCCATTGAAGCCAATGCCAAGAAGTTCAATCCCAAGGCCGTGGTCATCCGCGCCAACAGCCCCGTCACCTGCGAAAAGCCCGAGATGGTCAAGGGCAAGAACGTGCTGATCATCGAAGACGGCCCCACGCTCACCCACGGCTCCATGAGCATCGGTGCCGGTGTGGTTGCCGCCAAGAACTGCGGCGCCGCCAAGATCGTGGATCCCACGCCTTACGCCGTGGCCTCCATCGCCGCCACCTACAAGAAGTACCCCAATGCCCAGGGCATCCTGCCCGCCATGGGCTATGGCGATGCCCAGGTGAAGGATCTCGAAGCCACCATCGAAGCTACGCCTTGCGATGTGGTGCTCTCCGCTACCCCCATCGACATCACCCGCATCCTGAAGGTCAACAAGCCCATGGTGCGCGCCACCTACGAGCTGGCCGAAGTCACCAAGGGCCAGTTGGAAGCCGCCGTCAAGAAGATGCTGGCCTAGTCTTCTAGTCCTAGTTGAAAGAAAAACGGGCGCCGCGGCGCCCGTTTTTCCTTGAAAATCGCTCGAAAATGCCTAGGCCAGAAGCAGTGAACCGAAGGGCTGGCCCAGAATGGGGGCCGCGAACCTGGCTTGGGGTTCATAGAGCCCCGCCATGCCCACATCGGGGACCCGTTTGGCTGGGTTGGTGGCAAGGCTGTTGCCAAAAATGGCGTGGGCTGTGAGGTTCGCCGCCAAAAAAGCCTGGTCATCCGCAAAGGCCTGCTCGGTTCCGAAGGCACGGGCGATGCCCTTGTGATGATGGAGTTTTCGCCGGATACGGAAGAACGTCTCCGCATAGGCCTGCAGCGGGATGGGGCAGCCTGCCCGCTCCAGTCGATCCAGTGAGGCCAGTACGTGGAGGATGACCTGGGCGGGGGCCCGGCGAGTCCGCCCTTCCACATCGAAGGCCAGCTCGATTTCGGCGTAGCGATCGGACCAGGCGGCGACCTTGTCCTTGGCGAAACCGGCGGCGTGGGCCAGATGGAACCCAAAGAGCAGCTTCGTGCCGCGGTCACCCAGGTCCCGGGGCGCTTTCACGGTGCCTTCGTAGGCCGCGTCGATGGCTACTTTGACGAACCGATCCAAGAGAATCGAGGGTGAAAAATTCTTGTTCCGGGCCGCATGCATGAGAGCCAGGGCGAGGCGGGTGAACTGCCCGTCCCCGATGCGAATCTCCTGGAATTGATTGGCCAGGGTGGACTGGATTGCCTCGAACAGGCGGGTTCGATCCTGCTCCTGTTCGGCGGGATCGCCCGCACCAGGGTTGGCGATGAAAAGGTCCACCGCGTAGGGTAGGTGCCAGCCCGAGGCCAGCAGGGAATGGGGGACAAGGCTTTTCATCCGGTTCATCAGCCCTTGCAGCCGTTCCCGGTTGCACCAGAGGTAGGGCCGCTTGGGGGTTTCGCGGTAGGCGCGGATCAGGCGAATGAGGAAGGCGTTCTTGATGCGGGCCGAATTGATTTCCGCAAAGGGCACCAGCCGCTCGAAGGCATCCGAAAGGGCTTCGAATTCTGCCACCACCGAGGAGGCTTTCTCTTCCTCGGTTTGGAATTCCATGACGAAAGCCAGGAGGTTGGCAGGGTCCTCCCGAAAGTGTGCGTAATCCGTGATCTTGTGTTTTCGGGGGCCGGAAACGGCATGGAAGGCAGATTCCAGTTCCTCCATGGTCCGGGCCTCGGGCAGGGCCTGTTCCCCGGTTTCTGTGAGGGCAAAATGCCCCAAGGCATCGATAAGGGTTCCTGGCGGGGCGCTTTTTTGCAGGGCGTCGATCTCCCGGTCGGTGGAGGCTAACCGATCCAGGCAATCCCGGCCATCCACCTGCAGGCGGTCCCGGATCCGTTCGATCCGCTCCGGCACCTGCTCAGGGTGTTCCACCTCCCGGATTTGGAGGCCTAGGATACCGAGGAGCTCGAAGATCCGAACCACTTCCGGATCATCCGCGGGGATCTTGGTTGAGCCGCCCGTGGGGAAGAAATCGGCCAGTCGGGACCGGGGCGTCACGCGCCGCTGGAGTCGATCGACACAGGCCTTGGCTTCCAGGAAGAACTGGTGAGTTTCCTGGAGGCTGTTGTAACGGGCTTCAAGGAGTTGATGTTTAGAGGTTTCAATACGCCGCAACTGGCCGGATTCCAAAAGTTCCGCCAGCAGGGTGTCCTGGCCGGGTTCCAACTGCACCGACTCGTGGCCGGCGATTTTCAGAAGCAGGTCCAGGGAAGTCTCGGGCATTGGGGGTCAGATCCGGGAATCGGGGTTCATAGGTCAACGTGCCAATGTTGCCTCATCGGCGTCAGCCTGGGCCAACAAAAGAACTGCTGAAATGCCGCATGGTTGTGCCCGCTGGTATCCAAGGCCGTCCTCCTCTTGTCCACGTTCCCGGCCCAGAAATCCCAAACCTTTTCGGCCGCGCCTCGTTGGAATTGGGCAAAGCCAACTTCCAGGCATCCATTTTCCTAAGGGTGGAATCTTTTGACCTGCCCCTTGTTTCGATGGCCCCGTGCACATTAGCTGTCCGCGCCAATGTTGGTTTTTTACCGGATCGGACATCCACCGGGTCATTCCCTGCGTATAGCAGTTAGGAGCTAGCCCATGCGTTTGATCTCTGTTTTCCTCTTGCTTGCCCTCATCCAGGGAGGTGGCTTAATGGCCGCGGAGCGACCGTCCTTCATCGTGGAACGCCGCCTGTCCGATCTAGAAATCCGCCAGTACCAGGCTTATGTGGTGGCCCAAACAGAGGTGGAAGGGCCCATGGAGGCTGCGGGGAACGAGGGCTTTCGCCGTCTTGCGGGTTATATTTTTGGGGGCAACGGAACGGGGCAGAAGATTGCCATGACCGCTCCGGTGGCCATGGCCCCCCTGCCCGAGGCGGCCCGGCTCATACCCAAAGGGGGTGGCTTTGTGGTGCAGTTCATGATGCCCTCTGATGTCACCCTGGGATCCCTGCCACAGCCGAAGGATAGCCGAGTTACCTTCGCTGCAATCCCCGCCCGGCGAGTGGCGGCCCTGGCCTATCGAGGGAACTGGTCGGAGGCGCGCTATCAGGCGCACCTTGACAAGCTGCAAACGGCCCTGGCCAGGGAGGGACTTAAGGCAACCGGAACACCCGTGTGGGCCCGGTACGACCCGCCCTTCATGCCCACCTTCATGCGAACCAACGAGATCCTCGTGGAGGTCCAGGAGCGATGATGTTTACTGTTCGGGAACAAGAAGAGGCGGCAGGGGTCAAAGGGGTGTCACGACCGGATTCCCGCAACCATCATGCGGGCTTCTCCTACGGAGGCATTCATGAAGCGCACCATCCTTGCCATCCTCCTTGTCCTGCCCCTGGCAGCCCAGGCTGATGCCAAAAAACACAAAGGAAGCATGCAGGACGTTCAAAGCAACCCCCTTTACACGGATAAAGGGGCAAAGTCGGTGAATCCCCTCTACCAGGACAAGGGCAACCAGGGTGTGAACCCGCACTTTGAGGACACCCGTCGGCAGGTCCAGGACATCCTCAATGGCCTTAAGCCGCCGGTGGCAGCCAAACTCCAGGCCGCTGCCGAGGAGCTAGACCGGACTCCCATCCTGAACGGGCCGGAAGCCCCCGCTTGGCAGACGGCAGAAGCTGCCACCCGACGTGCGTTGGGAGCGGGTATGCCCGCAGATGCGGAGGGTGCGACCGCCGTCGTGATTTGTCTCTGGGCATCCAAGAAAGGGTACGATTACTACAAGGCTTCCACGGCGTTGGCCCGAGCCTCCAATGTCCTCAAGACCAAGCACGACACAGTGAAGAACAGCATCAACAACGTGCGCTAAGGCGAGCTCATACGCTGGAGAGACTGGCTCTACCGAGGAACTTGAATCTAGACGGCTTGCGAAGTACCGGGTAGGGATCAATGGCGATTTGCCTTGCCTGAAACAACAGGCACCCGTTGATTACCCCGATTTCCGACTTTGGCGGGTGCAACAATCCCTCAGACCGTGATGACCACGATCTCCGGATCCACTTCCGCCTTCAGGATGCCTTCGATGGCCATGAGGGTGCCGGTGAGGCCGCTGGGGCAGGTGGTGCAAGCGCCCTGGTAGCGGATCATCACCTGTTTCTCGTGGCGGCCCACAATTTCCAGGCCGCCGCCATCGGCGGCCAGGGCGGGCATGATCTGGATGGTGAGTACCTTGCGGACCTTTTCAAGGAATTCATCGTTGGGGTCGGCCTGGAACTGGGGCAGGGCGGGGCGGTCCCGGTCGGTGCTGCCCAGCGGATCGCCATTGCCAGCGGCGGGAGCGGCGCGGATGGGCGGCGCCAGCTTGGGCAAGAGTTCGGACCAGCCGATGCTGTCGTCCTTGGTAATGGTCATGAACTTGTCTTGCATGAAGACCGACGTTACGTGGCCCACCTCAAAGAGCGCCAGGGCCAAGGGATCCGCCTCGGCGATATCCCTGCTGGGGAAGCTTTTGGGAAAGCCCACGGCCACCGGCTGGCGCAGGACAAATTTCACGGCATTGGGATTGGGGGTGTATTCGATCTCGGCAATTTTCGGCATGGTGGGCCTTTATTCCGTTGAGGTCGCGCCGTCGCCTTCCAGCGCGGAATGCAGGGTTGCCCAGGGGAGAACCGCACATTTCACACGGCTGGGGAGATCCTTCACACCCTGAAAAAGGGTGAGCTTGCCCAGGAGATGAGGGTCCGTGGCGGGATCCAGCTTGCCGCGGATCATTTCGCGGAATTGTTCCACCATGGTTTCCGCCTCAGTCACGGGTTTGCCTTTGACGTTCACGGTCATCAGCGAACTGGACGCCTGGCTGATGGCGCAACCGTGGCCCTGGAATTTCAGATCCTTCACGATGCCATCTTCCACCACCAGGGTGATCTCGATGTCATCGCCGCAGAGCGGATTCAGCCCGTGGGCGTGGTGGGTGCAGGGCTCCAGCTTCCCGAAGTTCCGGGGCTTCTTGTTGTGCTCCAGGATCACCTGCTGGTACAGCTCGCGGGGGTCGCTCATCCGAAAATTTCCTTCACCTTCAGGATACCCGCCACAAGGGCATCCACATCTTCCTTGGTGTTGTAGTAGGCGAAGGAGGCGCGGGTGGTGGCGGGGACGCCCATGCGCTGCATCACGGGCTGAGCGCAGTGATGACCGGCGCGCACCACGATGCCCTCGTGATCCAGAATGCTGCCCACATCATGGGGGTGGATGCTGTCGAGCACGAACGAAATGACACTCGCTTTCTCATGGGCCGTGCCGATGATGCGCAGACCTTCGATCTTGGAAAGCTGCGCCGTGGCGTAGGTCAGGAGTTGCTGCTCGTAGGCGGCAATCCGCTCCAGGCCGATGCCTTGCAGGTAATCGATGGCTGCCCCGAGGCCGATGGCCTGGGTGATGGCGGGTGTCCCGGCCTCGAACTTGCCAGGCAGACCGATGTACGTGGTCTTTTCCCAGCTCACGGCAAGGATCATGCTGCCGCCGCCCTGCCAGGGTGGCATTTTTTCGAGCAGGGCCTTCTTGCCGTACAGCACGCCGATGCCCGTGGGTCCACTGAGCTTGTGGCCGCTGAAGACAAAGAAATCCGCATCGAGATCCTGCACATCCACGGCCAGATGGGGAACGGATTGTGCGCCGTCCACCAGCACGCAAACGCCCTTGGCGTGGGCCTTGGCGATGATTTCCTTCACAGGATTGATGGTGCCCAGCACATTGGACACCTGGATCAGGCCCAGAAACTTAGTGCGAGGTGTGAGCAGTGCATCCAGGTCTTCCAGCAGCAGCTCGCCCGCATCGTTCATGGGAAGTACGCGGATGGTGGCGCCCTTTTCGGCAGCCAACATCTGCCAGGGCACGATATTGGCGTGGTGCTCCATGGCGGAGAGCAGAATCTCATCGCCTGGGTGGATGTTCGTGCGCCCCCAGGTCTGGGCCACCAGATTGATGGCCTCTGTGGTGCCGCGGGTCCAGATGATTTCTTTCGTGGAGGCTGCATTGAGGAAACCGCGAACCTTTTCGCGCGCTTCCTCAAAACGATCCGTGGCTTCCTGACTCAAGGTGGACACGCCACGATGCACATTGGTGTGTTCAAAACGCTGGTAGTGGTCCATGCGTTCGATCACGATCTGCGGTATCTGGCCGCTGACCGCGCTATCCAGGTACACCATGGGTTTGCCATGGAAGGGGGTGGTCAACAGCGGGAAATCCTGTCGAATGGCCGCCACATCCAGGCCGCCAACGTCGTGTCCCATCTGGTGGGTCGCCGTGGGTAGGCTCTTTGCGTTCATGCCAACGCCTCCAGATCCGAGGCATTGGTCCGTGCCATCACGGCTCGTCGCAGTTGCCGTCGCAGGCTCGGCACCGGGATCGCAGCCAGCAGCTCCGCCGCAAACCCGTAGGTCAGGAGGTTGCGGGCGGTTTTCAGGTTGAGGCCACGGCTCTGCAGGTAGAACAGCTCTTCAGGATCCAACTGCCCGATGGCGGCACCGTGGGCACACTTCACGTCATCCGCAAAAATCTCCAGTTCGGGTTTGGCATCCACCCGGGCCGATTCCGACAGCAACAGACTGCGAGCCTGCTGTTGGGCGTCGGTTTGCTGGGCGCCTGGGTGCACGAAGATCTTGCCGTTGAAGATGCCCCTGGATTGGCCATCCACGATGGTTTTGTGGAGCTGGCGACTGCTGCAGTGGGGCACCGTGTGATCAATGAGTGAGTGGGTATCCGCCACTTGATCCTGGTCCAGCAGGGCCAAACCATTCAATTCCAGTTCGGCGCCTTCCTCAGCCATGCGCACCTTTGGGGTTTGGCGGCTGAGACGCGCGCCCAGACTCAGGGTGCGGCAGACGTAGCGGGCATTGCGATCCACCCGGGCGGCCAGGGAGGTGATGTGAAAAGCCTCCTTGGATTCACGCTGAACCCGTTCGTGGCTGAGGGTGGCGCCTTCGTGCAGATGCACCTCCACCACCGCATTGGTGAAGTAGTGGCCCTGGCCGAGGTATTCCTCCACCAACTGGGCTTGGGCACCACGCTCCAGCACCACATGGACGCGAGGCAAGGAATAGGTGGCGTCGGAGCCCTTCTGCTGGGAGACGAACAGCACATGCAGGGGCGCTTCCACCCGCACGTTTTTCGGCACGAACAGATAGGCGCCATCGGTGAAGCGGGCGTGGTTGAGGTTGGCAAAGGGGTCGCTGGTTTCAGGCCGTGCCAGGCTGCCCAGGCCCGCCGCAGCTTCCGAAGCACAGGCCAGGGTCAGCATGCGCACACCCGGAGCCAAGGCGGACGTATTGCTGAGATGGGGCGCGAAGTGGCCGTTCACAAAGACGAGGCGCGTGCCCCGAGCCTCAGGAAGGATGTATTCAGAGATGTTGGCGTCTTCGAGTTTTCCGGGCCGAAAGGATGTATCCCGCAGGGCCTTCAGATCGGTGTATTTCCAATCTTCCTCCCGGCTGGTGGGAAAGGCTTGCGCCTGCAGACTGGTTTCCGCGGCCTGACGCAGGGTAGCCCAGGTGCTCGGACGCGGCTCTGCCAGCAGATCCGAAAGCAGGCTTGTCTCGGTAAGGCTGGCCATCAGGCCCTCCCCACCGGCGTCAAGGGTGCTGCCGCGCCGCCCTTCAGCCAGTCATAGCCACGTTCCTCCAGTTCCAGGGCCAGTTCTTTGCCACCGCGCTTCACGATGCGGCCGCCAGAGAGCACGTGCACCTGATCGGGCTGAATGGTTTCCAGGAGCCGGGGGAAATGGGTGATGAGGAGCAGGGCCCGTTCAGGCTTCATCTGACGGGTCACGGCTTCGCCCAGCACCCGCAGAGCATCGATATCGAGGCCCGAATCCAGTTCATCAAGAATGGCCAGCTTGGGCTCCAGGGCGGCCATCTGCAGGATCTCGTTGCGCTTTTTCTCGCCGCCTGAAAAACCTTCATTGAGGCTGCGGTCCAGGAAGGCCGGGTCCATTTTGACTTCAATCAGTTTTTCGCGGATGAAGTCATCGAATTCAAGGGGATCCAACTCTTCGCGGCCATCGGCTTCCGCCTTCTTGTTGTAGGCCAGCCGGATGAAGCTGGCGTTGCTGACGCCGGGCACTTCGATGGGGTGCTGGAAGCCGAGGAAGATGCCTGCCCGGGCGCGCTCATCGGCGGCCATTTCGAACAGGTTTTTCCCCTCGAACAGCACTTCGCCGCCCGTCACTTCATACGAGGGATGGCCCGCCAGCACCTTGCCTAGGGTGGACTTGCCCGAACCGTTGGGCCCCATGATCGCGTGCACCTCGCCCGCCTTGATCTCCAGGTCGATGCCTTTGAGAACTTCGTTTTCCCCAATCCGGGCCCGCAATCCGCGAATGCTTAGCATTTAAATCTCCCAAAAGAATTTAGCCACCAAGGCATACCAAGCGCGCTTCGCCTGTCTTCGCGGCTCATTTTTTATCCGACCGAACCTTCAAGTTTCAGAGAGAGCAATTTCGTGGCTTCCACGGCGAATTCCATGGGGAGTTCGCGGAACACATCCTTGCAGAAGCCGTTGATGATCATGGAAATGGCATCCTCGGCGGGAATGCCACGCTGCTGGAAATAGAACAACTGCTCTTCCCCGATCTTGCTGGTGGTGGCTTCGTGCTCCACCTTGGCGCTCATGTTCTGCACTTCGATGTAGGGAAACGTATTGGCGCTGCACTTCTGCCCGATCAGCATGGAATCGCACTGGCTGAAGTTGCGGGCGCCCTCGGCCTTGGGCTGCACCTTGACCAAGCCGCGGTAGCTGTTGGAACTGTCCCCGGCGCTGATGCCCTTGCTGATGATGGTGGATTTGGTATTGCGGCCGATGTGGATCATCTTGGTGCCGGTATCGGCCTGCTGCTTGTGGTTGGTGAGCGCCACGCTGTAGAACTCACCGATGCTGTTTTCGCCCAGCAGAATACAGCTGGGGTATTTCCAGGTGATGGCGCTGCCGGTTTCCACTTGGGTCCAGCTGATCTTGCTGTTACGGCCTTTGCACAGGCCGCGTTTGGTGACGAAGTTGAAGATGCCGCCCTTGCCATCCTTGTCGCCCGCGTACCAGTTCTGCACCGTGCTGTATTTGATGCTGGCATCGTCCAGGGTCACCAATTCCACCACGGCAGCATGGAGCTGGTTGGTATCGAACTGGGGTGCCGTACAGCCTTCCAGGTAGCTGACGCTGGCACCTTCTTCGGCCACGATCAGCGTGCGCTCGAATTGGCCCGATTCCTTGTTGTTGATACGGAAGTAGGTGCTCAGATCCATGGGGCAGGTGACGCCCTTGGGGATGAACACAAAGGAACCATCCGTGAATACGGCACTGTTCAATGCCGCGTAGAAGTTGTCGGCGAAGGGCACCACACTGCCGAGGTATTTTTTCACCAGCTCGGGGTGTTCACGCACGGCTTCAGAGAGGGAACAGAAAATGATGCCGATTTCCCCCAGGCGCTCCTTGTAGGTGGTGGTCACAGACACGGAGTCGAACACCACATCCACCGCCACGCCCGCCAGGGCCTTGCGTTCGTCCATAGGCACCCCGAGTTTCTCGAAGGTGCGCAGTAGTTCGGGATCCACTTCGTCCAGGCTCTGGTACTTGGCCTCCTTGGGTTTGGGGGCGCTGTAGTAGACGATCTTCTGGAAATCTGGCTTCTGGTAGGTCACATGGGCCCACTCGGGCTCTACCATGGTCAGCCAATGACGGTAGGCCTTCAGGCGATATTCCAAGAGCCATTCAGGTTCGCCTTTTTTGGCGCTGATCATGCGGATGGTGGCCTCGGATAGCCCCGGGGGGGCACTTTCCGATTCGATGTCCGTCACAAACCCGTACTTGTATTCCTGGCTGGTGACTTGTTCAAGGGGCGAGCTCATGGATTCTCCCGGCCGGTCCCTGGTGCACACCGGAACCATTCGTGTGGAAGGCGGGGCAAGGTTTCCGCGCCCTGACCCTTAGATTCTCTAATTCATACTAAATTTGTCAACTTTTGATCTTTCCCGTATGGGGCTTGTGACCATTGCCCAGGATCAAGGGCTCGGGGGCATTCTCCATTTCCAAGATCAGGCCTTCGATTTTTTGCTGAATCAGGGTGGCTTGTTCCTCGGGCAGATCACCTGGGCTGGCATGGAGCCCATCCCGCAGCACTTCCAGCGCCGCATCCCGCTCCCCCAGGGCCGCCAGGGCTGTACCGGCCTGGAAGTGGTTGATCACGGTGGGGTCGGTCCGCATGGAGGGTTCGAGCAGTTCCAACACTTCGGCCGGGCGCTGCATATCCAACAAGTATTGGCCCAACAGGGTGCGCACCCGGGTTTCCTGACCGGGCAAGGGTTTGGCGTGGAGGCGGCGAACCTCCTCCAGATCGGCTTCCGTGATCTCTCCAGCCATCAGGCGGTAGGCCTGGCGGATGATGGCGGCTTCCCAGGCCCCGCTGCTCTTGGGGTGGGCCTTCAGAAAGGCATCCAGGGCGGCCATGGCGGTGGGGCCATCCTCGTTTTCCATGCTGCGATCGATGACGAGGCGCAGCGCCAGGAAACAAAGGCGTGGATGGCGGGGTGATACCGAAAATTCCAGGGCTGCCTTGGCCTGCCCTTCGGGTTTGCGGGCCCAGGCGATCTGCAGATCCACCCAGTCGGCGCGTTCACTCTTGTCCTTGCGCCGGGCTTTGCGCAGGCAGGCCTCGGCCTCGGCGAGATTGCCATCCTTCAGCCAATCTTCAGCGTCATCCAGCAGGAACCGGCTTTCGGCTTTGCCGCCCCGGGCCGAGCGGAGCTGGACCGGACTTTCGGCGTCCAGCAACAGCAGCAGTTCTGGGTCGCCCGAATGCTGGTGCAACAGGTCTTCGAGAATGGCAAAGGCCTTGGCCCGCTCTCCGGCCTGGATGTAGCCTTCGGCCAGGAGTTCGCGCACCTGGAGATCCCCTGGCATGAAGCCCGAGGCCTCCTTGAGGCTGGCGATGGCCTTGGCGGAATCGCCCTTGGCCAGAAACACCTCTCCCAGCAGCGAGAGGGTTTCGCCGTCCCGCTGCAGGTTGATGGCTTCCTGGGCCATGTCCTGCGCGCCCTGGAGATCCTCCTCATCCAGAAGCAGTTCGCAAAGCTGAATCCGGGGTTCGGCCTCGTCGGGGCGCAGGATGGCAGCCGTGCGCAGGGCTTCGATGGCGCCGTCCATCTGGTCGGGTACATCCCGCAAAATCTTGGCCAGCAGCAGCCAGGCTTCGTAATGGCGGGGGCTGAGGGCCACCACTTTGCGCACCAGGTTTTCGGCGTCGTCGTATTCCTGGATGGTTTCCTTCAGGGCTGCCACGGTGAAGAGCAGTTCGTAGTTCTTGGGATCCAATGGGATGGCCAAGGCCAATCGCTGGGAGGCCTCGGGCAACTGGGCATTTTCCAGGAATGCCGCTGTTTCCAGCAGGGCACGCCGCAGCTGCGAGGTGGATTTCGGCTTGGAGATGGGCAGGATCCGGGCCCGATACCGGGTGAACATTTCCCGCGCGCCGATCAGCTGGAGGTTCTCTTCCACCAGGTCCTCCCAGCGGGAAGAGAAGGCGTGGCCATCCAATCGACCTTTTTCTTCCAGTTCCTGCACCAGGGACATGAGGCCGTTGCGCAGCATGATCTCGGAACGCTCCAGCCTTCCCAACTGGTCTGAAACCGTTTCCAGGTAGGTTTCTACCCGGCGGAGGCTTTCTTCCAGGCCGGTGATGCGCTCCAGCAGGTGCTCGTCCAGATCCTCTTGTTCTTCGGGCTCCTCGCCTTCATCCCAGGTCTGGTCGCCGGTGACAATCAGGAGACGGTTGCCGCACTTTCGGCAGGTCTCCCGGTCGCCCGGGTTCCAGGTGAAGCAGCTCTGGCAGAAGGTTCCTTGAATGTCGCTAGCCATTCCAACAGGATAGCCGTGGCCGCGCCGGAGGGGGAAACCCTGGTGGCCCTGATATCCTTTCGGCGATGGGTGCAAACGAGAAACGACAAGAAGCCATGGAACTGGTGGGCAAGGCCTACCAGCACCAGATGAAGGGCAATGTCGACAAGGCCATGGCGTTGTACGACCAGAGCCTTGAGACCTTTCCCACGGCGGAGGCCTTCACCTTCCGGGGCTGGGCAAAGTCCTCCCGGATGGATTTCGAAGGGGCCATTGCCGATTGCCATCGGGCCATCGACGTGGATCCCGAATTTGGCAATCCCTACAACGATATCGGGGCCTATTTGCTGGAAATGGGCCAGCTCGATGATGCGGTGCCCTGGCTCCGCATGGCGCTCAAGGCCAAGCGCTACGAAAGCTACTGTTTTCCCCACTTCAACCTGGGCCGGGTTTTTGAGGGCTTGGATAAGCTGGACGTGGCTCTGGAGCACTATCGCAAAGCCCTGGATGAAAACCCGGGCTATGTGGCGGCCGTCAAGGCGATCGAACGGGTGAAGGCTCGGCTGGAAATCCAGGAAACGTCATCTTCAGGAGGTGGGCAATGACCCGAATCGTGATCGCCCATAGCCCCGATTCTGATGATGCCTACATGATGGCGCCCTTGGCCCTGGGCTGGCTGGATGACGACCCAGACCGGGCGCAATTCGAGTGCGAATTCGTGCGCAAGGACATCGAAACCCTCAATGCCGAGGCCACCGAAAGCCGCTACGACGTGACCGCCATCAGTTTTGGCGCCTATCCAGAGCTGCGGGGCCGCTACGACCTGCTCACGGCGGGCAGCAGCATTCAGGAAGGCACCGGCCCGCTGGTGGTTTCCAAAGGCGCCCATACAACCTGCGGACCTGGCTTCAATGACGGTGGTCATCCCCGGCCTTCGCACCAGTGCTTATCTGTCCCTGCGTCGGTGGACCCAAACCCTGGGCTTCGAGCCCCGAGTGGAACTGCTGCCCTTTGATGAGATCATGCCCGCTGTGGCCGAGGGGCGATACCAGGCAGGCCTGCTGATCCATGAAAGCCAACTGATGTACCGGGAATTGGGGCTGAATTTGGTGGTGGATCTGGGGCAATGGTGGAAGGAAACCACCAACTTGCCGCTGCCCATGGGCGGCAACGCCATTCGGAAAGACTTTCCAGAACCCCAAAAGATGCAATTTGCCCGATTGATGCGAAAAAGCGTTGCATTGGCCCGCCAGCGGCATTGGGAAAGCGTGGACTACTCCCAGTCCTTTGGCCGGGGCATGGACCGCGACATGATCAGCCGCTACGTGCAGGGCTGGGTGAATGAATTCACGGAGGATCCCGGCCCCCGGGGGCGCGAGGCGGTGGCGCGGCTGTTGGGGTTGGAACCCGTCTGGATCCAGGGCTAAAAAAACGGCGCCCGAAGGCGCCGTTCCGGTCGTAGAAGCTGGATTTACTTCTTCTTGGTGGTGGTCATGCCCTTGGTCGCATCGGCGGCGCCATGGCAATCCTTGCACTGGTCGACCTTGTACTTCGCGGTCATTTCATTGCAGGCCTTGTTGTATTTCTTGGAAGTGGGGCTGCCTTCGTGGCAGGCGGTGCACTTGGCACCCTTGACGTAGGTGGGCTTCGCGTAGGCGGTGCCGGCAAGCAGCAGAACGGCGGCGGCGATGACGAAACGGCGCATGGTGACTCCTGGAAGAGTGGGCCGCATTGGACCCAGTAGGTGACGAGAAGACAATGGAAGAACTGTACCCGAAAGCCCCAAAGAAAAACCTATCGACAACAGAGATAGCAAGGAATATACCTCATCGAGGTTTTTTTTGGACGATTGGGTCGATAAATTTGCGGCACGCCCCTTTCCAGGGCCCAGATGATCGGGTTTCGCACCTGATTCAAGGCATAGTTAAGAAGACGTATGGAGAATCCTGAATGCCCCAGCCGGTTCCCGCTCCCCTCGCCCCCGAAGGCAACCTTGATGGCTGGCATGCCCTCCATCAGGAAGCTTTGCATCGCCTGAGCTCTCTTGAAACGGCCCTGGACCTTGGCGACTGGGCCCGGGTGGATGAATCCTGCCGTTGGATCTATCTGGTCCTCCGTCCCCATAACGAGGCCGAGGAACATGAGCTGTTTCCCCTGCTGGAGGAATTGGGCGCCGAGCAGCTCCAGGAGCAGCTCTCGAGTGAACACCGGGAGATGTGGGACCTGAACCTGCAGTTACTAACTGGCATCATTGATGATCAGGTCAAGGACCCGGCTGTGAGCCAGGGGTTGGGGCGTCGGCTGGCGAACCTCATCCGCCAACACATCGATACCGAGGAATACCTGCTGCTGCCGCTGCTCAAGGGGCGTTCCGTTTGGCCCACCGACGAGGTGACCCAAGAAGGCTACCTGATTCTGGAAAAGACCCTGGTGGCGCCAGAAACCTGGTCCTTCATCGTACAGGCGCCCATGATCGCCCGGGGCCGTAAGCCGGGGCAGTTCATCATGGTGGCGCCCTTTGCCACCAGCGAACGGGTGCCTCTGACCCTGGTGAATGGCGATCCCCGCAAAGGCTGGATTCGCTTTGTGGTGATGGAAGTGGGCGCCACCACCCGGGCCATGTGCAAGCTGGCCGCGGGCGACCGCCTGTACGCGGTGGCCGGGCCCATGGGGAAGCCCACGGAACTGGTGGACGAAGGCACGGTCGTGCTGGTGGCGGGAGGCTATGGCGCCGGGGCGGTGCTCACCGCGGCGGAGGTGCTCTCCGCCAGGGGGCAGCGCGTGATCAGTATTCTTGGGGGCCGTAGCCGGGAACGGGTGCTACTCACTGAAGAATTGGGCCTCGTTTCAGACGAACTCATCATCACCACCGACGATGGTTCCTGGGGCCGCAAAGGCATTGTCACCGAGGCCCTGAAGGAGATCCTGGACCGCGAAAAAGTGGCCGAGGTCATCGCGGTGGGTCCCATGCCCATGATGCAGGCGGTGGCTGAGCTCACGCGCCCCTATGGCGTGTTCACCCTCGTAAGCCTTAACGCGCTGATGGTGGATGGCACCGGCATGTGCGGGGGGTGTCGGGTTACCGTGGGTGGCGAATTCAAGTTCGCCTGTTTCGACGGCCCCGATTTCGATGGCCACAAGGTGGACTTCCAGATGCTGCGCATGCGGCAGAACTGGTACAAGGAAGACGAACAGCAGGCCGAGGGCAGTCATATTTGTCGGGTAGGTCGCAACACCGTGGCGCCCCTGACAGACGCCGATTTGCCGACCATTGAACCCGTGGCAGATTTCGATTGGCGCACCGCGGATCTGGCCGCGCTCAAGGCGCCCCAGCGCATGAAGATCCCCCGCCAGGAAATGGCCTGCCAGGAGCCATCCGTTCGCATTACCAATTTCATGGAAGTCTCCCTGGGCCTCAATGCCGAGCAGGCCCGCCTGGAGGCCGCGCGCTGCCTCCAGTGCAAGAAACCCACCTGCATCGATGGCTGTCCCGTGGGCATCGATATTCCGGGGTTCCTCAAACAGATCGAGGCGGGCAACCCGCAGGAAGCCGGGCTAATCCTCAAGCGGTATTCGGCGCTGCCCTCCGTGTGCGGCCGTGTGTGTCCCCAGGAAAAGCAGTGCGAGGCGCGCTGCGTGGTGGGGCTCAAGGGCGATTCCGTTTCCATTGGACGCCTGGAACGCTACGCCGCGGATAGTCTGCTGGAAGGTGAATCCAAGTTGCCGGAGATCGCGCCTGCCACGGGCAAGAAGGTGGCGATTGTGGGTGCGGGCCCTGCGGGCTTGGCCACTGCCGGTGAGCTGATCCAGAAAGGTCACGCGGTCACCGTCTACGATGCGTTGCACAAACCCGGTGGCGTGCTGCTCTACGGCATCCCCGAATTCCGCCTGCCGAACGCCATCGTGGATTCCGAGGTGGAGGCCTTGCGGCGTCTCGGTGTCAAATTCGTGCTCAACACCCTGGTGGGGCGCGCCATGACCTTGGAGGAACTGCGCCAGGAATACGATGCCATCTTCCTCGGCACTGGCGCCGGTTTACCGCGCATGCTGGGCATCCCCGGCGAAGAATTCAAGGGCGTCTATACCGCCAATGAATTCCTGACCCGCGTGAACCTCATGCGGGCAGATCTTTTTCCGCAATTCGGTACGCCCATCACCATCGGCAAGCATGTGATTGTGGTCGGGTGCGGCAACACCGCCATGGACGCCGCCCGCTGCTCCAAGCGTTTGGGGGCGGAGGTGACCGTGGTGTACCGCCGTTCCGTGGCCGAATCGACTGCCCGCAAGGAAGAACTGGAGCATGCCATGGAAGAGGGCATTGTGTTCCGCTGGCTCACCACGCCTCTCAGCCTGACTGGGAACGATCAGGGCTGGATCACCGAAGCCGAATGCGGCCTGATGGAACTCACCGAGCCCGGCGCCGATGGCCGTCGCGGTGTGCGGGACACGGGCAACCGTGAAACCCTGCCCTGCGACACGCTGGTGATCGCACTGGGTTGCGCCGTGAATCCCCTCATCGCCCAGACCGAAAAGGGCCTGAAGACCCTGCGCGGCGGCGTGGTGGTGGTGGATGAAGTCACTGGCGAAACCACCGTGCCCGGCGTTTATGCCGGAGGCGATGTGATCACCGGCGGCGCCACCGTGATCCTGGCCATGGGCCAGGGGCACCGGGCGGCGGAGGCCATGCACCAGAAATTAATGGGCGTTTAAGGCGCTTCTCTCTTCAGGGAAGTTGAAGGTCATCATCCGCTAGAGCCTTGGTGACCTGGGCTTCCCTGAAGGCCAGGTAGCGGTCCCGAATGGTGGGATCCGTGAGCGACAGAATCGAAGCGGCCAGCAGGGCTGCGTTGATGGCGCCTGCTTTGCCGATGGCCAGAGTGCCCACGGGAATGCCCGCGGGCATCTGGACCGTGGAAAGCAGCGCGTCCATGCCTTCTGTCGCCCAGCCTTTCATGGGGACGCCAAGCACCGGCAGGTGGGTCTTGCTGGCGCAAACGCCCGCCAGGTGAGCTGCTCCACCTGCGGCAGCGATGATGACCCGAATGCCGCGGCCCTCGGCGCCTTTGCAGAACTCCACGACCTTTTCCGGCGTGCGATGGGCGCTGGCCACGTGGGCAACATAGGGGATGCCCAGGGCTTTCAGCGTGAGCGCCGTGTGCTCCATGGTGGTCCAGTCGGACTTAGAACCCATCAGAACGCCAACAAGGGGTTTGTTATCCATCTAAAACCTCAAGCGAGTGGGGAGTAGGAAAGCTAGGTAATTAGGCCTCGCGTATCCGCAATGCGGATACCGAGAGAACGCCAACAAGGGGTTTGTTATCCATCGAAAACTCAATTGGGTGGGAAGGTAGCACGGGAAAAACGCTAAGTCTGGTGCATCCACACTGCGAATGCATCTGGCCCCATTCTATCCTGGGCATGGGCGTTCGTTTCCTGGAGGTCATTGGCGTGGGTGAAACCGGGGTTCGGGCAAGGACAGTCGTGGTGCTGGGCGGTGGCGCCGCAGGGATGATTGCAACCTGGCAGGCGGCATCCCTGGGGCATGCCGTGACGATGCTGGAAGCCAATGGGCGCCTGGGCGTGAAGCTCCGCATCAGCGGTGGCGGCAAATGCAACGTGACTCACGAAGGATCCGCCAAGGAACTGCTGGTGGTCTTTGCAAAGGAACAGGCGCGCTTTCTGCGACCCGCCTTCCATGCCTTCGGGAGCGGCGAGATCCGGGACCTGCTGCAACGGGAAGGCGTGGAAACCTATGTGCGCGAGAATGGCCGCGTGTTTCCCAAGGACAGCCCGGGCTCCGCCGGGGAGGTGGTCGCAGCCATGCAGAGGGTGCTTGAACGGGCGGGCGTTCAGGTGCGCACTGGTGCCCGGGTGGCCGGGCTGGTGGGCGTCGCCCCGCGCCTGGAGGCCTTGACCCTGGAAGACGGATCCTGGGTGCGCGGGGATGTGTTCATCCTGGCGGCAGGCGGTGCCAGCTATCCGGAGACTGGCACCCGCGGTGAGGTGCTGGAGGCCTTGCGGAACCTGGGAGTGGTTGTGAACCCGTGGTTTCCAGCCCTGGCGCCGATTCCCCTGGTGGCACCGCGCCCGGAATGGGAAGGGGTGGCCCTGCGGGATGGTTCCCTTCAACTGCACGCAGGCGCGGGTGGCAAGCGGCTGGCAACCTTTGCGGGCGATGTGGTCTTCACCCGCAGTGGCATCAGCGGCCCCGCTGCGCTGGAACTCAGCCAGGAAGTGGAACGAGCCCGTCGCGGAGGATTAGCCTGGCTGAGCTACGCGCTTTCGTCCCTCAACGAAGAATTGCTGGACGCCCAGTTGCAGCAGCTGCAGCAGGGCAACCCGCACCTGGCCGTGCGCACCTGGCTGCAGCGTCTGCTGCCGGAGCGCCTCTGCGCCTTCGCCCATGCTGAACTCGCTCTGCCTCCTGATCAGCGGATGAAGGATCTGCCGAGGGCCGCTCGGCGCAGCCTAGTGGCATGGGTGCGGGCCTTTCCCCTGGGCGAGCCCCGAGCGGTGCCCCTTTCGAAGGGAGAAGTGGCCGCAGGGGGTGTGCGGTTGGATGGTATCGATCCCCGCACCATGGCCGTAAAGGGCTGGGAGAACCTTCGCGTGTGCGGCGAGCTCCTGGATATCGATGGCCCCATTGGGGGCTACAACCTACAGGCAGCCTTCAGCACAGGGTTTTTGGCGGGACAGGTGGGGCCTAGTTCAGCTTTTTCTTGAACTGGGCAATGATGTCGTCCACGGATTCTTTCTTGTTATCCATTTCCAGCGTGGTGTCGAAGATCTTGTCCTGGGTGGCCACGGCCCGGTGTTCGAAAATCGTCTCGCCGCCTTCCAGGGTCTCGATCTTGAAGATATGCAGTAGCCGCTGCAGGCCGCCCTTGAATTGTTTGAGCAGCAGCACCACCTTTTCGACCTTCTGCCGCGTGATGTCCTGAAACTGAAGGGTGTTCAGGATCTCGAAGGCTTCGTCCGACACGGTTTTGAGATTCGCCTGAACGACGCTCAGGTCCACGGGTGGCAGTTTGGTGGTCATCTGATGTTCGAAGAGGAAATCGAGCACTTCCTGGGCCACCTTGGCGGGGTCTTCCCCGCCACTGGCGCGTTCCAGGTACTCGTCAATTCGAGTCTGGAGCCGCTGCTGGTTCGCTTCATTCTGGCGGATGGCCTCCATGGCGATTTCCAGGGCTTTGCCGCTCTCCTCGCTGGAATTCATCAGGGTGTCCAGACCGTTCATCACGGATTGGGTGGCCGTTTCCGTGTCCGCTGTGATGGCATCCAGTTGGGCTGCAAGCTCGGGTACCTGGGTGCTCTGTTCCTTGACGGAGGCATCCAGTTGCTGGAGGTTCATGAGCGTGGTGTTGATGCTCTCCACCAGCGCGCCCAGCTCGCCCTTGGCTTCCATGTCGATCTTTTGATACACCCGACCGTTGGCCATATCGGCGGCGGCCTCCGCGAGCCGGGTCAGGCTGCGGGTGGAGTCATCGTGAATCTCGGTGCGGATTCCCTGAATCAGTTCCTGGAGCGCATCCAAACGGGAATCCAGGGCCTCGCTACGCTCCCGGAATTCGCGCAAAAGGCCTTCAGGCTCTTCGGGCGAAGGGAGGGCCAGCGGTTCGGAATTATCCTGGACTTCCATGGGGACCTCCTGCGATCAGGGAGCGGGGCGGACACTAACGTACATTCCTTCGGGAAGATTCCAGGCCTGCATGAGTTCTTTGGGAATGCTCAGCACCTGATCATTCCCGCCGTCCACGAACTGAACAGGCTCAACCACAGGCCCTTCCGGCCAAATGATCCGGATATTACGGATGGGCTCATTGCGGTACGGCCCCATCATTTTCCAGACAGATTCCACGGTTTTGGACAATTCCACATGGTTGGCCTTGCGGAAAAAGCCGGATTTCAGCGGAGCCGTGGACACCGTAATGGAGGGCTCAAATACCTGAAGTCGTCCCGCCTCCTTGAGGGCCATGCAGGTCTGGAAGACCGCAATTTCGCTCATGTCCGACACAGCCTGGACTTCGGTGAAATCCCGGAAGCCATCCAGGAAGGGCAGCACTTTTCGATCTTCGGCGAAGAGTTTGAGCCCTTGGGTGAGTTGTGGTTCCCGGAGCACGGGCCAGGGCACGGCGTGGAGATTGGGAAAAATGGAACGGAAGCGTTTGCGGGAATCGGCGGTACGGGCGGACTCCATGAGCAAGTCCTGCACGGAGCGACGGATGCTCGTGGGTACCTTCAATTTGAGCGCGGCGAATTCGAACTCGCCCTTGTCCCACTCCAGCACTTCGAAGGCGGCACTCTCGCCCACGGATTGGGGCGTTTCGGCGTGCACCACATCCCCGTTCACCACATACAGGGTGCCGGTGTGCTTGCCGTTGATCACGTAGAGCTTGCCGGTCTTGCGATTCACGTTGAGCAACTGCACCACGTCTGTGAGCGAAATGCTTTGCAGGTTGCCGCGCAGGTTGGACATCAAGCCCCCCTGTGCCTGGGACAGGCCTGGCCTAGGGCTGGAGCAGCCGTAGCCGAGGAGCCAAGTCCGATAACCTTCATGCACGGGCCTCCGCAATGGCGCCCAGCATTTCCTGCACGGCCCGGTCAAGGCCCACCAGTACGGCCCGACCCACAATGCTGTGCCCGATGTTAAGTTCAAAAATTTCCGGGATGGCAGCGACGGGACCCACGTTGCGCAGGTTCAGCCCATGGCCGGCCAACACCTTAAGGCCCAGGCGGGCCGCGAGCCTGGCGGATTCCCGAAGGCGATCCAATTCAGGCGTGGGGTCGGCACCGGCGGGGAGATCCGCATAGACGCCCGTGTTGAATTCCACGGCGTCCGCCTCGATGCGCGAGGCCATTTTCACCTGGTCCAACTGGGGGTCGATGAAGAGACTCACTCGGATATCCGAACTGCGCAATTCACGGATCACCGAGCGCAGATGGCCCTGAATGAAGATCACGTCCAGGCCGCCCTGGGTGGTCAATTCTTCGCGGGTTTCAGGCACCAGGGTCACCCAGTGGGGCTTGAGTGGCACGACCGATTCCAGGGTATCGGGGGAAGCCGCGCACTCCACGTTGAGAGGCACGGATAGCACCTCACGGAGCAGTCGGACATCGCGTTCCTGGATATGGCGACGATCAGCGCGGAGGTGCACGGTGATGCCATGGGCACCTGCACTCTGGGCCAGCAGGGCGGCCATGACAGGCTCTGGCTCTTGGCCCGAGCGGGCCTGGCGCAGCGTGGCCACATGGTCGATGTTCACACCGAGGCGGGTCGTCACCGAAAGGCTCCCAGGAAAAGAAAGCGTAAAGCCATGAATACGTCAAATCCTAGCAGGATTTGCTTGGCGTGGGCTCAGAGGGAGAGATCCGCTCGAGCGGCCACTTCCAATGTGGCGATGGTTTCCTCCATCAGCGTCAGCTCGCGGGCTTCGACCATCAGGCGCAGTTTGGGCTCGGTGCCCGACCAGCGCACGACCATCCGAATGGTGTCTCCGTGCAGGGCTGCCAGGTTTTCCATGGCCGCGGAAAGTTGCGAGCAGGCTTCCACGGGGCGACGTTCGGCGGCGGTGAGGTTGACCAGCTTCAGCGGCCAGGATTGGAAACGCCACGTCCAGCGTGCCTCCGGAGGGCGCATCAGGAGTGCCCGGAGCACGGCCAGGGTGGTGGCCAATCCGTCGCCGGAAGGGCCAACCTGTTTTTGGATCACGTGGCCAGATGCCTCCGCCGCCAGATCCCACCCGCGAACAGCCAATTCCCGCAGCATGAACTTATCGCCCACCGCCGTGCGCACCAGGGGGATTCCAAGGCCGCGCAGGGCCTCCTCCAGCCCGCCATTGGTCATGAGAGTACCGACGAGTCCTGGCAGGGGCTTCCCTCGATCATGGCGATCCTGGGCCAGGAGCCAGAGCAACTGGTCCCCGTCCACGAGTTCACCGGAGGCATCCACGAACAGGCACCGATCCCCGTCCCCATCAAAAGCAATGCCCGCTGCGGCGCCTTGTTTCTTGACGGCCTCCTGGAGGCGTTCCAGATGGGTGGAGCCCACGCCGACATTGATGCGGGTCCCATCGGCGGGGATCCCCAGCCACTGCACCGCACCTTTCAGCAGATGGGGAGCCCAGGGTGCGGTGGCCCCGTGGGCGCAATCCACCACGATGGGGAAGTCCGGAGGCAATGTCAGGGCACCCAGGTGATCCAGATAGGCGCTTACGGCGCTGGCATCCGCTTGCAGGGACACCTCTGTCGGTGGGATGGCGGCGGATGAATCGAAGGCCGCTTCCAGGGCGGCTTCATCCGCTTCGGAGAGTTTCTCGCCGTCGCCATTGAAGCCCTTGAGGCCGTTGTCTTCGGGTGGGTTGTGGCTGGCGCTGATCATCAGGCCCCAGGCGCGCGGGCGGCGCTGAGTCACCCAGGCCACCGCCGGGGTGGGGATCATGCCCAGGATCTCGTGTCTCAAAAGGCCATTCAGGCCCTGTAAAAAGGCCTTGGCGAGGGGCTCGGAACTGCTCCGGGGATCCCAGCCGATGACCATTTCTTCGATGCCTTGTTCCCGGGCCACCAAGCCCCAGGCGCGACCCCAGCGGGCGGTTTCCTCCAGGGTCAGGGGCGAGGCCAAGGCCAAACCCCGCACGCCATCGGTTCCGAAATATCGTAAATCCACCATGTAGCCTCGTTCGTTTTGGCGGCAGGGCCGGGAAATCAAGGTTTTAGATTCCTAGACAATAGCCCAGTTCCCGCATGGCGATGCCGCCGTGCCATTGGGTGCGGGTCTTGCCGTCGGGGATCCAACCTCCAGCATCGTAGAAGGCCCGGGCCCTCACATTGCGTTCCAGCACCCAGAGTGTGGCCCGGGTGAAGCCAGCCTGGCGCAGCGTTTCGAGGCCCTTGGCCAACAGGAGGCAGCCCAGCCCTTGGCCCCACACCGACGGATGCAGGTAGATGGCATATATTTCGGCAACCTTGTCATTGTCTGTGTTCTGGGCAGGACCGAGGGCCGCAAAGCCAAGGATCTGCCCGCCCCGGTCCAGGACCAGCAACCGGTGGGCGTTGCTCTCCGGTTGCTGGATGGAAGCCAAGGCAAGGTTTTTCTTCTCGACCAGGGACAGGCTCGCCAGGAAGGTTTCGGGCAACATTCCCTTGTAGGCAGCCCGCCAGGAAGCCACGTGGACAGCCGCGATGGCTCCAGCATCCTCCGGTTGAGCCCGGCGCACGCGGGCCTCCGGCATGGTATGGGTGCGAAAAACCTTGAACCCGAGGGTGCGCGCTTCGTCGTGGGCTTCGTGAGTGAGGATGTCTCGTTGGCGCGGTGCTAATTCAGAGCGACCCGCCCGGACCGCCAGAAATCGCTTCCGGGAAACGCCAAGGCAGAACTGGTCTACAGGCCAATCCAAGGCTTCAGGCAAACGGGGCAGGGCTTCCCAAAGCGACGTATCTTCCCGATACGTGGTGCCAAACCCAAAGCCTGGATCCAGAAGGATGCGCTCGGCTGCCACGCCAGCCTCGAGGAGGCGTGTTTTGATGTGCCGCAGCTCCGAAATCGCCCGTTCGGCGCTTCGGTAGGTGGGATCGTCGTAGGGTGGCATCTCAAGCTGTCCATCCTTGATGCGGCTGCGCATGGCGATCAGTGCGCAGGAGCTGTTAAGAGCCAGTTGGAGCATGGCTGGATCTGAAAAACCCGTCACATCGTTCAGCGCGGTGACGCCGAGTTCCAGGGCCTTGGAGGCCACCTGGGGATGGCGGGAATCCAGACTGAGCGGCAGATCTGGAAACGCCTGCCTCAGCGTGGATAATGCGGGTTCGATGCGGCGCCATTCTTCCTCGGTGGTGACGGTTTGGGCGCCGGGCCGGGTGCTCTCGCCCCCGATATCCACAACCCCCACGCCCATTGAAACCAGCTTCTTGGTCTGGGTCAGGGCATCCGCAGATGCAATGTAGGCGCCGCCATCACTGAAGGAATCTGGCGTGAGATTGAGAATGCCGAGATAAAGAGGCTCCTCCAGGGAGAACCTGGTGCGGGAGGTTTGCCAAGGCATCGATGGATCAGGCAGGGTTCAGCGCAGGGTCCAAACCTTGGCCAGGCGCGGTTTCAGGATCAGGATTTGACGGCGGAGGAAGCTGAGCCTCAGGCTTGGGCGGCAGGATGCCACCCTTCATGAGCACCGCAACATCGGCGCCATCCAACGATTCCCGCACCAGCAGGGATTCTGCAATGGCCACCAGGGCACTGCGTTCTTCCAGGATGATGCGTTTGGCCCGCTCGTAGTTGGCCATGACGATGGCCTGCACTTCGGTATCGATGATGCGGGCGGTGTCCTCACTGAATTCATGGCGCTGGGTGAAGTCCCGGCCCAAGAAGATCTCCTGCTGGCCGCCGCCGTAGTTGATAGGTCCGAGCTTTTCGCTCATGCCGTATTCCGTGACCATGGACTTGGCCATGGTGGTGGCTTGCTGAATATCGTTGCTGGCGCCGGTGGAGAGCTGATTGAAGAAGATTTCTTCAGCAATGCGACCACCCATGGAAATCGCAATGCGGGTTTCCATGTAGTCCTTGGTGGTGTTGTAGCGGTCCCGCTCGGGCAGCTGCCAGGTCACGCCCAGGGCGCGGCCCCGGGGAATGATCGTCACCTTGTGCACCGGGTCGCTGTGGGGGAGGACAGCCGCCAGCACAGTGTGGCCCGCTTCGTGATAGGCCGTGATCTTTTTGTCCTCTTCAGTCATGACCATGCTTCGGCGCTCGCTGCCCATGTAGACCTTGTCCTTGGCGTCCTCGAAATCGATCATTTCGACCCACTTCTTGTTCACCCGGGCTGCATTCAAGGCCGCTTCATTACAGAGATTGGCCAAGTCGGCACCGGCAAAGCCTGGCGTGCCTCGGGCGATGACTTCCAGTTCCACATCGGGGGCGAGGGGAATCTTGTCGGCGGTGTGGACCTTGAGGATCTCGAAACGGCCCTTCACGTCGGGCCGATCCACGACCACCCGGCGATCGAAACGGCCCGGGCGGAGCAGGGCAGGGTCGAGCACATCGGGGCGGTTGGTGGCGGCGATGAGGATCACGCCCTCGTTGCCTTCAAAGCCGTCCATTTCCACCAGCAACTGGTTGAGGGTCTGTTCGCGTTCATCGTGGCCACCGCCCATGCCCGCGCCGCGATGGCGGCCCACCGCATCGATTTCGTCGATGAAGATGATGCAGGGTGCGTTTTTCTTGCCCTGCTCGAACAGGTCACGAACGCGGGAAGCGCCTACGCCCACGAACATTTCCACGAAATCAGATCCGGAGATGCTGAAGAACTGCACCTTGGCTTCGCCTGCGATGGCCCGTGCCAGCAGGGTCTTGCCGGTACCCGGAGGGCCCATCAACAGCAGGCCCTTGGGGATCTTGCCGCCCAGTTTCAGGAATTTGGCGGGATCTTTCAGGAATTCCACCACTTCCTGCAATTCTGCCTTGGCTTCGTCACAGCCCGCCACGTCCGCAAAGGTCACGCGCTTTGCACTGGTGGAAAGCCCTCGCGCTCTGGCTTTGCCAAAACTCAGGGCCTTGTTGCCGCCCATCTGCGCCTGCCGCATGAACACGAACCAGAGCACCACGAAAACCAGTAAGGGGCCCCAGAAAATCAGGTAGAAGGTGAGGTTGTTCTCACTGGGCTTGGCCGCGCGGAACTCATCGAGCTTGGGCGGATCTTCCAGGCGCCAGCGCATGATCTGGGCACCCAGATCCTGCATGGGTGGGGCGATGGTCTTGAACTTGGTGACCGTTTCGCTCTTGGCGTTTTTGATGGGCTGTTTGTAGGTGCCCTCGATATCCACGCCCGTCAGCACGACACTCTTGTATTTGCCTTCCATGCCTTCGGTATAGAACTGGCTGAAAGGGATTTCCTGAATCCCGTTGCTGCGGGGAATGTTATTGAGCGCCAGCAGCACGAGGGCAATGATTGCCACCCAGACCAGCGCGCTCTTCATCATTGAATTCAAGGGGCCTCCAGCGGGATTACCTTCCTGAACAGTCTAACCGCAAGGGTCGCCGTAGGAGATTCCCGTCACTTTGGATGAAGCGGGCGGCGCAAAATTCCCTGGCGATGGGAACCCTTATTCCACGCGCACCGTGGTGGTGGCGCTAACCGTGGGGTCCAGGGTCGAGGTGGCGGTGAGGTGATAGGTTCCTGGTTTGGCGGGGGCTAGGTACTGCCCATCCCGGCTGATGGTGCCACCATCGGGTTCATCCACGGACCAGGTCACGGTATTTCGTGGCAAGCCACGCATGCGGGCCGCAAAGGTTCGGCTGCCCCCTGGTGATACGGAGGCCGCGGCAGGTTCGATTAGGGGGTCGGCCAGAACACGCACTTCCACAACCTGTTTCATGCGAGTGCCATCGGGCCGCGGTGCCCGGGCAATCAAGTGGTAGAGACCCGCGGCGGACGGGGCCACGTAGGTGATGGAAAACCCTCGGCTATGGGTGAACCCGCCCCCATGCAGCTCCTGGATCTCCCATTCCGGTTCTGCGGCCAGGTCTTCCAAGGGCTGGGAGGCCACCACCAGGGATTCCCCCACCCGGACTGCCGGGGTGGAAGGGCTCACGGCGAGGCCATCCGGCACGCCAGAACTGCAAGCCAGCCCCAGGAAACCCAGAGACAAGGTAGCGACCAGTGCGGGGCGAAGCTTCCAAACCATGTCTAATAATGGCACGCCTCCGTGCAAAGCAGGAAAACTGGGCACATACTTACCGCAAACCCACGAGGTACCTATGACGAGCTTGTACGCATGCCTGGCCTGGCTCGAGCCTCCCGCAGCGAGCGCCAGCGGGCCCTGGATCGATCCGAAGTACCTCCAACCCGAGGTCTTGGTCCCCTTTGGCCTCGGGGTGCTGTTACTGCTGATTGCCATTGTATTAAAGGCCCCTGATATCGCCAGTTGGCATCGGGCCAAGGGCAAGCGGACCCTGGATCCAGGGCAGCTTGAAGAGTTGATGATCGGCAGTCCGCCCCAGATCGTAGACCTGCGCCCGCGCCAGGAGTTTGTGGGGCACCGTGGCCATATCCGGAACGCGGTGAATATCCCCTTTTCTGATTTTCCCAAACGCCTCGACGAACTGGATACCAGCCATCCCCGACCCATCGTGCTGGTGGATGAAACGGACCAGCTTTCCCACGAAGCGCTGGGGAGCCTTTCAGCTCGCGGCCACCAGTGGATCTACGTGCTCAAGGGTGGCATGCGGGCCTGGCGCCGGGCCAAGCTGCCGGTGTACGTTTTCCAGGAAAAATCCAAACATTGATTTCGACCAACGCATCCAATGCTTCTGCCGCGGGGTCTCTTGCCTGGGGCACGCTGTCTTCCTACCTTTTATTCAGTTTCTGCCGCATCAAGGAGAGAACCATGCTTGATCCTTTCCACTTCCGCACCTCCTTAACCATCCTGCTTGTGGCGGGTTTTGTGGGCCTGGCTACCGGGTGCAACAGCAACGACGACTATCACGGTGGTTCCGGGTTTGTGACCCAGGCGGTGGCGGTGGGGGACCTGAACGGCTCAGGTGGGCTGGATATCCTGACCGCCAATGCCGTGTACCAGGACGGCAGCGATGCGCCAGGTTTCCTGACCTCGCGTCTCCAGAACCCCGCCTCTTCGGGCGCTTTTCTGGATCCACTCCGGAGCGAGACTGGCGTTTATCCCCTGGCCCTGGCCATCGGTGACCTGGACGGGGATGGCCGTCCCGATGCAGTGGTTGCCAACTATCTGGCCAGCAGCAGCACCAATCGTTCCGTAGATGTGCATTTCCAGTCGGCCACAGCGGGAACCTTCCTGGCGCCCACCCACCTTACCGTGGGCACGCGGCGGCCGCTCGACGTGGTGGTGGCTGACCTCACCGGTGCCGGACGGCTGGATGTGGTGGTGGCCGCCAGTGGCAGCAATGACGTGTTGGTGTTCTTCCATGACACCACGCCCGGTAGCTTCCAGGCCCCGGTCTCCTTCGCAGTGAGTGGAGACCCGGCGTCCGTTGCCGTGGCTGACCTTACGGGCAGCGGCTCCAAGGACCTGGTGGTGGCCATGGCCAACGGCAAGGTGGCCGTGCTGCTCCATGGCCCCGTGGCGGGAACCTTTCTTTCGCCGGTGGACTACACAACCGGCGCCGACCCGGTGGCCGTCAAGATCGCCGATGTGGACGGAGATTCCCACCCGGACATCCTCACAGCGAACTATTCCAATGGCACCGGTGGTTTGAGCATTCTCCGGCAGAATGCTGCCACACCCGGCACCTTCCTGGCGGCGCAAACCCTGGATACCGGGGACTATGCCTCAGCAGGTTTGGCCATCGGGGATCTGGATGGTGATGGGCACCCGGATGTGGTGGTCGCCAATGCGGGTTTGCCCGGCTACCCCGGTTCGGTGGCCGTGTTCCGCCAGGACCCTGCCCATGCGGGCGTGTTCCCGGAACCTGATTTGTACCGCGGGTACTATGGCCCCCTTTCCGTAGCCATTGCCGATCTCAAGGGCGATGGAAAACCGGCTCTGGTGGTGGCCGATGGCGACCCCGCCGTGCGGTGGCCCGACCCGCTCAATCCAGGGCAATTCCAGCCCCCCGTGTGGTTGCGGCAATAGGGGAGACGTCTTTCCTTCCGGACGGTGGCATCTGAGGTGATTTCAGGTCGAGGGGGTATGTCCTTTGGCTTGCCCTGGGCCTATCAGGACAGTCACAACTGAGGGATCGTAGTCTAGGAACGGACGTTCCCTTAAGAGAGGTCGGGCATGGCATCCCATCGGTCCCAAGTCGCGGTCATCGGCAACATCGGTTTGGACACCAATGTCTATCTCCCCGGCCGCGATGTGGATTGGTCGGTGGAGGCCAACTTCACGGATAACCAGGACTACGTGGGTCAGGCTGGCGGGTACGCCAGCCGTGGTTACGCCCAGCTTGGGTACCGCACCACCTTTGTGGGCTACGTGGGAGACGATTTCGGGGGGCAACAGATCCGCCACGAACTGGCACAGGATGGCATCGACACTGCGGCACTGTTCATCGATCCGACCGGAACGAGTCGTAGCGTCAACATCATGTACCAGGATGGGCGGCGGAAAAATTTCTATGATGCCAAGGCCCACATGACCTTGGCCCCAGATCTGGACGTTTGCCGGCAGGCCATGGCGGGGTGTCGTCTGGCTCATTTCAACATTCCCAACTGGGCGCGCCACCTGTTACTTCCGGCGAAGGAGCTCGGGCTCAAAATCGCCTGCGATCTGCAGGATGTGGTGGACCCCAATGATCCCTACCGTCAGGATTTCATCCGTCACGCCGACATCCTGTTCTTTTCAGCGGCCAACCATGGCGATCCAAGGCCCCTCATAAAAAAATTTCTCCGGGGGCATCCGGGTCGGATCGTGGTGTCGGGGATGGGCTCCAAGGGTTGTGCCGTGGGTCAGGGTACCGACATTCAACTTTTTCCCCCCATCACCATGGCCGAGCCCATCGTGGATACCAATGGCGCAGGCGATGGCCTGGCGGTGGGGTTTCTTTCCAGCTACGTGCTGGAAGGCTTTTCTCTGGAGGATGCCCTCCGCCGGGGCCAGATCACGGCGCGTCATACCTGCAGCCAACGGGCCTCAACATCAGCGCTGATCACCCGCGAGAAGCTGGATCGGGTCTTCAAGGTGCCTCAGGATGGAATAGGGAGTTGATTCAATATGGCGAATCTCGGACTGGTGCTTGGCGTGGATATTGGTGGGACCAACACGGCCATGGGGCTCGTGGATCGGGAAGGGTGCTGCCTAGCTTCGGCATCCATGCCCACCCAGGGTGACCAGCCGGCGGCGGTCTTTTTTCAACGACTACATGTGCGCGCCCAGGCGCTGTTGGATTCTCTTGGGACGGGCGTTGAACTCCTGGCCATTGGCATCGGCGCCCCCAACGCCAATTATCTGAAGTGCACCATTGAGAACCCACCGAACCTGAGCTGGGAATTCGTGGATATCCAGGCGGAACTGGCACCCTACTTCGATATCCCGGTGGCAGCCACCAATGATGCCAATGCGGCAGCACTTGGCGAATTGCACTTTGGAGCGGCCCGTGGCCTGCGGGATTTCATTGTGATCACCCTGGGCACGGGGCTGGGCAGCGGCATTGTGGTGAACGGCGAACTGCTCTATGGTTCCACGGGCCTTGCGGGCGAACTGGGCCACGTAATTGCCGAGGAAGATGGCCGTTTGTGTGGCTGTGGTCGCCGGGGCTGCCTGGAAACGTACGCTTCTGCCACGGGCCTTCTGCGCACGGTATCAGATCTCCTGGACTGCCGTGACTCGGCTTCTGAGTTGCATGCGGTGCCCCGCACCGAACTAACGGCACGCCGAGTTTTTGAGGCGGCTCAAAGGGGCGATGAATTGGCGCTGGAAGCCTTTGAATTCACCGGCACCATGCTGGGACGGAAGCTGGCGGACGCCGTGGCCTTCAGCAGCCCCGAGGCCATCATTCTGTTCGGTGGTCTGGCGGGCGCAGGCCCTGTTTTGTTCGACCCCACCCGCAAGGCCTTGGAGGACAATCTCTTTCGGGTGTTCAAGGGCACGGTGAAGCTTCTGCCCTCAGGCATTCAGGGCGGTCACGCGGCCATCCTGGGTGCCAGTGCGTTGGGCTGGGACAAGCTGGGGAAGCTGTCGCAGCATGTTGAGCATCGGTAGGATTGCCATGGCATTTCGACGGATTTCGCGGGGCTTGTACGCGGTCTTCCTGGTGTTGCTCGGCCTTGCGGCAACGGCCTCGGAAGTGGTTGGGGCAGGGAAGCTCCTTTCCCACCGCCTACAGGACAACACCCTTTTCCTGCGGTACGAGCGGGCCACGGCCCAAGTGGATACGGTGAACGGCGGCACAATTCACTGGGTGTTTGCCTTCTCCGAAACAATTCCCGAGCGGTATTCCTATGCGGTGGTAGAACGGCCCAAAGACACTGGCCTTGGGGTTGAGGAAGGCCCAGCTGATCTCCGGGTACCCCTGGTGGGTGGCGAGATTCGGGTGAGTCGCGAAGGGCTTGGCCTCGAGGTTTTCCAAGCGGGCCAACGCCTGTTTTCCGGCCAGGCCGAGTTCGATGTCACCCAGGGAAAGGTCACCGTGCGCATGAAGGAATCCGGTGAGCGCTTTTTCGGACTGGGCTGCAAGACCGGCGCCATGGAGCTCACGGGCCGTTCCTTCGAAAACTACAATACGGATGCTTATGGTTATTCCGAACAGAGCGATCCCATCTACACCACCATTCCTTTCTACTTGGCTATCCGCTCCGAGGCGGCCTACGGGGTGTTTGTGGATAGCCCCGCTCGTTCAGAATTCGATTTTTCCAAATCGGGACATTCCTTTTCGGTGCCCGAACACTGGGCTGAAACCTACATCTTTCCAGGTGGCGTAAAGCAGATTGTTTCCAACTACACCCGGCTGACTGGGCGCCCATATCTGCCACCCCTGTGGGCCTTCGGCTTCCATCAATCCCGCTATTCCTATATGGATACCGAGGAAGTGATGAAGGTTGCGGAAGCCTTCCGGGCCGCAGAATTGCCTCTGGATGCCATTCATCTGGATATCGATTTCCTGGATCGGAATCGGTCCTTTACCCACAATCCGACAACCTTTCCAGATCCGCTCGGAATGAACACGAAATTGGCGGGAATGGGCATTCGGACCGTAGTAATTGCGGATCCGGCCATTCCCAGGGACGAAACCGATCCGATCTTCCAATCGGGCCAACAGGCCGACATTTTTCTTCGGAAGGATGGCGCGTATTACGAAGGCAAGGTATGGCCTGGGCTCAGTGTGTTCCCGGATTTCACGGCAGAAAAGACCCTGGCCTGGTGGGGGCCACTGTATGCGGATTCCTTGCAATGGGGGATTTCGGGCTTCTGGAATGACATGAATGAGCCTGCGGTTTTCAACGAACTCAAGACCATGGATCCGCTGGTCGAGATGGACCACCACGGCCTCCGCGCGCCCCACAAAAGCCTGCACAACGCCTACGGCCTGGCCATGGCGCGGGCCACCCATCTCGGCTTGGCAGCGTTGCGCCCAGATCAGCGCGTATTTCTGCTCTCTCGGGCCGGCTATGCGGGTATCCAGCGCTACGCCTTTCTCTGGTCTGGGGACAACTCGGCCCGCTGGTCGCACCTGCGGATGAA
Organism: Holophaga sp.; assembly: GCA_016715205.1. GTDB lineage: Bacteria > Acidobacteriota > Holophagae > Holophagales > Holophagaceae > JAYREN01. Next base: position 143,277 of record JADKBC010000008.1, read on the forward strand.
CGTCACCATGGCTGCGAGCATGGGGCTTTCGGGTGCACCCTATTTCGGCGCGGATATCGGTGGCTACGTGGGAAACCCCTCCGGCGAGTTGATGGCCCGGTGGATTCAGGCGGGCACCTTTGTGCCCTTCATGCGGGATCACACCGGCAAGGGCAATGCGGCCCATGAACCCTATGCTTTCCCGGCTGAACGCGCGTCCATTCGCAAGTATCTTCAGCTCCGCTATGCCCTCATTCCCTATCTCTACACCGCGGCCTGGCGGGCCAGCACCGAGGGTGAACCCATCAACCGCCCCTTGTTCTATGATTTTGGCCCCCGCTATCTTGGCGTGGAGCATGGATTTCTCTTTGGGCGTGATCTGCTGGTTTTTCCCGTGCTTGGGCCTGGCATAAAGGAGATCGAAGCGGTTCTGCCGGAGGGAATCTGGTACGGCCTTTTTGACCGAGTTCAATACCGTGCGGGCAAAGTTCTGGTGCCCACTTCGCCCACCGATATTCCCGTCTTTGTGCGCGGTGGCAGCATTCTGCCAAGGGCCTTGGCCACGGTGCGGAATACCGATGAATTGAGAAAAGATCGGAGCCTGCTCCTCTCCGTATATCCAGATTCGCAAGGTCAAGCGGAGGGCTTCCTGTACGAGGATGATGGAATCAGCCAAAACCACCGGAAGGGCGTTTTTCTCAAGAGCACCTTTACAGCTCGAATCCACCGGGGCAGCCTTCACTTCTCCATGCACCAGGAAGGCTCGTTTCCGTTGCATCGGCGCATTGAGCTCGCGGTGCCAAGCTCTGTTCGGACGGTGCTCTACAAGGGGAAACGGTTTCCTGTGACCCGGGGGACCGCTCACATCCAAGGCTAGCCTTAGGTTTAATCAGGGAGCTTCGTCATGTTCAAATCTGCGCTTCGAGCCCTCTTGTTGATGATGCTCATGCCCTGCGGAATCGTGCAGGCTGGCGCGCCCAAGCCTTCGATTCCCTTGAGCCAGCTGCCCCAAGGTCAACGGTGGCTGGAGCACTTCCAAAACGATCTGCTGCCGTTCTGGAATCTGCCCGATGCCTGGGGCGAGCCCCGGGGCAACTTTCCGACCTTCCGATGCAATGATGGTCGCCTACCATCCTTGGTGGAGCCCTGCCCCGAGATCGGGTCTGCCCCAGGGTGGATCAAAGAGAATGTCGGTCGCGAATTCGTTCGGATGCAGTCTCGGCAAACCTATTTCTACGGGGTTGCCTATCACCTTACGGGCGATCCCAGGATGCTTGAATTGGCTCGTGCCGGCGTGCAGTACCTGCGGGACCATGCCTTGGACAAGGAGAGCGGCAGTGCCATTTCCTATTGGGAAAAGGGGATCGCGGGGCCGCCACCGTTGCAGCGCACCAGCCAGGATCTGGCCTACGCCCAACTGGGCATGGCGATGTATTACTACCTAACCCGCGACGAAGAGGTGCTGGCCGATATCCTGCGGCTGAAGGCACACATCTTCAACCATTACTGGCAGGTGGATTGGGGCATGCTCCGATGGGTCGCCAAGGATGAAAAAGGCGTGGAGGATGCCCGCCAGGAACTGGTCTCCCAGCTGGATCAGATCAATGCCTACATGCTGCTGTTGACACCCATCCTGCCCGAACCGAAACGCACCCAGTGGAAACAGGAATTGACGCAATTGGCCAACATGATGATCGAAAAATACTTTGCGCCGGAACAACACCTGTTCTGGGGCACGGTGCACGACGCAAAGGGAAAGACTTTAGGTTCCCGGCATACGGATTTTGGGCACACGGCCAAGGCACTGTGGATGATTGAGCGCATTGGTCGGCTTACCAACGACAAGGTCCTGATCGAGTTCGCCACCCGGGAGGCCTCGGTGGTGCTGAAGAAAGCCTACTTGGCCGAATCCGGCTCCTGGGCATCCAAACCGCGCCGGGATGGCAGCCTGGATATCCACAAGGAGTGGTGGATCTATGCCGAATTGGACCAGACGGCCGCCACCCTGGCCTTGGCCGACCCCTTCTATTCAGGCTATCTCGTGAAGACCTACGACTATTGGTTGCGATACCTGGTGGATCACGAGCATCACGAAATATTTGGCTGGGTGAATGGGGAAAACCATCAGGGCGGGGATGGGCCCAAAATCCATCAATGGAAGAGCGGCTATCATTCCGCCGAACATGCCTTGGTGAGCTTTCTGACGTCCCAGTCCCTGCACCAGAAACCCATCACTGTGTTTTTCGCCCTGGCCGCGCCCACCCAAGAATTGCGCCCCTACTTTTTCTCCGGAAAAGTAGTGAAAACCCAAACCTTCCCCCTTCCTGGCTTTGGCCGCCTGAAAAAAATCAAGGCGACCTTCGGGCGCCTGCACTGATACCAAAGGAATGCCGGGGATGGCATGCAAAACCACCCACCGGCATTGAATGAATGAAAAGGGAGGAGGATGGCGGAATTCATCCGTCAACCTCCGCCAGTGGTTTCCCTTGGCCTTGATCTTCGACTATTTACGGTAGATCACAGACGTCAGGGGCGCCACGGTGACGGTCTTACCGTCCACGCTCAGGGTGACGCCTGTAGCGGAGGTGATATCCGCGAGGCCCGCCGTGGCTCCGTCCACCAGGAGGTGCGCCACAGTCAGATCGCTGTCCACGGCAAAGGTGTGGGATACGGTATCCGCGTTATGCAACACGTAATAGGTGCCGCTGGCGTCGGTGGAGACAGCCTTATAGCCGAAGGCCAGCGTTGCGCTGCCTGCGCCAGTCGCCGGAATGGCTACGAGGTTGCTGGACACGGAGGCATCCAGCAGGCGGAAGGCGTTGGTGGCCTTGCGCAGCGCGATCAATCCTTGGGTGTATTTGTAGAGCTTGTAGCCGTTCTGGGTGGTGTCGTAGTTGGTGAAATTCCCGCCGATGGGATCACCTGAATAGACCGTGGACCACTTGACCATGTTGATGGCATCGGAGGCGTTGTAGGAGTTGTCCACGAAGGTTCGGGTGGAATTGCCTTTGGTATTGCTCGAAATCCCGAAGGTTGTTTCCTTGGTGCGGAACATCTCATCGCCCGCATGGATGAAGGCCACGCCCTGGGAGGTCAGGAGCACGGCGTAACCCACCTTGGCGCGTTTCAGGATATCGGCGTCACCGGTGACCTTGGCGGCGTTGGTGGCGAGGGCCAGCACATCGTAGAGGCAGAGGTTGTCATGACAGGTGAGGTAGCTGATGACGTTGTTGGACGAGCCAGGGGTGAAGCCATTGGTCGGTAGGCCCGCAATGTTCGCAAAGAGGTTCGCAGCGCTCTGACCCGCGCCGGTGAGGAAGGCGGGGGCGCCATCCGAGGGGTACCCGTTCTTGAAAATCTGGCGATAGCTATCTGAGAACATGGCCACATTCTTCCCAAGGAACTTGGCGGAGTTGGTCTGGTCGGCGCCCGTGACGGCATTGCCGTTGTAGTCCGTGCCAGGCCCCGTGTAGAAACCATTCCAGCCTTCGCCCAGGAAAATGGCCCTGGGATTGAGATCGGTAGCGGCCTTGTACGACGCCAGGATGGTTTCGGTGTCCATGACGCCCATGAGGTCAAACCGGAAGCCATCGACCTTGTAATCGCGCACCCAATGGACGATGGAATCCACGATCAGTTTGCGCACCATCTTGGATTCCGATTTCACATCGTTGCTCCCCGCGCCGTTCTTGCTGCTGGCGCGGTAGTAGTAGCCAGGGATCAGCAGGTTGCCAAGCACATCATTGTTGGCCGTGTGGTTGTAGACCACATCGATGATCACGCCCATACCCTGTTTGTGAATTTCGTTGATGAGGGTCTTCATTTCGTTGATGCGCACGGCAGGATCATCAGGGTTGGCGGAGTACATACCGGTGGGTGTGAAGTAGTTCTGCGGGTCGTAGCCCCAGTTGTAGTTCGCGCCGCCTGTCTTGCTCAGGTCCATTTCGCGGAGGCCGATCTTCGTCTGATCGTAGGTGTAGTTCTCCAGAGGGCAGAGCAACTGCACATGGGTGACACCCAACTTCTGGATGTGAGGTAGCACATCCACCAGGGCTTTGAAGGTGCCCCACTGATGGCTTGAAGTCGCGAAGGAAAGGCTGGCATCCACCGTGAGATCCCGCACCCCCGCTTCGTAGACGACGGCATCTCGATTCGAGGTATAGGCATAGGGGGTGACCGTTGCACCATCCGTGCCCTTCATCTTGGAACCGTCGAAGTAGAGGGAAGTGCCGGTGTAGGGCGTCCAACTACCGCCATCCGGGTTGGTGGCATTGGGATCGAGAATCGCACCCTTGCCGGTGGCATCGCCACCGATGACACTGCCGTTGGCCCGGACCCATTTGGCCATGGACTTGGCATAGGGATCCAAGATGTAGCTGCCGCTCACGTTGTAGACATAGTAGGGCTGGGCGGGGATGGGGACGGACGCGCTGGACCAGACACCACCAGTGCCCTTGGTCATGGGAAGGGTGGCGGTCGGAGAAGACAGGGGGTCGTTCCAATGGGCATACAGATTCACGGTTACGGATCCCGCGGCAGGATTCCAATAACTGAAGGTGACATTGGAACCGCTTACAAGAGCTCCCAAAGGTGTGCTGGGAACGTTGTAGTAGCTGGCATCAGGGGCAGGCGTAGCCTTGGGATCAGCATCATAAGGGGTGCTTGGCGTGCCGTTGGAGGCATCTCCCCCGCCGCCGCAGCCCAGAAATCCGAGGGCTCCCACGAGCGCGAAGGATAGGCGGAAAGCAGTCAGGAAACTGCGCCAACACGGGGCTTCCGAGGCTGTTTTTAGCGTGTGTGACCGGTTCCAAAATGGGTTGAACGAACTGAAACCACCTTTGAACATGAATGCCTCCAAACGGGAGAGAAATTCAAAAAAAGAGCGTTGAGGGAAGGAACAATCTGAATGAGGGTTCGGCCATCGGCGTTTCCCTGGGGTGGGTGCGCTAGGACCAAGAAACTGCATGATGATCAAGGCTGTCAATGTGTTCGGGGCAAGCGCCCAATGGATTAACGCGGTGCTTGGCCCAGGGTCGTGCCTTCGATGAGCGTCACCGGCACGACTTTCTGACGCACGGAATTCTTTTCAATGGCAGCCAGGGCCAGGGATACGGCCATGTGCGCGATGGCGGGGATATCCTGCGCCACGGAGGCCAATCCGGGATGCAGCTCCGTCAGGCCATCAAAACCCAGCACCGAAACATCCCTTGGCACGGCCACGCCGAGGTCGGCCAGGGCGCCCAGGGCACCCACGGCCATTTCATCCGTGGCACAGAAAACGCCTGTTGGCCGCTGGCCCAGGTTCCAGGCATCACGCATCAGGCGGTAGCCACCCAGCACCGAGCCTTCGCCCAGTACCGTGGTGGATTCGAGGTTCTTCAGGCCCGAGGCCGATAACCCGGCCTCGAAGCCATTGGCCCGCTCCTTGGCCCACTGGAGATCATCGGCCAGGCTCAAGTGCAGCATCCGCCGATGGCCCAGGGCCAGCATCCGTTCAGCCGCCAGGTGGCCTCCGCCCAGGTCATCGGGTGCCACACAGGAAATGCCCGGGTAGTGACCGATCAACACCGCGGGAATATGTCGATCCGCCAATGCCGCCAAACGATTATCAATATCGGCGCAATGGAACAAAAGGACAGCATCGAAGCGCCGTCGCACGGGGGTGATATCCAGAGGCAGTTCGATGAACTGCGTGGCCCGCATCTGCATTTCCTGCAGCAGGGCCCGCCAGATGAGGTTGAAGTAGGGCGAAAGTCGATTGGCGCCCGCGCCCACCCAGATGCCCAGCGTATGTTTGCTGCGCATGGAGAGTTCCCGGGCCACGGGATCCGGCACATAATCCAGGCGCTTCATGACTTCCAATACATTGAGACGCGTCTTTTCAGCCACGGTGGACTTGCCGTTGATGACTCGGCTCACTGTCCCCTTGGAAACAGCAGCCTGACGGGCAATTTCACCAATGGTGATCTTCATTCGTTGTAAATCCTTTGGAAGGCCTGCTGAATCTATCCATCAATAGCCCTCAGGCTGCCCCCCTGTCAATGCGTTCTCTTTGTAATCGGTTTCATTTTTTAAAAATCCTGTATTGACGTGCACCAGATAAGAAAAAAACGGCAAGAAAAAATTCGTGTTGACAAAGTTCCCGGCCAGGGACAATTATTTCCAGGCTCACTGCAACCGGTTTCATTTCTCATTCGCGAACCTTCGACCGCCCCCCTGGGACATTTCGGCAGGCTCGTTCTTTTGCGCCATCCCATTGCAACCGGTTGCAATAATCGCCAGCCCTCGCGTTTTCCCCGATATCACGTCATCTCCCTCCTTCATCCCACAGGGGTGAGGAACCCTGGAAAGGAAAGACCGTTCATGAATTCACGCGGGCAGGGTTCGGATCGCTTGGCCCAGACCGAATGGTGGCGTGGCGCCGCGATTTATCAGATCTATCCACGGAGCTTCCAGGACACCAACGGGGATGGCATCGGCGACCTGCCGGGCATCACGGCCCACCTGCCGTACATCGCGGACCTGGGCGTGGATGCCATCTGGATCTCGCCTTTCTTTACCTCGCCCATGATGGATTTTGGTTACGACGTGTCGGATTACCGCGGCGTTGATCCACTGTTTGGCACCCTGGCGGATTTTGATCAACTGGTGGCCGAAGCTCATCGTCTTGGCTTGAAGGTTCTGATCGATCAGGTGCTTTCCCATAGCTCCGATCAGCATGCCTGGTTCCGGGAAAGCCACCTCGATCGGGAAAATCCGAAAGCGGATTGGTACGTCTGGGCCGATGCCCGGCTCGATGGCACGCCACCCAATAATTGGCTATCGGTGTTCGGCGGGTCCGCCTGGACCTGGGATCCTCGGCGTCGGCAGTACTACCTGCACAATTTTTTGGCCTCCCAGCCTGATCTGAATTTTCACCACAAACCGGTGCAGGATCAATTGCTGGAGGAATGCCGATTCTGGCTGGAGCGCGGGGTGGATGGCTTCCGCTTTGACGCCTGCAATTTCCATTTCCACGATCAGCGCCTGCGCAACAACCCCACTGCCGGGGTTGGCGCCCAGGATGTTTCCACCGTGCGTCCGGGCAATCCCTACGGCCTTCAGATCCACAAGTACGACAAGAGCCAGAAGGAGAATCTGGGCTTCCTGAAGCGCCTTCGCAAGCTTATGGATGCCTATGGTGCCGTGAGTGTCGGCGAGATTGGCGACGAAGATTCCTTGGCCACCATGGCCCAGTACACGGCCGATGGGGACAAGCTGCAGATGGCCTATGGCTTCAGCCTGCTCACCGATGAGTTCAGTGCCTCCCGCATCCGTGGGGTGCTGGAAGCATTTGAAAAGCGCATTAAGCCCGTGGGCGGCTGGGGGTGCTGGTCCTTCTCGAACCACGATTGCGTGCGGGTGGTGTCGCGCTGGGGGCAGGGCGGCGAGGGCCCGGAGTTCGCCAAGGTGCTGCTGGCGGTGCTGGCCTCCCTGCGCGGAAGCTTCTGTATCTATCAAGGTGAAGAACTGGGGCTCACCGAAGCGGTGGTGCCCTTCGACCGTCTGATCGATCCCTACGGCATCGCCTTCTGGCCGGATTTCAAGGGCCGAGACGGTTGCCGCACACCCTTGCCCTGGACCAGCGAAGCACCCCGCGGTGGATTTTCCACCGTGGAACCCTGGTTGCCCATGGCTGCCGAACACCTGCCCAAATCGGTTGCCGCCCAGGTCAAGGACAAGGCTTCCGTGCTGAGTTTCTACCGGACCTTCCTCGGCTGGCGCAAGGAACAGAACGTTCTGCGCGAGGGCAGCCTGCGTTTCCTTAAATCCGATGAACAGGTGCTGGCCATCCGCCGTGAACTCAACGGCGAACGGATCATCGCCGTGTTCAACCTGGGCCCCGACGCCCGGGATTTCATGCTCCCAATGGGCACGCGCACCCTCCGGGGGCACGGCCTCCAGGAGATTGAGCCCGAGGGTAGAACCCTGCATCTGCCGCCCTGGGGTGGTTATTTCGGAAGCATTCGATGAGTTTTCTTTCTCGGCCGTCTCTCCGGAGCGGCCCCTGTTCCACGCACCACAAACCCAGCCGCTGAGCGGCATTCACTAGGAGGCAACACAATGAAGTGCAATCGTCTTCTCCAGGCTGCCGTGATCATGGCTCTGGCCAGCGGGTCGATGTTCGCCCAGGACATCTTCGAATTCCACGGCTACATGCGCGCCGGGGTCGGCCGTTCCTCCAACGGCGGCGAGCAGGCAAGCTTCTACCTTCCAGGCGCGATCAATAATCCCTCCGGTGGTCCTGGCTATCGCCTAGGCAACGAGCAGGACAACTACATCGAATTGGCCATGGACGTTCGGGCCTACGAGAAGGGCACCTCCAGCTTCAAGCTGCATTTCCGCCCCACCTTCCGGCAGTGGAATGACGCCCGTGATGCCAGTGTGGACGCCGGCGGCAACGTCGATTTCTCGCATTCAGCAACCCAGAATCAGATGGTTTTCCTGCGGGAAGCCTGGGGTGAGGCCAATGGCGTGCTGGGTGATTCCGCCATGCTGAAGGATGCCACCCTGTGGGCTGGCCGCCGTTTCTACCAGCGCCACGATGTCCACATGATCGATTACTACTACTGGAACAACAGTGGCGATGGCGTGGGCCTCGAGAATGTCAACGTGGGCCTTGGCAAGCTGAGCTATGCCTACATCCAGCAGGACCGAAACAACGTGGATGGTGGCTGGGGCGCTGGGCATTTCCCGGGCGCCGTTCAGACCGATGTTTTCAACTTCAACGGCAAGGTAGTGGTGGGTGCCCACGACCTTCGCTGGTCCGGCCTCTCGCCCTGGCAGGGCGCCTCGATCACCCTGGGCTTCCAGTACAACGAACCCAGCGTCCGCAAGAGCACGCCTCCTTCCGCTTCCAACAACAACGTTGGCCGTCGTTTCCACCTGGAATATCAGCAGTCCAACATCTTGGGCGGCGATAACAAGATCTACATCACCAAGGGTGATGGCTCCACCTTCTGGAACTGGTACAACCCTGAAGTGAACACCAAGAACAACTGGTGGATGGTGATGGACAACCTGTTCATCCAGCCCACCAAGCAGTTCGGCATGGGCGTGGTGGCGATCCATCGCGTGCAGAATGAAGATTCCAGCCAGCCCGGTCACCGTGACATGGTCTGGAATTCCATTGGGGCTCGTCCTGTCTGGTTCTTCACCAAGCACATCAGCCTGGCTGCCGAAATTGGCTACGACCAGTTCAAGGTGAGTGGGGATGGTTCCGGCGCCGATGGCCAGAACCGCAGCATGCTGAAGAAGACCTTGGCCCTGCAGTTCAGCCCCCAGTCCAGCTGGTGGTCCCGTCCTGTGCTGCGCCTCTTTGTCACCCGGGCCAACTGGAACAAGTACGCCACCGCGTGGGGCACGCCCAGCGGCCTCGGCGTCTTCCAGAATTCTCAGGCTGGCACTACGTTTGGTGCGCAGATCGAAGCCTGGTGGTAAGTCGCACCTGCTGGAACGGTCCGCGCTTCGGGGCGGACCGTTCCAGGTTTGTTTTTGTTAAGGAAGCCCTGTGAAGCTCCGTTCCGTTCTGACCACCGTCGCCCTGGTTCTTGCCGGGTTGGCGTGCCATGGTCCCAGTTCGGAGGCCAGCCGCTACCCGGTGGATACCACGACCATCGCGCCCGGGCAGCAGTTGGAAAGCGCGCCGGGTTGGTATGCGGACGCGGTGATCTATCACATCTGGGTCAAGGCTTTCGCCGATGCCGCCTATCAGGACGGCATCGGCGACCTGCCTGGCATCCAAGGGAAATTGGATTACCTTCAAACCTTGGGTGTGAACACGCTCTGGCTGTCGCCGATTTTTGAGTGCGACTACAAGGGCGAGAACATGCACGGCTATGACACCACGGACTATTACGCCATCAATGACCGGTTCGGATCTCGGGCCGATCTGAAGGCGCTGATTGATGCGGTGCACGCCAAGGGCATGCGCATTCTCTTCGACTTCGTGCCGAACCACACTTCCACCAAGCATCCCTGGTTCACCAATGCCGCCACCCGGGGCAGTTGGTACATCTGGAACGCCGGGCAGCCGGCCGGTTGGGGACTGCCCTGGGGCGGGGGCTCGCCGCAAAACGTGTGGAAGTCCGGCGCCAATGGCTATTTCTACACCTCCTTCAGCACCGAATCCCTGGCGGATCTCAACTTCTACAACCCGGCCGTGCAATCGGAGATGCGTCAGGTTCAGGCCTACTGGCTGGACCGCGGTTTCGATGGCATGCGCGTGGATGCGGTGCGCTACCTCTGCGAAACGGGCCCCGGCCAGCAAGCGGATCAGCCCGATACGCACACCCGACTGCAAGGTTTTCGCACCTTGATGGACGAATACAACAGCGGCGATCTGCATCCCCATCCCGCTGGCGATCCCTCGAAATACAGCAGCAAGGTGATGATCGCCGAAGCCTGGACCAACGATGCTTCCGGCGTTGCGCCCTACTACGGCAACGGCAGCAGCGAATTCCACATGTGTCTGGACTTCAGCGCGCCCTGGGCCATCTCCAACACGATCTCGCAGGGTGATGCCACGCAGCTGACGTCGCTCTGGGATTTCGAGCAGCAGACGTACCCGGCAGGCTATCGCTCGGCCGTCTTCGACTCCAACCACGACAATCTGATCTCGCGCCCAGGCACTCAGTACGGCGGTATCAAGGCCAAGATCATTCTGGCGGAAGCCCTCACGCTGCTATCCCCGGGCACGCCGATTCTCTACTACGGCAATGAAGTCGGCATGAGCGGCCAAAGCGGTACCGATCTCAATCTACGTCAGCCCATGGATTGGGCTGCGGTAAGCACTCAGACCGCCCAGCCCGATTCCATTCTCAGCTGGTGCAGGTATCTTCTCCAGGCCCGCAAGGCCTATCCGGCCCTTCGTGGCGGTTATGCCACGCTCTCCACCGATGTGGGCCCCACCAAGGCGCTTGCCTACCTGCGCCAGGCTGGTAATGAACGCATTCTGGTGGTGGCGAACCTCAGCGCCACTACCCAGACCGCGGTGGTGTCCGGGCTCACGAGCCATGGCGTGCCGTCTGATGGTCCGGTGCAGGCCATCCTGGGCGACCTCAAGGGCATCACGGCCCTGGGTGGAACCACGTACACCGCTGCCAGCATTCCTCCCTATGGCGTCCGCGTAATCTACGTGGCGGGGACCGGTTTTCAGACTACCCTTCACGGCGATCTTCCCTGATCTTTTCCACCCCTTCCTGGACCTTTCCCCATGGCCAACCTTCAGTTCAAAGCCCTGCGCAAGTCCTTTGGAGAATCGGAGATCCTTCACGGGATCGATCTCGAGATTCAGGACGGTGAATTCATCGTGTTCGTGGGGCCTTCCGGCTGCGGAAAATCCACCCTTCTTCGCTGCATCGCAGGGTTAGAAGAAATCACCAGCGGGGAATTGTTCATCGGCGGCAAGCCCATGAATGACGTGCCTCCTGCGAAGCGCGGCATCGCCATGGTGTTCCAGAGCTACGCCCTCTATCCCCACATGACCGTGGCCGAGAACATGGCCTTTGGTCTGAAACTGGCTGGCCATTCGAAACCGGAGGTGGCAGCGGCCGTTCAACGGGCCGCCGAAATCCTCCAGATCGAATCCCTGCTAGATCGCCGCCCTAAGGCGCTGTCGGGGGGACAGCGCCAGCGGGTGGCGATCGGCAGGGCCATTGTTCGCAAGCCCGGCGTGTTCCTCTTCGACGAACCACTATCCAACCTGGATGCGGGCCTGCGGGTGCAGATGCGGGTGGAGCTGGCTCGGCTGCACAAGGATCTGGCCACCACCATGGTGTACGTGACGCACGATCAGGTGGAGGCCATGACCCTGGCCAACCGCATCGTGGTCATCAATCAGGGCCGCATCGAGCAGGTGGGTGCGCCACTGGAGCTGTACCACCAGCCTGCCAACCGCTTTGTGGCGAGTTTCATCGGCTCGCCCAAAATGAATTTCCTCCCCTGCCACCTCGTGTCGGCCACTGAAACCGGGGCCCGGGTGCGGCTGGAGGATGGCACGGTTCTGGCCGCAGGTGCGGATGCGCGCGGGTTGGCCGAAGGCACGGCACTCACCCTGGGCATCCGCCCAGAGCGCCTGCTGGCGGAAACCGCCGCAGGAGAAGGCACTGCCAAAACTTCCGTCATCGTGGCCGAGCACCTGGGCGATACGGTGTTCCTGTACGTCCAATCGCCGGGGGGTACCGGACAGCTGACCGTCAAGGCCCAGCCGGAAAATCCCCTCCGCACCGGGGACGAAACCCATCTCCGCTTCCCGGCCAAGCATTGCCTGCTCTTTGGACCGGATGAAAAAACCCTGCCCCGTCTTTTGTAGTACCACCACCCGTTCAACTGGGCCCCTGGGCCATCCCAAAAGGAGTCAGACGTGAGCCATTCCTCCCATCTTCGCAAACTGGCGACCACCGCTGCCATGGTCCTGGTCGCAGGCACCTGCACCTTGCTGCAGGGTGCCGAAAAGGGCAAGCTGCTCATCTGGATCAACGGCGACAAGGGCTATAACGGCCTGCAGAAGGTGGGCGACGAGTTCACCAAGAAGACCGGCATCAAGGTGGTTGTTGAGCATCCTGAAGATGCTCCCGGTAAATTCCAGCAGGCTGCCGAAGAGGGCAAGGGGCCTGATATCTGGATGTGGGCCCATGACCGGGTGGGCGAGTGGGCCGAGAGCGGCGTCATCAATGCCGTGACCCCTGGCAAGAAGATCAAGGACGATATCGAACCAACCTCTTGGCAGGCCTTCACCATCAAGGGCAAGGTGTGGGCGTACCCCGTGGCCATCGAAGCGGTATCGCTCATCTACAACAAGGATCTGGTAAAGACGCCGCCCAAAACCTTTGAAGAGATTTTTGCCCTGGACAAAAAACTGGCTGCCAAGGGCAAGAAGGCCATCCTGTGGGATTACACCAACACGTACTTCACCATGCCCATGCTGGCGGCCAATGGCGGCTATGCCTTCAAGATGAAGGCCGATGGCACCTACGATGCCAAGGACACGGGCGTGAACAACGCCGGCGCCCTGAAGGGTGCGGAAATGCTCACCAAGCTTGTGAACGAAGGGGTGATGCCCAAGGGCGCCACCTACGCCGATATGGAAGCAGGCATGGCGCAGGGCAAGTTGGCCATGATGATCAGCGGCCCCTGGGCCTGGGACAACCTCAAGAAGGCCAAAGTCAATTTCGGGGTGGCCAAGATTCCCAGTGTGAACGGCAAGGCCGCGTCCCCCTTTGTGGGCTACCTGGGCGCCATGATCACCAAGGCCGCTTCCGGCGTGGGCAATGTGGACATCGCCCGTGAGTTCATCGAGAACCACATGCTGAGCCTGAAGGGCCTCGAGACCATCAATGCGGATGTGGCCATCGGCACCCCCGCCAGCAAGGCTGCCTTCGCCAAGATGAAGACCGACCCCTTCATTCAGGTGTCCATGGCCAGTGCCAAGGACGGTGTGGTCATGCCCAACAACCCGCAGATGGGCCGTTTCTGGGCTGCCATGGTCTCCGCCCTGAACAACATGACCGAAGGTCGCCAGTCGCCCAAGGAAGCCCTGGACGCTGCCGCCAAACGCATCCTGAAGTAGCGCAACACCGGAGAGGGCGGGCCTGCGCCCGCCCTCTCCGGGCTCCGCAGCACCTCTGATCTGGATCCGCCCCATGAGCATGCCCCAGGCCTTCAAGCGCTTCTTCCACCCCGCCCTGATGATTCTCCTGGGCCTAGTGGGGCTCTACATCGTCACCCTGGTCTATGCCACGGGCGAGAGCCTGCTGGCCTGCGTGATGCTGGTGACCCTGGCCTGCTTCATCTGGATTTACAGCTCGCCCAAAACCTATGCCTATCGGTATCTGTTTCCGGGCATCGGCGCGGCCTTGATCTTTGTGGTGTTCCCGATGCTCTACACCGTGCGCATCGGGTTTACCAACTACAGTTCCAAGAATCTGCTGACCTTCGCCCGGGCCACCAACTACCTGTTGGAGGAAACCTACCGCGCGGAAGGTGCTACCTACAATTCCACCCTGGTGGCTGAAGGCAGTCATTGGCGACTGCGGCTGGAGGATGCCGATACTGGGGCAGCCTTCGTTTCAGATCCATTGGTGCTGGACCCGGGAAAACCCCAGACCCTGAAACCTCAGCCGTTGACCGCGCCGTTGCCAGGCGAAGAAATGCCCATGAAGGACCTGATCGAGCATCAGAGTTTCCTTAAGGGCCTGACGGTGCTGATGCCCGATGGTGGGCAGATCCGCATGACTGGCTTGCGGGAATTCGCGCCCTCACGCATGCAGTACACCCGCAATCCGGATGGCAGTCTCACCAACAACCAGGATCACAGCGTGATCCGCCCCAATCCCAAGTCGGGTTTCTACGAAACCTCGGGAGGGGAAAAGGTGCAGCCGGGGTTCCAGGTGGATATCGGCTGGAAGCACTACGTGGACATCCTCAAGGATCCAGGTGTGCGGGAGCCCTTCGGTCAGATATTCCTGTGGACCATCACCTTCGCGGCGCTCTCGGTAATGTTCACGGTCAGTCTGGGCATGGTGCTGGCCGTGCTGCTGAACTGGGAATCCCTGCGCTTCCGCAGTGTGTATCGCCTGCTGCTCTTTCTGCCCTACGCCATCCCCGGCTTCATTTCGATCCTGGTGTTCAAGGGCCTTTTCAACAACAACCTGGGCGAGATCAACATCGTCCTGGGCAACCTCTTCGGCATCAAGCCCGCCTGGTTCTCGGATCCGTTCCTCGCCAAGACCATGATCCTCATCGTCAATACTTGGCTGGGTTTCCCCTACATGATGGTGGTCTGCATGGGCCTCATCAAGGCGATCCCGCAGGATCTCTATGAAGCTTCGGCCGTGGCCGGAGCTGGGCCGCTCACCAACTTCTTCAAGATCACCATGCCGCTCATCATCAAGCCGCTGACACCGCTGTTGATTTCCTCCTTTGCCTTCAACTTCAACAACATGGTGCTCATCAGCCTGTTGACGGGTGGTCGACCCGACATCCTGAACACCAGCCTGCCTGCGGGTACCACCGATATTCTGGCCACCTTCACCTACCGCATTGCCTTCGAGGATTCGGGCCAGCAGTTTGGCTTGGCAGCGGCCATTTCCGCGCTGATTTTCCTCATGGTGGCGGCCATATCCTTCGTGCAGATCCGTGCCACGAAGATCACCAACGACGACAAGCGCTGAGAGGAGGAAGCCATGGCCATCGTCATCGACAAATCCCAGCGCTGGCGCGGATTTGCCGCCCACCTGTTTCTCATTGCCCTCTGTGTGCTGGTGATGTTCCCGCTCCTGATGGTGATTTCCATCTCCCTGCGGCCTGGCAATTTCGCCACAGGCAAACTGATTCCTGAAACCATCAGCCTGGAACACTGGCGCTTCGCCCTGGGCATTCCCTCTCTGGGACCCGATGGCCAGATGATCAAGCCTGACCTGCCCGTGCTGCTCTGGCTCTGGAATTCCGTGAAGGTGGCGACCATTTCCGCCACGGTGGCCCTGTTTCTTTCCACGACGGCGGCCTATGCCTTCGCACGCATGAAGTTCGTGGGCAAGAAGGCGGCCCTCATGGGCCTGATGCTCATGCAGATGTTTCCCACGGTGCTGGCCCTGGTGGCGATCCACGCCATCTTCTCCCGCATCGGACATGTCTTCCCGATCTTTGGGGTGGATAGCCATTGGGCTCTGGTACTGGCCTATTCGGGTGGCATTGCCCTGCATATCTGGACCATCAAGGGGTTCTACGAAACCATTCCCGCCGAGATTGAAGAGGCAGCCACCGTGGATGGCGCCACGCCCTGGCAGGCCTTCTGGCGGGTGCTGCTGCCCATGTCCTTGCCCATCCTGATGGTGATATTCCTGCTGGCCTTCATCGGCGCCATCATCGAATATCCCCAGGCTTCCATCCTGCTGCGGAGCCAGGACAAACTCACCATGGCCGCGGGCATGAAGCAGTTCCTTTACGCCCAGAAATACCTCTGGGGCGACTTTGCCGCGGCGGCCATTCTCTCGGGCCTGCCCATTTCCATCGTCTTCATCCTCGCCCAGCGCTGGATGATTTCCGGCCTTACTTCCGGCGCCAACAAGGGCTAGTTTTTCTCACCTGAGGGCCGACGCCCTCCCTTTCACCTCCAAGGAGTCACGCATGAGTTTCCGCTCGACCCTTCTCAAGGCCGTCGCTGTGATCGGCCTCGCCCTCACCCCCGTCATCGCCGCGCCCCCCGAGGGCAAGATCGAGATCAACTACCATCGCTGCGATGGGATCTATGCCAAGTGGGGTGTGCATCTCTGGAAGAGCCCCAACATGCCGTTGCCCGACATCGAATGGCCCAACCCCATGATGCCCACCGGCACCAACGACTTCGGTGTCTTCTGGCACGCGGACCTGGAAGAGTTCAAGACCGGTTCCAAGGCCCAGGTGAACTACATCATCCACAAGGGCGATATCAAGGAACAGGGCGCCAAGGACATGGCCTTCGACGGCAACGGCCACAAGGCGATCTGGGTGGTGAACAATGACCGCGCCATCTACTTCTCTAAAGAAGAAGCCATGAAGGATCACGTCTGCAAGAAGTAGGTTGAGGTGCGCCCCCGGGAACTCAGACTCCCGGGGGCGCACTGTTTGCCGTCATTTCGAGGTTGCCCATGATTCCCGTTCCCCGATTCCAGTCTGTTTCTCGCGCCGTGTTGGCGGCTTCCTGCCTGCTGGCGGTGTCGGCTCCGGTGCGGGCTGTGGGGCCGGGCTCCTTTGCCGATAACCCGATCGTGTACTTCGTGATGACCGATCGTTTCGTGAATGGGAATCCCGCCAACGACAGCAGCTATGGGCGGCAGCGGGAGGCCACGCCCAAGGAGGATGTGGCCACCTTCCATGGCGGCGACCTCAAGGGCCTTACCCAGAAGTTGCAGGCTGGCTATTTCAAGCAACTGGGCGTGAATGCCCTCTGGATCACGGCGCCCTATGAGCAGATCCACGGCTGGATCCAGGGCGGGAACAAGGAGTTCAAGCACTACGCCTACCACGGCTACTATGCGCTGGATTACACCGTGCTCGACCAGAACATGGGCACCCCCGAAGAATTGCGCGAGGTGGTGGACACCGCCCATGCCCAGGGCATTCGCATCCTCTTTGATGTGGTGATGAATCACCCCGGCTACCTGGACCTACAGACCGCCCGGGATCTCAAGATCAACCTGCTCTGGCCCGGCTCCGAGAAGGCCAATCTGCGCACGTACCATAACTTCATCGACTACAACAGCGACAACTGGGGCGACTGGTGGGGGCGTCCCTGGGTACGCGCAGGGCTGCCCGGCTACCTGGATGGCGGTCGCAGCGACCTCACCATGCAGTTGGCCTTCCTGCCGGATTTCCGTACGGAAAGTACGGAAGCAGTCAAGGTTCCCAAATTCCTGAGCGAGAAACCCGGCACCCGGGCCGTGGATCTGCCCGGCACCACCGTGCGTGGGTACTTGATCAAGTGGCTCACGGATTGGGTGCGCGAATACGGCATCGACGGGTTCCGCTGCGATACCGTCAAGCATGTGGAGCCAGAGGCCTGGATGGCCCTAAAGCAGGAGGGCGTGAAGGCCCTGGCGGAATGGAAGACCAAGAATCCCACCAAGAAAATCGATGACGCAGCCTTCTGGATGGTTGGCGAATATTGGGGCGTGGGACCTGAGCGCAGCAAGATGCTGACGGCGGGCTTCGACGCCATGATCAATTTCAATTTCCAAGAGCGTGGTAAGGCTTTTGCCAAACCCGAAGGGCTGTTCAGTGAATATGCCAAGCTCCAGGCGGGGAAGGCCCCCCACATGCTGAACTACCTTTCCTCTCACGACACCCAGCTGTTCGATCGGGACAAGCTGATGGAGGGGGGCACCGCGCTGCTGTTGGCTCCAGGAGGCGTGCAGATCTTCTATGGCGATGAGAGTGGTCGTCCCCTCGGCTATGTGCCCAATACGGATCCTCAGCAGGCCACCCGTTCGGACATGAACTGGAATGCCATGGATGAGAAGCTGCTCGCCCATTGGCGCAAGCTCGGCACCTTCCGGGCCAGGCACCAGGCCTTGGCCCGTGGTGAACACCGGCAGATGAGTGAGGCGCCCTACGTGTTCTCCCGGATCGATCCCACGGTGGATGATCTGGTTGTCGTGGCCTTGGGTACGACGGGAGAGGTGGCGTTAAATGTCAGTGGCGTCTTCGCCGATGGCCAGTTGCTTCGGGATGCCTACACTGGCCGCACCGCCGTGGTGGAGAAGGGCAGCGTCAAGCTGCAGGCTGAACGCGTCGTGCTGCTGGAGCGCATGGACGCCACTGCGCGTTGATCTGAACAAACGAGGAGAATTCGCATGACCACGAAGAAACTACCCACCGTCGCCTATTTCTGCATGGAGTACGCGCTGGAAAGCGGTTTCAAGATCTACGCAGGTGGCCTGGGCATCCTGGCTGGAGACTACCTGAAGGGCGTGAAGGATTATGGCTTTCCCCTGGTGGGCATTGGCATCCGCTGGAAGCAGGGCTATGGCGAGCAGTTCATCGAGCCCGCCACCGGCAAGGCCTATGACGCCTACAAGAATTACGCCCATGATTTTTTGGAGGACACCGGCGTAACCGTGAAGGTTCCCATCAAGGGCCGGGATGTGCTGGTCAAGGTGTGGAAAGTCAATTCCCACGGAGTGGATTCTCTGTACCTGCTGGATACGGATATCGAGGAAAACGACGGCGAGGCCCGCTGGATTACAGGACAGTTGTACGGCTGGTTTGGCGAAGAACGGGTGGCCCAGGAAATGGTGCTGGGCATTGGCGGCGTGCGCGCCCTGAAGGCCCTGAAGATCAAGCCTGAGGTCTACCACTTCAACGAAGGCCATGCTCTCTTTGCGGGTTTCGAATTGATGCGCCAGCGCATGGCGAAAGGGGCGACCTTCGAGGCGGCCTGGGCCAAGACCCGGGAAGAAGTGGTGTTCACCACCCACACACCCATCGTGCAGGGCAACGAATCCCATCCCATCGAACGGTTCATGTACCTCGGTGCCAACCTGGGGCTCACCCGCACCCAGCTCAAACAGCTGGGTGGCAGTCCCTTCAACATGACGGTGGGTGCCCTGCGGCTTTCACGCATCTCCAACGCGGTGGCTGATTTGCACCGGGTCACGGCCAACAAGATGTGGTCGAAGATCAAGGGCCGCAGTGAAATCATCGGCATCACCAACGCCATCCACCACGGCACTTGGGTGGATCACCGGATGCTCGAATTGGCCTCGGCCTGTGATGGCACCAAGGCGCGCAAGCAGGCGCTCTGGAAGCGCCATCTGGAGAACAAGCGCAAGCTCATTGAATTTGTGAAACAGCGCACGGGGGTGGTCCTGGATCCGAACGTTTTACTCATCGGATTCTCCCGTCGTGCTGCACCATATAAACGATCAAATTTCATCTTTACGGATCGTTCCTTTATTGAACCCCTGCTGAAAAGTGGCAAGCTCCAGATCGTCTTCGCAGGGAAGTCGCATCCACTGGATGACAACGGCAAGGTGATCGTGGAAGACATCGTCGCCATGTCCCGAAAATACGCAGGCCGCGTGGTTTTCCTAGAAAACTACGACATGGAAATCGGAACCATGCTGACCCGTGGTTCGGATGTGTGGCTGAACAACCCGCGCCGCCCCAAGGAAGCCTCCGGCACCTCGGGTATGAAAGCCGCCATGAACGGCGTGTTGAACCTGTCGATTCTGGACGGGTGGTGGCCCGAAGCCTGCCACCACGGCGTCAACGGCTGGCAGTTTGGCGATGGCTTTGAGAGCACCAAGGATGCCGTGCTCGACAAACACGATTTCAAGGCTTTCAAGAAAGTCCTGGCCCAAGAGGTGCTACCCACCTTCTACGAGCACCCTGACAAGTGGATCGACATGATGGTTGAATCGATTCAAAGCACCCGCGAAGCCTTCGGAGTCAAGCGTATGTTGGATGAGTATTACAGCCGCATGTATATTCGGAAATAATGAGTATTCTTGGCAACAGAAGAAGGGCCGCTCACGCGGCCCTTCTTCTTTGTGGCAAAGCGCGGCTACAGCGCCAGGGTGGGAACCAGTTTGGTCAGGGCCAAGGGCGGCTCGGGGCGTGCATCGTGGATGCGGGAGAGGGGAATGGAGACCAGCTCATTGGCCTGGGCCCCCAGGTAGAAACCCTTCTCGCCCGCCACAAGGCGCTTGACGGCTTCCGAGCCCCAGAGGCTGCCCCAGATGCGGTCGATGGCCGTGGGACTGCCGCCACGCTGGATGTGGCCCAGCACCACCACCCGCAGATCCAGGTTATATTCGTTGCGAAGGCGCTCGCCCACTTCGTAGGGGTTGCCGGCCTGATCCCCTTCGGCCACCACCACGATGCTGGAGCGCTTACCGCGCTCCCAGCCCGCCTTGAGCTGCGTGACCAGTGCCGCGTAGGAGTCCACGTGGGATTCGGGGTAGAGCACCGCCTCGGCGCCACAGGCGATGGCCGTGTGGACGGCAATCATGCCCGAACTGCGGCCCATGACTTCCACGAGAAAGAGTCGCTCGTGGGAGCTAGCGGTATCGCGGATCTTGTCGATGGCGCCGATGGCAGTGTTGAGCGCCGTATCGAACCCCAGGGTTCGCTCCGTGCCAGGCAGGTCGTTATCGATGGTGCCGGGGATGCCTGCGCAGGGAATGCCGTGCTCTTCGCCCAGGAGATGGGCCCCCGTGAAGCTGCCATCGCCACCGATCACCACCAGGGAATCGATGCCAGCTTCCTTGAGGTCCCGCGCTGCCTGGGCACGGACGGATTTAACCTTGAAGGCATGGCAGCGGGCGGTGTTGAGAATGGTGCCGCCGCGTTGCAGGATGTTGGCGCAGTTGCGGCTGGAAAGGGGCCGCCAATCCTGATCCACCAAGCCCTGAAAGCCGCGATAGATTCCATATACATCCACACCAAGATCCAGCGATTGACGAACCACTGCTCGGATGGCGGCATTCATTCCAGGGGCATCACCGCCTGATGTTAAAACTCCAATTCGATACGGCTTCATCGTGCCACCTTTGAGTCGGGTCAAAGAAACCCCAGCCTTAATATGGTATCAGAGTTGAATAGTGATCGAAAATTTATCTTTTAATCGGATTTGATTAAAAATTCTAGATAATAGCCAAATTAATCGAATTCGAATCGTTTTATCAGCGTTGGCCATTCGAACCGGAACATTCTCTTGGTATTCCTTGGACCGAGGCGTTTTGAGCTCCATTTCTTTAGTGCAGGGCTGTCTGGTTGGGTTTCTGCGGCAACTTGAACGTCCCATTGACACTCTGGGGTTAACGGGTTCTTGTTTCTCCCCAGGAATGACGTACGTTTGATGGCGGATTGTCTTTCCTTGAAAGTGCTGTGGTATGGGTCGGCGCGTGCTATTGGTCTATCCCGAAATGCCTCCGACCTACTGGAGCATGAAGTACGCCCTGCCATTCATTCACCGACGGGCAACCTTCCCACCCCTGGGTCTGTTGACGGTGGCCGCCATGCTGCCCGCCGATTTTGACCTCACCTTGGTCGACTTGAACGTTGAATCCCTCACGGATCAGCAGCTTTCCCGCGCGGATCTGGTGTTTTCCTCCTCGATGCTTATCCAGAAGGAATCGCTGCAATCGCTCATCCGCCGGTGCCAGGCACAGGGCGTCACCCACGTGGCGGGCGGGCCCTATCCCACAGCTTGTTTCGCCACCATTGATGGGGTGGACCATTTTGTGCTGAACGAGGCGGAAATCACCTTGCCAGCCTTTCTGGAAGATCTTGACCGGGGCAAGGCCGCACGGGTGTACACCGATACTTCCAAACCTCCTCTCGCCATGACACCGGCACCGCGCTTTGACCTGATGCGCCCCTCGCGGTACGCGAGCATGGCCCTGCAGTTCTCCCGGGGCTGCCCGCATCATTGCGAATTCTGCGATATCGTCGAACTCTTTGGGCATAAGCCTCGCACCAAAGCTCCCGCGCAATTCCTTGCAGAACTGGAGCGTCTGTATCTGCAGGGCGAACGGGGACAACTGTTCGTGGTGGATGACAACTTCATCGGAAATCGGAGCGAGGTGAAAGCCCTGCTGCCTCAATTGGCCGAATGGCAGCGGGCACGTCATTTTCCCTTTGGGTTGTTCTCGGAAACCACCCTTACGTTGGCGGAAGACCATGACTTGATGGCTGGCATGGTGGAGGCGGGCTTTAACATGGTTTTCCTGGGGCTGGAAACCCCGGACCGCGCCACCCTGGCCGCCACCGGAAAATCGCAAAACCTGAAATCCGACATGCTGGAGGGTGTGCGCCGAATCCAGGCCCACGGGATGGAGGTTTCCGCAGGCTTCATTTTGGGGTTCGACACGGACCCCGAAGACATCTTCGAGCGCCAAGTTCAATTCATCCAGGAAGCCGCCATTCCCACCGCCATGGTGGGTTTGCTCACGGCTCTTCCCAATACCCAACTGGCTCGGCGGCTGGAACGGGAAGGGCGGCTAATCGGCGAATCCGAAGGGGGCAATACCCACGATCTGCGCATCAATTTCCAGCCGCGGATGAACAAGGAAAGGTTGCTGGAGGGCTACAAGCGGGTTCTGGCGGAGGTCTACAGTCCGAACCGCTACTTTGCGCGGTGCCTAGCCTTGCTCAAGGCTATGAAAACGCACCCCGCTTCCTTCCGGACCTTCGATCTGGGTGAATCCAGGGCCCTCTTCCGCTCCTTCCTGGTGCAGGGTTTTTCCCGCTACTCCTGGTCCTATTGGAAATTCCTCTGGAAGGGGCTTTGGGCCAACCCGCGAAGGATCGCCGATCTCATCACCATGGCGGTGAAGGGCCACCACTATTTCCAGATGACGCGCCACATGCTGGAAGTGGATCGCTTCAAGCTGCGACTGGAAGACCTCACCCTGGCTTTCGAGGACCGAGTCCGGGCCTTTGCTGTGGTGGGCAGCGGCGAACGGGCGGCGGAACTGTTGCGGTTCCGGGACCGCGCCACGGACCGGATGCGCAAGGGCTACCGTGGCATCCACCGGGATTTCAGAATCTACGCCGAGCAAGCCATGGATCGCCTGGCCGCCCGAATGGAACATGTGCTTGCGCATCCCACGGTTTGATCGATAAATCCATTCAAAAACTTCAGTGTCACTGGTATAGTTCCGTGCAACCCCCAAGGAGAATGGAATGCGCAAAGGCCTGATTCTCGCCATCGGCATTGGTCTGGTTGTGGTGGGGGCGGGTGTCGCCATCGCACGCCCTGCCTTCCTGCTGGGCGCTGAAGCCAACATTCCCGCCGCAGAGCTCAAGGTGGGGCTCGGGATCGAAAAAATGGAACTCACGGGGGAAGCCAAGGCGTTCAAGGTGGCCAGTGGCACCAAAATTTATGCCTGGACCAAGATTTCCGGCTGCGCCGATTCCAAGATCACCTTCGCGTTTGTGAAAGGTGGCAAAACCTCCACCCAGCAGGAACTCAACGTGCCCCGTTCCCCGTACCGCACCAACGCCTATCGAACCTTCCGGGCGGGCGATGAGGGTGAGTGGGTGGTAAAAATCCTTGGTTCGGATGGCAAAGAAATCAGTTCCGCAGCCTTCACGGTTGAAGTGGAAAAGTAGGTCGCTCGCGCCCTCCAATTGGGGGTGAGCGCATCCAAGGCTATTCCTTCCTGAGCGGCCGTTGCCGCACAGGGAGGGTGTGTGGATCAGGTTTTTGAATGGATGAGGTGGGACCTGGCCTTTGCGGGGCGGGCAAAGCGTACGCAAAAGGTATATCTCAATGCCGCCAGAGCTTTTGTGGGCTTCCATGGAAAACCTCTCGAAGGCTTGGGGCAGCCGGAGGTGCGGGCCTGGGTCGAGCACTTGATCGAACAGCAAACCTCGCCCTCACGCTTGCGCCAGCACCTTTCGGCATTGGTGTTCCTCTATCGAAAAACCCTCGGCCGACCCGAGGCGGTGTCGTTCTTCTCGTGGCCCAAGGACCGAGTGCGGCTGCCCGTGGTGCTTTCGGTGGCGGAAGTGGCGGGTCTGCTTGCCGGGATGCCCACCCCGGTCTACCGCATGTTCTTTTGCACCATGTTTGCCTGCGGCTTGCGCTTGAGTGAAGCCTGTCATTTGCGACGTGAGGCCATGGATGGCGAACGTGGCGTGCTGCGAATCATGGGAAAGGGTGGCCGCGAGCGTCAGGTCGCTCTGCATCCCAGACTCCAGGCATCCTTGCAAACGTACCTGTGGGAGTGTTCTCCGGTGCGTCCCTGGCTGTTTACGGATCCTGCCGGTGCGCCCCTAGATCCAGATCAGGCGCGCAAAATATTCAAGGGGGTGGCGCGTGGGATGGGCATGACCAAGCGCGTCACACCACACAGCCTGCGGCATACCTACGCCACGCTGCTGCTGGAAGCGGGGACGGATCTGCGGGTCATCCAGGCCTTGCTCGGCCATGCCACCATCCGCAGCACAGAGCGTTACCTGCATGTGGCCACCCATTTGCTCGTCACCAGTGCAGACCCGCTCGCGTTGCTACCTACCGCACCCTGGTGGTGATCTCCAGTCCGTCGCCTTTGCACGCCACCTTGGCCTTGCCGCCTTTCTGTAATTTTCCAAAGAGCATGGCGTCGGCCAGGGGTTTCTTGAGGTGTTCTTCAATCGCGCGCGCCATGGGGCGGGCACCGTAGGCGGGGTCGTAGCCTTTGGTGGCGAGCCATTCTTTCGCTTCCTTGGAAACCTCCAGCACGACCAGCTTTTCATCCAACAGAAGTTGGAGTTCGTGCAGATTCTTGTCCACGACCTTTAGAACCTCTGGCTTGCCCAGCGGCGCGAAGGTAACGATGGCATCCAGCCGGTTGCGGAATTCGGGGGTGAAGAGTTTTTCGATGGCGCCCTTTGCACTGCGGGCCCCGCCGGCTTCGGCGAAGCCCACCTTTCGGGCGCTCAGATCCCGGGCTCCGGCGTTGGTGGTCATGATCAGCACCACATGGCGGAAATCGGCCTTGCGCCCATGGTTATCCGTGAGGGTGGCGTGATCCATCACTTGCAGCAGGATGGCGAAAAGATCCGGGTGGGCCTTTTCGATTTCGTCCAGCAACAACACAGCATGGGGGCTCTTGCGCACGGCATCCACCAGCAGGCCACCCTCCTCGAAGCCCACGTAGCCGGGCGGGGAGCCGATGAGACGCGCCACGGCGTGCTTTTCCATGTACTCGGACATGTCGAAGCGCAGGAATTCCACGCCAAGGCCCCTGGCCAACTGCTTGGCCAATTCTGTTTTCCCCACGCCCGTGGGGCCCGCGAAGAGGAACGAACCCACCGGCCGCTCGTGCCCACGCAGGCCGGAACGGGAGAGTTTGATGCTGGAGGCCACGGTTTCGATGGCGGGATTCTGGCCGAACAGCACGGCCTTCAATGCGGGCTCCAGGTCCGCGAGTTTCTGGCGGTCATCGGAGCTGACGCTTTGCACCGGCACCCGTGCCATGCGGGCCACCACGGTTTCGATCTCCGGCACGCCGATCTTTTTTTTGCGTGACCTTGCGGGCAAAAGTTTTTGGGCCGCACCTGCTTCGTCCAGTACATCGATGGCCTTGTCGGGCAGTTGCAGATCCCGCAGGTGCCGGGCAGATAAGCGCACGGCGGCTTCCAGGGCTTCGTCCGTGAATTTCACGGTGTGGTGGTGTTCATATTTCGACTTAAGGCCCTTCAGGATCGCCACGCTATCGGCCTCGGTGGGTTCTGCCACATCGATCTTCTGGAAGCGGCGTGAGAGCGCACGGTCGCGGTCGAAGCCCTGCTTCACGTCCTGGTACGTAGTAGCGCCCAGGCAGCGCAGCTCGCCGCGCTGTAGGGCGGGTTTCAGGAGATTGGAAAGATCCAGGCTGCCGCCGCTGACAGAACCTGCGCCCACCAGGGTGTGGATTTCATCGATGAACAACAGCGCGCCGGGCCGCTTGCCCAGGGCTTCCAGCACGGCTTTCACCCGGGCCTCGAAATCCCCGCGGTAGCGGGTTCCCGCCAGCAGCGAGCCCATATCGAGCGCGAAAAAGGGCGCGCCTTTGAGGGAATCGGGCACGTGACCATCGAGAATGCGCAGTGCCAAGCCTTCGGCAATGGCGGTTTTGCCCACCCCGGCTTCACCCACCAGCAGCGGATTGTTTTTCCGGCGGCGACACAACACATGCACCACGCGCTCCAGTTCTGCCTCGCGGCCGATGAGCGGGTCGATGTGCCCATCCCGGGCGCGAGCCACCAGATCCACCGCATAGGCTGCAAGCGGATCCTTGGCGGGAGCCTCTTCTTCGTCTTCACTGGGGGCTGCTTCAGGCCCATCTGTCTTGGGCAAATCAGCGGTTGGATCTGTCGCCACGGCGCCATGGGAAAGATGCTTCAGCAGCGGTAGGCGCGTCACACCCTGTTTTTGCAGGAAATATGCGGCGTGACTTTCCTTCTCCTGGATGAGTGCCGCCAGAATGGCGCCGCCATCCACAGTGCGGGCTTCGGAACTGAGCGCATGCACGATGGCGCGCTCCATCACACGGTTGAAACCCAGGGTGGGTTCAGGCTGGTGATCCTTGGCGTCGGGCAGAACCTCCAGGCAATCCTTCAGGAATTGCTCCAGCTCAGCCTTGAGAGCCGCGGGCTTGCCGCCGCAGGCTTCCACCGCGGCGCAGACATGGGGATCCTCCTGCAGCGCCAGCAGCAGATGCTCCAGGGTGAGGAATTCGTGCTGCCGGGCGTGGGCCATCAAGAAAGCATGCTGGATGCACGTTTGCAGCACCGGGGTAAGGGCGGGACCAGCTTTGGGCATTACTCGGGCTCCAGGGTGCAGAGCAGGGGAAATTCATTGCGTTCGGCCAGCTCTTTGGCCTGCGCGATCTTGGTGTCGGCCACGTCGAAGGGATAGATTCCTGCCACGCCCTTGCCCTTGCGATGCACATCCAGCATGATCCGCACCGCCTCGCCTTCGGCCTTGCGAAACACTTCCTTGAGCACCCACACCACGAAATCCTGGGTGGTGTAGTCGTCGTTGTGAAGGATCACCTTCCACATGGTCGGTGGCTGCAGCTTGGTTTTGGTGCGGGTCTTGGTGACGGTGCCGGGGGATTGGGAGGGGCGGGACATGGAGGCTCCGGAATCAGTGTAGGTGCCTTAAAGGCAGGCCAGGCAATTCAGGGCAGGCCCAGGATTGTTGAAAAAATGGTTAATCAATTGATAAAAAATTTTCCTGTTGATAAATTTATTGCCCTGATAAAATAAAATCTCAGTACGCATTCACGCCCAAACCAATCAGCCACACACCTCAGGATTCCGGACCAGGGATGCGGAGCGAGCGGCAGAAGGGTGATTTGGCATAGGCACGATCAAGCTTTTCGCTGGTGCTGTAAAAAACAGGCACCAGTTTTTTTGTGGCCTTGAATTGGTAAAATTTTGATCGTTTCGTAAAATTTACAAAGTGTTCACACCGCTTGTCTTACCCGTGTTGAGAAAATAGGTTGGTTGATTTTATTTTTACTTAATTAACCCGGAGGGAGACATGTATTTGAAGTTTATTGGGCCCCACAAGGGCCTTGTGCTTTCGTGTGCCATATTTTTGGGCATCCTTGCGGGGTGCGGGGGAAACAACCACAACCCCTACGCCCACAGTTGCTGCGCCCACCATCACCACTCAGCCGGTTGCCCAAGGGGTCACCGAGGGCGGCAGCGCGGCGTTCAGCGTCTCCGCCACAGGCACTGGAGCCCTGTCCTACCAGTGGAAGAAAGGTAGTGCAGATCTCACGGGCAAAACCAGTTCGGCACTGGCTCTGAACCCTGTCGCCCTCACGGATGCTGGCAGCTATACCGTTGTCATCACCAACACGACCACCGGTGGCTCTGCCAGCATCACCAGCAACGCTGCAATCCTGACCGTGAATCCAACGGCCACGACCCCGATCATTTCGGCCCAGCCGGCGGGGGTCACGGTGACCGAAGGCGGCACCGCAAACTTCAGCGTAACTGCCAGTGGTAATGGGGCCCTCACCTATCAGTGGAAGAAGGGCGGATCGGATCTCCTGGGGAAGACGGCCTCGTCCCTGTCCATCAACCCGATCACCGCTGGCGATGCGGGCAGCTACACCGTACTGATCACGAACACCCTCAATGGCACCTCTCAGGCACTTCTAAGTAATGCCGCAGTGCTCGCAGTGAATCCTGCTGCCACGGTTCCCGTCATCTCTGCTCAACCTGTCGGGGCTACGGTCACCGAAGGCGGCACCGCGAATTTTAGTGTGACGGCCAGCGGCAATGGAACCGTCACCTACCAATGGCAGAAGGGCGGCGTTGATCTCCTTGGAAAGACGACCTCCTCGTTTTCCATCAACCCAGTTGCGATGGCAGATGCGGGTAGCTACACCGTTCTTGTCACCAACACGCTCAATGGCACCTCTCAGACCCTTCTGAGCACTGCGGCCGTGCTAGTCGTGAACCCTGCGGCCACCATGCCTGTCATCTCGGCTCAGCCTGTTGGGGCCACCGTGACTGAAGGTGGCACCGCGAATTTTAGTGTGACGGCCAGTGGCAATGGCGCCGTCACCTACCAGTGGAAGAAGGGCGGCGTTGATCTCATTGGAAAGACATCGTTCTCCATCAACCCGATCACGGCAAGCGATGCTGGCAGCTACACCGTTCTGGTTACCAACACCCTCAATGGCACTTCCCAGACCCTTCTGAGCAGCGCAGCCGTGCTTGCCGTGAACCCTGCGGCCACGACTCCTGTGTTTACGGCTCAGCCCATCGGGTCAACCGTGAATGAAGGGGACCCTGCGAATTTCAGCGTCACAGCCACCGGCAACGGAACGGTGACGTACCAGTGGTACAAGGGAGGCGTGGCGATTTCCGGCAAGACTGCCTCCACCCTGTCCTTCAATCCCGTGGCTCTGACCGATGCAGGCACCTATACCGTTGAAGCGACGAATGCCCTGAACGGAACATCCGCCAGCGCCGTCAGCAACCCTGCAATTTTGGTGGTAAACGGTGCATCGTCCCTTGCGATCACAGTCCAACCCCAAGACAAGACCGTCACAGCGCCGGATGGGGCCACCTTCTCCGTGACCGCCACGGGGACAGGCCTGGGTTATGCCTGGAAGAAGAATGGAACAGCGATTTCGGGAGAAACGACCTCGAGTCTCACCATTCCCTCTACCGACCTTCACAACGTCGCGGATCAATATTCGGTGACGGTGACCTCCACCGCAGGTGGGTCCGTAAACAGCCAGGTGGCGACGCTGACGGTAGTTGCTCCCAAGCCCGTCTATGCCGGTGATCCCACGGTTGTCGATACGGGCCGTGCTTATACCGTTCAATCCTCCTGGTTCACAACGGCCCCGGCAGATCCTCTCGGCTCCTTCCGGTTTGGCTATGACACTGCCTTGTTGAACCCCGTGTTCTCGGCGACCTGCTTCTTCCCAAGCGCAGCTTGGACACTCACCCGCCCGTCCTCCTATCCCACCGACACCCGCATTCCTGGGTCTCTGTCGGAATCGGACTACTCCGGCACAGGGTATAGCCGTGGTCACATGGTGGGATTCGCGGACCTTCGCGATGTGTACGGCGCGGATGCGGGCAAGTCCACGATGTATATGACCAACATGTGCCCACAGGTTCAGGCTCTGAATGGCGGCGCTTGGGGCAACCTGGAAACCCTCATCAGCGGCACCTTCCCGGGCAGTTTTGGACGGGTCTGGTCCTACACAGGCCCGATCTTCTCTACCCAGCTCGTGACGCCCATTGGCGCCAAGAGTATTCCCATTCCCACCGCGTTCTATAAGATCGTAGTGCGCGAAACGGCGCCGGGAAATCCGAAGGTATTGGCTTTTGTGGTTCCCCACAGCACGACCATTTCGTCTGGAGCCACCGCAGCAACCCCCATTGTCACTGCCGATTTCTGGAAATTCATCACCACCGTCGATCGAGTTCAGACGCTAACTGGTTTGAATTTCTTCCCCACACCTACTTCGCCGCTACCTGCGGGCTTTACGACCACCGTTGAAGTGGGTGGCTGGGGTTCCAACCTGGAACAGGGACCCGGGAAGCCGAACGTTCACATGATCGTCCCCAGTTGGGATACGACCTTCACCCATGTCCACAACACAACCGGAGCCGTCACCACAATCAACACCACCACCGCGAAAGTAGGGGATGTGGTTCCGTTTGTGGCCCAGGCAATTGCCGATCCGGACCCCATTGCGACCACCACCTGGAACTTTGGGGATGGCACGACGGATACCAATCTCGTCACCACCCACACTTACACTTCTGCAGGTAGTTTCACTGTCACTTTCACGGCGACGGATATTCAGAGCCACACAAGTTCGATTTCCAGGATCGTCACCATCAACAGTCTGGATCCGACGGTTCCAGTCATTTCGGCTCAACCGCAGGGCAGGACGGTTTCGGCCGGGACCTCCGTGACCTTCAATGTGACCGCCACCGGAAATGGAACCCTCACCTACCAGTGGCGGAAGGACGGCGCCGACCTGGCTGGAAAGACATCCAACTCGCTCACCTTTAATGCGACGGTCGCCGATGCGGGCACCTATTCCGTGGTGGTGACCAACACCCTCAATAGCACCTCTCAGATTGCAACCAGCGCAGATGCGGTACTCGTGGTCAATCCCGTTGCTTCCAACGATATGAATGAAGGCTTTGAAACGGGATCCAAGACCGCCTATGCCACGGCAACAGTCGCCCTTGGAACGGGTTCCTGGACCATCACCGATGGCTTGATTGCTAAATCAACTTCTAACGGTGGAAGCGCCAGCGATCACTTCAATGGCTTACAGGGTCTCCGCCTCAAAAACAACGTTGCCGGTACGGCCAGCGGCAAGGTGACAATGGGCTTTGATTGGCCCTTTGGAGCCCAGTCCGTGTCCATCTCGATTGCTCAGTACAATACGGACTCGGCGGCTCCTGGAACCCTGGGCCTCTGGTATTCCATCGATGGCGGGGGCAATTGGATTCAAGTCCCCGGCACGGTGACACCAGCATCTACCAACATCGAAACCTACACCTGGACGGTCGGGTTGAACCAACCTATCCGTTTCGAACTTCGAAGAACAGACACCATCAGCCAGGGCCGTATGTGTTTGGATGACATCCATATCGTGGGCTACTAAAGCCACAAACGATTAGGCAAGCAAGGGGGAAGGCCAGTTGATGCTGGCCTTCCCCCTTGCTTTTCACAACTTTGGGACCGCCCCGTCCTCGATGGCTTCAGGCCCTCAGCACCACTTCTCTTCGCCACCCGCTCCGTTCCTCTTGATGCAGTTCCCAGAACACCTCTGCCATGGCCTCAGGGCTGAAGGGTGTGCCGGGTTGCACCCAGCCCGCAATGGTGAGGATGGCAACGTGGATGTTCTCGGGTTCCAGCTCTTCGGCCAGGCTCAGGGCCAGGGAACGCAGGGCCGATTTGCCAAGGGAAAGGGCCGCCTGGTTGGCCTTGGGCTCCAGGGCCAATCCGCCACCCGTGAACAGGATCGTGCCCCGCCGGGCCTTTCGCATGGCGGGCAGGACCGCTTGGGCAAGGGCCAGCGGTGCCTGCACATTGATCTGCAGGGCCACGGCCAAGGCTTCCTGGGAAAGGCTGGAGGGTAGGGCATCGGCGCCACCGGACGCGTTGTACACGAGTACTTTGGGTGTGATGGTTTCTGCCTGCAGGAGATGGAGGATGGGTTTCAGCGCTTCAGTATCGTTGATATCAGCGGCCCAGCATTGGATGTGGGGGGATCCAGCCGCGCGCAGGTCCGCTTCGAAAAGGGCCAGATTCTCATCGGGGCGTGCGATCAGGGCGATGGCAAAACCTTCCCTCGCGAAGCGTCGCGCCACGGCCAGACCAATGCCGGGACCGGCGCCAACGATAAATATCAGGGGTGTGGTTGATGACATGGGTGAACTCCCAGGTGTCTTGGCGGTCTGTCTTTGCTATCCCCAGCTTAGCGAGGAATGAGACTCCGCCTGGAAGGGTCGAGCCAGCAGGGCCAATTCCCTGGCTTTTTGCCGTGACTAGGGACTGGTATTCTGAAAGCTGTGCGGACCGCCCTGGGGCCGGGTCTTGCGAAGGGGAGAACGCGATGGTCATCACCAAGCTGGATCAGATTCTGGAAGCCGTAAAATCCAAGGCGAAAAAGCGCCTGGTGGCGGCCTGGGCCGTGGACGGCCACACCATCGAGGCGGTGAATGAGGCCCGTGAAAAGGGCATCATCGATGCGACCTTGGTGGGTGATGAAGCCCAGATCCTGAAAGCCCTTGCGGATCTCAACCTGGATCCCGCGAACTTTGAAATCATCCACGAAGCCACCGATACCGCTGCGGGAACCAAGGCGGTGGAAATGATTCGCAGCGGCCATGGGCAGATCCTGATGAAGGGCCTGCTCAGCACGGACAAATACATGCGGGCCATCCTCAACAAGGAAAAGGGCCTGATGAAGCCAGGCGCGGTGTTGAGCCATGTCACGGTCATCGAAAACGCCCGCTACCCCAAATTGATCGTATGCAGCGATGTGGCCGTACTGCCCTACCCCGATTTGAAGCAGAAGGTCGCCATCACCAACTATGTGATCGAGGTGGGCCATGCTCTGGGCATCGAGAAACCCAAGGTGGCGTTGATCTGTGCCACGGAACAGGTGAGCGAAGGCATCGAAGCCACCGTGCATGCTTCCGTGATCAGCAAGATGGCGGATCGCGGGCAGATCAAGGGCGCCTTCGTGGATGGGCCCATGGCGCTGGACGTGGCCATCGATAAGGAAAGTGCGGATACCAAGGGCGTGAAGGGCGAGGTTCCTGGCGATGCGGATTGCCTGGTTTTCCCCAACATCGACGCGGGGAATGTCTTCTACAAGACCAACACCAAGCTCTGCGGCTGCGAATTGGCCGCCATGGTGGTGGGTGCCAACGTGCCCTGCGTGCTCTCCAGCCGTGGTGATAGCGCCCAGACCAAGCTCTACTCCATTGCCCTGGCCGCCCTCAGCGCGAAATAGCCTTCCTCAATATCCATGCGCCTGGAGACTCGGTTTCCAGGCGCATGGTCGTTGAGGGCTTGACACCACCAGTTAACCTAGATTTATGTCCACGTCGAAACTATCCCTTCTCACGCGATTGAACGGCGCCATGGATCTTTCTTCTAGCCAGCGCCGCATCACAGAATGCCTCCAGGCCAATATGCACGAGGCGGCCATGTGGGGCGTGGAGGAACTGGCCAACGAATCCCAAACCTGCGTGGCCACCGTGGTGCGCTTTGCCAAAAAGTTGGGGTATTCGGGCTATCTGGAAATGCGCAAGGCCCTGGTGAGCTCGGCGAAAAAGCACTACCAGCGCGGTGATCAGCTGCTGGATGCGCCCGCCCAAGCGGCGGCAACTCTGGTGGAAGTGGCACGACGGGATATTCGCAACATCGAATTACTGGTGCAGGCGGTGGACGAAGATCTGCTGCAAGGGGCCGCCCGGCTGCTGAAATCCAGCCGCATGCGATTGATCATTGGCGATGGTGTTTCGGCGCTCATGGCGCGGCAATTGGCGTATCTGCTCATCAACACGGGCATTCCGGCCATGGAAGGCAATCCGGCGGATTTCGCCAGTCAGGTGGGCATCCTGGATTCGCGCGATCTGCTCATCGCCATCAGCATCACACCCTATACCCGCGAAACCCTGGACGCGGCTGCCTATGCGCGCAAGCGATCCATACCCGTGCTCGCCTTTTCGGATGGGGATCATTCCCCCTTGGCCAAGATTGCCAGCCTGGCGCTGCCCATCCCTGGCAAGAATCTGCTGTTTTCACACAGCCTCGCGGCCTTTGGCGTGCTGGCCCATGCCTTGGCCACCACCATCGCCAGGGAAGACCCCAAGAGTTCCCTGAAAAAGCTCCATGAAGTGGAGCGGGTCGCGCGTCCAAAATTCACGGATGACTGAACAAGAACCGGCCTAAATCGAAGCTAGATGCGGGTCTACGGGCCGCGCTGTGGTAATACTTTTCCAAAGCATAGTGCTCGTATCGGGCGGCGAGGCTTTGGGGTCGAGGCTGGTTTGGTTCCTATTCCAGTTGCGGTTTCCTGCCGAGGTTCTTGAACCTCTTCTGGCTATCCACCGTTGAAGGATGAAACCCAGATGAACCGCAGAGAACACAGAGTGCGCAGAGGAAATCGCTGAACTTCTGAACGTCCATTTTCACTCCGCGTCTTTGGCGTTCTCTGTGGTTCAGAAGCATTTTTTTTGATCTCCAGGATCCCAAACTATGTTTGTGATCGCACGGTTTTCCCCTTATCCAGTGCCCTCGACGTAATCCGCGACGAAATCATGTTTCCAAATTAATGCATATTTTTGAAATATAGATTTTAAACGACTTAGCAATAGGCCGAGGTAGCGTGAACTCTCCAAATGAAAAAAAACTTGACCCAACTTTGGTCGGAGTCTACTTTTCTGGTCAAACCATCATCCATAGGAGGAGTCATGGCTCGAAGTAAAAGCTTCACTGGATTCAGTGCGCTCATGCTTGTGCTCGCGGCGGCACCTGCGGCGCTCATGGCACAGACCAGCACGACTTCGGCCCTGACGGGGTTGGTGCGGGATGCCAATGGCCAACCCTTCGCGGGCGCCACGGTGCGCATTTCCTCGCCCGCGATGATCGGTGGCGAAAAGGTGATGAAGACTGCTGCGAACGGCAGCTACCGCTTCCCCGTGTTGCCTCCAGGGCGCTACAAGATCGTGGTGGAGGCGCCCGGCATGCCCACCCAGACGGGCAGCGAAACCCTCGAATTGGGCCGAACCTCTGCGGTGAACTGGAAACTTCAGAAAGTGGCTTCAGCCACGGTGGAAGTTTCAGAAACCACGAATTCGCTCGACCCTGCTCCCACGGGCCTGGGCAAATCCTTTTCGTTGGAAGAACTCGACAATCTGCCCTACAAGCGGGATCTCAGCTCCATCGCCGACCTAACGCCGGGCGTGAACGGTGGCGTGGCCTGGGGCGGTGATCGCCGCAACGCCAACGCCTACATGATGGATGGCATGAACGTGGGCGACCCTGGGCTGGGCACGCCGTGGATCTATGCCAACCCTGAATGGTTCTCCGAGGTACAAGTGGGCGGCATCGGCGCACCTGCGGAGTACGGTGGTTTCACGGGTGGCTTTATCAACGCCATCCTGAAGCGGGGCGGCAACAAGACCGAAGGCGCCTTCAACGGCTACTACAGCACTTCCAACTGGCAGGCGAAGACGAGCAATCGTGATCCGCGCAACGATCGAAGCGATCCACCTCCAGCCCATAGTTCGGATCTGTCGTTGAGTGTGGGTGGACCCATCATCAAGGACAAGCTCTGGTACTTTGTCTCTGCCGAACAGATCGTGGATCAGCAGACACCCATTGGCGCGCCCGTGCCGGTGGAGTTGACCAACCCAAGGTACCTTTTGAAGTTCACCTGGCAGGTAAGCCATTCAGGGACGCTGGAAGCCTTCGCGGAATACGACAGCGTAATGCGCGAACACCGGGGCATCGATAACGAGACCGCAGTGAGGCCTCACGCAAACAGGTGGGCCCCAACCATAGTTATGGCCTGACCTGGACCCAACTGCTGGGCCCGGGGGCCGTGTTCACTGCCAGGGCCACAGGTTTCAGTGGTCGGGACGACTACCGCGCGTATGTGGGGGAAACCCCATCTGTCTACATCGATGGTGGGTTCAATCCCAACGACCCCATGAGCTCCAACGGGCTCATCTACCAATTCCGCAATGCCTACACGGTGGAAAGCAACTACAAGTCCAGGGCCAGCCTCTCGGCCACGCTGGATCTCTTCAAGACCGGCCTTTTCAGTGCCAGTGACTCCCATGCCTTCCGCATGGGCATTGAACGAGAGCAATCCGGGGATGAGGAAGGCTCCCGCTTCCCAGGCGGCATCAGCTACAACGGCTACTCCGATGCCGGCGAGATCTTCACAGATTTCGTTCAGTTGGGTGGTGGCTACGATATTCGCGCCTGGATGGATCGGACGGCGGCCTTTGTGCAGGACACCTGGACCCTCAACAACCGCCTCATTCTTCGCCCCGGTCTTCGCTTTGAACAGTTCAAGGGCCGTGGCTACGGTTCCTCCAAATCCGTTTGGAGCACCACCACCCTGGCGCCGCGGTTCGGGTTCACCTTCGCCCTCACCGAAGGGCAGCGAAGTCTGATCAAAGGCAGTTGGGGCCGGTACTTTGATGGCCTGACGGTGGCGTTCTTTGATCGTGCCATTCCTGGTGCCTACAAGGTGGAAACCCGCCATTACTGGGGTGCAGGCGACCCCTTCACGCTGAACAATCCTGAGGCGATTGGTTACGATCCAGACCCATACACTTCCTTGAATGACATCAGCACCCTCGACCCCAATGTCAAACACCCCTACGTGGATGAGGCCACCCTTTCCTACGAACAGCGGATTGGTGATCTCTGGTCCTTAACGTTCACCGGCGTTCATCGCCAATCGAAGAATCTGCTTGTCCGGTACAACCGCGCCCTGTTGGAAGACACCGATCCAGCCAATGCATTGAATGCCTACAACCCCATCAGTGGCACCGTGGTGCATCTTTTTAACGCCTTGAATGATGCCCAGGATTACTACATCACCAACAGCTCTGCCGCCAAGCGCGCCTACCAGGCGCTCAGTGTGAGTGCGGACCGTCGCTTTGCGGACCACTGGACCTTATTCACCAGCTACACGCACGCCCTTCGCCACGGCAACCTCAATCGATCGAATGGCTATGACGATGCCTTCGTGAATCCCAATAGCCAAATCAATTTTGATGGTCGCCTCCCTGGCTACAATGATGATGAATTCAAGGCTCGCTTCTCCTACGAGCTGCCCTGGAAAATGCGTGTGAGTGGCAGCTTCACTTACCTCTCCGGGGAACGGTGGACACCCACCATCAGCACCTTCAGGGATAACAATGGCTCCCGTTGGAATATCCTGGCCGAGCCCCGTGGCACCGAAAAATATCCCGCCCGCCGCCTACTCGATTTGCGGGTGAGCCAGATGATTGTGAAGAACAAGCAGGTCAGCGCCGAGGCTTTCCTGGATGTGTTCAATGCCCTGAATTCGGGTTCAGCACTCAGCTGGAATACTCGGCGGAACGATATTCGAACGGATGTTGCTACAGACCCCGGCGCCAATGATGTCTACAGCGATTATCAAAAGCCCACCAGCGTTGAACCCCCGCGCAACCTGCGGTTGGGTGTGAGGATCACCTTCTAGTCTTGACTGCACTTTCAACCCGGTCGGCATGGGTGGGCCGGAACCCTCTGGTCCATCCATTTTTCTTCCAACCCTTGTCCCTAGAAAGCACACCCATGTTCAGGCAATTCCTGTTTCCGCTGCTCGCCGTGTTGACCCTTGCTGCTGCAGGTCCGGAGCCCAGCAAGGCACCTAACCCGCCCAAGGGCACCTTGGTGATCGTGGGTGGCGGCGGCATGCCGCAGGAAATTCTGGATGCCTTTTTGGCAGCTTGTGGGGGCAAGGGCGGGCGTGTGGGCATCGTGCCCACCTCCACCATCGATCCGGTGGGGGCGCTGAAGGAATGGAAAAAGGATTTGGAAAAGGCGGGCCTCACCATGGTGCCGCTGGATGTTCGCAAGCGCGAGGAGGCTTCCGCTCCGGCCATGCTCGAGGCGGCGAAGCAGTGCACGGGGTTCTGGTTCTCGGGGGGGGACCAGAACCGTGTGGGGGACAAGATCGTCGGCACGCCCCTGCAGAAAATCATTCTCGAACGTTATGCCGCAGGGGCGGGCATTGGCGGCACCAGCGCGGGCGCGGCGATCATGTCACCCATCATGCTCACGGGCGATGATCGAAACGGCAAAGAGTCCCTGACCGAAGTGGGCAAGGGCGCCTATCGCACCCGGGAAGGCATGGGCTTTCTGCCCAGCCACTGCATCGTGGATCAGCACTTCCTGCGCCGCAACCGGCAGAACCGGTTGTTCAGCGTGATGATGGATCACCCCGAGGGTTTGGGTCTGGGTATCGACGAAGCCACCGCCCTGGTGGTGAAGGATGGCAAGGCCACGGTACTGGGATTGCATGGGGTCATGGTGTTCGATCCGCTCGGCATGGCGCTGGATACCGTGGATGGTTTTCAGAGCATGCAGATCCACCTGCTACGCCGAGGACAGAGCTTGGATCTGACCACCCGCAAGGTGGTGAAGTGAGCGGCTGGCAAGCAATCCGCCGTGTGTCCCTCTCGCTGCTCATGGGCGGAGCGCTCTTCGCTTCAGGGCCCGCAGATATGCGATTCCCGGCAGATCATCGCCAGTTGAAGACGACACTTTCCTTCGAGGACATGACGGCGCTCCTGAAGTCCGCAGAAAAGCCAGGCTTGATCACCGTGAGCGAAGAGGGTCGCAGTGCTGGGGGGCGGCCCATTTTTCTGGTGCGCCTGAACCGAGGTGGCGCGAAGGCTCGCTGCAGGGTGTTTTTCTACGCCCAGCAGCATGGCAACGAAGTCTCCGGCAAGGATGCGCTGCTGTATATGGTCCGCAGCATTGCCGAACATCCTGAGCGCTTGCCCGAGGATGTGGATCTCTACCTGATGCCCATGGTCAACCCCGACGGGGCCGTGGCCAATCAGCGTCGGAATGATGCCAAGGCCGATCTCAATCGCGATCATCTGCTGCAATCGCAGCCCGAGATCCAGGCCTTCTATCGCGTGGCCCGGCGGGTGCTGCCCCATTTGGCAGCGGATTGCCACGAGTTCACCCGCGATGGCGAAGACTATGTGCGCATTGGCGAAGACCATGTGCGCCGCGCCTGGGAACGCTGGCCCATCATTACGCTGGACGCCTGCAACCATCCGCTGATTCCAGCGAGTCTCAAGATTGAAGGGCTGCGAGTGGTGGAGACCGCCGCTCCCGTATTGGCGAAGGCGGGCCATCCCTATGCCCGCTACACCGTGGGAGGGCCAGCCCCGGAAGAAGAAATCCGCCCCTCCACGCCGGAAGTGGATGATGGCCGCAACGGATTGGGTAGTCACGGCGCGGTATCCTTCATCATCGAGGCCGGGGTGCGGCGCAGCGCCAAGGATCCCCAGGCCGACTTGGGCATCCGGGTGGATGCGTATCTCACGCTGTTTCAGCACCTGCTGGGCACTCCGGAAAGCCGGGCCCGCATTTTTGAATTATCGGAGAAGGCTCGCCGCGAACCCTTGCCGCCTTTCATTGCCACCAACACTTTCTGGGGCAATGTGGATGGCAAGGTGGGTCTCGTGAAGATGTCCGACCCCGCCTCGGGGCAGGTTCTGGAGATCCCCACGGCGAACCTCATGCTGGATCTGGTGGTGAAATCCAGCGTGCCGACACCCAAGGCGTACGTGATCGAGGCACGGGCCGCCAAAATTTTCCGCCCTTTGCTGGAGCATCACGGACTGGTGTTCAGAGAGCTTGCTGCCGCTGAACGCCTCAAGGCCGAACGGTGTCGCCTTGTGCGGTGGGAAGCGCCCTACGATGAGTTGTATCAGCGTTACGAAAACCGGACCATCGTGGCCCGGGACGCGGCGGTGGAACGTGAATTCCCAGCGGGAACCTTGGTCGTTGCCTTGGATCAGCCCTTGGCTCGCCGCGCCATCCAGGTGCTGGAACCCTGCCTGCTCTACGGCCTCTATAGCTATGCCGAATTCCGTGCTCTGGCATTGCCAGATGGCGCCTTGCCCGTTCAACGGCTGCCCTAGATCGCCCATCCCACACCTGGAGTCTTCATGTTGCTGATCAAGAACGCCGAGGTTCTCACGCCCACGCCAGGCGGTCGTTGCGACATCCTTATCGGCGGTGGGCAAATCCTGCGGATGGAGGCGGATATCCGCATTCCCCGCAAGTATTGCGAAGTCATCGATGCGCGCAATCTGGTGGTAGTGCCCGGATTCATCGATGCCCATGTGCACATGATGGGCGGTGGTGGTGAGGGCGGATTTGCCACGCGCACCCCGGATCTGCAGCTCACCGATGCCATTCGTGGGGGCATCACCACGGTGGTTGGCTGCCTGGGAACCGATGGCTACACGCGCAGCATGCCCGCTCTGCTGGCCAAGGCCAAGGGGTTGGAGGAAGAGGGCATCAGCACGTACCTCTATTCAGGTTCCTATGGCGTGCCGGTGCGCACGTTGTTCAGC
Source organism: Holophaga sp. (assembly GCA_016715205.1). Taxonomy (GTDB): domain Bacteria; phylum Acidobacteriota; class Holophagae; order Holophagales; family Holophagaceae; genus JAYREN01. The sequence goes on from JADKBC010000008.1 coordinate 183,414, forward strand.
ACCATCGAAGAGGATCTGCTCTTCATCGACAAAGTGATTGGCACCGGCGAAGTGGCCATTTCGGATCATCGGTCCAGCCAGCCCACCTTCGAGGCCCTGGCGCAGCTCGCGGGCACCGCCCGGCGTGGGGGCATGTTGTCAGGCAAGGCTGGCATCGTGAATCTGCATCTGGGAGATGGCATCCGCGGGCTGGAAATTTTGCGGCGCATCCTGAAGGAAACCGAGATTCCCGCCTCCCAATTTCTGCCCACCCACATCAACCGCAATCCCCACCTTTTCGAAGAAGGCATCGCCTACGCCAAGTCCGGCGGCTTTGTGGATTTCACGACCTCCACCGTGCAGGCCTACTTGGATGATGGCGAAGTGCCCTGCGGCGTGGCCCTGCGTCGGATGCTGGAAGCGGGTGTGGATCCTGGTCACATCACTTTCACGTCCGATGGCCAGGGCAGCCTGCCCGATTTTGATGATCGCGGCCGTCTGCGAGGCATTTCCGTGGGGCGGGTTACCACCCTGTTCGCCGCCGTGCGGGACGCGGTGCTACAGGAAAAGGTGCCCCTCGAAACAGCTCTGAGGGTGATCACGTCGAATCCTGCCCATATCCTGAAGCTCCGCAGCAAGGGGAACCTGGCCGTGGGCCTGGATGCGGATGTGGTGCTGCTCGACCCCAAGAACCTGGAGATCCATACCGTGATCGCCAAAGGTCGCACCCTGATGAAGGCCCGGAAACCGCTCGCCAAGGGCATTTTTGAATAAACTGACGAAAGAGGATACGCAGATGAAGACAAGCTTTCGTGAGTGGGCGAAGTCCCTCAAGATGCCTCATACCCTCGTCATCGTGGGCGCCCTGGTGGCCCTGGTGCTCGTGGTTTCCTGGATCATTCCCTCGGGCGAATTCCTGCGGGTGGCCAAGCTCCTGCCCGATGGCAAATCCGTGATGGTGCCGGTGTCGGGTAGCTACCACGTCATTCCCAAGCACTACCTGGGGCCCCAAACTTTCCTGCTGGCGCCCATCAAGGGCTTTCTTGATGGTGGAACCCTCATTGCCTTCCTGCTCATCATTGGTGGCAGCTTTTGCGTGTTCCAGGAAACCGGGGCGGTGGAATTCGGCATCAAGCGTCTGGTGCGGGTCATCGGCCGGAAACCCGCCCTGGAGTGGCTATTCATCCCCGTCCTGATGATTGTGTTTTCCCTGGCCGGGGCCATTTTCGGCATGGCCGAGGAACTGATTCCCTTCGTTGCGATCTTCATCCCCATGTCGCGCGCGTTGGGTTATGACTCCCTGACGGGCATGGCGATTCCCTTCCTGGGCGCGGCTTCGGGCTTTGCCTGCGCCTTCTTCAATCCCTTCACCGTGGGCGTGGCCCAAGGAATCGCCGGGGTCCCTGTTTATTCCGGCCTGGCCTATCGCATCGCGGCCTGGGTGGTGGTGATGACGGTGGTGATCACCTATGTGATGGTCTATGCCCAGAAAGTGAAAAAGAACCCCGACCTCAGCCCCGTGCGGGATATCGATCTGCAGCGTGAATCCATCGAGCACCACCCCGATGAAAATGAACGGTGGGATGTTCGCCACATTCTGGCGCTGTCTACCTTTGGCGCCGCCATGGGCCTGCTGATTTTTGGTGTCTTGAAATACCAGTGGTACATGGATGCCATCGCCGCCCTCTTTCTGGCCATGGGTATCGTGATCGGCCTCATGAGCCGCATGGATCTCAGCACCATTGCGCGGCATTTCGTGACCGGTGCGAAGGATATGGTGGGCGTGGTGTTCATCGTGGCCTGCGCCCGGGCCCTGCTGGTGATCGCCAACGATGCCAAGATCATGGACACGATCCTGTTCTATGGCTCCAACGTGATTCAGGTACTGCCCAAGGGCATCACTGCCCAGGTGATGTTCCTGGTGCAGTGCGTCATCAACTTCTTCATCCATTCCGGCACGGCCCAAGCCGCACTCACCATGCCGATCATGGCGCCCTTGTCCGATCTGGTTGGCATTACGCGCCAGACCTGTGTGTACAGCTTTGAACTCTGCGAGATCGTGAATCCCATTCTGCCCACCAGCGCGGTGGCCATGGGCGTACTGGGCGCTGCCAAGATTCCCTGGGAACGCTGGGCCAAGTGGTTTTTGCCGCTGATGCTCATCCTGGTGGTGCTGGCCTGCCTGCTGCTGATCCCGCCCACGTTGATTTTCCACTGGGGACCGATCTGAACGATTTCGTGCTCGGCACCTGGGTAGCAATAAGGATGCAGTTCTTTTGAACCACGGAGGGCGCAGAGGGAAGGATGAGATCTCGTAATTCGATTCTTTCCTCGGCGGAACGCTGCACCCCCTGTGGTTTATCTGCGCGTTGCATTCCCAACCGCAAGGCACCAATTGAAAGCAGAACGCCATGAAATTCCTCCAACTTTTTGCTGCGTTCTGTATTGGTTGGGTTGGTTTCGCCGCGCCGCCGGGCCTTGGGGATTTCGTTAGCACGGGTGTCCCAGCATCACTCCCGCCCGCACTTGCCAAGAGCCTTGGAGCCATTCAGACCAAGCGGTTGGCCAGCCATATCGCTTTCCTGGCGGATCCTCGCCGGGAAGGGCGGGGCCTGGGCAGCCGCGGCCTGGAGGCCACTGGACGCTATGTGGTTGGCCACCTTCAGAAGGCAGGCCTGCCGGCGCTCGGGCCTTCCTATTTTCAGGTGGTTCCCTTGCGGCAAGTCAGCGAGCTCGGCGGTGAACTCAGGATCGAGACCTCTAAGACCTCGGTGACTTGGAAACATGGTGTCTCCTGCCTGTTGCCGGAGCTGGAGCCCCAGGTGATTGCAGCTCCGGTGGTGTTTGCCGGGTACGGCATTCGGGAGACCTCGCTGGGCCATGATGACTTTCGAGATCTGGATGTGAAAGGCAAGGTGGTCCTGGTGCAGGGTGGGCTGCCACCCGGCGCCCAATGGCAGCGCCCAGAATTCGTGGCCAAGTACACCAGTGCGAAGTTCCTGGACCGCTTTGCGGCCCGGGTGGAGTTGCTGGATCAGCTTGGGGCCAAGGCTGTGATTGGCCTCGATGATGATCTGGAAGCGCAGGTGGCCAGCCTGAAGGGCGAGCCTTTTTTTCGCCCGGAAGCAGGTGCCCCCATCACTGATGAACCGCCCCTGATCCGCGTATCTTCGGCTTTGGCGAAAAACCTTTTAACGGATGGCAAGCTTGCCGGAGCCGTGGCGACCCTTCGTACCTCCGGAAAGGTCAGTAATTCTGGCAGCCGCAACGTTCTGGCTGTGCTGAGAGGGGCGGACCCAAAGGTGAATCACGAGGCAATTCTCCTTGGCGCCCACATGGATCATCTGGGCATGCGCGGCGGTGTGCTGCACCCCGGGGCTGATGACAACGCTTCTGGGGTGGCGGCGCTGCTGGAAATCGCCCGGACCTTCGCCGCGCAGCCCACGCGACCACGGCGCACGGTGATCTTCGCGTTCTGGACTGGCGAAGAGGATGGCAAGTTTGGTTCTGGCCACTACGTGCGCCATCCCCGGTGGCCCCTGGCAAAGACCACGGCCTATCTCAACCTCGATATGATCGGGCACCCCTGGACGGCAGAAGAGATTCGCAAGCTGGTGATGGAAGCCGATTCTGAGAAAGGTGGAGCTTTTCTCGCGAACCTCGCGCCCGGGCACTTTGCGGAACCGGGCCTGGCCGACTGGGCACCGGAGCTGGCGCCCATCCTGGTACGGGCGGGGCAATGCACCGGCATGGCGCTGCACCTGGATCGCACCGATGGGCGCAGCGGCGGCAGTGATTACCGTGATTTCGCCCGGGCGCGGGTGCCCTTCGTGCGCTTCTTCGGCAACTACTTTCCCGAGTACCACCAACCCGGAGATACTGCCACGAGTCTGGACTCCGCGCAGGTGCAGAGAATGGCCAGGCTGGCCTTTGCCACGGCGTGGTTGTTGGCGGAGAAGTAATTCGTCTACAGCTCGATTTCGCCGTACCAGCCTTTGTTCACGATGCGGGTGCCGTAGGGCGAGGAGAGCCTCTGCAGCCGCTCCAGGGTGCCCTTGGCACGCGTGTCGTTGACGAGCCTCGGTACGCCGTACAAGGGGCCTTCATCATCGATGGTGATGGGGATGAGTTGGATCTTCCGCAGCTTGCCCTTGTTAACGGTCATGCGCACCAGTACACCTTCCATGACTTCGGGCGAATCCCGGCGATCCCACACGGAAACGTTGGTGGGGCGTGCCATTTCGAGGTCCCGTTGGTGGATAAGGTCCACGGGGATCCGATCGGGCGTGCGGTACTGATAAATGAAATCAGACAGGCTGTAGAAGATGGGCTTGCCCTTGTAGATCTCGATGCCCCGCAGAACGTGGGGCCCGGTGCCCAGCACCAGGTCGGCGCCCATGTCGACGGCGCGGCGGAACATGATTTCGTCGTTGGGGGGCGTTTTGTCCTGGATGCCAAAGGTGCGGTTGTGGCTCACATCGTGGTTGTGGAGGGACACCATCAGCACCTCTGCACGGCGTCGGGCCAGGAGGATGTCGTCTTCCATGGCTTTCACGTCGCTTTCCAGGGGACCTTCCACGGCCTCCACCTTGCCGTCACGGGCCACCAGGATCACGGCAGGATCGATGGTGGCAAGTGAAGGGGCGCCCGGATCCTTGGAACGATATTTTGCCGTCCAGTAACGCATGTAGGAAAGCAGGCCGAATTTCGTGGTCTGGCCCTGGACTTCGTGGGTGACCAGGGCATGGGCTTCGGCCAAAGTATTGCCCGCGCCGGCGTGGTCGATGTTCACGAGATCGAGGTTGCGCAGGCATTCCCGCAACCCTTCCGGCCCGAAGTCCAGCGCGTGATTATTGGCCATGCTCACCAGGTTGATGCCGGTGCGGGCCACTTCCCAGGCGAATTCCTTGCCTGCGCGGAAGTTGTAGAACGGTCGCTGCAACTCCGGCCGGTCATTGATGGAGAATTCCAGGTTGCCGTAGGCCACATCCGCCTCCTGGAGAATGCGGAAGATGCCCTGCCGTTCAGGTGCCGCCAGATGGGTGATCTTTTCGTTGAAGATCATGTCGCCCACCGCAGTGAGGATGATATCGCCGGGTTCTTCCTTGAGCAGGGCCGTGATGCGGGCGTTCCAGTCGATGTTGCTGGCAGGCTCCTGGGGGCGGACGCGACGGTTGTATACCGAAGGATTGGGTGCATCCTTCGAAGGCGATTGCCCCTGAACCGGGAGGCTGGCACCGCTCGAAACCAGCGCCGTGAGGAGGCTCGGCAAGACAAAACGGATTGGGTTCATGACGAACCTCCCAGCGAAGGGCGTGGCTGGGCAACAGTGTAGCGGTTTGAATAAAAAAATTTCATCAATAAAAAAATGAACAAAAAACAGATCAACCTGTCCTTGAATTCAGATTACAGGCTGTTTCGCTCGCTGATATCCCGGCTCACAAGCAACAGCGTGCCGAAATCGCCTGAAGCGGCATCCACGGAGGTGACTTTGCATTCCAGCAGGTGCACCGTGCCATTCTTGGCGCGCACTCGGAATTGGAGCGTGCGGCTCAGGCTGCGAGTGGCACCTTCTTCCAGGAGGGCCCGGAACAGGGGCAGATCATCCTCGTGCAGGAGCGTTGCGTAGTCGATGCGAGGCAATTCGTACTTGGAATAGCCCAGGGTCCAGGAATGGGAAGGGCTGGCGAAGACCGTGCCCTTGCGTGCATCCAGGATGGCGATGAGGTCGGCGGCGTTTTCCGTGGTGATCTTGAAGAGATTCTCGATGCGGCGCAGGGACCGCTGCATCAACATTTTCTCCGTGATGTCGGCATGGATGATGACGCCAGGCGTACTGCGTTCCCGGTTGGGAGCCGTGACCTGTAGGCCGTACCAGCGCAGGGACTCCGGCCCGCCCTGCTGATAGTCGAGTTTAAGGAGGGGCATCTTGCCCTTGAGGGCTGACTGAATCCCGAGGGCTACGGTGCCCAGGCGCATATCAGACGTGGCGAGCAGGCCCCCGCAAACCGCCAAGTAATCGCTCCCAGGCCCCAAGCCGCGAATCAGAGGGTTTTCCTCCCCAAAGTCCCGCCACGCGGGGTTGACGGCCAAAAGAATGCCATCGGCATCCACGACAGCCACAAAGGAGCGGAACGAGGCCAGAAGGCCCACCAGGGCCTGCTGCATCATGTCTGGGCTGAGGTGGGAGAGGTCCATGGGCACATCCAAAGCATCGTCCACCGGGAGGCACTTCCCAAGTTAAAAAATGTTTGAATATTCCAACCAAAGGAAAGCCACGAGCTGTGACCACTTCCCATGGGTTCCCCTGTGAAAATAGAGACTTCAGGGAGAGCCCATGACCACCACCCACGAAGCCTGGTTCCAAACCTTCCGCGAGCGGGCCAAGGGCCTGCACCGCCATATCGTGCTGCCCGAGGGCGTGGACGATCGCACCATCCTGGCCGCCGCGAAAATCCTGGCCGAGGGCATCTGTGCCATCACCGTGCTGGGCGAGCCTGCGAAGATGACAGCCCGGGCCGCGGAGCTGGGCGTGAGCCTGGAAGGCGCCACCCTGCGCAACCCTGCCACCGATCCGGATTCCAAAGTGTTCGCCGAGGCCTTTTTCGAGGCTCGCAAGGCCAAGGGCATGACCGAGGAAAAGGCTGCGGAGACCATGCGCAGCCCGCTCTATTTCGGCGGCATGATGGTGAAGACCGGCCAGGCCGATGGGTTTGTGGCAGGTGCCCTGAACACCACGGGCGAAACCGTGCGGGCCTGCCTGCTCACCATTGGCTGCGCCAAGGGCATCAAGACTGTCAGCAGTGCCTTCCTGATGATCCATCCCGACCCGAAATTTGGTGAGCAGGGCGCCATGATGTTCGGTGATTGCGCGGTGCTGCCCGACCCCAATCCCGAACAGCTGGCTGATGTGGCCATTGCCAGTGCCGACACCGCCAAGGCCATGTTGGGCGTGGAGCCGAAAGTTGCCATGCTCAGCTTCAGCACCGCGGGCAGCGCCGAACACGCTCTGGTGGACAAAGTGCGCGCCGCCCTGGCCATCGTGAAGGAGCGCCGCCCCGAACTGCTGGTGGATGGCGAAATCCAGTTCGATGCCGCCATGATTCCCGCCATCGGCCAGAAAAAATTCCCTGGTTCCAAAGTGGCTGGCAACGCCAATGTGCTGGTGTTCCCTGATCTCAACGCCGGCAACATCGGGTACAAGATCGCCGAGCGCTTCGGCGGCTGCTCCGCCAACGGCCCCGTGCTCCAGGGCCTCGTCAAGCCCGGCAACGATCTCAGCCGCGGCTGCACGGCGGAGGATGTGGTGAACACCATCGTATTGACGGTGCTGCAGACAGCACTCTGATCTCAATGACTCAACAAAAATGCCCGGCAACCGCCGGGCATTTTTTATTGAGCTGACAAGCAGGTCTATCGCTTGCCGTATTCCTTCGCATCTTCCCGGCCCGTCAACACGCGCAGGGCGCCCATGACGAGGGCCAGCATTTCGTTTTCGCCGGGGTAGACGGTAATGCCAGCGGGCAGGGCAGCCAGGCATTTCTTGATGTAGGCCACGGTGGGTTTGCAGCGGGCGATGCCGCCGGTGATCAGGATCTGATCCACCGTTTCGCCATCAAAGGCGGGCCAAAGGGAGGTGATTTCCTTGGCCACCTGGTAGGCCATGGCGTCCATCACGGCGATGACTTCCGCGTCGCCCGCCACGTAGCGTTTTTCCAGTTCCATCATGTTGGTGGTGCCCAGCAGATCCAGGATGCCGCCCTTGCCCACGAGTTTTTTCTTGATCTCGTCCTTGGTGTATTTGCCAGAGAAGCAGTAGTCCACCAAGGCAAATCCGGGCAGGGAACCCGCGCGTTCCGGAGACATGGGGCCTTCGCCGCCCAGGCCATCGTTTACGTCGATGTAGCGCCCGCGCTTGTGGGCGCCCACGGTGATTCCACCACCCAGATGGGCGACGATGACATTGACCTTCTCGTAGGGCACGCCGCGATCCTCGGCATAGCGGTGGGCAGTGGCGATCTGATTGAGGGCGTGACTGATGATTCGGCGTGGCAGTTCCTTCACGCCGGTGATCTTGGCGCGCTCGGCCACTTCGTCCACCACAACGGGATCCACGATGAAGGCAGGTTTGCCGGAGCCTTCCACCAGTTCGTGGGCGATGAGCCCGCCCAGGTTGGAAGCATGCTGGCCCTGGATGCCCTCGGCGAGATCCTTGAGCATGGCTTCATTCACGCTGAAGGTGCCGTGGGGCATGGCGTGTAGGAGGCCGCCGCGGCCGCTCACGGCGTCGATATCCGCCATGCTGAGGCCGTTTTCATGGAGGAATTTCTCGATGGCATCTTTGCGGAAATGGAACTGGGCGGTGATGGGTTTGCCGTCGAAGGGATGCAGCTCTTCCACGGAGTGCTTGAGTTCTTTGGTGAAGGATTCCCGCTCACCCTGGTAAACGGCGATCTTGGTGGAGGTAGAACCGGGATTGATGGCCAACACCCGGAAGCTGCGGAAGAAGGTGTCCTTGGGGGTTTGGGTCCATTCGCCATATTTGTGCAGGCGCAGGATCGAAGCCTTGACCGCCAGCCGCACATCCTCGGGGGAACAATCCATGGGCAGGTCCACGCCCGCGAACCGTAATCCGAAGAGCACGGGGAATTTTTTCGCCTGGGGATAGCGGGTGGCGTAGATGTGGTAGAGCAGGTTCCCCATGTCCAGGTTGGGGCAGATGATCACGTTGGGCGAACCTGGCCAGGGCTCGGTTTTACCGGGGCGGTAGTACATGGCGGACCGCTGGGAGAGGGCGGCATTGATCTTGACTTCGCTCTGGATGTGGATGCTCTGGTAGCGCTCGCCCTTGGTGTGGCGTTCAGCCAAGTACTTGGGCAGGATCTCCGTGGCCTGGCGCACCATCTCGGGGGAAGGCCCCTCGTCGGACCCGCGATCGGAATAGGACACGATGGCGGCCTGGATCTCAGGAAGAATATCCTCCGCGAAGAGATCCCGGGCCACAGCGCTGGTCGCCACGGCCGTGCGGGCCAGCGTATCGGCGGTCATGGTGGCGTTCACACCCACGTCACCGAATACCACGATGTTGTGGGGGAAAATGTTTTCAGGATGTTCATCGGGGAGTACGAACACCCCGGCTTCGCAAACGAAGGGGTCCTTGGCCAGCATTTTCACCATGGGCCGGAAATAGTCCTTGGTCTCATGGGTGGCCCCGCCCACCACCGTATCGGCGTGGCCGAACTTCACCGCACAGATGCCGAACAAGCTGGGCTGGGAGACCAGGGCGCGGGTTTCCGCCAGGCTCAACTCCTTGCCGTTGGCGATGAGGTAGTCGTGATAGCCGTGGGCGAATTCCTCCACCAGGTCCGGGCGCGTGTTGATATCGATGAAGGTGCTTTCCGAAAGCCCCCACTGCAGGCGGTCCTGATCCACCTGGGTGAGCTGGGAGGCCGCCAGGGCCCGTACTTCGGCCTCGGGAGCCAGGAAGACCGGGCGGATGAAACGCGTGAGGCAGCAGGCGGCTTCCACCACCCGGGCATCGCTGGGCTCGATGAAAATGACCGTGGGGCGACTCTTCGAGGTAGAAAGGATCTGCTGATCGAAGGATCGTTCGATGTCGTACATGACAACTCCTCAGTGTGCGTTCCAAGGGCGACGATGGAAGGCGGACCCGCCCTTGGGCTCCGCTGTCATTTTGGCTCAAATGCCCGCAGCAGGCGGGTGAGAGAGATCACAACCCCCGCAAGGGGATCTCTTCGGGCGCGAATTTATCCGGGTTATCCAGGAAAATCTGGCGGAAACGAGCGTAGTGGTCCAGGAAGATCTTGAGCAGGTCGGGGTCGAAATGCTTTCCCTGCTGGGCGCGGAGGTAGCCCAGGGCCTCTTCCTCGGTCCAGGCATGCTTGTAGACGCGCTTGCTGCACAGGGCATCGTAGACATCCACCAGTGCGGTGATGCGGCCCTCCAGGGGAATCTGGGTTCCGGCGTACAGACCGGGGTAGCCGGTGCCATCGAACTTTTCGTGGTGGCAGGCGGCAATGCGCGCCCCCATCTGGATGAAGGGCACGGTGGAATCCCGCAGGATATTGGCACCCATGGTGGTGTGGGTCTTCATGATGATCCACTCCTCATCCGTGAGCGGGCCATCCTTCTGCAGAATGCGATCGGGCACCCCGATCTTGCCAATGTCATGCATGGGCGCAGCGGCTCGGATGCAATCGATGCCTTCCAGATCCCAGCCCAGGATGGCCCCCATTTCGGCGGCGTATAGGCCGATCCGCCGCACATGGGCGCCCGTTTCGTTATCCCGATGTTCGCTGGCGGAGAGCAGACGGTGGGAAATCTCTTCCCGACTGTTGCGGATTTCCTCGGTTTGTTCCCTGACTTTGCGGGCCAGAATGCCTTCCCGGTCCCGGTGTTCCAGTTCCAGCATCCGGCGCCGCAGCGCATTGGCCACGGCGATCAGGATGCCGCTCGTGTCCACGGGCTTCACCACATAGCCATAGGCGCCATGGCGCAGGCATTCCATGGCCATTTCCATGCTGTCCACGCCACTTACCATCACCACTGCGATATCGGGCACGCGGGCGGCGATGGTCTTCATCAATTCCAGGCCCGTCATGCCGGGCATGCGGATATCGCTCAGGACCAGGTCCATGGGCTCCCGGTCCAGGATCTCCAGGGCCGTGCGGGCATCCGAGGCTTCGGTTACGGCATAGCCGCTTTTCTGGAGGATGCGCTTGAGCTGCACCCGGATGATTTCCTGGTCATCCAGCACCAGAATGCGCATGCCTTCTGCATCTCGACCGGGTTCTGGCCAGTCGGGGTGGATGGACCGGAAGTTCGATGAAAGAGGCATCTCGGGAATTCTACCGAATTCGCAACAAGCCAGTAGCTATTTTCCAGGTTCCTGCGCGTTTGGATGTTCCCGCTGGGAAGGCGCCGTAAAGGCCTGGAGACCCACCCCCAAAACAATGATGGCCAGGGCCAGCCAACGCAGGGGCGGAATGCCTTCGCCCAGGAATAGCCGCGACATGAAGGCCCCGGCCACGAAACCCAGGGCCAGGAAGGGATAGGCAAAATTCACGGGCACCAGTTTCATGGCCGCCGCCCATACCACGATGCTCACCGCATAGCAGCCCATGCAGACCAGCATCCAGGGATGCAGGAAGAGCCGCACCAGCGGTCCCAGGCTCCAACTCATGCCAGCGGCGGTGACGGCCTTTTTCATGGCGATCTGGGCAAAGGCGTTGAGGAGCACACCGCTAAGCAAGTAGGGCAAAGCTTTCAGGTAAGGGTTCATCGAGGGTCTCCATCCGGCGCGGTATCATTCAAGCATGATCGCTCCTGCTCTCGCACTGCTGCTTACCCTTTCCTTTACCCAGGACACCAAGGAACGGGTGAAGGCGGATGTAAAGGCCGCCGCCAAGGAAGTTGCCGAAACCGGCAAGAAGGTTGGCCGGGCTGCCAAGGAGGCGGGCAAGGAAGTGGGCAAAGCTGCCAAGGCCGCAGGCAAGCGGGTGGGCGAAGGCGCCAAGAAGGCAGGCAAGGAGATTGCCGATGGCAGCAAGGAAGCGGCCAAGGACGTGAAGGACGCGGTGAAAAAGTAGTCACGGATGTCCCAGCCAAACCACATTCCCCTTGCCGAGCGCTTGCGCCCCCAAACCCTGGAGGATGTGGTGGGTCAGCCCCACCTGCTGGGCCCCAGGGGCAGCATCGCGCGGTTGACGTCGGGTGGGCGCCTGCCCTCCATGGTGTTCTGGGGTCCCCCGGGCACCGGCAAGACTACCCTGGCGAGGATCCTGGCCAAGGGCACCGGGCATAGCTTCTACGAATTCACAGGCGTTACGGGCAGCGCGGCGGAACTGAAGAAATTTCTACTGGAGCACCGGGAGCAACCACTGTTTCGAGCCCAGCCACCGGTGGTTTTCCTGGATGAAATTCATCGTTTCAACAAATCCCAGCAGGACATCCTGTTGCCCTACCTGGAACGCGGCGAGGCCATCCTCGTTGGCGCCACCACGGAAAATCCAGCCTTTTATCTGAATCCAGCCCTGCGCAGCCGCTGCCAGGTGATCGCCCTGAAACCGCTCACTCCGGAAGCCATTGGTCAGGTGCTGTCCCGGGCCTGGCGCCAGGAGCAGGCAGAGGTGGCGGAGCCCCCTGAGTTGCTCGATTGGCTGGCGAAATGGGCCAATGGCGACTTGCGTTCAGCGCTCACCGGCCTCGAAACCTGGTTGGGGATGGAACCTGCCCACCGCGACCTGGAAGGCCTGCGAGAGGCACTGGGCGGGCGCATCAGCTACGACCGTGCCGATGGCCACTACGATCTGGCCAGCTGCTTCCAGAAAAGCCTGCGGGGTTCCGATGCGGATGCGGCGCTCTACTATCTTTCCCGCATGATTCGGGGCGGCGAGGACCCGCGCTTCATCGCCCGCCGGTTGATGGTGTGTGCGGCGGAGGATGTGGGCAATGCCGACCCTACGGCCTTCATCCTCTGTGAAGCGGCCAGCCGCGCCGTGGAGCAGATCGGCTGGCCCGAGGCGCGGATTCCTCTGGCGCAGGCCGTGATCTACGTGGCCAATGCGCCCAAATCCAACGCCACGATTACCGCCATCGATGCGGCCATGGCCGCCCCCGATGTGCCCCTCGCAGAAGCGCTGCAAGACGCGCACACCAGCACTAGCCGCGCCGCCGGGAAAGGGCAGGGCTATTTCTATTCACACTTGGACTACGGCCGCAAACAGGCATTTTTGCCGGAAGCGCTGCAGGGTCAGACCTTCTACGAGCCCAAGCGGCCCCAGGAACGCAGCTGGATGGATCGGGCAGAACCCGAACTGGCCGCGCTTCAAGGTCTTTGGAATACCTGGATCGCGGAGCAACCCGAGGGCGGGGAAATCCCTGTGGATGCCTGGTGCGAGGCGCTTGGCTGCAGCCGGGAAGCGTTGGCCCGGGCCGTCGGCAAGCTCGCTCAGGGTGGGTTCACCTTGACGCGATCCCTGGTGGCGCGGCCTATCTAAAGGCTGCAGGTTTCGCGGCCCTTTTGTTTTTAGGATGCATTGGGATGCCGTTCCAGCATCTGCCGAAGCACGGCATTGCGGCGTACGGCATCCTGTCGTCGGAGATGGGCAATGAGCTGGGGCGGCGCGGCGCTCCAGCGGGCGATGTTCTGGATCAGCAGCGTGGAATGGTAGGTGCGACGGCAGAGCAGGGCCGTGGTTTGGCCATCGATGGTGAGGCCCACCAGGGCGGTGAGGCAGCGTCCCTCGGTGGTGAGGATGAGTTCCACCCGCTCTTCTCCGGGCCGCTGGTTGAAGGAGGTGCGCAAAAGATCCCGAGCCATGGCCCGGGTCTGTTCCGGACATTCCCGGGAGGAGCTCACCAGAAACTGGGCCAGCAAGCGTTGAGGACTCCACAGGCGCCGAAAGAGCGCCACCGGAAGCACGGGGTTGCGCAGCAGTGCGCGCCGCACGCCATCGTCGTGGGTAAAGGCCGCACGCGCGGCCAGCGCCTCGAGCCCCGCGGACGAGCGATGGTGGGTGGCGATCAGGCGTGCCTGAAGCCCTCCGGTTCGGGGATTTTCCAGCACGGCCGCGATGACCTTGGGCACCGGGTCAAAACAGTAGGCGCTGAGCTCAGGTTCCTCGGCAACCCTCGCCTGCGCAACGCGCATGTCCTCGGGCTGCGCATGGAGCCTTGTCTCAAAGAGCTGCCGTTGGGTGATTTCCTGGGCGGAAGCGGCCGGGTCTGACTCAGGTTCAGGTTCGTTTTCCGGAACGGGTTGCACTTTCGGGGCCAATGGCCCGGCGTCCATCAAAGGCTCGGATGTAGGGGCCACGGCACCCATCGCCACCATCTTGCTGAGCAGGAGGGCCACTTGGTCTTCGGTCATCCCCGTGAGGCTGGCCAGGGTGGGCACATCAGTCATTCCATCCAGACGGGAAAATAAAAAACCCTGCTGGGCATCCAGGGGCAGGGTCATCAGATCCACATCCATTCGGGGCATGGGGTTCCAGGTCATCCAGAGAGCTTACGCGCGCTTGGGGTTCGGGTGGCAAACATCCTGGCGAGGCTGGGGCAAGGGCTGCTCAAAGTGGGGTGAGCAAAAAAACGGTTCAGCTCTGTTTGGGAACTGGCCTGGCGTCAAGGCTCGGTGTGGGCGAGGTCCCTACTTCACCGTCATCCGGCATTCCGGCCGCAATTTTGAGGATGGCCTTTTCTGTTTTCTTTCTTTTTTCGGCTTCCCGTTTCCGTTTTTCGAGTTGAGCCTTGGTTTTTGCCACTGGGGTCCTTTCGGGGGAGATCTGCAATGGTAGGCGATCTAGAAAGAGGCGGGGGCATGGAACCGGGGCTGCCTGCGCACCATCACTGACAGGGGGGTTCAAGGTAGTGGCGTTGGGAAGGTGGTTCCTGGGTAGGTGCTGATGTGAACCCCGTTGCGGGCTTTGGCCCGCAACCCGCAGCGCTGGTTGCGCACGCGAATCCGCCGTTGGCGGAACGCTTCGCGGGCTCCACTGGAGCCCATTTCGCTTTCGCTATCTGCGCACCATCGCTGACTCGGGGGTTCAAGTCCCTGCTCCTGCGCTATCAACAAAAAGCCCCGCGTGTGCGGGGCGTTTTTGTTGGCTCCGGAGGAGGGACTTGAACCCCCGACCAATCGGTTAACAGCCGATTGCTCTACCACTGAGCTACTCCGGAAAGTAGGAACACCTAGTTTAGCGCAGCTCGTGCCAGGTTCAAGCCCTGGATTAGGACTTCTGCAACTCCATCAGGATTTGTCGGGCGCAGGCTTTCAGGGTCTCGATGACGCCGGTGCCCTGGTTGGCCACGGCGGCGATCATGGGCTCGTTGCGGAACCGGAGCAGGCGTTCCATTTCATCCACGGTCGCGGCGGTGGGCATGTCCCGCTTGTTGAGTTGCAGCACATAGGGAATCGTGCGGATATCAAACCCATTTTCCTTGAGGTTGGTGGCCAAGTTGGCAATGGATTCGATATTGGCTTCCATGCGCGGGCGCTGGCTATCCGCTACAAAGATCATGCCGTCGCAGCCCCGTAAAATGAGCTTCCGGCTGGCGTCGTAGAACACCTGGCCTGGCACCGTATAGAGATGGAAGCGGACCTTGAAGCCCTTGACGGTACCCATGTCCAGCGGCAGGAAATCGAAAAAGAGGGTGCGGTCCGTTTCCGTGGCTAGGCTCACCAGCTTGCCGCGCTTCTCGGGGTTGGCCTGTTCAAAAATCCACTGGATATTCGTGGTTTTGCCACACAGCCCGGGCCCGTAATACACGATCTTGCAGTTGATCTCGCGGGAGGCGTAGTTGATGAAGGTCATGGCGCTGGTCCCCCGGGCTCAGTCGCCAAACAGCTTGTCGATGTCCTCATCCGTGATCTCGGAGAAGGGACTTTCGAAATTGGAGTCGCCCGCCGTACTTTGGGCTCGCTGTTCCACCTTCTCGAAGATTTCCTGCAGATCGCGGCTGGCCTTTTTCACCCGGAGGCGAACCAGGGCCAGGCTGCTGTTCATATCGAAAATGACCACCAGGATGCCCCGCTTGCCCACGATGGAGATATGGAGGTTGTCCTTTTCTCCTTCATGGAAGAGCAATGTGAATTCTTTTTCGCCGATGAGCTTGGCCAACCCATCCGTGGCGGCCACATTGCCGGCGGTTAGGGACGCGAGGCTGGTGGCGTCAATGCTGCGGACATCGCCCGCGGCGGCAATTTGTTGGCCGTTCTTGTCCACCAGGAACACGACCTTGCTCGAAGAGTCAGCCTGCAGGCGGGAGATGATCTCCTGCAGCAGCTTGTATTCCTCCTCGAACATGACCAGATCGAGCTTGGCCACACAGACCTCCCGGGTAGAGCGTTTAATGCAGCATACCGCACTTGGCCCGGGCAAGGGTCAGTAGCCGCTCCCCACCGCTGTGCCGCCCTGAATAACGACCAGGGAACTCGATAAACCCAGTCGGGTGGCGCCCGCCAAGGCCATGCCAAGGGCCTCCGCATAGGTGCGCACGCCGCCCGATGCCTTGACACCGGATCGTGCCCCCACGGTTCCCCGCATGAGGCGAATATCGGCTTCCGTGGCTCCGCCGGTGGAGAAACCGGTGGAGGTCTTTACGAAATCCAGCCCTTCTTCCGCAGCAATCTGGCAGGCCTTGATTTTTTCTTCATCACTTAACAAGCAGGTTTCCAAGATGACTTTGAGGATGGCTTCGGGAACCGCTTCCCGCACGGTGCGGAAATCGCGACGCACCAAGTCCCACTGGCCCGCCTTCGCAAGTCCAACGGCCAGCACCATGTCCACTTCCCGTGCACCGTTGGCCACGG
Source organism: Holophaga sp. (assembly GCA_016715205.1). Classification (GTDB taxonomy): domain Bacteria; phylum Acidobacteriota; class Holophagae; order Holophagales; family Holophagaceae; genus JAYREN01. The sequence goes on from JADKBC010000008.1 coordinate 199,723, forward strand.
CCTCCCGGGCCTCCTCCGCCTTGATACGGGTGGTGTTTGCGCCCAGAGGGAAACCCACCACCGTGCATACCCGCACCACACTGCCTTCCAGGCGACGGGCGCAGTGCGGCACCCAGTATGGGTTCACGCATACCGAGGCAAATTCGTGGGCCAGGGCCTCGGTGCAGAGCAGGTCCACGTCCTCGGTGCGTGCGGCGGCCTTGAGCAGGGTGTGATCGATGAGGGGCGCCAAATCGAGATCTGCCGGCAGTTCCGCCACAGGAACTTCCTGCAGTCCCTCGGCCGAGCGGAGCAGGCAGAGGTTTTCCAGGCACCCCAACAATTGGGGCCTACCTAGGGGTGGACGATTCCCTGACACACGGGAGAGGACTTCAGCAGCGAGGGCGCGGAGTTGCGGGTTCATAGGGGCATTATCGCGTGCAACCAAGCCCCGCCGCAAACCCGCATCCATCCTAAAGGCAAACCTTGGCCCCGAGGCCCCTCCATGCTAGAATCTCCATTCCCTGTTAACAGGGCAGCCGTTTTTCTGGAGAGTTGTCCGAGTGGCTGAAGGAGCACGATTGGAAATCGTGTATACGGGTGACCGTATCAAGAGTTCGAATCTCTTACTCTCCGCCAGACTTTCGGACAGATATTTCGTCCGTCACCAAGGGTGGGAATCTGCGCATCCTGCGGTCTGCGGTGAAGCTGTGTTTGCGCATGCAGGTCTTCGCCTGCGGCCTACATTGCCAAAGGCGCGATCAGCTCCGGATCGTCATTCTGGACATTCCCAACGCGCGAGGAGACAGCATAGGCTTCCATCCACGCGGGTGGGCAGGGGCGTAGCAGCTCGATGGCAGTGGCTGTGGGCGTATTGGGATCCATCCAGAGGGCCCAGGATTCCGGAGGAAGGATCACGGGCATACGGTCGTGGATGGGTTCCATCACGGCATTGGGTGCAGTGGTGATGATGGTGCAGGTCTCCAGCTCGCCGTCTGCCCCGGCCCACTGGGAGTAGAGCCCTGCGAAGGCAAACAGCTTTCCGGTGGTGGGGTGAATGTAGAAGGCTTGCTTCGCCTTTCCTCTTTTCATCCACTCGAAGAATCCCGTGGCGGGGATCAGGCAGCGTCCATGGCGGAAGGCACCCCGAAAGGTTGGCTTGTCGGCGATGCCCTCGGCGCGGGCATTGATGGGTTTGGGTCCGCCTTCAGGATCCTTAGCCCAGCTTGGAACCAGTCCCCATCGGGCGGCACCCAGGACCCGCTTCCACTCCCGGTCTGGGCGGATCACGATGACCCACTGTCCCGGCGCGATGTTGTAGCGTCGCTCCTCTCGATAGCCCATCGGGATCAAGTCGAAGATCGACTCCAGGTCCTTGGTGGTGCAGGAAAGGGAGTAGCGGCCACACATGGACTCTATGATGCGCCTGGGCGAACACGGTTATCGAAATCTTGAAGGGCAGCATCATTGGTAAGAGCTGCTGGACGGGCGAAACGACAAGACCCATCAAAGGGGGATAACGGTCCACTTGAATGCTGTGATTAAGTCCGGTCTGTATCTCCGAAGGTGTCCTCACAACCTGTCTAAATCAAAAGTGCACACGTCTGAAATGTTTCAGTAGCTATGGTTTTCTCCATGTCGATCCAGCCAAGTTGGATTTCTGCTGCCGGATTGAACGCGTATCGCACACGCCGATCTTTCTTAGCACCCCACTGCTGGGTGTTCGGCCTGGAGCCCTCTTGCAGTGATGTGGGGAGAGGCCCTAGGCCTTTCCCATGTGTCATCCCCTGCTGGTCTGTCCCGGCCCATCGCCCCCTCGCAGACCGGGGGGTGATGGGACGGGTTGGACGCGCGCAGCGCCTCCGCTATCTTTCGATGGCTAAGCAACAACGCTCCACGGCGTCGAGGGCACGAAGGCCGTAGGCCCATCGCCGTGCCAGATGTCTTACCTGGCGCGGTTCTTGTCCTTGACGTCCGCAACGCAAAGCCGCCAATGCCTTCTTCCGCTAGAGTCGGATTAAGGTGTCTTCACGATCTGCCTGAATCAAAAATGCACCTGCCTGAAATGTTTCAGTGCAGGTGATTTCTTGTCACGCCACAGTGGGCTGATCTGCTCCAAGGAATGGGGCAATATCTGCGCTTGTGATTCGGTCGATGGCAAAGGCACACGTTGCTGGGATGCCATTATGACCCGTGTCGAAATGAGGCTCGAAGGATTCGAGGAGGATTGATCCGGGCCTGGCGGGTTCATCCCGACCCTCAGATTCGTAGAATTAAGTAAATTGCACATTCCAGGCATAGTTAAAAATGGGCTTGTGGGCTTTTAAAATTCACAATTTTTGGTGATCTGAACTTTCGCGGAATCGTCCCACATGCCGAGGGATCTTCAGAAGTGTTTGGAGCCTACCACTTCCCAGACTGGGAAGGGCCAACCTCCAACGAATTGCTTGGGAGCTTTCTGAAGCTGAGTCAAAGCTGACGCTCTTGCGATTCCTAGAATCACATTAGTCATTCTGCACAACGTGAGCGCGCCTGTGGATCGTTCGCCTCTCGCACTGCGACGGCCCCAGTCTACACAAGGGGTCGGTTCCACTTTCAGGCGAACCCCGAGAGGATGGCGCGATGTCCGACAAGGCGGGCGACTTTCTCACAGTTGCTTCCCCTCGCCGGGCTCCTCATAGGTCTTGCCGTCACGAATGTGATAGATACGCTTAAACGTGGGGATGATCTTTTCGTCGTGGGTGACCACTATGATGGCGGTCTGGAATTCCTGGGCGAGGCGATTGAGGATCTTAACGACGGCGAGGGCTCGCTCGCTGTCCAGGGGTGCCGGTGGTTCGTCGGCCAGAATGATCGGCGGTTTGTTCGCCAGGCGCGGGCGATCGCCACGCGTTGCTGTTCGCCGCCGGACAACTCGGGGATGCGCGCGTGGGCCCGGTGCTGGACATCGAGGGCGGTCAGCATGTCTAAAGCCGCAGCTCGCGCCTCGGAATTTTTCACGCCAGCCAGCATCGGTAGGAGTGCCACGTTGTCGGTGGCATCGAGAAATGGGATGAGATAGGGTGCCTGGAATATGAAGCCGATGCGGTCGCGGCGCAGCACACGAAGGTCGGCTCGTTTCCAGGCATTATCGTAGATCACTTCTCCGGCCAGGGTGAATCGCCCAGAGGTCGGCTCAATCACCGCTCCCAGACACTTCAGCAGAGTGCTTTTGCCAGAGCCTGATGGACCAATTAGGCCCACGACTTCGCCGGGATCGATCCTCATGTCAACGCCCTTAAGCGCGTCCACGGCCGTTGCGCCGCTGCCATAGCGCTTGGTGAGGTTTTCGATCAGGATAGCGGGTTCGTTCGTGTTCATGGCTTCATCCACCAATCGCTTCGGCTGGATCGATGCTCAGCGCTGCGCGGATCGCCAACACAGAGGCCAGTGCGCATATCACCAGGGTGACCACGAAGGCACGCAATGCATCGGTTGTTTCCAGGAGGACATACTTGGGAAACACCGGTGCCCAAAGGGTGGCGGCGAATTTACCGACAAAGAATCCGATGACCCCCAAACCTAGCGCCTCCTGCATGATCATCGCGGCAATGGTGAATCGGAGTACCAATCAGCTTCCAGTAGGCCTCTCCTTATTTGATCTTGCCGAGGGTCATCGTGTAGATGATGAAGGCTACGATGGCTGCGCTGACGACCGCCAGGATGATCAGAAACAGGGCGATCTGCTTGGCCGCGGTGGCGATCAATTTTGCCACCAGGATGTCTTCCATGTCGGTGCTGGTGTAGGCGGTGAGGTGCTTCCAGCGCTTGATGTTGTCGGCCACCTGACGTGGGTCCTGCCCCTGCTTCACCCTCACCAACACGGCGTTGACCCTTCGG
>JADKBC010000009.1 GCA_016715205.1 Holophaga sp.
GCGAAAAACCACGCCCCAACGGCGCCGGGTGCGTTTCAGGGTAAGGGCAACAAAAAGCTGCTGGCTGACAGGTGTTTTCGGGCAAGTGGTCACATTCGCGCCAGGGCCTGGGAATGATCCACAGGTGATCGGGCTTCCCATCAGGTTTTCAATGCACCCGTCCGATTATCCAAACGGTCAAAATCCTTCAAATCCACATTTCTAAGTTGTTTGAGGAACCCACTCGGCGATGGCATCCCGTTGCGCGTCACTCCGGGGCAACAGATGCGAAGGGTCCTGAAGGTGCAACATCGCCCCTTCTTCAGTTCAGACTCCCCTTTGGACACTTCGCCAGAGATAGTTGGCCGCGCTCCAGGCCCGGCTATCGACAAACAACAACCCTGCGAAGGGCATCGTCGCTCAGGCGACCTTACCATCCGGAAAGTCCAGACGCACAACCAAAGGCTTTTTCGATTCGATGCTGGGGCGCGGGGTGCAATCAAATAGGTTGATCAAGCTCGGCGATGGGCGCCAGATCTCTCTGCCAACCGCTCTTTTCGACCGCGAGAATTTGATCCGTGGTCTCGATTGCTAGGGTAAATTCCCCCTGTGCGTTCGTCAGTGCCCAGAGTTTTGACCAACCAGACCCACGTGGGGATGACGATCTGAGTACACCGAACACCGGCAACACCGCCGCGACCATCCACCACCCGGCCATTGACCTGACCTGCCAGCGCGGCAATCACAAAGATCGGCGCCAGGACGAGGCAACCACCGAGAGGGTCACGCACCGTTCTCCCCTAGCGTCCGGAAGCCAAGCTCCGAGCAGATAGCACAACCGATGGCGAGTTCACCTGGGCATTGAGTGGTTTCCACAGCATCGTCCACCATGAATTCGATGGCCGTGAGTTGATCCGGCTGTTCCTTGGCACACAACAGCAGGATGGGTAAACCCGCGGTGGTGGGCCCCTTACGCTAACTCCGCCAGGGCCTTGTGACATGGATTCAAGCTCAAGATCCATATCCATGACTAACAGCCGATCCTCTGGGTGAATCTCGCCACGATGGAATCCACAAATTCAAGAATCCAAGTTGTGTAGCCCATCCTGGCCAAACTGGGCGGAGAGCTGGGCCTCCCCGCAAGCTTGATGAGGAGAAGCCAAAGAATGGAGGCCTGTCCTGCGGGAACGGGTGTTCCCCTACTTTTTCCTCAATTCCATAAGGTGCATGGAGTTGCACCCTAATTCCGCATCACCGCATCATCGATGCGCTCCGGCCTCTATAGTCGTCCGCCCCGGCCTCCAAGCTACGGTCGTGGGCATTGGCCTTCACATCGGTGAGCATGACCACCGGAATGTCTCGGTGCGGGGATCCGCCCAGCTCGCGGCAATAGGCGACCACCACGCCCAGCATGATCACATCCAGCAGAATCAGCTCGGGGCGGCGCTTAGCTAGGTAAGACCGGGCATCTTCCACGTTGGGGACGGATTCCGCCTTCTCGCCCCAGCGCCCCCCCAATCACAAGGGCAGCATGCGCCGAAGAGCGCAAGGTCATCGACCAGAGAATGCGGCCGGGCTCTCGAGTGGATTCTGCCAACCTTGCCTCGCTTCACCTGCCTAGCCCCAAGACAGCTTGCCGGACGGAACAACTAAATCATGGCCACCGGAGAAGGCGGAATCCCGGGCCCAGCCAGGATCAGCAGAAGACCTGCCCACCGGCCTGGGGGTACGTAATGGGTTCGAGGTTTTCGTGACTGATCCCCGCCTTATCAGGAATTTTTCCATCATCGCCCCACATCGACCATGGCAAGTCGACCCTGGCCGACCGCCTGCTGGAGTTGACCCACACCGTCGCCATGCAGGATATGCAGGCCCAGATCCTGGACGATATGGAACTGGAGCGGGAGCGTGGCATCACCATCAAGGCCCGCCCGTCACCACGAAATACCCGGCCAAGGACGGGGAAATCTATACCCTGAACCTCATCGATACGCCCGGCCATGGATTTTACTTATGAAGTGAGCCGCAGTCTTGCCGCCTGCGAAGGCGCCGTGCTACCGGTGGTTGACAGCACCCAGGGCGTAGAAGCCCAGACCCTAGTTAACACCACCTAGCCTTGGAAAATGAGCTTGGGGGTATTTCCAGTTCACAACAAGACCGATCTGCCTTCCAGCGAACCCGAGCGCGTGCTGGAAGAAATCAGATCGGTGATCGGCCTGGTGGACATCGCCAACGCTGTCAACATCTCGGCCAAAACCGGCGAGAACTGCGAAGAGGTGCTGGAAAAGATCTCAAATGCATCCCGCCGCCCCAGGGGAGACCCCAAGGCACCCCCTGCGAGGTCACGTTTGATCTTTGACAGCTACTACGACCAATAAAGGGCATCGTCGGCCTTATCCCGCATCACCAACGGCACCCCTGCACCCCGGGGAAACCATCCACTTCATGGCCACTGGTTCCGGATCACCGGGTGGATGAAATCGGCGTGTTCAGCCCCAAAATGCAAACTCGACCTTAGAAAATGAGCGTGGGCGAAGTGGGCTACCTCACGGGCGGCATCAAACAATTGTCCAGATGTGAAGGTGGGCGACACCATCACCCATGCCCTGACCAACTACGAAGCCCTCCACCGACGATGCTGAAGGGTTTCAAAGAACTCCAACCTGTGGTCTTCGCGGGCATTTTCCCCACCAACAGCGATGACTATGAAAACCTGCGCAACGCCAGGACAAGTTGCGCCTCAACAACAACAGCTTCCACTACGAGCCTGAAACCAGCCAGGCCCTTGGCTTTGGCTTCCGCTGCCGGGTTTCTCGGCCTCCTGCACATGAAATCGTTCAGAACGCCTGGAGCTGAATACGACCTGGATCTGATCACCACCGCACCCAGCGTGCGCTACTCACGTCTTCCTCACCGATGACACAGAAGTGGATGTGGATAACCCCGCCAAACTGCCGCCCCTGCCCAAGATCGCCCGCATCGAAGAACCGCTGATCGAGGCCACCATTCTCCACCCGGCCCGACTTCGTCGTTGGCCTGCTCAAGCTCTGCGAAGAGCGTCACGGCATCCAACAACGCCTGGAATATGTGGGCAAGACCTCGTGATGCTGGTGTACGAACTACCCCTGAATGAAGTGGTGCTGGACTTCTACGACAAGCTGAAATCCATTTCCAAGGGCTATGCCAGCTTCGTTACCACATGAAGGATTACCGCGAATCCGATCTGGTGAAGATGGACATCTGGTCAACGCGAAGACCCCCATCGATGCGCTTTCGGTGTTGATCCACCGCTCCAGAGCAGAACATGGGCCATCAGTTGACGGTCAAGATGAAGGGAAGTCATTCCCTCCCAAATGTTTGACGTGGCTATCAGGCAGCCATCGGCGCCAAGATCGTGGCCCGCACCAACGTAAAAAGCCCGCCGCAAGGAAGTGTCGCCAAGTGCTATGGCGGCGACGTCAGCCCGCAAGAAGAAACTGCTTAACAAGCAGAAGGAAGGCAAGAAGCGCATGAAGAGCATCGGCAACGTGGAGATTCCCCAGGAAGCCTTCTGGCGATTCTCAAAGTTGGAGACGATTAATGCGCTTCTTGCATGAGCATTCGTCGCGCATGAGCTGAAGCAGGAGCGGAGGGAAAAGCTGAAGGCGAAACCCGAAGGGCGCAGCCCACGGATGGGCTGCGTCAAAGCATCGGCAACATGGAGATTCCCCAGGAAGCCTTCTGGCGATTCTCAAAGTTGGAGACGATTAATACGCCAACCTACGGTCGGACTTCAGTCAAGGCACCCAAAATCATCGATAGCCCCACGGGATTTGTGCTCGGTGGGACCCAGAAAATGGTCCTGCTTGTGCTGTTGGGCCTCCTGCTCTACTTCCGCCTCTACCAGCGCCGCCGCAAGAAAGACCGCATCTGTTCCCACTGCAACCATCGGAACCCACCCCATCGTCAAAATTGTTCCAACTGCAGTGCCCCGCTAATGGATCTTCGTCCCAACCACTAATGAAAAGCCCGGAAAATCCGGGGCTTTTCATTAGTGGTTGCGAATCCTACAGATCGATTTCGCCCACGCCGAGATCGTCCGCTTCTTCATTGCCTTCCTGAATGGCAGAGCCGACATCCAGATCGTTTTCCATGCCGAGCATATCGCTGGCGGAGGAATACATTTGACCCACGGTCTGTTTGCGCGTTTCGAGGGTCTGGATGAGTTCCTGCACCCGCTTGATCTCATCATTGAGGTGCTGCCACTCGGCGCAGATCGTGCGATTCATCTCGTCGACTTCCTGGCGGCCTAAGCGCTCAAGGCGCTCTGGTAGAAACCTTGTTGTTCCTTGCTGAGATCCATGGGTGCTCCAGGGAAAGAAATGGTGAGAAAAAATCAAGGCTGGTGCTGGAATGATTGATCATACCCGATTCAGTGGACCACCAGCCACGAATGCGATTGCGATGGCAGCCAGGATGAGTGCTGCCGCGGGCAACATCCATCTCCGGGGTGAATCGGATCCCAGCCCAAGATCCTGTGGTGGGAGGGAGCGGTTCAGGAGCCGGGGTCGGATTGCTGGAAACAGCCACACTGGTCACGCTGGTGGGTGGATCCGGCTGGCGGGAGGCGCGCAAACCTTCGCTCACCCTCACTTCCGAAGAAAGAGCGTCGTGGTTGCAATGGGAATCGGCTGGCGATGAGGGCTTCCACTTGTTCCTTAGTACCTCGAGGAGCGTGCTGCCGTATCCGGCGATGTCGTGTTCCACCGGTTCGTTGCCGCTGCGCCCCAGCAACCCTTTGAGGTCACGTTCCGGAAACGGGCGGATGGAGTAACCTCTGGTCCCACGTTTTTCTGCAGAGCACGCTCGACGATGGAACCTTGCGCGCGACACCCAGAGAGTTGACGCCTCGGATGTCTGGATTTTTGCCCAGGCGCACTTTTTCCAGCACGCCCAGTTCGCTGTCCGCCTGAAAGCAGCGCTCGCCGGTCAACAGTTCGAACAGCACCAGGCCGAGGGAATAGATATCGGATCGACTATCCAAGGGCTGGCCCAGGGCCTGCTCGGGGCTCATGTAGAGCAACTTGCCCCAGGGGGCACCGCCACCGTCTGGGTGGTTTTGGTGGCCGCCTTGGCGATGCCAAAATCCACCAGCTTCAGCCCCCATCACTGGAGATCAGCACGTTCTGGGGGCTGATGTCCCGGTGGACCAGTTTCAATTCCTTGTCGTTCATGCCTTTTTTGCGGTGCGCATAATCCAGGGCACCGGCCACTTTCATGGTGACAAAGGCGGCCACCGGTTCAGGCATCGGCAGTTCCGAATTCGCGGACCTTGCGCAGCAGGCTCCGGAGATCCTTGCCGTCCACGTATTCCATGGCGATGTAGTAGAAACCGCTGGCCTTCCCCAGGTCGAAAATCTGCACGATATTGGGGTGGGTCAACTGGGCCGCGAGCTTGGCCTACGTCGATGAACATCCGCACGACTCATCGTTGTCCGAAAGGTGCGGAAGAATGCGCTTGATGGCCACAATTTTTTTCGAAATTATGCACCGCGCTGACATCGCTTTGAACAATTCGGCCATGCCACCCACCGCGATTTTTTCGAGCAGGTAGTAGTTCCCGAATTCTTCGATAACTCCGCTTTTTCATCCACCACAGGCTGGATCGAGGGAAGAAAGGGGCGCGGCAATGGGCTTTGGCGCAAGGGGAGCCGGCCCCGTGGTGTCCACGAACTCGATGGCTTCGGCGGAGATGGGGGTTCAGGGAACCCCCCGCTTCATCTCCAAAGGGATCGTTGATTCCCGAAATGCCACTGAGTGTGAATTCATTTTTCTTGGGTGCCGCCGCAACAGGCAAAGGTGCTGGAAGATCCTTGGCGAGGCCAGGAAGCTGCACCGTTGGCTGCATGGGCTTGGCAACGACCGGCGGCCGAGAACTTGGAATGGGAATTTGCAGCGGCTTGGGCGCCGACACCACTTTGGGGATGGACGGCGCAGGCGGGACGGGCGGGGCAGGCGGCGCGGGTGGAACGGTTGGGGCAACGAGAGGCGTCGCACTCGGTGGAGGTGTTGGTGGTGCAGCTACGCTGGCAAAGAAGGGTTGGGTTTTGGTTGGAGGGAGGGGCGCGGCCTTTGGTGTCTCGATTTCTGCCAGGATGTCCGCGAAGAGGTCTTCCGCCGTGAACTTGTGTTTCTCGCGACGCTTGAGGGTGAGGATTTCGTTGAGGGCATCCGCCCATGTTGGCCGGCAGCAACGAACGGTCAGGTCCCCCGCACATCCGGGATCGGAATATGGAAGCCCTTCCCGGCAGAGGCAGCGTTGTCTGCGCCCTTGAATACCACCACCGGCACATCATGGTCCTGGGACCGCATGGACTGCACGGCGTGGAGGGCCGCTTCGCCACTGAGAAAGGGGTCCAGTAGGATCAGGGAGGTCTCCGTGCCCCCCACGAAAGCCGGTGCCTCCGCACAGGATGTGTAGGCCACATCCCAGCCATCTTTGGCCAAGGCCTCCCCGACCCCTGCGGATTTCAGGGACTGGCCATCCAGGATCAGAAGGAGAGGTCGGGACATGCGCGCTCGAAGAAAGATCCTTATTCTATCGGCCCCACTGCAAGCACGATAGGCTTTGAATCCCCTTCTCTGCTCGGTTTTTTTGCGCTCGCGGTTTTCTGCTTTGTGGGGTATTCTGTCAGACCGGTCCAATAGGGGCGCACGTCCCGGGACGAATCTACGGCGAAGGGGGGGATAACATACATGCCACTGGTCAAGATCAAAGAAGACGAGACCTTCGAGAACGCGCTACGACGCTTTAAGCGAAAGTGCGAAAAGTCCGGCATCCTGAGCGAACTAAAAAAGCGCCAGCACTACGAGGAAGCCAGCGCCAAGCGAAAGCGGGAAGATGCTTTGCCGCCCGGAAGAAGTCCCTCAAGCGCCTGTCCCAGGAACGCCGCATTATGGGAACGCCTTAATCCCATCGCCCTGCGCGACCTTGAAGGCCCGCTTCCCGCGGGCCTTTTTTGTTATCCGGTAATCTTATTTCCAGAATGACTCACCCCACCCGCGCCCAGCAGATCGAACTCGATGCCGTGGAATTCTCCACGGTGGCGGCCTTCATCTCCCGAGGCGCCAAGACCCGCGCGGGCCGTCGCGCCCTGGACCAGATGCAGCCATGGGATCAGGGCGCGGCCCTGCGCCGGTTGCGGCAACAGGAACTTGCTCCGCTCTGGGAAACCCAACCGGCAGCCCTGCCCATCGTGGCTTTCGATGAGGCTCTGGCCGAAATTCTCAATCCGGCGGGCTGGCCCCTTCCCGAGCATTGGCGGCAGCTGCGCGAAGGCCTTCACGCCACGGCGTCGCTGCTGCGCAACATCGCCTCGATTGGCTGGCCCGAAGATCGCCCTGCCCCTCCCGGCACCCACCTGGGCATCGACCTCCTGCAGGTCACCGCAGCCTTGCTACCCGATCCAACCTCCATCGTGGCCCTGTTGCAGAAGAGCTTCACGGAGGATGGCCAGTTGGACCCGCTCCGAGTGCCAGGGTTGGCAGATCTCCATCGCGAGCGCCAGCGCCGCTTCCAGTCGGTTCAAAACCGCCTGCAGCGCATCCTCCAGGATGTGCCGGACGCTTGTCAGGAACAAAGCATCGTCGAACGCAATGGGCGGTACTGCCTACCGGTACGGGTGGACCGCAAAGGCAGCGTGCCGGGTCTGGTGCTGGATCGCAGTTCCAGCGGTGCCACGGTATTCCTGGAGCCCTTCGAAGTCGTCTCCCTCAACAACGATTTCGTGGAGGCGGATCGGGAATACACCCAGGCGGTGCAGGCCTTCCTGCGGGATCTGCTGGATCGCTTGCGCGCCCGCCGGGAGGATTTCGAACGATGGCACGGCTTCCAGGGCGAGGCTGATGAGATTCTGGCGCTGCTGCGCTGGCGGGCGCTGTGCGACGGGGTGTTGCCGGAGCTCGGAACTTCTCGACTTCACGTGCTCGAAGCCCGCCACCCACTGCTGCTTCCCGCTGTGCGCCTGGCCCTGGACCTGGAGCCCCTCGACCATGACGTAGTGCCCCTGAGCCTGGAATTGGATGAATCCCGCCCTGGACTCGTGATCTCCGGCTCCAATACCGGTGGCAAGACCGTGGTGCTCAAAACCGTGGGGCTGCTGTCCGCCTTGGCCCATTCGGGGTGCGCCATTCCTGCCAAAGCGGGTACCGAACTGCCCCTGCTCAGCACCCTACATGCCGATATCGGGGATCACCAAACCCTGATTGGCAGCCTCTCCACCTTCAGCAGCCATATCCTGCATTTGAAAACCATTCTGACCCAGGCCAAGCGGAGTGGCCTTGTGCTGCTGGATGAACTGGGTACGGGCACCGACCCCAAAGAAGGCGCCGCCCTGGGCATCGCAGTGCTGCAAGCCCTTTCCCGCCGCCAGTGCTGGGTGCTCTGCTCCACCCACCTGGGCGAGATCAGCCAGTGGGCCATCCGACATCCACGATTCCAGAATGCCTCCGTGCAGTTCGATGAAAACCGCTTGGCGCCCACCTACCGATTGATGGTGGGCCAGCCCGGCCAAAGCCGCGCCCTCACCATCGCTGCGAAACTGGGCCTGCCCCGTTTCGTGCTGGATCATGCGGAAAAGGTCCTGGGTCGCCGTGAGCAGGATTGGCGCGAGTTTCTGAAATCCCTGGAGGCGGATCGTCTGCGCCTCATGGACCAGGCCGAGGAACAAGCCAAACGGGAGGCTGCCCTACTCAAGGACCAGAGAATCCTGAGCGAGCGGGAAGAGGCCCTGCGCCAAAGCCACGAGAAATTCCAGCAGGACAACCGCGAGAAGATCCAGCGGGTGCTGGATTTCCTGGAGCATGAATCCAAGCGCTTGGTGAAAGAACTGAAGGAAAAACAACGCAGCATCGAACCCTTGAACGCGGACCGTATCGGCACGGAAGCCGGTGAACGGGTCAAAACCCTGGAGCAGATCGCCCGGGCCGAACTACAACCCATCAGGCTGGCGCCGCGCCCTGCCAAACAAAGTGCGGAGCTAAGGCTTGACGGCTATGCCCGACACCGCGGACTTGGTGTAGAAGGCCGCGTCATCACCCTGAAGGGTGACCGCGTCACCTTACAAACCCCCCAAGGACGCCGCCTGGAGGCCCGGGTAGGGGAATTGGAACCCATCGTCAGGGCCGATTTCGATGCCGCCAGCCAGCCGGTGGGGCGAGTACGCATCCGGGCCACGGCCCACGATTCAACCAGTGAGATCAACCTGATCGGGCGTGCCTCCGACGATATTCAATTCGAGGTCCACCGGTTCCTGGAGGAAGCCCTGGCTTCCGGCCAGAAATTCATCCGCGTCGTCCACGGCCATGGCACCGGCCGCCTGAAAGCCGCGGTGCGAGAGGCCTTGCACGGCCATCCCGGCATCACCCGCATTGAAGATGCGCCCCAAAACCAGGGCGGCGCCGGCGCCACGGTAATCACACTGCGCTGATTGTTTTTTCCCCGGCAAAATCGAAAGCATTCAACCCCACAAAAAAACAGAGAGAGAAAAATCCCTCTCTGTTTCTTTCTTGGTGCCCGCCCGCAGGGAGGCTTCGTGTGTCTGGGTGGCTAGCTATTATTTCCCGAAGAAGCTCAGCAAGCCTTTGGCCACTTCTTCCAGCATGGCTTCGGTCATTTCAGGATAGACGGGGAGGCTCAAAACTTCCTTGGAAGCCAGTTCGGTTTCGGCCAACTGGCCGGTCTTGTAGCCCAGGTAGGCAAAGCAAGGCTGTTCATGCAGGGAGATGGGGTAGTAAACGGCGCAGCCGATGCCCAGGCCCTTGAGGTGCGCCTGGAGCGCATCGCGCTTGCCCTGCTTCACCCGTACGGTGAACTGGTTGTAGATATGGCGGCCCTCAGGCACGGTTTCGCTGGGCAGCACCATTTCACCGGGCGTGATGGCGGTCAGCCGGTCGAAGTACCAGTGGGCATGCTTGCGACGACCGGCATGCCAGCTTTCCAGCATGGGCAGCTTGGCGCGCAGCACCAGCGCCTGGAACTCATCCATGCGCCCGTTCATGCCCACTTCGTGGTGAACGTAGACCGGTTCCATACCGTGCACCCGCATGCGCCGCACCTTGGCGGCCAGTTTCTCGTCATCCCGGATGTACGTGAGGCCCGCGTCGCCAAAGGCGCCGAGGTTCTTGGTGGGGTAGAAGGAACAGCCGGTCATGTCGCCGAACTGGCCCGCGCTCTTGCCCCAGCCCTTGGCGCCCAGGCTCTGGCAGGCATCTTCGATCACGGGAATGCCGTGTTTCTGGGCCACGGCCATGATGCCGGGCATGTCGGCCAGCAGACCAAAGAGGTGCACGGGCATGATGGCCTTGGTGCGGGGCGTGATGGCAGCTTCCACCAGCGCCGCAGTTGCGTTGAAGCTCACGGGATCGAGATCAATGAAAACCGGCGTGGCGCCCGTGCGAGCCACCACCCCGCCCGTGGCGAAAAAGGTGAAGCTGGGGATGATGACTTCGTCGCCCGCCTTGATATCCAGGGCCATCAGGGCCACCAGCAGGGCATCGGTGCCACTGGACATGCCCACGGCGTACTTCGCGCCGGAGTATTCGGAAAGCTCGGCTTCCAGGCCTTTCACGTTCTCGCCCAGCACAAAGCTCGATTTGTCGATGATGGTGGACAGGCCTTCCAGGATCTTCGCCTTCACGGCGCTGTTCTGGGGCGCGAGTTCGAGCATGGGCACGGGCATGGCAGTCTCCTGGTGGCCAGTTGGAAATCGATCTTTCCAGCGTGAATGCTCAGTATGGCAGATTCCCGGTCAGTGCTGGAGCAGGTGCCCCACCAGAATGCGAACCCCGATGCCCACCAGGATCAGCCCACCTGCGGCCTGCACGATTCGTCGCCCGGCATTCCGCAGGAGGTTTTTGAGCTCGAAGCCACCCACGATGCCCGCGTAGGAAACGGCGAAGGTGACCGTTCCAAAGATGGCGATGGGCAATCCCAGCGAGACCCCGAGCAAGGCAATCAGCAATCCCACCGCCAGGGCATCGATGCTGGTGGCCACCGCCAGTACGGCCAGCACTTTCAGATCGGTGGAGATCCGGAAATGCTCCTCGTCCTTCCAGGCACCGATGATCATCTTGCCGCCCAGGAAGCCCAAGACCACCAGCGCCAGCCAGGGCGCGATGGGCGCAATCCAGGCTTTCAGCGCCCGACCACCGAGCCAACCCAACACTGGCATGCCCGCCTGGAAAAAACCAAAGGCGCAGGACACCTTGAAGGCATCCACGTGCTGCCGATCCTCAAAGGACAGGCCGTACGCCAGGGACACCGCGAAGGCATCCATGGCCAGACCGAAACCAATGGCAATGATGGTGTAGAGATCCATGGAAGGCGGAAACTCTATTTGGCCGAATTGAGGCAGGACGAGTAATTTCGCATTGGCAATGGTTCTCCTAAAAATCAGATCTAATCAACCACCTGAGTTGAACAAAATGGCCAGGTGTGCCCCTAACTTTTGTGCGTATCAAATGGAATTAAGCAGAAGGGGCATTCCTCGTTGGCAGCCCGAGCACTATATTTGCGGTGCAAACACACCTCGGCCCAGCGCTTCGCGGATCCATCCGGTGAACTCCTTCATTTCGCCATATTTGGATGGTGCTCCAAGAATCGAAGACACCTCTATTTTGAGACGAATCAACAATTCTTTGCCTTTATTACCTTCCGTCATTTCCCCGGACCAGGATACTTTCCCAAAATAATTTTCATGCTGGGTTGGATCCAACTCCTTAGCAGTTGGTGCTTCGCCCTTCCATGGAATACGAGCTTCCGCCTGAATCAAAGTTGTCATTGGAAGGTGGATAGCAAAGGTCCGATTTTCAGGCCACGAAGGGGGGATGACAAAGGGTGTGCGCAGGAAGAGAAAAGGAGAGAGGACTCGCTTCCGCCCTCCTTCGTGTTCAAAGGTCCCTTGGAATTTGAACGCCATCTTTTTCCATGGGTCTAGCAGGTCATCACCCGAAGCACTCCGAACGAGAAAGCCTTCGCGCTCAACCAAAGGCTTTAACCCCTTCGCTAAATCCCCAGCGTGTTGCCCGCCAAGGACGGACTTCCAGTGAGATGCGGCATTCCCAGTTGCTTCAAAGGAGACATCGAAATCGTCGGAGTCCACACCTGGTAAAATGACCGACTTCCATATCTGAGAATTCTTTTCAGGATTTACGGAAGGAAGGGCAAAGAATTTTCCGGTCCACTCCAACCTTTCCTTTGTACTGAAAATCACCAGAGCCTTACTACTTTGGAGCCAGGGGGGCAGCCCAACTGGAGTGTAGGTGGATCCAGGGTTCAAATAGATTGGTTCCCCACGCTCATCCAACACTAACAAGAGCATATTGTCGTACTGCCAGAGGTTATTAGGATCAAGCAGGCGGTTTTCCTCTCGATCTATGGCCATCACCCATGAAGCACTCAGTCCATTTTCACGAAGGACATGAAATCCAAGAAGGTTCAATTGTTCCGAGGTGCCCCAGCCTCTTTTCAATACCGCTTCAGGTCCTGACTTCAATTCCTTCTGGTGCTGTATTTCAGGCAGCTCACTCAAGGTCTTTACCTTGCTGCGGAGGTTGCGCATAAGGCTGATAGCTCGTTCTCGAATCGAGAGGTTATCCAAGCCTTGCCCCATCCCTCTTAAGGTGGAACGAAGTCCTCGCTTGTTTTCTACTGGATCCATTAAGTAGGAATAAAATACAGTGCAGGCCGCAGCATTAATCAAATTAATAGGTTTGTCCTCGGGAAAACCCACCGACATGAGCCACTCCCGCATCTGCGGGGCCCAGTACCAGCTGCAAACGGGACTTCGCAGATCGGCCTCAGAAGCAAAAGGAACCGTTTGCCGAGCCTGGATATTTTCGAACAGGTAGGATGTCCTCCCGTTTTCCTGAAATTCTTTATATTTTTGGCCTGGCTGGACTTCGAATTTCCGCTGCCAACCGTAATCGGATAAATCCGGGTCGAACAGTATTTCCGCCATCCTAACGGGAGCGGTACCCGACATCGAAAACAGCAGGTGAAAATCGTATCCGTCAGGGATAGGACGTGACTCCGCATTGATCGGCTCAGACCAATGAACATCAACGACACAATGCTGCGTAACGCCTGGCGGAATAACTCTAAGTGCCTCCACCTTCTCTCGCTTGCTGGAGACAATTACCAATTTAACAATATCGCCCCCCTGCACGAACGGTAGCGCTTTCCCATCTGAGTAAAGGGTGCGCCCTTCGAGATTTTCAATCTGAGCACCCCCGACCTGGATTTCAGCAAGTTGACGCCCAGCCTCTGCAAGCACGAGAACTCGCCGAAACCGTTCCAAGGATCGGCGATGGAAATGGTAGCGATCCACCAATACCACAGCTCCATTTCCATCTGGATAGTCGGAGGCCTTAATTGCCCATGTCTCAGGGTTCAGTTCTGGCCAGACAAACCCTCCACTTGCGCCATAACTTTCGGCATGAAGACAGAAGAATGAAAAAACCAGAAGAACAAAACGAAAAAAATTCATTCAGAAGCCTCTGACACAAAGGAATAAGTTTGTTGTATAGCCCCCATAGACTGGCATTTGCCTTGTAATGGAATGTCCATATCTATTTACCAAAAGATAGGTTCGGATCAGAAAAGTTAGCGTTTTCTCACCTTGTGATTTACCCAGAGCAAGGTGTTCATGCCGTCCTCGTTATCTGGTGGGAGGAGCGCCCAAGGCGCACCGTCCCCATTGACTAACCATGATTCAAATGCTCAATCCTCCTGAGAGTTGGTTTCCACGGCGTCCCCGCTGTATTCCACTTGTTTCAACGGTCGCATCAGCGGGAAAAGGATGACGTCCCGGATGCTGGTGGAATTGGTCATGAGCATCACCAGGCGATCAATGCCAATGCCCAGGCCGCCAGTGGGCGGGAAGCCATGTTCCAGGGAATTCACGAAATCCAGATCCAGCAGCATGGCCTCGTCATTGCCCGCCTCGCGTTCGGCGAGCTGGGCCTGGAAGCGCTCCATCTGCACGATGGGATCATTCAGCTCGGAGTAGGCATTGGCCAGCTCCATGCCGCCCACAAAGAGTTCGAAGCGATCCACAAAGGCGGGATTGCCGGGCAGGTTCTTGGTCAGGGGGCTCAGCTCCACGGGGTAGTCCGTGATGAAGGTGGGCTGGATCAGTTGCTTTTCCACATGGTGTTCAAAAAGATCGCCCAGCAGGATACCCGGGCACTTCTTGTCAATGTCCTCAGCGTGAATTTCCCGGGCCAGCTTCACGATTTCAGCCGGATCTTCCAGGCGGGCCCGCTCGATCTGGGCGTATTCGGCGATGGCGTCTTTCAGGGTCAGACGACGGAAGGGCGTGGCATAGCTGATGGCCTGCTCACCGTAGGGCCTTTCTACGCCACCGCAAAGGATCGCCGCATCCTCGAAGAGATGCTCGGTGAGCCGCATCACGTCGCGCAGATCATCCCCGGCGGAGTAGCTCTCCATCATGGTGAACTCGGGGTTGTGGCGCTGACTGATGCCCTCGTTGCGGAAATTGCGATTGATCTCGAACACCTTGTCGAATCCACCTACGATGAGCCGCTTCAGATAAAGCTCCGGCGCGATGCGCATGTAGAGCGGCATATCCAGGGCGTTGTGGTGGGTCACAAAGGGGCGCGCCGTGGCGCCGCCGGGAATGGGCTGGAGCATGGGCGTTTCCACCTCCAGAAAGCCCTGCCCTTCCATGTATTTGCGAACGCCCGCCACGATGCGGCTGCGCATCTGCAGGGTGGCGAAAACCTCTGGATTGGTAGCCAGGTCCAAATACCGCTGGCGGTAACGCAGCTCCTTGTCCTGGAGCCCATGCCACTTTTCGGGCAGCGGCAACAGGGCTTTGGAAAGGAACTGAAAGGTCTGCACCCGCACTGACAATTCGCCCGTCTTGGTGCGCATGAGCGGCCCCGTCACGCTGATGAAATCACCGAGGTCCAGCAGTTTGGCGGCTTCCCAGGCCTGGATGTCATGTTCATCCAGATCGTTCTTCCGGAAATAGGCCTGGAGCTTCTGGCCATTCTCGCTCAGGTGCATGAACACGCTTTTGCCCATCTCGCGAATGGCGAGGATGCGCCCCATGACACTGAGCTGGACAGGCTGGGCATCCAGTTGCTCATGGGTGTGGTCCGCAAAGTCCGTCACAACCTGGGCGATGCCATGGGTACGGGTGGCCTTGGCAGGCCAGGCTTCGATGCCCATGGCTTTCAGCTTTTCCAGCTTTTCGATTCGAACCTGACGGTAGGCATTTTCCTGCATGGGCGCTCCAATACTGACCTTCCAGCTTATCGTGGAGTGTCCAATGTCCCAAAAACAAAGGCCTCGCAAGGGAGGCCTTTGTTTTTGGGACGGGTCAGAAACCTAGTGGTGATCGTGATGACTGGGGACAGCCGAAACGCCCACATACTCGACTTTGCGATTGAAGAAAATGACGTAGAGGCCATAGACCGCCATGAGTCCCAGCCCCACGGCCATCATCCCGGGCAGCACAGCCTGAAGGTCAATGTATGCGTGGCTCAGAAGCCCAACCCCGAGGCTCAGGTAACCGTAGGCCGCCAAAATACCGCCCCGCAGCCGAGCCTTGCCCGATTCCTGGGTTACTTCAGCGGGTACCACGCCCATGGCCTCAAACTGTTCGCCGTAGGCATGGGTGCCCTGGAAAACCAGCACCGCGGCCACCAGGTAGAAAAAGGTGTAGTTCAGCAGGTCCATGGGGGAATCCTCGTGGATCTAGCTTAAGGCATCCCAGGTCGAAGATAGAACAAACCTAGTGAACCCCCAGCAATTGGTTCAGTTCGGCATAGACCAACTCAAGCCCGAGTTGGGCGGCGAGGAGATCGGCATCCCCTGTTTTGGCGGTGGCGTCGGCCTCCGCCTTCTTGGAGGCGGGCACCAGGCCAGCCTTATATTGGTTGGCCATCAACCGGGCCTTTTCCGTATTCAAGGCCTGGGCCTCCGCAGCCACCTCCACCAGCAGTTGTGCGGTGTCGACCTTGCGGAGCACCTTGCCCAGATCGATTTCCACCCGAGTGCGGATGCGCCGATGGTTTTCCGAGGCCTGGTTCACCAGGGCGGACCGCTGGCTCACCACGCCCGTTTTCTTGCCCCAGTCAAAAATGGACCAGGCGAGGGTGAGGCCCACGGTGGTGGAGGTGTTGCGCAAGAAGGGCACCCCGTCCTGGTAGGTATGTCGGGCAAAGGCGCTGATTTCGGGAATGTAGTCTGCCTTGCCAGCTCGAAGGGCACTGCGGCTCTTCTCCAGGGATTCCTTGACGATGGCCAGGTCAGGATTGCCCTTCAAGGCCTCGGCTAAAAGCGCCTCCTTGGGGGGCAGAACCAGGGCCTTCGGCAGCACGAGAGCCAGGTCCAGGGGCGTATCGATGGGCTGCCCAAGGAGATCGTTCAATTCTGCGCCGAGATCACTGAGGCTGGCCTCTGCTGAAAGTTGACGGTGCCGGTTCTGAAGCAGTTGGGCGCGGCTGCCGGTCTGCAAAACTTTGAGCGCATTGCCCGCCTTCACAGCCTCCTGGGCATCCAGGTCCTGTGCCTGCGCGGCCGCCACACCGGCCACAGCAGCGTCATGCTTCGCCTTGGCAATCAGCCAGCCGAGAAAGGCCTGACGGGTCTTGAAGGCGATCTCCCCTTCCATCTTTCGAAGCTCAGCCTGGGCAAGGCGTTCCTCCGCCGAAGCCACCTGATTGCCCTCGTGAATCTTGATGAGTTGAGTGAGGGGCTGCCCCAGGGTGATGTTTTGCAGGTAGAGGCGGTTATTACCCTGGCCCAGATCCATTTCCTGCGTGGGAAAGGGCCCCAGGCCGGGAATGGAACCCAAGCTGCCAGCCGGAATCTTCACCAAGGTCTCGCCCGAACTTCTCAGCCAGGTGGCATCGGCACTGAGATGGGGAAAGTAGTCCGCCCGGGCGGTGCGCCGCTTGGCCTGAGCCTCCTCGACCTTGGCGCGGGCGATGCGAACCCCAGCACTGTTCTGCAGTGAACGCGTCACAGCCGCTTCCAAGGTCAGATGTTGGGCCGGTTCGGCACTGCCCAGAACGGGGCCAACGAGGAACAGCAAAGCCAGAACCGCACCGCCCGGCCCTGACCCACCTTTGGTTCGGGGTGTGAAGACCAGCACGTACACCACTGGCACCACGAGCAGGGTAAAGAACATCGAGAAGATCAGGCCCACGGCCAGCACGCTGGCCAGCGGGCTCCAGAGTTTGGAACCCGACAGGATCATGGGGGTCACACCCACTGCGGCCGCCATGGTGGTGAGAAAGATCGGCCGCAGGCGGCGTTCACCGGCCTGGGTGGCGGCTTCCACCAGACTCAAACCTTCGCGGCGTTTTTCCTTGATGAAATCGATGAGGATGATGGCATTGCGCACCACGATGCCACAGAGGCTGATCATCCCCATGAAGGCCGTGAAGCCGAAGGAATTGCGGGTGATGATGAGGCCGAACACCACGCCAAAGAGCGAGAGCGGGATGGAGGCCATGACCACCAGCGGTTCGGAAAGATTGCGGAACTGGATCATGAGAATCAGGAAAATGGCCAGAATCCCAATGGACAGGGCCAACACCATTTCTGGGAAGGTTTCTTCCTGATTGGCCCGCTCTCCGCCGATGTCCAGCCGGTAGCCCTGGGGCAAGGGCAACGCCCTCAGGCTGGGGAGAACCTGCTTGAGCAAGGCTGAGGCATAGGTGCCATGGGCAGGGAAGCAGCGCACCGTGAGGGTCGGCACCCCATTGCGCCGCACAATGCGGCTGGTCTGCCAGGTGGGGGCAAGGTCGGCAATGGCCCGCAGAGGAACTTTCCCTTCGGACACGGCCGATGTGAGGTAGGTGTTGCGCACATCATCAAAGGACGTGCGGTGGGCGGAATCCACGCGCAGAACGATGTTCACGGCCCGGTTGCCTTCCCAGAAGGTGCTGACGGGAGCGCCATCAAAGGCACCCGAGAGCAGTTTGGATACCCCCATATTCGTCATGCCCAAACGGCTGGCCAGCTCCGTGTTCAAATTCACATCCACCAGCGCCGAATCGTTGTAGTAGTCGGTGTGCACGTAATGGGCTCTGGCGTCCGCACGCAGAAGATCCTCGACCTGGCGGCCCAACACCTTGAGCTGGGTGACATCCTCGCCCGATACCCGCACCTCGATGGGTGCCTCCATCACAGAACCCTGCTGCAGCTCCTTGACGATCACCATACCCTCCGGCACTAGGCGCGACAGATGAATCTGAAGGTCTGCTACCGTGCGGCCCGTGGCCTTCTCGTGATGGGTATTCACGATCAACTGGCCGTAGGCAGGGTCCGGTTGTTGGGGGTTGACGTTGTAATAGAACCGAGGCGCGCTTTGGCCCACGAAGCTGGCGAAATGGGCCACTTCCTGATTTTCGGAAAGGTCGGCCTCGATGCGGCGGAGCACCCTGTCCGTCGCCTCGATGCGGCTGCCCTGGGGCATCCAGAGATCGATGACAAACTGATTGCGTTCAGCATTGGGGAAGAATTGCTGGGGCACAAAACGAAAGAGGAAAAGCCCAAGCACCACCGCCGCGATGCCCATCCCCACCGCCAAGGTTGGATGGGCCATGAAATGGGTGATGCCTTTTTTGTAAACATCTTGAAGCAGATCGAGGGCGCTGAATTTCTTGGCGCCTTCCCTGGGTCCGGCCTCGTGGTCGTGCAGCCCCTTTCGAATGAAGGTTCGACATAACAGGGGCGTCAGGAAGATGGCCACCAGGAACGACACCGTCAAGGCCACGGCCACGGTGACCGGCAGGGCGAAAATGAATTCGCCCGCGCTGCCCGAGAGGATCACCAGGGGCAGGAAGGACGCAATGATCGTAAGGGTGGCCGTGAGAACCGGCACCAGCACCTCGGTGGCGGCCCGCCAGGCCGCCTCGGGACGGGGAACCTTGCGGTCCAGCAGTTCGACATAGTTGTCGGCGATGACGATCGCATCATCCACCACGATGCCCAGCACGAGGATCAGGGCCGCGATGGAAACCTGATGCAGCTGCACTCCCAACGTATTCATCACCCCAATGGTGGAGAGCATCGTAACCGGAATGGCCAGGGCCGCGATCAAGGCCACGCGCATGGGCAGCAGCAGCATGGTGACCAGCACCACGCAGCCGATGGCGATCAGGAATTCGTGACCCATTCCCGAAATCCGTTCTTCCACGACCTTCGGTTGATTGGCGATGAAATCCATCTTGAGATCAGGGGGAAGCAGCGGCCGGAGCTGCGCCAGCACGGCCCCTACCCGATCGCCCAGCTCGACAATGTTGTTGCCCTTCTGCATCTCCACCGAAATCATCACCGCGGGCTTGCCGTCGAAGCGCACCATGAAGTCAGGGTCCTGATAGCGGCGCTCCACATCAGCAAAGTCGCCAATGTAGACCGGTTGCCCCGTGCGGGACATGCCCACCATCACCTTGCGGATTTCGTCCTCGGTGTTGAAGGTGCCGGTGGTATGCAACGGGATGCGACCATTTTCCGTGCGCACGCTGCCCGCGCCCTGAACCACGTTGCGCTGGCCGAGCGCACCCATGACCTTGAGCGGGTCGGTGAAATACTGGCTCATGCGTTCCAGGCTGCTGGTCACCCAGATCTGTTCGTTCTGCTGGCCAATGGTGGAGATCTTGCCGACCTCCCGCACGGTGCGCAGGGAATCCTGGATCTGGTCCACGTAGTCCCGCAATTCCCGGTAACCGTAGCGTTCCCCGCTTACAGATACCAGCATGGCCACCGTGTCTCCGAAATCAGAGTTGACGATGGGGCCCATGACTTCCCGGGGCAGTGCAGAAGCCTTGACCACGTTCATTTCATGGCGAAGCTTGGCCCAGAAAATATCCGGGTTCTTGATGTGCTTTTCCAGCTCCACGTTGATGATGGCCACGCCAGGACGGCTGGTGGAGAAGGTCTTCTCCTTCCGCACCTCCTGGAACTTGAAGATGGCGGCTTCCAAGGTCTTGGTGACTTGCTTTTCCACCTGTTCTGAGGTGGCACCAGGATAGGCCGCCAGAACCAACCCGGTGCGGATGGTGATGGATGGGTCTTCTGTGCGCGGCATGTACATCAGCGAACGCATGCCCACGGCAACGACCATCAGCGTCAAAACGGCAGTGAGCGCGGGATAGCGCAGGCAGGCTTTGATCATTCGTTCCACGACCTACCTCCGCCCAGGTGCAGGCGCTGCCGCTGGTTCGGCCCCCATGCCATTGCGCAGGGCGTGCTGCCCGGCCACAACGATGGTTTCATTGCCCGTCAGACCTGAACGGATTTGGATGTCCTGGCCCAACAGCACGCCGACCTCCACCCGCTTGGAAAAGACGCGCTTCTGATCGGGGAAATATTGAAACACGAGGGTGGCGCCCTGGGGATCCCGCACGATGGCCTCCGCAGGCACCACGGTCATATCGAATTTCTGGGTACCCGTGATCGACACTTCGGCCACCATGCCCACTTTCAGATCCCGGTCTGGATTCGGCACGCTAATGCGGGTCATATAGGTGCGGGTGGCGGGATCGGCGGACACATTCACGACTTTCACCGTGCCCTTGAAGATTCGGCCCGGCAGCGCGTGAACAACCACCGAGGCGGCTTGTCCAACCTTCACCAGGCGGATATCCGTTTCAGGCACCCCCACGTTGACTTCAATGGGATCCAGGGTGGCGATCTCGAACACCGGCTGGCCTGGCGCCACCATCACGCCAGGCTCCACCATTCGTTTGGCGATATAACCGCCAAGGGGTGCCACCAGCCTGGCATCGGCGAGGTTCTTCTTCGCAATACCTTCCCCCGCTGCAGCCTGAAGAAATTGCTGATGGGCGGCCTCCCGGGCGGCCGTGAACTTGGCGAAATCATTGGGTGCCAGGCTCTGGCTTTCAAAGAGCTGCTTCATGCGCTGGAATTCGCCCTCGGTGCGCTGATCGCTGGCCCGAGCCGCCTCGGCCTGGGCATGGGCGGCTTCCACCGCGTGGGTGAGGTTCACTGAATCCAACACGGCCAGCACCTGGCCCGGTCGCACGGGCTCACCTTCCCGGGGAAACACCTGCAGGGCGCGACCCGGCACCAGGAAGGCCACCTGGGAAGCTGCACCGGGCGAGGTAACGGAACCACTCACTGAGACGCGCTCGAATTCCTGAATCCGGCGCGGCTGCGCGGTGCCGATGGCAGCAGCGATTTCGGACGGTTGTGGGTTTCCCCGATGGCCACAGGCCACCTGAAGCAAAAGGCAAAGGGGAACGAAGCGGCTACGAAACATGGCAGTCCTCAACAGATGGTTGGAAACAGGAATTACCCAGGAGGGCTTTAGGCTGGGGTTGTCCCCACACCCCTAAGCAGGCAGTCCAGTGCACGGTTGACACAGGTGTCGACCGCTTCGTCCCGCTGATGGCGATGGCTGTGATGGAGCGAGGCCTGGAGCACATCCAGGCAGAGCTGGGTGATGAAATCTGGGTCCAGACTGCGCAGTTCCCCGGCCGCCACGGCGCGTACGATCAGCCCCTTGAGATGGGCCCGTTCGCCTTCGTAGATTTCCCGCAGGCGGGGCGCAAACCGGGAATTCAGTTCCCAATCAAAATGCATGCGATCCCGAATGAAGGTGGGCAGCCGCCAGGGCTGTTCCTTGAACTGCTGCACATAGGCCGAGGCCAATTCCCGGATCAAAGCCAGCGGCGAACCCGGCTGCGCCAGGATGGCCTCGGCGCGGGCCTGGTAGGCCAGGGCCCGCTGGAGGATCACCTGCTCGTAGAGTTCCTGCTTGGAAGGGAAATGCTCGTACAGCCCCTGCATGCCGATCTGAGCCTCCGCGGCCACCTCCTGCATGCTGGCCTCATCAAAGGGCTTGCGGCCGAAGACCCGGGCGGCGGCCTGGAGCAATAGCTCGCGGCGCTGGCTCCGTTCTATTTCTTTGCGAGTGAGGGCCATGGACGCCTCCGAATTCAAATTCTGATTTTAGAATTTGAATTCCATTTTTGTAAACCCAAAAAATCCAACCAGATCGGGAGATTTACAAAAAGTCATTGACTGAATCAAACGATTGATTAACCTGGAAAGAACCTTAATCAATCGTTTGATTGAGGCAAAGGGTCACCATGAAGCCATTCCCAGATTCCTCCCAGGACACCCGCCAGCGTTTGCTCGAAGCCGCGATCCTTGTTTTTGCTGAAAAGGGTTTCGATGGGGCCGGCATTCGTGAGATCGCCCTGAAGGCCAAAGCCAACAGCGCTTTGGTCCAGTACTATTTCGGCAGCAAGGAAGGCCTCTACACCGCCGCCCTCAAGTTCCTCTTCGAGCAGGGCCCCGATGCGGTCGGTGGGCTGACGCCACCCCCGGCCCCGGACGAACCGGAGGCCCGTTCGAAGGCCCTGGCTAGCCTGCGGAACTATGTCCGGGCCTTCCTGGAGGATCTCTTCGCCTGCCGCGACCCGGAACAGTTTTCCCGCGAAATGCACTCGGCAGTCCACCTCTTCTGGACCCGGGAAATGATGGAGCCCGCCCCTGAGCGAGTGGATATGATCCGGGCCCACATTCAACCCCATGTGGATTACCTGAACGCCTGTATCCGAGCCCTGCGGCCTGACCTCGACGAGGAAGGACAGTTCCTGATGGGCTGCAGCATCCATGCCCAGATCATGTTTTTCCACCGGGACATGGCCATGATCGCGCTCCTGCGCAGCGAGGCCTACGGCGCTAGAGACATGGATCGCCTGGCCACCCACATCACCGACTTCAGCATCCGGGGCCTCGGCCTTGGCAGCACCCTTCAAGGAGTTTAAGCATGCTCTTCCTTTCCCCACCCGCCCAGATCGAGGAAGCGCCAGCCCAGGCGCCCCTGCCGCTCGATATGGCCAGCGCCCTGAACCGCGCCCGGGCCGAAAATCCCAACCTCCGGGCAGCCAAAGCCCGCGTGGAAGAACGCCGTGGCCTCATCACCACCGTTCGCGCCGATGCCATGCCACAGCTCACCCTGATCGGCGATTTCACGCGCATCCGGGATGTCTCGATACTCAATAGCGGTTTTGGCGAAGCCGCCGCCGGCCTGGGCTTCGACCCAACCTCCCTGGTCGCGCCCCGAACCGTCTACACGACCAACGCCATGGTGAGCCAGCCCCTGTTCTACTGGGGCAAGCTCGGCACTGCCATCGAGGTGGCCAAGATGGGCGAAATGGAAGCCAACTATGGCTTCACCACCGCCGAACTGGAAATCCTCCACGGCGTGGCCAAGGCTTACCTGGCAGTGCTTTCCACCCAGGCAGAGCTGGAAGTGGTCGAATCCAGGCAACGCACCGCCGAGCGCTTTCTATCGGATGTGAAATCGAAATTAGAAGCTCAAACCGCCACGGAACTCGACCGACTGCGGGCGGAAAGCGAGTACTTGGCTGTGGTGCCCGAAAGTCTTCAGGCCAAAGCCAACCATCAGCGGGCCATGGAAGTGCTCAACGGCCAGCTGGGCCTGGATCCCAAGACGCCCCTGAAGCTGGCGGATCTCGGACTGCCGACCGTGGGCGAAAAACAGACGGGCGCCGTGCGCAGTGAAATCGCCCAGCTCAAGCAGCAAGAGGCGATGTACTTGGCCAACGATCGCATCATCAAGAGCGACCTGCGCCCCAAGTTCGACTTCAATGCCTCGTACGGCTACCAGGCTGGCAAGACCCAGAATCTGTTCAAAGAGCCCTACGACACCTGGAAAGTGAATATCTCCATGCGCTTCCCCATTTTTGATGGGCTGCGCAGTTCCGGTAAACGGGCCCAGAACAACGCCCAGCTCGAACAAGTCCGCCAGATGCGCGTGGACAAGGAACGGGCCATCGCCGTGGAAAAGAGCACCGCCGAGCGGGAAATGGAAAAGGCCATTGCCTTCCACCAGGCTGCCAAAAAGGCCTACGATGCCGGGCTGGAAGCCCTGCGCATGAGTCGTGAGGCCTTTGACCAGGGCCTGATCACCTCCCTGGATCTGCTGCAGGCCGAACGCACCGAGCGACAGCTGGAGAGCCAGCGACGCCGGGCTGAACTGGGCCTCTGGGCCGCGCGCTTTGATAATCGTCGGGCCCTTGGCCTGGCTCCGCTCTGATTTCTTTCGACGCTCATTCAAAAGGTGAATCCATGGAAAACAAGAAACTGTTCCTTTACGCCGGAGTGCCGGTACTCATCATCGTGGGTGCCGCGGGCTACCATCGCATCCGCCGCAATACTGAACTCAGCCAGCAGAAAGTCGTCAAAGAAGAGGGAGCCTTGCCGATCACCCTCGCCACGGTGGAAAACCGTGCCTTTCGCGGAGCCATCACCTTCACTGGCACCTTGCTGGCGGTAAATCGGGCTGAACTTCGCGCTGAAGTTTCGGGCCGGGTCACCCGCGTGGGCGTCCATGAAGGTGACCGGGTGGCTGCTGGAGCCGTACTCTCCGCCCAGGATGAGGACGATCTCCTCTTGGGCGTTCAGGCTGCGGAGGCCCAGTTGGCCCAGGCCCTGGCCCAGTCCCAGCAGGCCCAGCGCGATAACGAGCGCGCCCAGATGTTGCTGGAAAAGCGCAGTGTCACCAAGCAGGCCGCCCAGCAGGCCGAAACCTATTTGAATGCCTCCAGCGCCGCCGCCCGGGCCGCCGAAAGCAACCTCGGTCTGGCCAAATCCCGCCTCAAGAAGGCCCGCATCACCGCGCCCTTCGCGGGGGAAGTGGCCCAGCGCGCCATCCAACCCGGCGAAATGCTGAACCCTGGACAAACCGCCTTCGTGGTGGTGGATAACCGCACCCTGGAAATCCTGGCGGACCTGCCCACGGATGCCCTCGCGGCCATGAAACCGGGCATGAAGGCAGCGTTCCGGGTGGCCGGCTATGACAAGCCCTTCCAGGCCACCCTCGCCCAGGTCAGCCCCTCGGTGCAGGCCGATGGCCGCACGCTGCGGGTGCGCCTGCTGGTTCCCAACGCGGATGGCAAGCTGAAGGGCGGGCTGTTTGCGGAGGGTGAAATCCTGTCCGACACCGAAATCCGTCGCCCTGCCCTGCCCTCCCAGGTCGTGACCGCCCTGGGCCGCGAAGCAGAAGTATTTACCTTTGAAAACGGCATCGCCCGGCGCAAGAAGATTGCCGTGGGCCCAGAGCAAGAGGGCTGGCGCCCCGTCGAAGGCTTGACCCTCGGCACCAAGGTCGTGGCCCAGGGCCGCGATCAGGTCGTGGATGGTTCCCGTGTTCAGGAATCCACGAACAAGGAGAAGTAGACCATGTTTCTTTCCGATCTCTCCATCAAGCGCCCCGTCCTCACCACCTGTGTGATGCTGGCGCTCGTGGTGCTGGGCCTCTTCAGCATGAAGGGCCTGGGCATCGATCAATACCCCAAGATTGATTTTCCCATCGTCACCGTGAGCGTGCCCTACCCCGGCGCCAGCCCGGATGCGGTGGAGCAGGATGTTGTCAAGAAAGTGGAACAGGCGCTCAACCCGCTCGAAAAAGTGCGCGAGATCAGCTCCACCAGCCAGGACAGCCTGGGCATCGTGGTGGTGGAATTCCAGTTGGAACGGGATGTGGACAAAGCCCTCGAGGATGTGCGCTCCAAGCTGGGCCAGATCCGCCAGACCCTGCCGGAATCCATCAAGGAACCCATCATCCAGAAAATGGATCCAGCCCAGACGCCCGTCATGTCCCTGGTGCTCCGGACCGTCGAAGGCCACACCAAGCTCGAGGATCGTGAACTCACGCGCATCGGTGACGAATTTTTGAAGCGACGCCTGGAAAATATTCCCGGCGTGGGCAGCGTCACCCTGGTGGGTGAAAGCAAGCGTGAAATCCTTGTGCAGGTGGATCCCGCCAAGTTGGAAGCCGTGGGCGTCACCATCCAGCAGGTCATGGGCAGCCTTGGCAATGACACACGGGCCGTGCCTTCCGGCAACCTGCTGCAGGGTAGCCGCGAAGTCGCGGTGCGGGTGGATGCCAAGGCCCGCCAGGTGAAGGATTTTGAAAACGTCATTGTGGGCAACCAGAAGGGCCGTCCCATCGAACTGAGGGAAGTTGCCAAGGTCGTGGACGGGGTCAAAGAAAAGCGCTCCCTGGCCCGGCTCAATGGCCAGAATGCTGTGGCCCTCGACATCCAGCGGCAGGTGGGCGGCAACACCGTGGCCATGGCCGAATCGGTAAAGAAGGCCCTCACGGAGCTCAAGCCCGATCTCGAAAAACAGGGCGTCCACGTGGAGATCGCCAAGGACAACAGCCGTTTCATCAATGACGCGGTGGAAGACGTCAAGGTGTCCATCCTCCTGGGTGGCATCCTCACGGTCATCATCGTGTTCTTCTTCTTGAAGAGCTGGCGCAGCACCTTGATCACCAGCCTCACGCTTCCGGTGTCCGTCATTGGCGCCTTCATCATCATGAAGGCCCTGGATTTCACCCTGAACACCATGACCTTGATGGGCCTATCCCTGGCCATCGGCATCCTGATCGATGACGCCATCGTGGTGCGCGAAAACATCACGCGCCACGCGGAAATGGGCAAGGACCACATCACCGCAGCCCGCGAAGGCACGGCGGAAATCGGCCCGGCGGTCATTGCGACCACCCTTTCCCTGCTGGCCGTGTTCGTGCCCGTGGCCTTCATGGGCGGCATCGTGGGGCGTTTCTTCTACCCCTTCGCCATGGTCGTGGCCTTCGCAGTGGCCATTTCCCTGTTCGTGAGTTTCACCCTGGATCCCATGCTCAGCGCCGTCTGGCCGGATCCCGAACACGAGAAGGGCTTCCAGGAAAGCCACCACGGCCACCGTCGATTCATCATGAAGAGCGTGGACTGGTTCAACGATCAGCTCGACAGTTGGGAAAAGGGCTACAAAATCGCCATCTCATGGGCATTGGGCCACCGGTGGACGGTCATGTTCATTGGCCTTGGCAGCTTCGTCTTAGCCATCGTGCTCATGGTGTTTCTGATGGGCCAGGACTTCATGCCCGATTTCGACCGTGGCGATCTCCAAGTGAGCTTCAAGACAGAGCCCGGCGCGACCCTGGAAGCCACCCGGGTCAAGGCGGACCGCATTGAACAGATCCTGAAGGAAAACCCCTCGGTCGAACTCACCTACACCACTATCGGCACCGGTTTGTTCGGCACCATCAACGAAGGCAAGATCTACGTGAAGTTGAAGGAAGGGCGCCGTCCCTCGCACACCGCCATCCGCCGCCAGTTGCGGGAGCACTTCCGCAGCGTGCCCGGGGCTGAAATCGGCATTGGTCCCGTGGCGGATTTCGGTGACGAAAAGCCCTTCAACATTGCCATCCTCAGCCCCGATCGACGGACCGTGGAACAGGCGGAACCCCAAGTGCGGGCCCTGTTCCAGCGCATCACCGGCGCCGTGGATATCACCAGCAGCCGGGATCTGGGCAAACCGGAACTGCGGCTGACCGTGGATCGCAAACAGGCTTCGGACCTGGGTGTTTCGCCCGCGGCCCTCGCCAGTGTGGTGCGCCCCATGGTGGATGGCCTGGAGGTTGCGAAGTATGAAGACCCCGGTTCGGGCGAACAGTACGATGTGCGCGTGCGGCTCTCGGATGAAGCCCGCGGACGCCCCGCTGAAATTGCAGAAATGAACCTCGTTTCCACGAAGAAGGACAAGGCTGGCAACAACCTCATGGTCAAGGTGGCCAATGTGGCCCACTTTGAAGAAACGGTGGCCGCAGCCAAACTGCAGCGCCGCCAACTGCAAGCCCAGCTCATGCTCTCAGCCAACAAGGAGAGCAAGACCCTTGGCGAAGTGGTGGGTGAGCTCGGCAAGGGCCTCGCCGAAATGAAGAAGCAGGGCACCCTGCCCGAAGGCGTGAAGGTCGATTTCGTGGGTCAGGCCCGCAACAACAAGGAAACCGGCGCCTACATGGCCACCGCTCTCCTGCTGGCACTGTTCTTCATCTACTTTGTGCTGGCCAGCCAGTTCGAAAGCTTCAAACTGCCGGTCACCATCATGGTGAGTCTGCCCCTCTCGATGGTAGGCATGGTGCTGATGCTGCTGGTGACGGGCGATCCCATGAGCATGATGACCCAGATTGGCCTGATTCTCTTGATGGGCTTGGTAACCAAGAACGCCATTCTGCTGGTGGATCGCGCGCTCCAGCTCATGCGTGAAGAAGGCGTGCCCCGCCGTGAAGCCATCATCCAGGCTGGCATGACGCGCCTGCGTCCCATCCTGATGACCTCCTTTGCCATGGTGGGCGGCATGCTGCCCCTGTTCCTGGCCCTGGGCGCGGGCGCGGAAATGCGCGCCCCCATGGCCCGTGCCGTGGTGGGTGGCATCATCACGTCCACGTTGCTCACGCTCATCGTGATTCCCGTCTTCTTTGACATCCTGGACGATTTCACATGGAAGAAGGCATGGCAGCGGGTCCTGGCTCGCGTCCGCTCCCTTCGGGCAAGTGAATGAGCACGCGGATCCTGGTCATCCTTGGCCACCCCGACCGCGCCAGCCTCTGCGGCGCCCTGGCGGAAAGCTACGCCCAGGGCGCCCAGGAGGCGGGCGCCGAGGTGGAAATCCTGCGGCTGGGCGAGCTTGAGTTCGACCCCGTGCTGCATCAGGGTTATCAAAAAATACAGCCCCTGGAACCTGATCTGCAGCGTGCCCAGGAACGCATCACCTGGGCCCAGCACCTCGTCCTGGTCTACCCGACGTGGTGGGGCGGCCCGCCGGCGCTGCTGAAAGGCTTTTTCGACCGCGCCTTCCTGCCCGGTTTTGCCTTCCGTTCCCGCGCCAAAGGCCCCTTCTGGGATCGTCTCCTGTCCGGGCGATCCGGGCGCTTGCTGGTGACAGCTGATTCGCCGGGATTCTACGACTGGCTCGTCAATGGCATGCCTGCGGTTCGCATGGTCAAGCAGGCGGTGCTCGCGTTTTGCGGCGTGAAACCAGTGGCTGTCCACCGGTTCGCCACGGTGAAGACCTCCAATCGCAGACGTCGACTCCAGTGGCTCACGGAAGTCAGAGAACTCGGCGTGAAGGATGCCAAAAAGAAGGCCGATTTGCCCTGACAGAGGTTGTCATTATTCAGCGTGCATCCGAGTTGGAGCGGAACAAAAACCAAGATGAACACCGATGCACGCGAATTCAAACAGGCGATCCAATCAACCGTTTCCCATGATTGCTTCGCCGGAAACCAAGTCCAACCAAAGGCCCTTTTGAAATGACTGAATCCACCGAAACTGCCACCACCTTCCACCGAATCGCCGAGGAACGCCGCACCATCCGGGCCTTTCTGCCGGATCCTCTGCCCCAGGAGGTGCTGGACCGCTGCCTGGACAGCGCCCTGCGCGCCGCCAGTTCCAGCAACCTCCAGCCCTGGGAATTCGTGATCATCAAGGATCCAGTGGTGCGGAAGCAGGCCAATGCCATCTGCTTTGAACAACGGGGTCCCCAGACCGCCCCGGTCCTCATTGCCCTCGTAACCCACCGTGAAACGCAAAAACGCCACAGCCGCTTCATCCTGGACACGTTGAAAGAACGCGGAATCCTGCGCAAAAGCCAGGAGCAGTACTGGAGCCGCCTGATGCCCTTAATTTATGCCCAGGGGCCCTTCGGCATTCTGGGGATGTTCAAGAAAGCCGCAAGCCGCCTGGTGTCGCTCTTCCGGCCCATGCACAACATGCTCAGCCTGGCGGATCTCCGGGTGATGACCCACAAGTCCAGCGCCCTGGCCGCAGCCACCTTCATGCTCGCGCTGAAGGCTGAAGGGTTCGATTCCTGCCCCATGGAAGGCTTCGATCCTTGGCGGGCCAAGAAGCTGCTCGGCCTGCCACGGGGCGCGGAAGTCTGCATGTTCCTCGCCGTGGGAAAACGCGCCGAAACCGGCCTCTGGTGGGAACGGATCCTGGTACCTCGAGCATGGACTGTGCGGGAGATTTGAAGGGGGGAATCCTCCCCGCGCGTTAGCCCCGGAGCATCCCCGATGCCCTTCTCCCACCTTTCCCTCAGCCCTGAGCTTGTTTTCGCCTTCCAGGCCTTGGGGTACGTGAAACCATTTCCCGTCCAGGAGCAAACAATCCCGCTGTCCTCGCGGGAAAGGATCTGGTGGTGCAAGCCCAGACCGGCTCAGGGAAAACCATCGCCTTCCTGGCGCCCCTGCTGCATATCCTGGCTACGGGCAGGACGGGCAAAACCCCAGGCAACCCGCCCCGGGTGCTGGTCCTGGTACCCACCCGGGAACTGGCCATGCAGGTCCACCACCGTGCGGTTGACCTGGCCCGGCATCTGCCCATCGCCCTGAAGATCCGGGCGGTCTTTGGCGGCGTTTCCGTAAACCCTCAGATGATGGCCCTCCGCGGCGGTGCAGACCTGGTTATCGCGACCCCGGGCAGGCTCTTGGATCTGGTGCGCCAGAATGCACTCAGCCTGGGTGGCCTGCGCCATCTGGTGATCGATGAGGCCGACAAGATGCTGGAACTCGGCTTCAGTGAAGAGATGGAAGAGATCAAACAGCTGATACCTGTAAATCGCCAGACGCTCCTGTTCTCCGCGACCATGAACACCACCGTTCAGACCGTCGTACAGGCCTTTCTCAAGGCTCCCCAGAGCATCCAGGTGGAAGCAGGGCCTGACCTGGCGGTGGTCATCGAGGAGAAAGCCTACCTGCTCCCCTTGGAGCAGAAAGGGCCCTTCCTGCGAGAGCTTCTGTTGCGCGAGCCCTGGGCACAGGTGCTGATATTCGTGGCTTCGGGAAGGCGGGCCGACAATGTGGTGCGCAAGCTTGGCAACAACGGCATCCGGGCGCTCTCGCTGCATGGTGACAAGAGCCAAAGTGCCCGAACCGACGCTCTGGAACAGTTCCGCGACGGCCGACTGAGCGTGCTGGTGGCCACCGACCTCATTTCACGGGGTATCGATGTGAGTGGCCTTGCCTGCGTCATCAACTACGATCTCCCCCGCTCTCCCCGCGACTATGTGCATCGCATTGGCCGCACCGGGCGCGCGGGCAACACCGGCCTCGCCATCAGCCTTGTCGGCCCAGAAGAAGAAGCCCACCTTGGGCTCATTGAGAAAAAGATGGGTCGCAGGATCACCCGGGAACAGGTTCTCGCCCCCCGGGCCTGACCCTGTCTATGAACGAAACTCCCGAATCGATTCCAGAAACACCGTGCCGTAGAGCTGTAGTTTTTTGATGCCTACACCGCTGAGCGCCAGGAAATGTTCCTCGGTTTCAGGTCGGAAACGCGCCATGTGCTGCAGCGTGGCATCGCTGAATACCACGTAGGCGGGAACGCCACGCTCATCCGCCAGCCGTTTCCGCAGGGTTTTGAGGCGCAGGAACAGGGCTTCCTCTTCATCGTGCGCAATGGGCTCGGCGGTCGGCAGGGGGCCGGAGAGTTTGATGCGGAGTTTTTTTGAGGCCTTGGGCGCTTCCACCAGGAGATCGCGCCCGGTGCAGTGGTCGCAGCTGGTGCGACACACATCGAGGGCCTCACCAAAATGCCGGGCCAGCATTTGATGGCGGCACTGGGTGGCTTCAGCATAGCGATACATTTCCCGCACCTGCCGCCGCTGAACTTCCGCCAGCCCTGATTCCAGGCCATCCGAAAAACGTTCAAGACTCATGACATCGGCCCACGAATAAAACAGGATGCAATCCGCATCCGCCCCATCGCGGCCCGCACGGCCAATTTCCTGGGAATAACCTTCCAGGCTCTTGGGCATATCCCGATGGATCACGAAGCGCACGTTGCTCTTGTCGATGCCCATGCCAAAGGCGATGGTGGCCACCACCACATCTGCATCATCCCGGCGGAAGGCTTCCTGCGCCTTTTCCCGCGCCTCGGCATCCATGCCCGCGTGGTAGGCCACGGCCCGAATGCCGTGCTCGGCCAGAAAGGTGGCCGTGCTCTCCACGCTCTTCCGGCTCAAGCAGTACACAATGCCTGTTTGCCCCCGCCTGGCCTCCACCAGCCGCAGGATGGCATCCCGCACCGTGGGTCCATCACTGCCCTTCTTGATGGCGTGGATTTTGAGGTTGGAACGAAGGAAGGAGCCCCGAAAGCGGAAGGGCTGCTGCATACCCAACTGTTCCACGATATCCGTGGCCACCGCGTCCGTGGCCGTGGCGGTGAGCGCCAGCACCGGCAGCTTACCGAAGCGCGCCTTCAACCCGGCCAGGTTGCGGTACGAGGGGCGGAAATCATGGCCCCAGTGGCTGATGCAGTGGGCTTCATCCACCGCAATGAGACGCAGGTCCAGTTGCTCCAGCAGGGGCGCAATGCTCTGCTCGATGCCCTCCGGCGCAGCATAGACCAGTTCATATTCACCCCGGTGCAGACCTTGTACCCTCGCCCGGCGCTGTTCTGCCGTCAGGCTGGAGTTGAGGCAAGTGGCCCGCAAACCACCTTCCACCAGCGCATCCACCTGGTCCTTCATCAGGGCAATCAACGGTGAGATCACCAGAGTGGTCCCGCCCAGCAATCGCGCTGGGAGTTGATACAAAAGGCTTTTCCCCGAGCCCGTGGGCATCACCGCCAAGGCGTCGCGGCCCGCGAGCACAGCCTGAATCACTTCCTCCTGGCCGGGACGAAAGGTGGAAAAGCCGAACACCTCTTTCATCTGAAGGCGCAGCCGTACCGACTCTCCCATGGCTTTCAATTCAGAAAGCACCGGGGCCGTGAAGGCCTTGGGCTGGCTGCGATAGCTCTGGCGAAGGGTGTCCAAGGCGCGCTGCAGGCCCGGCAGGTCATCCCGGACCGAGGCTTCGCGAAGGGCCGTGAGCTCACTGAAGATGGGTGTCTGATTCGTCATGCTGGATCAGAATTTCCAGCTCAGGCCGCAGCCGGTTTCCTTGGCCAACTTTTCGGCCAAATCAGGATCAAAGCGAATGCGTAATTCCGGCCCGGCTTTCACCAGGGCCACAATCCCATCGCGGCTGCGGTATTCAAACTGCAGCGGCAGGCTGCCGTGGTGCAGGCGCAAAATTGGCAACAGGTTGGCGGGATACTCGCCCAGGGGCAGTTTCACGGTGGCCCCGGTGAACCCGCGGCCCTGGAAATCCTCCAGCGGTTCGATGCTGATGATGAACAGCTTCAGCACCGTTTGCTCTTCTTCGTCCTCGGCTTCCCCGGAGTTGTTGTTGCTGGTTACGGTTTCGATCTTCAACTCGCCCGTAACACGCAGCAGCGCATCCGGCAGCGCCAGATGACTGAACAGCTCGTAGACCCGGGAGCGCTTTTTGGTGATGGGGTCAAAGCGCGAGGAATACATCAGGGCTTCGATCTTATCGGTGAGGTCTTCCAATTGCAGGATGGCCCAGGGCTCACCCTTCTGGTTGGTCTTGAAGGCCACGTTGCTGACCATCACCCCCACGGAGACTTCATCCTTGTCCTTCACCTTGCCACTGGCAACCTGCTCCTTGAGGGCCGCGATGCCACCGATGGTATGTACCTTCACGGCATCGATGAACTCCTCCAAAGGGTGCCCCGAAACATAGAGGCCGAGCGAGTCCCGCTCGTTCTTCAACCGTTCCTTGCGGCTCCAGGACTCGACGTCCTCGGGCAGGCACCAGTTGTCCGCCAGTGATGCCATCTCGGCTTCATCGAAGAGCGAGGTCATGCCAAGATCGGCGCCGCCACCCTTCGAGGCATTCTGGATGGCCGAAGGCAGGCCTTCCAGCAGGGCCGCCCGATTGGGTTCCAGAGAATCAAAGGCGCCGGCCTTGATGAGACATTCCCAAACCTTGCGGTTGGCCTTGGTCAGATCAGTGCTCTTCAGGGCGTGGAAGAAATCCTTGAAACCACCTTCTGCCCTGCGCCCTTCCAGGATGGCTTCCAGCGCGGCTTCGCCCAGCCCCTTGATGGCCGCGAGCCCGAAACGAATTTCGGAAGGGCCGGTGATGGTGAAATCCAGCCGTGATTCGTTGATGTCAGGTCCCAGGATCTGCAGGCCGATCTCTCGGCAATTCTGGATGTACTTCACCACGTCATCGGTGCGCTGGCTCTTGGTGCTGAGCAGCCCAGCCATGAACTCCGTGCGGTAGTTGGCCTTCAGGTAGCCCGTTTCGTAGGCCACCATGGCGTAGGCGGCACTATGGGATTTGTTGAAACCGTAGCCCGCGAAGAATTCGATCAGGTCGAAGAGCTCCGCAACCTTGGCCTTCTCGTAGCCGCGCTTGGCGCCCTGATCGATGAACTTGTCCTTTTCCTTGGCCATCTTGGCCTTGTCCTTCTTGCCCATGGCGCGACGCAGCATGTCCGCTTCGCCCAGGCTGTAGCCAGCGATGAGCGAAGCGATCTGCATGACCTGTTCCTGGTACAGAATCACGCCGTAGGTGGGCGCCAGGATGGGTTCCAGGTCCGGGAACATGTAGACCACGGGCTTCCGCCCATGGCGGCAATCCACATAGGTATCACCCATCCCCGCGCCCAATGGCCCCGGCCGGAAGAGGGCATTGAGCGCAATCAGATCGTCGAAGCGGTCTGGCTGCAGCTTGCGCAGCAGGCCCTTCATGCCGCCGGATTCGAACTGGAACACCCCATCCGTATCGCCCGAGGAAAACAGCTCGAAGGTTTTTTTGTCGTCAAACCCTCGGATGGTGAGCATGTCCAGGGGCTTGCCCTGGGTCTCGGCGATGTACCCCTGGGTCTTGGCAATCTGCGTGAGGGTTTCGAGGCCCAGAAAATCCATTTTCAGCAGGCCCGCGCGCTCGGCCTCCACCATGGTGTACTGCACCATCACCTTGTCATCGCGGTCCTTGGCCAGGGGCGCGAAGGTGGTCAAGTCATCGGGGGCGATGATCACGCCTGCGGCATGAACGCCTGTGTTGCGCGCCAGGCCCTCGAGCCGCGCGGCGATATCCACCACCTCCTTGACCTCGGGTTCCCGCTCGTAGCGTTCGCGCAATTTCTCGCTCTGC
Organism: Holophaga sp.; assembly: GCA_016715205.1. Classification (GTDB taxonomy): domain Bacteria; phylum Acidobacteriota; class Holophagae; order Holophagales; family Holophagaceae; genus JAYREN01. The sequence continues at coordinate 34,857 of JADKBC010000009.1, forward strand.
TCCAAGGCCAGGGACATGGTCATGGGTTGACCCGGCACCATGGGCACCAACTTGGTCAGTTCGTTGGACCAGGCGAAATCCTTCTCGTAGACCCGCGCCACGTCCTTGAGCACCGCCTTGGTCTTGAGCTGATTGATGGTGATGATGTTCGACACCCGATCCTTGCCGTATTTGTCGGTGACGTAATCGATCACCTTCTGACGGCCATCGCGGCAGAAATCGATGTCCACGTCAGGCATGGACACGCGTTCAGGGTTGAGGAAGCGCTCGAAGAGCAGGTCGTACTGCATCGGATCGATATCGGTGATCATCAGCGACCAGGCCACGATGGAGCCCGCCGCCGAACCACGGCCCGGCCCCACGGGAACGCCCATTTCCCGGGCCTTGGCGATGAAATCCCACACCAGCAAGAAGTAGCCTGGGTAGCCCATTTTGAGGATGGTCTCCAGTTCAAATTCCAGGCGCGCCCGGTATGTTTCTTCGCTGTGCTTAAGGCGGTTCGCACTCCAAAGGGGCTGGCATTCCACCACGCGCTTTTCGAACCACTCCCGGCTCACCTGCACGAAATAGCTGTCGAGCGTATGGCCACTGGGCACCGGGAACTGCGGCGTGATGGGCTTGCGTGTGATGGGGAAGAGATCAATCTTGGCGGCGATTTCCAGAGTACGTTCCAGCACTTCGGGGTTCTGACCAAAGACCTTGGCCATTTCCTCGGGGCTTTTCACATAGAACTGATCCGTGGAAAACCGCATGCGGCGCTGCTGGTTCTTGAGGGTCTTGGTGCCGATGCAGAGCAGCGTATCGTGCAGATCCGCATCATCGTGATTCAGGTAGTGGGCATCATTGGTGGCCACCAGGGGAATGCCCGTGCGCTTGGAGAGTTCGAACTGCGAGGGGATGATCATCCGCTCGGCTTCAAAGCCCTGATCCTGAAGTTCGAGGTAGAAGTCCTCGCCGAAAATATCGCGGTACTCCCTGGCGATGCGTTCGGCCGCGTCGAGGTTGCCCGACAGCAGCCGCGCCTGCACCTCGCCGCCGAGGCAAGCCGTGAGGGCGATGAGGCCTTCGCTATGCTCCTTGAGCAGCGCCTTGTCCACCCGGGGCTTGTAGTAGAAGCCCTCGGTGAAGCCCTTGGATACGAGCTTGGAAAGGTTTGAAAAGCCTTTGGGGTTCTTGGCCAGCAGCACCAGGTGGTAACCCGCATCCCGCTGTCCCGAGGGATCCAGACAATCTTCCATGCCTTCGGCATTGGCCGAGGCATTGTCCAGCTTGCGGTCAAAGCGTGAGCGAGGTGCCACATAGACCTCGCAACCCAAGATGGGCTTTACCGCCCAGTTGCCTTCGGCGTCCGCGGTTTTTTCGCAGGCGTCGAAAAGCTTCATCATGCCGAACATATTGCCGTGATCCGTGACCGCCACCGAGGGCATACCGGTGGCCCGGCACTTTTTCACCAAATCAGGAATACGCGTGAGGCCATCAAGCAGGGAATGTTCGGTGTGCAAGTGGAGGTGTACAAAGCTCATGGAACCATTGTCCCAAGGAAGCGGCCCCTTGTGGGAAGCCGTCTCGGGACCGCATTAACGCCAGCGACTCAGGGACGGGCCTTGGCCTGGCAGAGGCGAGTCCATCGCTCCAACTCGCTGGAGGGAAGCCCCCGTGGCCCCCAGATCCGGCACCAACGCGCCATATCCTGTTCTGGATTCACAAGATTTTCGCTCTCTTCGCTTGGGCCGAAATCCCGATTCGGCACCATTCCTGCCTTGATCCAGGCTGGTTGCATCCTTGCCAAATCGGCGGTTTTCCCAAGGCTGACCAGAGCCGCCTCCCACACTTGAGTCAGCCGTTCTAGGTGAGCAAAGGTAAGGGACCTGCCCTGGAACCCACTCCATTCACGCCAGTAGCCCTGGCACCAGGCGTCCAATTCATCCCACCGTTTTCCCTTGAACAAATGTTCAGCCACTGAAACCGCCACTTCCTGGCCCTCGGGTTCCAACCAGGGTTGATCGCCCCAGGGAACGGGCATTGTTTTTCGGAACAGCGCTAAATCTGCGGGCCGCACCGCCAGGCTGTTCCAATCCACCCAGGCCTTCCAAAGGGTTGGGCTGGAAGGCCAGGCCCTCAGGCGGTCTTCCAGCTTCAGCATCATGGCCGGAGACGCACGCCTCCAGTCGGCTGTAGGTTCAAAAGCCTCCTGGGCGAATGGTTCACATAGTACCTGCGCATCCTTCAGGGCTTCCACCTCCCACGCAGGCTTCGGTTCTGACAGGAGCAGGTGAAGCCGCTGGCGGCGGGCTTCCAGGTGTTCCGGGTTGGCCTTGAGAAAGGCGTTGAGGCTTTTGAGCGCAGGGGTTCCATGGCTTTCAAGCAATTCATTTAGGCGCCGTGGGTTGGGGCACTGGGTGCCAGAAGCCAGCACGTGTTGGCCCCTCATCAAGCACCAGCCAGGCAAGGGAAGAGCAACGGAATCGTGCCCAACTTGGGTTGGTGCAGCCCCCCATCGCAATTCCGCAGAAGTCCAGGTTGCGAATTCAGGTGCGTCCCGCAGGGATCGCCATTGATTAGCCCAGGTGGGATTCCCCACCAGCAGCAGTTGCAGTGGGTCTTCTTTTTTCGGAGGTGAAATCTGGGAGGGGGCAGGGATGCGCTTCAATGCCTCCAGCCGATCCTTGAGGGGCCCCCGCAAATCAGGGTTTGAGGCCACCAGAAAATCCACATAGAAGGCCAGCTGATGCCATTCAGGCCCCAGGGCCGTGCGGGCCAGGTCCAGCCGATCCACCAGGGGCTCCGTCTGACCAGGCAGTCGCTCGAGCAGGCGCACGGATGCTTTCAACCAAGCCGCCCACTGGCCAGCTTGGAATCCAGTATCCCGGCGAGCGGCAACACCGGGGGCGAGGTTGTGCGCCTTAATGCGATCCACCTGATCCAGTGCCTGGAAAATCGCCCTGCGGTGGGCTTCCGGATTTTCAAAGAAATGGGGACGCTTTTCCAGATCCTGGATAAGGGCTTCGGCCCAGATCCAAGGGAGCGGGGTACCGGGAGCCACCTGCAGATCCTCCAGGAGCTCATCCACCGGCAGCATGCGCATCCAATCCATTTCCCCCAGCGCGTTCCAAAGGGCGGGAGAAGAAGGTTCTCGACCCAACTGGTTGCGAATATCCCGGCCCATTTTCAAAAGAGCTCGGCCCAGCAGATCCACCGAATCTCGACCTGGCAAGGCAGAACCACGCACCGGATATCGCGCCAGCTGTTCTGGATGGCCCCAGCGCTGCCAAGCAGAATCCTCCAGAAGGCGACTGAGGCTGATCTGCATCCGACCCCACACATCCTGCAACAGACTGCGAGGAATGACGCCTCGCCGCTCCGGGAAAGGCAGGTTGTCGAGCCCAGTGGTCTTGAGCAAGGAATCCAGGAACTGGCCATCTACGTCCGCTCGTCTCGCCCACGCCTCGGAGCAATGGGGATTCTCGGCGAGAAAAGCATCCAGCCACCGCCGCCGGGAAAACCAGAAGGGACGCAGGGCGGATAATAGTTCACGGGCATCTGGAATGCCCGACCCGGACGTGATGATCTCCCGTGAGAGCCCTGCGTTGCCTTGCGCAGGATTGACCGAACGCAGGACCAATTGCCAATTTCCGGGGCGAAGTTCCGTGGAGGGCTCCACAGGAATTTTCAGGTCGGCCATGGCCTCAGCCAGGTCCGGTTCAAGCAGAAAGGCGCGGGTCGTCTGGCCTTCTCCAAGTTCCAGTTTGAGGGGAGCTAGGGCAGGCTGGTCCGCCAAACAGAGGATGGCCACCAAAATCGTATTGAGCATAGGGATAACCAATAAATGACGATGCCCAATTGGTCAATCACTCTCCTGCCCGGGGTGCGATTCCTGGAATGCCCAGCCCTATTTGCCAGGCTTCAATACCTGTGAAATCACCTCGTCCATATGACTCACCAAATGGATGGTCATCTGGTCCAGCACCTCGCCTGGAATCTCTTCGAGATGGCGTGCGTTTTCAGCGGGAATCACCGCAATGCGGCAACCCATCCGATGGGCTGCGAGCAGTTTTTCCTTGAGGCCACCAATGGGAAGCACCCGGCCCCGCAGGGTGAGTTCACCGGTCATGGCGAGGTCACTCCGCACAGGAATGCCGCAGAGGGCACTGATGAGAGCCGTGGCCAAGGTGATTCCCGCGCTGGGGCCATCCTTGGGAATGGCACCTTCGGGTACATGGACATGGAGATCCACTTTCTCCATGAAATCCGGTGCCAAGCCCAACTGCTCGGCCCGCGCCCGCACAAAAGACAACGCAATCTGCGCGCTTTCCTGCATCACATCACCCAGCTTGCCGGTGAGTTTCAAATTGCCCTTCCCGGGAACCGTGGCGGCTTCGATGGTGAGCAGATCCCCCCCGGTGGAGGTCCAGGCCAAGCCGTTCACCACGCCCGGCAGCGCCTGCTCCTCGGGGCGATGTTCCAGGAAGCGTTCAGGGCCAAGGAGCTTGGGCAGCCGTTCTGACGTCACGTCAGCGCGAAAGGCTTCTCCCGCCAGATCACCCTTTTCCGGCTGCAGGCTATGACGTGCGAGCTTCCGCAGCACACCGCTGATCTCCCGCTCCAGTTGCCGCACGCCCGCTTCCTTGGTGTAGGACTGCACCACCTTCTCCACCGCGTCGGGATGAAAGTCAATGCCCAACTCCGTCATACCGTGGCGTTCCAGGGCCTTGGGAATCAAGTGCCGCTGCGCGATGGCGAGTTTTTCATTGAGCGTGTAGCCCGAAAGCTCGATGACTTCCAGCCGATCGGCCAAGGCTTGGGGAATGTTGTGCCGCACATTGGCGGTGCAGAGAAAGAGCACCTGGCTGAGGTCGTAGTCCACATCCAGGTAGTGGTCCTGAAAACTGTGGTTCTGCTCCGGGTCCAGCACTTCCAGCAAGGCGGAAGCAGGGTCGCCGCGCCAGTCGGAACCCATCTTGTCCAGTTCGTCCAGCAGCATGAGTGGGTTGCCCACTCCGGACTTCTTGAGGAGGGAGATGATGCGTCCCGGCATGGCACCAATGTAGGTGCGGCGGTGACCTCGAATTTCCGATTCGTCCCGCACGCCCCCAAGGGAAAAGCGTACGAACGGCCGATTGAGCGCCCGGGCAATGCTGCGCGCCAGGGAAGTCTTGCCCACACCCGGTGGCCCCACCAGGCATAGGATTGGGCCGCGCAGCGCCGCATCGCCCGTGTCCTTGAGCCGTCGCATGACCGCCAGGTATTCCAGGATGCGGGCCTTTACCTTGGCAAGGCCCGCATGGTCGGCCTCCAACACGGTTTCCGCTTCATCCAGATCGAGATGCTCGTCCGCCCGTTTCTTCCAGGGCAGGGCCAACAGCCATTCCAGGTAGGTGCGGGAGACCGTTGTCTCGGCACTTTGGGGTGGCATGGCCTCCAGGCGTGCCAGTTCATCAAGGGCTTTTTTCTCGGCTTCTTCGCTCATGCCCGCGGCCAGGATCTGGTCCCGCAGGTTGCCAAACTCATCCTTCTTCCCGCCTTCGCTCCTGGGAGACCGTGTCTTTTCGCCGAGGGTGAAAGGGGCCACGTCGTTCTCGGGTTCGACTTGGGGCTTCTCCCTCAGTGTCTGATCCGCCGCGTGGCGCGCAGCATCCACCTCCAGGAGATCCAACAGGGCGCGCAGCCGAGGCTCGATCTCCAGATGTTCCAGAATGCCCTGTTTGTCGCGAACGCCTGCGGGGAGAAGGCTCGCCACGGTATCAATGGCTCGCCCCAGGGGCAGTTCACGGATCTGGTCGAGGGTCAGGGAGCGCGACGCTTCGGGGCTTCGGGCCAGAAAAGGATCCAGGGCAGCACGAAAGGCAGTTACCGAAGCGCCATCACCGGCGGGGACCGCGGGTTCGTCCAGGAGCGTCACCCCGGCCTGAATCACGTCCCCTTCCTCGAGGTAGCGTTCCAGCCTCACCCGGGCGATTCCCTTAACACCCACCTTGCAGTAGTCCTTGGGCAGGAGGATGAGCGATTCCACCAGGGCCAAGGTGCCCGTTGGGTAAAGCCCTTCTTGGCGCGGCTCTTCCTGCTTGGGATCCCGCTGGGTCAACAGCACCAAGTGATCCCCTGTCTTGACGGCCAGTTCCAGGGTGCGCACCGAAGCCCGCCGTCCCACCACAAAGGGCACCCGGGCACCCGGGAACAGGACCATGTCGCGAACGGGAATGGCGGGCAGGGTGAGGATCTTGGGCTGATTCAAGCGGCGCTCCAGGTCTCGCATTCTAGCGGAAAGCCGCGCCAGCCGATGCGCGAAGCAAGGGCTGGCAATACTTCCTGCCGTTGCATCAGCCTGCGGCTTTAACCTGGGCTTGGGAACTAGGCAGGCCCAGCACTTCTTCCACCCGCTCCCGGGTAACCCGCAGGTTGCCTCGACCTTTGCGCTCTTCGCTGGGCATGTCGAACATGGGTTCCAAAAGGATCAGTTCCAACATGGAACGCAAACCTCGGGCGCCAAGCTTGCGGGTCATGGCCTGATCCGCGATGGCATCCAGGGCACCCGCTTCAAAGGTGAGATCAATCTCATCCATGTCGAAGAGCTTGGCAAACTGCTTGGTGACGGCGTTCTTGGGCTCGGTGAGGATGCGCACCAGGGATTCCCGATCCAGGGGTTCCAGGGTGGCCACCACCGGCATACGGCCCACTAATTCGGGGATCAACCCGAATTTGATGACATCTTCCGGCTCCACATGCTTCAGGAAGGCTTCCTTGCTCATCTTGGAAGTCACCTTGGCGCCGAAACCCACGGCCTTGGCCCGGACTCGCTGCTTGATGATTTCGTCGATCCCCACAAAGGCACCGCCGCAGATGAACAGGATGTTCGAGGTGTCCACCTGGATGAATTCCTGGTGGGGATGCTTGCGCCCGCCCTGGGGGGGAACATTGGCCACGGTGCCCTCGATGAGCTTGAGCAGGGCCTGCTGCACACCCTCGCCGGAAACATCCCGGGTGATGCTGGGGTTTTCGCTCTTCCGGCCGATCTTGTCGATTTCGTCGATGAAGACAATGCCCCGCTGGGCTCGCTCCACATCGTAGTTGGCCACCTGCAGCAGCTTGGTGAGGATGTTTTCCACGTCCTCGCCCACATAGCCCGCTTCCGTCAGGGTCGTGGCATCGGCCATGGCCAGGGGTACATCCAGAAAGCGCGCCAGGGTCTGGGCCAACAGGGTTTTCCCGGTGCCCGTGGGACCGATGAGCAGGATGTTGCTCTTGGTCAATTCAACTTCTCCCGCGGGGGCGCCAAGGGCCTTCTTGGGGGCCAGGATGCGCTTGTAGTGGTTGTAGACGGCCACGGACAAGCGCTTTTTCGCGAATTCCTGGCCAATGACGTAGTCATCCAGGAAGGCTTTCACATCCTTGGGCCGGGCCAGCTTGGGCGCATGGGTGGTCGGGGTTTGCCCCTGGCGGCCCATGCGCAACTGCAGCTGCCCCGCATCCACACATTCATTGCAGATGTAGGCACCGGGCCCAGCTAGAAGCTGCTCCACCTCGTGCGGCGCTTTGCCGCAGAACGAGCACTTCTGGTCTTTCTTCGTCTTGGTCGTACTCATCTGCAATCCCCGGGGTGCCAAGCGCCCCGAAATTCTACTGCTTGTGGATGGTGACCAGGGTCAGGACTTCAAACCGCTTGGTGCCCGCGGGAATGCGGACCTTGACTTCGTCGCCTTCCTTCAGGCCCACCAGGGCAGACCCGATGGGGCTGCTGATGCTGAGCAGCTCGGGGTTGGCTTCCAGTTCTTCGGGGAGCACCAGCTTGTAGGTGACTTCCTTGTCGGAATCCAGGTCCAGCAGGGTGATCCGGCTGCCGTAGGCGGCCTTGTCCTTGGGAAGCCGACCCACATCGAGGCTGGCGATCTCAGTGATGCGCCGTTCCAGCGTCATCAGCTTGGTCTGGAACATGTCGCGTTTGGAAAGGGCCTGTTCGTACTCGGCGTTCTCGGACAGGTCGCCCTGGGAGGCCGCCTGGGCGATCTCCCTGGGAATCTCTTCCAGGAGCGCATGTTTCAGAACCTTGTGTTCGGCCTCGAGCTTGGCAAGGACGTGCTTGGGCATAGGGGTTCCGTGCGGTGGGGCCAAAGCCCTGGGACAAAAAAAAGGTGCGCCTCGGAGGGCGAGGCGCGGATGGATCATCCTAGCAGGAAACCGCCCCCGGGAAGGCGACGGTGTCTGACGATCAATTCATCAAACCTGAATCTGAACCTCCACCGGGCTGATCTCCAGGACCTTGGGCAGATCCCGGGAATCCATTCGCACCAGGAAGCCCCGGGAACCTCCGTTCAGGTAGATGTGTTCCAGCGCCAGAATGCTGGATTCCACCAGGACCTTCATTTCCTTGCGGGTGCCAAACGGACTGGTGCCACCCACCAGGTATCCGCTGTGCTTGTTGGCGACCTCGGGTTTGCAGATCTGCACGGTCTTGGCGCCGATCTGCCGGGCCAGGGCCTTGGTGCTCACATCCCGATCCCCGTGCATGAGCACCATCAGCGGTTTGCCGGCCTCATCCTCCATGACCAGGGTCTTCACGATGAGGTGCTCGTCCACGCCCAGCTCCCGGGCGCAGACTGCGGTTCCGCCGTGGTCTTCGTAACGGTACAGGTGCTCCGTGAAGGGGATGGCTTTGGCCTTCAACAGGCGGGTGGCGGCGGTGGAAGGCGCTTTGCTCACGGAATCCCCCCAAAGGTCATTAGTCATAACACAGCCGCCCAAGGGTATGGCGCCCCATTGGAGGGGGTAGGATCAAGGTTATGAACCCAAGTCCTCCCCGCAGACTCCTCCGCCTCGCGAGGCGCAAGACGACCCGGCTCCTGCAAACCCACGTCGAGCTGGAGGATCTCCAGCGTGGTATCGAAAAGACCATCGACCGCACTCTGGATCTGATGCCGCTGGATTCGCGCCTCCTGGTGCGCCATGGCAACCGCAGCCAGCGCTTGAATCGTCAGTTGGCGTGGTCCCTTGCCTTTGTGGCAGGGGCGGTGAACGCAGGTGGATTCCTGGCGGTGCAGACCTACACCTCCCATGTGAGCGGTGCCGTATCCCGGGCCGCAGACGAACTGACCATGGGCAATCGGGTGCTGGGTCTGGCCGCCTTGAGCATCGTGGCCTGCTTCGCGGCGGGCGCCTTTTGTGCCTCCCTTCTCATCAGCTTTGGCCGCCGCCATCGCTTCCGCAGCCACTATGCCCTGAGCCTAGTAATCGAGGCCGCGTTGCTGATGGTCTTTGGGTTCATGGGCTACCGACTGCAGTATGTGCAGCATTTCCTGCTGCCCGTGACCGTGGTCCTGTTGGCCTTCATCATGGGCATGCACAACTCTGTGGTGACCACCATTTCTGCCGCCGAAGTGCGCACCACCCACATGACCGGCATCGTCACCGACATTGGCTTGGAACTGGGGCGCTTGTTCTATTTCAACCGCGACCGGGACAAGGATCGCAAAGTGAAGGTAATCCTGGCCAACCGCAACAAGCTCAAGCTGCATGGACTGATTCTCGTGGCCTTTTTTGGCGGTGGCCTGGTGGGCGCCATCAGCTTCAAACACATCGGTTTCAAAATGACCGTGCCGTTGGCCGCCTTCCTCTTCTTCCTCGCCCTGCGCCCCATCGTGCATGATGTGCGCGCCCGCACGCGGCTCTTCCGACAACCCAGCGTTTGAATTCCCTGGTCCCCTGAATGATGCTTGCCAGCCTATTCCTTGCCACGGTCCTAATCGCTGCCCTGTCGGGGTTGCCGGGCCTATTGGGCAAGGATCTGGATGGCAAAGGCGCCGCCCGACTGCTGGCGCTCTCGGCCCTCGGCGGCCTGGGCGTGGCGGGTGCCACCCTGGCCGGGCCTGGATGGGCATTGGATCTTGCGTGGTCCCTGCCCGGTGCTCGCTTCACCCTGCGTGGCGATGCGCTCGGGGCGTTGTTTTTAATGCCCGTGGCCCTGGTGCCCGCCATCCTGGCCCATTACGGAACCGCCTATTGGCCGGATTCAGAGCACGATCGGGCACCCACGCTGAGGTTTTGTTTCGGCCTCGCCGTGGCGGCCATCACCCTGCTTTGCTTCGCCGCCAATGCCATCCTTTTCCTGGTGGCCTGGGAAGTCATGGCCATCACCTGTTTCCTGATGGTGGCTTCCGAGGATCGGGATGCCGAGGTGCGCGAGGCCAGTTGGATCTACCTGGTGGCGGCCCATACGGGAACCCTCTGTCTGTTCGGGGGGTTCGCCCTGGTGGCCTCGGCCCGGGGCAGTTTCGACCTGGGGCCAATTCCAATGGGATGGGCTTCGGGTCTGCCGGGAACCCTCGCCTTCCTGCTCTTCCTCATGGGGTTCAGCCTCAAGGCTGGGTTGATGCCGGTCCATGTGTGGCTGCCCGTGGCCCATGCCGCCGCCCCCAGCCACGTGAGCGCCTTTCTGTCGGGCCTCATCACCAAAATGGGCATCCTGGGCCTGGTACGCGTGATGACCTGGATTCCGGATCCACCCCTTTGGTGGGGCGGAACCCTACTGACGGTGGGGGGTCTTTCGGCGGTGCTGGGCCTAGCCTTCGCCCTGGGGCAGCGGGACATGAAGCGCGCCCTGGCCTACAGCACCATCGAAAACATCGGCCTGATCGCCATGGGCCTTGGGTTGGCCGGGGTGGGCAAATCGACTGGGAACGGCACCCTGGTCATGCTGGCCGGTAGCGGCGCTCTGCTCCATGTGCTCAACCACAGCCTTTTCAAATCCCTGCTCTTTCTGGGGGCGGGCTCCGTGGCCCACGCCACGGGCACCCGCAATCTGGAGCGGCTGGGGGGGTTGCTGAAAACCATGCCCTGGACGGGCGCCCTGTTCCTGGTTGGGGCCACGGCCATCGCGGGCCTGCCGCCCTTCAACGGGTTCGTGAGCGAGTGGCTTATCTACCTGGGAGCCTTCCAGTCGCTTCCAGGCTGGGCCTGGGGCGCCTGCGCCATCTTCGCGCTGTGCCTCGCCGGAGGCCTCGCCCTGGCGACCTTCGCTCGCCTATTCGGCATCACCTTTCTGGGCGAACCTCGGAGCGAAACCACTCACCTCGCCGACGAATCACCGCAGCCCATGCTGAGCGCCATGAAGCTGCTGGCCGCGGGCTGCGCCCTCATTGGCCTGGCTCCCTTCCTGGTTTTCCCCGTGCTGGACCGAGCCGTTTCCAGTCTGGGCCCCAACCTGCCGTACCTTCGCACCCAGGCTTCCCCAGGCCTGCTGTCCCTGGTCAACGCCCTTGGCCTGGGTTTCGCCTGGATCGCCTGGCTAAGCCTTCGCAACATGGCGTCCCGGCCTTCGGGAACCTGGGACTGCGGCTATGCGGCCCCCACGTCCCGCATCCAGTACACGGCTTCATCCTTCGCCCAATTACTGGAGGAACCGTTTCGTTGGGCCCTGTGGCCGGTACGGCATCTGCCGCGCATTCGGGGGCTCTTTCCCGGGCCCTCCCATTTCCGTACCGAAGTGCCTGACCCGGTACTGGATCGAGGCTTGAAGCCTCTGTTCACGGTCAGTTCCTGGGTGCTGGGCTGGATGCGGGTGCTCCAGGCGGGGCATCTGCCCATCTACCTTTTGTATGTGGTGCTCACGCTGGTGGCCCTTCTCGCGTGGACGCTCACATGATCCGATCCGCGTTGATCACCCTCGCGCTTGGGCTGGTTCAGTTGGCCCTGGTGCTGATCCTGTCTCCGCTTCTGTTGGGCATCGTAAGCCGGGTCAAGGCCATGGCAGCCGGACGGGTGGGGCCACCGCTACTGCAGCTTTATTACGATCTGGCCAAACTCGCCCGCAAGGATGCGGTTTTCAGCCGCAGTACCACCTGGGTGTTTCTCGTGGGCCCCTTGGCCGCCGTGGCCATTCCGGCTTCCGCCGCCCTGCTGGTGCCCATGGGCTCGGGCCGCGGGCCCCTTGGCTTCACCGGGGATCTCATCCTGTTCGCCTACCTCTTCGCCATGGCCCGGTTCCTCACGGTGCTCTCGGCGCTGGACACGGGCTCCAGTTTCGAAGGCATGGGCGCCGCGCGCGAAGTGGCCTACTCGGCCCTGGCCGAACCCGCGCTCTTCCTGGGCTTGGCCGCCTTGGCCTCGTTTTCAGGGTCCTTATCTTTGGGCCCTCTGCTCACGGCGGCTGGCCAGGGCTGGGGCGTCGCCAGCGGCCCACTGATTCTGGTGCTCGCGGGATGGGCCCTGGTCTTTCTGGTGGAGAACTGCCGCATCCCCTTTGATGATCCCAACACCCACTTGGAACTCACCATGATCCACGAGGTAATGGTGCTGGATCATTCGGGGCCGCCCCTGGGACTGGTGCTTTACGGCGCCAGCATGAAATTCATGGTGCTGGGAACCCTCCTGGTGAAGGTTTGCCTGCCGACCAGTGGAAACCCCTGGATCGACTGGCCTGCCTTTCTCCTTGGCCTCGGCGCGCTCGCGGTGGGCGTGGGTCTGGTGGAATCCGTCATGGCCCGCCTCCGCCTGAACCGCGTGCCCCAGTTGCTGGTGGTGGCAGTGTTGTCCTGTGCCTTTGCGTTCCTGATGCTGCTGCTCCAACCGGTGTCCAAATGAGGAAAGAAATGAAAACCGCCAAGACACCAGCCTCGTGTTGGCCTCGGATCCCCCATGTCCATTAACCTCCTGCTTGCCGCCACGATGCTGCTCAACTTCATGCTGGTGGCCACGAGCCGCGTGAACAAAGCCATCCAGTTGGCGGCGATCCAAGGCTCGGTGCTGGCGGTAATCCTGCTGTTGATGCACGAGCACTGGGCCTTTCACGTGGTGCTGATGGCCCTTTCCACGGTGGCCATCAAGAGCGTCGTGATTCCCATTCTGCTCACCCGCGCCCAGGCGCGCCTGAAAGTCATCCAGGAACCCCCGCCCTACATCGGCTACACCCTTTCCATCCTGTTAAGCGCCCTGGGCACGGGCTTGGCTTTCCTGCTGGCGCGACGCCTGCCCCTGCAAGCGGGTGTGCTGGGCACCCTGTTCGTGCCCGCGTCGCTGACCACGCTGTTCACCGGGTTTTTGATCCTCACCACCCGACGGCGGGCGCTCACGCAGGTAGTGGGCTATTTGGTGCTGGAGAACGGCGTCTATCTGTTTTCGCTGCTGCTGGTGAAGAACATGCCCCTGCTGGTGGAAACCGGCGTGCTGTTGGATTTGGTGGTGGGCATTTTCGTGATGGGCATCGTCATCAACCACATCCAGCAGGCCTTCGATTCCCAGGACACGCAGCGCCTGGCGCACTTGAGGGACTGACCGAATGTACCTCGCGCTCATCAACTTCCCTTTGCTCGCCGCCCTCGTGGTGTGGTTCATGAAGCCTGGAATCCGCCGAGCCCGAGTGCTACCGGTGGTGGGCACGCTGCATCTGGCGCTCGTGATTCTGGCCCTCAGCACCACCTATCGGCTGCGCCCCGATGCGTGGTTCCGGCTGGATCCCCTGGGCGGATGGATTCTCCTGACGGTGAGTGTGCTGTTCGTGATCTGCGCCTTCTACGCCCCGGCCTACCTGGCCCTGCGACCCGAGCGGGATTACGCAGTGTTTGGTGTCTGCATGCTGGGCTTTCTGTCCATGGCCAGCCTCACGGCTGCTTCGCGACATCCGGGCGTGCTGTGGGTGGGCATGGAGGCCATGACCCTCGTGACAACGCCGCTGATCTACTACAACCACAACAAACGCAGCCTGGAAGCTACCTGGAAATTCCTGATGCTGGGATCGGTCGGCTTGGCCCTGGCACTGTTGGGAACCTTCTTCATCGCCTACGCCGCTGACCTGGGCGGATTGGGTGAACCACTCTACTTTGATCGCCTGATCGCCCACGCCCACCTGCTGCCCGCCAACTGGCTGAAGGCGGGGTTCGTGCTGATCCTGGTGGGCTACGGCACCAAGATGGGGCTGGCGCCGCTGCACACCTGGAAACCCGATGCCTACGGTGAAACCCCTGGCATCGTGGGCACCATCCTGGCGGGGGGCGTAACAAGCTGTGCCTTCCTGGCCATGTGCCGGATGTATTCCGTGGTCTCCGCCGCGGGGGAAGGTCCCTTTGCCCGCAGCCTCCTGATCGCCCTAGGCCTATTGAGCATGGGCTGGGCCTGCGTGTTCATGATCCGCCAAACGGATCTGCGGCGGCTGCTGGCCTATTCCAGCGTGGAGCACGTGGGCATTCTGGCCTTCGGCGTGGGCATCGGGGGCGCCGCCACCCGCTTTGCGCTTTACCATGTGGCGGCCAACGCCCTGGTGAAGATCGTGCTGTTCCTGGCTTCGGGCAACATCGTGCGCTGCTATTCCAGCCATGGCGTGCAGGCCATTTCGGGGGCCTTTCGGCGGGCACCGGTTTCGGCCTGGCTCTTTCTGCTGGGATTCATAGCCATCACCTGTTCGCCACCTTTTGCGCCCTTCGTGGCCATTTTTGGCATCAGCAGCGCCGCCATCCAGGGCGGCCACCCTGCGGCGGGCGCGGCCTTTCTGGTCCTGCTGGCGCTGCTGTTCATCGCCATGGGCAGCGTGATCCTGCCGGTGCTGCAAGGCGTCCCCAGCCGCACCCGCGTTCGCACGCCCTACAAGGACACCGTTGGCACCACCGCCCCCGTGGCCGTGGCCCTTTTGCTGGCCCTGGTGCTGGGATTGTGGCTGCCCAAGCCCTTGGACAACCTGCTGACCCGCGCCGCCATGCTGGTGGAGGGCGCACGATGAAGCGACAACCGGCGCATCTTGCCAACGGTGAAGCGAGATCCCTCTCGGCAATTCCGAACCTAGAATTCAGCGCATTCCAGAAGACGATTCTCCACGAACTGGCCAACGGCGCCCGCCTGGCCTGCCTTTGCGCAGACCGCACCGGAGCTGGCTACGCGGTTCTGGCCGAGGAAGCCAAACAACGTTTCGGGGTGCTGCGCACCCAGTTCCCGGAAAAGGAATTCACATCCTTGACCCCCCAATGCCCCCAGGCCCATCTCTTTGAACGGGAGATTGCCGAGCAGTGGGGCCTCCTGCCGGTGGATCATCCTTGGCTGAAGCCCGTGCGATTTCACCCCGCGTGGACTGGTCGCGATGTTTGGGAACGGGAAGCCATTCAGCCCGGCGTAATGGATTTCTACCGCGTGGAGGGGGAGACCATTCACGAGGTGGCCGTAGGGCCGGTGCATGCGGGAGTCATCGAGCCTGGGCACTTCCGTTTCCAGTGCCACGGAGAGACCGTTTTCCATCTCGAAATCGCATTGGGGTTTCAGCATCGGGGCATCGAACGCGCCCTGGAAGGCGGCCCCCACAAACTCACGCTCAAGATGATGGAAACCGCCGCCGGGGACACCACGATCGGCCACGCCTGGGCCCACGCGCTGGTCATGGAAGCCTTGGCAGGGAGCGAGGTTCCAGCCCGCGCGCACCACCATCGGGCCATTGCCCTCGAACTGGAACGCCTTGCCAATCACACGGGTGATCTGGGAGCGCTTGCCGGGGATGTGGGCTTCCTGCCCACCGCTGCTTTCTGCGGGAGGCTGCGAGGCGATTGGCTCAACCTCACAGCCCTGCTCTGCGGCAGCCGATTGGGGCGGGATCTTGTGCGACCCGGCGGCGTGGGTTTCGATCTGGATGCGACCCAAATCGAGGAACTGCGTCTGCGCCTGGAAGCCGCCTTCACAGACACAGCCAATGCGGTGGAACTGCTCCTGGCAACCCCTTCCGTACTGGCCCGTTTTGAAGGCACGGGAAAAATTGAACGCTTTGCGGCGGAGGATGCCGGGCTGGTGGGCCCCGCTGCCCGGGCCTGCGGCCTACCCAGGGACGCCCGCACCCATTTCCCAGTGGGGTTCTACCAGGATCTGAAACTGCCCATGGTGCTGGACCACGACGGCGATGTGGCTGCGCGGGCGCGGATTCGGTGGGCGGAAATCCAGGCCAGTGTCCAATTCATTCGCCAGGCGCTGGAAGGCTTGGCCGAGCTTCCAACAGGTCCGACCTTGGTGCCCTGCGGACCGTTGGCCCCGAATCATCTGGCCCTGGGCGTGGTGGAGGGCTGGCGCGGCGAACTGGTTCATATGGCAATCACGGATTCGGAGGGCCGATTGGGCAGGTACAAGGTGGTGGACCCTTCCTTCCATAACTGGACGGGCCTCGCACTCGCCATGCGCGGCCAGGAAATCAGTGATTTCCCGCTGTGCAACAAGAGTTTCAATCTGTCCTACTGCGGGTTTGATCTCTGATGCTGAAAATCCTGCGCGCCCGAATCCAGCAAGGATTCCACACCAACCACTTTCCACAGGAAGTCCCGGCCCTGCCGGATCGCCTGAGGGGTGCGCCCATTCTCGAACGCGCCCGCTGCCTCGAAGGCTGCCGCGCCTGCGTGGAGGATTGCCCCACGGATGCCATCGAACTCGCCCCCGTGCCCCGCATCGATCTGGGCAAATGCCTGTTCTGCACCGCCTGCACGGAGGTTTGCCCCACCGGCGCCATGCAGCACGGCTCGGATTACCGCCTCGCCACGCGAACGCGCCCGGATTTGTTCCTGGAATCCGGCAAGGCTCTGGAGTTGGCCCGTAGCTTGGAAGCCAAGGCCCTGGCGCTCTTCGGACGATCCCTGAAGGTGCGCGTGGTCAGCGCCGGTGGTTGCAATGGCTGCGAGGTGGACGTGAATGTGCTCTCCACCATCGGTTGGGATCTGGGGCGCTTCGGCATTCAGATTGTCGCCAGCCCGCGCCATGCGGATGCGGTGGTCATCTGTGGCCCCATCACCCACAACATGGCCGAAGCCACCCGCAAAACCCTGGAAGCCACACCTGATCCCAAACTGGTGATCGCCGTGGGTGCCTGCGCCATCAGCGGCGGTCCCTACCTTCATCAAGCCGAGCAGCACGGCGGCTGTGAAGGTCTTGGCATCCCGGTGGATCTTTACATTCCCGGCTGTCCGCCCCACCCCTTGACCATCCTGGATGGGCTCTTGAGGTTGCTGAATAAAGTGGAATGAGAGGTCCGCGGCCCTTCCTTTTTGGAGACTTTATCCCGCAGCATCCAGCCCAGGAGCACGGCGAGGATCAAGGCCAGGCCGCCCACGATGGCAAACCCAAGCAGCATCGTATTGCGCTTGGCATCTGAACTGGGCACACCGTTGGGATAGGGCACCTTGAAGGGCGCGGTGGGCGTGGGCCAACCGCTGCGATCGGTGGAACGGAGGGGCGGTGGCCCGGCAACCGGCAGGCCGCAGGCGGGGCAGAACACCGCCTGCGGCGGCAAGGTTTTCTGACAACGGGTGCAGGCGTTTGGCACCGAGGTAGGCAGGGTAGGTTCCAAGTTGCCCCGAAAACCACTAACCCGCAGCCGCTGGGAACCCATCTGCAGTTGGTCCCCCTCCTTGATGACCGTGGGACCTTCCACCCGTTGGTGATTCAGCCACGTGCCATTGGTGGAGCCAAGATCTTCCACCACCCAGAAAACGCCATCCTTGCGGATGACCGCGTGTTGGGTGGAAACGCCGATGTCCTTCAAGACCACCGCGTTGCCTTCCGCTCGTCCAAAGGTGGTGACTTCAGACAGCGGCACCTGGCCACCGCCCTGGTTTTCCAGAATAAGGAAGGGAGTGAAGGTCACGAAATCCTCAAGGGGCCAGGCTCGGCCAAGGGTGCTGAGGATGAATTGGGAACTCCCATGGAGCTCTCCGAGGGATGAGGAAGGCTGCAACCATCATCAATATCGCATTTCGGACCCGTGGGACCAGCCTTTTTCAAAGGGGTCATGGGTTTGTTTATGATAGAGTCTTCAATTCAACCACCTCGAGGGGGGTTTCATGTCGATCTTTGAGGGCCAGCTTCGTGTGAACAAGGGCGATCGGTTCGCCTTTGTGGCCGCACGTTTCAACGAATTCATCGTGGACCGCCTGGTGGGCGGCGCCACAGACTGCATCCTCCGCCATGGCGGAACCGAGGCCCAGATCGATCTCCTCAAGGTACCGGGCAGCTTCGAGCTGCCCCAGGTGGCCCAGCACGCGGCCCGCTCCGGCAACTATGCCGCCGTGATCGTGCTTGGCGCGGTCATTCGCGGCGGTACACCTCATTTCGACATGATCGCCGCCGAAGTCACCAAGGGCACGGCCCAGGTGGGCCTCGATACGGGCATTCCCGTGGTGTTCGGCGTGCTCACCACGGACACCGTGGAGCAGGCCATCGAACGGGCGGGTACCAAGATGGGCAACAAGGGCTGGGAAGCCGCGCAATCCATGATCGAGATGGTGGATCTGCTCCGCGCCTTGAAAACCGGAAAGGGTGCCAAGTAATGGGAGTTCGACGCCGGGGACGGGAATACGCCCTCCAGATGCTGTATGCCATGGAGGTGACGGAGTACCTTCCTGACGAAGTCTTTGCGGGCTTCAACGCCATCCAGGATCTGAACCGAGATGCCTTCTACTATGCGCGGCGCCTGGTGGATGGCGTGCATGGCCACATGGCCGAAATCGACACCGTGCTGGGTCGTTTCGCCGAGCACTGGAAGCTCCACCGCATGGCCGCTGTGGACCGCAATCTCCTGCGCCTGGGTATCTACGAATTGATGTTCCTGAAGGAAATCCCCTTCCCGATCATCATCAACGAGGCCCTGGAAATCGTGAAGGAATTCAGCGACGCCGAAGGCACGCAATTCGTGAACGGCATCCTCGACGCCGCCAGCCGCGAGTACCGACCCGATGAATCCGGACCGCGCAAGGGTGGACGAAAATTACCGATTGAAGCCACCCCGGCGATGGGAGAAGGCGAGACAGGCCACGAATAGCCCCGCCCCGCTAAGTATCACCCGCAAGTTAGGGTAAGCTGTTTCTCTTGCCGCCTTAGCTCAGTTGGTAGAGCGCCGCACTTGTAATGCGAAGGTCGTTGGTTCGATTCCGACAGGCGGCTCCAATGCCATCCGAGGAAAAGCCCACCCACGCCTCCGGCGAGCTTGCGCCGGAAAAGGGACGCGCCTCCAATTCCATGCTGCACTCTGTGGGCATCGTTTCGCTGATGACCCTCATTTCCCGGGTTACCGGCCTAGCCGTGCAGATGACCATCAGTGCCCTGTTGGGCGCCACCAAGATGGGCGATGCCTTCCAGGTGGCCTACCGGCTGCCGAACATGCTGCGCCGCTTCACCGCCGAAGGCACCATGACGGCGGCCTTCCTGCCCACCCTGACCGAGGTGGAAGCTAAGGAAGGCGAACGGGGCGCCATCACCTTTGTATCGGATTTCATCGGCAGTCTGGCCTGGGTGCTGGGCGTCATCTGTCTGTTGGGCATCCTGCTCATGGCCCCTATCATCGGGCTGCAAATGCTCGGCAAGGTCGCCCCGGGACAACCCATTTCTGAGCAGTTGCGCCTGTTGGGGGCCATCCTCACGGGCACCGGGGCGTTCCCGCCCGATGTGGCGTTGGCCGAAAGCCTCGCCCGAATCATGTTCCCCTACATGGTGCTGGTAAGCCTCACCGCCTGCATGGCGGGGGTGTTGAATTTGCGGAACCGCTTCGCCCTGGCGGCGTCCATGAGCACCTTTGGCAACCTCGTGTTTGTGGGCGCCAGTTGGGCCTGCTTCCGGCTCGGGCCTAAGGTCTGGCATCAACCGGAACGCGCCGCATTCGTCTTTGCCACGGCCTTTCTGCTGGCCGGAATCGTGCAGTTTGCGGTGCTCGTGCCTTCCTTCAAACGCCTCGGCTTCCACCTGGGTTTCCGCCTGCGCTGGAAAAATGCAAACGTGCGCCTGGCGCTGAAGCGCATGGGACCTGGGCTTTTGGCAGGCGGTATCCACCCCATCAACGTGCTGGTGAGCACCAGCCTCGCCAGCCAATTGGGCTACGGCGCCCAAACGGTACTGAACAATTCCAATATGCTGGGCGAACTGGTGCTCGGCCTTTTCGCCATGAGTTTCGCCACGGTCAGCCTGCCCGCGATGAGTCGCCAAGCGGCCCAGGGGGATCTGGATGGCGTGCGATCCAACCTCGGCACCGCCTTGCGCGGCACGGCCTTTCTCGCCATTCCCGCGGCCGTCGGCCTGGCGATCCTGGCCTATCCCATCTCGGCCTTCCTGTTTCAGCGTGCCCGCTTCACGCCCGAGGCTGCCCACTGGCTGGCCTCTACCCTGCCCTACCAGGCCTTCGGCATCCTGTTCATCGCCACCGTGCGCATTTCTAATCAGGCGCTCAACGCCCTCAAGGACTACCGCAGCCCCGCCCAGGCCGCGGTCATCCAGTTCACTTGCAACATCGGTTTTTCGTTGCTGCTCATGAAATCGCTCGACACCCGGGGCATGGCCCTGGCCAACGGCCTGGCCGCCATGGTGGGCCTGCTGTTCCTGGAATGGCGCCTCCGCCACCGCCTCGGACATCTGCCCTACCGCCGTGTATTCACTGGTTGGTGCCTCTTCGGCCTGGGTGCTCTTGCCCTGGGCATTGTCGCCTATTGGGGTGGGCGCTTCACAGATGTCTTCACCTACCATGGCTTCCGCGGCACGGCCCTGCGGCTCTTCCCACTCATGGCCTTGGCGGGGCTCAGCTACTTTGCGGTGGTGAAGCTGCTGAGAGTAAATGAAGCCGAAGAACTGATGGGACTGATCCGGCGAAAACTGCGGCCCAGAATTTAAGCTGGATGGTACGGTTCGAACTCCAAAAGGAGGCGAACCGCAGAGTAAATCGCCGAGTCCATCGCGGCTACCCTCGGCCGGTTTGCCTCTTTTTTACCAGTTTTCATGTTTTTCAATTCCTTTTCTGCCCTTGCCATGCATGATCATGGGACTTCCAAGGCCAGGGCATGTCCAGTGATCCCAACCGAGCCCACGACTTGTTCCTCGCAGCGAGGGAACTCGCACCGGATCGTCGCGGGGATTTCCTAGTGAGGAATTGTGGAGCGGACCTGCCCCTGCGGGAGGCTGTGGAACGGCAGTTGGCGGCTCTGGAAGAATCGGTTGAGCAACCCGTAGCCTTTTCCCAGCTCTCCACGCATACGGACGGCTTTTCCAAACTGCCCACGGGCTCGCTGCCGGGGGCTGCGCCAGTCTTGGCCTCGGGTGTGCAGCCCGGCACCGTGTTGGCTGAGCGCTACACACTGATCGAGGAGATCGGCGAGGGTGGCATGGGCTCGGTCTGGTCGGCCCAGCAGTCGGAGCCAGTGAAGCGCCCCGTGGCCGTGAAGCTGGTCAAGGCGGGCATGGATTCCAAATCGGTGCTGGCCCGCTTCGAACAGGAGCGTCAAGCCCTGGCCCTCATGGACCACCCCAACATCGCCAAGGTCTTTGATGCGGGCCTCACGCCCACGGGCCAGCCCTTCTTCGTCATGGAACTTGTAGATGGGCAGTCGCTCACCCGGTTCTGCGACGAGGCGCGCCTCACGGCCAGGCAGCGGCTGGAACTTTTCGTGCCCATTTGCCTCGCGGTACAACACGCCCATCAGAAAGGCATCGTTCACCGGGATCTGAAACCCAGCAACATTTTGGTGACCCTGGTGGATGGCAAACCCACACCCAAGGTCATTGATTTCGGGGTGGCCAAGGCAGCCGAAGGCAACCAAGTGGACCGATCCATGGCCACCCAGCAGGGTGCGGTGATCGGCACCTTGGAATACATGGCCCCGGAGCAGGCGGGCTTCCTGGGAACGGATATCGATACCCGGGCGGACATCTACTCGTTGGGTGTGATCCTCTACGAACTCCTGACGGGTCAGCGCCCCATCGATGCCCGGCGCCTGAAGCGGGCGACGCTGACCGAGATGGTCCGGCTCATTCAAGAAGAAGACCCGCCCAAGCCTTCCCGGCGACTGGCCACCGAAGCCACGGTGGCTGCGCTGGCCGCCGCCCGGCACACGGAGCCGGGCAAGTTGATGTCGCTGCTGCGCGGCGATCTGGACTGGGTGGTCATGAAGTGCCTGGAGAAGCAGCGCGAGCGTCGCTACGCTTCAGCCAACGGCCTGGCCCGCGATATCCAACGGTACCTCTCCGATGAAGTAGTTGAAGCGCGCCCACCCAGCACGGGCTATCGAATGAGAAAATTCCTGCGGCGGAACAGGGGCTCGGCCCTGGCGGGCGCGGCCGTGGCCACGGCGCTGGTCCTGGGAATGATGGCATTTGCGTGGCAGGCCCGGGTGGCCCGACAGCAGCGGGATTTGGCCCGCAGCGCGGAACAGGCCGAGGCGTTCCAGCGGCGCCTTGCCAACCAGGAACGGGATCGGGCCGTGGCGGCCGAAAGCCAGGCCACAGCTTCGGGAGCCCAGGCCCTCCGGGACCGCAACTTGGCGATGCAGCAAAAGCAGCGGGCGGACGCCGAGTCCGCAGCAGCAAAAGCCGTTAACGACTTCCTGCAAAATGACCTGCTGGCGCAAGCCAGCGCCGACAACCAGTCGGGCCAGACCTCCAAGCCGGACCCCGACCTGAAGGTGCGCACGGCCTTGGACCGGGCTGCCGCGCGGGTTGCCGGGAAATTCAATGGTCAACCGGAACAGGAAGCTGCCATCCGGAATACCATGGGGCGCACCTACCTCGACCTGGGCCAATATCCGGAAGCGGTGAAGCAACTGGAACGCGCGGTGGAACTGTACCGCCAGAGCCTCGGCGCGAGCCACCCAAAGACCCTTAACACCACCACCCAACTGGGCGAAATCTATCGCCTCCAAGGCAAATTCACCGAGGCCGAGGTGCTCTGCGGCCGGGTATTGGAGATCAGCCGCCGTGCCCTGGGACCGGAGCATCCCGGCACGCTGAACGCCATGCAAGTGGTCGCCGACATCTACTACATGCAAAGCAAATACCCCGAGGCGCAGAGCCTCTACCAGCAGGTTCTGAAGGTCCGGCGCCGGCGGCTGGGGGTGGAACATCCCGACACGCTGTCATCCATGAACACCCTGGCCGCCAACTACGACATGCAGGGCAATTACCCGGAAGCCGAAGCACTCTATAGCCAGACGTTGACGGTGCGGCGCAGGCTCCTGGGCACCGAGCATCCAAAAACGCTCTGGTCGGCCAATGAGCTGGCCTGGGTCTATATCGAAATGGGCAAGTACGAACAGGCCGAGGTGCTCTACCTGCACACGTTGGAAACCCAGCGGCGCGTGTTGGGTGCCGACCATCCCAGCACGTTGGCCTCCTCCAATGGCCTGGGCTACCTCTATCTCTGCCAGGGCAAGTATCCACGGGCGGAAACAGAGTGGCGGCAGGCCCTGGCGATCAGCCGCCGTGTCCATGGCCTTGAGCATCCCAACACCCTCTCGATCCTGAACAATGTGGCTGAAGTATGTGACCGCCAGGGCAACTATACGGAAGCTGCCGCGATCAATGCCGAAGCCCTGGATATCAGATCTCGCGTGCTAGGAAAGGAGCATCCTGACACGCTGTCATCCATGTGCAATTTGGCCAAGGGCCATGCCATGCAGGGAAAGTATGCCCAAGCAATGACACTCCACGTTCAAGCCCTGGAGATAAGCCGCCGCGTGCTGGGCCCAGACCATCCCGACACCCTGAATGCCATGTACTGGCTGGCCAACGCCATCTCGCTGCAGGGCAACCACGCGGAAGCGGAAGCCCTTTGTCAAAAGGTTCTGGAAGCCCGGCGCCTCACCCTGGGCGCGGAGCATCCCGATACGTTGGCGACCCTCACGAGCCTAGCAACCTTCTATCAGAAACAGGGCAGGTTCCCAGAAGCCGAAACCTGTGCCACTCAGGCCCTGGCCGGTCGCCGAAAAGCCCTCGGGCCGGATCATATTGACACCCTGGACGGAACCGCCGTGCTAGGCCTTGCCTACCTGGCGCAGGGAAAGTTCATGGAATGCGAGGCCTTGCTGCGTTCTAGCCTACCCCTGGAACGCCAGAAACGGCCCGAAGAATGGCGGCGTTTCCATGCCACGAGCCTGTTGGGCGCCAGTCTGGCTGGACAGAAAAAATATGCCGAGGCGGAACCCCTGCTCATCGAAGGTTGCCAGGGCATGGTGGCCAGAAAGCCTCACATGGCTGTACCGGATCTGGATTATCTGAACCGGGCCTTCGACCAGCTTGTGCGGCTCTACGAAGCCTGGGGCAAACCGGAACAGGCCACCGACTGGCGCACACGGAAAAATTCCCGCCCCTGAACCACCACGCATTTTGTCTCCAGGAATCCGAGATGGGATCGCCTTCCGGTAAAGTCTGAAGTTATGCAAAATCCTTCCGCCCTGCTGCTGATGGCCCCCGTGGCCCTTTGGGCTCAGGCCCCCAAAGCGGAGCTGCCACGAATTGCGGTGATGCCCTTTGACGGGGGCCAGGGAGCCGAGCAGGCGGAAGCTGGGATCGCCCTACAGGCCATGGTGATCACGGACCTTGGCAGCGTGCCAGGTTTGCGCCTGCTGGAGCGGGCCCGCCTGAAGGACCTGATGACGGAACAGGAACTGGCCCAGAGCGGCGCGGTGGATCCCGCCACCGCAGCGCGCATGGGCAAGCTACTGGGAGCCACGCACCTGCTCGTGGGCCGCTGCACGGTGATTGGAGCACGCATGCGTCTGGATTCCCGCCTGCTGCGCTCCGAGTCGGGCGAAGTGCTGGTGACGGCCACCATCGAGGGCGACAAGGATGCCTTTTTCGAGTTGGAAAAGGATCTGGTGAATCGCCTCATCGCGGCCATGGGTGTGAAGCTGCTCCCCAAGGAACGCGCGGAAGTGGCCAAGGTGCACACCGCCGACTACGAGGCCTTCCGCACGTTTGGACGTGGATTGCGCTTGTACGACGCCAAGCAAGTGGAACCAGCCCTTGCGGCCCTGCGCCAAGCAACCGCTCGCGACAAGGATTTTCGCTTGGCCGCACTCACCTTGGACGAATATCAGCGCATCCTGGTGCAGCTTCGTACGCAGGCCGATGATTTGTTAACGGCCCAGGGCAATCTTGAACGGGCCAAGAAAAGTGAGGCGGCGGCCAAGGAAGCCAGTCTGGTGGAACGCCTGCAAAAGCTGGCGGAAAGCAAGGACCGCGAGGATCGACTCACAGCCCTGCACAGCCTGGCGGTGCTGTTCGGAAATGTCGGTAGCCGTAAAAATAAGCTTGGCAACTTGCGCAGAATCGAAGATCGTTTCGCTTTTCAGCGCCAAGCCGACGCCGCAGCGGCGCGCTACGTGGCAGCGGCCCTGGAGGCGTTTCCCGTGGCACCCCTTACGGTGGATGAATCCAATTTTGGCCTGACCCTTTCCGAAAACCTGGATGACTTTGACAAGGAATGGGCCTGGGCGAAAAAGCGGTTGCTGGGCATTGGCGATATCGATGAGAACCGCCGCAACAAAGTTTTGGACAGCACCCGCTATGTAAATACCACCGCCGCCATGCTGCATCTGGATCATCGGCAGACCGTGGCCTTTCAACAGCAACTCTTTGATCGTTGCCTCGGGCTCAAGCCCTCGGATTACCACGTGAACGAAGGCCGGGAGAGCCTGGCCAGTCTTTGGCGGGGGCTGCTGGAGTTGGATCGCAGCACCGCGCTCTATACCGAACTCAGCCGAGGCAGTGACAACCCCTGGCGCCTGAAAGGTCTGGCTTCGGAGATTGAGCGGAATCGGGACCTGGCCCAGTTCCTGGACCATTCCCCGGTGCCAGAGCTGGCACGGGAGTATCTCCTGCTCTCCACCGATGACGCGCTGCTGAGGGCGAAATCCATTTTTGGAACGGAGCCTGAGGCCTCCCAAAAAGTCTTTCAGGAACTCACGCGAAAACGAGCGTGGCCCCGCGAGGAAGCGCTCTGGGTGGGTGATCAGCCTTGCTGGTCTCTGAATGCTGAGTTCTTCCTCTCCACGGGGAAACGCACCGATCGTTTGCGTACGGAGGAAGTTCGGATTTGGCACAAACCCGGGCGGGAAGCTGATCCCGAACCCCTGCTGATTCTGGGAGCCACGCCCCGAGGCGCCTTCACGGCTTCCTTCACATTGAACTTTGCCCCACCCGCAGACTTTCAACCCAGGGAGGCCCAGCTTCTGGCAGGAGCCCCCAGGCCGGAAGTGACGTTCCTGTTGGCACTTCGGGATATCGATTGTGGCCTTGTAGAAGATCCTTCCACGAATAAATCCACACTGGTCCGGCCCCTGAAAGGACTGGCGCTCATTCTCGGGGAGAAGAATCTGCGCCTCGCCACCATCCTCGAAACCGGCCGCGATCAATGGGGCCGCAAAAAGAGTTTTGAGCTCCAGAATCTGGCTACGCAAAACGCACAGCTTGGGGGCAGTCATTTGCCGATCGTGATAAAGGTTTCAGGCAGCCAACTGACCGTTGAGGTCGGAGGCAAACACCATACCTTTGCCCTTCCGGCGGATGCCACAGGGTTCACCGGGCTTCGCGTGGCCGGTCCCGGGTATGTGGCCCTTTCTAAGCTCAAAATCCAAGCCCCCAAGCGGTGAGGAGCCCTGGCGAACGAGGGTGTCGGGGTTAGGCACCATCCCACCCCTCGGCGGCGCGGAAACTGTGGTACCGCTCGGCACCCAGGATCAAGTGATCGGCAAGGGGCACACCGAGGGATTCCCCTGCGGCCCGCAGTCTCTTGGTGAGTTGAATGTCTTCGCGGCTTGGGCTGGGATCACCACTTGGATGGTTATGGAACGCCAGCGCGGAAGTGGCGCCAAACCGCAGCGCCTCGCGAAAGAATTCCCGGGGGCTGATCAAGGTGCCTGTGGCCGTGCCCTGGCTCAGGATCCGCTCTGCCAGGAGATCACCCTTTGCGTTGAGGGCCAGCAGCCCGAAGCGCTCTTCGCTCCAGCCTTGGCACCTCGGCAATAGGTAATTCCCGGCGGATCGGGGCGAGGTGATGCGAGGTTTCACGGCGCCTCGCTGGCTCCGCCGACAAAGCTCGGCCGCAGCCCAAAGCTGGCAGGCACGGGCGGGCCCCAACCCGGAAAGGGATGTCCAATCCTGCAGCCCGAGGGAAAGCAGCCCCGACAATCCGCCCACAGCCCCAAGGACTTCCTGGGCCAGTTCCACCGCACTGCGGCCTTTCTGGCCGGTGCCCCACAGGAGGGCCAGGAGATCGGCATCGCCGAGTTCTTCGCCCTGCCCCGCCAAGAGCCTTTCCCTAGGTCGCTGTTCAGGGGAGAGATCCGACATGCGCATTTCAGGCTCGCACCCACGCTTTTCGGGAATCACGCCATCGCAGCAGTTGCAGACGCCCATGACCGGAAAGCCTCATGCATAGGGCATCCGTGCCGTCATTGAGAAACCAGGTGGTGGCGGTCGCGGTGTGGCGCGGCGTAATGGTGATCTTGGCATGGGCTTCACCCTTGGTATCGGCCACCGTGGGAGCATCCATTCCCTTGGGCAGCGGGATATGGCTGGGCTTGCCCCATTTAACTCGGCTCGACATTTTAACGGGCAGAATGTCGGGCCCCAGTTCCGGGTGCCCCAGGGCAACAATTACATTGCGACCACTGGCCCGGGCGAGAACTTTGGCCTGGTCCACAGTTGCAGGGAGTTCCATCTGGATGGCGGTGAGGTCCACCTGGGGGGCTCGGGTAAGACTCAGACCTGCAACCGAAAGCAGGCCGAGGATACCAAGCGTCAAGGATGTTTCCACCAGGGTGACGCCCAACTGAGCGCGGACTTTCGAGACGAAAGCGCCCTTTGCATCGCGCGTGTTCTGAACAATCTGCAGCGTAGCCATGTGTCACCTACTTCCGCGGGGCCGCTGGGGTACCCACCGAAAGGAAGGGTTTCAACTTGGCAAAACTCTTCTCGCCAATGCCTTTGACATTCATCAGTTCTTCCGGACGTCGGAAGCCGCCGTGTTGTTTCCGAAAGGCAACAATCCTTTCCGCAGTGCGAGCACCCACCCTGGGGAGCTGCATGAGTTCGGTTACCGTGGCCTGGTTGAGGTTGATGGGGCGCTGGGGAGCACGTTCCAACGCCGCGGCTGGAAGGCCCAAGGCGAAGGCCAAGATCAGGGATTGCATTGCCTTAAACATGAGTGCCTCCTTTGAATGGCAATCTGTTCAAAGCCAAACCGAGGCCAACTCTCATCTCTTCGTATAACAACTTTTACGTTTTTAAATTTTATTTTTGTGTATATTTTTATTAACATATTTTGCATTTTTTAACTAAATCATTTTATTTTTTTATTTAACAATGTTTTAAATTTTCATCATTAAATTATTTGAAATACACATTTTAAAAGCAGAATTGAAAGTCTTTTTGCCGGATGGCCGATAGGCTGAAAGCGGAACGGGTGGAGTTGGGTCACGCATGATTAAACGGGTCAAAGTCACAGATCTGAAGCTGGGGATGTACATCCACGATCTCAATTGTGGGTGGATGGATCATGGGTTTTTGCGCACACGCTTCATGTTGCGCAAGGAGGAGGACCTTCAAAAGCTTCTGACGAGCAAGGTCGTTGATGTTGACATCGACACGGTGAGGGGCATTGACATCAGCGATGGCGAGGCTCATCCGGAGGTGGAGACTTCCCTGGAACATCGCATCCAGGAGACCACCACCCGCAGCCATAACCTGCCCGCCAAAACCACCCATGCGGAAGAACTCTCCATCGCCCAGGACATCCAGGCCGAGGCCAGCGAGGTCATCACCGGCATGATGGCTGATATCCGCCTCGGAAAGCAGGTGGAGGTGGAACGGGTTTCCCCGGTGGTCGCCCAGATCACCGAATCCATTCTCCGGAACCCGGGCACACTGATGAGCCTTTGCCGCATGAAGGAAGGCGATACCTATACTTTCCAGCACTGCGTCAGCGTCGCCACGCTTCTAGTGGCCTTCTGCCGCTACATGGGCATGGAAAAGGAACAGCTCATCGAAGCAGGCATTGGCGGCATGCTCCACGATGTGGGCAAGATGCGCGTTCCCGATCACATTCTGAACAAGCCGGGCAAGCTCACGGATCCGGAATTTGAAATCATGAAATCCCATGTGGCACTTGGCCTGGAAACACTGCGCCAAACCCCAGGTATTTCACCCTTCATCATGCAGATTGCGGGCGAGCATCACGAGCGGTTCGATGGCTCTGGCTATCCCAACGGCCATCGAGGTGCCGAAATCAGCCTGGTGGGACGCATGGCGGCCGTGGTCGATGTCTATGACGCCATCACCTCCAACCGGGTGTACCACCGCGGCATGGAACCAGCGCTGGCGCTCAAAAAGCTCTTCGAGTGGAGCGAGTACCACTTCGACCCGGAACTGGTGCAGCACTTCATCCAGGCCATTGGCATCTACCCAGTGGGCAGCCTGGTGCGCCTGGACAGCCAGCGCCTGGGGGTGGTGGTGGAACAGGGCGAAAAGGGCCTGCTCTTCCCCATCGTTCGGGTGGTCTACGATGCCAAGCGTCGGAAGAAAATCGACCCCATCGACATCGATCTCTCCCATCCCCAGGAGGGAGACGATCACATCCTGAACAACGAACAGCCCGAGGATTGGGGCATCAATCCCTTCGACTACCTCACACTGGATATTGGGGCTTAAAGCATTCCCTTTTCCCGCATCCATTCATCATTAAAGATGGTGCTGAGATAGCGCGAGGCGCTATCGGCGAACACGATGGCCATGCGCGCGCCCACGGGAAGTGTGCGACCCACCTGCAGGGCCGCGTGGATCACGGCGCCGCTGGAACCGCCCACCAGCAGCCCTTCCCGTCGCGCCAACTCGCGGGCGGCATGGAAGGCATCTCGATCTGAAACCTGCACCATGTCATCGATTACCGAAAAGTCGGCGCATCCGATCAGGAACTCGTCGCCCAACCCTTCCAGCAGATAGGGCGCAGGCTTACCAACGTGGCCCGTGCGGAAATACTCCGTGAAGATGGAGCCCTCCACATCCACCGCCACGATTTTGATATGGGGATTGCGCTCCTTCAAATAGCGGCCCACGCCACCAATGGTGCCACCGGTGCCCATGCCTGCCACCAGCACATCGATCTGCCCATCCATCTGGTCCCAGAGCTCCGGACCCATGCCCAGGTAATGGGCCTCGTTATTCTCTCGATTGTTGTGCTGATCCGGGAAATAGCAGTTGGGCAATTCCTTGGCCAGGCGAGGGGTAATGTTGTTGTAGCTATCGGGATGTTCGGGCGGCAGGCTGGTATCCACCTTGCGGACATCGACACCTAAAGCCTTGAGCTGGTCGAGCTTTTCCTTACTGGTGCGATCTCGCACCACCACCGTGAGCTCATAGCCCTTCTGGATGGCCATAAGCGCGAGGCCCATGGCGGTGTTGCCGGAGGAGTTTTCCAGAATCCGATCGCCGGGTTTGAGGCGGCCATCCCGTTCTGCGGCTTCCACCAGGTACTTCGCGATGCGGTCCTTGCTGCTGCCCATGGGATTCAGAAATTCCAGCTTTGCGTAGACCCAGCATCCCAGATCAGCGGTGATGCGATTCAAGCGAACCAGGGGCGTGTGTCCAATCACATCCAGGATGTCGTCGTAGCAGCGCTTTTCGTGCATGCAGGGCCTCGCTCCTTCCACGATATCAGCCCCGCAGCCACGCCAAGGCTTGATCCAACCTGGCCAGCGTCGAGGTTTTGCCCTGGAAAAAGCCTTTGGCCCCACCCCCCTTGGCATCCAGGATCGAGGCCAGTTCCTTCCCCGCCATCGCAACGTCAAAACCTGAGGCCTCCCCCGCGGTCAGCACAAAACAGGAAACACCGTCCCGGGTGCCTGTGAGAAAGACCACTTGGCTGGGAACCCGGCTCGCCAATTGACGGGCGGCCTTCTGCACAAAATTGGCATCCTTGTCTTCGAAGTGGTGGGCCAGGATTCGGTCAGATCCCAGGGCCAGGCGATCAATCACTGCGGTGGCAAATTCCTCCTCCAGGGCCCGCCCCCGGCGTTCGGCGGCCTTGAGCTGGTCCAGCTTGGCTTCAAGGGCAACCACCAGCTCCTCATCCGGCGCACCCAGAAGGGCCCGCAGGGCTGCGTTGCGGCGTTCATGCTCACCCATGCGAGCCCGGGCACGCCCGCCAACCACAAAAAAGAGGCGGATTCCGCCCCGGATCGGCTCGGTGCCAAGGAGCTTCACCACTTCCAATTCCGCCGTGCTGCGCACATGGGTGCCGCCGCAGGTATTGAGGTCCAGGCCTTCGATCTCGACCAGCCGGATGGCGCCGGAATGTCCCTCCGGCAGGCCTCGGGAGCGCACCGCCAACGCGGCATAGTCCTCAGGGGAAACCTGCCGGGCCCGCACCACTCGGGCCGCATGGATTTCCTCGGCGATAGCGTATTCCAGCAGGGCCAACTCCGTGGTGGAAATCGAGGGGGTCTCCAATTCCACATCGCAACGGGTGTCGCCCAGATGAAAGGCCGTGGTAGGCCACCCAAACCGGGTGTGGGCCACAGCCGTCAGCAAATGCTGGCCCGTGTGCTGCTGCATGTGATCGAAGCGCCGCGCCCAGTCCAACACAACCTGTGCAGCCCCAACCGGAATAGCTTCCGCCAAGTAATGGCGAATTTCACTCTCTCGTTTTTGGACATCCACCACGGCCGAAAGGCCGATCATGCCGTGATCCGCGGGCTGCCCACCCCCTTCGGGGTAGAGGATGGTATCGCTCAGCACCGCGTAGGGGCCACGTTCATCGGTGCCGATGGCCAGCACCGTGGCTGCCAACTCCCTGAGATAGGGCTCGCGATCAAAGGCGGGAAGTGTGTTCATCCCCGGAGGATATCAAACCCAGGCTTCCTTGCGGGTTGCGCCATCCACGCCGATGATGATGGCCTTGATGGGCACCTTGCGCTGGGCGCGCTCCACGGCCGTCTGGGCCATGCGCAGCAAGCCGCCGCAGCAGGGCACTTCCATGATCATGACGGTGATGGTGTTCAGCTCAGCCTGGTCGATGAGGGCCACCATTTTGTCCAGATAGATCTCCTGGTTCTGATCCAGCTTGGGGCAGGCGATGGCCAAGGTCTTGCCGGGCAGGTGTTTCTGGTTGAAGTCGGCCATGGCAAAGGCGCAGCAGTCCGCCGCCAGAAGCAAATCCGATTGCTTGAACACCGGGTTCATGGGGGAAATCAGGTGCATCTGCACGGGCCACTGCCCCAGCTGGCTGGTAAGACCCTCGCGGGTGTCAACCACCGCCGGTTCGCGATGCAGGGTGCGGGGGGCGGATCCAGGGCAACCACATTCCATGGCTTTCTCCTTGTAGTCGGGGATGGAAACGTTCTGATCCTGAAGATAGGCGATGGCCTGGTTCAGGAAGGTGGTCTGGCCGTGCTCATAAAGGTGCTTGAGATGGGCCCGGAGCGTGTTGGCGCCCATGGGCAGAATGTTGTCGAGGGTCCTGCATTCGTCGTAAGGGGCGGCCTCCCGCACTTCAATCTCGATGGCGCCCTGGGGGCATTGACCGATGCAGGCACCCAGCCCATCACAGGTGATTTCTGACACCAGTCGAGCCTTGCCGTCGATCATCTGCAGGGCGCCCTCTGGACAATCACTGGCGCAGACACCGCAGCCGTCGCATTTTTCTTCATCGATTCGAATAATCTGCCGTTCCACGAAATCCCTCCGTTCAAAAGTTTCGTCAACCTCAGCATCGCCCGCCTTGACGGGAATCAAGGCTGGAAAAAAGCATGACTGGGCGCCGCCCGGCAAATTTGGACCTTTTTATCCACTGGTCAGTCACGATTAAGATGAAAGGTTCCGTACGGCCAGGAAGCTGACCGGCATCCAATTGACGAAGGTGGGCCCGTTGAAGACAGAACAACCGTGGTGTTCGGGTTATCCAGAGGGCGTGGGCCGCGAGGCGAAGCCCTTCCCCTATGCCAATCTTGGCCAGCTCGTGCGCGGCGCCGCCCAGCGATTTGGCGAAAAGAAGGCTGAAACCCTGGTGCTGCCTAATGGCATGGAGGCCTCGCTCAGCTTCAAGGAAGTGGACCACCTTTCGGACGCCTTTGCCGCCTACCTGCGCCATGGCCTCAAGCTGACGCCCGGAGCGAAAGTCGCCATCCTGCTACCCAATGCCCTGGCCTATCCCATCTGCGCCTTTGGTGTGCTCAAGGCCGGATGCGTGGTGGTCAATACCAATCCCCTTTACACCCCGCGAGAACTGGACCTGCAACTGCGGGATTCGGAAGCCGAAGTGTTGGTAGTGCTAGATCATTTCGGGGACAAAGTGACCTCAGTGGTCCCCGGAACCCAAGTCAAGACGGTGGTGGTCACCAGCATCGCGGACTTTTTCCCGTTGATCCCCCGCCTGCTCATCAAGGGCAAGCTGAAGCTTTCCGGCAAGATCCCCCCCCTTGGCATGCCCGTAACACCCCTGATGCGCGCGTTGCACCAAGGCAGCTTGTACCTGGCTAAGGATCGTCTCCTTCCCCATACGGAACACCCGGAACCCACCCGGGAGGATCTGGCCCTCCTGCAGTACACCGGCGGCACCACCGGCACCAGCAAGGGCGCCATGCTCACCCATGGCAACCTGCTCGCCAACCTCGAACAGATCGCTGAAATCACCAACATTTACCTTTCACCCGGCGAAGAAACGGTGATGACGGCACTGCCGATGTACCACGTCATCGCCTTCACCATCAACCTGCTGTTTGGCTTCCACACCGGGAGTCACAGCATCCTCATCCCGAATCCTCGACCCCTCAGCAACCTGCGGGCAGCCTTCAAGAATCACGAAGTGACTTGGATGACCGCCGTCAACACCCTGCTCAAGGCCCTACCCAATGAGCGGTGGTTCCAGCCCCAGATGACCCGGAAGATGCTCGGCGTGTTTGCGGGCGGCATGCAAACCCATCCCTCCGTGCTTCAGCGCTGGGAAGAATTCACCGGTTGCCTGGTGATCGAGGGCTACGGCCTGAGCGAGGCCAGCCCTCTGGTGACCTTCAACGCCGCTGTGCGCCATGGCAGCCGTCTGCGCCGCACCATGACGCAGGTAGGCGGCGTGGGCCTGCCCCTGCCTGGCACCGATCTCCGCATCGTCAACGACCAAGGTGAGCCCGTCGCCACCGGAGAACATGGCGAAATAACCGTCAAAGGCCCTCAGGTCATGGCGGGCTATTGGAAACAACCCGAAGAAACCGCCCGAACCCTGGCGGATGGCTGGCTGCGCACGGGCGATGTGGGCCGGTTTGATGCCGATGGCTATCTGGAGATCACAGACCGCAAAAAGGACATGATCATCGTCAGCGGTTTCAATGTCTTTCCCAACGAAGTGGAAGCCTGCATCGCGCTTCACCCCGATGTGGCGGATGTCGCCGTGGTGGGCGTGCCCAACGAAGACACCGGCGAGGCGGTCCAGGCGTATGTGGTTTCCCACAAGGCCATCAGTGTGGAGGAAATTCGGGCCCACTGCCGTCGCCTGCTGGTGAACTACAAAGTCCCCACCAACTTTGCCTTCCTGGTGGAGATCCCCAAGAATTCCGTGGGCAAGGCCCTGCGCCGGGAACTCCGCAAGCCTTCCACCCTGAGCACCTAGCATGAACGCAGGAAGGCCGCTGGCCTTCTTTGATACCCATTGCCACCTTCAGGATGGGCGGTTTCAGCCCAACCTGGATGCCGTGATCCACCGTGCCCATGGGGCAGGCGTGACCCACCTGGTTTGTTGCGGCACGCGGCCTACAGACTGGGGAGCCGTGCGGAACCTCGCCCAGACCCATTCAGCGGTACTGCTCATGCTGGGTCTCCATCCCTGGTACGTCCACGAGGCCCCTTCGGGTTGGCTGGAGCAGCTCTCAACCCAAGCTCAGGCTCGCGATATCGGCATCGGCGAATGCGGTTTAGATTTCGCCATCGAGCAGCCGGACCGAGCCCTGCAGGAATCGGTATTCCGGGCACATGTGCGCCTGGCTTGTGCCTTGAACCTGCCCCTTTCCATTCACTGCCGCCGCGCCTGGGAAAGACTGATCGCCATCACCCGCGAGGAGGGTTTGCCTCCGGTTGGCGCCGTGGTTCACGCCTTTTCCGGTTCGGCCGAAATCGCCCGGGAACTGCAGGCACTGGGCTACTACCTGGCTTTCGGGTGCTCCCTCACCAATCCTGAAAACCATCGCGCCGCCAAGGCCGTGGCGGCGGTGGCCGCCGATCGCCTGCTCTTCGAAACGGATGCCCCGGACATTCCACCCTACGGAAGTGCAAAGGGCACCCTCAACGAACCCATCAATATTCGACTGGCCCTGAAAGCCGCAGCTCGCGTTCGGAACACGGAGCCTTCAGCGCTCGCGGCCTGCGTGTACTTGAATTCCCAGCGGGTGTTTGGTGGGTTGTTGCCGAAAC
Source organism: Holophaga sp. (assembly GCA_016715205.1). GTDB lineage: Bacteria > Acidobacteriota > Holophagae > Holophagales > Holophagaceae > JAYREN01. The sequence continues at coordinate 70,002 of JADKBC010000009.1, forward strand.
AAGGATCAGCGATCTGACCGAAAATTCAGGGCAGCCTCCAGCGGCAGGCGCCGCCCGGCCAGATAATCCTCGAGGCAGCGCATCACCACACTGGAACGTAACCGGGCAACGGCAATCTCCTTGGGCAACAGCCAGTGACAGGCCAGGATCTCAGGGTCCAGGGGTTTGGCCTGGGCGTCTTCGGGAACGCTCCCGGCAAAGCAGAGACGCAGGTAGTCGTGGCCGTTCCGGGCCTTCAACTGATAAATTCCGATGAAACACTCAGGCCGAAAGGACATTCCGGTTTCTTCATAGGCTTCGCGCACCACGGCCTCGGCCAGGGATTCTCCGGGTTCCACATGGCCCGCTGGCTGATTGAGCACGCGCTCGGGATTCACGCCGTCGGTCTCTTCCACCATGAGAAAGCGGCCTTGGCGTTCAATGATGGCGGCAACGGTCACGGACCATGCCATGGGAACCCTCCTCAACTCGATTCAGCGCCAATGGTTTCCCAACCACCAGGGCAGCCCCACGCCAATACCCAGGCCGTAGATCAGATCCAAACCCAAATTGGCCAGAAAGGCACCAAGGAACATGAGCAATGCGATGGGGGTTCCGAAGACCTTGGCCAGAATCCCAGCACCCCTGGACCAGATCGCATCAAGGATGGATTCGGCATCGCCGTAGCTGGGAAAGGCATGCATGCCGATGGCGATGGCCAACCACAAGGGCAGCACCTTCTGGGTCCAGATGGTATGGCCGGGAACCCGGCCTTGCAGCGCCAGCCAGCCCAGACCGAAAGCCAGCCCACTGTTCACGAACAGCGGCCCCAGCCCGATGAGCACATGGCGAAAGATGGAGCTGGGCCGCTCATGCATCACGTAGCCCGGGGGAATGCCGAAGCGCAGGTAGCGCACCTTCAAGACCCGGGTGCCCGTGAGATGGCAAAACACCTGATGACCCAGCTCGTGCACGATGATGCCCGGGCAGCTCCCCAGGATCAGCAGAATGCGCCCAAAAAAACGGATCATTCCGCCGACTTCTCCACCCAAATGGAGGTGAGCTGCAGCGAAACGCCCACCGCCGCCGCCATCCATTCCAGCGAAACCCATTCCTGCAGGGAATGGAAGCTCTGGCCCCCGGCGAAAATGTTGGGCGTCAGCAAGCCCATGAAGGAAAGGCGCGACCCATCGGTGCCGCCCCGAATGGCCTTTTGCAGGGGATCGATGCCCTGGCGCACCACCGCCTCCAGGGCGTAGTCCAGTACCTTGGGATCTTCGGCAATCTTGTAGGCCATGTTGCGATAGGAGGTTTTCACATCCATGGTGATGACCGCGCCGGGAAAGCGCGCCTGCACCTCGGCAAGGATGCCGCGCAGGGCGGCTTCCCGTTCGGCCAGTTCCTCCTCGGTGAAGGCCCGCACCAGCAGTTTGATTTCAGCCTGGGTAACCCCTCCGCTGAATTGGTAGGGATGTAGGTAGGATTCCCGCCCCTCGGTGGTTTCGGGCAGGTGGCCCTGGGGCAGGCGTTCCACGATGGCCGAAGCCACACGCACCGCATTGATCATCACGCCCTTGGCGTAGCCAGGATGCACATCATGCCCCTTGATGCTCACGATGGCCGTATCCGCGCAAAAGGTTTCATCCTCGATCTCGCCCAGATCCGAACCATCCAGCGTGTAGGCATAGCGCGCGCGGAACCGTTCCACATCGAAATGCTCGGTGCCCCGTCCCACTTCCTCGTCCGGCGTAAAGCCGATGCGCAATTCCCCGTGCAGGAAGTCCGGGTGGGCCTTCAACCACGCCACCATCGTCATGATTTCCGCGATGCCCGCCTTGTCATCGGCCCCCAGCAGGGTGGTGCCATCGGTGTGAATGAGCGTATGCCCGAGGCAGTGCGCCAGATTGGGGTTGGTGGCCGTGCCAATGCGTTCGCCGGTGCCAGGCAGTGGGATATCGCCGCCCTGGTAGGCCGGAATGAGTTGAGGCTTCACACCCCCACCCGGCGTTCCCGCATAGGTATCCAGGTGCGCCAGAAAGCCCACCACGGGCACTTTGCTGTGAGCGGGATGCCCTGCGGGCAAGTTGGCGGGAACGGTGGCAAACACATAGCCCCATTCATCCATGGCCGCATCCACGCAGCCGAAGTCCTTCAGTTCCTCCACCAAGATCCGAGCGAGGTTTTTCTGCTTCTCGGTGGAAGGAAAGCAGGTGGCATCTTCATCGCTCTGGGTATCGATCTGCACATAGCGGAGAAAGCGTTCCAGCAACGCCTGTTTTTCAGTGGCATCAAGGGTCCAAATGGGCATGGAGACTCCGGAAAAGATCCTGGTTGAGTATGAAGCATGTGTGGCTGGTGATTGAGCCAACACCTCAGGAACTTGCGCCTGCGATGCGGCTTGATGCTGGTATTTTCAGGCCATGGCCCAAAGATTTTTAGCCTTCAAGAAACCCGGGACGAATCTGGCCCCACGGACATCAGAAACCCCATGAGGACTTGGTCGGAATTCCGAGAACACCTGCGCCTGCGCAATCCCCTGCCGAATGCCTGGAGCCCCCTGCGGTTCCTGGGGCCCGGCATGCTGGTGGCAGTGGGGTTCATCGACCCGGGCAACTGGGCCTCCAACGTGGCGGCGGGCGCGGGGTTTGGCTACCAGTTGCTATGGGTGGTGACCCTTTCCACCCTGATGTTGATTCTGCTCCAGCACAATGCGGCCCACTTGGGCATCGTGACGGGCCTCTGCCTTTCAGAATCCGCCACGGCCCACCTCCCTCGGTGGATCTCCCGCCCTGCCCTAGGTTCTGCCGTCATGGCCGCCATCGCCACGGCCTTTGCCGAAATCATGGGGGGCGCCATTGCCCTGGGCATGCTTTTCCATCTGCCGCTCAAGATCGGCGCCTGCCTCACCGCCTTGGTGGTGGGTGGTCTTTTGTTCATGAACACCTACAATCGCATCGAGAAACTCATCGTGGGCTTTGTTTCCTTGATCGGGCTGGGCTTCCTATTCGAACTGCTCCTGGTGAACCTTCAGTGGCATTCGGCGCTGGTGGGTTGGGTGAAACCCAGCCTCCCTGCTGGTGCCATCACCATCGTCATGAGTGTGTTGGGTGCCGTGGTCATGCCCCACAACCTGTTTCTGCACTCGGAATTCATCCAGAGCCGCCAATGGAATCAGCAGGGCGAGGCGGCCATCAAGCACCACCTGCGTTTTGAATTTTTCGACACCCTCATTTCGATGATTGTGGGTTGGGCCATCAACAGCGCCATGATCCTGTTGGCGGCTGCCACTTTTTTCAAAAAGGGCATTCCCGTGGATTCCCTCGAACAGGCCGAGGCCATGCTACGCCCCATCCTGGGGCCCGCGGCGGCGGTGGTGTTTGCCCTGGCGCTGCTCTGCGCCGGAGTGGCCTCCTCCATCACGGCGGGCATGGCCGGGGGCAGCATTTTTGCTGGCATCTTCGGGCGCACCTATGACATTCGCGAGGGCCACACCAAGGTAGGACTGCTGATCACCCTGCTGCCAGCCCTGGTGGCGGTCTTCTTCATCACCGATACCTTCAAGGCCTTGCTCTTGAGTCAAGTTTTGTTAAGCGTGCAGTTGCCCATCACCATCGTGCTGCAGCTCAGCCTGACTTCTTCCCGCAAGGTCATGGGCACCTACGCCAACGCAGGCTTCGGCAAATTGTTGCTCTGGGCAATAGCGATCCTGGTGATTGTGCTGAACCTCATGCTGCTGAAGAACGTTTGGTTTGGAGGCTGAGCGCCCCCAGGGCCGTGAATAGGGCCACCGCCCCCAGAATGAGGCTGAGGCGAAGGTAGGGGAGCCCTGCCATCCGACGCTCCAGAATGAGCATCCACATGGTCCAGACCCATTCGAGACTGCCCAGCACCAACCCGACCTGCACGGTTCGGATGCACCAGGGCTTGCGGATGAAGATCAGCACCAGCAGGGCCAACACCAGCAACAGGAATATCAAATTCCCCGCCCGCAGGAAATGCGCCGCCAAGATCAGCAGCGCCAGGAAGCCTGGAACCGTCCGTAGCATCGTCATCGCTCAGACCTCCGCCTTGGTCTTGAAATCCTTGCCCAGCCAGCCCTTGGCCAGAATCAAGAGAACGGTGCTCATCATCGCCAGTGCGCCGAAAACCAGCCACATGGTACCGGTAGAACCAGGCCCTGTGGCCGGGCACCACTTCGCCAGCGCCGCCCCGCTATACATGGGCACCACAATTTTGCAGAGGAACCACGGGAACTGCGCAACGCCCATGTAGGCGCCCGTGCGGCCTTCCGGGGCGATTTCCGCGGCGTACTGGAGGAAGCGAGGCTGCCACATTGCCTCCCCCACCGCCATCAACACCAGGAACGAGAAAAGGCCAATTACGGTGGGGCCGAAAGCCAGCAGGAACGTGGGCGCTGCCATCACCGCCGTGCCCAGGATCATCATGCGGTAGACCTTGGCCTTGGCCGTCACCGCCGCCACGATGGGACACAACACAAATATGAGGAGGGAATTGAACTGGGTGGCCACCTCGTAGTTGTCACCGATCCACGTGCCCACAAAGGCCCGCTTCACGTAGGGCGGCAAAATAAAGTAGTTGTAGGCGAAGAGGGTCTGCACGGGGATCAGACAAAAAATGAAGTAGGCGAACTTGGCATCCGCGATGGGGTGATTTTTCAGCCAATGCAGCACCCCCGGTAGAAAGCCTTTTGGAGCGGGTTCCGCCTTGCCTGCATTGCGGATCGACCCTTCGGAGGGCGCCACCGGCGCCGCCGCCTCAGTCGCTGCCTTGGCATCCGCAATAGCCTTCTGCTCTGTTTTCTTGTTCAACAGGAAAAAGAGCACGATCAGGCCCAAGGTGCTGGCCAGCACATAGAAACCATAGGCGCCGCTGATCTCAAAGCGCTTGCGCACCGGCGCCATGAAGGTGGGCAACCAGCCGCCCAGGTTCATGACCGCGTACAGCATGGCAAAGCCCATGCTGGCGGTGGCAGGGGTGGTGAACTGCCGCATGGCTGCGTAGCCTGCCGGGTAGTACATGCCATACCCCAACACGATGAACAGAATGCCAAAGGTGGCCAGGGCATTGAAGGGTGTGAACAATCCACCACTCGCCAGGCCCAGCCCCGGCGCAAAGGCGAGGATGCTGCGGCCCACCAACATGATGAGGATGGAGATCAAGAAGGTGCGGCGCACCCCCCACTTGTCGGCGCGCCCCCCGAAAAAGAGCATGCAGATGGTGATGCCCGCCGTCAGCAGGCCCACCATCCAGCCCGTTTGCTTGTCGCCCAAGCGCCCGTACTGATTGAAGTAGAAGGTAAGGTTGGCCAACATCCCGAAATAGACAAAGCCTTCCACCAAGCTCGAGAGATTCACTGCCCAAAGCGCCCTGGGGGCATGCACCAGATCGATGAACGGCTGCACGATTTCCCGAAAGGGTGATTTGGGGGCTTCTGCGGGCAGGCTCACGGGGGCTCCAGGGAATCCGACCAAGGTACCACGCGCCTTTTCTGCAGAGGGAGGCTGAGATGCATCGCGTGAAATCTTTACCATCACACTCGCCGTGCCCTTCGCATCTAAGGATTCAGGCAACGAGGAGCTGTCCATGGCTTCATCAAAAATATGGGGACTGCTGGTGCTCACGGCACTGGTGACCACCCTTGGCTTAACCGCATTCTCAACCACCCCATCCGGAAAGGAGGCGCCAGTGACTGCTGGCAGCACCAACCAGGCCGAATTGAAGAAAAAATTGAGCCCCATTCAGTACCGTGTCACCCAGGAAGCGGCCACAGAACCACCCTTCCAAAACCAGTTCTGGAACGAACATCGGGAAGGCTTGTATGTGGATATCGTCAGCGGGAAGCCGCTGTTCTCCTCCATGGACAAGTTCGATTCTGGCTGCGGTTGGCCCAGTTTCACCCAGCCCGTGGCCAAGGAAGAGGTGGTTGAGAAGCGTGATGTGAGCCTGGGCATGGTCCGCACGGAGGTGCGCTCCAAGGAGGCGGATTCCCACCTGGGTCATGTGTTTGACGATGGCCCTGCCGACAAGGGTGGCCTGCGCTATTGCATCAATTCCGCCTCACTCCGCTTCATTCCCGTCGATGATCTAGAGAAGGAAGGCTATGGCAGCTCTCTTCCCTTGTTTGGCCGCCCTGCCCCCAAAATGACGGAAGAAACTGCCACCCTCGCAGGGGGCTGTTTCTGGGGCATGGAAGAACTGTTACGCCAGCAGCCAGGCGTCACCGGCATTGAAGTGGGTTATACCGGCGGCAAGGTGGACCATGCCACCTACGAGAATCACGAAGGCCACGCGGAAGCCGTGCAGATCCGCTTCGATCCCACCAAGACCAGCTTTGAAACCCTGCTGCGCTTTTTCTTCCGCATGCACGATCCCACGACGCTGAACCGTCAGGGCAACGATATGGGCAGCTCGTACCGCAGCGCTATTTTCTTCCATGGCCCCGAACAAAAGAGAATTGCCGAAAAGGTGAAGGCCGAAGTGGATGCCTCTGGGAAATGGAAAAAGCCCATTGTCACGGAAATCACCGCCGCGGGCCCCTGGTGGAAGGCTGAAGAACACCACCAGGACTATCTCCAGAAACATCCAGGTGGCTACACCTGCCACTTCCTGCGGGATTGATCAGCCGGTTTTTTTCAGCAGCCACACCCCGATTTCCAACCGACTGACCTCCACGGCCCGCTGGAAATCGGGGTTGGATTTAAGGCGAAGCAGCATCTCCTCTGCCAGGAGTCTGCCGCCCACAATATCCGTCGGGTAATGCACCCCGCCCAGAACCCGCCCCCACCCGGCCTGGTGGGCCCGGTCCCAGAGGGCGTCGCGCAACCCAGGAAAAAGCTCTGCCAGCACACCCGCCCGAACAAAGGCTTGCAGGGTGTGGCCGCTGGGATAGGAATCATTGGTCGGTGCAAACACACAGGGCACGATGCGCGGATCCACCTTGTAGGGCCTGGGCCGTTTCCAGCGGCCCTTGATGTGTTCGGAAAGCGCGTGGGTATCCACAGTCAGTTGCCAAAAGAAATGCGCAGTCTTGGGAAGGTTCTCCGCTCGGAACCAAGGACCGATCACGGGTGCGAACTTCCACACGGTGTCGCTCTCAATATATTTGGCCCAGGCCAATTGCTCCGGAGTGCGCCATTCCTGCGCCTGGAGAACCGCTTCCAGATCGGCGAGGGCCGCCAGGGAGCCTTCGGTGGGAGGCATGGGCAATCGGTCCAGGGCCACGGATTCTGCCTTCAGGAAGTGCCCGGCCGGAGTGGCCTGCTCCCAGGGAGCGGGCCCTTCCTGGGCCAGTCCAGGCGTCACCAGCAGAAGGCAAAGGCCGAGGGTAGACCAGAGCATCCTTACCCTGCCTTCTTCATCAGGAAAGGTGCCGCCTCTGCGCGACAGGCGGCGACTTCTTCCTGAAAGGCACGGCTCTTCTTGATCTCAGCCACAAAAGCCTTGGCCAGGAGCCGCCCGCCGACCACATCGGTGGGGAAATGAACACCGCCCAGAATGCGGCCCCAGGCTGCCCGATGGGCACGGTCGAACAGCTCCTTGCGGACTTCGGGGAAGATTTCTGAAAGCACTTCCGCTTCCATGAAAATGTAGAGCGAATGCCCGCTGGGATAGGAGCCGCTATCTGGCAGGTCGATGCAGGGCTTGATGCGGGCATCCACCTTGGGGGGGCGGGGGCGATCAAAACGTTTTTTGGCGGCGGCGCTCACGGGGCGCAAATCCTTGCCAATATCCCGGAAAAACAGGGCGAGCCGCGGCAGTTTGGATTCCATGAACCAGGCGCCCAGGACGTCGGCATTGTCCCAAACGGTGCCCTTGTCCACGGCCTTGGCCCAGGCCACTTGGTCTGCCGTACGCCAGACCTGCGCTTGGAGAACCGCTTCAAAATCCCCCAGGGCCGCCAAGGAACCTAGCGCGGGCGGGTGGGGAAGCTCGGCAGCGAGGTCCAGATCCGCGCGCACCAGGAAGCGCGGCGCGGGGGGTTCTTCAGCGCGAAGGGAACCCACGGCCCCCAGCACCAGCGTGCCCGCAATCACCCAAGCCTTCAGAAAGTGCTTCATATGCAGCCCTCCAGGTTCATCCTGCCCTATGCCCTGCGCCGGAACCAGACTGCCGCCAACAAGGAGGTGATCAACCCGGTAACCCAAGTTCCAAATACTCCGGCGAAAGCCGTGGGCAGCGGTTTCTGCCAGGGCGCCTGCAGACGGATGAGTTCGTCGATGCGGGCCTGACTCAAGCCGTCCTGAGCCATTTTGAGCCGACCGATCGCCTCCAGATCAGCGAAGTAGGTTGGGAAAACGACGGTGGTGAACAGCAGGCTTCCGCCAAAAATGATCAGCGACGCCAGGATCGACAGAGCGACGCCATTGACCACCTGGCGGCCATACCCGGCCGCGGCAGAGGTTCTATGAAGGGTCCACAGAACCACCGCGATTTGGATGGGGATCACCATCCAGAACAGGGCCAACCGTGTGGGATCCTTATACCAGCCCGTGACCCCCATAAAGAAGGTCCACGAACTCACCAGGAACCCCAGGAGCAGGCCGCCGAGCAGGGTAGGATTCATGGTCAACTCCAGGATGGGAATCCAGTGTAACGGAGACGGAGCCGCAAGCGACTCCGTCTCCTTGATTACCTTGAAAATCCGGCTTAGCCGTTCTTCTGGACGAAGGCTTCCATGAAGGCCACCAGCGTCTCCACATCCTTCACGCTCACGGCATTGTAGGTGGAGGCGCGGATGCCGCCCACATCGCGATAGCCCTTGAGGCCAACCATGCCGGCCTTCTTGGCTTCGCTGACGAAGGCCGCGGTGAGTTCTTCGGTGGGCAGGAAGAAGTCGACGTTCATGGTGGAGCGGTCGGCCACTTCGGTGACGAAGGGCTTGAAGAAGCCCGCATGCTTATCCACACAACCGTAGAGCAGTTCTGCCTTCTTGAGATTGTTCTGTTCGATGGCCTTCAAGCCGCCAATGGACTTGTTGTAGGCCAGCACGTTGCGCAGCAGGTAGATGCCGAAGGTGGGCGGTGTGTTGTAGAGGCTGTTCTTCTCGGCGTGGAGCTTGAAGCGCAGGTAGCTGGGCAGATCCTGGGCATCGCACATTTCGATGAAATCATCGCGCATGATGACCAGCGTGACGCCGCTGGGGCCAAGGTTCTTCTGGGCACCGGCGTAGATCAGGCCGAACTGGTTCACATCAAAGGGGCGCCACATGATGTCCGAGGACATGTCGCAGATATAGGGCTTGTCGGTCTTGGGAAATTCCTTCCACTGCGTACCTTCCACCGTGTTGTTGGACGTGAAGTGCACGAAGGAAGCCTCGGGGTTGATCTGCAGTTCCGAAGCCTTAGGCAGGCGGGCAAACTTTTCGGCCTTGGTGCTGGCGGCTTCGCGAACATTGTCGCCAGCCACGAGCTTGGCTTCCTTGTAGGCCTTCTCGGCCCAGTTGCCGGTGGTGATGTAGTCCGCCTTGCGGCCTTTGCGCAGCAGGTTGAGGGGAATCATGCCGAAAGCCAGATGCGCGCCGCCCTGCAGCAGCATCACCTTGTAGTTCTCGGGGATGCCCATCAATTCCTTGGTGAGGGCCAGCGCTTCCTCATGCACCGCGTCGTATTCCTTGGAGCGATGGCTGATTTCCATCACGGACATGCCCGTGCCCGCGAAATCCAGCAGTTCTTCCTTGGCGCGTTCCAGCGCAGGCAGAGGCAGACCGGCAGGCCCAGCGTAGAAGTTGATCGTGCGATTGGTCATAGGGTCTCCAAAAAACAAAAAGGAAAAGCTCACCGCCAAGACGCGAAGACACCAAGAAAAGCAAAACACCTATTTCTGTTTTCTTGGCGCCTTCGCGTCTTGGCGGTTCATCTGTTTTAGGCCTTGAAATCCGTCAGAATGGCCACAACTTCATCTCCGATTCGCCCCAGGTTCTCCTTGGAACTGGCGCCGAGATGGGGCGCCATGAAAACATTGGGAGCGGTGAGAATGGGGCAGTCGGCGGGCGGGGGATCGCTGGGCCAAACGTCGGTTCCGTAGGCGCGCACCTTTCCACTTTCGAGCGCTGCCACGAGTTCAGCTTCCACCACGCACTTGCCACGGCCGGTGTTCACGATGATCACACCATCCTTCATCTTGGCGATCAGGGCGGCGTTGATCATGCCCTTCGTGTCATCGGTGAGGGGCGTGTGCATGCTGATGACATCGGCCTGGGCGGCGAGTTCTTCGAGGCTGCCCACCAGGGTGGCGATGGGGTGTTCCTTGAGGAAGGGGTCGAAGGCGATGACCTTCATGCCAAAGGCCTGGGCGCGCTTGGCCACTTCGGTGGCGATGGCACCTGCACCGATGAGGCCCAGGGTCTTCTTGAAGAGCTCCGTGCGCTTCAGTTCGTTCTTGAGGAATTTGCCTTCCTTCATGGAGGTGTGAGCCTCAATGAGCCGGGCAGGAATGGCGACCATGAAGGCCATGGCCATTTCCGCCACGGCCACGCTGCTGGCCTTGGGTGTGTTCACGGCCTTGATGCCCTTTTCAGCACAGAGCTTTTTATCCACGTTATCCATGCCCACGCCGCCGCGAATGACGAGCTTGAGGTTGGGCGCCTGGGCCACGAGGTCCGCGTTCACCTTGGTCTTGGAGCGCACCAGGATCACGTTGGCTTCACCCAAGGTGGCCATGTCGCTGCTGACTTCACCAAAGGCGGCCAAACGCTCTGGCAACTTGGCGTCAAAGGCATCGGCAATCAGGATTTTCATTTGTACCTCCAAAAAAAGGATTCACCGCCAAGACGCCAAGGCGCGAAGAAACAAAACAGTGTTATTTGTTTTTTCTTGGCGTCTTCGCGCCTTGGCGGTTCATTTTTTCCTCAACCTTCGTAAACCCGGACCAACAGCCCCGAGCGGAGTTTGGGCTCGAACCAGGTGGACTTGGGGGGCATGATCTGGTCGGCGTCGGAGACGGCCATGAGCTGCACGAGGCTGGTGGGGAACATGGCGAAGGCCACGGCGGCGCCTTCGTTCACACGCTTTTCCAATTCACTCATGCCACGAATGCCGCCCACGAAATCGATACGGGTATCGGTGCGGGGGTCCTTGATGCCGAGAATGGGATCCAGCAGGTTGTCCTGCAGGATGCTCACATCCAGGCTCTTCACGGGATCGCTGCTGGGGAACGACCCGGTCTTGGCGGTGAGGCGATGCCACTTGCCCTGGAAGAACATGCCAAAATCGGCGGTCTTTTCCGGCTGAGGCTGGGGGGCTGGCGCGATCTCGAATTTCTCAGCAACCTTGGCCAGGAACTGGTCGGGCGTGAGGCCATTCAGATCCTTCACCACGCGGTTGTAATCAAAAATCTTGAGCTGGTTGTGGGGAAAGACCACGGCCATGAAGGATTCGAAGGGCTCGTCGCCATTGCCTTCGGGCTGTTGGGCGCGGCGGCCCTGCCCATAGCGGATCGCGGCGGCGGTGCGGTGATGGCCATCAGCGATGTAGAGCGCGGGCACGCCATTGAAGAAGGCCACCAGCTCGCCGATCATTACTTCGTCACGAATGGTCCACACGGTGTGACCGATGCCATCGGGCGTTACCACGTCGTAGTCCGGCTTACCCTTGCGGACCGTGTCCACCACATGATCGATGTAGGGCACGGCGCGATAGGTGAGGAAGACCGGCTCGGCGTTGGCATTCTGCTCGGTAATGTGGCGCGTGCGATCGTCTTCCTTGTCCCGGCGGGTGTACTCGTGCTTCTTGATCAGGTTGTCTTCGTATTCCTTGACGGAGCAGAGGCACACTAGACCGGCCTGCACATGGTCGCCCATCTTCTGCTGGTAGATGTAGAGGCAAGGCTTGTCATCGTTGTAGAGGGTGCCCTCGGCGATGAATTTCTTCAGGTTCTCCACACCCTTGGCATAGACACTATCGGCGTGCTCGTCGATGCCCTCGGGCAGATCAATTTCCGGCCGACCCACGTGAAGGAACGAAAAAGGATTACCGACTGCGAGCGCCCGGGCTTCCTTCGTGTTGATCACGTCATAGGGTACCGATGCCACCTGGCCCGCTAGCTCGGCCTTGGGTCGGTAGGCACGGAAAGGCTTGATCTGAGACATTGGACGATTCCCCCAAAAGAAAGATTGGCTTGAATGGGACGGCGTCCTTGCAGAGCAACACTGGAAGGGCGGCCATGCGCATATTTTCACGCATATTTCCCGGTCCTGGAAGGGATAGCGGCAGAAATCACAGTTTACGGTGAACCGCCTCGCCAAAGAGGGGAATCAAGTGGGTGGCATCGTTGAGCCGCAACACCTCCAGATGCTCGAGGTCGGAGCCTTCCAGCAGGTTCAGCGTCGTAGGTGCCTGACGGAACGACCACACCCGGGCCAGGGGCAAGCCTAAAACCTGACAAAGCAGGGCCCGGTTCACCCCATCGTGGGAAACCACCAGCAAGGTGTCCGCTTCAGCCAATCCCTCACAGGCCCTGGCCAAGGCCACCCAGGCCCGCGCCTGCACCTCCAGCAGCGTTTCGCCACCGGGGAGGCGCACCGTATGGGGAGCCTCTCGCCAGTCCCGCTGCAGGGCGGGATAAGCTTCACGGATTTCCGCAGCCAAACGCCCTTCCCATTCCCCATGGGAGATTTCCATAAGACCTGAATCGAAGCGAAGCATCCCAGCGCGATCCCCCAGGACTACCTCGGCGGTCTGACGGGCCCGCAGCAGGGGCGAGGCCACGGCACGAGTGATGGGTTGCTCCAGCAGTCGCACTGCCAGGGCCTGGGCCTGGGCCTGGCCGGTTTCGGAAAGGGGAATATCAAAGCCTTGACCCTGATGACGCCCTTCCACGTTCCAAAGGGTTTCCCCATGCCGCGCCAGCAAAATCCGCATCAACCCTCACGCTGGGTGGTGTCCTTCAGGAAGGCGGCGTTGAGCAGCACCTCCGCCAAGGGCATGTCAATGGTGCGGTCCACCTTGCAGGTGTCCATGAACTCGATGTGGGGCCGATCCCAAACCAGGATGTGGTAGGCGGCCGCAATGCCTTCCAGGTGGCGGAAGGCCGCATGAATCACCTGGCCGTTTTTGACGTAGATCAACCCTAGGCCATCCGGGCCGTGCACCGTCAAGGTCGCGTTCTTGCGCTCCCATTCCATGAGCTGCAACAGGCTGTGAAGCGTGATGCCCTTGACCATGCCGTCGGGCTCCCGCTGGGTAACGGCCCGGATGGCTTCCATCAGGATCGAAAGCCGCACGGGCTTGGCCAGGATGCGCAAGGCTCCCAGACAAAGGGGCACATTCTGGTGCTCCGATTCGGGCATGGAGGTGATCACCAGCACCGGAACGTGCGGATAGCGCTCCGTCACTAGGGCGATGAGGTTGAACCCATCCATGACCGGCATGTTCAGATCGGTGACCAGCACGTGCACCGTTTCCCGGCGCATGATTTCCGCCGCTTCCGCCCCATCGGAGGCCACCAGGATCTGGAAACCGGCCAGGCCACGCAAACCCACACGACAAAGATTCTGGGTGGCCCGCTCATCTTCTGCGATGAGCAAGGTCCTGGTGGGACCCTCCGGTTGGGCGGGTCTCCAGCCTTGTGTGGAACGTGGGTCCAGGATATTCATCGTTCTACAGGATATAGCCTTACCGTTCTTTCCCTTTGGGGATCTTGCGAGCGGGCCGGAGTTCTTCATCCACAATGGCCTTGGCGGCCTTCCAGTCCTCGGGATGGCTGGTGCGCCAAGCTTCCACCCAGGCCGGGCGAATCGCATCCTCGTAGTCCCGTTCCTTCCGCTGGGAGGCGGCCAGGACTTGCACCAAGGCCTCCTGGATATTCTTGGGGCTGGGTGGAATGTGACCCTCGAAAATGGGCTCGTGGAAATACCAGAGCAGCGTCTTTTCGACCGGTTTGCCCCAGGGTGCGTAGGTGCGATCCTCCAGGCCCCCTGGCAACACGCCGTGTTTCAGGTTTTCTCCATACAGGTAATAGAAAACGCCTTCCCCATCACTCCAGTTCCGCAAAACCTTGAGTGCACCCTGCACCAGTTTGTACTGAAGGTCTGGATCGGCGGGCTTGTCCGTGCGGAAATCCCAGGGACCCACGTGGGCATGGGCCACGCTGGGGTAACCCACCTCCGTGATCATGACGGGACGTTGAAATCGGGCCTGGAGGGTGCGGGCCTTGTAGACAATCCACCACCAGGCGTCCCGGATCTGTAGATCGCTCGGGTATTCATCGTATTTAGCGATGGGGTCATAGGTGTTCATGCCAATGGCATCCAGGCAATCCCCGAATCCAAAACTATCGTGGGCGTCGAAATTCACGCTGTAGGTGAGCTTGCCCTTGAAGACCTGGCGCACCTCCGTGGCCAGGGCCCGCCACTGGTCGGGAAAGGCATGGGTGCTTTCCATTTCGGTGCCAAGGCTGTACCACTCGGCCCCTTCTTCCTGGGCCAGGGCCGCCAGGTGCACGTTGAACTGGCGATAGTTCTCCCACCAGGCATTCCAATCCCGTGGCTTGATATTGCCCCGCCACCAGGTGGCATTTTCAGCTTCGTCCCGCAAATTGATGGTTGGGAAAAACATCATTCTCAAGCCCAGGGACCTGGCCTGCCGGAAGGTTTTGCGCAGGCTTGCCTCCGTGGGGCTGCTGGTGGGATGGCGGACGATCTCGGTGCTGTCGTGCCGCTCCATCCGGTAGATCGCCTGCAGGCTGACGCTGGTGGCGCCGGTGGCAGCGATGTGCACCAATTCTTCCCGATAGTCGTAATCCGGCAATCCCGCGTACAGCCCCAGCACAATGCCTCGCGGCTGCGGTTTCAGGTGATGCTTGGCCTTTTCCCTGAAACCAACCAGCCCCAAAGGAAGGGCCAGCAAAGCAAGAACGGACAACAGGCGACGAATCATGAAACCCCCACACAACTTTAAATGCAAAGCCCACCGGTGCCGATAGGATCCCAGCACATGCTTTTCATCACGCATGCCCTGCGTGTTTGCCTTCGGAAGTTCTGGCCCGGCTAGTATTACGTTGAACGCCCTGGACCGAAGGACAGCTTAGGAATCCCTCCCGTGCCTCATCTCCTTCCCAATCTTTCGCTGAAACGTCGCATGCTCCTGCTGCTGGTCGTGGTGACGGGGCTCTCGATCCTGATCAGCGCCACGGCCTTTCTGGCCTTCGAGCGCAACCAGATTCGGGAATCCCTGGTGCGCTCCCTCAAGACCTATGCTGAAATCGCCTCCCAATCCATCGTGGCCGACCTGGATTTTTTCGCCACCAGTTCAGCCTCCAGCACCCTTTCCAGCTTGGAGTCCAATAAGCACATCCGGGCCGCCTGCGTCTGGGATGAGGATGGCCGTTTTTTTACGGGCTACCCCGCCAATTACCCGGCCAGTAGTTTCCCCAGGAAGCCCCCCAGTGGAGAAATTTGGCACTTCGGCTCGGATTCCCTGGAGCTTTACCGACCGGTCTATCGCGGCGAACGCTTTGTGGGAACCATTTTCATCCGATCGGATCTCGACGAAATCGACGCACGGTTTCGCTGGGCCACCGAAGTGCTGGTGGGAATCGCCATCCTGGTGTTTGGACTGGTGGTGCTAGCCTCCTTCATCCTTCAGCAGCAAGTCACCCGGCCAATCCTCCAGCTGGCGGAGGCTGCCCGGGATATCAGTCAGAACAAGATTTACTCCCTGCGCCTGGAGAACCGGTTGGGCGGAGAAATCGGCACCCTGGCCAATGCCCTCAACGATATGCTTGCCGAGATTCAAAGACGCGATGCCCAGTTGCTGGACTATCAGGATCACCTAGAGGACCAGGTGTCCCAGCGCAGCGAGCAGCTCTTGACCGTCAACACCCAACTCCTGCTGGCCAAGGAAAAGGCCGAGGAAGCCAATCGCTCCAAGAGCACCTTCCTGGCCAACATGAGCCACGAACTACGCACACCCTTGAATGCCATTCTGCTTTACAGCGAATTGCTGGCCGACGAGGTGCGCGAGCGGGAGGTTGGCGATTTGCTGCCGGATCTCGCCAAGATCCAGTCCGCCGGGAAACATCTGTTATCCCTTATCGACGACATCCTGGACCTCTCCAAAATCGAGGCCGGTCGCATGGCGGTGTTTCTGGAAGAGTGCGATTTGGGCCTGCTCCTGAAGGATATCGAAACCACCATCCAGCCCCTCGCCGCCCGCAACCAGAACCAGGTTTTCTTGGAAGTGGTGCCACCCCTTACCAAGATGCGCACCGATGTCCGAATGCTCAGACAGGTGCTCTACAACCTGCTCAACAACGCCGCCAAATTCACAGAAAAGGGCCAACTGTATTTAAAGGCCGCCCAGGATGGGGACTTCGTGGATTTCCAGATTCGCGACACGGGCATTGGCATGAGTGAGGAACAGATACGGAAGGTGTTCCAAGAATTCACCCAAGCGGATGAAAGCACCACGCGCCGGTTCGGCGGCACGGGCCTGGGCCTTGCCCTCAGCCGCAAACTCACGACCCTCCTGGGCGGTCAACTGACGGTCACCAGCGAAACGGGCAAGGGCTCCACCTTTGCCCTGCGAATTCCCCTCGGCGGCGCCATCACCCGCGAATTGTCCATGGAGATTCCTGACCAATTTCCCCAGGTTCGTGGCAAGCGCAAGGTGCTGGTGATCGATGATGACCCTGCCATGCGGGAGGGGCTCTCGCGGATGTTGAGCCAAGAAGGTTTCTGGGTTGCGGTGGCTGCCGATGGCGAGGAAGGCCTCAAGCTGGCTCGGACCCTCCATCCCGACGTCATCACGCTCGATGTGGTAATGCCAGGGCTGGATGGCTGGCAGGTCCTGGCGCAGGCCAAGGAGGACCCCGAACTAGCTGCCATTCCCGTGGTGCTGCTCACCATGACCGATGACCGGGCACGCGGTTTTGCCCTGGGGGCCGCGGAATACCTGTGCAAGCCCATTTCCAGGGACAAGCTGCTGCAGGTACTCAACCACCTGGGTATGAAACCCACTGACAAGCCACTGCTCCTGGTGGAGGACAATCCCCTCACCCTGGACGCCCTTAGTCGCATGCTGGAGGCGGAAGGTTGGGAAGTCCGGAGCGCCCGAAATGGAATTCAAGCCTTGGAGCACCTGCAGCTGGAACATCCAAGCCTGGTGATGCTCGATCTGATGATGCCGGGCATGGACGGTTTCCACCTGGTGGCTCACATGCAGCAGGACGATACGCTTCGTCATATTCCTGTCATGGTCCTCACCGCCAAAGACCTCACCCAGGAGGACTTGGATCGCCTTACAGGGCCCCCCGTCCAACAGATCCTCCGAAAGGGCGACTGTTCCAAAACGGAACTACTGGGAGCAGTACGAACCCTCGCTGTGCGCAGTCTCGAACGAAGGGAGCGCTAGGTGCCCACGATCCTGCTGGTTGAAGATAACGAGATGAGCCGCGATGTTCTCACCCGATTGCTGCAAAAGCGCGGCTACACCATGCTCTTCGCTGAGGACGGGGAACAAGCCTTCACCCTGGCCAAGGTCCACCGCCCGGATCTGGTCCTGATGGACATCAGCATTCCCATCATGGATGGCTATGAAGTTACGCGGCGCCTGCGACAGGATCCCGCCTTCCAGTCCAGCATCATCATCGCGCTCACAGCCCATGCCATGGTCAGCGATCGGGACAAAGCCCTGGCAGCCGGGTGCAACGATTACGAAACCAAGCCTGTGGAGTTTTCGCGCCTCCTCGCTAAGATCGAACGGTACCTCGGAGGAGGAAATTCATGACACAACTCCAGGGACATGTCCTTGTGGTGGATGATCTGGATACCAACCGGGAAGCCCTTTCCCGGATGCTGGAACGCGAAGGTCTCACCACGGAAGGCGCCCAAGATGGCTTTGATGCCCTGGACAAGGTGCGCGCGGGATCCTTCGATGTGATTCTCCTGGATGTCATGATGCCGCGCCTGGATGGCATCCAGACCCTGGCGATCCTCAAGCAGGAAATTGGTATCCGGGATATTCCCGTGATCATGCTTTCAGCCCTCAACGAATCCAAGGCCATTCGCGAATGCATCGAACTGGGCGCTGACGACTACTTGCCCAAACCCATTGATCGCTCCCTCCTCAAGGCTCGCCTGGCTTCCTGCTTGCGCCGCAAGCAGCTCACCGATAACGAAAAAAACTACATGGTGCGGCTGGAAAGCACCAATGAGGAGCTGCGGCGCTTGAGCCTGCTGAAAAGCCGGTTTTTGGGCATGGCCGCCCATGACCTGAAGAACCCCATGACCACCATCCTGGTGTTGGCGGACCAGCTCAGTGAGTCCTGCGACAAGCCTGATACCGTTGGGTCCCGCCGGAAGCAGCTTCATCGAATCCAGGAATCCGTCCAGAAAATGCTGGGCATCATTCAGGCCCTGTTGGATTCCGCCGCCGCGGAATCGGGTCAGCTGGAGCTTCGGTTGCAGGCCGCCGACCTGGCCCGCATGGCAATCGAGGTCGCGGAAGAAAATCGCGTGTACGCCGAATCCAAGCAGATTGAAATTCGTTGCGAAGTCCCCACCGCACCGCTGGTGGCCAAGGTCGATGCCGCCCGTATGCGGGACGTCATGGATAACCTCATTAACAACGCCATCAAATTTTCACCGCCCTCCAAAGCCATACTGGTGGCTATCCAGAAAGCCGATCGCAAAGCCCATTTCAAGGTCGTGGACCAAGGGCCAGGACTCAGCGAAGAGGATATGAAACTGGTGTTTGGTCTATACCAGCGCTTAAGCGCCCAGCCCACCGGCTCGGAATCCTCGACAGGCCTGGGGCTTTCCATCGTGAAACAGCGGGTGGAGCTGCACAGCGGCCGAGTCTGGGTGGAAAGCCAGCCTGGCGAAGGCGCAACCTTCCATGTGGAACTACCTCTGGAAGCCTAGACCCGTTCCACCTTCACTTGCAGCAAACGTGGGCCGTCGGTGACCGTAACCGTGAAGCGGACGCCCTGATCCACGATGCTTTCCCGCAACCGCGGTACCCGGCCGAGCCGCGCCATCACCAGCCCGGCCACGGTATCAAAGCCATCCCGTTCCCACTGAACCTCCAGATGGGCTTCAAGGTCTTCGATATGGACCTTGCCGGATACGAGCCAGCAGTCCTTGTCTATTTCCTGGATATCAGGGGCGGATTCATGTTCTTCCCGGATCTCACCAAAGACTTCTTCCAATAGATCCTCCAGGGTTACCAACCCGGAGACACTGCCGAATTCATCCACCACAATGGCGATCTGGTTGCGGGTGCGCTGCAACTCCCGCAGCAGTTCCAGGATGTGTTTGCTCTCTGGAACAAACAGGGCTGGCCGCGCCAGGGCCCGCAGATCCAAGGTCTGCCCACGGTCCGTCTGAACCAGATCCTTGAGCAGAACCACGCCAATCACGTCATCGGGACTACCTGAAACCAGCGGCAACCGGGAATGCCGACTGGCCCTGAAAACCTCCCAGACTTCATCTGGCGTGGCTTCCGCATCGATGGCTTGAATGGACGTGCGCGGGGTCATGACTTCACGCACCACCGTGTCGGCAAAGCTGACGACATTGCGGATGAGCTCCCGATCTTCCTCCTCCAGAATGCCTTCGGCCTCCCCTTCCTCCAGAAGCGCCGTCACCGCGTCATCGCTGGGTTCTTCATCAATGGCTTCGCGTTCCCGATCCTGGGTTTCCCGCTGCCGTTCCACGTACCGCGCCAGGGGCGCGAGGAGTGGCGCCAGGGCCCGGTGTGCGGGCGCGTAAAGGGGAAAGAATCGAATGATCCAGGTGGCCGGAGCGGCACCGGTGAGCAGGGTTGGGAGCGCCAGATCCATCGCCCACACGTAGATCAGAGCAAGGGCCAAGAAGCTCCAGATTCCGCCAGGCAATAGTCTTTGCACGGGCCAGAGCAGCGCCAGCAGCGCCACGAGAAGCACCTGATTCCAGAGGGCAATGCCCAAACCAAGAACGTGGGGTCGCTCCAACAGCCTGGCCAGCAGGGGATCCGGAATGGAATCCTCTTCCAGCAATCGACGGCGCTGCAGGGAAGGCAGGGCGTGGAACGCCTCCAGGAGTGAGGCCATGGCAGCACGATACAACAGCAGAAACCCGGCCAGGGGTGGGAGCCATGTGGGGATGCTGAGGCTGGTGGATTGATCAATCACGGGGTCGAGTTTAGCATCCGCCGATCCTCGTCACTGAGCTTGAGCCTACGCCGGGCCTTTTCCCGGGCAACTTCCAGCGGGTCGTGGCTAAGGCCATCTTCAGTGGGGGGAAGCCCCTTGCGCATGCGTGCGGCATTGAGGAACGGATAGGGCTCCCGGGCCAATTCAGGGCTCTTCCGGAAATGGAAGTAGGTCATCCAGCCACCGACCACAAACCAGACGCCCAACGCCACCAGAGCTGATTTCTGGATTTTCAAGGCCAGATTGCCCTTTTCCCTTATCCGCTGCCACGCGACGCCTGCGGCGAGATTGACGGCAATGATGAGCACGGTGAGCGTGAGGGTGCCTGGCCAGCCCATGGAATACCAATCCCACCCCGTGCGCACCCGGATGGGCTCCACCAGCAGGAGCCCAAAGATGAGGTTGAGGTGCAGCATGTAGAGCAACAGAGATTCGCGACTGGCCGCTTCCACCAGATTGGGCCCGACCCATCGGCTTCGCACCATTTCCACCCAGCCCATTAGGGCACCCGCGACGCACACCACGCCCAACCGCTGGGCCACGCTCGGCAGGGTGGTGTTATGCAGACGCCAGGCATCACTGGCGGGGAAGGTGCCGTTCCAAAGCCATTCCCGCGCATAGAGCGAGCCCCAAACCAGCAGGGCAACCCCCAACAGCGAAAGGGAGACCAGCCACCGGCTTTCACTCCAGCGGGCCTTGCCCTCGGTGGGCATCACCCTGAAATGCCGGTACAGGGCACCCAGCACCGAGCCGAAGGCGGCAAAGGCAATCCAAGGAAACAGCGGGAAGAGGGCGGTTACGCCACGGTCCGTATTGCCGTTAATGAGACCCCGAATGGGCAACCACCAGCCATCGGCCACACCCTGGCGCCAAAGGTGCGGCGCAGCCCAGGTAGCGCCCAACGCCAACACCAATGCAACAGCGGCATAGACCATGGGGCGACGGATGATGCGGGCGAGGCCTTGCAGCATCAACAGGGAAAACACAATGCACTGCAACACATCAATCTTGAACAATTCGGAAAATTTCTGTGGCGTGCTGAGGACCGTCCACTCTGCTGCAGTGAATCCCGGCGCATGGAGGGCGTAGGCACAGAGAAGGATGAAGCCGAGGCGTTTCGCAGTGGGCGCAAAGGGGCGCAGGGTGCCATCGGGCCGGAATGTGGAAAGCACCAGACTGTAGCCCGCACACATGATGAAACTGGGTGCGACCAGCCCGTTCAGGAAATTCAGCCAACCCGGAATCAGGCCCTTGTGGAGCCACACGTTGACCACATGCACTTCGATCAT
This sequence comes from Holophaga sp., assembly GCA_016715205.1. GTDB lineage: Bacteria > Acidobacteriota > Holophagae > Holophagales > Holophagaceae > JAYREN01. The sequence goes on from JADKBC010000009.1 coordinate 91,421, forward strand.
CACGATCACCGCCCAACCCCGCAGCTGATCGATCCAATCGCAGCGTTTCGAAGGGGTGAGATCGTTCCAACGATCTGAAAACATCTAAGCTCCGAGAAAGGATCTATCCACGGATGAACACGGATAAAAGAGAAAAATGGATTTCAGTTTTTTGTTGAAAGTGGACGTCGATCCGCAAAGGCGGGCAGCGATGTTGTAACGCCCATGCTTGTTTTTATCCGTGTCCATCCGTGTCTATCCGTGGCCTTTTTTTACTTGGTTCCACCAGCTTCGAGTGAATCCTGGTGGTGCTTCATGACGCTGTGTTTGCGCCCATAGATGAAATAGATGACAAAACCTAGGGCGAGCCAGGTGATGAGCCGCCACCAGTTCGCCACCGGCAGGGAGAACATCAGCATCAAGCAGGAGAGCACACCCATGATCGGCACGAAGGGCACCCATGGGCATTTGAAGGGGCGATCGGCTTCGGGGTGTTTCTTGCGCATGATCAGCACGGCCGAGCAGACAATGACAAAGGCGAGCAACGTGCCGATATTGGCGAGGTGCAGCAGGTAATCGATGGGTAGGAATCCCGCCAGGGTGCCCACAAATATGCCCACCAGAATGGTGGATTTCCAAGGTGTGCGGAATTTGGGATGCACATCGCCAAAGGTGGCCTTGGGCAGCAGACCATCCCGGGCCATGGCCAGGAAGACCCGGGGCCCACTCAGCATCATGACCAGCAACACCGACGTGATACCTGCCACACCAGCCGTGGCGATGAGACCTTCCGCCCAGCCGATGCCCTTCTGCTTGAAGGCGGTGGAAACGGGGGCGGCAATATCGAGCTGGTCGTACTTCACCATGCCCGTGAGCACTGCCACCACGGCGATGTAAAGCACCGTGCAGAGCACCAAAGAAACAATGATGCCAATGGGCACGTCCCGCTGGGGATTCTTGGCTTCTTCCGTGTGCGTGGAAACGGAATCAAAGCCGATGTAGGCAAAGAAAATGATGGCCGCCCCAGCCATGGTGCCAAGGGGCGCGCCGCCTCCATCTACCTGACCGGCTACATGATGTCCAAAGAAGCTGATGCCCGTCCAGCCGAAGGGCGCGAAGGGATGCCAGTTCGTGGTGCTGATAAAGAAGGCGCCGACGCCGATCACGAAAAGCACCGCGGCCACCTTGATCGCCACCATAGCGGCATTGAAGGTGGCGCTTTCCTGGATGCCTTTCACGAGCACGGCCGTAACCACCACCACGATGAGCAGCGCAGGCAGATTCATGATCGCCCCCGTGGAGGCCAGATGGCCCGTGAGCGGGTCGTATTTCCAGGGAGACTCACTCAACAACTTCGGGATATGAATGCCAATCTTGCCGACGGCACTTTGGAAGTAGGCGGACCACCCCGTGGCCACCGCCGCGCTGGACACACCGTATTCCAGAATGAGATCCCAGCCGATGATCCACGCGAACAGCTCGCCCAGGGTGGCATAGGCGTAGGTATAGGCCGAGCCTGCCACCGGCACCATGGCCGCGAATTCTGCGTAGCAGAGGGCCGCGAAGATGCAGGTGATGCCTGCGATCACGTAGGACAGCATCAGGGAAGGCCCGGCAATGTTGTGCGCCGCCGCGCCCGTGGCCACAAAAATGCCTGCGCCGATGATGGCGCCCACACCCAGGGCGGTCAGTTGCACCGGGCCGAGTACCCGCCGCAAGCGGTTTTCCCCTTTCACCTCATCCAGCAGCATGGCCAGAGGCTTGCGGGCAAAGAGTTGTGAGAGGTTACCGCGTGATCCAGACATCGATTGGCTCCGTTCTGAATGGAGTTCAAGACATGCATGAGGGATTCGAATCAACCTGGGACGAGCAGCACCGCCGCCAAAGTCGGAATGACAACAGGAAACGGCTGGCCATAGAACGTGGCACCATTGTGAGTTTCAAGGTCTCCGGATGCAAGCTTCCTCCCTGCGCGCACACCTTCCACGCCTTAGCGACGGCGTGGTGTGCTGCCGAGGTTGTCTAGGTGCCCTTGGCTTGAGCGCCGAGGCGGGCCTTTGCGAGCACTGCTGGGAAGGGCTTCTGCCCCTTCCGGAACCCCGCTGCGCCCGGTGTGCCCTCACCCACGATGAGGAAGAAGCCTGCCCCGAGCCCGTGGGATGGACCTGCGGGGATGCCCTTTGGGACTATCACGGTGGCCGACCTGCCTTGGGGGCGCTGCTGGTGCCCGCCATCAAAGACGGGGAACTGGGTTGGAAAGCGGCCCTGCTCCGCCGGGTGAGCCAGGCATCACTCCCCCAATGGGCCCAGGAAGCCAACCTCATTACCTGCGCTCCCACCACCTTTCCGCGGCGCTGGCACCGAGGATTTGATTTGGCGGAAGAGACCGGGCAGTTGTTGGGACGGCGCCTCGCCCTCCCCTTCGCGCGCACCCTGCAAAAGAGCCTGTTCATCGGTCGGCAGGCGGAACGCACCGAAAGTGAGCGCCGTCGGCTGCCCAGAAAGGCGGTTGCCCTGCGCCGCAATGCCACCATCGAAGGCCGTGTGGTGCTCCTGGTGGATGATGTCTGGACCACGGGAACGACCCTGCTGCGGTGTGGGCAGGCGCTCACCGCTGGCGGCGCGGCGGAAATCCGGGTACTGACGCTGTTTCGATCCCTCTGAGGGCGGCTTTTACCCCACCAGGATGGCCCTGATGGCGCTCCGCACTTCCTCATCGGATTCCTGATCGAGCACCAGGGCCAGGGTTTCCCGGGCTTCACGGGTGTTCATGGCAGCCATGGCCTTCACGGCCGAGAGGCGAATGGCAGAGCCTTCCCGGGCACTGAGCAGACTACGTTTGCGGAACAACGCCTGGAGGCAGGGGAGCGCTTCGTTGCTGCCTAGGTACCCAAGGGTTTCCACCGCTCGCAGTCGCACGCGGGCATCATCCGAACTGGCACTTTTCAAACCCGACACCAGCTTGATGACCCCTTGCACTGCTGAGGCGCACTTGAGTTCACCCAGCACAGTCAGGCAGTCCAACTGCGTGGCAGTGGTAGTTTCTTCCAGCAGGTGACTGAGGGCTTCGGCCACTTCCTCGGGTTCGCCCAGGGCCACCGCAGCCCGGATGGCGGCGCTGCGCACCCGCACATCGGCATGCTCGAGCGACATCACCACGTGGGGGAAGGCGGGGCGATGACCAATATCGGCGAGCACCAGCAGCGCATCGTAGACCAGATTCCACTCGGTGGAGGTAAGCGCATCCTGCAAGGCAGGCACGGCGTTGCGGCCAATGGCGCGCAAGGCTTCCATCAACTGGCTGCGGCGGTGCATGTCCTCTTCCACTTCCAGGCAGGCCACCACACATTGGGCGGCTGGGCGGCCCATCAAGGTAAAGAGCGCATGCAACTGAGGAATGGCCACCTGGGTGGCACTTTCGTGCAGCAAGGGGACCAGCCCCGCCAGGTTGGGAGGGCTCACGAGACGCATCAACAGATCTCGCACAGCCTGCACTTTCCAATCCGGAGCACCCGCATGGGGCAGCGTGAGTTCACCCAGGGCGAGCATCTCCGAGTAGATCTGAGAGAAGGTGAGGTTCTTCATCCAGAACCCCAGCAGTTCATCCATGGCCTGACAACACCACTGAGTGGCCCGGGGGTCTTCCTCCGACACAATGGCCGCATGCACCACAGCCAGGAGCCGCTGCTCCGTTTCGGGCGGCAGGCCAGGATCGGCCAGACAGGAGGCCAACTCCGTCAACACTTCGGCCGCGAGGCGGCGTCGCTCCACATGGGGACTGGAAAAGCCGGTTTCCAATTCCGCCAGCAAATCCTTGAGACCTTCCACCCGGCGTCCGCGTGCCAGCTGCCGCACCAGGGTGGAAAGCTGGTGCGCGTCCAGCTCAAAAAAACTGCGATCCGTCAGACTCAGGTGCAGCTTGGTGTCAGTACCGTGGCATTCCCACCGAATCGCCGCTTCCAGCTCATCGGTATCCGGCATGGACCACCCTTCCAGCATCAACCGCCCCTTCAGAGCCTCGATGCCCAGATCCCGGTCCCGCACGCACTGCAGCATGCCAGCCGCGGCCAAGGCGAGATCAAAGCGCGAGCCTGACACCTGTCCCTGGGCGAAAGCCAGGGCCTGGGCGGCGATTTCCGGTGCCAGGTAATCCAGCGCACGACGGAGGTAGATCTCACCCTCGGGACAGGTGGGCAGGCCGAGGAGAATGGCTCCCTGGAGCAGCGGATCGATGGCTCCCAGGGCTTGGCGCAGCATATCGCGGAGCGCCGATGGCTCCACGGCCTGTAGGCCCAGTTGGTCGCTGGTACCCGCCAGGGCGTTGAGGTCGGCCACCAGGAAACCGTACTGGTCCAGGGTGGTGCGCTGTTCCATGGTCCAGGGGGCGCGGGGATTGGGGCGAATGGGTGCGGCGGTCATCTGAGCCACCGCCACAAATAGGCCAGTCAAATCCTCCGAGATCGCCCGCGGCGAAAAAGGAGCCTCCGCCAGGGGCTGGCAAGGGGATTGGGTCAGATCAATGCGAACGCTATGGCCTTCGGGCAGCAGGGAATCTGGCCCACCCATTTCCTGGAGCCGCTGGGGTTTGAGGCGCAGCATAAAAAAGAGCAACTGCAGATCGTCTTCTTCGAGATTGGGCAGGAAGGTGATCGAACTTAACCCATGCCCCAGGAGTAATTGCACCAGGCTCTGTGAAGCATTGGGAGCCCCACTGACCGGAGCACCATTCAGGAGGAAGTCATCCCCCGCCACCCGTAATTCCAGGGGGCCAACTTCCTCGACCAACCGCTTGGCCAAGTCACTGAGGGCTTCAAGGGCATGGCGAGCCTGGGGATGATCCTGGGCATAGTGCGCCTGAGCCATGAAAGCCCTGTGAAAGTACTCCACAAAACTCGCAAACGCCCTGGACTGGGTCATACCGCCTCCGTGGCTTCCGAGAGGTGCCTCGTGGATCGGGCGACTTCACTCACAGGTCACTCCAATGGAGCGGGGGGTGATCCAGGAAGCAGAAACCAGGATCTCCAGACCCGATGCTTCAAGGTGGGTTGGAATCATGCGGTTTCTAGGATAGCGGGAATCCCAGGGGCTTGCTGTCTCGGGAACAAGTAACGGGGCATGGAGGCGAAATGAAAACCCGTATCCGGCATCCAAAGCCCAGGATTTCTTTTCCAATTTCAGGTTTCCCAGGAAGGTGGGCGCTGATGACCGTGGGCAAGGTTCAGGACAGGGACTTCATCCAGGTTCGAGCCTCCGGCATTCACGGCACGGGTGTCTTTGCCAAGCGTCCCATCCCCAAGGGCACACGGGTCATCGAATATGCGGGGCGCCGGCTGCCCAAAGCCCAGTTGCTGGAAGCCGCTGAACGCGGAGAGCGGAAACTCACCTACGTCCTCAACCTCGATGCATTGACCGCCATCGATGGGGCAGAGGAAGGCAATGACGCTCGGTTCATCAACCACAGCTGCGAACCCAATTGCGAAGTCTATATCTTTGACAACACACCCTACATTTACGCCATGGAGGCCATTCCGGAAGGGACTGAGCTGACCTTTGACTACAAACTGCAGTCCGCCGGTTCCATGCGCATCTCCCTTGCGCTCAGTCGGGAATTGTTCCCCTGCAACTGCGGAGCCTCCCACTGTCGAGGCACGCTGGTAGCCCCTCCGAAAAAGCGCGCCAAGTCCGCACGCCCTGTGCCGACAAGCGCTTCCCTGCCGCAGGACCTTGGCGGCAGCCACCCCCGATAGGAGCATCCATGACCCGAAAACCAAGCCCCAAATCCCACGCCGCCGCCGCAGTCCTGTCCGCCGGTGTGTTCATGGCGTCTGGCTCGGCCAGCGCCCAGGGCGCTGCCAAGGCGCCAGCCCCCGGTATGCAGCCCACTGCCGACCGGATGGCGTCCTCCATCCACATCAAGTTCGCCGCCAAATTGCACAAGGATCGCGATCTTCTATCGGTGGCGGGAATGCTGGACCGCCGTCCGGTCTTCAAAAACGCCCGTGGCGAGTATTTCCAAGTGGATCCCAATACGGGTGACCTCACGTACCACACCGCCGAGTCCCTCGGTTTCATAAAAATAACCGACCGGGATCTCAAGGGCCGAGCCGCCGCACCCCGCAGCAACATTTTCATCAAATTCGATGGCATCAAAGGGGAACAAAAAGTCACCCTGCTGGGCGTGGATGCACAGGGCAACGTGCTGCAGGAAAACAGCCGCGGAGAGCGCTTCTACCTGGGCGCCAATGGCGATATGGTGTTTGTAAAATAGCCAAGGCGGCCAGCGCAGAGAGGAGATCACGTGCTCAAACGGGTTCTGGAAGGAAGCCGGTACTTTGTCCTGTTAGGCGTGATTTCCTCTCTGATGGCTTCCTTGGCCACCTTTGCCTGGGGCCTCTGGAAAACCGCGATGGTGATCACCAATCTCGCGGTTACGGGCGGGAAGGATCCGTTGGCCGTGGTCCGGCTCATCGAGCTGATGGACAAATTCTTGATCGCCGTTGGGCTCTATATCTTCGCGGTGGGTCTGTACGAGCTGTTTGTGGGCAAACTCGACCTTCCCGAATGGCTGATTGTCCACGACCTGCACGACATCAAAACCCGACTGAGTCATGTATTGCTGCTGGTCATGGCCGTGACATTCCTGGAGCACCTGGTGGAATGGAAAGATCCGCTGGGCACACTCTATTTTGCGGTCAGCATCACGCTGGTGATGGGGGCCCTCATCGCCTTCAATCGCTTTGTGGAACCCACCTGAAGGGACGTTCGGCTTAGGTCTCATCCCTTGGAAAATAGGTATTGCTGCAGTCGGGACAAATGCCGTGGGTGAAATTCGCCTGGGAATGCTCGCGGATATAGGCCTCGATCTGCGTCCAGTAACCACGATCATCCCGGATCTTTTTGCAATGCGCACAAATGGGCAGGAGGCCTGACAAGGTTTTTACCTGTTGCAGGGCGCCCTGGAGTTCCTCAATCAGGCGTTCGCGCTCGAGTTCGATCCGCTTACGTTCGGTGATGTCCTTGGAAATGCACACCACGGAAACCACCCGGCCCCCCTCGGCAATGGGTTTTACGGAGGTGATGTAGAAGGAGTCTCCGGAGGCTGTGGGAACCCGCACCTCGAAAACGATGGTCTCCCCGGTGGCAAAGGCTCGATTCACCACGGTCATGCGCTTTTGGGCCTCTTCCGTTGAGAAAATGTCCCAGATCCGTTGGCCGATCACCTCCTCCGGCTCACGGTGGAAGGCTCGGGAAAAAGCTCGGTTCACAAACCGATAGGTACCATCTTCCAGGATGTTGAAGATGGGGTCCGTTGATTCATCGAGCACCGTCGCCAGGACCGCCATACGGGCTCGCAGGGCGGCAATTTCATTCTCAGAATCAGGAACCGGTTCGGATGCTATCGGCACGGAAAATTCTCTTGAAGGGGATGGATCTGGCGTGTTCGTGAGCATACCACTGGGGTTGATGCTTTCACCCACCTAGCGGCTCAGCTTCCGATGCACTCCCACCGCCAGGGCGGAGGCGCCCCCCGAAAGGGTCGTTCCCCACAGGAGGTCAATCACGGTAACGATCACTGGCCAATCACGAAACATGGCGTGGCTGGTGAGATCAAAGGTGGCGTAGGTGACCAATCCATAGATCGCCCCCCGCAGCGCACCGGTGCGGGGCGAGGCATCCCGCGCGGCCGGCAGTACCGCAAAATACACCAGCCCCCCCATGAAGATCAGGTAGAACAAAGCCGCCGCGTACCAATTGGGCTGGGCCGCCAACAGATGCCCAATGTATTGGCGGTAGAAACCAGGCGCAATGACCCCCAACCAGAGGCTATCCAGGGCCAGAAACGAGAGGAAGGTGAGCGCATAGAGTCGAAACGCAGTGGCCATGAGGTGTCTCCTAAAACGTGAACCTGAGCACAAACCCTTGGATGACCCCTCGCCACCCTTGGTTCCGGCCCCATGGCCAATGTCATGATGACGGTTCCTCTACCATTCCTCCCTTAGGAGATCCATTCATGTTCCCTCTGCTGTTTAGCCTCCTGATTCAGTCCCCTGCGCCCCAGGCCAGCCCCGCCCTGCCTCAGCCCAAAACCGCCGTGGCCGCACCCGTTACAAAGGGTTCCCTGAATCAATTGGTGTCCTTCATGGTGGGAAGCTTCTCCAGTGCCGACCAAGCCAAGGCAGATCCCGAAAACTACCGTGATATCCGCCTAGAGGTAGCCCGCATTTGGCCCGACCGCACCGATGGCGTCTGGCTCTACGTGGAGCAGGCCGCCGCCAACACCCTCGACAAGCCCTACCGCCAGCGTGTATATCACCTCACGGCCCTGCCCGACGGTCGTTTTTGCAGCGTCATCATGAGCTTCAAGGGGGACGCCCTGGCCCATGCCGGCGCCTGGAAAGCCAAGGAGCCCCTTAAGGGTCTGAAATACGAAGACGTCGAGCCTATCAAGGGCTGCGCCGTCTTTCTCGACTTTGACGGCAAGGGCAAATACCAAGGCGCCACCCAGGGCCGCGAATGCGAAAACAAGTGGCGGGGGGCCACCTACGCCACCACGGAAGTGACCATGACCGCCGCGGAAATGTGTTCCTGGGATCGTGGCTACGACCCCGCCGATAAGCAGATCTGGGGTGCTGAAAAGGGCGGCTACATTTTCAAGAAGCTGGCAGGACGCTGAAATTCGAACCTGAACCTTTCCCAGGCGCCCTCCTTGACGGACACTTGTGCCATGGTCGATATCGGTTTCAACCAACCCCGCCCCGCTCAGATCCGCCGCCTTGGGCGGGTGTTCTATGAGGCTGGGCTGCGGATGCAGAAAGCCCTGGCCGCCGACGTCCAGCGGGGTGCCCTGCCCGACCAGGTGCTGGTGCTGGAGCATCCCCCGGTGTTCACCCTGGGGAGCAACGCCACCCGCCGGGATATTCATGTGAACGACGCCTTCCTCCAGGAACGCGGCGTGGAAGTCTTCGAAACGGACCGAGGTGGCCAAGTGACCTACCACGGCCCCGGACAGATCGTGGTCTATCCCATCTGCAACCTGAGCGAGGGGCGCAAGGACCTGGGCCGCTTTGTGCGGGGCCTGGAGGAAGTCATGATCCGCACCGCCGCCGATTTTGGCGTGGTGGCCGAGCGGTTGGAAGGCTTTCCGGGAGTATGGGTGGACACCGAACGTGGCTGGGAAAAGCTCGGCGCCTTGGGCATCCACCTGAAACGCTGGATTGCCACCCATGGCATCGCCTTCAACGTGGCACCGGAACTCCACCATTTCCGCTGGATCACGCCCTGCGGCATCACGGACAAGGGCGTGTGCAGCCTGGCCTCCCTGCTGGGCGAGGCCGCGCCCACCTGGGAACAGGCCGCCACCCGCCTGGAGCAGCACTTGATTGACGTGTTGGCCTACGACCCACGTCCCGTGCAGCCGACCTCCCACAGCGTGTCAGCCCTGACCTGGCGACGCAGTGAGCGGGGCCCGGAGGTCCTGATGATGCTCCGCCAGCCTGACCAGGGCCTGTGGTGGTCCAGTGTTACGGGTATGGTGGAACCCAACGAAACCCCAGAGGCTGCCGCACACCGGGAACTGCGGGAAGAAACAGGGCTGACGGGCACCTTGAGCACCCTGGATTTCGCGCATACCTTCTGGGTGGACCCCGCCCTGCTGGGCCTTCCGCCGGGTGAGCCCCGCTTCAATACCGAGACCTGCTTCCACATGGAGGTGACCGCGGATTCTGTGGTGCGCCTCGCCACCGAAGAACACAGTGAATACCGCTGGTGTGGCCTGGACGAAGCCCTCATGCTCATGCGCTGGGATGGCTCCAAGGCGGCGGTGAAATTGCTTCGGCGGCTCTTGGAAGAAAAACCGCAAACAGCTTGAATTCTCCTGAATCCATGCGACCTTCTCTAGCGGTTCCGCCACGAAGGAGCCTCCAGATTGAGACCCGCATGATCCTGCAGCCCATGACACCCACCTCTCCTGCACCTCTGTTGAGCAGCCAAGGTGATGGTGACGAATCCCCGGACACGGGCTCGATCATGCGTTGGGCCAAACCTGCCCGGGGAATTCTCCTGGGAGCCGCCACCTTGGTGGCCCTGCTCCACCTCACTGCCGCACCCGACGCACGTCTCCAGACCTGGCCCCTGAGCTATCTGGTCCTGGAAGTGCTGGCCTGTGCAAGCCTGAGCTACCGGGCCTGGAAGACTTCCGGTGAGGGACGCTTCGCCTGGTGGTTACTGGCGACCTCGGCTTTGCTCGAAGTGCCCAACCTCCTCCTGACTTTTCTGGAACTCCGCGGCATTGTGTCTGCCCAGACCGCAAGCCTCTCCAGCTACCTCAGCTTGGCCACCGGAGTCCTGGTACTGGCCGGAGTTCTCAGCTTTCCCAAAGCTCAGGAACGAGGGGGAATGGTGCGCCGCCGCGCCCTGGACAGCCTGATCTTTGCCGCTTCCCTGCTCTTTCTGCTCTGGGTAATGGGCGTACCGGGCTTCCTCCGCACTGCCGCTCAGGGAGTTGGGTTACGGGTGTTCGCAGCCTATATGAATGCGGCCCTGCTGGGCGGCGCCTTGGTCTTCATGACCTCGTACCACCCGGGCCGCACGAAGGGCCCCCTCGGTTGGCTGGGGGCCTCGGCCCTGGCCTGGCTGGCCGCGCTTTCCTGCTGGACTTTGGCCGGCTTGCCGTCGGTGGTGGCCTCCCAGGCCTGGATTCTCTTGGCGGGGGGCATTCCCCTTTTCCAGGGCTTGGCGGCTTGGTCGTCCCGTTCGGTGAAGGAGGCCTTGACCGAACCAGCCCCTGAACACCGTCTCACCAACCTGCTTCCCTATGTGCCGGTGTCCTTCGCCATTGCCGTGCTGGCCATGCTGCTGGTGTGGGCGCCCCTGCAGATCACCCGCGCCGCCATGGCCATTGCCCTTGCGATGGTGGTGCTCATCCTGATGCGCCAGTTTATGGCCATCACGGATTTGCAGGCCGCCCGGCGCACCCTCGAGGACCGGGTACTGCAGCGCACCAAGTCCCTGGAACGGATGCAAGATCTCATCCTCAAGACCGAACGCATGAACGCGCTAGCAACCCTGGGTGCAGGGCTGGCCCACGACCTCAATAACCTCTTGGGAGTCATCCGGAATTCCGCCGAATTGATGCAGTTGGAGCTGGAAGAAGGGCAGCCCCCCAGCAACCACGATCTCAGCCGCATCATGGATGCCTCCGGCAAGGCCGGCAGCCTCACCCAGCGCTTGATGGCCTTTGTCCGGAAAGAACCGGGGCTTGCCGCCACCGTGCCCATGGAGCTTGCCGAAATCGTTCAATCCATTCAGGGAATCCTGCGGATGATCCTCCCGCGCACCATTCACCTTGAGTGCCGAATTGAGCCTGCCACCCATCAACTGCAAATCGATGCCGGCATGGTGGAACAGGTGTTGGTGAACCTCGTGAGCAACGCCAAGGATGCCTTGCCCGAGGGCGGCAAAATCACGCTCCTTCTCCGTCCGGGGCAAATGCCCGGTGGCGGAGAGGCTGTGGTTCTCGAAGTTCGCGACACGGGTCCTGGCATTCCTGTCGAATTGCAGGAACTCATTTTCGATGCCTTCTATACAACCAAGCCCGAAGGAAAGGGTACCGGTCTCGGGCTGGCCTCCGTGCGTGGCCTCATGGAAGCCCAGGGAGGCACGGTTTCCGTGGAATGCCCGCCCGGCCAAGGCACGATCTTCAGCCTCAGTTTTCCCATCCCCGTTTGATTATCCCCCGCTGACGGGCGGCATCAGGGCCACCTCGTCCCCATCCGCCAGGGGCGTTTCATGGCTGGCAAAACGCTGGTTCACCGCCAGCAGGGCTTCCTTCGGCAAGGCGTGCAACCGGGGATCGGCGAGCAAGGTGGCCAAAATGGCCGGCTCCGGCAAAGTCCACTCGGCAACCTCGAACCCCAGGAGCTCCCGATACCGGGCAAAGGCACGCACCCGGAGGCTCATTTGGGGCTCCAACTATGGCGGATTTCCCCGGAGGGGTTCAAACCGGTGGCGCCCGATTGGCTGGCGCCAAGCTGAAGCACAAAATTCCCTAACCGCCACTCGAACTGGCCACTGAGGGTGGTGACATCCCCCGCTTTTTTGTGGGTGAAGACGAAGGGCACCTGCCAGCCCTGGAAGGCCAAGGTCTTGCCAAGGGTGACTGTGCTTTCGGACGCGCCGGAGCTGCCCGGTCGCCAGGCCACGTTCACCCGATCCAGATTGAAGGTGCGGCGCACCCGCTCCTGGAAATCCGCCAGGGCCAAGGTAGTGAGCAGCCCGCTGCTGGTCTTGGCCAGGCCATAGGAAAGCGCGGAGGAGGCACTGGTGGTGGAGCCAATGGTGGGCGCCAGGGAAGGATCGATGAGGATCGCCGTGATCTCATCCCGCCGCAGGGCTGGGGTGGAGGTGGGCCGCATTTCCAGAGCATCCAGGGTGCCGCGAATCTGCAAGTTCACCAGGTAGGGCGACACATCGATGCGGCCCTGAAGGTCCAATAGCGGATTGCGGCTGCGAGGATCCAGGAAATCGATGGAGCCGCGCTCCAGCACGATATCGCCCGCAGGCAATAGGTTGGTGATGCGTCCTCCGGGCAGGAACACCATCCGCCCCTTCAGGCCCGGCTGCGCCAGGGTACCTTGCACCTTGAAGGCACCCTCCGGGCGACCTTGCAGCTTCAGCAGATTGGTCTCGAAAACCCAGGGTTGCGCCAGTTGGAGATCCAGGTCCAGTTCGATCCGGGAAAGGGGATCTTCCGGATCCAGACCCGAGGTGCCCGAAAGGCTGCCCAGGGAGTTGGACAGGATCAGATCCCGCAGATTGATATCCGCCCGGTAGAGCATTCGATTGGCCCGCAAAGTTCCCTTGATCAGCCCACCTTCCGCATCACCACCCTTCAGGCTGGCATCCACATCCCCTTGCAGTTCGAAGCCTTCGGGAATATCCCGGAATTCAAAATCCCGCAGGCGGGCTTGCAGATCGTAGCTATCCAGCCCCCCAAAACCCCAGGAAGCCTTCCCCCAGAAGGTCAAGCGCCCCTGGGCCAAAGTGCCTCGAGCGGGCTCCTCTTCAGGCAACAGAATGTCCCGGCCATGGAACTGGATGGTGAAACCAAGGTTTTCCACGCTCTGTGGATAGCCCCGAATCAGCAGGCTGCCCTGTTTCAGCCGCAGCTCTCCATCCAGGGTGGGTTCTTCGTAAGGGCCACCCAGGGCGAGATCAAAGCTGGCGGCACCACTGGGTTCCAGATCCCCCAGTAGGCTGTAGGAATCCAACTCCATCAGATGATTCACGATGGGCTTCAGCTTGGCCAGTTCGGCAGAACCTTGAAGTTTGAGGCCAAGAGGCGTGGTGGCATCGAAGGGCACCCGACCCGAGGCCCGGAAGGAAGCCACCTGTCCGGCCGCAGCGGTGGGACCCACGGCCTGCCCCACCAACCGCAGGTCCACATCCACACCACGGGCATCTCCCACCATGGGTGTGGGGCGTTCCTGGAAAAGCTGGAAGCCATCAAAGGACCCCACAAACTCGTTCAACCGCCCCTTCCAGGCCAACCCCTTCTCATTCCAAAGCCCTTCGGCCGAGGCCAGTAGGCGCAGGTCACGAATCAAGTCGCCGCTCAATCGGGAGGCCAATTGAGCTGTGTCCGCCGTTTCCGGGCCAATCGTCACATCCAAGGCGCCCAGCATGCCCTTTGCCGTGTCCCAACCATGCATCGTCAGGAAAGGACGGTCCTTGCCCAGCATCCCCACCCGCGCTTCCACGCCCTCGGCGGTATGGTCCAAAGAACCCTCAAGCCCTTCCAGGCTCTGCGTCCCCAGGAACAATCGGCCCCCCGAGAAGCGGACATGGCCCCGGGGCAGGTCCATGGGCCCCAGGGGCTTGGTCCACGGCCCTTCCAAGCTGGCGTCAACCTTGGCTTGGAAGCGTGGGCCTGGAACACCGAGGGCTTCAGAGTCCACATTGCCCTGCAGCGATGCCTGCCAGGTGCGGTGGAGCAGGTCCATGTCCATGCCGCCCTGCAGCGCCAGCAAGCCCAACAGGGGGTCTCCGTCCTGACCCAGGGTGGCAAGGCTATCGCCCGCGCGAAGGTTTTTGACCTGCAAACGATCGCCTTCGAGATCGAGGGTGAAGTCGCCCTTGGCAGCCGGGATCTTGAGGCCGTAGACCTCCGCCGCCTCTGCCTGGGCACTGCCCTCCAAACGGATCCGGGCATAGGGTCCATACAGCCGTGTCCAGCCGCTGCCCAGGCCGCTGATTCGAATTTCGTTGGGATCTAGATCCGCAGCCTTCAACCCTTCTTCCACGGGAAGACGGAAGGCGCGGTAGCACATGTCGATCTGGTCGACGCCTGCCGGAAGATCCGCCCAGGTCAGCCAAAGTTCGCCCCAGCCGCGGCCGTCGCCTTTGAACAATTCAATGTTATCGATCCTCAGCTCATTCCGACGGATGCCCACCTCGGCATGGACACGATCCGCCTGGGCGCCGTGCCAGCGAGGCTCCAGCACAGTGCAATCTCCGGCCAACTGAAGGCCTTCCGTTGGATTCCAGCGCACCTCAGCCTGGGCTTCGACCTGCCCGGACATCTGGTAGGGCGTGGTGATTCGCTTGCCCTTGGGACCTTCCCCATCGCCAATTTTCCAGGCGCCCAGCACCCCTGCCACCACGGCTGCATCGGTGTTGACCTTGCCTTCGGCGGTAATGCTGCGCAGCCCATGTTTGGCCAACACACCCGTGGCACTCCCCTGGAACTGCAGTTCGGGGAACCGCAACTCGATTTGGTCGGCGCTTAATTCGCCGTCCTTCAACGCCACCTTGGCTTTGCCCGCATCCTGCCCAGCCTGGGTAAACCCCACCTGCAGGTTCAACACAATGCGATCCAGCGGCGGCAGCGCCCAGGGTTCACCCGGCACGAAGGCATCACCTTCCAGGTTGGCCTGGGCCTTGGCTAAAAAGGCCGTGCGTGCAATCACAGCAGCGGGCGCGAGACTCACGTCCTGGCCAGTCACCTGCAGGTGACTGCCTTCTCCACGCCGCCAATGGCCCTTGGCTTCCAGGGACCCATCGGCGGAACGCCAGGCCACCCGATGAATGCTGGCGTAAGCGGGAGATCCGCTGGCGACGAGATCCAGGCTACCGGGATGCAAGCCCAGCTGAGGGCTTTGCAAATCTTGGCCATTGAGGTCTATTTTCCAGAGGGGCTGGCGCGCTTGGCCCCAGGCTTCCGCCTTGAACGCCAACGTGCCCGAGCTATCCCCAGCCTTGGGTGCCAGCAGCTGGCGGAGCTGGCCAAGATCCAGGCTGCCACTTGTGGTGGCACTCACCTTTTCAGTCTTGGTATCAAAACGCCCCTGCACGGTGATCTGGGAACGGCCCATTTTCAGGGCGGCCTGGGCAAGGCTGAGGGCATCATGGTCGATTTCACCCTGCAGGGCCAAGCGCCCCGTAAGCGCAGCGGGACCTTCTCCGGCCTCCATGCGCAGCATATCCAGGAAGAGATGCAGCCGCTGGGGGCCTTGCCCTTGGCCATGGGCCGAAAATGTGGTCTGGAACGCAGGCACACCCCAGGCGGGATCACGCACCGTCAGCAGACCATCTCGGACGGAAACCCGGTCCACCTGCCAAAGGAGCGGCGATTTGCTGGGCGGGTGCTCCCGCAGGTGAATCTGCCTAAGGTTGGCGCCATTCAAATGAATCTGGGGCCCATCCAAATCCAGATTCCGGATGTGCAAATCACCCACCAGCAAGGCGCCCAGATCTATGGTGCCCTCCAACCGCTTGGCACTGAATAAATCCCCGCCCAGCCTGGGCGAGTTCACCACGATGCGGCCCTTGAAAAGGTAGATTTCCAGGCCTTCTTCTTGGAAATCCAGGCCTGTTTCCTTGCGAATGACTTCGCCCAATGTCTGGCTCGCCCACCGCGTTACGAAGGGACGTTGCATGAACCAGCTGGCGGTGCCCACCACCAGAGAACCGGTCACCAGGGTATAGGTGGTTCTGCGAAACCAGCGACGGGACCATACCGCCCGGAATGGTTTCGGATCCGGGGATTTCATTTCAGTTCATCTCGCCGCAACTGGGACAGGCCGAAGCGTTGCGCGGCAGGGGGCGATAGCAGAAACGGCAAAGCCGGGCCTGGGTATGGGTGGTGGGTCGCTGGGCTGCGGCAGACGTCTTGGCGGGCGGCAAGCCCATGCTGCTGAGGGGCCGGGTTTCCTTGGCCACGGATTCCCTTAGCTTGCGGAGATCCTCCAGCAAGGCGTTGGCAGACAGGTAGCGCTCACCCAGGTTCACCACCAGGGCCTTCATCACCACCTCCGAAATGGCCTTGGGCACGGCCTGATTCTTGAGGTGCGGCGGCACGACCGGCTGAGTCTGGAAGGCCTGGGCGATCTTCACTGGGTCCGCATCGTAAAAGGGCACGGTGCCCGTGAGCATTTCGTACATCGTGATGCCCAGGCTCCAGAGGTCACTCTGGAACACGGCGCGGCCCCGGAAATGCTCCGGCGACATGTAAGGCGGACTACCGATTCGGGTGCGGGCAAACAGATCCTGAGTGGCCAGCACCCGGGAGGTACCAAAATCCGTCACCTTGGCCACACCCTCGGCGGTAAGCAAAATATTGGCGGGTCGCAGATCGCGGTGGATGACCTTATGGGCGTGGGCCAGCGCAATGGCCGCAGCCACGTCGATGGCTATGTCCAGCGCCCGGGGGGCGGCTAGGCAGCGCTCGCGGCGGATGCATTTGTCCAGGCTCTCGCCATCCACGTATTCCATCACCATGAAGAAGGTGTCGTCCTTTCGCTCCACGGTGATCAGTTCCACGATATTGGCGTGCTTGAGCCCCGCCATGATGCGCGGTTCCTGGAGCAGGCTCTGCTCATCCTGTTGATGGTGCGGAACCTTCAGCGCCACCTTGCGGTTAAGCAGCTTGTCCTCGGCCAGGTATACCGTACCGAAGCCCCCGGACCCGAGACGGTCCAGGATCTGGTACTTGCCCAGCATCTGATCTTTGGAAAGCAAGGACTCTCCCGCGTTTCCACCAGAATGCCGTGAAAACGCCCTCAGGTGCAGCCCTGGCGAGAAAAAACCCGAAGGGAACTACCAGGCTACGGAAAGACAGGTTGCCAAGGTGGTCACTCGGACACCAGGGGTGGCCACGCGCTGCCAGCGCACTTCCAAACCCAGGCGCTTCCCGGTCCGGCGGGTCCAGCCAACACCCACCATGGCCATGGGTCGGGTGGTTTGCCAGATGGTTGAGCCGTCATAGGTTTCAACCTGGGGTCCTTCGGTGGTGGGAATCAGATCCGTCCGGTAGCCACGGGTGGCCCAGACCCGAGCCATCCCGTAGCCCCCCATGCCGAAGATTTGCCAATTATCCGTGGCAAAAAGGGGGATGAACACCTGAGGCACCAAACCCACCGAGCTCAGATCACCATCCTTGGCCAGTGCAGTTTGGCTCTTGGAATTGCCTCGCGTAAACAGCAATTCGGCACCAAGGGCAACCCCCTCGAAATGGTATCGACCACCAACTCCCACCTGCAGACTGCCATTGACCTGGTCCGCCCAGGCGCCCAGAGGAGTTGCCGCACCGATGGTGAATACGCCATTGATGGCACCGGGTGTTTGAGCGCACATCGGGATCACGGCCAGGGTGCACCCAAACACTATTGCGATAAAGCGTTTCACGGAACCTCCAAGGCCACGCTCAGAAGCGACCATTTGAAAATGTACAGGATCAGGGGTGAAGCTGCTGGTGTTGGAGAAAATAGGGCGGGCATTCCCATAAAAAAGCCCCGTGGAGGCGGGGCTTTCTACAGAACACCGATTGGTAATCCAAAGAACGTATTGAGCATTTTGGAGGATGGCGAATCCTGTTCGCATCCTTTGGATGCTCACAAATCTGCTCTCCAAACCGGCCGGAAAGCCCGCTATCAGCCTAAAAAGGCCTTCAAGGTTTTTGAATAACGAGGATGGCGGATTTTGCGCAACGCCTTTGACTCTATTTGGCGGATGCGCTCGCGGGTGACGGCAAATTCGCTGCCGACCTCTTCCAGGGTGTGTTCGCTGGCTTCGTCGCCCACGCCGAAGCGCATGCGGAGAACCTTTTCTTCGCGCTCGGTGAGGGTTTGGAGTACGGAGTTGACGGTCTCCTTGAGGCGCTGCTGAACCACCTGCTCCACAGGGGAGGTGACGGTCTTGTCTTCGATGAAATCCCCAAGGTGGGAATCTTCCTCTTCGCCGATGGGCGTTTCGAGGCTGATGGGCTCCTGAGCAATCTTCATCACTTTGCGCACCTTGGACACGGGCATGTCCATGGCATGGGCGATTTCTTCGCT
Source organism: Holophaga sp. (assembly GCA_016715205.1). Lineage (GTDB taxonomy): Bacteria > Acidobacteriota > Holophagae > Holophagales > Holophagaceae > JAYREN01. Next base: position 109,732 of record JADKBC010000009.1, read on the forward strand.
CGAAGGTTCGCGGCCCAGCTTCTGCACCAACTCGCGCTGGGTGCGGATGAGCTTGTTGATGGTCTCGATCATGTGCACGGGAATGCGGATCGTGCGGGCCTGGTCCGCGATGGCGCGGGTGATGGCCTGACGAATCCACCAGGTGGCATAGGTGGAGAACTTGAAGCCACGGCTGTACTCGAACTTGTCCACGGCCTTCATCAAGCCGATGTTGCCCTCCTGGATCAGATCCAGGAACTGCAGGCCACGGTTGGTGTAGCGCTTGGCGATGCTGACCACCAGGCGCAGGTTGGCTTCGATCAGCTCGGCCTTGGCACTGCGGCTGATGCTCTCGGCGTCCTTGAGCATCGCGTAATCGGCGTGGAAATGCTCTGTGTCGGTCTCGAACTTGGCGAAGAAACGCACCAGCTCGGCATCGATCTGGGCGATTTCCTTTTCGTATTTTTCCTTGAGCCCCGCGAAAGCAGGGTTCTTGAGGCGGTCTTTCAGCTCACGCAGACGGCGCTCGCCTTCCCGCACCTGAGTGTGGTTGTGGGTGATCTTGTCGATGAGGCGGGTCACGGCCAGGCTGTTGAGGCCCAGGCGCCGCACCTGACGGGCCACACGGCCCCGGCCCAACAGAATTTCGCGGTCGATCTTCCGGCGCTTGGGCAGGGTTTTGCCACTGGCCTTCAGCTCGATGAGATCCTGTAGCGCCTGTTCGTAGGTCAGGAGTTTTTCGAACTGGTGATGGACATGCTGGGTAGCCGAGGTGCTCTCGGCATCTTCGTCCTCATCCACTTCATCGGAAAGACCCACCACTTCGCGGATCTTGCCGGGATTCTCCTTCAGCATCTTGCCGATATCGATGAGCAGGCTGGCCGCCAGGCGCGAGCGGGAAAGCGCCCGCATGACGCGGCGGACGCCGATCTCGATGCGCTTGGCGATTTCGACTTCGTCTTCGCGCTTCAGGAGGGGCACCGTGCCCATTTCCTTGAGATACATGCGCACGGGATCATTGAATTTGTCGCTGTCGGGCGAATCGATCTCGCCTTCCAGGTCCTTTTCCAATTTGGAGGGCGCGTCAGCCAGGGAGGCTTCGGGCTCCATCTGCTCACGGTTGGCGAGAGCCTCTTCCTCGGTAGCGCCAACGCCAATGCCCAATCTTCCGAACATGGTAATGACGATTTCCACATCTGCGGGTGCCGAAGCGGTATTGGGCAAGAACGAATTCAGTTCGTCCACCAATACGTAACCACGGGTCCTGCCGAGGGAGATGAGTGCTTTCGTGAGCTGGAAATAACTGTCACGGGATGGGGTCGGAACCATCAAGACCTCAAAGAGCCACGGATCTTGCGATCCTGGGGGAGGAAACCTGTAGCGGCATGAGCGGCCCCGGCACCTGGGTAGAACAATCCCATAATGCCAAGAACGCCCGGAACCTTTCAGTATAGGAGGGTTCCTCTTTTTTGCAAGGGAAGGAATTCAGAATGACGCAAAGCGGCGGCTGCGCTGCTGCTTTTGCAATTTTGATTTCCGGGACAGCAACTCGGCCAGTTTTGACTCCACCTGCCGCTGCGTAAAGGGATCGGCCATGGTGGCCGGGTCCTGGATCTGCCGGTTGAGGGCCTGGATCTCTCGCTGGACGTAGGCGCCTTCCAGTTTTTGCACCGCGCTGTCCGGCGCCAATTCCGCTTCATCCTTGGGGGCCCAGGAAGCCTGGGCGTGGCGCAGGGCGGCCAGCGCGCCTTCGGGAATCAGGGCATCGTCACCCTCGGCATCCAGCAGGCACTGCAACAGCGGCGCCCCCGTGAGGCTCTCCCACCAGGCCGCGGGCAATTCCTCCACCCGCCGGCGGACCTCGGCATCCTTGCAAAGCACCAGGAAGGGACGCAACAAATCGTCCACGTCTTCACCCATGCTGGGCGTCAGCTCCACTGCCTGGGCCGCAGCGGCGGCGCGGCTCCGCACCGCATGATCGAATTCCGTGAGCGGAATTTGCAATTGGTGCGCAAGGCTGGCGAACAACTCACGCCGCTCAGGGGTGTTGGGTAAAAACCCGAGGAATTCCGCCAGTTCACGCAGGGCGGCCATGCGATCCGGAATGCGCCGCACATCTTTGCCGCTCAGGGCGCGGTTGATCACAAAACTGGTCCAATCCGGCGCATTGCGAATCAGTTCCCGGAAGGCCTCGGCCCCCAGCTTCAGGCACCAGGTATCGGGATCTTCACCCAGGGGCAAGAGCAATAGGCGTACATCAAACCCGGCCGGGAGGGCCAGCTTCAGGGCCTTTTCCATGGCTCGAATGCCCGCCGCATCCCCATCGAAACAAAGCACCAGCCGCTTCGTGAAACGCACGATCATCTGCAGATGGTTTTCGGTCAAGGCCGTGCCCAAGGGCGCCACCGCCTGATTCACGCCCTCCTGGTGGAGCTGCAGCACATCGAAATAGCCCTCCACCACCAAGGCACCATCCTTGAAGCCACCCTTGGCGCGATTGAAACCAAAGAGTACGGAGCCCTTGCTGAAGAGTTGGGTTTCGCGGGTGTTCAGGTACTTGGGCTTGTCGTCCCCGAAGGCGCGGCCGCCAAAGGCAATGAGCCGCCCCCGGGCATCGTGGATGGGGATGGTCAGTCGATTGCGCAGGAAATCGATCAGAGTGCCCCGCTCGCTGCGCGCCGCCAATCCCGCCTGCTCGATCAGTTCCGTGGAAAATCCTGCCCTGCGCAGATAACCGATCAGGTTCTCCCAGCCCTCCGGCGCGAACCCAAACCCTGCTTCCTGCACAAAGGCTTCGCTGATGCCGCGGTTCTTCAGGTAGTCCTTGGCCTTGGCGGAATCCCGCAACTGAGCCTGAAAGTACAACTGAGCCGTATCCAGGGTGGCCCGGAGTCGCTCTTCCAGATCCATTTCCGCCGCTGATCGTTCTCGCTGCTTGGGCAGTTCGATGCCCGCTTGCCGGGCCAGCTGTTCGAGGGCCTCGGGAAAACTCAGGCCATCCCGTTCCTGCAGCCACGTAAAAGCGTCCCCGTGCTTGGCACAGCCAAAACAGTGGTAGAAGCCACGATCCCCCACCACCTGAAAGCTGGGGCTGCGCTCGGAATGAAAAGGGCACAGCCCGACCCAGGCGCTGCCCTGCTTGCGCAGCTTCACCGCTTGGCCCACCAGGGCCACCAAATCGGTCGCGTCTTTCACGCGCTGGACGAGCTCTCGGTCGCGCATCGGATGTTACCAATGTAGCGGGAACGGGTCTTGGGGGCACGTAGCAGGTTTCCAGACTCCAGGGGTCTTGATGCGATCTTGATATCCATGCCCCGCATCCTGACGCCGTCTTGACGCGAACGGATGGAACGTGATGACGGAGGTGGATTCATGCATGGACTCCGGATTCTCGCGGCCGTTCTGGCGTCGGGGCTGGTGGCTTACCTAGTGGTGGCGCTGCTGCGCCCGGAGCGTTTCCAGTGAACGCCCCGCTCCTCCTACTCCTGGCGACGCTCCTTGGTCTGCTGGTTCTTTTTGGGCGGCCATTGGGTGAATACCTGGGCAATGTCCTTGAACGGGAACCGGTGGCCTCCGCTCGATTTCTGGTTCCTGTCGAACGGGGCCTCTATCGGGCCATGGGCATCGATGCCAATGACCGAATGGATTGGAAACGCTACCTGGGCGCACTCCTGGCGTTCAATTTGGTGGGTTTGGTCTTTCTGATCGGGCTCTTGCTGCTCCAACACCGCCTGCCCTTGAACCCCCAAGGGTTTCCTCCCATGGGCTGGGCCCTGGCCTTCAACACGGCCTCGAGCTTTGTCAGCAATACCAATTGGCAGGCCTATAGCGGGGAGGTGGTCCTGGGCCATCTCGCACAATCCCTGGGCCTCACGGTGCAGAATTTTCTCTCCGCCGCCACCGGGCTCACTGTCATGGCGGCCCTGGCCCGGGGCATTCGGCGCCGCAAGGCTACCAATCTCGGCAGTTTCTGGGTGGACCTTGTTCGCCTTACCCTCTATGTGCTGGTCCCGCTGTCCATGGCTTTTGGGCTTTTCCTGGTCAGTCAGGGTGTGGTGCAAACCTGGCTGCCCTCGGTGAAAGCCCTATGGCTATCCGCTCCGAGCGGCGCCCCTGCGGAGCAAACCATCGCCCTCGGCCCTGCAGCCTCCCAGATCGCCATCAAGATGCTGGGCACCAATGGCGGCGGCTTCTTCGGTGCCAATGGTGCACACCCCTTCGAGAATCCAACCCCCCTGTCCAACGTGGTTCAGATCATTGCCATTCTGTTGATTCCGGCTGCCTGTTGCTTCGCGTTCGGCAAAATGGTGCGGGATCGGCGTCAGGGTTGGGCGCTCTTTGTGGCCATGGGGCTGCTGTTGGCCCTTGCCACCGGGTTGGCGGGATGGGCGGAGCATCGGCCTGTCCCCGCGCTTCAGCAGGCAGGCATTGTCCACACAGCGGGCAGCCTGGAAGGCAAAGAATTACGCAATGGCTTGGACACCTCTCTGCTCTGGTCGACCGCCACCACCGCCGCCAGCAGCGGCAGCGTGAATGCCCAGCACGACGCCATGTCGCCTCTGGCAGGGCTATCCCAAATGGTGCTCATGCAGATCGGCGAAGTGGCCTTCGGCGGCGTTGGCTCGGGCCTGTACGGGATGTTGATCTTTGTCTTCATTGGCGTGTTCGTATCGGGCCTCATGGTGGGGCGTACGCCGGAATACTTGGGGAAGAAGGTGGAAGTCTTCGAGATGAAAATGGCGGCCCTGGTGGTGTTGATCCCCTCGATGTTCATTCTCGTTGGCACCGCACTGACGGTGCTGCATCCACAGGTGAGCACGTGGGTATCCAATCCTGGCCCCCATGCCTTCAGTCAGATTCTCTACACCTGGACCAGTGCTTCGGCCAACAACGGCAGCGCCTTTGCAGGCATGAACGTGAATACGCCCTTTCTGAACATCGGCCTGGGCGTGGCCATGCTGGCCTGCCGTTTTGCTCCCATCGCTGCGGTGCTGGCCATCGCCGGCTCCCTGGGCAGCAAGAAACGCACCCCTCCAGGCCCCGGCACCCTTCCCACCCATGGACCGCTTTTCATTGGTGTGCTGGTGTCCATCGTGCTCCTGGTGGGCGCGCTGACCTTCCTGCCTGCCCTGGCCCTGGGCCCCGTGGCCGAACACTTCGCCGCGCATTGAGGAGCCGACCATGACCGAATCCACCCAGGCAACACCCGTGCGTCTGCTTCGCGGCCTACTTTTTCGGCGAGCCCTGATCGAGTCCTTTCTCAAGTTGAATCCCCGCCACCAGCTTCGAAACCCCGTGATGTTCGTGGTTTGGGTCTGCAGCGTATTTGTAACCTTGCTTTGGGTTCAATCCCTGATTGGTCAGGGCGAAGCGCGCCCCGGCTTCATCTTCCAGATTGCCGTATGGCTTTGGTTCACCCTTTATTTTGCCAACGTGGCCGAGGCCCTGGCAGAGGGCCGTGGCAAGGCCCAGGCCGATGCGTTGCGGGCCAGCCGCAGGGAAGTCACGGCCATGAAGCTCAAATCCCCCAAGGACCTCCACCATTGGACTCCCGCCAACAGCGGCGATTTGCGCGTGGGCGATGTGGTTCTGGTGGAGGCCGGAGACACCATTCCGTTGGATGGCGAAGTGATCGAAGGCATTGCCTCGGTGAACGAAGCCGCGGTCACGGGCGAGAGTGCCCCGGTGATCCGGGAATCGGGAGGTGATCGCTCTGCGGTTACCGGCGGCACCGAAGTGCTCTCCGACTGGATCGTGGTGCGGATCAGTTCCAATCCCGGCGACAGTTTTCTCGACCGGATGATCGCCATGGTGGAGGGTGCCAAGCGCCAGAAAACGCCCAACGAAATCGCCCTTGGAATCGTGCTCGCGGCCCTCACCTTGATCTTCCTGCTGGCGGTGGCCACGCTCCTGCCCTTCAGCCAGTACGCCGTGAAGGTTACTGGACTCGGCGCGCCGGTCACACTCACGGTGCTGGTGGCGCTGCTGGTCTGCCTCATTCCCACCACCATCGGCGGCCTGCTTTCCGCCATCGGAATCGCGGGCATGGACCGTATGATCCGCGCCAACGTCATCGCCACCTCGGGCCGGGCGGTGGAGGCTGCGGGGGATGTGGACGTGCTGCTGCTGGACAAGACCGGCACCATCACCCTGGGCAACCGGGAAGCGGTGGCCTTCCTGCCTGCTCCGGGGGTATCTGAACAAAACCTGGCCGAAGTGGCGCAGTTGGCCTCTCTGCCGGATGAAACGCCGGAAGGGCGAAGCATCGTCGTATTGGCGAAAACGACCTACGGCCTCCGCGAACGGGAGCTAGAAGCCCTCCACATGAGCTTTGTGCCCTTCACCGCCCAAACCCGTATGAGCGGCGTGGATCTTGGCGATCGGCAGATCCGCAAGGGCGCTACTGAATCCGTGGCGGCCTGGATTGAGAACCAGGGCGGCCGTTTCCCCGAGGAAGTCCGCGCCATCGCCGACCGCATCGCGCGGGAGGGTGGCACGCCCTTGGTCGTGGCAGACGGGCCGCTGGCGCTTGGCGTTATCCACCTCAAGGACATTGTGAAAGGCGGCATTCGTGAACGTTTCGCGGAACTGCGCTGCATGGGCATCAAGACCGTCATGGTGACCGGTGACAACCCACTCACCGCCGCCGCCATCGCCGCCGAAGCAGGCGTGGATGATTTTCTGGCACAGGCCACCCCCGAACGGAAATTGCGCATGATCCGCGATTACCAGGCGGGTGGTCGCTTGGTGGCCATGACCGGCGACGGCACCAATGACGCGCCGGCCCTGGCGCAGGCAGACGTGGCTGTGGCCATGAACACCGGCACCCAGGCCGCCAAGGAGGCGGGCAACATGGTGGACCTTGATTCCAATCCCACCAAGCTCATCGAAATCGTGCGCATCGGCAAACAGATGCTGATGACCCGCGGTTCGCTGACCACCTTCAGCATCGCCAACGATGTGGCCAAGTACTTCGCCATTCTGCCCGCGGCCTTTCTGCTCACCTATCCCCAACTCCGCGCCCTGGATCTCATGCAGCTCCACAGTCCCGAAAGCGCCGTGCTGGCCGCCGTGATCTTCAACGCCCTCATCATCGTAGCGTTGATTCCCTTGGCGTTGCGGGGTGTGGTGTACCGGGCCCTGCCGGCTGCGGAACTGCTGCGCCGCAATCTCCTCCTTTACGGCCTCGGGGGCCTGGTTGTGCCCTTCCTGGGCATCAAGGCCATTGATGTGCTGGTCGTCGCCCTGCGCCTGGTTTGAACGGGAGAATTCATGACATTCCTTCGTCCTCTTTTCGTGTCCTTCGGCGCCCTGACACTGATTACGGGGCTTGCCTACCCGGCTGCATTCACCGCGCTGGCCAAAATCACCTTCCCCTGGCAGGCCGGGGGAAGCCTCCTGGTCATCGATGGAAAACTGCGTGGCTCCAGCCTGATTGGCCAAGCCACGGAAGATCCTCACTACTTCTGGGGACGGCCCAGTTCCACGGCACCCTTCCCCACCAATGCCGCCGCCAGTGGTGGATCGACCTTGGCTGCCAGCAATCCAACGCTGGCCCAGGCTGTCACCGACCGAATGCGGATTCTGAAAGCCGTCGATCCAGACAATTCCGCACCCCTTCCTCAGGATCTGATCACCGCCAGCGCCAGCGGACTGGATCCCCATATTTCTCCGGAAAGTGCCCATTGGCAGGTGGCCCGCATTGCCCGCAACCGGGGCCTGACAACCGAGCGGGTAAAGAACCTCGTGGCGCAGCATGTTCAACGGAGCCTGTTCGGTCCTCCGCGCGTAAATGTGTTGGAACTGAACCTGGCCCTGGATGCCCAAGCGCATCCGTGATCCCATGCAAATGCCCTGGCTCCCTCCCCTGGCCATCCTGGTTGGATACCTTTCCACCCAAGGCGCCCGGGACTACCGCAAGCACCATGGCTGGTCAAAGCCATCACGCGAGGCGTGGGTCCTGGTCATTCTGGGATGGCTGCCGCTGATTGCCTGGATCGTGAACAACGTCTGGCCCCAGAATTAGCTTGGAGTTCGTTCCATGCCCGTGCGCCCCGATCCCGAGGAACTTCTGAAACGCGTCCAGGAAGCGGAAACCCGCACGCACCGGGCCCGGTTCAAAGTCTTCTTCGGCGCGGCCCCCGGGGTGGGAAAGACCTATTCCATGCTCCAGGAAGCCCAGCGCCGACAGCGTGAGGGAACCGATGTGGTTGTCGGGGTAGTGGAAACCCATCGACGACAAGAGACCCTTTCCTTGCTTGAGGGATTGGAGCTCCTTCCTCGGAAACCCATCATTTATCGCGGGGTCACCCTGGAGGAATTCGATCTGGAGGCTGCCCTGGTCCGGCACCCGGGCCTGATCCTGATGGATGAACTTGCCCACACCAACGCACCAGGCTGCCGCCATGCCAAGCGTTGGCAGGATGTGATGGAGCTGTTGGAAGCAGGCATCGATGTCTACTCCACGGTGAACGTTCAGCATCTGGATAGCCTCAAGGAGGTCGTGGCCCAGATCACGGGCGTGGTGGTGCAGGAGCGCATCCCCGATACGGTGCTGGAGCGCTGCGATGAACTGGAGCTCGTGGATATTTCCATGGAGGAACTGACCCAGCGCTTGGCCGAGGGCAAGGTTTATGTGCCGGACCAGGCCCGCCATGCGGTGCAACGTTTTTTCCGCAAAGGCAACCTGCTGGCCCTGCGGGAGCTGGCACTAAGGCGCACCGCTGAACTGGTGGACGCCGATATGCGGCGCTATCGGGATGCCGAGGGCATCCAGGACACCTGGGCCGCCGGTCAGCGACTGCTGGTGGGAATCACGCCCCGGGCCGCCAGTGAAGCGCTGATCCGGGAAACCCGCCGCATGGCCGAGTCCCTGAAGGCCTCCTGGATGGCGGTATATGTGGACTTTGGCAAGCCCTTGTCCAACGCGGACCGCGAAAGGCTGGAGGCCCATCTTCGGCTGGCAGAGCGCTTGGGCGGTGAAGCCATCGCCCTCCCTGGCCATGCCACGCTGTCTGAAGACCTGATTACGATGGCCAGAAGCCGCAATGTCACCCAGATCCTGATTGGCCGATCCGATGCACCGCGCTGGCTGGACCGCATCCGGGGCAACCTGCTTGCGGACCTATCGGCTCAGGCCGGACAAATTCATGTCCACGTCATCCCCACCGACCGCGCTGAAAGCTCCCATCAGTTGCCTCGGCCGGTGCCTTCTGCCTGGCCGGGTTTCGGCACCCTGGGGCTCTGCACCTTTTATGTGGCGTTGGCCACCGTGGCTTCCCTTTTGGGTTTCCGCAAGATCGAATTGGCCGATATCGTCATGATTTTCACCATCCCCATCCTGGTGGCGGCGGTCCGTCATGGGCGCAATGCCGCGGTGGCGACGTCGATGTTGGCCGTGTTGGCCTTCGATTTCTTCTTCATCACCCCGCGCTTCACGCTGGCCGTGGGTGATTTCCGCCATCTTGGCACCTTCGCCATCATGCTGATGCTGGGCTTTGTGATCGGCAATTTGACGGAACGCGTTCGGCAGCAAGCCATCCGCGCACAACTGCGCGAGCAGCGCACCTTGGCGCTCTATCGGCTGGGCGCCGCCCTGGTTCAGGCTGGAGATCAAACCGAGACCATCGCTTCCGCCGTCCGGGTGGTCGAGGCACAGTTCCAGACCCGAGTCTCCTTCTACCTGCCCAGCGCTGGGGGCGCCTTGGAGCACGTGGGCGCGAAAGGAACCGCGCGGCCAGATGAAGCCAACCTTGGCGTTGCTCAGTGGGCTTTCCAGCATGAGGAAGCGGCCGGTCAAGGCACCGGAATTTTGCCCGCCTCCAAGGCTCTGTTCCTGCCGTTGAAGGGCGCTCGGGGCGCCCTGGGTGTGATGGCACTCCAAAGCGAGGAAGGGCCCCTGTGGCGGGAACCCGATCAGCGGCATCTGGTGGAAAGCTTTGCCAACCAAACCGCACTGGCACTGGAGCGTGCGGCCCTTTCGGCAGAGGCCCATGCCACAGGCCTCCGCATGGAAAAGGAGGAACTCCGCAACGCCCTGCTTTCCTCTGTTTCCCATGACCTACGCACACCCTTGGCGGGCATCATGGGTTCCGCCACCACGCTTCTGGAAGATCCCGGCGTATTGTCAGAGGCCGAACGTTCGGCGCTGCTGGGGGCCATCCAGGATGAAGCCTTCCGCATGCACCGGCTTGTGAGCAACCTGTTGGACCTGACTCGGCTGGAATCGGGCAACCTCGAACTCCACCGTGAATGGATCCCTGCTGAAGAAGTCGTAGGTTCCGCCCTCAGCCATCTGGGGCATCCCGGCGAGGGTCGCACCATCAAGGTGCACATGGATCGGCCGGGCATCCTAATCCACGGGGATTCCGTGCTCCTGGAGCAGTTGCTGATCAACCTCGTGGAAAACGCACTGAAATTTTCACCGCCGAACGAACCCGTGGCTGTGAAGGTTTACGGCACCGGAAAGGGCGCCACGTTGATTGTGGAAGACCACGGCGCAGGCATCCCTGAAGGTTTCGAAACGCGCATTTTCGACAAGCTGTTCCGATTGCCTGGGCAAGCCAAGGGCTCTGGAGCTGGGCTTGGGCTGGCCATCTGCCAGGGCATTACCCTGGCCCACGGCGGGAACATCCAGGTGAACAACCGACCCCACGGGGGCGCCCAGTTCGTGGTGTCCTTCCCCTATCATGGGGAACCCCCTGCGGACCTCTTAGAGGAAACACCCGGTGAGTGCTGACGAACCCCTGGTTCTGGTCATCGACGACGAACCGCAGTTGCTGCGGTTTCTAAATGCCGCCCTGAAATCCCATGGCTACCGGGTATTGACTGCAGACACCGCCGCCGAGGGGGAGCGCCTGGCGGTATCCCACCGTCCTGATGCGATTCTTTTGGATCTTGGCCTGCCGGATCGGGATGGTCTCGAGGTCGTCGCCAACCTGCGTGCCTGGTGCGAAATCCCCATCCTCGTCATCAGCGCGCGGGGCAAGGAAGACGACAAAGTGGAAGCGCTGGAAGCGGGCGCCAATGACTACCTGACGAAACCCTTCGGCACCCGCGAACTCATCGCCCGCATCGGCGTGGCCCTGCGCAACCGAGTCCAGCCCTTGACCATCAGTCCGATCATCGAATTTGGGGCGATCCGGGTGGATCTGGAAGGGCGCACCGTAACCCGGCATGGGGAAAAGATCCACCTCACCCCCAACGAGTACAAACTGCTGGCGGCCATGGTGCGCCATCCCGGCAAAATCCTCACCCACAACCAATTGCTGAAGGAAGTCTGGGGCGCCGCCAACCTCCAGCAAACCCACTACCTGCGGGTGTACATGAACACGCTGCGCCATAAGCTGGAGGAGGATCCCGCCCAGCCGCGGCACTTTCAGACCGAACTGGGCGTGGGGTACCGGCTGGTGGAGTGATAACCAAATCGGTTTGGGCAGAAACCAGTCGAAAAAGTCCACAGATGAACACTGATGGACAATTTTTTTCCTCCACTAGCATATTTTTTATGTGTCCGAATTCCGCCGCCCATGGCAACCTGGAGTGCTTGCTCGGAGAACCAAGGCATGACCAACCAGACTCTCGATACCGTTCTGCTCTTTTCGCTGCCTGCTTCAGGCAAATCCGAAACGCGCACCTACATGGCCAGCCTCACGCCCGAGCAGTGCGTGCAGGAGATGGCCATGGGCCCCACGGTGCAGTTGGACGACTATCCCTATGTGCACCTGATGCACCGCATCGACGAAGAAATGGTCGCCCACGGCTGGAAGCGCGCCTTCTACCAGGGCCCCACCCGCCCCTTCCAGGATGATTGGACCTGGGCCGTGCTCATCGAACTGCTCAACGAAGACTACGAGTGCCTCGTCAACCGTCGCACCTCCAATCCCACCAGCGCCGGCCAGGCCATCATGGATCGCCTGGATAACGCCCGGGCGAAGGTGGGCCTCAGTGAACCCATGGCCGAAATCCCCTATGGCATCCGCGCCAAGGTGGCCAAAGCCATTGAAGCCGAAGCCCGCCATGAACTCGACGTGCTGAACGCCACCTGCAGTCAGGATCGCACCGGCAAGACCATCGTCATCGAATGCGCGCGCGGTGGACCCAACGGCAGCGCCTTTCCCATCTGCCCGCCCCACGGCTATTGGAGCGCCTTCCAACAGCTCAGCACCCAGATTCTCGAACGCGCCAGCATCCTCTATGTGTGGGTAGACCCTGCCGAAAGTCGCCGCAAGAATATCGAGCGTGGCCTCCCCAACGCCCAGGGCAGCATCCTGAACCACAGCGTGCCCATGGAAGTGATGCTCGCCCACTACGGCACCGACGACATGGCATGGCTTATCGAACAGTCCGACAAGCCAGACACGGTCAAGGTCGAGCGCATCGTGGAAGTCGGCGATAAATACGAAACCAAGACCTACTACCTTCCCGCCGCCCGCTTCGATAACCGCAAAGACAAAACCAGCTTCGTCCGCAAACCCAGGGACCAGTGGCAGCCCGAGGAAATCAAGGCGCTGCACGATGGCTTGGCAGGGGCGTTGCAGACGGTTCGAACGGTACGGAACGGGCTGTAGACCTGCCGTGTTGCTGCCACTGCTTTTACCGGTATTGATGCTGCAAACGGCTGTTCCCTCCACGGAGCGGGCAGCCGTTGAAAAGCCCATCCAAGCCTACTTCCGGTACCACCAGACGGGGGATCCCAAAGGCCTGTCAGAAGCCTTCCACCCGGAAGCCTTATTGCAGTGGTCTGAGGGCGGCCAGCGGAAAACCCTGGCCCAGGTAGATTGGATCAAACGAGCCGAAGCCCAGGCCGCCAAAACGGCCAGCAAAGCCCGGCCCGAAGTCCGTTGCCAAATTGCTTCGGTCGAGATTACCGGCAATGCGGCCGTAGCCAAGCTAATCCTGGACTATCCGACCTTCCGCTTCATCGATTACTTGCATCTGCTCAAACTCGATGGCGAATGGAAGATTGTGGACAAGATCTACCACCGAGAAGAAGGCAAACACTAAACCAGGTACAGTCGCTCCTGCGCCCTGGATAGCCATTCACAGCCCGTTTCGGTGACCGCCACGATTTCCTCGCAGGTGGCGATGCCATGGCCTTCGACCGTGAGGCGGGGCTCCAGGGTGTAGCACTGGTCTTTTTCGATCCGCAGATCCGGCAAGGCACCGTAGCGTTCCCAGTGGGGGCAGAGCAGACCCGCGCCATCGTGGGCCACCCGCCCGATCTGATGGCCCAGGGCGTGCGGATATTCCGCATAGCCGCGGTCGGTGATATGGGTGCGGGCCACGGAATCCACTTCGCCGCCGGTGACGCCGGGCTTCAGAATCGCCGCAGCGGCGCGGATCGAAGCCACGATGGTGTCAAATCCGCGCTGAACAGCAGGGGGTGCTTCCGTTTCGCCCTCGCGCAGGAAGTACCAGGTGCGCTGCAGGTCTGAGCAATAGCCATCCTTCTTCACGCCGAAATCCACGTTCATGATGTGGCCGGGCTCGATCACGCGATCCGTGGGACCGGCGTGGGCGCCCGCGCTTTCGGGGCCGGTGAACACCGCCGGGCAATGGTCCGGATCCCAAGCCAGGGTAAGACCCGACACTGATTCCATTTCTTCACAGATCATGGCCGCCACTTGTTTTTCCGTGAGGCCCGCATGGAGGCGGGGTGTCAGGCGATCGAAGATCGCCACGGTTTCTGCGCAGGCGGCGCGGATGCACTCACGCTCGGCCAAGGATTTGCGTCCCCGCAGGGCGGATACCACGCGATCACTGGATTCCAGACGCGTGCCGTAAGGCGTGCCTTCCAGCGCCTTCTGCAAGGTCAAGAACATGCCATGGGTCATGCCATCGGACATGGTGTCATCCAGGCTGAAATTGATGGCGATGCGCTGCGGATCTAGCCGGGTTAGGACCTTGCGGAGTTCTTCGGAAATTCCGCCCACGTAGCCGATGAGGTCGCGGTAGTGCCCGCGCATTTCCACTGCGGCACGATCGAGACTGCCCACGATGGCGATGCGGTCACCCTGGGGCGTGAGCAGGAAGGCCGACTGCCAGGTGACGTCGCCGCCCACCACCAGATCGAAACAGGGATCGTGAACGGTGTGGGATTCCCGCGCAAACAACAGCCAGAGATCGATGCCCACTTCGCTGAGAATCGCAGGCACCTGCGCCAGTTTTGCTTCCACCATGTCCATGGCTACTCCAGATCGTCAAACAGGCTCTGTTGAAGCGCGTGGGTCACATCCATCAGGGGTGTGAACGCATTGGCCTGGGGCCAAGGGCGCTCGGCGCTGAAGGGGCCCGGCGGCGGCACTTCGGGCGGCAACCAACGGATGGCAGGCGAGTGGGTCATGCCCCGCACCAACGCAGCGACGGCAGCCTCCTGAGGAACATGGGGCACGCGCAGCCAGGCAACAGGAGGATGTGCGACGACTTCTGCCATGGGCGCAGGGAAACTCGTGCGGGCCTCCAGGGCGGAAAGTTCCCGGGGGTCCGTGCCGAATCCAGGTGAAAAGAGCGGTGGCGCCGGAGGAATGGGCAAACTGGCCCGCCAGGGCAAGCCTTCACGCATGGCCTGATGGCCAAGATGACTGGCCAGGGCGCCATCGTGGCAACTGCCCACCCAGATGGGGCAACGCAGGGTCTCTTTGAGGCCATCTACGAGCGCACCGACCCGTGCCGCAAGCTGATCCCACTTGCCACTGCCAACTTCGAATTCCCGTCCCCCCAGCAAGGCCACACGCCACCCTGCCCGCCGCCGTAGAAAGGGGAAGGCTTCGGGCCAGGCCCGGGCTGACATGCGCAGGCTGAAATCCCATTCCAGCCGGGCCTGGGCATCGGCCATGAGCGGTGCCAGCTCTTCTACGCCCACATCGGAAAGGGCGCCCAGGGGCAGTACCAATTCGCCCCACAAGCTACCCGCCGCCAGGGTGTCGCGCTCTTCCGCTTTGGCCAAGGTTTTTCCAAAACCAGGCATGGACCAGAATTCGCCGTGCTCAGGCACCCAGCCGATCCAACCCTGACGCCAGGCTTGCCCCATGCGGCCCGTGGGCATCTCCGGGGCGTGAAACCAGGCCGACAGGGGGCCATCCAGTTCTTCCGCAAAGGTTTCATCCCGAATATGGAGTTGCATGCCGGGCAAGCGAGAAAGAGTGCCAACAAAGGCACGCCGTGTCTCAGGGTTGAGCCCATCCAACCAGGTTGGGGACGCATCCCAGAGCACCGCCAAGCCACCGGGGAACGCGGCAGCGGCAGCACCCAGCGCTTGCAGCGCCATCCAAGGCGCCTCCCGCACGGACACGATGCCATCCAGAACCCGCAAGGGCAGCCACCCTGCAAAGGGTCCATCCTCCCCCGTGCGCAGCAGGAACCCCCGACCTTCGTGCATTTTCATCGGGACACCGGGGCAAAACTGGGTCGGCCAAAACCTCCGGGCACGGCGGCCTGAGCCCACCGTTCCTGCATCCAGACGCAGGCATGCCGAGCGGCAGAAAGCTCATCCTCGCCCTGAAGTCGCAAGCAGAGCCAGGCGGAAGCGAGGGTGCAGCCCGTGCCACGGCGATCCCCCGGCAATCGATCACGCACGCCCAGGCTGGTGGCACCCTTCCCATCCACCCAAACATCCTCCACAGGTCCCCCGCCATGACCGCCCTTGAGCCACACCGCCTTGGCGCCAGCCTTCAAGAAAGGCCCCGCAAGATCCACCGGTGATGCGTCTTCGCGCAAATCGCCAAATCCTGCGGCCTCGGGCCGATTGGGGCTCACCACCCAGGCACCCCTGCCCAGGATGATTTCAGCCATGCTCCGCAGATCTGAAACGTGATGTAGTCCAACGCCTGCGGTGGGTGCCTGGATGGGATCCCAGATCCCACACACTGGTTTCAGATCCACCAGCAATTCGACCAAGGCTGCCAATTCGTCAAGGGGCAGCGCACAAAGCCCCAGCTTCGCGCCCCAGGTGCCCGCCAGATGGGGCCGTAGGGCCAGGAGTCGCTCCCGGGGAGACGCAAGTGGGGCGCGGATGTGAGTGCAGGCCGCACCGTTCTGGATGGTTTCAGCAACAGGAATGGCCATCGGATAGCCGCCCAGTTCCCAGATCGTGGTCGCATCCCGCAGCAGACCTGCGCCTGCAGAGGGGTCCAGCCCTCCGAGACAGAGAGCCACTGGAATCGCGCGGTCAGTAGCGGGATCGGCGTGCATCCCTACTAGGGTGCCACGCTTAGACTTTCTTGTGGGGGTGCACGATTTCCACGATGCGAAGGCCCAGGGTGTCTTCCAACACTGTGACCTCGCCACGCATGAGCACCTTGCCCTTGCTCAGCACATCCATGGGCTCGCCCGCGCTGCGCTTCAGTTCCACCACACTGCCCGTATCCAGTTCCAGCAACTCTCGGATGGTCATGCGGGTTTGCCCCAGCTGAATCTCAAGTGCAAAGGGCGTGTCAATGAAGGGCATGAGTTCCGTAACCACGCTCTCGAAGGTGAGCACGCGATCGGATTCGACCTTGTCGTTGCGTTTGATGGCCAAGGGGCGGTTCCTGGGGAAG
The DNA here is from genome assembly GCA_016715205.1 of Holophaga sp. Lineage (GTDB taxonomy): Bacteria > Acidobacteriota > Holophagae > Holophagales > Holophagaceae > JAYREN01. Next base: position 126,249 of record JADKBC010000009.1, read on the forward strand.
GGTCCGAGTCAAAGGATGGACTCGGGCGCCACCAAAAAGCAACGCCCGTGCCACCGAAGGGCAATCAGGCGGAAATCGCCCAATCCACTACCAACACATCCTTGATGGGCTTCTTGGGTTTCTTGTGCTTGGGGTCCACCTTCTCCCCGGGCTTGGGTGGTTTGGGGGCGAATTTTTCGTTCAGCTTGTCCTTGATTTCCTTCCGCACGAATTCCCGAGTCTCAATATCCGAGGCCTCCTCCAGCGTTTTCCCCGACAACAACTCGAGGAGCATGGCGCGGATCTCGCTGGCTTCAGGCGTGGGCTTTTCGCTGGTGGCAGCCTTGCCCAGTTCGGGATCGCGGAAAAGGATATGCATCTCCACCTTCAGATAGGCGTTCTTGCGGTCGAGGTTGACGATCTTCTGATAGATCATCACGGCAGGGCCACCGGCGGCGCCCTCGTGCCCCCCGCCCTCCGCTCCGGCCGGTTCGTCCTCGTCTTCCTCGCTATTGGCCTTGGCTGCGGCAGCTTCTGCGGCGGCCTTTTCAGCCGCCAATTTTTGGGGGTCGTTGGCAGCAGCCAGCTTGGCCGCACGCCGGGCGGCAATCTTCTTCTTCAAGATGACCCCGCCAACCCCAAGCCCGCCCAGCAGCACCAGGGCTATGGCTCCAAAGATGATGAGCTTCTTCAGCCCCAGCGCCTTGAAATCGGGAAGTTTCATCGTGCCACCTCAGGATCAACTCATCGGCATCCAAAACGGCTATTTTGAATTCCTTCCGAAACGGTCGCCTCGCTCCCATTTTCAGCCGGGGCGAGGTTTAAGGGGGCCTTCTCTGTGAAACGGGCCTGGACCAGGGAATCCAGGCGTTGGGAGGCGTTCTGGCAATAACGTGGATAATTTTGCCCCATTAATTGATTCTCATGGGATCCCCTGCCCGTGGGCATTCACCCGGATATCCAGCCAAACACTTGAACATTAAAAAGGACGGCCCGCGGATGCGGGCCGTCCTTTTTAATGGGTCTAGAAGAAATTACTTCTTCTTCTTGGCGCCCTTGCCGTTGACGTCATCAGCCAGCTTCTTGCCGGGTTTGAACTTCGCAACCTTCTTGGCAGCGATCTTGATCTTCTGGCCATCGCGGGGGTTGCGGCCGGTGCGGGGGCCACGGGTCACGACGGAGAAGGTGCCGAAGCCAACCAGGGTGACCTTGTCGCCAGCGCGCAGGGCGGAGCTGACGGAGGCGATGATGGTATCAAGAGCGGCAGCAGCCTTGGACTTGTTGATGTCGGCCTTTTCGGCGACGGCGGCGATGAGTTCAGCCTTGTTCATGAAACCTCCAGAATTGGGAATTAAATCCCAGGTTGATGAGAATGTCTTGGACGCCTTTTCTAAACGTCCGCCGCTATTGACTTTCAAGAGCGAGCACTCTTGAAATCCCCGTGAATACTGGTCTTGTTCTTAACACCAAGAAGGGTAGGTCTGCAATTGAGCGCCGTCAAGGGTTTTAGTATTTTTTTTTTTGTGAAGGCCCGGATTTGGCCAGTCTAGCCCTGTGGATCAGCCCAAAATGCGCCCCCCCTTGCATCGTAAGCAATGCAAAACAAGAAGATGCGCGTGGAACATGGGCTTGACGTCAACTTTCGACCTGGGAGCCCACCTCCGGGCTGATTTCCACCCAACCGAAGAGCCCCAAGGCCTGAAGGGCCTACAATGTCGACATGCCTTTCTCCTACTTCTTGCGCCTGGCCTACATCGGCACTGACTTCCACGGCTGGCAAATCCAGTCCCATGTGCGCAGTGTCCAGGCCGATTTATGGAAGGCCATGCGCGCCATTGACCCAGAAGCTCCCTTACCCCAGGGCACTGGCCGCACGGACGCTGGGGTGCACGCCAAGGCCCAGGGCGTAGTGATTCGCATGTCTAAGGCCTGGGAGCCCTACCGCCTGCTTTCCGCCATCAACGCCCACCTGGCCCCGGATGCAAGGGTCACCGAGGCGCTAGCCGTGAATGAAGACTTCTGGCCCCGGCACCACGCCCTGGCCAAGCGCTACGTCTATCGCATCCATCAGGGTGCAGCAGAGGATCCCTTCGAGCGGAACCATCGGTGGTACGTCCATGGGGCCCAGCTTCTGGATACCCAGGCCATGACCCTGGCTGCGGAGGCACTGCTGGGAGAGCACGATTTCACCAGCTTCCGCCACCAGGAATGTGCTGCAAAAACTCCCATCCGCCGCATCTATAAGATTGATGTGGTGGAACGGGATGCCCAGCTGGACCTGGTTTTTGAGGGGAACCGCTTCCTGATGCATCAGGTGCGCATCATGGCTGGCACCTTGGTGGATGTGGGCAAGGGCCGCATCCCGGCGGCCAGCCTGGGACGTATCCTGGCCGCCCGGGATCGGAGCCAGGCCGGGCTAACCGCGCCACCACATGGGCTGTGTCTGGAAGAGGTCTGGTACGAGTCCCGGTGGGGGATCGGTGCACCCTGCCCCTGGGGAGAGCGGGATTCTGGATTCGAAATCGGCGCTCATTAATCCATGGCCTACAATGGGCCGAACAACCTCTATGGATCATCTGATTGTCAAAGGGCCCGCCAGGAGGAAACCATGAGCGCTCCAAAACCCCGCGTCCTGATCGTGGCTGAAGCCGAAGCCGATGCGGCAGCACTCAACCGACTCCTCGAAGCGGATTACCAGGTTCTCCAGGCTTCGGAGGCCCAGGCCCTGGCCGTGGTGGAGGCCGAGGATGCGGAACTGGTCCTTCTTAGCTTCGATGCCAAGGGCTTGGCGCTTGAACTCTGCAGGAATCTGAAAGCAAACCCAGCCCTCGCTTCGCGACCGGTCATCCTGATTGGTGCCCCGGAAGATGAAGCCGCAGAACTTCAGGCCATAACGGCCGGAGTCGCGGATTTCCTGCCCTCCCCCCTGCGGCCGACCTCCGCCATGGCCAGAATCAAGGTGCACCTTGAAAATCGCCGCTACCGAAACATTCTCCAGGATCTCACTTGGCTGGACGCCGTGACGGGCATCCCCAATCGGGAAAAATTCGAAGAGGCCATGGAAGCTGAATGGCGACGGAATTCCCGCAACCGCACCCCCATTTCCCTGCTGCTGATGGAAGTCGACCACTATCAAAATTTCTGTGAAGAACATGGCAATCAGGCTGGGAACGAAACCCTGCGCCGCATGATTGGTGCCCTGACCTCGGGGATCCAGCGAGCGGGTGATGTAGTGGGTCGCTTCAACGAACAAGTCTTCGCCTGTCTCTTGCCGGAAACCGACACCCTGGGTGCCGTGTCCGTGGGCGAGCGGATCCGGGCCGAAATGAACTCCATGGCGATTCCCCACGGCCGCTCCGAGGCCGCGCCGTATGTAACCCTCAGCCTAGGCGTTGCGAGCCTCGTTCCCGGACGCAACGATCTCTTGGACGACCTCCAGGAGTCCGCCGAAGAAGCCCTCGCCAAGGCCCGGCAGCGTGGCGGGAACCAGGTTGTATTCGGGTAGAGGCTAAAGCGGTCGCCGCCCTTCCAGCGCGCGATCCAGGGTGAGATCGTCGGCGTACTCGAGATCCGAACCGATGGGCAGCCCAAGGCCTATGCGGGTGATTTTCAAACCCAAGGGTTCGAGGATGCGCGCCAACCAACTGGCCGTGGCCTCGCCGTCCAGGGTGGGGTTGGTGGCCAATACGATCTCCCGGATGGTGCCATCCTCGAGGCGCTTGAGCAGCTCGCGGACCTTGAGCTGATCCGGACCCACGCCCCGGAGTGGCGCAATGAGCCCACCGAGCACGTGATAACGGCCCCGGAAGTGGCCGCTGCGCTCAAAGGTCAGCACATTGCTGGCCTCTGCCACCACCACCAGCACGCCCGTTTCCCGCTGGGGATCCAGGCACATGGGGCAGACCGGGCGATCCGTGAAGGCCCCGCACACCTGGCAGAAACCCACCCTATGGGCCGCCTGGTTCAGGAGATCGCCCAGATGTTCCATGGCCTGGGGGCCTTCCTTGAGCAGGTGCAAGGCCATGCGCTGAGCCGACTTGGCGCCCACGCCAGGCAGTTTCTGGAAGGCCTCGACGACGGCCTCGAGTGGCGCGGGGAGTTTCACAGTTTCAGGCCGGGGATATTCAGCCCGCCGGTCATGCCACCGGTCACCTGGGCCATGGCATCCTCGGCCTTCTTTTGGGCGTCCTTGAAGGCCGCCAGGATCAGATCCTCCAGCATGCTGGGGTCTTCGGGGTCCATGGCTTCCTTGGCGATGGCAATGGCCACCAGTTCCTTGGCACCGTTCACGGTGACCGTCACCATGGCGCCGCCGGCGGTGCCCTCGGCCCGCAGGTTCTGCTGAGCGTCCAGCATTTTCTGCTGCATGACCTGGGCCTGCTTCATGAGAAAGCGCATATCCATGGAATTCCTCCTAGGGCTTGGGATCGGTGTGGTGGAAATGGGGCAGGTGAAGGTGGGGCAAATGAAGTCGGCGCAGGCGACGGCTCAAGGCCAGCAGCAGGAAGTATCCGATGGGCAGGGCCAGGATGGAAAGCACCAGCCCACCCACCAGGTAGGGCGCCAGGATGGGTTGCATCATCCGAGACATGGCCCCAAAGCCTTCCCGGGTCGCAAAACTATGCCACCCGATCTCCCGCCAATGCACGCCCGAAAGATCCAGCCGCAGGCCGCGCCCCAGGAGCAGGTTCCCGAAATAGGCACTGGCGGTGGCGATGGGCACCATGGTCCAGGGATTGTTCAGAAAGGCCGCAATGAGCATCAAGGGGCGGTGCAGGCCCCGAAAGATCAGGCACAGAAGTAGGATCATCACCGTATGGGTGCCAAGGAGCGGGTTCCAGCAGATCGCAAAACCAAGGCCAAAACTGAGCGCCACCTGGTGGGAAGTCAGTTCGGGATGAAGAATATGCAGTTTGAGGCGAGCCCAGAAACTGGGCTTGGCATGGGAATCCGCGGCTGTCGTTTCGTGTTCTGTCATTCGGCCCGTCGTTCGAAGTGGTCAAAGCTCTGGTCCGAAAGGGGACGAAGCACAGCTCCATCATAGATGAGGAGAGGGGCATCCTGGCGGGCCACGGCTTCCCCAACCTCGATCAACCCCAGACCCAGCCGGGATTCCAAGGCCTCGCGGCTGAGGCTGGAGGAAAAACAACGGGCAAAGTCCTCGCCGCCGGAAATTTGATCGGCCTCCAGATGTCTGGCCAGGACCACACTGCAGCCGGAAGCCTCTGCCAACATCCGGAGGTCCTTGCTAAGCCCGTCGGAGACATCCATGCAGGCATGCACCTCGGGAATGTCCGCCAGTTTTACCCCCAAGCCTAGATTGGGGCTGGGGTTCAGGTGGGCAATCAGGTCCTCGTCCGGATGCCCGGAATCCCAGAGCTGGCCCGCCTGGAGCTTGCGGAGGCCCTTGAGACTCCGGCCCAGGGGCTGGTCCACAAAAACGCGATCCCCAGGTTGCATCCCCGAGCGGCAGAGCCACCGCCGTGCCGACCCGAAGGCCGTAAGCCCCAGGCCCACGCCGGCGGGTCGGCCCACCGTGTCGCCTCCGATGACTGGAACGCCGAATTCCCGGGCTGCCCCTGCCAGGCCGGCCAGAAACGCTTCCAGCCAGCCCGCTTCCACCTCGGGCCCCAGGGCCAAGGTGAGCGTAAAACCCAACGGGATCGCCCCGCTGGCATCCAGGTCAGAGAGGTTGACCACCAATAACTTGCGCCCGAGCCAAGCGGGCGGATGCCACTCGAGCCGAAAGTGCTGACCCTGCTCCATCAGATCCGTGGTCACCAGGAATTTACAGCCAGGCGACGGCACGGGGAGGGCCCCGCAATCATCCGTGAGGGTCTTTCCCCCCGGGAAGGTGCGTTGGATAAGTTGAATGATTTGGGATTCGGCCAGTCTCACACAGCCAGTTTCCCACACTCTGTACTCTTGGATCCGGCGGGGTCGGGTGATAGCCTTGGCGAATTCGCCCCGTCCAGGTCGCGATTCCCAAAGGAGACTTCATGGCCATTAAGAGTGTGTGGATCGACGAAGGCTGCATCATGTGCAATGCCTGTGACGCCGAGTGCCCCGATGTGTTCCTGGTGACCGATACCACCTGCATGATCAAGGCTGATGTGCGTGAAGACGGCGCCGAAACCGAAAACCGCGATGAGAAATCCCCACTGAAGGCCGAGTTCCAGACCTCCCTGGCCGATGCCATCAAGGCCGCCGCCTCGGGTTGCCCAGTGGAAGTGATTCAGTTCGAAGAAGTCTAGCTTTCCCACCCACAACGAAAGAGGCGCCCCGACGGGCGCCTCTTTCGTTGTGGCTGAAGAGCCTAGTTTTCCTGCAGGCCCACGTTTACTTCAAAATCCCCAAAAGGCGTGCTGAAGGGGATGCCAATGCAGGGCACGGAGGACGAACGGCTGATCTTGTGGCCCGACCCCACCACCACGGTTGGCACCGAGATGTTCAGGGAGTAGCCGTCCTGGATCAGGGAACGGCGGGCATCGCCCACGACGATGTTGCCGATTTCGCCAATGGCGTCTTCCACGGACTTGTTCATGCTGGTGATTTCTTCCATCAGCATGTTCGAGGCGATCTTGCAGGCCAGCCCCTCGGGCACGGAAATGATGATGGAACCCGAGGTTTCCCCCGTGATGCCAATGATCGAGGAAATGTCGTAGGTGGTGATCAGGTCTTCCTTGGCCTCCAGACCGACCTTTTCGGCCTGGATCCCCGCCATCATGTCCAGGCTTCGCAGGGTGGATTCGATGAAGGGATTGATGAAAGCGACGTTCATGGGGGCCTCGGGGTGACGAACCTTTATGGTATCGGGCTGTTTTCTCGGGTGATGAGTTTTCGCAAAGATTGAAGGCCAAGGGAATCAGCGTCAGGATAAGGGTTTGCATCGAAAGGGAACCGGGCCATGCTCGACCGCCTGCTAGCCGACCTGAAAGCCGCCATGCTCGCCAAGAACGGAGCCCTCACGGGCGTGCTGCGGATGGCCCTCACGGCCTACCGGAACGAAGCCGTGGCCAAGGGGCTGAGCCCCCAGGGCATCCTCAGTGACGACGAAGCCATTGCTGTCTTCAAGCGGCTGGTGAAATCCCGCGAGGATAGCGTGGAACAATTCACCAAGGTTGGCCAGCTCGAACGGGCCGCCACAGAGCAGGCTGAAATTGGAATCCTCAAGGCCTACCTTCCCGCCATGCTGGAGGGAGTCCAGCTCGAAGCCGCCGTGAAGGCGGCCATCACCCAGACGGGCGCCCAGTCCAAAAAGGACATGGGGCAGGTCATGAAGGCCCTCCAGGCCGCCCACGGCACCTCCTACGATGGCAAGGCCGCCAGTCAGATTGTGCAATCCCTGTTGAACTGAAAAGAGAGACCCATGAAGCAATCCAAGCTATTGATCCAAACCCTGCGCGAAACCCCCAAGGATGCCGATGTCGTGAGCCAGCAGCTCATGATGCGCGCGGGCATGATCCAGAAACTGGCCGCCGGCATCTACGACTACCTGCCCCTGGCCTTCCGCAGCATCAAGAAATTCGAGCAGATCGTGCGCGAGGAACTGGAAAAGGATGGCTGTCAGGAACTCCTGATGCCCACCGTTCAGCCTGCCGAACTCTGGCAGGAAAGCGGTCGCTGGTCCTTCTATGGCAAGGAACTGCTGCGCTTCCAGGATCGCAAGGGCGGGGATTTCTGCCTTGGCCCCACCCACGAGGAAGTGATCACCGATATCGTGCGACGCAACGTGCGCAGTTACAAACAGCTGCCCATGAACCTCTTCCAGATCCAGGGCAAGTTCCGCGACGAAATCCGCCCCCGCTTCGGCCTCATGCGAGGCCGCGAATTCACCATGAAGGACGGCTATTCCTTCCACGTGGATGACACGGATGCCGACCGCGAATACTGGGTGATGTTCAATGCCTACAAGCGTATTTTTAGCCGCCTGGGCGTGAAGTTCCGCCCTGTGGAAGCCGATAGTGGCGCCATCGGGGGCAGCTTCACCCATGAATTCCACGTTCTGGCTGGCAGTGGTGAAGACGCCATCCTGAGCTGCGATGCCTGTGAATACACCTCCAATATCGAGAAAACCGAAGCACCCCAACTCCCCGCCGGGGATCACGGCACCGCCTTCACCCTGAAGCCCGCCCATTTCTGCACCCCGGGGGTCATCGGCCAGATCGAACAAGCCGCTGGAATGAAGGATGCCGAGCACCAGGGCATGCCCCTCACCCAGACCAGCAAATTCTTCCTGTACCGCGCCACCTTCGCCGACGAATCCACCAAGCTGGTGGGAGCCGTGCTGCGGGGCGATCATGACGTGAATGCCGTCAAAGTGAAGAACTTCGTCGGCGCCATGGACCTGGAATTGATGCCCCTGGAGGAGGCTGAAACCTTCACCGGCGCCAAGTCTGGCTTCATGGGCCCCGTGGGGTTGAAGAACGTGCAGATCCTCGTGGATCGCAGCCTCCAGGGTGCGGTAAACCTCACCTGCGGCGCCAACCAGACCGACTTCCACCATTTCGGCCTGGATCCGGTCCGGGATCTGCCCGGTTGCACCTTCGCCGATATTCGCATGGCGGCCGAGGGCGATCTCTGCCCCCGCTGCGGCAAGGGCCATTACCAGGCCTTCCGCGGCATCGAAGTGGGCCAGGTCTTCAAGTTGGGCATCAAGTATTCGAAATCCATGGGCTGCACCTACCTGGATTCTGAAGGCAAGGAATCGCCCATGGTCATGGGCTGCTACGGCATCGGCATCACGCGTACTGTGGCCGCCGTGGTGGAGCAGAACTTCGATGCGGACGGCATCATCTGGCCCTGGCCCGTGGCGCCCTACCATGTGCACCTCCTGAACCTGGACCCGGCCAATGCCGAGGTGAATGAAGTCGCCCTGCGCCTTGAAAAAGAGTTGGAAGGCGCTGGCTTTGAAGTGCTCCACGACGAGCGTGAAGGCCTGAGCCCCGGTGCCAAATTCAAGGATGCCGATCTGCTGGGCTTCCCCCTGCGTGCCACCGTGGGCGCCAAGGGACTCAAAGAGGGCATCGTGGAACTCCGCGACCGTCGCACCAAGGCAGTGCTGAAATTCGCACCGGAACAGATGGTGGCTGAAGTCATCGCCGCCCGGGATCGCATGATGCTGGAACTGCAGGAAGCGGGCGGGAGGTAACCCATGTCCGAAGGCCCGGTCTACTTGACCACCTTTATCGAAGGCATGCTCGTCCACGGCACCACCACGCCCTTTGTGCTGCTGGTGCCCTGCCAACATTCGCCCCACCGCGGCCTCCTGATGCCGCCGCAATCGCCCTGGTCACCAGGCTTTCTGCCACCTGCCCTGCTGCAAACCCAGATCACGGGCAGCTGGAAAATTCCTTTCCGGTTCATCGACCCCAGCAAACTCCCGGTGGTTTTCGATGAACGCACCAGCCGCCTGCCCACACCGTGGTTGCTGCGCCTGGAAGGCCTCGAAGGACAGCAGCGCCTCTACATCTCGCACCTGTTGCGCACCAAGGCCCCAGACGACCAGCTGCCCGACCCGCCCGAAGGCGGCCAATGGGTGAGTGAAAAAGCCCTGGCCACCATGGACCTGCAGCCCGGCATCCGCCGTCTCTGCCAGGCGGCACTGCTGGCATTGAAGGAAGGCTTATAAGGGTTTGCATCGGCGGGGAGGCTCTTAGCGCCCCACCGGCCCTCGCCCGCGCAGTTCCTCAAGCAGGCTCGGCAGCAGTTCCACCACGGTCTCGATTTCCTGATCCGTGGTGTCGCGGCTGAGGCTGAAGCGGATGGTGCCCAGGGCCAGCCTCGGTTCCACGCCCATGGCGCGCAGCACATGGCTGGGCTCGGTCTGGCCCGTGGTGCAGGCACTTCCGGTGGAAACACAGATGCCCCGCTGACTCAGGCGCAGGAGCAAGGCTTCGCCTTCGATGCCAGGGAAACCGGCAAAGCAGGTGTTGGGAAGCCGAGAAACAGCAACGCCATGAATCACCGCATCTGTGAGCGAAGCCTCGAGAATATCCCTTCGTCGACACACCGCTTCCAGGTTCGAAAGTCCCAGGGCCGCCAACTCGGCAGCCTTCCCAAGCCCCACGATGCCAGGCAGATTCTCGGTGCCGCCGCGCCGCCCTCGCTCCTGGTGGCCACCGATCAGGAAGGGCTTCAGGCGTAGGCCGCGACGAATGAAAAGGGCACCCACGCCCTTCGGGCCATGGAATTTGTGGGCGCTGAGATTCAGCAGATCCGCGGGCAGTGCCGCCAGATCCAAGGGCATTTTCCCGATGGCCTGGGTGGCATCCACATGCAGCAGCGCCCCCCTGGCTTTCACCCGTGGCGCGATTTCCTCCAGCGGAAACAACACCCCAGTTTCATTATTGGCAGCCATCACCGATACCAGGGCCGTGTCAAGCCGAATGGCCGCCTCCAATTGGGCAAGATCCAATCGCCCGGCCGCATCCACCGGCAGCACTGTCACCTCAGCCCCTTGGCGCTTCAGCCAGTCGCCCAAGGCCAGCACGGCACTGTGCTCCACGGCGGTGATGACAAAATGCCGCTTGCCAGGAAGCGCCTCGAACACGCCACGAAAGGCATGGTTGAGACCTTCCGTGCCACCACCGTTGAACACTACTTCGGCAGCCTGGCAGTTCAGGAGCGCAGCCACCTGATTGCGCGCTTCCACCAAGGCCCCTTCCGAGATATGTCCCAATAAGTGGCCCGAACTGGCATTGCCGTACTGCTCCCGGAAATAGGGCAGCATGGCCTCCAACACTTCGGGTGCCATCCGGGTGGTGGCGTTGTTATCGAGGTAGATGACCTCCCTCATCGAAGCCGCACGAGGAGGGCCGCCCGACTGCGATCCACCACTTCCCAGACGCCCCGTTCCTGGGGAGCAAGTTTGGACCAAGCATCCACATCGATCAGGGCCCAGACGGGCCGGGAAGGATCTTGGGTGCGCAGGCTCTGCGCCACGGAAAGCAGATCGTGAAGTTCTTCCCGGAACCAATATGCTTGTTCGGCGGGTGCCAGCGCCTTCTTTCCAAACTCCAGTTCACCGGTGCCGCCCACGATGATCACCCGTTGCCCCGTGCGGTAGGGAAGGTTCTGGAAGTAGTAGCCTGCGCTGATCCACTGGGCGTTGGCCGGGGCCTTGGCAATCAGCGGTGCGGTGGATTTGTCTTTTTCCACGGTGGCCTTGGCCGCCAGGCTGAAGAGCAGCAGGGCGACGGTGATGCCGGCCATCCAGCGCTCGGCCGTAAGGCCCGTGGGCCGCAGGGCCCAGAAGCCCAGCAGGAGAAAGCTGCCCCCCGTGGCCAGGATCCAGGGCAGACCCGTTGGCGTCTTGAGCAGGAACGGTGCAAGGAAGGCGAAGGCCACGCCTAGGAACAGCAATTCAAAGCCATGCCGACGCAAGGCGGCAGGCTCTTCCCCTTCCCGCTCCAGGGCGCAGGCCAAGGCCAGCAGCGGCACCAATACCGGCAGGATGTACTGGGTGAGCTTGGAACCGGACAGGCTGAAAAACAGCAACGGCACCACAAAGGCCAGTAGGGTTACCGCCACGATCCAGCGATGCAGCGCGGCACCTTCCGCCTGGGGCCCCTTGCGTCGCAGCACAAAGGCCCCGCCCCGCTTCAGCCCCACCACCGTGGTCGAAAGCCAGGGTAGAAGCCCCACCAGGAGCACCCCCACAAAGTACAGCTTGTCAGCCACTGGATTCTTGGCACCCTGGCGCGCATGAACATTGCTCGTGAAGCGTGCGAAATGTTCGTGGATGAAAAAGAACTGGGCATGGCCCGGATTGGCCTTTTCCACCAGCCAGAACCACGGAGTGGAAACGGCCAGGAACACCAGCCAGCCAAAGGGGTTGAAGAGGGTTCCCACCACGATGCGCCGCAACTTGGCGTCGCTCCAGGCGAAGGGCAGCGATGCCAGGATGATGCCACCCAGCAGCACGGGTGCCGCCAGGCCCTTGGTGAGCAGCGCCAGCGCCACCGATAGGAAGGCCGCCAGGGTCCATCCCAAGCTCGAACGCCCGTGGTACCGAGCGGCCACAGCTTCCACGGCCAGCACGAAACTGGCCACCAGGAAGGCCGAGAAGAGGGCGTCGAGGGTAAGGATCTGGGCACTCACAAATCCCAGGATGGTGCTGGCCGCCATGAAGGCCGCCCAGATGGGACGCCGGGCGCCCAGACGCCGCGCCAGCAGGAACGCCGCCCCCATGGTGATGAAGGTAGCCAAGGCGAGTGGCAAGCGCGGGGCAATGGCGTTGACCCCAAAGAGCTTCATGCTCACCGCCGAGAGCCAGTACTGCAGCGGTGGCTTTTCAAAATACAACACATGGTTGAGCCGCGGCGTGAGCCAGTCCCCCAGGGCCAGCATCTCGCGCGGGATTTCGGAGTACCGCGCCTCATCCGGCTCCCACAGGGGGCGCAGAAACAGCGGCACCAGGCCCAGGAATAGCCAAGTAAAAAAGAACTGGAGGCGTTCGCGTTTGCTCATAGTCTCTAGGATCTCAGGCGGGATCTCCACACGGAAGGATCTTGTCTGCTTTAATGGGGCTGTGACCACCCCAAACAAATCCGTCAACGACTGCGCCCCCCAATCTCCGCATGGTCGGACGATGGCTATCATCCAGTCTGGCTACCTGCCCTGGAAGGGTTATTTCGACATCATCCATGACGTCGACGTGTTCGTGTTCCTGGACGATGTCCAGTTCACCCTTCGGGACTGGCGGACTCGCAACATCCTGAAGACCCAGCACGGCTGCGAGTGGCTGACCATTCCCACAGGGAGCCATCGCGATCTCTGCATCGACGAGGTCCGGCTCTCCGATGACCACTGGCAGTCACGCCATTGGGCCACCCTCCGCCACACCTATGGCAAGGCTCCCTTCTTCGCCCAATACCGACCCTTTTTCGAGGATCTGTATCTGGGAAGGACCTGGACATCCCTGTCGGAGCTGAATCAGCATGTGATCCGCACCATCGCCAAGGACCTTCTCGGGCTGCAGACAGAGTTCCTCGATGCACGCCCCCTGGGCACCCAGGGACGGAAAACGCCGCGGCTCCTCCAGATACTCAAGAAATGCGGGGCCGACGTGTACATCACCGGTCCAACTACGCGCTGCTACCTGGACGTGGACCTGTTGGCCAAGGAAGGCATCCAGTCCATCTTCAAGGACTTTGAAGGTTTCCCGGAATATCCCCAGGCTCATCCCCCCTTTGAGCATAAGGTGTCGGTGGTGGACCTGCTTTTCAACGTTGGCCCCGCAGCACCGGAGTTCATCTGGGGCTGGCGCAGCCGGAAGGAAACCCCATGACCGGCAAGCTCGCCATCTATGGCGCCTCCCATTTCATGCTCCTCAAGCAGCTGGACGCCATCAATCAACAAACGCCCACCTGGGACTTTATCGGCTTCCTCGACGATGCCCCCGAACGCCAGGGACAGACCTACCACGGCTTCCCCGTGCTGGGCGGCCGCGAGCGCCTTCCCGATCTCGCACTCAAAGGCATCCAGGTCTTTAACAACGTCGTCTCCACACCAGCAAGCTGCGAGGCTGTGGCCAACCTCATTTTGGCGAGCGGCTGCCAAGTTCCAAACCTTATCCATCCCACCATCGACATGACCTATACGGAGATCGGCTGCGGCTGCCTGCTGACCGAGGCCTGTGCCGTAGGAGCCTTCGCACGACTCGGGAATTTCGTCTCTGTGCGGCTCCACTCTGTGCTCAGCCATGATGTCGTGGTGGGGGATTACACGATCGTGGGACCCGGGGTCACCGTGGCTGGCAAGGCTCGCATCGGTCGAAGTTGTTTCATCGGCGCAGGGGCAACCATTCTGCCCGAGATTGTCATAGGTGATGGTGCGGTGGTCGGCGCCGGCGCGGTGGTAACCCGCAACGTTCCACCAGGCATGACCGTGGCAGGCGTTCCGGCCCGCCCCCTCACATCAAGGGAGATGCCTTGAAGCCCCTGATCCTCAACTTCACGCCTACGGGGATGCTGCCCACCAAGGACCAGACGCCCCACATTCCCGTCACGCCGGAAGAAATCGCTCAGGACGTGGATGCCTGCACCGCCCTGGGCGCCTCCATGGTTCACCTTCATGCTCGCGATCTCCAGGGTGTCCCGACCTACCGCAAAGAAATCTATGCCGATATCATCGGCCGCATTCGAAGCCGCCACCCTGACCTCGTGCTGATCGCCTCCACCAGTGGACGCACCTACTCGGAGTTCTCCCAACGCTCCGAAGTGCTGGAGCTTGAAGGGGACCTCCGTCCCGACATGGGCAGCCTCACCCTGAGTTCCATCAACTTCAACAAAGTGGCCAGCATCAATAGCCCAGACATGATCTGCCGGCTGGCAGAACGCATGCAGGAACGCGGCATAAAGCCAGAACTGGAGGTATTCGACCTGGGCATGGTGAACTACGCTCACTACCTCATCCGCAAAGGACTGATCACGCCACCCTACTATTTCAACATCATCCTGGGGAACATTGCTGCGGCCCAGGCCAAGCTGCTGCATCTCGGGCTCATCGTGGCGGAATTGCCTCAGGACTCAGTCTGGAGCATCGGTGCCGTGGGGGACAGCCAGCTCCGCATGAACGCGGTCGGCGTTGTGTGCGCCGATGGTGTCCGGGTAGGCCTGGAAGACAATATCTACCTCGATGAGGAGCGTACGACTCTGGCCACCAACGCTCAGCTGGTTGGAAGGGTCCGGCGCATCGCCGAGGGCATGGGGCGGCCCTTGGCCTCCGCCGCCGAGGTCCGCTCGCGCCTCAATCTGCAGCGTTAGGTCTTCCCGCACCACGCACGCCACATCCCTCGATAGGCATCCTCGATGGCTCGAACAGCTCGAGGGGCATCGCACACGCATGAGTGGAGCATCTTGCCACGCAGGTCCCGCCTGAGGTTGGCAAGGGCCTGGGGATTTTCGTTCCATCCGCGTGCCAACCCCACCCAGTCTTCTATCCCTGTCGCCACCCAGTCGCTCATTCCGGCATAAGTCAACAAGGCTCGACCGGTATGACGAAGGGCTTCAGCACGATCCAGGACTAATACAGGCACCCCCATCCAAAGGGACTCACATATGGTGGTGCCACCGTCCGCGGGAAAACTATTCAATGTGATATCGATGTCGCTGTAGTACTCCAGGAACCGAGACTCCGGAAGCACCCTAGGGCGGAAGTCCACTCGATCTGGATCCACCCCTGCCCTTGAGAGAAATCCCCGCTTGAAGCTCTGGTGGGCTTCGTCCTCACCTTCGCGGCAAAGCAACTGTAGACGGGATTCCGGGATGGCCTTCAACAGGTCGGCCGCTGCCTCCATGAAGACCCGCCCCACACGTGCAGGGTTGCCCAGAAAACCGAAGGTGATGAAACCATTTTTCAGAACCGGAGCTGCCGCAACCTCGGGAGCCTCCGTAGGCGGGGCGTAGCAGAAACTCGTCTCCAGACGCCAAACGCGATCGACACTCCAGCGGTCCACCTCGCCCGGAGGATCCGCCAAGGCCGTTGAGATGCGCCAATCCATGGCCTGAAGGCAGGTACTCCGATCAAATCCCAACATGGCCACCTGCACGGGGGCGGGCTTGAACGCAAAGATGTCTAAGCGATTCCCAGCCGTAGCCCCGGCCAGATCCACCAGGATGTCCACTCCAAGACTTGCGATCTTGCGCGCTGCTTCGGCGGCGGATTTCCCCGTTGTGGTGAACCACCGGTCTGCCAGAGAACGGAAATGCTCGGTTACCCGATCCTCTGTGCCGCCCTCAGCAAAACACATCACCTCAAATTCATCCGAATGCCGTGCTTCCAGAAGGGGTGCGACCCAATGCATCATGGCGTGGGTCCGAAAGTCCGGAGACAGATACCCGATCCGCAGCTTCCGCTCAGGGTTTCGATCGTGTCGCGGAGAGAAGGCCGGAGGACAAGACGGGAACAGTCGGCCCATCATTTCTGCGCACTGGCGATGGTATTGTTCCGGGTTATTGTCAGGGTCCGTGTTGCCAGCAAAGGCGACGACAGAGGCCACATCCTTGTTGCCCGGGTCCAGGGAATAGGCCTTTTCCATCAGCCGAAGCCCCGATTCGGCATCCCCAATGCTGATCAGAGCGTCCCCGAGCCCTGCAAGACACAAGGCATCCTCTGGGGAGAGATCCACGGCTCTGCGGTGATGGAAAGTGGATTGGCTGAATTTTTTCATGCTCCAGAAAAGTCTTCCCAGTTTGTGGTGCACACGCCCGTCATCTCTGAGCTCCAGGGCTTTATGCAGGGCGCAGTCTGCAAACTCAAGGTCTCCAACCTCTTTGAAGACATCTCCAAGAAGAATAAAACTTTCCACGGCCAATACCGGCAGGGCCATGGCCTGCCGTGCCAGAAGGTGGGCTTCCTCCTCGCTTCCGATGCGCAGGAGAGCCTCCGCTAGCCGGGCGCAACAACCGCCATTGCTTGGATCGAGACTCAGGGCTGTGGTCAGTGCATCCGAAGCTCCGTGCCAATCATCCATCGCGCTCAAGGCCCGTCCCAGGGTGAAGTGGGCAATGCCAAGCCTTGGCTGCTGACGCGAAAGCCGGTGCATAAGGTTGACCGCAACCTGAGGCTGACCGGAATCGAGCGCGAGGACCGCCGTTTCCAGCGAAAGTTGAACATCCTTGGGTCGTTGTTTCAGGAGGCTTAATTTTTCATCCAAATCGGCTTGTGATTGGATCGGAATGGGCTTAAAGCAGATTGATGTATTTTTTTTCATATCTTAACCCTAAATGAACATTGTTTTTTTCACAATTTATCACCGGATTCATTGGCTAATTTCAGCCTTTCCTATTGCCAACCACCCCAACCGATACGAATATGCATTATTCCATCACACATTCAGCGGGACCAATTCCGGTTCCTCACATTCAGGGAGGTACTTGCATGAACAAACGCACCTTGTTGCTCGGCGTCCTGGCCGCACTCCCAATCCTGGCTCAGGATGGATGGAAGCTCCGCCTGAACACCGGGTTCATGAAATCCAACGTGCCCTCACCCTTCAGCCTTGGGTCCTACTACACCAGCACGGCCTCCGGCACGAGCCAGACTGGGGAATACCACACTGTCTTCGCCGAATACGGCAACCACATCCCCCTTGGCCTGAACGGCTCCTACCGAAAGGGGAATAATGAGTTCGGCCTGGATATATTCCATACCAGCAAGAAAGAATCCAATCTCTGGTCCGTTCCTGATGGCTACAGCGGGTACGGCTGGGCCTATCCCCTACCAATGACCACGGAAACGAAGCTGCAGTCCACGGTCGTTGATGCCAAGTGGACCCACCACTACCCACTCGGCGTAAACGGTTCATTCACCTCCAGCCTGGGGTTGCGCTTCGGGTCCTTCAAACATGAAGTGGGCATGATGCCCGACATGACCAACCCAAGTGCAGCCAACCAGTTCGATACGTTTTCGATCTACAGCAAGAGCGAAATGTATGGCCTGATCGCGGGGTTCGGCTACAGCTATCCCTTCGGAGCGGGCTGGAGCGTCGGGGCTGACATGAACTTTGCGTTCCTGCAGGGCGACCACGAAACAATCTTCAATCAACACTACTTCTACTCTGGCAATACCTACCCTCACACCTACAACAACTACAGCCAGAAGGTGAAGGACCAGGCGGCTTTCCAGACCGATCTTCACGCCCATGTGGATTGGCAGATCGCCAACTTCGTGGAACTGTCGATGGGATACCGCTACATCGATTATGGGAAGGTCACGCAGCTCAACCTGCCCTGGTACAATTACCCCGGTATTGAGCGAAATGGCGGCTGGGGAGTCACCGGGTTAACCGCCGGTGTCACTTTCAAGTTCTAGAGATCATCTGCAACCAAAAAAGGGGAGGCTCGGCCTCCCCTTTTTTTTCTGGGCATTTGCCCGTCAGGCCCGCCAAGCTATTTCGTATCGATGCAGGTGGGGAGTCTCTGGAGTGTTCGGTGGCACATGGTGGACCCGCACCTCCCGGGCACCGGTCAAGGCCAGGGCCACCCTGAGCCAGGCCGTCAGTCCATCGCGAAACCAGGACTCTGGATAACCCATGGCATTGAATTCGAAACCCGCCTTGCCAGAACCCAAGTACGCCAGGTTCATGCGCCCACCTCGGTAATAGAAACCATAGAGCTTGGGCACGTTTTCTATCAGGAAGGCGGGCGAAGCCAAACGCAGGATCCATTGCTGTACACCGCCGAGGAGTTCCCGCGCGCCGTCCTCCCCCCGTTGGGACATATCATCCACACCCCGATGAGCCGCCCAGGCAGCATGCAATTCCAGGGCTAGCTCAGATTCCACCCATTCGTAGAAACCAATGGGTCGCGCGAATCGGGCCCGACAAGCTGGGGAGACCGCGGCCAAAACGTCCGCCCAGGCCGCATCACCACCCCAGGCCAGGGCCGCCGTCCGGACTTGCCGGGTTACGGGGCCCCGCTCATGGGTGATCTTTAGCGATGAAAAATCCGGTGGCGGTCGAACCATTCGCCCAGATTAATCCAGGATTTGACAATCGCCATCATTGGAAAATGGGAAAGAAACTACCCTTCGGTCTCCACGACTTTTTCCAGGGCTTTGTGCTCTTCCACGAAGAAATTGATGGCCTTTGTCAGCGAGGCTTTCATGCCGACCTTGGGATTGAACCCAAAGGTGGCCTGCATGCGCTTGATGCTGGGGGTGCGGCGCATGACGTCCTGGTAACCCTTGCCATAGAAGGCGCCGCTGCCGGTTTCCACCACGGTACCTTCAGGAATGCCCCGTTCGAGGCGGAAGGGATGCTCCTTCCAGATCTCGATCATCATTTCGGCGATTTCACGCACGCTTTTGTCGTTCTCGGGATTGCCGATGTTGAAGATCTTGCCGTCGGCCGCGCCACCCTTGTTTTCCAGAATGGCCATGAGTCCGTCCATGGCATCACTCACATCGCAGAAGCAGCGGTGGGCGTGACCGCCATCCACCAGGTTCAAAGGCTCGCCATTGAAGAGGTTCCAGCTGAACTGGGTGACGAGGCGGCTGCTGCCTTCCTTGGCGGTATTCAAGCTATCGAGCTTGGGACCCATCCAGTTAAAGGGGCGGAACAGGGTGAATTTGAGGCCCTTCTGGAAGCCGTAGGCCCAGATCACACGGTCCAATAGCTGCTTGGAAGTGCTGTAGATCCAGCGGTTCATGGGGATGGGGCCCGTGATGAGGGGGCTGCTCTCTTCGTCGAATTCCGCATCGGTGCACATCCCATACACCTCGGAGGTGCTGGGGAACACGATGCGCTTGTTGTACTTCACGCAATGGCGAACGATGCGCAGGTTCTCCTCGAAATCCAGTTCGAACACCCGGAGCGGATCCGTGACGTAGACCTTGGGTGTGGCAATGGCCACCAGGGGCAGCACCACATCGCACTTCTTCACGTGGTATTCGATCCATTCCTTGCTGATGGAAATATCACCTTCCACGAAATGGAAGCGGGGATTGTTCAGGTGCTCGGCCACCTTGTTGCTGGCCAGATCCATCCCATAGATTTCCCAGTTGGTGTCCTGCAGGATGCGATCGGTGAGGTGGGAACCCACGAATCCGTTCACGCCGAGGATAAGAATTTTCACGGGCAACTCCATTTTTTGAACAGTCCAGTGTAGCAGTGGCCTCGCCGAGTCACAGCCCCGGAGGAGGGGGCACCGTGAGGGAAGCCAAGAACCTTCCCGCCAGCCGCTGAAAGGCGCGCTCCCGGCGAAGTTGGGGCCGAAACCCTGAACAGGGCTGAAAGTCTCGCTCTGGGCACGTGGTGCAAGGTCCTCGCCAGGGGCCTCGTCGTCGGTAGGCGAGCACCGCCAAGGGCAATGTGAGGGTTGCGCCTGCGGCCAGCAAAAATCCCCAGGTAGTGGACCACCTCAGCCCCTGTGTCACCAGGAAACCCGCCATCAATGATGGCAACCCGCGGGTTAGGAGCTTGCCCAGGCCTCGCGCCCTGGCTAGAGCGAAGACCAGCAAGACCCAGCCAAGGCTCACCATCGCGATCAAGCCCAGCGCCCGGAACGACATCGGCGGAGATAGGACTCCGGCGAGCATGCCGCTCACTCCCCCAAGGGCCACGCAGGTGCAGCCCTTGCAAAGTCGATACCTGCCCAGGCGCAGCACCTCAGATGCATAGGCACCACAGAGCGGATGATGCGCAAACCGATGAAAGGCATGGGCATGCCCCGCCAACCGATCGATGCGGCGGGCGAGGTGGCGGGGAATCCGGGTCACTTCTGCAGGGGCCGCACCACCACGGCGGTACCGTAGGCCACGATTTCGTTGGTGTTCTGCATGAGCTCGCTGGAATCAAAGCGCATGGCCAGCACCGCGTTGGCGCCCATCTGCCGGGCATGCTGTTCCAGGCGGTTCATGGCCTCGTTGCGACTATCGTTGGCCAACTCCGTGAGCATGGTTATTTCCCCGCCGAAAATGGTCTGGCATCCCGCACAGGTCGTTCCCACCACACTTCGGCTGCGCACCGTGATGCCCCAGCAGGGCCCGATGGTGCGCTCGATCTCGAACCCAGGCGGAGGGTCAAAGGTGGAGAGGATGGGCATCTGGTGAATGACGATGTTGGTGGACATGGAGGGCCTCCTACTCAAACCGCAACGCTTCAATGGGATCGAGCTTGCTGGCTTTCGCCGCCGGATACAGACCGAAGATGACACCGATGAGCGCAGGCACCCCAAAGGCGGCCATCACGGCCCACAGCGGAATGGTGCCCGCAACACCAAGCAACGCCTTGCCCAGGGCAGCGCCAGCAATGAAGCCGATCACGATGCCCACCGCGCCGCCAAGGACTGCCAGCAAAGCAGCCTCGATGAGGAACTGCAGCAGGATGTCGTTACGTTTGGCGCCCACAGCCTTGCGTACACCAATCTCCCGGGTGCGTTCCGTAACGCTCACCAGCATGATGTTCATGATGCCGATGCCGCCCACCAGCAGGGCAATGCTCACCATGCCGCCCGCGACGGCGCCGATGACACCCGTAATATTGCCCACGAGCGAGGCGATCTGCTTGGGGCTGAAAACCTGAAAGCCTTCGCGCTCCTTAGGCTTGAACCCTTTGATGCGCCGCAGGGCATCCTTCACCATGTCCGCGCCATCGTCTGCCGATATCTTGGGATCGATACGCGCCTGGAACATGAGCTGGCGCCGTTGCAGATCCGATAGCATGGCCATGCCCGTGGATAGGGGAATCAACACGTTGTTATCAGGGTCCTGCCCCATGGTGGTGCCCTGCTCCTCGAGCACCCCGATGATTTCCAGGCTCAAGGTGGGTGTCTGAATCACGCGCCCAATGGGATTGCCTTTGATCGCCAGCTTGTCGAGAATTTTCGGGCCGACAATGGCAACCTTGTTGCCCAAGCGCAGATCCGAAGGCACGAAATTGCGGCCCAGGGTCTGGGTCAACCCATTCTGTTCGATGTAGGTGTCGTCGGTCATGATCATGCCAACGGTATTGGTGCGGCCATTGGCCTTCAGTTCCGTGCCGGAGAAAAACAACGGTGTCACCTGTGTCACCTGTGGTAGGGCCCGTTGCAGCGCTTTCATATCATCCAGGGTGAGATCGCGGTTGCGCACCTTCGAGAATTCATCGAAGGGGATGTCGTGGGGCATCAAGGGGCGCACGAACAGGGTCTGGCTGCCTGCTTTTTCGATTTGCTTGAGGATGCTCTTCTCGAGCCCCCGCACCAGGCTCACCACGATGATCACCGCCGATACGCCGATGATGATGCCGAGCGTCGTGAGTGCGCTGCGCATTTTGTTGGCCCGTAGGGCCTTCAGTGCGGCTTGGAAGGGTTCGAGAACAGCGGTCACGGCTTCTGCCCCTTGCGCTTCCGGGCTTCTTCTTCCAATTCCTGATCGGATTTGGCGCGCAGTTTCACGGTGGCCTTTTCCTTCATTTCTTTGAGCTTGCGAACGGGGCCTGTCAGCACTTTTTCATCCAACTCAAGTCCATCCTTTACCTCGATGAACTGCGTGTTGGCGATGCCTGTTTTCACGGTGCGTTCGGTGGCTTTGCCGTCCTTCACCACAAACGCGACATTGCGGCCTTCGGGGCTGAGCAAGCCCTTTTTCTGGGCCTCCTCCATGGAGCCTTCCCGCTCAAGCACGGATTGCAGGGGCACGCGGAGCACGCCCTTGGCTTCATTGGTGAGCACCACGGCCCGGGCGCTCATGCCCGGGCGCAGGCTCGCCACATCCTGGCTCTTCATATCGAGGGCCACCTTCACCAGGTACATGTTGGCGTCGGTGCCGATCTTTTCAGAAGCGGTGGCGACCTCGTAGACCTTGCCTGGGAACACACGGCCCGGAAGGGATTCCACCATCACCTGGGCCGTTTGGCCCAGCCGCGTGCGCACCACTTCACTTTCGTTCACTTTGATTTCGGCAATGATTTCGCTCATGTCGGAAATGACCATGAGGGTGGCGCCAGGCAGGTTGCTCATGCCAGGGATGGCAGTCTCACCCTTGAGGGCCTTGAGGCCGGTGACACGTCCGGAGATGGGTGCGCGGAGCTCCGACTTGCTAAGAGAATCCTTCATGGACGCAAGGTTGGCGACGCTCTGCTGCACGTTGGCCTCGGCCGACTGAAAGCTGAGGGCTGAGGTGTCGCGATTCAAGCGAGCCTGGCGGTATTCCTCATCGCTGATGAGGCCCTGCTTGTAGAGACTTTCCATGCGGGCATAGTTCTCTTCTGCCCGGGTCTTGCTGGCTTTCAGGCGCCCCGCATCCTGACGCGCACCTTCCAGCGCCGCGCCGGCTTGAATCAAGCCCTGTTTCAAGCGCTCCTGGTCGATGGTCACCAGCGGATCGCCGGCCTTCACGTCCTGCCCGTCCTTCACGTGCAAGACCTTGATCTCGCCCATGACTGAAGTGCCGATGCTGATCTTGGTGCGGGCCTGAATTTCGCCGCTGGCCGTGATGGTTTCCCGGATATCGCCACGGGTGATTCGGTCCCAGGAATAGGCGGCAGATTCGTCACCTTGACCACCGAAGGTCGCGCCTAGGGCGATGGCCACCATCAGCGCCACGCCAAGTCCGATAAAGATCTTCGTTCGTTTGGTCATGTTCATTTCGCAAAGATCACTTTGAAGCCAACCATGAAGAGGACCACCACACCGGTGCAAAGGCCCGCGCCCAGAGGCTTGAGGCCCATGCCCTTGCGGGCGGCGATATACAGCACAAAGAAGTAGCCCAGCACAAAGGGATCGAAGCTATAGAGCAGGGCCGCGAGTTTGGGGTTCTGCACAGCCACGTAATACCCAACGCTGGTGGGCGAAAGTTTGTCCGGGGTGAGGCCACCCACGGGCTTCAGCAGGCACATCAAGCCTGTCACCAGGGAATGGGGCACCATGATGAGGCCAGGCACGGTGGCCACCGAGAAGGCCTGTAGGTAGCTTGGTTTCTCCGCCTCGGCGGTGCCCTTGCCGATCAGCCAATAGATGAGGGCCATCACGGCGCAGATGATGGGCACGCCAAACAATGTTTGAATGATTCCGAAGGGCAGGATGAAACGCCCCTGAATCTCGATGACCTTATCGATCTGATCGCTGGAAATCTGTGGGTTCCGTTCCAGGATGGGCCGTAGCATGGCATCCACATCCACCTTCAGGCCCCAGAGCACCACCATCACGATCGCGGCGACCAGGCCTGCTCCCAGTGCCCAACCCCACGAGGGCGACACGCGCAGCTTGGTGAAAAGGGCGCCAGGTTCCGTAAAAACGCCTGCGAACTGCTCCATCAGGCCTGGCGCGCGCGGGGCAGGCTCCGCCTCTTTGCCGAAAAGGCCATTTTCAGGTTCAGGATTGGAAAGGATCTCGCTCATGGCGCACCTCATTGGGGTAAAAAAAGAATACAGCGGCAGCAAGGTGTGCGGTGGCCTGGGATCGCTGAACTGCAATTCCCATCCGCCAATCGGTGCTTACTCGTATCTCAGCGCTTCGATGGGATCCAACTTCGCCGCTTTGTTAGCGGGGTAGAGCCCGAACAGCAATCCGACCGCAGCGGGTACCAGCAGCGCTGAGCTGAAGGCCCAGATGGGTACGGCGCCCAGGTGCTTCATCAGGAGTTGGCTCAGCGCCGCACCCAGGATCATGCCCAAGGTCACGCCGATGATGCCCCCGGCCACGCAGAGCACGATGGCTTCAATCAAAAACTGGAACAGGATGTTTTTCCGCCGGGCGCCCATGGCCTTGCGCACGCCGATTTCCCGGGTGCGCTCAGTGACACTCACCAGCATGATGTTCATCACGCCGATACCACCCACCAGCAGGCTCACGCCCACCATGGCCCCGCTGGCCAGCATCAAGGTGCGGCCAATCTTCTCGACCTTTTCTACTTCCTTGCCGTTGCTCTCCAACATGAAGTTGTCCGCATCGTCACCCCGCAACCCACGGATGCGGCGCAGGGCTTGGCGCAGGGAATCTTCAGCCTCCTTGACCGGCATTCTGGAATCCACCTGAAGGCGCCAAAAGGGACTATCAAAGGCCCCGGGCCTGGCCAATTCCCGCAGACTGCCGAAGGGTACGAAGAACATGCCATCAGGGCCCCACATGGCCGAATCCTCATCCTCGTTGTCCTGGGGCACAAAGGGAATTTCACCGTGTTTTTTGAGAATCCCGACGAGTTCCACCGTTTGTCCAGCCACCGTGAAACTCTTGCCAATGGAAGCCTCGGAAAGGCCCAGATCCTCCGCGATCTTCGCCCCCAGAATCGCCAGGGGCGCTCGCGTGGCGCGGTCGGTGGCGGTGAAATTGCGCCCGCAGGCCAATTCCCGGTTGGAGAGGTCGAGCCCATTTTCATCCAGGCATATGAGGTACGTGACTCGCCGGGTGATGCTGCCTGCTTTGACCATCATCTGCTGGTTCCAGATATTGGCCTGGGGGCTGGCGAGTTGGATCTGAGGCACCAGTTCCCGCAATTCCCGCAAGGTCTGAGCATCCATGGGCATGCGTTTGACCTTCGCGGTCTTGAATCGGGAATACGGAACCCAGGCACTCACGAAAAACGTGTGGCTGCCTTCCTTTTTGACCTCGGCCATGATGCGGCCTTCGAGCCCCTTGGTGAGGTTCACGACGATGAGCACGGATGATACGCCGATGATGATGCCCAACGTGGTAAGCACACTGCGCATGCGGTGGGACCAAATGCTTCTCAGCGCTGTGCGAAAGGTTTCCTGCAAGCGTGTCCAGCCCGTCATGCGACGCTCGTTTCGGGTTTCACTTGGCGCTCTTTTCAAGCTTTATGGCCATGCCGTTGGTCAGGCTTGGCAGGGCCTTGCTGGGGCCGGTGATGACCTGTTCGCCTTCCTTGAGGCCTTCCAAAACCTCCGCGGCCCGCCGGGTGCTAAGACCCGTTTTCAGGGAGCGTTCCTCCGCCTTGCCATCCTTGGCCACGAAAACCACGCTGCGGCTTCCTGTCATCAAACCAAGGCCACCGGCTTTGGTCTCTCGCTCCTGGATGGCCGCCAATGGCACGGAGAGGGTATTTTTTCGTTCGGCGGTCAAGACCGCAATACGGGAACTCATGCCGGGTCGGAGGCTATCGAGTTCTCCCTTGTTCCCCGCCAACTGAATGCGCACTTTGTAGCTTTGGGTTTCCTGGGTGGTCCCATAGGAGTTGCCCGTCGGTCTGTCCGTGCCGGAGGCCACGGAAATCACGCGCCCCTGGAAGACCCTGCCCGGAATGGCGTCCACTGTGACTTCTGCAGGCTGGCCGATCCGCAGTTTCACCACATCGAGTTCGCCCACCTTGATCTCAGCCATCATTTCTGAAAGATCTGAAATCACCATGAGCACCGCCCCCGCGATGTTGGTTTGCCCTGCGATGGCAGTTTCGCCCTTTTCGGCCTTGAGCCCCGTCACCTGCCCCGACATAGAGGCGCGAATCACGGTTTTCGACAGCGTGTCCTTGGCCTGGGCCAGCGCCGCCTCGGCCTGCTGCACACCAACCTTGGCGCGCTCCAATTGGGTAAAGGCGGTTTCCAAATTCAGTTTTTCCTGCTGGAACTCCTCACTGGAAACAATGCCCTGCCCGTGCAGGTCTTCCCGACGCTTAAAGGTTTTTGCCTGCTTTTCGTAGGTGGCCTGGGCATTTTTTAGGTCCTGCCGCGCGGTCCCCAGAGACAGTTCAGCCCGAACCAGATCCTGGCGCAGTCGCTCCTGATCAAGGGAGACAAGCAGATCCCCTGCCTTCACCCATTGCCCATCCTTGACGTGAATTTCGCGGATCTCTGCAGTGATCGTGCTACCCACGTTGACCTTGGTACGAGCCTGAATTTCACCGTTGGCCGTCACACTTTCCTGAAGGTCTTGCCGGCGGGTCGGTTCCGCGGTGTAGGCCACATCGCTCTTTCCTCCCCGGAGGGTGACCCATCCAATGGATAGGCCTGCCACAAGGGGCAGACCCGCACCGAGCAACCATTTGTTTCGCCGATTCATGGAAATCCTTAAATTTTATTCCATCGATAAAATGCAAGTTTATCAATTATATGCCGAGCCTCGGAGAATCAAATTCCACGCAACCAATGGCATCACTTGGGGTTTTCAACAACCATGGGCAACGAATATTCCTTAATCGCGAATAGTCCCTGATTTTCAAGGCCAAGGGTTCTCCGTTCTCCCCTTCGCGCCGCCATTCATTCCAGGTAGCATCCCAAACACGATCACACGGAGCCCCCATGAGCCTCAGCGCCACCCGTAGCCAGTCCCTCATCGAACAGGAAAATGAATTTGGCGCCCACAACTACCATCCGCTGGATGTGGTGGCCACCAAGGGCGAAGGCATCTGGTTGGAGGATGTCGAGGGCAAGCGTTACATGGATTTCCTGGCGGCGTATTCCGCCGTAAACCAGGGCCACAACCACCCCCGCATCGCCGCGGCCATGATCGCCCAGTGCCAAAAGCTGGCCCTCACATCGCGCGCGTTCCGTAACGACCAGTTCCCGCCGCTGCTGGAAAAGCTCTGCAAGCTCACGGGCTTTGCCAAGGCGCTGCTGATGAACAGTGGCGCAGAAGCCGTGGAAACGGCCATCAAAGCCAGCCGCAAGTGGGCCTACGATCGCAAGGGTGTGGAGTATGGCAAGGCCGAGATCATCGCCTTCGAAGGCAATTTCCACGGTCGCACCACCACCATCGTGGGTTTCAGTACCGATCCGGATTCCTTCCAGGGTTTCGCCCCCGTCACACCCGGCTTCAAGGTGGTGCCCTACGGTGATCTGGCGGCGGTGGCCGCGGCCATCACGCCCAACACCGCCTCCATCCTGGTGGAGCCCGTGCAGGGCGAGGGTGGCGTCATCATCCCGCCCAAGGGTTTCCTCAAGGGCCTGAGGGAGCTTTGCGATCGGAATCGGGTGCTACTCATTACCGATGAAATCCAATCCGGTTTGGGCCGCACAGGCAAACTCTTCGCCTTTGAGCACGAAGGCATCCGCCCCGATGGCGTCACCATCGGCAAAGCCCTTTCAGGCGGCTTCTACCCCGTGAGCGCCTTCCTGGCCACCGAGGACGTGATGTCCGTGTTCACCCCCGGCATCCACGGCTCCACTTACGGAGGCAATCCCCTGGCCTGCGCGGTGGCCAGCGCGGCATTGGATGTCCTGGTGGACGAAAAGCTGGTGGAGCGCACCGCTGAATTGGGCCTGCACTTAGAAGCGCGGCTGAAAGCCCTCAAGAGCCCTCTGGTGAAGGCCGTTCGTGTCACCGGCCTCTGGGCGGGCATCGATCTCGACCCAACCGCCGGCGGCGCCCGGAAGTACTGCTATGCCCTCAAGGACCGCGGGATGCTCTGCAAAGACACCCATACCCATACCATCCGGTTGGCGCCACCCCTCGTCATTACCAAGGCGGAACTGGATTGGGCCGTGGACCAACTCGAAGCCGTGCTCGTTTCTTGAACTTGTTTGCAGAAATGTGACGCGCTGCCCCAGGAATGGTAGGAAAATAGGTATTCACCTATCGAGCTTTTCCTATTCCAATGCTGCCCACCTTCTTCCTGGCCACCACCCTCGCGTTCGCCCAGGCCCCCCAAGGGCCTGGCGAGCCCGATGGCAGCCGCACCATCGGTATCGTACCGCCCTTCAGTGGGAACCCGGCACCGCCCCTGTGGTTGCGGGCCACCTCCCATGCTCTGGCAGCCGTGGATACACGCCATTACATCTATGAAGTCTACGCGGGGCCCAAAGGCCAATGGGTGGTGCGCTACCTGATGCTCCCGGAATCCGACGAAGCCTTCCGAGAGATCGAACAGGCCTTTTTGTTTGGCTCGGATCCCAAAAAGAAGCCTGAAGAGCTCAAGCTCGGGGAGCTTGCCTTTGAAGCCCGCTCGGCCACCTACAAAAAGCTCACCTTTACCTTGGTGGATCGCCGGGATTTGATGAAGCCTTGACGTACCTCCAGGGAATTGCGGAAGCTC
Organism: Holophaga sp.; assembly: GCA_016715205.1. GTDB lineage: Bacteria > Acidobacteriota > Holophagae > Holophagales > Holophagaceae > JAYREN01. The sequence continues at coordinate 154,638 of JADKBC010000009.1, forward strand.
CTTGGCGGAGGTCTTTGTGCGCAAGGTGGCCCTGGTTTCCCTGATTCTCATTGCCGGCATGCTGGCGGGGTGGTGCAGCAGCCAGGCCATCAACCGTTCTCCCGCAGCACCGCGCCCGGTCTCCCCCCGAGGGCCGCTGCCCGCGTCAGAATTGGCCACCGTGGAACGGTTTCGAGAGGCCAGAACCAGCGTGGTCTATATCACCACCATTGCGTACCAAAGGGACTGGTTCAGCATGGATGTTCAAGCCGTTCCCACGGGCACTGGCAGTGGCTTCATCTGGGACGAGACCGGCCACATCGTCACCAATTTCCATGTGGTGGAAGATGCCCAGGAACTGGAAGTCACCCTTTCGGATCACAGCACCCATCGGGCCCAGGTGGTGGGCCTGGCACCGGAAAAGGACTTGGCTGTGCTTCGCCTCGTCAGCCCCCCGGCGAAGCTGCGCCCGATTCCCGTGGGCGTATCAGGCGACTTGCAGGTGGGGCAATCCGTGATGGCCATCGGCAATCCCTTCGGTCTCGATCAAACGCTAACGACCGGGGTGGTCTCTGCGCTGGGGCGCGAAATCCAGAGCGCCACTCGCCGCCGCATCACCGGCGTGATCCAGACGGATGCCGCGATCAATCCCGGCAATTCGGGGGGCCCCCTGCTGGATAGCGCGGGTCGCCTCATCGGAGTGAACACCGCCATTCAGAGCACCAGCGGCTCCAGCGCGGGCATTGGTTTTGCCGTGCCGGTGGACACCGTCAACCACATTGTGCCGCTCTTGATCGCCAAGGGACGCTTGACTCGCCCCGACCTTGGCTTTGAAGAATTGGATCCCTCCTACGCGCCTCGGTTCGGCAATCCCAAGGGCGTCATCGTGCTGCAAGTGCGCCGCAACAGCGCCGCAGATCGCGCAGGGCTGCAGGGCATCTCCCGCTCCGGCCGACGCTACCTCTTGGGTGATGTGATCACAGGCGTCGAGGGTAAGACCGTGCGAAACATGGATGACCTGCTGGATTTCCTGGAAACGCAAGCCCTGGGCCGGACTATTCAACTGGATGTTCTGCGCGAAGGCAAGACGCTGCGCCTTCCCCTGCGCCTGCAGTAGGGCCCTACTGGGACTTGGGGCGGTAGCGACCCGCTTCGGCGAAATGGTCCACCGCCTTGAAGCCGGGGAACACCCGCGTGCGGTGCCGTTTGCCTGCAGGAATCGAGTAGAAATCTCCGCGCATGTAAAGCCGCATGTAGCCGTCGATGGTCAGCTCCATGCGCCCGTCCACCACCACGCCCCATTGTTCCCCGTGGGAATGCTCCGGAATAGTGGCTTCCGTTTCGGCTTCCTTGAACACAACTTGTCCGTGCGGACTCTCCATGAGCCAACCGCGCAGACCTTTACAGGGAAGGTCTGCCTCCGGCAATTGACGAACAAAGGTCGGAAAATCACGGGGATTCATGGTCAAAGCTCCCGCAGGAGGAAGGTGAATGGCATGGGTACACCATCGCACGCCTTTTTCCCTTGCATGTCAATGCGTTATTATCGTTTTGTTCCCATTATTTAAGGAGGCACAAGTCCCTTTAGGAGGGTTCCTTGCCCTGGGTGATCGAACTCCCCGGTGGCACCCCATGGGTCAGCCACACGTTGCCCCCGATGGTGGAACCACGACCAATGGTGATGCGGCCCAGAATGGTGGCACCGGCATAGATCACGACGTCATCTTCCACAATGGGGTGACGGTCGATGCCCTTGATGGGCTGACCATGTTCATCCAAGGGGAAACTCTTGGCCCCCAGGGTCACGCCTTGGTAGATCCGCACCCGGTTGCCGATGATGCACGTCTCGCCGATCACCACACCCGTGCCGTGATCAATGAAGAAGCGCTCACCAATCCGCGCGCCGGGATGGATATCGATGCCCGTGAGGCTGTGGGCATGCTCGGTGATCAGTCGCGGCAACAAGGGAACCCCCAGCGCCAGCAGTTCGTGGGCCAAACGCTGATTGGTAATGGCCTGGATACCCGGGTAGCAGAAGATGGCCTCCTCCGGGTGACGCAGGGCGGGGTCGCCCTCGAAGGCCGCAGCCACATCCGTGGCCAAGAGACGACGCACTTCTGGTAGTCGTTGGATGAAGGCCCAGGCCAGTTCAAAGGCACGATCCTCATGATCCGCGAAGCAGGCTTCCGGGGCGCAACTGGAGCAGAAGCCGCGGCGGATCTGATCGCGCAAGCCGTGCAGGACCTTGTCGAGGGTGGCGCCCACTTGATAGCGCAAGGTTTCAGAGGTCAGTTCGGAAGGTCCAAAAAAGCCCGGGAACAGGATGGAGCGCAGATCCTCCACCAGCTCATACACCACCGTGCGACTGGGAAATTCGCGCCGCGCCAAGGGTTGGTGGCAAGACTCCAGAAACCCAGCCCCGGCTTCGCAAAGCGATTCCACCACGGGTCGGAGGCCGGCACTGGGGGAAACAGGGTCAAAAGCCATGGGAACTCCACGAGAACCTTCATCATAGGCCCATCCACCATTCCTTGAGCCCGGGCCCGGAAGCAGAGTAGCCTAACAATACGATGCATTCCGGAGGCCCCATGATCCGCCCCTTGTCCTTGTCTTTACTGGCCCTGACCTTGGTGGCCCCCGCCCCGGCCCAGGAAGCGGTGGATGCAGCCCTGAACGCACGCATTCGACAGGAAGGCCTCCAGCATTCCCAGGTGGCCAAAACCCTGCATGGCCTGTGTGACCTCCACGGCCCCCGCCTCACGGCCTCGCCCACCTTCAAGGCTGCCGCCGAATGGACCGCCACGCAGATGCGCGGCTGGGGTCTCACCAACCCATCGCTGGAACCATGGGAAGTGGGCCACGGGGGGTGGAGCAATCAGCATGTGGCCGTGCATGCGTTGGCGCCTTTTGCTTCGCCCCTGCACACCGAGGTGGTGGCCTGGACCCCTTCGACCGCAGGAACGGTCCGAGGATCGGTCGCACGTTTGGATTTCCCGGAAGAACCCTTGCCGGAAGAATTCGAAACCGCCCTGAAACAGCTTGATGGAAAGCTGAAGGGCAAAATCCTGTTGGTGGGCCATCCCAAAGCTCTGCCGGTGCTGCTCTCGCGCTACGCGCCGCGCCTGGAAGAAACTGAACTGCAAAAGCGCTTTGATCCCACACAGCCCCCAGCTCCGCCGCGCCTTGCCGTGGATCGGGGCGCGCCCAAGCGGCCAGGCGCCCTGCGCGCCCGGGACGTGGAGCGCCGCATTGATGAATTCCTGGTGGCCCAGAAAGCCCTGGCTCGCGTCAACGATGCGGGCATGCGCAACGGCATGATCCGCGCCTTCAACAACCGCACCTTCGATCTCGCCAAGGCCGTCCCTACGGTGGTCATGCGGGCCGAGGATTACGGCCGGATCTGGCGCCTCATGGATGACGGCCTGGAAGCCAAGCTGGAACTGGATATCCGCAACCAGGCCCACCCTGCGCTGACCAAAGGCTATAACGTTGTCGCCGAAATTACCGGTTCTGAAAAGCCTGAAGAAGTCGTTCTGCTCGGAGCGCACCTGGATTCCTGGCACACCGGCACCGGTGCCACGGATGACGGTGCCAGCTGTGTGTCCATGATGGAAACCCTGCGCATCCTGAAGGCCGTTGGCGCCAAGCCCAAACGCACCATCCGCGTGGTGCTTTTTGATGGCGAAGAGCTGGGGCTGCTGGGCAGCCAGGCCTACGTGAAAGCCCACTTCGGCTCCGCGGAGAATCCACTGCCCGAGTTCGGCAAGCTCGTGGCGTTCTTCAACATGGATGGCGGCTCAGGGCAATTGCGCGGACTCAGCGCCTTCGGGCCCGCCGCTGCCAGCCAGGTGTTACGTGAACTGCTCGTGCCTTTCAAGGACCTGGGAGCGGTGGGCGCCATCCACAACCGCATGCGCCTGCCCAAACCCGATTACGCCGATATCACCACCTTCAGCCACGCCGGGCTTCCCGCCATCGGGCTCATCCAGGATGGCCTCGAATACTCCGACTACACTTGGCACACCAGCGTGGATACGGTGGAACGCGTGCCCGTGGAGGACATTGCCCGCACTGCCACCATCATGGCTTCCGTGGCCTATCACCTCGCCAATCGCAATGAGAGATTCCCAGCCTTCAGCAAGGATGATCTGCCACCGATCCCGGCCATGCCCATGCCAGTTTCAGAGCCGAAAACCACCGTAAAGTAAGCCGAGCGAAGGCGAATTGAAATAATCGTGTCGTGCCCCGCCCGCGGAGAGCGCGGTGTTCATTTCACCAAGAAAAGTCCCGCGGCCCCGCTGACGGTCAGCAGGGTTCCAGTCACGGCCCGCACTGTGATCCGCTCGTGGAAAAAGGCCCACGACAATGGCAGCAGAAAAATCGGGACCACCGACAGCAGCGTGGAGGCGGGCCCAAGGGGCGCATGGGCGATGGCGTACATGGCCAGGAAACCACCGATGATCGGGCCAAGGGCCGTGCCGATCAGGATCTGAGCCAGGGTGTGACCATCGCCCCAGGCGCCCGCGAGCCGAAGCTTCCCTCGCAGGGCCAGATAGACCACGGATCCCACGGCCCCCGCGGCCACCCGTATGACCAGCCCCGAAAACGGTCCCGTACCCGCAGCCATGCCCTTCAGAGCCGTGAATTGCCCAAGGGACTGGCCCAGGGTGGCGCCCAACGCCAGCAGCAGGCCCCAGGCCCTGGAACGGGAACGCCTGGAAGCATGTTCATCGGGGCCCGCCACCACCAGGGCGATGCCCGCCAGTGTCACGAAAATGGCGCCCCCCTTGGCCCAGGAGAGATTCTGACCCAACACGGCCCAGGCCAAGGTTGCGCTCAGGATGGGCGCCATGGTTTGAATCAACATGCCCAGGTGCGGCCCGATTTCCACGAAGGATTCCAGGCCCAGGCCATCCGCCACGGCAAAACCCACCAAGCCCGAAAGCAGCAACCAGGCCGTGCCCGCTGAACTCAAGCCTGTTGGCCAGGGCGAGCCCACGAAGATCCAGTGGAAGAGCAACAACAACGCAGCCGCCAGCACCAGGCGCACGGCATTCACCACCTGGGCGCCAATGCGCCGGGCCGCGAAGGTAAACACCGTAACGGTGATGGCCCAAAGGAAAGCTGCGCCCAGTGCCGCGCCTTTTCCCGCCAACCCGCTTTCCAAAGTCATTCGCACTCCCACCCAGGCTAAACTGCATAACCATCGTCTCACGAGGCCTGCCATGCGACGAACGCTCCTGCTTGTGGTGCTTTCCCTCCTGCCCCTGGGGGCAGCAGATCGCGTTACGGGACGCGCCTTTGCCACCCGGTCCGAAGTGGCTGCCCAGCATGGCATGGCCTGCACCAGTCAGCCCCTCGCCACCCAGATCGCCTTGGACATCCTGAAGAAGGGTGGTACGGCGGTGGATGCCGCCATCGCGGCGGATGCAGCCCTGGGGCTCATGGAACCCACGGGCTCGGGCATGGGGGGCGATCTCTTCGCTCTCGTGTGGGACGCGAAAACCAGGAAACTGTATGGCCTCAATGCCAGTGGGCGCTCACCGAAGAGCCTCACCCTGGATCATTTCAAGAAGTTGGGCCTGAAACACATTCCAGCCCACGGCCCCCTGCCCGTATCTGTGCCGGGCTGCGTGGATGGCTGGTTCGAGCTCCATGGAAAATTCGGCAAGCTCCCCATGGCGGAAGTGTTGGCCCCCGCCACCCGGTATGCCCGCGAAGGCTTTCCCCTTTCGGATCTCATCGCCTATTACTGGGATCGCAGTGTGCCTGCGCTGGGCAAATTCCCGGGCTTCCTGGAAACCTACACGGTGGATGGCAAACGTGCCCCGCGCCATGGCGAAATCTTCCGAAATCCGCGCCTAGCCCGCACACTGGAACTCGTAGCCAAGGGTGGGCGCGAGGCCTTCTACAAGGGTGAAATCGCGCACAAGATCGACGCCTACATGAAAGCCCAGGGCGGCTTCCTAAGCTACGAGGATCTGGCCGCGCACCGCAGCGAATGGGTGGAACCGCTCTCCACCAACTATCGCGGTTTCGATGTCTGGGAATTGCCCCCCAACGGCCAGGGCATCGCCGCCCTGCAGATGTTGAACATTCTGGAAGGCTACGATTTTCCCAAGATCCCTTTTGGTAGCCCTCGCCACCTGCATCTCTTTGCCGAAGCCAAGAAATTGGTCTTCGAAGATCGGGCCAAATTCTACGCCGATCCCGAGTTCGCCAAGGTGCCTGTGAAAGGGCTGCTCTCCAAGGAATACGCCGCCCAGCGCCGGTCGCTCATCAGCGATACCCGTGCCGCAAAACGCTTGGAGGCCGGCCACCCACCACTGAAGGAAGGCGACACCATCTACCTCACCACCGCCGACCAGGACGGCAACATGGTGAGCCTCATCCAGAGCAACTACCGCGGCATGGGCAGTGGCATGACGCCCGGTGATCTGGGTTTCTGCCTGCAGGATCGAGGCGAACTCTTCACACTGGAGGAGGGCCAGGCCAACACCTACGCCCCGGGCAAACGCCCCTTCCACACCATCATTCCCGCCTTCATCACCAAGGATGGCGAACCTTTCCTCAGTTTTGGCGTCATGGGCGGTGAATTCCAACCCATGGGCCATGTGCAGATCGTCATGAACCTGGTGGATTTCGCCATGAACACCCAGGAAGCGGGGGATGCGCCCCGGATCTCCCACGATGGCTCGCCCGAACCCACCGGGGAACCCGGCAAACTCCCGGGCACCCTTCAATTGGAAAGCGGCTTCCCCCTGGAAACCATCCAGAAGCTCATGGACATGGGCCACGGGGTGGCCTGGATGCTGGGCGGCTACGGCGGCTACCAGGGCATCCGCTGGGACCCCAGACAGAAGGTCTACTTTGGTGCCAGTGAAAGCCGCAAGGATGGCCAGGCCGCGGGGTTCTGAGCCCGGGTCAACCCGCCAACCTGTGGTTCAATGAATGAGTCCTGACCTCGTCCCTTGGAGTTCGCATGCTGTTTCCAATATCCCCGGCCGCGGCCCTTGTTTCCGTATGCGCGCTCTCGCCCTGCGCCTCGGCCGCCACTCCAGACTGGAAGGAGGCGCCGGCCTTGGCCGCCGACCCGGCCCAGATTCAGGCCGCCTTTGCCAAGGTGCCTGCCCATGAGGGTTTTCCCGTTTCGGAGCTACTGGAGGATTCCCACTTCTCTTTGGATGCAACGGGCAAACGTTCCTCGCGCTACCGCTACATCTTCCGAATCGATCAAGCCTCGGCCATTGAATCCTGGAGTACGGTGACCATGGGGTGGACATCCTGGTTCGAGGAAAAACCCTCCATCCAGGCCCGGGTCATCACCCCCGATGGCCGGGAGCATCGCCTGGACCCCGCCACCATCGGCGAGTTCAGCCCCGAGCAGAACAACCCAGAACTGTTCACGGACCATCGCCAGCTCAAGGCCCCTCTGCCCCGGCTGGAAAAGGGCGCCATCGTCGAGGTGGAAATCAAGACCCAGGAGCATCGACCCTTTTCCCGTGCCGGCGTGCGCGGTTCCCTCAGCCTCTGGCAGAGCGTGCCCGTGCAGCAGACCATTGCCGTGCTGGAGGTGCCCGCAGGCGCACCGCTGAAATGGAAGCTCAACGGGCTGCCGGGCATTCAGCCCAAGGTGCAGACGACCGCTGGCCGCACCCGCCTCACCATCGAACTCGGCCCCACCATGCCACCTGCGAAGGGCGAAGCCAATGAGGTGCCCGACGAGCACTTGAGGCCCTCCTTGACCTACGGCACTACACCCGATTGGAACACGGCCGCCACCGAGTTTTTGGCCCTCGTGGAACAACAATTGAAAGGCACCGACCTCAAGGCCTGGGTTCAGGAAACCCTGCAGGGGGCGACGGATCGACAGGAGAGCCTCCGCCGGATCGTAGCCGCCCTCCACAAACGGGTGCGATACACCGGGCTAGAGTTTGGCGAGGCCTCTATCGTGCCGAGGCCCCCGGCCGAAACCCTTACGCGCGGGTACGGCGACTGCAAGGACAAGGCCGCCCTCTTGCTCGCCATGTTGCGCGAGGCCCGCATTCCGGCCCACCTCGCCCTGCTGCGCACCGGCCCAGGTCTGGATTACACGCCCGAGATTCCCGGCCTTTCGGCCTTTGATCACGTGATCGTGTATCTTCCAGGGCCCACGCCACTTTGGATCGACGCCACGGTTCCGACCGCGTTGCCCGGCGAACTGCCCATTCCCGACCTGGACCGCAACGCCCTCGTCATCTCGGCGGATACCCTCACCGTGCTGAAGACCCCCACGGTTACCGCAGCCCAAAACCAAACCCGGGAAACCATGGAAGTCTTCCTGGCCACCGAAGGTCCCGGCCGGGTGCTGGAAACCACTGCAGGCAGCGGCCCTTCTGGCATTGGACTCCGCGGGGAATACTTGGGGGTCGACCCCAAACGCACCCGGGAGAACCTCAAGGATTACGTGGACCGCATCTACAAAACCAAGGAAATGGGCCGGCTCGAATACGAAGGTGCGGATGATCTCTCCCGGCCCTTCAGCCTGGTGGTGGAGGCTCTGAAATCCCCCATCGCCCGCACGGCCCTTTCCGATGCCGCCGTGGGTGCCAACCCTTGGCCACTGGTGGAAGCCCTCAGCAACGCCCTGCAGCCCGGCAAACCGGAGGAGGACACCTCCGACTCAGGCACTGAGCCTAAGCCATCCGAGACCAAGAAAGAGACGCCCCGTCGGTCGGCCTTTCAGTTTGCCGCTCCCTATTCTCGCGAAGCCCGCTGGATCATCCATGTGCCCCAGGGCTTCGCCCATGATGCGCTCCCAGCTTCTCGCACCCTGATGTTCGGGCCTGCCCGGTTGACCCAGACCTATTCCGACCAACCAGATGGAACCATCCAAGCCGTCTATGCCTTTGACAGCGGCCCACAGCGCTGGACCGCCGCCCAGGTGAATGAAGCTCGCACCGCGATCAAAGCCTTTGGCGAAGAAAAGATTCCCATGCTGGTGTTCCAGCAGGTGGGCGAAGCCCTGTTGAGTGAAGGCAAAATCAAGGAAGCTCTGATGGAGTTCCGCAAGCTCCAGGCTCAGCAACCTGACAAAGCAGCGCCCATGATTCGGCTGGCCCGGGCCCAACTGGCAGGCGGCCTTGGGGAAAGCGCCCGCGAAACGGCGCGCAAAGCCACCCGCACAGAGGCAACGTCGGCCCTCTCCTTTCAGACCCTGGGTTGGATCCTTCAGCACGATCTCATTGGCCGCCGGTTCAAACCGGGGTGGGATCGCGCGGGCGCCATCAGCGCCTACCGTAAAGCCATCGCCCTGGATCCGAAAAACCGAGATGCTCGGATGGACTTGGCGATCCTGCATGAATTCGATGAGCACGGGGAGCGGTACGCCCCCGGCACCGAACTTCCCGAAGCCATCAAGCTGTATCGGGCCCTCGAAGACGAAGAAAAGAACGACACCGTGGCCGATAACCTGATGGTTTGTCTCGCCCGTTGCGAGCGCTTCCAGGAGGCGCATGACCTCGCCCTGGCGAGGCAGCCCGGCGCCCGTCGGGATGGCTGGTTGGTGGCCATGAAAACCTGCACCAAGGGGTTGGAAACCGCCTTGGCGGAATCCCGACAAATTTTTCAGGATCTGGCCACCCGTCGCGCGGCATTCCTCAACGCAGCAGATGTGCTGGTCAACTACCGCCGCTATGCCGAGGCCTCCAGGCTGCTCAACGAAGGAGCTTCCGGCAACGACAAAATGGCCCAGATCCGCGCCCGGGCCGATCTCATGGCCAAGACCACCCGCTATGAAACCCGGGTCATCGATCCGAAGGATCCCCGCGCGCCCGTCATCCGCCTGCTGCAACTGACGGGCTACCGCCATCCGAAACCGGAACAGATTCTTGAATGCTATTCCGAAGCCCAGCGCGCGGGACTCAAGCCCGAGGCGGGCTTGGAGGCCATGAAGGAACTGCGCAGTGCCTTCACCAAGCAGGGCGTGGCTCCCGAGGTGGCTTCCGATCTGGCACTTTCCCTTTCCGAATTTTCCCTGGATGGGGATGCGGACACTGGCTACCGCGTAAAGGCCACTTTGTTTGAATCCGCCACGGCCACTTTCCTCATTACAGAGCAGAAGGGCACCTATCGCATTGCCGGCACCACCGGCGATCTGGTGACCATCGGCAGGGAAGTACTCTGGCAAACCGATCATGACAACCTCAAGGCCGCCCGGAGTGCCCTGGACTACGTGGTCAATCTGGTGCGCAGCGGAGATGACAAAGATCCTCTGTACAGCCACCCCCTGCGGCGACTATGGGAAAAGGGCCATCAGGGCACCCTGGCTGAAATCCGTCAGGCCGGGGCTTCCATGACGGTCTACGATGCCACCGAAGCCAAGGGCTTCAAGATCCTGCAGGAAGCGCCAGTCCGCTGGCCTTCCGGCCCCCAAGACCGCCGCGATTCAGCAGGCGCTTTACATTGCCATGATCCGAAAACGGGATTTTGCCGCCAGCGAGAAAACGGCAGAGGCGCTGTTCGCAGCCCACCCCACCTCCAAAATCGCCCGAAGGCTCCGGGGCGCCTCCCTGCTTTCCACCCGCAAATGGTCGGAGGCTCTCCGCTTCATCGATGCCGAACTGGCCAAGGATCCCGAAGACTCTGACCTCATGGACATGAAGCCCACAGCCTTGTTTCGAGCCGGCCACGTGCAGGATTCCGAAGATTTCCTGGTGAAACAAATCGCTCGGGGCAAAGCTTCCCCCGGGGATTTCAATAACCTGGCCTGGGATCACGTTGCCCGCGGCATTGTGGATTCCCGCACCCTGGAATACGCGCGAAAAGGCACCCAGGGCAGCGGAGAGCGCTCTGCCGCCGCCGCGCACACCCTGGCCACCGTACTGGCCGAACTGGGCCGCACCGCCGAGGCTCGGGAAACCATCCTGCGGGAAATCGGAATGTCGGACAAGGACCAGCCCCGCGGCGCCGATTGGTTCACCCTGGGCCGCATCGCGGAATCCTTGGGTGAATTGGACGCGGCGATCGCCTGCTACCAGAAGGTGACGCCCGAAGAAAACGAACCGGCTGATGACCCCCGGGGCTGCCTGGTTCTGGCAAAGCGACGACTGGCAGGGCTAACAAAGCCCTCCAGTGAAAACACACTGAAATTGAAGTTGTAGGCTCACCGCCATCCGAAGCATTCAACGAGGTCATGCCATGAATTTCCGGCCCATCCTAATCGCAGCGACATTCATCACTACCGCGGCACCCCCGGTCTGGGCCCAGAGCGCAGTGACCTTCCAAAAACCTCCCAAGGAAATCTTGGATGTCTTCGATGTTGAAAATCCCCCGCAACCCATTGTGGATCCGGCAGCCCGCACACTGGCGCTGCTGAAGCGACCGGCATACCTCACCCTAGCTGATTTGGCGCAGCCAGAATTGCGCCTCGCAGGACTGCGGATCAACCCCATCACCCACAATGCCTCGCGAACCCGCCCCTTCTCGGGTTTTACCTTGCAGGAATTGGCCAGCCACAAAATCATTCCGGTAACAGGCCTGCCTGAAAAATTGAGCCTGGAATACCCATCGTTCTCGCCCACGGGTCAGCATTTTGCCTTTGTGGAAGTGCGCGAGCAAGGGTTGGCCCTCTGGCTGGTGGAAGTCGCTACGGGGCGGGCGAAATGCGTCAGCGAACCCCACCTCAGCGCCACCATGGGCAGGCCCTATTCCTGGGCTTCGGATGGCAAGAGCCTCTACACCCGAGTCCGCCCCAGCACGGTAGCCTTCCAGGACACCCAGCGCCTGCCCCAAGGTCCTTCCGTGCAGGATGCCAGCGGCGTGAAGGCACCTGCCCGCACCTACCAGGATCTCCTGCGCAACCCTGCCGACGAAGCCAAATTCACTTTCTACGCTTCCTCCGCCATTCAGCATGTGGATCTGGCAGGCGGCACCAAGCCTTTTCTTCCCGCAGCCATTTACCGCATGCTGCAACCTTCCCCCGATGGCGCCTATGTCCTGGTGGCAGAGATTCAGGCCCCATTTTCGTACCAGTTCCCGTTGGACCGCTTCCCGTATCGCGTGCGCGTGGTGAATGCCAGCGGACAGGGTGTAGCCACCTTGGTGGAAAAACCCCTCCAGGACAAGATTCCTGTCGATTTCGATGCTTGCGAATCCGGGCGGCGCCATTTTGCATGGCGTGAAGACCAGGGTGCCACTGCGGTCTGGGTCGAAGCCCAGGATGACGGCGATCCCGCCAAGACTGCGGATCACCGCGATGCCCTGTTTCAATTGGAAGCCCCCTTCCAGGGTGAAGGCCGCGTGCTGGCCAAGGTGCAGAACCGCTTCCAGGGCGTGGTTTGGGGCAATCATCAACTTGCCATTGTCGAAGATGGATGGTGGAAAACCCGGAAAACGCGAACCTATCAGGTGGACCCCTCCAAAGGGGGTGAACCCAAGCTGCTTCTGGAACGCTCCAGCGAGGATGTCTACGCGGACCCTGGCGATTTCGTGCTGGAGCCCAACGCCCTCCATCGGCAGACCCTGAAGATTGGCGGCAAGGGAAAGAAGCTCTACCTCCAGGGCGAAGGATGCAGCCCAGAAGGGAACCGCCCCTTCCTGGACGCCCTCGACCTGACCACCGGAAAATCGGAACGGCTATGGCGCGCAGACGGCACATCGACCTATGAATTCATCGCCAAGGTGCTGGATCCCGAACAGGGCAAATTGCTCACGATGATTCAAGGCCCCAGAACCTTTCCAAACCTCTTTCTGCGCACCTTCGGCAAGAAGGCCAGCCTTCAACCCGTGACGGCCTTTGAAAACCCCTTCAAGGCCCTCGAAGGCAATCAAAAGCGAACCATCAAATACACGCGAGCGGACGGCGTTGAATTGAGCGCCACTCTGCATCTTCCCGCAGGCTACGACCCTGCCAAGGATGGCAAGCTGCCGGTGTTGATGGATGCCTATCCGACGGAATTCAAGGACACCAAAACCGCAGGCCAGATCCGCACCTCCCCGCATACGTTCTCTCGCCCCTACTGGGCCTCGCCCATCTACTGGACCCTGCGCGGCTACGCGGTGCTGGAGAACACCCAGTTCCCCATCGTGGGCCAGGGGAAGGCCGAACCCAACGACACCTACATCGAGCAACTGGTGGCCAACGCCAAGGCCGCCATTCTGGAAGTGGAGCGCCTCGGTGTGGGCGATCCCAAGCGAGTAGCCTGTGTGGGTCATTCGTACGGCGCCTTCATGGTGGCCAATCTGCTGGCCCACTCGGATCTCTTTGCCGCCGGCATTGCTCGCAGTGGCGCCTACAACCGCACCCTGACCCCCTTTGGCTTCCAGGCGGAAGAGCGCACCTACTGGCAGGCTCCAGAGGTCTACCACCGCATGTCACCCTTTGATTTCGCAGACAAGATCAAGACGCCGCTGCTCATGATCCACGGCGACGCCGACAATAACCCCGGCACCTTCACCCTGCAAAGTGAGCGCCTATTCCAGGCCGTAAAGGGGTTGGGCGGCAAGGCTCGGCTCGTACTGTTGCCTATGGAGAGCCACAGTTACGCCGCCCGGGAAAACCTGCTGCACATGCTCTGGGAGCAGGACAGCTGGCTTGAGAAATACGTCAAGAACCGCACCAAGTAGGCCCATCCCTTTCCCACTTGAATCAGGGATGGGCTCGCCTTTGGGGGCACCTCACCGAGGTTCTCCCTTGAACCATCCTGGCGGCGTTAGCTTGTCCGCTACACTAAAACCCTATGGAAACCCGTGACCGCGCTGCGCTGAACGATCTCCTGCGCCTGCTGGACGGACCCGCCAAGGCCCTGGGGGCCGAGGGGGCTCGCCTGCGTTGGACCACCGTGCCTGGCCTGGCGCTGATCCTGGCGCGCTGGGCCAACGAGGGAGGCCGCTTGCGCACGCTGTGGGTGGACGCACCCACGGAAACCGAGGCGCAGGCGCTGGCCCATGATCTGGCTGTGCTGCTGCCTGATGCTGGCGTCGCGTATTTTCCAGGCTTTGCGCCCTTCGCGGGGGGAGAATCCAGCCCACCCGGCATGGTGCTGAAGGAGCGCCTCTCGACGCTGGTAGGGCTGGTGGAACGTCGGGTGCAAATCCTGGTGGCCACACCCCTCGCAGCCCAGGAGAAGCTGCCCCATCCCACCTGGTTCGTGAAGCAGACCCTGGCGATCACCAAGGGCACCGAGGTGCCCCGGGAACTGCTGCTGGAAACCTTGATCGCCCTGGGATACCGCCGGACCGATCTGGCCTCGGATCCCGGTGAATTCAGCGCCCGCGGCCTAGTGGTGGATATCTGGCCCGACCATCTGGAAGCCCCGCTCCGCATGGAGTTTTTTGGCGATGAGCTGGAAAAGCTTTCGCCCTTCGACCCGGATACGCAACGGCGCACGGGGAAAGAATTGGAATCCCTTACGCTCTACCCGCGTTTTGAAGGGGCCAAGGGCAGTGGCACCGCCCTGCTCGATGCGGTGCAAGCCCGCGCCGATAAAACCACGGAACCAGACGACGATGTCAGTTTTCGCCGGGCCCGCCTCGCCACCCATGGTCATTTCCCCGGCGAAGAGCTCTTCTATCCGATGCTAGGTCAAACCAAGGGGCAGCTCACCCACTGGGTGCCGCCCTGCCTTCGCGTAAAACTCGACCCCGCCTGGGCCGAGGGGCTTCGTAATGCTGAAAAATCGCGCATCGATGACAGCCTGACCATACTCCGGCGCGGTGGCGTGGTGTGTCCCGATTTCGAGGATCGCTACCTCGATTCCGATCCCAGCCGCACCTCGCTGGTGCTCACGGAATGGCAGGCGGAAGCCACGGTGCCCCTGCAGGCCCAGGCCGCACGGGAATTCCAGGGGCGCCTGAGCGAACTGCACGCCTATCTGCAGGAACTCACGGACACCGGCCATCGCGTGATCCTGGCCGGTTCCACCTCCGGCATGCGGGATCGCCTGGGCGAAATCATCGCCGAATATGAACTCCCCAAGGCCCACGGCACCGAAGCGGGATGCCGTTCGATGCTGTTGCCGATCAGCGCCGGTGTCTACCTGAAGGAGCCCCAGCTCCTGGTGCTCACGGAGCGCGAAGTCTTTGGCCGAAAAGCCATTCCCTCCAAGCCCCAGAAGAGTCGCACCGCGGCCTTCCTTTCGGATCTGAAGGATCTCAAAGCCGGGGATCGGGTGGTCCACATGGATCACGGCATTGGCGAGTTCCTGGGCTTTGGCACCCTCACCGTGGGCGGCGAAGAACATGAAGTGGTGCAGCTTCGCTATGCGGACAATGGCCGCGTCAACGTCAGCCTGGAGCGCGCCGATCTCATCCAGCGCTACGTATCTCCCGACGGCACCCTGCCACCCCTCGATAAGCTCGGCGGTCTGAGTTGGGCCAAGGTCAAGCGGCGCGCCAAGAAGGCCATCCGCGACATGGCCGAAGAACTGCTGAAACTCTATGCCAAGCGCAAGCTCGAAAAGGGCCATTCCTATTCCATCGATGGCCCGGAGATGGCGGAATTTGAAGCCACCTTCCCCTACGACCCCACCCCCGATCAGATCGAAGCCATCGAGGCCATCAAGGCCGATCTGGAATCCGCCAAACCCATGGACCGCCTGCTGGTGGGCGATGTGGGCTACGGCAAAACCGAAGTGGCCATGCGCGCCGCGGCCAAAGTCGCCCTGGATGGCAAACAGGTAGCCATCCTGTGCCCCACCACGGTGCTCTGCTTCCAGCATTTCCGAACCTTCAAGGAACGCTTCGCGGGCTTCCCGCTCCGCATCGAAATGATCAATCGCTTCGTGGATACCAAAGAAGCCAAAACCATTCTGGAAGACGTGGCGGATGGCAAGGTGGAGATCCTCATCGGCACCCACCAACTGCTGAGCGGCCGCACCAAATTCAATGATTTGGGTTTGGTAGTCATCGACGAAGAACAGCGCTTCGGCGTTTCTCACAAAGAGAAGTTGAAGAAATTCCGCGCCAATGTGGAAGTGCTGGCCATGAGCGCCACGCCCATTCCGCGTACGTTACATATGAGCCTCACGGGCCTGCGCGAGATTTCGCTCATCGAAACCCCGCCCAAGAACCGCCTGGCGATCGAAACCGTCGTGGCGCCCTGGTCCGACGAACTGATCGCCACTGCCATCCAATTCGAATTGCGTCGCGGCGGGCAGGTTTACCTCGTCCACAACCGTGTGGAGAGCATCGTCAGCATCGCCGAGCATATCCGAAGCCTCGTGCCCGATGCCCGGGTGGGTGTGGGCCATGCGCAGCTCACGGATGACGCCCTGGAAAATGTGATGCTGGGGTTCATGGAAGGCCGCATCGATGTGCTGGTGTCCACCACCATCGTGGAGAACGGCCTGGATGTGCCCAATGCAAATACGTTGATCGTCCATCGCGCCGATAAGTTTGGCCTTAGCCAGCTCTACCAACTACGCGGACGTGTGGGCCGCAGCGATGTGCCCGCCTATGCCTACCTGCTGATTCCCGGCAAGGGCGAGATCACCGAAGATGCCCGCAAGCGCCTTCAGGCACTTGAGGATTTCTCTGAACTGGGTTCGGGCTTCCGCGTGGCGGCCATGGATCTGGAACTGCGCGGTGCGGGCAATCTGCTGGGCGGCGAGCAATCGGGCCATATCCACGACATCGGCTTCGAGCTCTACATCAAGCTGCTGGAGGAAACCCTGCAGGAACTCCAGGGCCAGGCCTCGGGCACCTTCGAGGTCAAGATCGAACTGGGTCCCGCCCAACTTGGTCGCCGGTGGATCGACATGGCCGCCGAGCGCCTGGTGGCCTACAAGCGCGCCAGCCGCCTGCGCACGGAGCGCGACCTGGAACTCTATCGCCTGGAGCTGGAAGACCGCTTCGGCCAGGTGCCACAGGATGACGACGACAGTGCCCGATTCTTCGAGCTGCTCAAGGTCAAGCTGCGCGCCCAGGCCATCGCCGTGAGCGAAGTGTCCATCGATAAGGGCCGCCTGAAGCTGCGTGTCAGCCCCCAAACCTCGGTGGATCCGGGGAACTTACTGACTTGGGTGCGGGCCCAGAAGGACTCCCAGTTCACCCCGGACGGCTCGGTGCTCCTGCCCATCCAGGGCCACGAATTTGGCGCCATTCATCAAGCCCAACGGATATTGCAGGAATGGGCGGGACTATAACTCAGGGTGTGGGCTTCCAATCCACGATGGGTGCCTTCGCTTTGACCTGTGTCGCCATTCAAATTGATTGAAAGCCGAAGACACCCGAGACTAATTCACATTTAAGCCGTTTGTCTTTGCGTCTTTAGATGATGGCCCGAAGCATGCTTCTCTCCTCTGAGAAGCAACTCCGCTTCAAGGAGATCGCCATCATGAAATCCAGCACGAAGGATCAGGTTGCAGGGAAGCTCCATGAGCTCAAGGGCAAGGTCAAGGAGACCGCGGGGAAAGTGACCAACAACCCCCGCCTTGAGTCCGAAGGGACTGCTGAAAAAATCACCGGAAGCATTCAGAAGAAGGTCGGCGAAGTAAAAAAGGTTTTTGGCAAGTAGGCCCTCATGGCATCCAAAAGCACGAAGAAGAAAGATGATCTGCACCTGACCCATGACGAGTCGGAATCCATTGGCGTGGCGTTTCCCGAAGAACCCGCTCTGGTTTCACTGGAACGCCGTGAGCATCCCCTCCATGAACAGGTGGGTTGGGCTCTGACTGAGGATGATGTAACCGAGGTCCTGACCGGCGACGTGACACCAGAAAACCGTGAGGCCGTGGAGGATCTCTGCGCGGACGTGCAAGAGGAAGAAGCGGACAGGCAGGCAGAGTAGGGCCACCGTCTGCCCATTTCCCGTGGGTGGGTCCCTCAGGATTCACCCACGCCATCCCCGTGCAGGAAAGGATGTGGTCAGTATCGTGCGCACCGCGGAACCTACCCAGCTCCACATCGTCACCTACAACATCCACAAGGGGTTCTCGCAATTCCATCAGCATCTGATGGTGCATGAGCTCCGGGAACACCTGCGTGACCTCGGCCCAGACATCGTGTTCCTTCAGGAAGTTCAGGGGCGGCACAGTCGAAATGCCACCAAAATAGACGGCTGGCCGGCCATGCCCCAGTACGAATTCCTGGCCGAAAACGTCTGGCCCTCCGCTGCCTATGGAAGCAATGTGATCTATGGGCATGGACACCATGGCAATGCCATCCTCGCGCGTTTTCCGATCGAGCATTCCCACAACCAGGATGTCACCCAGATGCGCTTTGAACGGCGAGGCTTGCTGCATTGCACCATCCCTCTACCGGGCATGGCGAAGCTGCTTCATTGTGTCTGTGTACACCTGTCCGTGTTTGCCCGCTCGCGACGCCGGCAGATGGATGCCCTCGCCGGAACCCTGGAGTGCCTTGCCGATTCTGACGCGCCCCTCATCATCGCCGGCGACTTCAATGACTGGCGGAACGAGGCCGATGAATTGTTGGCCCATCGTCTCGGAATGATCGAGGCCTTTGGTGGGGCGTTCGGCGGTCTCGATTTGCCTGGTCGAAGCTTCCCTTCCAAGCGCCCCGTTCTGAGGCTGGATCGAATCTATGTGCGTGGCTTTTCGGTGGAATTGGCTGAAATGCATTCCGGTGGAACATGGGCGAAGATCTCAGACCATGCCGCCCTCTCTGCACATCTCAGGTGGACCAATGAGGAGGTGCCATCATTCATGGCGCAGGGCCTCGATGGGGTTGAGTCGGGAAGCTTTGCGGGCGGGCAGGTAGCCAAAAATGATGCCCACGGACGCTGAGAACAAGAAGGAAATGACCACCATGTCTGGCACGAGGCTGAAGGGAAGATGCATGAGTCTGGCGGCGAAGTAGCTGACCAGCAGGCCCAGCAGGATGCCCATGATCCCGCCCAGGCCAGAGAGCGCCATGGCCTCCACCAGGAATTGGAAAAGGACTTCCCTGCCCCGGGCTCCGATGGAAAGACGGATGCCAATCTCCCGGGTTCGCTCGGTTACCGACACCAGCATGATGTTCATGATGCCGATGCCCCCCACCAGCAGGCTCACGGCTGCGATAGCACCTAACAGGGCGATGAGCGCGTTGGTCACAGTACCTAGGGTTGCCGTGATTTCCTCCATGCTCTGCACATTGAAATCCGGCGTGGCCCCCGGGGCAATTCGCCGACGCTCCCGCAGCAGGGCCGCGACCTGGCGCTTCACTTTGGGAATCTGTTTGCCATCGTGAGCGCTCAGGAAAATCACCCCCACATCCGTGCTGCCCGTGATCCGCCGCTGGAAGGTAGCCAGAGGCACCAGCACGAAATCATCCTGGTCCATGCCAAAACTTGATTGGCCCTTCGGGCGGGTAACGCCCACCACCGCACAGTTCACCTTTGCAATGCGGATGGAGCTGCCGATGGGGTTCTGGGCGCCGAACAGCTTGGTGCGCACCGTAGCACCCAGCACACAGACCGCCGCGCCACTCTGCAGCTGGGCATCCGAAAAACCTTCCCCCAGTTCGAAACTGAAGGCCCGGATCTGGAAGTACGCATTCGTAGAACCAGTTACAGTACTGTTCCAGTTCAAGTTGCCGTTCACCACCAGGGCGCCTTGGCTGCCCGCCGGAGCAACATCCGCCACGCTTCCCAACTCGCGCAGAACGATTCGCGCATCGTCCTGCTTGAAGGGCTGGGCCGCACTGGCGGTGGGTCCATGGCGCTCGCTGCCAGGCGTGGCGATAAGCAGATTGGTGCCCATGCCAGAGATATCGGAAGTGATCTTGGCGGCTGCACCGCGGCCCAACGCGACCATGATGATCACGGAGGCCACGCCAATCACAATGCCCAGTATGGTTAGGGAGGAGCGCATGGGGTTGCGCTTGATCTCGCGAATGGCCATCAGAATGGTTGTCCAGATCATGCGCCCACCTTTCCAGAAACCAGATCGCGCTCGACGAGGCCATCCTTGAAATGGAGGGTTCTTGTTGCGAACGCGGCCATATCCGGTTCGTGGGTAACCATGACGATGGTGATCTTCCGCTCCTGATTGAGTTTCTGGAGGAGCTTCATGATCTCGATCTTGCGTGCGGAATCCAGGTTGCCCGTGGGCTCATCGGCCAAGAGCATTTGCGGGCTTGTGACGATGGCGCGGGCAATGGCCACGCGCTGCTGCTGCCCACCCGAGAGTTCACTTGGCACATGGTGCATGCGATCGCCCAGTCCCACATCCTGAAGGGCCTGTATCGCACTCTTTTGGCGCACCGGTGCCGCGACCCGGCGGTAGACCAAGGGCAGCTCTACGTTTTCCAGTGCGCTGGTGCGCGCCAGCAGGTTGTACCCCTGGAAAACAAAGCCCAGGTAGTTGCGACGCAGGAGGGCCAGTTGGTCGATACTCAGGGTTCCCACATCCAAGCCACAGAACAGATAATGACCAGAGGTCGCGGTGTCCAGGCATCCGAGCATGTTGAGGCAGGTGGACTTCCCAGACCCACTGGCCCCCATCACCGCAACGAACTCGCCGGGGTCGATCCGGAAGCTCACACCCGCCAGGGCCCGCACTTCGGATTCCCCGCGGCCATAGACTTTGGTGAGGTCCTGAAGCTCCACCAGGGCGGTGGTACCCGGGCTCACGGCGAACCCTTGGTATCGGTCAGCACATTCAGGCCTTCCTGCAGGTCACTCCCGAGAACTTCGGTAAGTCGACCATCCGTCGCGCCTGTCTTGACTTCCAGCGGCGTCAGCACTTTGCCCTTGAGCACCCAGACCCGATGCTTGCCATCCGTGAAATTTACGCCGTTCTTTGCAAGCCCTCCGGGCCCGACGGGAGGCGTAAACCGCAGCGCCGTGTTCGGAACCAACAACACGCCACGCTTGGTTTCAGCCTGGATGGTGGCCGTACAGGTCATCCCCGGAAGCAGCGCTCGATCACGGTTATCCACACTCAGCACGGCCTGATAAGTCACAACATTTTGCGAAATTTTGGGTTCCATCTGGAGCGACACAACCTGGGAGGGGAAGTTCCGCCCTGGATAGGCCTCGACTGTGAAGGTGGCCGTTTCGCCGCCATGGATGCGACTCACGTCGGCTTCGTCGATGTCCACCTTGAGACGCATCTTGCTCAGGTCCTGGGCCAGCTTGAACAGCACCGGGGTCTGGAAGCCCGCGGTTACGGTCTGTCCCGGCTCCATCAAACGCGCCAACACCACACCATCGATGGGCGCTCGAATCGTCGCCTTGCGCAACTTACTGGCTGTCAGGTCGACGGTGGCCTTGGCGACCCGCGCGTTCTCCTGGGCCGAGTGGAGGGATGCGTTGTCTCGATTCTTGGCGGTGAGCGCCGCGTCCTGGTCTGATTGCGAAAGGATGCCTTCCTTCCCCAACTGCTGGTTTCGGATAAGCATGCGCGCCGATTCACTGGCCGTAGCCTGCGCCAAATTGACGGCATCCTTCGCGCCCCGCAATTGAGCCTGGGACTGATCCAGGCCTGAATTCAAGGATTCCGGGTCAATTTCCGCCAGGATCTGGCCTTTGTGCACCTGGTCGTTGACCTCCACCATCTCCCGGAGAATCCGGCCGGAGACCTCGGCCCCCACCTCGACGCTCGTCACCGCTTCCAGCGTTCCGGTGGATTCCACGGTTACGGCGAGATCTCCCTTCGTCACGGGTGCGCTCACATACTGCACCAAGTTCCGCTTTGTTCGTCGGGTGTAGACCAGGGTCCCTGCCAGCAAAACCAGCAGACCGATCCCCCCAATCACCCACCAACGGCGGGCTTTCCAAGCACTAACATCCGGGCCGATGCTTTTTTTCAATTCCAATAAGGTAGGCAGGCCTTCGGCGCTCATGTATAGCTCCAAACCGGGAGGGCGATCCCCGAAACCAGCGCCAGGTCTCAGGCCTTAACCTTCGGAAGGTCATGGGCGGTCACTTCCGCCACAATTTTCGCCCAGGTGTCTTTGTGAACCGATTTCCGACTGAGGATATGCCCCATCACGATGGCATTCCCATTGGCGTTCTGGATGCCGCAATCCAGGCGTGACAGGTCGATGTATTCGCTGCCCTTGGGCAGGCTTAGGGCGGTTTCAGCCGTACTTACGCTCCCCGTCTCATCCTTGGACAACATCTTAAGGATCGTGTCGCGACTGACCATCTCACTGCGGTTTTCTTTGTTCATGGCTGACTCCTCAGGCGCATCGCACAGGCGATGAAGCGCTTTGGCGAAAGAGCAGGAACCATGCCCGAGGCTTCCAACCGCCGAATTCAGTTCAATCAAACCTCTTCCAATGACCTCGAATTAATGTCCTGGCATGGCTTAGGAAAACCCGGCGAGGCACCACCAAGGAGTCGGCGCAAGCATTTACAGGACGAGAGGCAGGGCCTCTGGCCCTGAACACCTTCACTTTGGTGATCTGCGTCCTTCGTTTTGATAGGTCGACATGGCCTTTTAGGGCTCTGTCGAATAGAGAAAGGGGCGCTCAAACTCCATCGCTGAAAACCGGCCCTGGTTCCTCATGATGGAAAACCTCACTCAAACCGCACACAGGCCCGACCATCGGCCTTCGCTCGGTACAAGGCTTTGTCACAGCGGCTGAGCAGCGACTCTGCACTGTCGCCACTGCGGAATTCCGTCACGCCAGCACTGGCGGTAATCGGCCATTCAACGCCTGGAATGGTCAGGTTCGGCAGGCCGCAAAGCCACCGTTCCGCAGCCACCCGAGCCTGCTCCAGGGGGGTGTCCGGCATGAGCACCACGAATTCCTCCCCACCGAATCGCCCCAGCGTATCGGCTGTTCGGATCATGCCCTTGAGGTGCGCGGATGCCGCCACCAGCACCCCGTCACCCACGGGATGGCCGCAGGTGTCGTTCACCCGCTTGAAATGATCCAAATCCATGAACATCACGCAGAGGTTCCGCTGGTAACGTCGGG
>JADKBC010000010.1 GCA_016715205.1 Holophaga sp.
CTGGGTGCGGTCCAGCGCCACTAAACAGTGGACTTCCGCGCTCCGGACTCCGTGCGCCAGGGTTTGAGGAACACCATGGCGAGGTCCTGCGCATGGTATCTGAAATACCCTTGTCCGCACCGGCCGCGCCCAACGGCAGCTTCTGGGCATCCAGGAACACCGCCCAATCCCGCCTTGACACCCTCTTTTGGGAAGATGGCGAGGTTCGCCCGGCCCCGTGGGCGGCAGGACGCAGTTCCACCACGGTGTCGTAGCTGCACACCACCCGCCCATTTGCCGTCTGGAGAAAGCACCAACGGGTCACCATCCCCAAAGCCGAATGGGGATCGGCCCCGAAGGCTTTCCGGAAATAGGCGCCCCACGGGCCCACACCTTCCCGACTTTCAGCAAAGAGAATGCCCTTCCCGTCCGGGCTTAGATCCACCACCTTGGAGGATTGGAGCCAGGAAAGCTCCCATTCCCTTTCCTCGCCGACCTTGCCATAGCAAAGGTGCTGGCGAGTCAGGGTGTGGCGCAAAACTGCCCGCGTGGGAGACATCCTGAATGGAGAGGCGTCCCAGCACCGAAATAGAAAAAGCGTGATTGCCCGGAGAGCGTGACCACCCGGAGATCCTGGTGGTCACCTTTGGAACACCATGGGTGTAGAGGATTTCCTTGCCGTTGGGAGACCAGGCCAACCATTGGATATCCTGGGCCAGGCTCTTTCGGCGCCCTGTCCATCCACCACCGTGAGGACATAGTTACCCGCCGCACAGCGGATTTCCGAAAAGGCCACCCGATCGCCAGTGGGTGAAACCTTGGGACAATCAATGGTGTCGGGCGGAGCCACTTCAAACAACATACGGCCAATGGGATATTCCAGGCGTTGGCGACCGTTTTCGCCGATGCGAACCGGCCAGATCGCGTGCGTCCGGGCCCTAATCGGCGGCATAGACCTTTTCCATGATTTCCCGTGGCGCGCCCCAAGAGGTGCGCGAGCCAAAATCCCAACCCCCGTGGTGATGCCACCTGGGCTGGGGAGCAGCGCCATTTCCCCGTGGCTGGTAGGAGAATTTCACTGCCCGCCGGCAAATCCAGTGCGTGAGCCCCAGGCCTTCCGCCCGCCCCAACCAGAGCTGACTGGGCACACCGTGCGGGCCAGACTGTCAACAAAACTCTGAGCATCGGGGGTGAAGCGGGCGCCTTCGATGTTGCCGCTGCGATAGGTGATGCGCTGGAGGGTTGGGAGTTCCCGGCAGATCAATTCACGCCCACAGACCCGCGCTGACGCAGAGAAGCGCCACGCCGCCGATGGCCGCCCGGATGACCCGGGCGAATGCGCCGGGCCTGCCAAGGGCGGCGTCCAGGCCATGCAGGAACCCGACATTGAGCCATGAGCAGGTTTCCAATTCGAAGGCCAGATCTTGGGCTCACCAAAAAAAAAAAAAAGGACCGCGCCCGGGGATCCTTTTCGAGACACGACTGCAGGTTGCGCAGGAAGGCAGGGGGGGCACGGTTGCAGGCCCGAGGGCAAGTCAGGGGTCGGATTTCAGGATAGCGTGCATGACCTCCCACCGCCGAATCCCGCCAAGGGGCGCCGCCCATGATCATCTCCCACAGAATCACGCCAAAGGCAAAGATATCGGGCAAGCTTTCGCGGTGAGGCCATTCTTTTTCTCCGGGCGACATGTAGCCCGCGTTGCCCACCAGCATGCCGACCTTGGTTTCCAGAATTCCGGCGGCACCTGCCGAAGGTGGCATCTGGAATCCACGAAAATTGGTGGTGCGCAACTTCGCCGAAGCCAGAAAATCAGAATCTTGGTGCGGTCATCCCGGGTGAGAAAGATGTTCTCCGGTTTCAGATCCCGATGCGTGAACCCCTTTTCGCCGGGCTGCTGCCAGACCCCACGCACAATCTGTTTTGATCCAGGGCCTTGCGAGTGACAAGGCTCGCCCGTCCATGCGCTCCCGCAGAGTACTACCTTCGAGCAATTCCATCACCAGGTGCGGCATGTACCATCATGCGGCCCATTGTCACGTAGATCTGGAGGAATGCCCGGATGATTGAGGGGCGCCACGGCCTTCCTTCCTCCTCCGCCGCGGGCCATCCGGTCGAAGGTCAGCAGCCGCAAACGGCAAGCACTTTGATGGCGATCTCGCGCCCCAGCCGTCGATCCCGGGCCCGATACACCTCGCCCATACCGCCCGAGCCCAGGAGGCCGACGAGTTCATAAGGCCCGAGTTTACGCTGGCAGGTGCCGGGGGCATCAGAGGGAGCTTCGTCGCGAACCTTAAGGAACCGGATCGTATCGGCCGGATGCTTCATCGGAGCTGCAGCAAGAGTGTCCCGCCAAGCACCCCGAGGCAGGGAGTTCATTTGCAGGGCTACTCTCGAGCCTGGCTTGCTGGAGAGCAGGCGGCGGGTCCGCCCCTCGGGGCAGCCAACGCTCCAATACCCCCCGGGCCCAGGCTTTGAGGCAGGCGGCCAGCTTGGCACGGGCCCCGCAGAGAGTTCCGCGCTGCCCTTGAGAAAGAAAATGGACTCTCGGCGGCCGCTTTTCGATGGGCTGGGCAGTTGCGCAAGAATGCAGTGGTTTGGGCGCCACATCCTACGTGCCCGTAGGCATGGGTGGCGTTGGGAATGTGGGGAGGCTCACGCTTCCTCGTGCCGCACCGCCAGGTCTTTGTAATTGGATAGGTTTCCCCGCTTTCCGCCAACTTTGCCGGGGCGTGATCGCTTTTCACGGCCGTCCCCCGCAACCGCCCAGAGTGCCGCTTATCCGGCGCGCTGCAGGGTCGAACGTTCCCCCACCCGTAACCCGAAGCAGCCCGTGCCTTCCAGACGGTAGAAACCTCGCCTCTCTTCCTTGGAGCAGCATTCCAGAACGCACCACTCCCACCACATAGGGTGGTGAGGCGAGGAAACACGGGGCCCAGGAGGAACGCCAAGAGAGGAGTTTCATCACGTTCCTTCATCAGTTCAAAGGAGTTCCAGGTCAGAGAACCAACACCCTTCCCAATAAGATCCCCAGCAGAAAGCGGAACCGGTCACGAGGGCGAATGCCTTCCCCACGCTCTTCCAGACATTCCACACGGCTTCGGGAATGCTGAGCACGAGCAGATCCTCCCCCAGGCGTTGCGCCCGGCCTCCGCCGTGATTTAACGTTCATTCTCGCCCTTGATTAGGGTGACGGACCGAGGATCCATGGCCTCCAGGGTGGCGGTCATCTGCGCCGGGTCCTTATCAGCCATGGCGCCAAAAAACAGATGGGGGCGGACTTCACGGGTCAAGGCATGGCGCGTCAAAACGTGGGCACCGTCGGGATTGTGGGCACCATCCAGCCAGACATTTTCGCGGCACAGGAATGGGCCACAGACGGCCCGGCCAGCTGGTGCGGGCAATGCCCTCCCGGGCTTGTTCCTCCGGTACCCCGGAAAACCAATGTGGCAAAGCTGACGCAGCTTTCCAGGGCCGTGGCTAGGTTTTCCAATTGATGGGCTCCGGGGAGCCCCACGCGCCACCCTGGGTAGGGCTGTGGTCCCACCAGATCTCTTCCGCCTGAAGGGCGGGTGGCAGGATGAAGTTCGGGTCGACATTCAAGCGGGACCAGACCCAGGTGGGATCCAGCGTGGGTCCCAATACCAGCGGTCGGCCCTGACGCGCCGTGCCAAAGCTTCTCGCGCCCGATGACTTCACGGGTTGGCCCCGGGGATTTCTGTTGTGATCCAAACCCACATTGGCCGGGCACCGTGAGCAATGGATCCAGGGCATTGGTGGCATCCCACCGACCGCCCATGCCTACCTCGATGATGGCGACTTCCACCCCGGTCACGCGGAAGGCCAGCAGGGCCGCGGTGATCATCAGTTCAAAGTAGGTGGCCTTGATACCCGCCCGCACTGCGCAATCGAAGGCTTCACAGAACAGGAGATCCAAGATGGAAACCCCGATGTAGTGACCGTCGATCCAGATGCGCCCGTGGGCGCCGCTGGGTGGGGCGACGTGGTCAAGCCCACGGTGAGGCCCGCAGCCTTCGGGGCCTGGGCCAGAAAGGCACCAGTGGAACCCTTGCCGTTGGTGCCCGCGATGAGGATGCAGGGAAACCCACGCTCCGGATGACCCGGCCCGTCCAACAGGCCTGGGGTTGGCGAGGCCCGTCTTGATGCCCCAGTGACCCCGGGACTCCAAACGCTGGAATTATGGAAATTCCCACAGCGGCCCGCCTTCCTCCATGAACGGGAAGGGACTACCGGTGCCCGGCGCAGCCATGGTCAGCCCTTTCGTGGGCCGTGTTTCAGGGATTCGAACAGGCGTTCCAGTTCATCCTCGCTGCCAAAATGCAGGAGCAGTGCGCCGCCTTTGCCCTTGGATTTGATCTCCACTCAAGTACCCCAGGGCCTGCGTCAATTCTTCAGCAGCCGCCTTGAGGAAAACATTGGGATTGTGCCGTTTCGCCCTGGCCTTGCGCTGGTGCGCGGTTATTGGACCAAGGCTTCCAGGGCCCGAACTGACAGCTGCTTCACGGATGAGTTCAAGGGAGAGTTGCTCCTGGACGCGAGCTTCTTCCGCACAACAAAACTTTGGCGTGCCCTTGGAAATGGAGCCCTAGGCCACCATGTCCTGGATCGGCGTGGGCAGACGAAGTAGGCGCAGCGTATTAGCCACCTGCGGACGGCTCTTACCCACGCGATCGGCCACCTGCTCCTGGGTCGAGGCGCAGATGTTCACCCAGCTGCCAGTAAGCTTTGGCCTCTTCGATGGCATTGAGCTCCACAACGCTGGATGTTTTCCACCAGGGCAAATTCCAGCAGGCGGTCCTCAGACACTTCCTTGAGCACCACCGGCGCCATGCCGAAAGCCCGGCGCGCGCTGCCCGCCACCGGCGTTCACCCGCGATGATCTCGAACTTTTCACCGACCTTTCGCGCCCCGATGGGCTGCACCATGCCGTGCAACTTGGGGCTGGCGGCGAGGTCTTCAGGGCCTGTTCGTCGAAATGTGTGCGGGGCTGGTAGCGGTTGGCCCCAGGCTGCCCACCGGAATCTCGCGGGAATTCGCATCTTCAGGGGCGATCTGGTTCATGAGCGACGTGAGCCCGCGCCCCAGGGCAGGACGTTTCCAGTTCATCGTTTCCTCCGACAGGGCAACCACCTGCTGGCCCAGCCACTCGCGCGCCAAGGTTCAGGTAGGCCTGGGCGCCCTCGGATCGCAGATCGTAGAACGCGACGAGCTTTGCCATAGCTGGTGCTTCGGCCAGCCAAATATTGCGGGGAAAGAAGGTTTGGAAAACCACGCCCGGAAATGCCTGGCGGCGTTCCTGGGCCACCGCTGCACCAAGGTTGGTGGCTCTTCGACCATAGTGAGCAGGATGCCGCCCATCTATAGCCGCGGGTTGGGGCCAGCTTGCACCCGGCGGATGGTTTCAATGAGTTCGGCCAAACCATCCAAAGCAAAGAACTCGCGGGGCATGGGCACAATCACTTCGTCGGCAGCCATGGGCGCGGCCCGGGAGTGTACCCAGGGGAAAATGCAATGGATCAATGAGGGATGAAATCACGTGGTAATCCTGAACCGCTTCCAACGCCTTGCGCAGCACTTGCGGGAGGGTCCGGCAGTTCAGGGAGCTCGAATTCAAGCTGTGCGAGATCTTTCCTGCCAGGATCATCTGCAACGTAGGCACTTCGGTGGTGAGGATCAGAGGCTTTGGCAGGGGCGCCTTCATCAACGCAAAGAGCCCGCTCGCTGATCCGGCAAGGAAAACCGAGGCCCGTGGTGCTGTAGCTTGGGGATCAAAATCGATCAGCAAGACCATCTTTTCCATCATCGCCAACGACGCTGCAAGATTGATGGCGGTGGTGGTCTTCTGCCCACGCCACCCTTCTGATTGGCCAGCACCACGATGCGCGCAGCCATCTAAGACCTCAACGTCATATTTAAAGGGCTGGAAAGAACTTACGTTCACGGGTCGTCCTCGCGTAGTAGAACATTCCGAGTCTAGCAGGTTCCACGGTCAGATTTGCGCCAACAGAGCAGGATCCGGCGCCAGGGTTCCAAGGCGGTGCACGGGGCCGCTGATCCATGGTTCGGACCACTTTCCATCCGGGGATGGAACCCCCCGAAACGTCCACGGAATGGCGCCCGACAGGCTGGAATTGCCAATGATCTAAACCACTCCCGTTGGGCGAGCCGAGCGCCCGCGACCGCACGGGCCTGCCCGCAACAAAGGGTTTCGCCTTCCCCGCCGCGCTCCCAGCTCCGAATGCGCGCCCGTCCGGGTTCCAGAACATGGATGATGCTCACATTCGCACCTGGTCCGAGCGCCGGGTGGGCCTGGCTGGCGCGGCGCGAAGGTGGCTAGATCCACCGCGTCCCACATCCACGGCTGTTTTCAATCAGATGGGAGCGTGCCTGTCCACCCGAGGCGTGGGGATGATCAGCGCAGCGGCGAGGGTTGAAGCCCGTGAGCGCCTTCAGCCAAAGCGCAATCCCACACCCGCGTCGTCCATGCGCAGTCGAACGTTTTCGCCGCTCACCAAGGCTTCCAGTTCTCCCGGTGCATGACCGATCAGACATGCCGCCGCCCAGGTGCCATTGGAACAGAATGTGTACGAAGAACCATCAGGCTCTGACAATGCTCCATCCGCCAGGACTACCGCAGCCTGCATGTGATACAGGAGGAAGAAACCCGTCCGGGCCGAAGCCTGCACCTCGCGAGGCAAAGCACACCTTGGCCCACCGCGAACCATCGAAATCAGCTGGCACCGAATCGGCCCAGAGATAGCCGAAGATATTGCCCGAGGCCTCCGCGATGGTGAGCATGCGGACTCGCTCGGCGGCGTTCGCGGAAACTGTAAACGGTCTCACCGGGCTTGGCGAAGCCTTGCCTGCGGGCGACCGCTTGCTAAAGTTCTGGATCGCCAGCAGCAAGCCGACGCACTTCTTCCGCCAGTTCCCGGTTCCGCTTGGCGGCCTTCTGGAGCAGTTCACAGCAGCACGAAGGCGCGGACCCCTACTTCCCGCTTGGCGAAGGGGCTGACAACCCATCCGGCGTGAACAGAAGAATGCCCGAAGAAGGCAATCGCAGAAATGCCCAGGCCCCCAAAGGGTGCAGGAGCGGAGCAGCCAGGCGGCGTTCACGATCGCGACTCCCGGGGACATGCAGCATGCGTTCGCCTTAGCGAAGGACAGAACCAAACGCCTCGCGCCCCGCATAGCGGGCGGCAGCGACCAGTTCCCACTCGATCTAAAGCAGGCGGTTGTATTTCGCCACGCGGTCCGGCGGCAGGGGCGCCGGTCTTCAACTGACCGGAACCGGTGGCCACCGAAAGGTCGGCGATGAAGTGTCTTCGGTCTCGCCGCTGCGGTGGCTGATGATGGAGCGGTACCCAGCCTTGTGGGCCATAACCACGGCCTTGAGGTCTCGGTGACGGTGCCGATCTGGTTCACTTGATGAGGATGGCGTTGGCCACCTTCTACGATACGCCCCCTGTCCAGGATCGCGGGGTTGGTCAATAACCGAAGAGGTCGTCGCCCACGAGCTGAATCTGGAGCCCAGTTTTTCGGTGAGGGCTTTCCAGTTCTTCCAGTCGCTTTCGTCGCAGCCATCTTCGATGGTAATCACCTGGGATGGCGCTCCATCAGGCCAGCGTAATAGTCGACCAGCTGCGTGCCAGATCCTTGTCGCCGTCGATCTCGCGGGTTTTACCCTTTGTAGAACTCGCTGGCTGACCGAGGCCCAGGTAGATATCCTAGCGGGCTTGAAACCGGCCCTTCTTGATGGCTGTCTCGATGAGGTCGAGGGCTGCTTCGTTGCTCTTCAGGTCGGGGGCAAAGCCGCCCTCGTCACCGACGCCCGTGGCCAGTTTCTCGGCCTTCAGGACGCCCTTCAACGCGTGGTAGACCTCGGCACCCCAGCGGATGCACTCCGCAAAGTTCGGTGCGCCCACGGGCAGGATCATGAATTCCTGAATGTCGACATTGTTGTCGGCATGGGCGCCGCCGTTGAGGATGTTCATCATGGGAACGGGCAGCACGCGGGCGCTGGCCCCGCCAAGGTATCGGTAGAGCGGTTGTCCACAGGCCCGCGCCGCGGCATCGGCCATGGCCATGGAGACACCCAGGGTCGCATTTGCACCCAGGTTGGATTTGTTCTCGGTGCCATCCAGGTTCAGGAGCAGTTCGTCGAGTTCAGCCTGCTGGAAGACATCCATGCCCTGGAGGGCGTCCTGAATTTCCGTGTTGATCGCCTGCACCGCGCCCATTACACCCTTTCCCAGATACCGGGTCTTGTCCCCGTCGCGCTTTTCCAGGGCTTCCCGGCTACCCGTCGAGGCACCGGAGGGGACACATGGCCTGACCAAGGGTGCGTCGTTCAGGTACCAGGCCAGCACCGTGGGGTTCCCAATATCGAGGACTTCAAGGGCAGAAACGCGATCAATCAACTTCATGGCGGACTCTCAGGACGCCCTCTCGGGCAGGTGAAACAAATGACTACTTCTTCGCGGCCTTCTTAGGAGCGGCCTTCTTCACAGCGGGCTTCTTGGCGACAACCTTCTTGGCCACAGCCTTCTTCTCCACAGGCTTCTTGGCGACAACCTTCTTAGCCACAGCCTTCTTCGCCACAGGCTTCTTGGCGACGACCTTCTTGGCACGTCCTTCGCGACGGCTTCTTGGCAACGGCCTTCTTAGCAACAGCCTTCTTCGCGACGGCTTCTTGGCGACGACCTTCTTGGCAACAGCCTTCTTCGCCACCGGCTTCTTGGCGACGACCTTCGCGACTGCCTTCTTGGCAGGGGCCGTCTTCACGGCCGCTTCTTGGCGCGGCTTCTTCCAGCCGCTTCTGGGCGGCTTACGGCGGCCTTCTTCACAGAACCTTCTTGCGGGAGCGGCCGCTTGACGGCGGCGTTCTTGGCAGCAGCTTCTTGGCGGGAGCGGCCTTCTTCACGGCGGGTTTCTTGGCGGCCTTCTTGCGGGCGGCGGGGGCCGGCCTTCAGGGCGGCGTTGGTCTTGGCGGCAGTCATTGAGGGCGCGTTTTTGCCCTTCCGGGCGGGTAGGTTGAAGAAGGGGGTGGGTCAAAGTGGAGCTGAGATACTGCTCGGTTTCTGGGTGCTTATCCCCGTGGTGCTCGCGGGACCCTTGTCCTTTCGGGCGGGTTTCGCGGGAGGGTTGGTGTCCAACGGCGGTTCGCGGCTTCGGTTTGGCCTTGGCTTTGGGGGATTTCTTGGTGGGCTCGATCCCGGCGAGGATCTGGGCGAGACGCTTGCGAATAGAACTCATCGAGGAATGCGTCGCCAATGATGACGCCATGGACGCCCACGCCCTCTAGCTGCCGGATCTGAGCGAGGGGTGGCGATGCTGCGGCCTCAACCATTCGGAGGCATTGGCTTTTCGGGCACCTTCTTGAGAACCGCGAGAGCCTTTTCGAAGGAGGGGCTCCCAGGTATCAAGGTCTCGGCCGACGACGCAAACGATCTCGGCCTCGGCCTCGAGTGCTCGCTTGAGGTCGGCTTCCAGAAGGGACCTCGACAACCACGTCGAGGGGACTTGTGGAACCGCCAACGCTGGAGGGCGCCCAGGCGTTCCGGCTCCAAAGCAGCCACAAGATGAATAGCGTCGGCACCGAGGATCTTGCTTTCCTCGATTTGGTATTCTTCGAAAATGAAATCGCGGCGCAGCAGCGGGACCTTCACCTGGGACCGCACATCCGGAAGATGGCTATCCTCACCCGAAATACAGGAAGCGATCCGTGGCCACAGAATGGCCCGGGCCCGTTCCCACAAGGCTCTTCGCATGGGTGGCAGGGCGAAATGATTCACGCACCTGGCCCCGCAGAGGATTCCCGCCCGCCACTTCCACAATCACGGAAATGCCCGGTTGACTAAGCTCTTCCTTGAGGAGTGGTGCCCACGGACTGCGTTTTTGACTGCCGCGGGACCCTTTTGCTTTTTGATCTCGTGTCCAGCGCCTTCGAATATCCGGACTTTTTCAACATTACTCTCCTCCAAGCCCACTGATCGTGACTCGATGTTGCGTGATCATTACTACAATCGGCTTCTAGTGATCAACTAAAGCAGCGTTCACATTACGGGTCAGCAAAATTTCGAGTTGCTCTACCAAAAAATATATATACCGATTCTCTTTCTCTCAACCCTATGCCAACCGCGGAAAGCAGAGGACACTTCTTGTGGTAACACCCTCATGCTACACACTACAACCACTGTCCACACACTTTCCACGCCTTCTACATGCCCTCAGCAGTCCCCCTCTTCAAAAAGGAGAAAATAAATGGATGAGATCGTTCTCGACCACCCGCTCGTACCACAAGCTCACCCTGCGCCCGTGACCGGAAAACCCCTGGGGCCTCTTCCAGCAGCTTATCGAAGAGCTTGGCCTCCTCCTCGCCGTGGAGAGCACCAGGGATCTTCCCATCATTTCCATCGTGGTGGAGACACCGCTCCAAGGCAATGCTGGGGCAGCAGTCTTATCCCTGGATCCAGTGCTGGTGCCCGTTTTGCGAGCTGGGCTTGGTTTTGCTTCCTCCTTCCTGCAACTGCTCCCCACTGCCAAGGTGGGTCGCTTGGGGTTATGCCGCGATCACGATTCCCTGGTGCCCGTGCCCTATTACCGGAACTTCCCCCCTTTTGGAAGGCGCCCCCGTCTTCGTGCTCGACCCCATGCTCGCCAACAGGAGGCAAGTGCCTCCGAGGCCGTCCGACGGCTGAAGGTGGCTGGCGCCCGCAAGATCACCTTGGCTTCCGTCCTGGCTGCCCCGAAGGCATCGCCAAGCTTCAGGAGGATCACCCGACTTGCGCATGGTCATCGCCGCCGTGGATCGCCAGCTTAATAGGCGGGGCTACATCCTTCCGGGGCTTGGGGATGCAGGGGACCGGATTTTTGGAACGGCCTGAGATCCCCAGCTTCAGCTGACCCCGGATGGCTTGCTCCCCGGGCTTTCATCTCTTTGGCTGGCGCCCCGCGCATGGCAAGTTCACCAGTCCGACCCCATCATTAGTAATAGAACGAACAGCGCCGCCGCCCTCTGGCCGACTTGGATCTGCCCCCAGGCCAACCCTCATTCCAAAAACTGGAGGTCCCCCATTGTGAGCCCACAGGTGCGAAGTTTGGCCGACCTCGCGACCAGGCGATTCCTGGCGAGCACCCTCTAAAATGCTGTGGCGGCCTGGCCCCACTATTTGGTCGGGTGGATTTCCAAGAGCTGCGAGGAGCATAACGGCCTCTTCCTGCCCCCTCTGGAATCATGGTTCCCTACTTCCGGTGCCAGGCCTGTGGCTTCCTGTTCACCCGGTTCTTCGACCATTGGACGGATGTGGAATTCCAGGCTCACGTTTACAACGAAGATTACGCAGCGGTGGATCCGGAATACGCAAACGTTCGTCCAACCGGCTGGGCCCAAGCCATCACGGACGGGTTCCAAACCCACCTAGCCAATATCGAGGCCCTGGATTGGGGAGGCGGCACGGGTCGACTGGCCGAGTTGCTAAGGGCCAGTGGTGTGCGGCGAGCGGAAACCTGGGAGCCCTTCAATCCGGACTTTGCGTCCCTCCCGGAGGGAGACTTCAACTTGATCTCCTGCATCGAAGTGCTGGAACATCTGCCCGACCCCAAGACTGGAATTCGCGATCTGGCCCGGCCTCTCCGGACGGAAGGGGCGATGCTGATTTCAACCCTTCTCCAGCCGGCCAATATCCTGGAGATTCGCACTGCCTGGTGGTACCTGGCGCCCCGAAATGGCCACATTTCCCTGCACTCTGCCAAATCCCTGGAATTGGTCCTTGGGGGACAAGGCTGCCATTTGAAGACCATCATGCCCCATGTTCACTGGGCTTGGCGGCAGGTTCCCTTTTATCTAAAAAACCAAGCGTAGGTTGGGGAAAGCAGATTCCGCCCATTTGTTTGGCACGGATTCTGTAGCGCCTTTTACGTAGAGCGCAAAAACCGGTATGCGAAAACGAGGGGCGTCATGGCGGAAGTGAGAATCGGCGACACAATGCTTGGCACAGGGCACCGCTGCTACCTTGTGGGCGAAATCGGCATCAACCACAACGGCAATCTTGAAATCGCGAAACAGCTGATCGAACTGGCCGCCAAGGCGGGGCTGAACGCCGTTAAATTCCAGAAACGCACCATCGACCTTGTCTACACGCCCGCAGAACTTGATAAGCCACGGGA
Organism: Holophaga sp.; assembly: GCA_016715205.1. Taxonomy (GTDB): domain Bacteria; phylum Acidobacteriota; class Holophagae; order Holophagales; family Holophagaceae; genus JAYREN01. The sequence continues at coordinate 12,167 of JADKBC010000010.1, forward strand.
AAGCCCCTGGGGGACCACCAACCGGGAGCAGAAGCTGGGGCTTGAATTTAATACCGACCAGTACCAGGAAATCGCCACCTTCTGCCGGGCCATGGGGATCGACTGGTTTGCTTCCTGCTGGGATGAAGCCTCGGTCGATTTCATGGAGCCCTTTCATCCCCCTTGTTACAAAATCGCCTCAGCCTCCCTTACCGATGACAACCTGCTCCGGCACCACCGCACGACAGGACGACCCATCATCCTGTCCACGGGGGGCAGCACCCTGGACCAAATTGACCACGCCGTCCAAGTGCTCGGCAAAGAAGCCCTGATCCTGTTGCATACCTGTAGCGTTTACCCCTCCAACTACAACGAACTGAATCTGCGCACCATGTTGACCCTTCGTGATCGCTATGGTGTACCGACAGGCTACTCCGGCCACGAAACGGGGCTGCCGGCCTCTGTGGCGGCCGTGGCGCTCGGTGCCTGCCTGATTGAACGCCATATCACCCTTGATCGCACGATGTATGGATCAGATCAGGCCGCCTCCCTGGGCCCCAGCGGCATTCAGCGCCTCGTCCGGGATATTCGCATCGTGGAGGATTCCATGGGCACTGGCGAAAAGACGGTCTCGGACCGCGAGGCTGCGGTCATGAAAAAACTCCGGCGGGTGGGAGGCTGATCCAATGGTGCCGATCAAGGCGCTCGCCTTAGATGTGGATGGGGTCCTGACCGACGACGGGTTCTGGTGGGGACCGGATGGCGAAGAGTGGAAGCGGTTCTGCTTCGCCGATGTCATGGGCATTTCCCTAGCCTCTCGAAAGGGCCTTCGGATTGCCCTCATCTCAGGCGAGAACAGCCCATTGGTGGATCGCTACGCCACCAAGATGGCGATCACCGATGTCTTCAAGGGCTGTAAGGACAAAGCCGACGCCCTTCGCCAATTCGCCGATCGACATGCCCTCGGGTTGGCTGAGATTTGTTTCATGGGGAACGACGTCAACGACTTGGCCGCCCTGGCCATTGCGGGCCTGGCGGCCGCACCGCGGGACGCCCATCCTTCCGTGCTCGCCAGTGCAACACTCATTTCCTCTCGCCCCGGTGGCCATGGGGCCGTGCGCGAGGTCATTGACAGGTTGCTGGAGCGGCTGGCATGACCGCGTTACACCAGGAATTGGAAGCTCTCCTGGCCCTCGACCCCGACCAGGTGGTCAAGGCTCAGCGCCATTATTGGGCAAATGCCACCGGTGCGCGTGGCGGGCGGATCTTGCTTTTCGGAGCGGGCGCCCTCGGGCGTTGGACCCTGGCCGGCCTGCGCCGGGCAGGGTTGGATGCCCTTGCCTTTTTGGATAACGACGCGCAGAAACACGGAAAGATAATAGATGGCCTGACCGTGCTCGACCCAAGGGATGCTGTCGCGAGATATGGCGATTCCGCCACGTTCGTGGTGGCCACGTACAACACCTCCGCCCCCCGTCGACAACTGGCGGCCCATGGGGCTGCCGCGGTGGTTCCCTTTCCCTGGCTCTTTGCGAGCCTGCCCGAGACCTTTCTCCCCCATGGTTGCCTTGAGCTGCCCCACCCCATCTTCGAACAGGCTGCCGACGTCCGGTGCGCCTTTGACCTGATGGCGGATGACGAGATGCGCCAGGTGTTTCTTTCCCAACTGCGCTGGCGCTTGTTCCTAGATTTTGATCGAGTGCCTTCGCCCCAAACACCCTCGCTTCGGGATTCAGAATATTTCCCCGACGATCTCTACACCTATCGGCCCGACGAAGTCCTTGTCGACTGCGGCGCCTTTGACGGTGACACCGCCCGGCGATTTCTATCCAAGCGGGGAGATGCCTTTAGGAAAATCCATGCCTGTGAGCCCGATCCAGATACTCGGCTCCGCTTCCAACAATGGTCAGCCTCTCTCCCTTTCTCGATTCAGTCCAAAATTTCCCTGGAACCCGTGGCCGTCGGCGCTCATCCAGGCAGGGCCCGCTTTTCGGCCACCGGCACAGCTGGCTCAGCGGTACTCATCGCGGGTAGCTCGGAAATCGAGGTGGCGACGATCGATGACCTCACCCGCGCCACTCCCCCCACCCTGATCAAAATGGATGTTGAAGGCGCCGAACTGGACGCCCTGGCCGGTGCCCGCGATTCCATCCAGCAGCACACACCGGTACTGGCGATCTGCATCTATCACGCCTCCGATCACCTCTGGCGTGTGCCGTTGCTGATCGCCTCCATGTCTCCGGAGTACTCCTTCTTTCTGCGGGCCCACGCGGAGGATTGCTGGGATGTGAGCTGTTATGCCGTGCCGAAGGATCGGGTGGTGAAGATATGAGCATGGTGAAGGTTTCGGATTGGATCCTGGCACGCCTGGTTCAGGAAGGGCTGAAGACAGTCTTCTTCGTGCCGGGCGGCGCGGCCATGCACCTGAACGATTCCCTCGCCAAGGTGCCCCAAGTGTCCGCGATAGGCACGTTCCACGAACATGCCGCTGCCGTGGCGGCCGAATGCTATGCCAAGGTCACCAATCGCCTCGGGGTGGCCATGGTCACCGCTGGGCCGGGCTCGACCAACGCCATCACCGGCGTGGCCAGTGCCTGGGTGAACTCCTCCCCGGTCCTGGTGTTATCCGGGCAAGTCAAGCGGGCCGATCTCAACCCGGGTGGATTGCGGCAATCGGGCCTTCAAGAAATCGACATCGTGGCGATGGTCAAGCCCATCACCAAATACGCAGTCACGATCACCGACCCTGAAACCACGCGTTTCCATCTGGAAAAAGCGCTCCACCTCGCCCGCACCGGCAGGTTTGGGCCCACCTGGCTCTGCCTGCCCCTGGATGTCCAGGCGATGTTGATCGATCCATCCTCCCAGCCCGGCTATTCACCAGAGGCTTCCAAGCCAATCACGCTATCCGAGGACGTTGGCACGTTGATCCAGCTGCTCAATGGCTCCGAACGCCCTGTGCTTTTGGCGGGCGGGGGCATCCGGGCTTCAGGGGCCGAAGGTCAGTTTTTGGAGCTGGTCGAATTACTGAATATCCCGGTACAGACCACCTGGGTGGCGGTGGATGCATTGGCCTCCGACCACCCGTTATTCGCGGGGCGGCCTGGATCCTTTGCCTCGCGTGGCGCCAATTTCACCATCCAGAATTCCGATTTCATGCTTTCCCTGGGGGCACGCCTGGACTTTGCCACCACGGGCTACTCCCGGGAACGCTTTGCGCGGAGAGCCACTCGGATTGCGGTGGATGTGGATCCCCAAGAGATCGGCAAGATGCAGGACAGCCTCTCCCTGGGCATAGTGGCCAGCGCAGGCGAGGTGATTGGGGAACTCCTGCGGAGGCGGGCGGAAATCCTTCCCCGGGAGCGCAGGGCCTGGTTCGACCAGGTACGGGCCTGGACCACTGACTACCCTGTGGTGACCCCGGATTTACGGGGCCACCAGCACGCCACCAGCACCTATGTGCTTGTTGAAAAGCTTGGGCAACTCCTGCAGGAAGAGGACGTCATTGTGGAAGGCAGTGCGGGGATCCACTCGGAGATCTTCTTCCTCGCCTTCGAGAACAAGGCCGGCCAGCGGGTGCTGGCAGACGGTAGTTATGGATCGATGGGCTACGGCCTGCCCGCGGCGCTGGGAGCCTGCCTCGCGGCAGGGCGAAGGCGGACCATCCTTATCGAAGGGGATGGCAGCCTCCAGCCCAACCTGCAGGAACTCCAGACCATCGCGCGCGAAAAGCTGCCCGTGAAGATCATCGTGGTCAACAATGGCGGCTATTCCTCCATTCGGGTGTCCCAGAATCGCTACTTCCAGCAGCTGATTGGCGCCGATCCCACGAGCGGACTGACCCTGCCTGAGGTGGCCCGCATTGCCGCCGCCTATGGCATCCGCAGCCTGCGCATCGAATCGGAAGCGGAACTGGATCAGAAACTGCGAGAAGCTCTGGCGGGCGATGACCCTGTGCTCTGCGATGTGGTGGTCCCCATGGAAGAGGATCGCGTACCGCGTATTTCCAATATTCAACGCCCGGACGGAACCATGGCTTCCAGGCCCATGGAGGACATGTTCCCCTTCCTGAGTCGGGAGGCGTTTTACCGCAACATGCTGATCGAGCCGATACCGGAGGACTGATATGCCATCCCCGCTGGCAGGCAAACGTTGTCTCATCACCGGCGCATCCCGCGGTCTCGGGCGGGAGCTGGCCCGGGAACTCGCCCGTGTGGGTGGCGAACTGTTTTTAACGGCACGGGACGAAGAAGCTTTGGCGCGCCTGGGAACTGAACTTCAGGCCACCTGGGCGGCGATCGACCTCGCCGATGCAGCGGCTGTGGATCATCTTGCCGAAGAAGCTCGCAGCACCCTCGGTGGAATCGACGCACTCATCAATTGCGCTGGGGTCTTTCCCGTTTCCACCCTGGCAGACACCGACTTAGCGACCTACGATCACTGCTTTTCAGTGAATGTTCGGGCGCCCTTTCAGCTCTGCCGGGCCTTCGCGCCGGACATGGCCCAGCGCCGGTGGGGCCGCCTGGTGAACATTGGCTCGAGCTCCGCGTACGCTGGCTATAAAGACACCTCGGTGTACTGTGCCTCAAAGCATGCCTTGCTTGGTTTCAGCCGGGCACTGCATGACGAGTTCAAGGCCCATAATGTTCGCTGCTACTGCGTTTCCCCGGGCTCCATCCAGACCGACATGGGGCGGCACGTTCGGGGCCAGGACTTCTCGACCTTCCTGGATCCCGTGGAACTCGCCACATTCATTGTGGAATTGATCTCCCAGGATGGACCCATGATCACGGAAGAGGTACGTGTCAACCGCATGGTCATCCGATGATTCCCCATTACTTGTCCTCCCTCTTTTCACTCGAAGGGCGTGTGGCCGTGGTCACTGGCGCGGCCCGGGGCAATGGCGCCGCATTGGCCGAAGCCCTGCTCCGAGCCGGAGCCAAGGTGCTGTTGGTCGATGTGCTACCCGCCGAGCTTGAATCCACCCACCAGCGTTTTCGATCCGATGGGCTTGAATCCAGCACCTTGCTGCTGGATCTCACCGAACTGGGTGCTGCCGAGCGGGTGCACCAGGCGGTCATGGATGCCTTTGGGGCCTGTAATGTGCTCGTCAACAATGCGGGCATTACGTTGGGTGGGGATCTCCTCGACTATTCGGATGACGCGTGGGAGCAAACCTACCGGGTCAACCTCAAGGCCCCCTTTGCCCTGGCAAGGCGGCTGACGCGAACGATGAAAGACACGGGCCGCGGATCGATCATCAATATCACCAGTCTCAATGCCGAACTGGCCTTTCCTGGAAATCCGGCCTACGTAGCGTTCAAGGGAGCTCTCAAGCAGTTGACCAAGTCCCTTGCCCTCGACCTCGGCCCCTTCGGTATTCGGGCCAATGCCATCGGTCCTGGCTATATGCGCACCAGCATGACCGCTAAGAGCTTCGCAGATCCGGTCATGCATGCTCATCGGCGGGATCATACCGCCCTGGGCCGTTGGGGCGTGCCGGAGGATTTGGCTGGGGCTGTCATCTTCCTGGCCTCCGATGCATCGTCCTATGTCACGGGCATCGATCTGTATGTGGATGGTGGCTGGCTCATCAAAGGACTTTGAAGATGATCACATCCATCGATGAAGCGGTACAGGCAGTCGATCTGGTGCTGAACAGCCCCACCGCCCGCATGCCATTCCCAGGCAAGGAACGACCGGTCTTGATCTATGGAGCTGGCCATCGGGGTACCCAAGTATTCGAAACCTTGCTGGCCGAAGGCTACAATGTCGTGGGGTTCATGGATCGCGGGTTCTCTGCGATTGGCACACACCTTGGGCGGCCAGCCTATCCCGTTTGCTCCGCCGAGGAACTCGGGCTGGATGGGGATCCTCCCCATGTCCTGGTGGCCATTTTCCGGCACGACATCGATATCAGCAATCTGTTCCAAACCCTACCGGAATTGGGATTTCCAGGCGTTTCCTCCTTCCAGGAATTGGTGGAACAATTTCCCGGCGCTTTCGACATGGTGCTTTGGCAGGGCGGGCGAACCTTGCTCACCCAAGCTCGTGAGGAGCTTGCGAAGGTGCTGACCTTGCTGGCCGATGACACAAGCCAACAGGTGTTTCTCGAATGCCTGCAGTTGCGCTGCGGCAACCCCTTGGCCATGCAACAGCCGGATCGCCACCACCAATATTTCCCGCCCGACCTTCTCCCCTGTGATCGTGGGCTGCGTTTGGTGGATTGCGGTGCGTACGATGGCGACACCTTCGCGAATATCCTCGACCAGGGCATTGAACTCGAAGCCTTCCTGGCCCTTGAACCCGATCCGACCAACTTTGCCAAGCTGGCCGCTCGGATGCGCGCCATGACCCAAGGACCGCGGGAGATCACCCTGGTCCCGTGTGCGGCCTGGAACTGCACGATCACCCTGCGTTTTGGAGCAGGGTCTGAACAAAACAGCCAAGTGGATTCAGAAGGCGCAAGTTTCGTGCAAGCCGTGAGGCTCGATGATGTGTTGGCCGGCTTTCCGACCACCTGGCTGAAGCTGGACATCGAAGGCGCGGAAATGGAAGCCCTGATGGGGGCGCGCGGCGTTCTTGAGCGTGATCATCCGTTCCTGGCCGTGGCGGCCTACCATTTCCCCGACCACCTCTGGAAGCTACCCCTGACCCTTCATAGCTGGAACTTGGGCTACGAATTTTTCCTTCGCCCCCATGGGTACGCGGGGGTGGACATGGTGCTCTACGCACGAAAGGCAAGTTGAACATTGATGGGGGCTGGGCATCCAATCACCGCCGATCCATTCCTATTTCCCTCGCCCGGCCAACCCGGTATTAATGGGGTGCAGATCATGAGAACAAAGGTCATGTTGATTTGGCCATGGAGCCAGCAACACGAGCGCACCCATGAACTCTTTCCCATCGGTCTTGGCTACCTGGTCGCCAATATCGACCACGCTCGGTTCGAGGTCTGCATCCTGGATTGCGCCCTGGAAAACCTTCGGCCAGATTCGGAGGCATTCCGGCAACGCCTCCTGGCATTCAACCCAGCAATTCTTGGTGTTTCCTGGTGGAGCCTGAATACACCTGTTGTGGAGGAAACGCTGGCCGTGGCACGCGCCCTGCTGCCGAACGCGGTTCTCTTGGCCGGGGGGCCCCATGTGGCGGGCTGCGCAGAAACAATCGTGGGCTGCCAGGCGGTGGACTATGCCTTCGTGGGTGAAGCGGAACAAGGATTCACCTTATTGTTGGATGCCCTGACCGCCGAGGGAGAAAGCCCAACGTTCGTGAGCCTGGAGAAGATTCCTGGCCTGGTTTTCCGGGATGGCCAGAGGGTGGTTCTAGTCCCTCAACAATTTGTGGAATACCTCGATCTGGTGCGAGGCGTCGACTACGAGCGCACCCGACTCCGGGAGTACCACGCCCAGGGCTACTATTACGGTGCCAAACTACAGAAGCAATCTGAGTTGACGGCGCCCCTCATGACGGCGCGGGGCTGCCCCTTTCGATGCACGTTCTGCATGGCTCCCACCATTGACGGGAAGAAGATTCGGCGCCACTCATTGCAATACGTGGTGGAAGCCGTTCAACGCCTCTATCACGAGTACGGGGTCCGCTACATCGCCATCATCGACGACAATTTCACCATCGATCACAAATGGGCAACGTCCGTATGCAACGCCATTGCTGACCTGAACCTTTCCGATCTTGCAATCGGCACCCCCAACGGCATTCCGCTGGTGGCTGGCATCACCAAGGAGCTCGCCACCGCCATGAAACGGGCGTGTTGGCGCGAAGTCATGTTGGCCCCCGAGAGCGGGTCAAAGGCCACCCTGAAGGCCATGGACAAACCCATCAACCTCGATGCCATTCCTGATTTCATTCAGGTATTTCACGAGTCGGCATGAAGGTGAGTGCCTTTTTCATCATTGGCTATCCGGATGAAACCCTGGAGGACATCGCTCTCACCGAAAAGTTCATCCTCGATACGGATTTCGATTTCGTGGGGATCAGCATCTTTCAGCCCCTTCCCGGCAGCAAGATCTACCAAAGCCTGGTGGATCAAGGGACCATACCGGCGGGCTTTATCCCGGGTCACTACCAGGAAGTGACATTCCCACGGAAAAACATCGACAACGAAACCCTGCGAGACGCCTACAACCAGCTCTGGAATCGATACCGCGAGCACAAGGGTATGCCCATCCAGAATCGCGCGGGCTGCCACCATACGGGAGCACCAAGTCGTCAGCCGATTCAGCTAAAGCCCGAAATTGCAATGCGACGGCATGCCCCAATAGGAACTAAGCCCGGGCACGGACCCTATTCGCCAGGCAACAGTGTGTAGGCATAGGAAGCCCTGTTGGCTGCATCCATCCGCTGCTGGACGAGCCGTACGGTGCGACGGATGTCTTTGATATCGTCCTGAAACCCGTCAAGCCAGGTATTGAAAAGCTTGCGGTCCTCGCCATACCCCAGGAGTTCGCCAAACAGACCCAGGGCATCCAGCTTTCTTACAAGGGTTTCTGGGGGGGTGTCCCCTTGTCGAGCCAAATTCATCAACTCCACGGCAAAACGATCCCAAAAGCTGTAGGTCATGTACCGGAAAAACCCCAATGCCAGCGGGGTTGTGAGCACACCTTGGTGCTTCAAATTGAGCAGTCCGGGCAGGATGTTCCAATAGGCTTCGTTGGTGTCACCCATTTTCCAGCGTTCGGCGCTATCGGCTGTCATCTCTTCGTCTTGGGGGTCAATGAGCCCCGTCGAAAGAAGCAGCATGGTTTGGCCATAGGCCGCCTCCAGAAGCGCTTCCGAATGCGTGAAGGCAGAGGGCGGCTTCATCTGCCATTGGGCGGAAGCCATCATTCTCGGCACGGTGTCCCGGGAGAGCACCAAGCTCGATATCCAGCCAAGCAAATCGTGCCAGCCATAGGTGTTGCAAAGATCCTCGGTGGTGCCAGTCAGAATGTCGCCTTCCCCAGGGAGGGCGCGCCGGGTGGGGCAGCAATGAATCAGTGCCGGCAAATCCGCTCCGCTTGCTTCGATGGCATCTGCAAGTCTCGAGTAGGCGCTGGGATCGGTGATCCAGTCATCATCGCCCTGGAGCCAAAGATAGTCGTACTCGAGGCCTGAATGAAGCAGTGCCCGACCCAGGATCTCAACCCAAAGGATCGCGTGGGTCTCCCAGCGTCGAACGTGGATCCAGGGCGCCTTGGCCTGCCATTGGGCCAGCAGTTCGGGGGTTCGGTCGGAGGAACAATTATCGGAGACGAAAAGCTCCACGGTGCAGTTTTGGGTCTGGGCGCGCGCGTTCGAAATGGCCTGGATGGCCCGGTCCAGGTAATCCGCGCGGTTCCAGGTAGGGATGACAACCAGCAGCTTCATCGAATCAAACCTTAAAAGATCATGGTCAAAGGGTGGCAAAACGGCATGAACTAGGCGGGCGGCAGAATGGTGTAGGAATAGGAAGGTTTCTCGAACTGCTCGATCCGCCGATGGATCAACTGGATGGAGCGACGCACATCCTTGATATCGTCGTGAAACCCCTCAAACCAGGTCTCGTAGAGTTTTCGATCTTCCCCATACCCCAGCAACCCCGCGATGGAGGCGAGTAGATCGAGCTTGGTAACCAGCACTTCCGCAGGCGTCTCATGGTTGGCCGCCAAAGCCATGATCTGACCGCTGAAGCGATCCCAAAAGCTGTAGGTCAGGTATCGAAGAACCCCAGCGTGAGTGGGGTTGTCAGGATTCCACGCTGTTTCAAGTTCAGGAGCCCGGGAATGATGTTCCAGTAGGCTTCGCCAACCTTGCCCTTGGCCCAACGTGCCTTACTGGCTTCCGTCATAAGCATCCTGGGGATCGATGTACTTCCTTGAAAGGATCAACATACGTTCGCCCGTAAGCCGCCTCCGCAAGGCTTCGGAATGGACAAGGCGGAAGGACGCGCCAGTTTCATTGGGCGGAAGCCAACATCCGTTCCACCGTCTCCCGGGCAATCACCTTAGACCCGAAATCCCACCCGGCAGCTCATGCCAACCGTAGGTATTGCAAAGGTCTTCAGTCGTGCCTCCGAGAATGACACCTTCCCCTGGGAGGGCTCGCCGTGCCGGGCAGCAATGCACCAGGGCCGGCGGATCATCCGCGCTGGCCTCCAATGCTTCCGCGAGTTTGGAATAGGCCGGCTGTCGGTGATCCAGTCATCGTCGCCCTGAAGCCAAAGGTAGTCGTACTCCAGGCCCGAGTGCAGAAGGGCCCGTTCCAGGATCTGGGCCCAAATGGTGACGTGCTGCTCCCAGCGCCGCATGTGAATCCAGGGCGCCACCCCTGCCATCGCGCCATTACTTCCGGCGTGGTGTCCGAGGAGCAGTTGTCTGAAACGAACAATTCCACCGAACAATTTTCAGCCTTGGCACGCGCTTCGGAGATGGCCTGGATTGCCTTCTCCAGGTACTCCGCCCGATTCCAGGTGGGTATGACAACCAGCAGTTTCATGGGTTCCAACCTTTCGGAGCGCTTCTCTAGTATCGGATTGAATACCCATCGGAAGTGAAGGCAGCGCCACGATCAGCGACCCTCATTCGAGCCAGGGGGCATGAGCGTGTATGCGTAGGAGGCCTGCTTGTGCTGCGCGATTCTCCGCTGGATCACCTGCATGGCGCGGCGAACATCCTTGATGTCGTCTTGAAATCCTTCAAACCAACTCCTCGTAGAGCTTCCGGTCTTCGCCATAACCCAGCAGCGATGCGAATTCTGCCATCAAGTCCATTTTCCGTACCAGCTCTTCGGCGGGGGTGTCGGGCTTGGAAGCCAGGGACATGAGTTGGATGGCGAACCGATCCCACAGACTGTAGGTCAGGTGCCGGAAGAACCCCAGCGTGAGCGGCTCCGTGAGCACCCCTCGGCGCTTCAGGTTGGCGATGCCTGGAATGATATTCCAGAAGCCCTCCAGCACATCCTCCTTCAGCCACCGGTCAATGGTGTCCGGGGTCGCCTCCTCGTCTTGGGGATCGATGAAACCCGTTGTGAGAATTAGCATCGTCCGCCCGTAGGCCGCCTCGAGCAAGGCCTCGGAATGGACGAAGGTGGAAGGCGGCTTCAATTGCCATTGGGGCGAGGCCATCATTCGAACCACCGTATCCCTCGCCACTACCAAACTGGAAATCCAGCCGAGTAGGTCGTACCAGCCAAAGGTGTTGCACAGATCCTCGGTGGTGCCCGCAAAAACACCTCCTTCACCCGGCAGGGCCCGTCGGATGGGGCAGCAATGCACCACCGCGGGCGGGTCCTCCGCGCTAGCGTCCAGAGCCTCCGCAAGCTGTTGGTAGGCCGATGCCTCGA
>JADKBC010000011.1 GCA_016715205.1 Holophaga sp.
ACCGTGCGGCTGGCCCGTGGATTGGCTTCCAAACAGTAGACCACGCTATCCTCGAGGGCCCACTGCAAGTTCATCAGGCCCAGGACGCCCAGTTCGAGCGCAAGTTTGCGGCTATGGGCCCGCACGGTTTCCAGAATGGTTGATCGATGCCCAAAGGGGGAAACACCGCGTAGCTGTCGCCGCTGTGCACACCGGCCTCTTCGATGTGGGCCATGACGCCGCAGATGGCCGTGTCGCGCCCATCGCAGACCAGATCTACATCCAGCTCCTGGGCCCCATCCAGGTAGCGATCCAGGAGGATTGGTTTGGTCGCATCGATGGTCGCGGCTTCCTGCACGTATTTATCCAGCCCGGCGTCATCGAAAACCACGGCCATGGCGCGCCCGCCCAGCACGAAACTGGGGCGCACCATGACGGGAAACCCGATTCGGTGAGCGACCTCGCGGGCCTGTTGGAGGTTGCTGGCCATGCCCCATTCCGCTGCTGGAATACCGAGTTTGGAGAGAACCCTGCCACAAAACGGTCCCGATCTTCGGCAGCCAGGATGCTTTGGTGCGGTGTGCCGGCATGGGCAGCCCGGCACGTTCGAGCCCTTCGGCTAACTTCAGCGGAGTCTGTCCACCGAATCTGGGTGAAGATTCAGCAGCTTTCCGGTGGTGGCTTCCCGGTGCGCAATGGCGCTCACGCTCTCTCAAATCCAAGGGCTCGAAAGTACAGCCGATCACTGGTGTCGAAATCGGTGCCTACCGTTTCAGGGTTGCAGTTGATCAGAATGGCTTCCACGCCACTGGCGCGGATGGCTTCCACCGCCTGCACGCAGCAGCAGTCGAACTCACGCCTTGGCCCGATGCGGTTAAGGCCCTGAACCAAGCACGATGGCCTTGGGTCGATCCGTGGGTGGTGCCTCACTGAACTGCTCCCACGTTTGGTAGAGATAAGGCGTTTCAGCTTGAAACTCGCCCGCGCAGGTATCCACCCGTTTCACGGCGGGGTGCAGGCCAGCGCAGATCCGCCGCGCGGCCACGTCTCCAGCGGTGGTGGCGCAGAAGCTCGCAATCTGGGCATCGCTGAAGCCCGCGCGCTTGGCTTTCTCCAGCAGGTCTTCCGGCAATCGTTCAAGGTTGAAACCGCGCAATCGCCCTTCGAGGATGACGATGCCTTCCATCTCCTGCAGAAACCACGGTGATATGCCCGTCAGACGCTGCAGCTCCGCCACCGTGCCCGCCCTTCAGGGCCTGGTAGAGCCAGAAGATCCGCTCGGGGCCTGGGGTCAGGAGATGCTCGCGGAGCCTGGAGAGATCCAGCTTGCCTTCCAGGGCACCGGCCAGGCCATCGTGGCCGGCTTCCAGGCTGCGCAGGGCCTTCTGGAGTGCCTCCTGGAAACTGCGGCCGATGGCCATGGCTTCGCCCACGGCTCTTCATCTGTGTGCCGAGAACCGCCTCGGCTTTGGGGGACCTTCTCGAAGGGTGAAACGGGGACCTTCACCACCACGTAATCGAGCACCGGCTCGAAGGCGGCCTTGGTCTTGCCGGTGATGACATTGGGTAGTTCCCACAGGCGATAGCCCACCGCCAGTTGGTGGCCACCCAGGCGATGGGGAACCCCGTGGCCTTGCTGGCCAAGGGCGGAACTGCGGCTCACGCGCGGGTTCATCTCCACCACGATGAGGCGACCCGTTTCCTGGTGCAGGGCGAACTGCACGTTGCTGCCGCCCGTTTCCACGCCCACGCCCCGGATGATGGCCTTGGCGGCTTCGCGCATGCGCTAGTGCTCCGATCCGTGAGGGTGAGCGCGGGCGCCACCGTGATACTGTCGCCCGTGTGGATGCCGCCGGATCGAGGTTCTCGATGGAACAGATGATCACCACGTTGCCGTCGAGATCGCGCACCACTTCCAGTTCGAATTCCTTCCAGCCCAGGATGCTTTCCTCCACCAGCACTTGGCGAATGGGGGAAAGATCCAGGCCGCGCCGCAGAATCGTTTCAAATTCTTCGATGTTGTAGGCGATGCCACCCCCACTGCCGCCCATGGTGAAAGCCGGTCGAAGGATGGCGGAAAGCCCGTGGATGCCACGATGGCACGACCTTCCTCCAGGCTGTGCGCGAAACCACCCGGCAGGCGTTGCAGGCCCAGTCCATCCATAGTTGTTTGAACTGGGCGCGGTCTTCTCCGCGCTCGATGGCTTCCACCTGGGCGCCGATGAGCTGCACGCCGTGCCGCGCCAACAGGCCGCTCTTGGCGGCCTGCAGGACAAATCCAAGGCCGTCTGACCGCCCACCGTGGGCAGAATCGCATCGGGCTTTTCCTTCTCCAGGATTTTCTCCAGCACCGGCAGGTGAGTGGCTCCACTTAGGTGGCATCCGCCCGTTTCCGGATCCGTCATGATCGAAACAGGTTGGAATTCAGCAGGATGGTGCGGATGCCTTCTTCCCGCAACGCCTTCAAGGCCTGGGTGCTCGAGTAGTCGAACTCGCAGGCCTGCCCGATCTGGATGGGCCCAGAACCCAGCACCAGCACACAACGAAGATCCGAACGCTTAGGCATGGAAGGCCTCCATCATTCGCACGAATTTCCCAAAGGCGTTCCGCGCATCATGGGGCCCTGGGCTGGCCTCGGGGTGATGCTGCAGGCTGAAGATGGGTAAGCGCGTGTGTCGCAAGCCTTCCACTGTGCCATCGCTGAGATGGCGGTGCGTCACCTCGATTTCGGGCGGCAGGCTGGCCTCCCCCACCGCAAAGCCGTGGTTCTGGGCGGTGATCTCCACTGGCCGGTGGCCAGATCCAGAACGGGCTGGTTGGCGCCTCGATGACCGAACTTCAATTTGAAGGTGTGGCCCCCAAAGGCATGGCCCAGGAGTTGGGGCCCAGGCAGATGCCAAAATGGGCAGCTTGCCCAGGCAGGCGGACACTTCCGTTGCATATCGGGCAGGGCGGCAGGATCGCCAGGGCCATTGCTAAAAAGCCCGCCAAAGCGGGCCGCGGTGAGTTCGGTGGCGGGCGTGTCCCAGGGAAAGACTTCCAGGTGGAGACCCGCGCCATGGAGCTGTTTCAGGATGGAGGTCTTGATGCCGCCATCCAGCACCGCCACCCGAAAGCGGGCCTCTGGGTTGGGAATTTCGTAATGATCCCGGCAGCTCACTTGGGCCGCGAGGGCCTGGCCAGCCATTTCCGGAAGGGTGGCAGCCTGGATTCGGCCTTCTTCCAGGGAGCCATCACCCTCGGTCCAGATCAGCCCCGGCTGGGCACCCGCGTCCCGCAGATGTTGGGTGAGCGCCCGGGTATCTAGCTCGGTTAGAACAGGCACCCGATGGCGCCGAAGCCAGCCGCCCAGGTCGCTCTCCGAAAACACATGGTCAGGCTTTTCGGTGAGACGACGGCATAGCAGGGCCGTGGCCCAGGGGCGGGCGCTTTCGTTCAGCTCAGCATGGATGCCGTAGATGCCTTGTTCGGGAAAGGTCATGCACACCATCTGTCCCGCAAAGCTGGGATCCGTGAGGATCTCCTGGTAGCCCATCATGGCTGTGGTGAACACTGCCTCGCCGGAGCCGCCAAAGCCCAGGGGGGCACGTCCCACAAAGAAGCTGCCATCCTTCAAAATCAGATGTGCCCGCATGGCGTTTCCTTCTATAAAAGCGCCGCCAGGCTTGCTCTGGCGGCGCTTCGATGGGTTAAACCCAAGTTTGGGTCTTGGGGAGTGTGCAGTGTTTTTGGGTTGAGAACCAGTCTCGAATTTTTAAGGCGAGTGGGAGATACTGATCCCTTGTTCCTACGAGGATTCCGTCCATCCGGGTTCACATGGGAGGATGGCGGCATGTGGTCCGGTGATGATCTCTACTTCATGAAGCTCGCGCTGGAAGCCGCCGAGCAGGCGGACCGCGAAGACGAAGTGCCCATCGGCGCTGTGCTGGTGCTGGATGGCAAGCTGGTGGCCCGGGGCTACAACTGCCCCATCGGCCATCACGATCCCAGCGCCCATGCGGAAATCATGGCGCTGCGCAGTGCTTGCGAATGGCTGAAGAACTACCGCGTGCCCGGCGCCACCCTCTACGTGACCCTGGAGCCCTGCCTCATGTGCTTCGGGGCGCTCACCCATGCGCGGGTGGAACGGGTGGTCTATGGTGCGCCGGATCCCAAAGTGGGTGTGTCGCAGAACCGAGACCTCATCGAGCGGGGCCAACCTCAACCACCGCATTGCGCTGGAGGGTGGTCTGCTGGAAACCGAATGCCGTGACATGCTGCAGCAGTTTTTTCGGCGGCGCAGGGTCTGATCAGTTCTTCACCACCCGTCGCGCATCCAGCATCTGTACGGCGAAGGTGCCCAGCCAATGCTCGCCTTCATAGCTACCCGAGGCAATGAAGGGCAGGGAGGCCTGGCCGTGGGCATCCGCTGTTTTCAATAGCGCCTCGCGCCGAGTGTCCTTCGCGCCAAGGGCCGCGGTGATGGCGTACAGGCAGCGGGCGCGGCTCAGGTTCAGCCCGTCCAGATGAACGATCTTGGGATCCGTGCGGTCGGAGACAATGGCTGGTTCCAGCTTGCCGTCGGCCATCAACTCGGGAAGGAATCCAGCCGCCCAGGTACGGAATTCCGCCTTGGAGAGTACCTTGGCCATGAGGGCGGTTTCCTCCAGGCTGGCGGAGAGGAAATCCTCGCCGCTGGGTTCCCAGCGCAGGGGGCCACTGCGGTCCGTGCCGAAATAGGTGCGGGCGCGTTCCGCGATCAGTGTTTCCAAGCGATGGTCCTTGGCAGACCGGGCGTAGTCCATGGCCAGGGAAAGGCTAAAGGCGGTGTTGGGATGCACCCCGTGCGGATGGGATAGGTCTGCTTGGGCAAAAAATCCAGAAAAGCCCCCGTCACCCGGTTGGCCAGGGGCTGCAGGTTTGCGGACCAGCGGCGGGCTTCCGGGGAATCCCAGTTGCGCAATTCCGCCGTGAGTTTGAGCAGCCAGGCCCAGCCGTACGTCCGCTCAAAACTTTTGCGATTGGGTTGGGCAAAGTAGGCCACTTCAGCGGCCATCCGCTCGGGCGCCAAGTTCTCATCGAGGACCGCGCGGATTTCCTTCGCCTCGGGCAATTCTGGGAAATCCCGCAACAGCTTCACCAGCATCCAGTGCCCGTGGACCGAAGAATGCCAGTCGAAACACCCGTAAAAGGCCGGATGCAGCGCCTTGGGCGATTGCACCTCATTGGGGCCATTCATCACATGGTCTAGTTTGTTGGGATATTCCTGCCGCACACACTTGAGCGCCAGCTTGGCAAAATGCGAGGCTCGAACCACATCCAGAGCCAATTCTCCGCTCGGCGTTTGCGCCTGCGCCAACAGCACCGGCACCGCGAACATTACAGCCTTCAGGATCCTGTGGTCCATGCAACCCCAATCCTGAGGATTGTAAACGCACCCGCCTCGCAGCCGTGGCCCAACCCCTGCTAGAATCTCCCCTCTGGAGAGATGTCCGAGTGGTTGAAGGAGCCTGACTCGAAATCAGGTGACGGGGTGACCCGTTCGGGGGTTCGAATCCCTCTCTCTCCGCCAGCAAAGCCCCGCTGCCGTCAGGTTTCGGGGCTTTTGTGTGCGGCCATGGCCAGCCCTGTTTAGGCGCTACCGACACGGGGTAGCTGCAAAGCCTCTATGCAGTCTCGGTGCACGATCTGTGCAGGGGGGACGCAGAGTCAGGCCTTTGTGAAGCATTTCTCCGTGGCAGCGTCGGCCGGAAACAGGCTTTCGATGCGCAGTTCGTCGGTGGTGATGTCCTGTGCCGTACCGAAGGTGGCGATGACGGTGAAGAGCGATAGTC
Organism: Holophaga sp.; assembly: GCA_016715205.1. Taxonomy (GTDB): domain Bacteria; phylum Acidobacteriota; class Holophagae; order Holophagales; family Holophagaceae; genus JAYREN01. The sequence goes on from JADKBC010000011.1 coordinate 5,793, forward strand.
GTTGGCCATCCTTCTCCAGCACCAGGGGCAGCACGGGGACGAGGGCCGTGTCCGGTGCGGGGCCAAGGGTTGTTGAATCCTGGTACTGGCTCAATTCCATCAGAACGGCCTTCATGTCCTGGCCGCCGAGGGTCTCAGCCTCGCGGCAGGCGCGGTGCCAAACCAGGGGCGCGACGGTGGCCCAGTTCCCCACATAGGGGCGGATGCCATTGGGATGGAAAAACAGCCGCATCATGTTGCGCGCATCGCCGCCCACCTGGTTCCACACATCCGCGCCAAACATGGCCACCAGGCGCTCGAAGGGTTCGTTCGCAAGGCGGATGTTCCAGGCGCGATCGATGGCCAGGGCCGGGAAGGGCGCATGGTTGGCAAGCATCATGCGAACCGCGGCCAACACTTGGTGCATCTGCGGGTCGTCCAGGGAGCGGGCCTGGAACACCGGGGCGAATCCAGCGGCCAATAGCCAGTCGTTGCGCTCCCGTAGTGGCACCGCCAGGGTTTCACTGAGTTGCAGGATCATGGCGCGGCTGGGCTTGGCGCGGCCCGATTCCAGAAAGCTTACATGGCGCTGGGACACGCCGGAATCCAGCGCGAGATCGAGCTGGGAAAGGCGGCGTTTCTGGCGCCAGCCCTTGAGCAGATGGGGAAACGCTGACGGGGCGGTGTCGTGCGGCGGCAGCGAGGTGAGTGGCATGTCCGGGCTCCCTGGGGCTTCTGGGATTCTTGCGGGGTTGAGGATCGCATTCAATGACCTGAGAGGTAATTGAGAAGGCGCAGGCAGGTTGGCACGCTGAGGATGAACCGATTTCTCCAAGGAGCTTACCCATGTCCCTTCGCCTTTCCGCTTTACTCCTGGTCCTTGGCCTTTTCGGCGCGCTCACGGCGGTGGCCCTGCTGGATGTGGGCTACTTCGGCATCCTCAAACCGCATTTCCAGAGCTGGGGCGCCGGTCAGGTGCTCGCGGATCTTTCCATCCTGGGGGTGCTGGCCTGCTTCTGGATGATCCAGGATGCCCGTGAACGTGGGTTGAAGGCTTGGCCCTTCGTGATCCTGACGCTGGTCGCCGGTTCCTTTGGTCCCCTGTGTTATCTGGTGCTCCGTTGCCTGAAGGCAGACCGCAGGGAATTTCCCCAGGCCTGATGGCAAAGCGCGTCGGAAGCTCAAATGGCGAGATGATGCGAGGTGGATACCCAGGTATCCATCCCCTCTGGAGTAGGCCGTGGATTCACTGCTCGCCAAACTGAACTTCAAGGCGCATCGGCGCGTGCTGGTGGTAGGTGCGCCCGAGGAAGCCGCTCAACTGGTGGCGAGCCTTCGGGAACATGCGCCCGTTTTCCTCGACGCGAAGGCCAAGGGTTCCTTCGACTTCGCGTTGGTTTTTTTGAAGGGCTGCGCCGAGGTTGGCACGGCCGCTCAGGCCACAGAGCTGCTCGCGGAGGATGCGCCGTTCTGGTGCTGTTATCCCAAAAAGAGTTCGAAGAAATATGCCTCGGATCTCTCCCGGGATGGGGGCTGGCAGCCCTTGGGCGATCTGGGTTTCGAGCCCGTTCGCCAAGTGGCCTTGGATGAGGATTGGTCCGCGTTGCGCTTCCGGAAGGCCGAGAAGATCAAGGCCCTCACCCGTTCCGCCGAGTACGCCATGAGCACGGTCGGCAAGGCCAAGGCGACCGGAAACAGGCGTGGTTGAATCCGTGGATCGCTCCTCGCGCAATCGTCTGGGTGAACGGCAACTCCCCCACTTCGAAGGCACCACGCTGTTCGATAGCATCGGCCGGGTGGTCTGTCGCGCCAATTGCCTGCCCCGCAAGGAACTGCACGAAGCCTGGGAAGTGGCCCGCAGGGTGCGGCGTCGCTTTCGCGGCGGGCGGGTGGTGGATCTGGCCTGCGGGCATGGCCTGCTGGCCCAGATCATGCTGTTGCTGGATGATCGTTCGCCCGAAGCATTGGCGGTGGACCTCCGGATTCCGAAGAGCGCGGCCCTGCTGGATGAGGCCTTCGGCGAAGCCTGGCCCCGCCTGAAGGGGCGCATCCACCTTCTGCAAAGCAACCTGAAGCTGGTACCGCTGCAGTCCACGGATGTGGTGGTTTCGGCCCATGCCTGCGGGGGACTGACGGATCTGATCCTGGCCCGGGCCATGGACGTGCGAGCCCGGGTGGCCGTACTGCCCTGCTGCCACGCCCTCGGGAAGTCGGACCTTGGCAGCCTGGAGGGCTGGATGGACGGTCCCCTGGCCGTGGATGCGACCCGGGTGGCACTGCTGCGGTCCCGCGGCTACCGGGTGTTCACTCAGTTGATCCCAGGGGATATCACACCCAAGAACCGGCTGCTGATCGCCGAGCCCGAAGGATTCGAGGGCTGATCCAGAACCAGGCCTAGCCTTTTGATTCCATGTCCGAATTCGGCGAGACATGTCTTAACCCTGGGGCGATGATGGGCCCATGGATGCCGATCGTTCCTATCAGGCCCTTGTCAGCCGCGACGCTCGCTTTGACGGGCACTTTTTCGTGGGTGTTGCTTCCACCGGAATCTACTGCCGCCCCATCTGCCGGGTCCGGGTGCCCAAGCGGGAGAACTGCACCTTTTATGCAAGCGCTGCGGCGGCGGAGGGCTCTGGCTTCAGGCCCTGCCTGCGTTGCCGTCCCGAACTGGCGCCGGGCCATTCACCCATGGATGCTTCTTCGCAACTGGCCCAGCGCGTGGCCCTGGCCCTGCAGGCAGGTGAACTGGACGAAGGTCTGGAGGCTATCGCCGTACGCTTTGGGGTTTCGGAGCGCCACCTACGGCGCGTCTTCGCCGCCGAATTCGGTGTCGCTCCCATCGAGTTCCTGCAGACCCAGCGACTGCTCACGGCCAAACGGTTGCTCACGGATACCGGGCTGCCGCTCGCGGAAGTGGCCTGGGCCAGTGGCTTTACCAGCCTGCGTCGCTTCAATGCCCTGTTCCATGATCGCTACCATCTGAAACCTTCGGACCTTCGCAAGGATCGGAAAAACCTTGGCGCGGCCGAAGGCTTCCGGTTCCGCCTTCCCTTCCGCCCGCCCTACGATGGCGCCAGGATGCTGGGGTTCCTGGGCCTGCGTGCCATTCCGGGGCTGGAATCCTTTGATGGTTCCACGTACCGTCGGACCATCGCCCTGACAGTGCGTGGGAAGCGCTTCCAGGGTTGGGTGGCGGCTTCCTTTTTGCCCGCCACCTCAGCTCTGGAAGTCGTGGTAAGCCCGTCCCTGGGGCCCGCCATTCCTCAGGTGTTGGCCCGGTTGTCCCACCTTTTCGACCTGGGGGGCCAACCCGATGCGGTCGCCGCCTCCCTCGGGCCATTGGCCGAAGCCCATCCCGGCGTGCGGGTACCGGGCGTCATGGATGGCTTCGAGATCGCGGTGCGGGCCGTGCTGGGCCAACAGGTCACCGTGAAGGCTGCACGCACCCTAGCCATGCGCGTCCTCGATGCTTTCGGGGATCCTGTTGAGACGCCCTTCGAAGAACTGCGCCGCACGTTTCCATCGCCTGAGCGAATCGCGACCCTGCCGCCGGAAGCGTTGGGCGCCCTGGGCATTTTGCGCACCCGCTCGGCCACCATCAAGGCCATCGCCCGGGCCATGGCTGAAAAGGAGTTGAGGCTGGAGCCAGGGGTGAACGTGGAAGCCACGATCCATGCCCTGCTGCAATTGCCGGGTATCGGCGATTGGACCGCCCAGTACATTGCCATGCGGGCCCTCGCCTGGCCCGATGCTTTCATTCCCACGGATCACGGGGTGCGCAGCGCACTGCCTGGGCTCTCCACTGCGGAGATCAAGGCCTGGGCCGAGTCCTGGCGGCCCTGGCGGGCCTACGCCGTGATGCACCTTTGGGCTTCCTTGGAGGACGCATGAAGCGCTTCGCTGAACGATTCGACAGCCCTCTGGGCCCCATGATCCTGGTCTCGGACGGAACAGCCCTCATTGGGCTCTACCTCGAAGGCCAGAAGCACTTTCCCAACAACGCAGGCACCTGGATCTGGGGCGAGAGTTTGCCCGTGTTCCAGGAGACCCGTCGCCAATTGGGGGATTACTTCGAGGGTCGTCGGCGCAGGTTCGATCTGCCGTTGGAGCCCGCAGGCACGTCCTTCCAGCAGCAGGTTTGGAAGGCACTGAAAGGCATTCCCCACGGTGCCACGCTCACCTACGCCGAGGTGGCGCGGCGGATTGGGAAGCCCACGGCCGCACGGGCCGTGGGGGCCGCGGTGGGAAGGAACCCCCTCACCATCCTGGTGCCCTGCCATCGCGTACTGGGCCAGAATGGCGCATTGACTGGATTTGCGGGCGGGTTGGAACAGAAAAAGAAGCTCCTGGATTTGGAATCGGCCCAGCCTCTCCCAGGCCTGTTAGAACAAACCGAACAATAAAAGGTCCGCCTGATCCCTGTCTCCCTAGTGCGGAAGCTTTTCTGCTCGGACCATGGCAACCCAAGTGCTCGATCGTGGCCCTTACTTGGCGTTAGGGGTGGTCGAGGTTGTGGGTGATTTCCTGCAACTCGAACTCGCCGTAGGTGAAAGCGCCTTCCTTGGGATGCCATTTTACCTCTGCGCGGGAGCTGAGCCGCCAGGGGCCGAAGGACCGATAGGCTCGCAGGGGCGTCGTCCAGCCCGCGGGGTCAAAGGTTTTCCCGTCGGAGGAAGCCTTCGTGCGATCGTCGGAATGGAAATCCACCAGTTCGCCCTGTTCGTTGAAGAACAGATCCGCGGTGATGGTCTGTCCTCCATTGGTAAACGTGGCCCTGGTATGGCGATCATCCAACGCCTGCCAGCGGATCCGGGGGTCTGTCAGGGAACCGGGCGCCAGCACGCACATATCGTTGAACAGGGTTACGGTTTCCGCACGGTCGAGGGCAGGGCCCTTGGCATCAACCAGGGTCACCAGCCCCAGGGCTTTCACCCGCATGGTGGCGGTGGTACCCCGATAGACGTGCAGGACCTGAACCGGAAAGCCCCGCATGGTGGCATCCATGTAGAACAGCCGCACCGGCGTGTGGAAGGCCTCCGTTTGCTGGGCCGTGAAGGGCATCCAGGGCGCCTGGGGACCACTCCGTATTCTGCCCTTGAATCGAGCCTGAAAATTCGCAGTGGCAACCGCGGGTTTCAAGGCCGACATCTGCAGATAGTGGCGAACGGAACCCGGCAAACGGTCCAGATCGGCCTGGGTTATCGGCCGTGGGGTTGGCATTTGGGTGAGGACAGCGGCCTGCTCCCGGTCATACTCGGCGCGCAGGCTCAGGGGGCCCTGCATCAAGAAGCCCAGGCTCACACCGGTCAGGATCATGACGTTGGCGAAGGTGCCAAAGCGGGCGTCACGCCACACCGTGAAGATCAATCCCTGGGAAAGCACGACCGCCAAAAGACCCGGGAGCCACCACCAGCCCGGCAGCACAAACAGCGCCACCAAGGTCAGGGTGAACAGGCCTTCTGCGAGCAGCCAAAGGAACCCCATCCGACGGGAGATGGGCAGCACCAGCTGGGGAACTTTGTCCGGGTCCAGTGACTTCATGAGCCCGAGCACATGGATGAGCCCATGGAAGAACAACAGGAGGGCAAAGGCGATTCGCATGACGTTCCTTGGATCTTCAGGCATGGTACCGAGTTTGGTCCCTGAAGCTCAAAGGATCTGGTTCGTCGGCACTCGGCTCAAGCGCCTGCCGCCTCCAGAGCCTTCACCAGGGTTTCGGCCTGCTGCACGCCCGTGAATCGCTGGACAACCTTGCCGCCCTTGAGAATCACCAAGGTGGGAATGGCCTGCACGCCAAAGGGGGCGGCCAGGGCCGGTTCTTCGTCCACATTGACCTTGGTCACGAGGGCCCGGTCGCCCATCTGGATGGAGACCTGATCCAGGATGGGGCCCTGCATCCGGCAGGGACCACACCAAGGTGCCCAGAAGTCGATGATCACGGGCTTGTCCTGGCCCTTCACTTTTTCAAAGGCGCCAGCGGTGAGATGGATGACATTGGAAACGGACATGGTGGGTTCCTTTTGGGCAGGCTGGCTGGTGGTCTTGCTGCTTGAAGACGGGTTCTTTGAACAACCCGCAAGGGTAAAGAAGAGACTCACCACCACCCCATAGGTGATGGCGCGCAGAGGCGTGGCAGTGAGTGGGCAGGCGCCCGTGCGGCAGCCCACCCATCGCTGGTACCCGAAACCCAGGGCACCCCCCACCAGGATCCCGAGCAACACCCGCTTGAGGTCGAAGGGAAGCACCATTAGTTGATCCCGCAGGCGCCCTGGGTCGGCACCCCGAGCTTGGCCAGGATGCTGGACATCAGGCACCAATTGGTGAGGCCGCTTTGCAGGAGATTGGCACCCACGAAGACGGTGAGCCAGAGCCAATTGGGGCTATGCCAGTGGGCCAGGGCAAGGCTGGCGAGGATCATGGTGCCGGCGACAGAGTGGACGATGCGATCAACGTTCATTTTTGCTCCTGAAGGATTTGGGCGGCGCCCAGGCGTTGCAGATCAGCCGCACGACCGCGCCGGGCGACAAGGAAATAGAGAACGGGCACTGCGATGCGGGAGAGCAGGGTGGCGGCCACTTCACCGGCCATGAGACTGATGGCCAGACCCTGGAAAATGGGATCGGCCAACATGATGGCGCTGCCCACCATCACGGCGGAGGCCGTGAGGAGCATGGGGCGGAAGCGCACCACGCCCGCTTCTTCCACCGCGAGGGCCAAGGGCATGCCTTCCTTGAGCTTCAGTTCGATGAAATCCACCAGGATGATGCTGTTGCGCACGATGATGCCGGCTCCGGCGATGAAGCCGATCATGCTGGTGGCCGTGAAGAAGGCGCCCATCAGACCATGGGCGGGAATGATGCCGATCAGGGAGAGCGGGATGGGCACCAGGATCACCCAGGGCACCATGAAGCTCTCGAACCAGCCCACCACCAGGATGTAGATCAGGATCAGCACGGCCGCAAAGGCGAGGCCAAGGTCCCGGAAGACTTCCAGCGTGATGTGCCATTCGCCATCCCACTTCATCACCAGGTTTTCGGTGTTCTCGGGATGGGCCAATCCCAGCCTCGCCACGGGTTGGCCGGCGGTGCCCTTCAGCCCATCGAGCTGTTTGTTCAGGGCCGCCAAGGCGTATACCGGACTCTCGATCACACCGGCCAGATCGCCGAATACATAGGACACCGGCATGAGGTTTTTGTGGAAGATCGCGGCGTTCTCACGGCCCTCCTGCACCCGCACCAATTCGGATAGGGGAACCAGCCCCCGCGCGCCAGGGACGGTCATCTGGAGCATCTGGTCGAGGTGCTGCCGCTGGCTGCTGGGCAGTTGGATGATCACGGGCACCTGGGTGCTGCCCCGCTGCACATGGAAACTGCCAGCCGTGTGGCCATTGCCTGCCATGTACAAGGTCTGGATCACATGGGCGGGCGCGACGCCGTGAAGAGCCGCTTTTTCTCGATCCAACACCAGGCTGACCTTGGGGTTGGTGGGATTGAGGGTGCTATCCACATCCACCACGCCCTTCACGCCGTGGAAAATTTTCTCGATTTCACCCGCGTAGCGAATGCGTTCAGCCTCTGTGGGGCCATAGACCTCGGCCACCAAGGTATCCATGACCGGTGGCCCTGGTGGAATTTCCACGATCTTGAAGCGTGTGCCTTCCGGCATGGCCAGCTTGGCCAATTCAGGTCGCAGGCGCACGGCAATGGCATGGCTTTGTTCCTTGCGATCCCCCTTGCCCACCAGGTTCACCTGGATATCCACCATTTGGGCGTCCTGGCGGAGAAAGCTATGGCGCACCATGCCCACGAAGGTGAAGGGGGCCGCTTCCCCCGCATACACCTGGACATCGCGGACGACTGGTTCCTGCAGCAGACGCCTGGCCATGGTCTGGCCCAGGACCAGGGCATTCTCCCGGGGCGTGCCGGCAGGCAGATCGAGTTGCACCATGAATTCGGATTTGTTATCGAAGGGCAGCATTTTTACTTTCACGGCCCCCACACCCACCAGGGCCATGGCGCCGCCCAGCAGGGCCAGCACGCCCACAAAGAAGGCCCACCGAACCTTGGCGCTGGAGAGCAGGGCATGCATGATGCGGCGGTAGAGGTGCGTGCTCCAGGAATCCGGCGCGGTTTCATCGGCAAGGGTTTTTTCGTTTTCCTTGCCATGAAGGGGTTCGGGAACCGAGTTCTCTTCGGTGGCGGGGTGCAGGCCGCTGGCATCGATTTCCGGAAGGTGAGCTTCATGTTTGAAAATCTTGAGACTGGCCCAAGGGCTGATGACGAAGGCGATGACCAGACTGAAGAGCATGGCCACGCTGGCGCCCACGGGAATGGGTCGCATGTAGGGGCCCATGAGGCCGCGTACAAAGGCCATGGGGAGAATGGCGGCAATCACCGCGAACGTGGCAAGGATGGTGGGGTTGCCCACTTCATCCACCGCATCCACCACGATCTTCGCAAAGCTGCGGGGCGGACCTGGAAGATGAAGGTGCCGATGGATGTTTTCCACCACCACGATGGCGTCGTCCACCAGGATGCCGATGGAGAAAATCAGGCTAAAGAGCGTGACGCGGTTCAGGGTGTACCCGAAGAGGTAGGAAATGAGCAGTGTGAGCGCCAAGGTTACCGGTACCGCGGTGCCCACCACCACCGCGCTGCGCCAGCCCATGGCCAAGCCGATGAGGGCCACAACGCTGAGGGTGGCGATGAGGAGATGCTCGATGAGCTCGTTGCTCTTATCGCCCGCGGTTTCGCCGTAGTTGCGAGTCACGGTCACCTTGAGTTCGGCGGGAATCAGGTTCCCGCGCAGGGCATCCACTTTTCTCAGGACGGCCTCGGCCAGATCGGTGGCGTTGCTGCCCGTGCGCTTGGAGAGCGTTACGGTCACGGCCGAATCAAACCCACCCTGTTGGGTACCGTAAAGCACGATGGGCGGCTCGGGCTCGGGGCCATCGGACACACGGGCCACATCGCCCAAATAGATTGGGCGGCCATTCTTGACGGACACTACCAGACGCTTCAGTTCGGAGGCTTCCAGCACGAAACCCGAGGCTTCCAATACCGTGCGCTGGTTGCGATCCACCAGGGCACCTGCCGGGAGCTGGCTTTCGGCGGTCTGGAGGGCGGGCTGCAATTCACCCAGGCTCATGCCTAGGGCGCGGAGTTTTTCGGGATTGGGTTCGATGCGCACCATGCGCTTGGCACCGCCGATCACTTTCACCTGGGCGGTGTTGGGCACCGTACCTAGTTCGCGGGCAAGGGCTTCGCCCAGGCTGCGGAGCTGTCCCGGTGTCTGGTTCTGACCGTGTAAGGTGAGGCCCAAAAAGGGCACGTCGTCGATGGTGAGCAGACGCACGATGGGTTTCATTGCGCCGCTGGGCAGCAGGTCGGGATTGGCCATCAGCTCCTGGTGAATTTTTACCAGGCTGGGTTCCTGGGGCTCGTTCACCTTGAAGCGCACCGTGATCATGGCCACGTTGGGCAAGCTGGTGCTGTAGAGGTATTCCACCCCAGAGATTCCCCAGAGGCGCTTCTCCAGCGGCGTGGTGACCTGACTTTCGATTTCCTTGGGGCTCGCGCCCGGCATGGGCACGTAGATATCCACCATGGGCACGATGATCTGGGGTTCTTCTTCGCGGGGCGTGAGCACCACCGCCAGCAGGCCCAGCATCAGGGACGCCACCACGATGAGGGGCGTCAGTTTGCTGTGGAGGAAGGACTTGGCGAGTCGCCCCGCGAGGCCTAGACGGTCGTCTCCACTCATTTCGTCACCTCAATGGGCTGCCCGTCCTTGAGTTCACCGGGCGCATCGATCACCAGTTCACCCTTGGCCAGTCCGGCACGAACGGGGATGCGGTCACCCTGCGGTTCGCCCAGGGACAGCCAGCGCAGTTCGGCCTTGCCATCCTTGACGACGAACACGCCATTCAGTTCGCCGCGCTGCACCAGGGAACTCTTGGCCACAAAGCGTTCGTCGGTGATCACCTTAGATGCGCCAATGGCGAGCTTCAATCGGCCAAAGGCGCCGGAGCGGAGGCCATCACCACCCTTGGCGACGCGCGCACGGATGCTGCCGCGATGGGAGGTGGGATCGCCACCTGTGGACAGGCCCGTGATCTGAGCAAGGCCGGTCTTGCCTTCCACTTCAAAAGGCAGCGTCTGGCCGATCTTGAGCCCCTTGGCTTCCCCTTCGGAAACGCTCCCCGTGAATTCCATGGCGCCCTGACCTTCCACTTCCACCAAGGGCATGCCTGGCCCCACGAAATCACCTTCGTTGACACGGCGGGTTTGCACGACGCCAGCAAAGGGAGACCGGATCTGGGTGTAGGCGATATTCGCCTTCACACCCGCGAGGGCGGCATTTGCCTGGGCCAGTTGCACCGTGGCCATGTCCATTTCCGCCTGGATAGAGGCATTCTGCTTGGCGAGGTTTTCGATGCGATGAACTTGGGTGGTCGCCGCTGCCACGGCGGTTTCTGCGGCCTTCAGCCCACCCTGGAGATCGTCATCGCTGAGGCTCACCAGCAGCGCCCCGGCGGCCACATGCTGACCTTCCGTCACGTGAACCTTTTTCACCGATGCGGCCAGGCGGGTGGCAAGGGTGGCCCGCTGGGTGGCGTTCAGGGTGACTGCCACCCAACCGGCCTGATTGGCATCCGTTTCCGAAGCCAACCGCACCTTTACGGTGGGCAGTTGGACGGGCTGGGTTTCTTCATGCTTGGAACAGGCCACGCCCACCAGGACGAGGGTCAGGGAAGAAAGGAAAAGCAAGCGCTTCATGGGTTACTCCTTCACGTTTTCGATGGGCTGACCGAGGGCAAGGGCTAGCTGGGCCTGGCCCAGGCGGCGTTCGAGTTGGCTGGCGAGCAGCAGGGTGCGGGCGCCTGTCAGAGCACTTTCGGCGTCCAGCACCTCCACCAGGGGCAACAGGCCCTCCCGGTGCCGGGCAGTGCGAATGGCGCGCACGGACTCCGAGGCTTCAACAGCGGTCTTGGCAAAACTGATTTTGGCTTCCGCCGTCTGGATGGCGCGACGGGCTTCTTCCACCTCGCGACTGGCCACGGCTTCCTGCCACCTCACATTGAATTCAGCGGCGCGGGCCTGGGCGCGGGCGGCACTCACCCGCTGGGTATCGGAGAACGAGAAGGTCCATTTCGCGCCCAGGCTGGCGGTGGTCCAGTTGCCGCCGGTGTTCCAGGATTGCCGCATGGTGCCGGCGATGAACTGGAGGCCCACTTCTGGCTTCAGGCTGCCCTGGGCGGCTTTTACACCCTCCTTGGCCGCCTGGGATTGCTGGCGGGCTGCATGGAGGTCGCCACGCTGACCCGGGGTGGAAACGTCGCTCGCGCTGCCATCCACCGGCGTGCTCAAGGTCGAAGCACTGACATCGGTTCCCAGCAAAAGTGCCAGCGCCGATCGGGCCGAGGCCAGCCGGGCTTTCGCTTCCACCACACCCGCTTCGGACTGGGCGCGGTAGGCCTTGGTGCGCTCGCCCTCGGACTTCAACATCAAGCCCTGCTCGACGCGTGCCTGCACGAACCGTTCGGTTTCCGTGGCCTGCTTGAGGGTGTCCTCGGCGTAGCGGACGGCCTGTTCGGCCACCTGGGCGCCAAAGTAGGCCTGGGTGATGGCGAAGGCCACCTGCTGCTTGCGGTGCCCCTGGGTGGCTCCTTCGGCATTGGCCATGGCGGCGCCGGCACGACGGGCCGCATCCAGACGACCGCCCGCATAGAGTGGTTGGCTCAGGGTGAGGGTGGCGCCAGTGCCCTGGATCGCATCGGGATGGTTCAGCGCAGAGGGCATGAAATCCATCTGGGAGATACGAGCCTGATCGAGCTTGGTGCCAAAGGCCATCATGGGTTCGTCGGTGCGCATGAAGCCCACGCCCAAGGTGGCAGTAGGCAGCCGCAACGAATGCATGGCTTCCGCCTCGGCCCGAGCCTTGGCCACCATGGCCTCGCCAGCCTGGAGGCCTGACTGCTTGGACCACGCGGTCTGGATGGCTTCCTGGATGCTCAAGGGCGCCTGGGCTTGCAGGGCCAAGGCGGTGAAGGGAACCAGGACCTTTAAAGGATTAGTCATGTGGGAATTCCTTTTCATCAATCAGGCTCAGGCCAAGGCACGGAAGGCGCTTTGGATCCGCGCCGTCACATGTCCGCATACGAGGGCGCAGACGTTGTCGACGATCGGTCGCACCGGTTTAAAAAAGACGAGGTTGCCATGTTGCTCTCGGGTCACCAGCCCCACGCGCACCAGCAGGGTGAGGTGTTTACTGGTGTTGGCCTGGGAAAGCCCGGTTTGTTCCACCAGACTGGATTGACTCAGGGGCTCCTTGGCTTCCAGCAGGGCACGAAGGATCTTCAGCCGGGAGACATCCCCCAGGGAGCCAAAGATCTGGCTGACGTCGCTGATGATCTGGTCACTGATGGGTTGGGTCGGCATGTTTTCACCTTACAACCATAAAGTTATATCGTTGAATCGTAATGTCAAGCCATTTTTATTTGGATGTCGAGGCTCGCGTGGTTACTAAGGAATGGGCTTGCCCAGCGCTACACTTTTTATGGAGGGACCATGCTAGACCAATGGCTGAACCAGACCCATGCGCTGCCGTGGCTGCTGACCATGGCAGTGGCGGGCGTGCTGGGTTCCCTTGGACACTGTGCGGGCATGTGTGGACCCATTGTGGCAGCCTTTGGAATGGCTCAGGCCCGGGTGGGGGGACAACCCTGGCTGCGCCTGCTGCTCTTTCAGCTGGGCCGCATCACGACCTACGCGGCGCTGGGGGCTCTGATCGGTTTTTTGGGCGGTTTCAGCCGACTGAAGGACATCCAGGATATGCACGCCTGCTGTCGGCCTGATGGCCAAGCGCTCATTGCGGCCCAGGCCTGGCCATGGCAGATCTGGGTGAAACTGGGCATTGGCTTGCTCATGGTGGTGTTGGGGCTGCTGTTGGTGTGGGGACGGCGGGTGGATGCGCTGATGGAATTCCGTTTGCCCGCGCCGTTGCAAAAGCTTCTAGGCCGAGGCCTGACCCAGGGCGGGCTGCCCTTCCTGCTGGGCTTGGGCTGGGGCCTGATTCCCTGTGGGCTTGTCTACATGATGCTGCTGCGCACCCTGGACGCAGGTGGCTGGCGCATGGGCGCCGCCGGCATGGCCGCATTCGGCCTAGGTACCGTGCCTGTAATGTTTGGCCTGGGCTTCCTCGGCACCAAACTCAGTCAGGCTTGGCGATCCCGCCTGCTGCGCCTGGGCGGTGCCCTGGTGACGGGCATGGGCGCCTGGATGATCTACCAGGCAGTGAATCTGCTCCGGCTGATGGGGAGTGATGTGGCGAAGGGGGGGGGGGGGTTGGTTTTGGTTGGTTTTTTGTTTTTTTTTAAAAAAAAAAAAATTTCATGGAATGCAAGCCAACAGGGGGACAAGATAAACAGGATGGCTGCTTGCCAGCCTCGAAGGGGGGCCGGCGCGGATGGCTTCAGCGCGGCGTTGAGCCGCGGGGGGGCCGGCCAAGCGAATTGCCGAGATCACGGAAAGGCTGGGGGCGGGGAGGCGGGGAGCGATCACGGCGCTAGAGCGCCGGCGGCCAGGATGGGATTCAGCACGCCGGTGGCGGCCAGGGTGATGCCCGCCACGTTGTAAGCGAAGGCCCAGAAGAGGTTCTGGCGCACCACGCGATGGGCGGTTTCGGCCAGGGCGAAGGTTTCGGGAATGCGCAGGAGGGACGTATTCAGCAGTACGACCGGTGCGGCGTTCATCGCCAGGTCCGTGCCGGTACCCATGGCAATGCCTAGGTCCGCCGCCGCCAGGGCGGGCGCGTCGTTGATGCCATCGCCCACCATGGCCACCACGCGGCCCCCTTGCTGGAAACGCCGGATGGCTTCGGCCTTGGCGCCGGGGGGCACTTCACCCAGGGCTTCGTCCACGCCCAACACCGCGCCGATGCGCGTGGTGGTGGCCTGGGCATCCCCCGAGAGCAACACCGTGTGCACGCCCCGGGCGCGCAGGGCGGCCACCACGCCCGCGGCCTCGGGGCGCAGGCGATCGCCAAAGGCCAGGGCGCCCCGGGATTGGCCGTCGATGGCCACAAAGGCAATGGTGAGACCTTCCGCCTGCCAAGCCTCCGTGCGGTGGCGAAGCGCATCCGGGATGATCACGCCTGCTTCAACCATCAGGCGCAGGCTGCCCACCGCCACGTGCTGATGGGCGACCGAACCGGTGAGTCCACGGCCTTCCTGGATGGCAACCTCATGGGCCTCACCTAGGGTCAGGCCCTGCTCGCGAGCCAGGCGCACAACGGCGTGGCCCAGTGGATGTTCAGAGTAGGCTTCCAGCGCAGCAACCAGTTCCAGGGGCGCGTCCAAGTGTTCGCGCACGCGCACATCGCCTTCGGTGGCAGTACCGGTCTTATCCAGAACCAGCACGTCTACCTTCCGAAAGGTCTCCAGCACCCGCACATCGCGCACCAGAATGCCTCGGCGGGAAGCGTTGCCCACAGCGGCCGTGGTGGCCAATGGTGTGGCGATCCCCAGGGCACAGGGGCAGGCGATCACCAGGACCGCGATGGCGCGCAGCATGGCCTCCGCGGGAGGCAGATGCACCGCCAGGCAGCCGAGCAGGGTAAGGGTGGCCACCCCCAGCACCGAGGGGATGAAGACCCGGGAAACGCGATCCACTGTCCGTTCCAGGGGGCTGCGGCTGGCCAGGGCACTTTCCACGGCCCGGACGATCTGGGCCAAGGTGGAATCCGCCCCCGCCCGCAGTACCTGGATTTCCAACACGCTTGCGGCATTGAGGCTGCCGCACACCACTTCATCACCTGGGTTTTTGCTGCGGGGCTTGGATTCCCCGGTCACCACGGATTCATCCACGGTGGAATTGCCTGTCACCACCACACCATCGGCGGGAATGCGTTCCCCGGCCTTCACCAGGAACACCATGCCCGGTTCCAAGGCCTCGATGGCCACGAAATGGTCCCGATCATCCAGGCGCAACCGTGCCTTTTTGGGCAGGAGACGGTGGAGCAGGGCGATGGCCTTGGCGCTGCGCTCCTTGGCGCCCCGCTCCAGGGCCTTGCCCGCGAGCATGAGGGTGACAATGGCACAGGCGGTATCGAAGTAGTAATGCTTGCCGCCCAGGAAGGCCTGCACCGAGCTGTAGGTGAAGGCGGCCAGCACGCCCACGGAAATCAGGGCCTCCATGCGCAGGTAGCCCTGGCGTAGGCCCAGCCAAGCGATGCGGTGGATGGGCCATGCGGAATAAAAGACCGCCGGAGCGGCGAGGGCCATCAGGATCAAGGGCACGCCGTGGTGCGCCCAGTCCGCGATACCTTCCCAGTAGCTGGCATAGATCACGAGGCTGAACAGCATCACGTTCATCCACATGGCCCCGGCCAGACCCAGGCGCAACAGCAGATCCTGCCATTCCTTGCGGCCACCTTCGCGCTCACCGAGGTATTCCGTGGCGCGGTAGCCCAGGGAGGCCACCCGCTCCCCGATGCGGTCGGGGGCCAGATACTGCGGACAATACTGCACCTTCAGCAGATCCGAGGTGAACAGGACTTCGGCCGAACGGATGCCCGGTTCCTTGGCAAGGATGTGTTCGATCACCCAGCCGCAGGAGGTGCACCACATACCGGAAACCTGGTACAGGGTTTCCCGGGTTTCGGCATCGGGAGGGATGGAGGGGGCTCCGGAATCGGCCCCAGCCTCCACCACGCCGATCAGCCCCATCCGGAGGCTGCGCTGGAACACCTCGGTGTCACGGGGATTCATGCCATCCGTCAGGGCGCCGCTCTCCTGCAAGATCGCGTAGACATTCAAGCAACCCATGCAGCAAAAGGTTTTCGGCTGGTCGGCGAAACGCTGGGTTTGGGGGTGTTGGTCAGCAGGTGCCCCACAGAGGTCGCAGGTGTGCCCCACGCTCATGAATGGCCGCGCTGCTGGCCCCGCTCATCCAGCATGATCGGATTGGCCTTTACGGACACGCGATAGGCCACGATCAGGATGCCAATGAACAGCAGGCTGATGACCCCGAACATGACGGGAAAGAAGAGGGAATGTTTGGGGGTCTTCGGCATGGCTATTTCCTTGGCAGCGGCATGAGAAAGGTCAGCTCGGTTGCATCGGGCGCACGGTCACCCTGGGCCTGGGCCAGAATGCGGATCTGAGTGACATCCTGGGCGTCGGCCCAGGGCATGGCACGAAGATCCACGGTCTGCTCCAATACTTCACCCAGGGCCAGGGGCACGGGGTTGGCGGGTAGGGCTAGTTCGGCGCCGGGCAATCCATCCACCCAAAGGCGCACGGTGGTGGCCCGGGGTGAGCGGTTGGCGAGTTTGATCCTCACGCGGTTCACCACTTTCCCATCGGCTTGAACGGTGTAGAGCGTGCTGCGATCCGAAGCAATGTACACCAGCACGGGGCGGCGCAGGGACAGGGCGATTCCCAAGCCAACCAGATAGAACAGCATGATCAGCAGAATCACCCAGCGTTTGGCATCTCGCAGTCCGATGCGATGGAGCCAGGGTTCCCGCACCTTTGTTCCAGCTGGGGCTTCGCCCCAGGCGTATTGGATGAGGCCCGGGTGACCCAGTCGGCGGAGCACGTCTTCGCACGCATCCACACAGTCACCGCAGTGAACACATTCGATCTGATAGGGGCCCTTGCGAATATCGATGCCCATTTCGCAGACCCGCACGCACTTACCGCATTCAATGCAGGCCTTGTCCGGGTCCTCATAGTTCACCAGCAGTGTGTGTCGATCCTGGAGCATGCCCTGCAGGTACCCATAAGGGCAAACCGTGGTGCAGAACTTTTGGCGCACCAGCACCAGATCAAGAAACGTCAGCAGGGTTACGGAAGCGCCCGTGATGCCGCCCACGGTGACCAGGTCCAGGTGGAGCAGGCGGCTCAGCAGATCCCGGGGCTCCACGAAATAGGAAGTGAATACGAAGGCGAGGAACACCGAAGCGATGGCCAGCACCGCGTAGAAAATGGCCAGGCCCGTGACCTTTCGGGCGGTGCCTTTCGGGAACAGTTTCTGCGAAACGCTGCGACCCCAGGCTTCCATCGCCTGGCTCCACTCGCTGAAGATCATCTGGGGGCACGCATAGCTGCAGTAGATGCGCCCGTAGAGGATGGCGGAGGCGGTCACCAGGAACATCAAGAACATGATGGCGAAAAAGAGGATGGCGAATTCGCTGATCCAGAGTTCGAAACCCGCCAGATAGAACCGCTGCCGTGGAATATCAAAGCGCATCAGGTTGGAGAAGGGCAAAACGAGGAAGATCAGGAAGAACACCAGATGAAATCGTTTGCGGGTACGTCGATGCATCGTTTCCGCAGGCGGCAAGGGCGCCTTTCGTTCAACCCGAGGCTTGGGTGCCTGGACTTCACTGGTGCTCATGGGCTCGCCTTTCAGGGCATGAACCGGAATCTATTCATGTGGTGCTTTGAATAACAAAGGAATGGGGCCACAGAATAGGTTAGCGGTCTCATTCCCATTTATCAGTGTCCAACGGTAGACCTTGTTTTCAGGGCAAGTAAGCAGGAACTTGGATTCTGTAACTTGGGATGCGAAAAATTAAAAAAACAAATTCAGCCAACGATGAACACCGATAAAAAATCGGTGGTTTGTCGCCTGGATTTGCCAGTGATTTACTCAGCGGCGGCTTGGTACAAAATCTTGGGATTGGGTGAGGGCACGGAAACGCACTCCTCGTAATGCTCGAAGCGCTTCATCTGGATGGCGTGGGTGGGGCAGCGGGAGGCGCACATGGCGCAGCGGATGCAGGTGCTCTCATCCTTGAGCATGATGCCGCCCAGTTCATCTTTTTCCTCAGCAGAAAGCGCCGCGTATTCAGCGGTGGTGATTTCCGCTCCTGCCTGGAAGAGCCGCTCCCAGGCTTCCGCATCCGATAGATGGCTCAGGCCCACGAGTTTGATGAGGTTTTCGGGGCAGACGTCCACACAGCCGTTGCACGCGATGCAGATGCTCGTGTCGAACACCGTGTTGATGTTGCAGCGGAGGCAGCGGGAACCCTGGCGCTTGGCCATGGTTTCGGAATAATTCAGCTCCACGTTCTCCAGAGAGGCCGCGCGCTGGGTGCATTCCACTACGGGCGGGTTGCAACGGGGCTCTTCGTACCAGCCCTCCGCCATGGTGTAGGCAGCCGGGAGCCAGCGTTTGCGGAGCACCACATCGGTGCGTGTGTTGCGCAGGAAGTCGTGCATGGAACGCGCTGCAGTATGGGCGGAGGCGATGGCGTCGATGAAGAGACGCGGCCCGTGGGCAATGTCACCGCAGGCGAAGACATCCGGCGCAGTGGTCTGGTAGGTGGCGCGATCCACCTTGATGAGCCCGCGCTCGGAAGCCACCCCATCTTCGGGCTTGAGGAAGGAAAGATCCGAACTCTGACCGATGGCGAAAATGATGGTATCCGCCAGCAGGTCCTCGGTCTCTCCCTCGGCAAATTGGGGTTCAAAGCGGCCTTCAGCGTTAAATACCGACACGCACTTGTTCATGCGAAGACCCGCCGCGCGGCCCTTCTCGATGATGATTTCACGAGGGCCCCGGCGATTGTGCAGGCGGATGCCTTCCTCTTCGCCTTCGTGGATTTCCACGTCGTCGGCGGGCATTTCCTCCAGGGACTCCAGGCAGACCACATGCACTTCTTTGTCACCGCTGCTGCGCAGGGCGCTGCGGGCCACATCGTAGGCCACCTTTTCGCCGCGCCCCATTTCTTCGAGGGCTTCATCGCGTCCCATGGCATCCACGGGGCGCAAGGCGCTGCGGGCAACGTCGTAGGCCACGTTGCCGCCACCCACTACCACGATGCGGCGACCCATGGGCAGGGCCTTGCCTTGATTGAAGGCGCGCAGGAATTCCATGCCATCGTAGACACCTTCTGCCTCACCTCCGGGAAGGGAGAGCTTGCGTCCGTTGGGGAGGCCCACGCCTAGGAAGACCGCCTTGTATCCCTCGGCGCGCAGGCTGGCGATCGTGAAGTCTCGGCCCAGCCGCATGTTGCATTTGAGCTCCACGCCCATGGACAGAATGGCCTGAATCTCGTGCTGGACCAGTTCGCGGGGCAGACGGAAGACGGGCACACCCACCATGAGCATGCCGCCGGGCTCGGAGTCGGCCTCGTATACCGTAACCTTGTAACCGAGTTGAACGAGATCGTGCGCCACCGTAAGGCCGCTCACGCCGGCGCCCACCACGGCCACGCGCTCGAAGTCGCCTCGGTTCGGGGGCAGCATGCGCTGATCGCAGCCTTCCCGGTATTTGGCGTAGTCGCCGGTTTCGGGCCCGGATTTGTCCGTGGCGAAGCGCTTGAGGGCGCGAATCGCCACGGGCTCGTCCAGGGAACCTCGTCGGCAGTTGGCCTCACAGGGGGCGCCGCAGACGCGCCCGCAAATGGAGGCAAAGGGATTGGTGGCCCGCGCGATGCGGTACGCGTCTTCGTGGCGGCCCTCAGCGATGGCCGTTACGTAACCGCAGGCGTCCGTATGCACTGGGCAGGCGTGCTGGCACTTGACCATTTCCACCCAGTACTGCGAATCATCCGGAACTCGGAGCTGCCAATTCCCGTTTTGCACAGCATCAATCCTCGTGGAACTTGCGGATCGCAAAGGCGACCAGCACGATGACATAGACCAGGGCCATGGCGGTCACGGTGTACACCAACACGGGGCTGGTCTTGGAAACCGCATTGAATTGCTGCACCAGGGTTCCGCGCGTCGCGTGGCCCGTGTCGCCGTACATCTGAAGCGCGATATAGGCGGTGGCGCCCAGGCCGATAATGGGGAAGGCCAGTTTCAGGAAGCCCGGCACATCTGTGTTCTTTTTCTCTGTCATCCAGCCGTCGGCGTATTCCTTCAGGCCGTCCTGGCCCTTGGGGGTCTGTTCGCTCATGGAAGCCTCCTGTCGGTGTCGGCGGTATTGTCATCCTCGAGCATTTTGTATTTCGCATCCTCGCTGTGCTCGCCCCATTCGCCCCGGCGGAACGTTCTCACAAAAAAGAACACCGCCAGGCCGAACATGATGGCGAAGAACAGATAGGCAAAATAGATGCTCGGATAGGTGTAGTCATTCATTCCGCGCCTACTTCTCGTAGTCCTTGGCCGGGCGCCAGTCCTTGGCGCGACCCAGGTTCTGCATGTAGGCCACCAGCGCCTTGAACTCTTCCGGATCCTTGACGATCCAGGGATAGGTCGGCATGACCGAACCCTTCACTAGGTCCCGGGGATTGCGGAAGTGCGTGCGGTGCCATTGTTCGTCGTACTTGCCGCCCACGCGGGCCAGATCTGGCCCCGTGCGCTTGGTGCCGAACATGTGAGGGTCATCGTAGACGAATTCATCGGGGGTGGAGATCGGCGCATCCACACCACGCCAGCCATAGCGCTTGGTATCCGCAAGCAGGGTGCGGACCTGCTGGGTGTGGCAGTACCAGCAACCTTCACGCACGTAGATGGCCCGACCCTTTTTCTGCAGATCCGTCAGGGGCATCAGCTTGCCCGTAACGCCCTTGGCAGGGTCCTGATTATCAAAGGGTTTGGCCCAGCTGGTGTCGATCAGGGGCGGCACCACGGTGGTGAGAATGCCCCCGATGAAAAAGAGCAGCAGGGAGATGGCAACGGCCCAAATGGCACTGGTATCGGCTTTCTTGAACATGATCGCGCTCCTTTCCGCGGCCTAGGAGGCCGCCTCCTCGGTGGTGCCCATGACCGTGGCCAGCACGTTGTAGGCGAACATGACGATGCCGACGAAAATCAGCGCGCCGGAGAAGAAGCGGACCAGCCAGATGGGCTTGAGGGCCACCACCGTGTCGATGAAGGGGATGGACCAGTTGTTCCACTGCCAACCCTGCCAGAAACCGCCCAGCCAGAGGGTTACAAAGAACCCGAGGCCGCCGATCAGCATCATCCAATAGCTCCAGTTGGCCAGGGCCTGGGAGTGCAGGGCCTTGCCCCACATCTTGGGCACCGCAAAGTAGGTGCCCGCGATGGCAAAGAAGCTGAAGCAGCCCAGCACGGCCATGTGGGCATGGCCAGGAATCCAATCCGTCTTGGAGACGATGGCGCTGACCGTGCGCAGGCTGTGCATGGGGCCCTGGAAGCATGTCAGCAGGTAGAACACCACGCCGGTCATGAGGAACTTCAGCGGCACATTTTCGCGGAGTTGGTGCCACTGCCCCTTCATGGTGGCGAAGAGGTTGTAGACCACCGCCCAGACGGGGATGAGCAGCATCAGGGAGAAGGCAATGGCGATGGTCTGCAGCCACTGGGAGATGGGCCCGTGGATCATGTGGTGGGCGCCGGTCCAGACGTAGACAAAGGCCAGGGACCAGAACCCCACCATGGATAGCTTGTGACTGTGCAGGGGTGTGTTGGAGGCACGGGGGATGAAGTAGTACGCAAGGGCCAGCCCGACAGGGGTAAAGATCAAGCCCACGGCATTATGGACATACATCCAGTTGAGGTTGGCCTGGTTGGTGCCCGTGGCGAAGAGGGTGGCGAAATTGCCAGTCAAGTAAACGAAGGCGGTCCAGAGGATGCAGCCCATGGTGTACCAGATGGTCACGTACATGGCCGTGTACTTGCGCTGGGCCACAGTCATGAAGATGTTGAGCCCGAACATGATCCAGGCCACCACCACCAGCACATCCAGGAACATGGGCAACTCGGCGTATTCCCACCCCTGGTTCCAGCCCGCCAGCAAGCAGACCACGGCTCCAAGGATGATGACGTTCCAGAGCATCGCCGTAGCGACGCCCAGCTTCTCGCTCCAGAGCTTCACGCCGCAGAGCCTGGGGATTACATAGAAGGTCAGCCCCATGTCAGCGGCCAACAGCCAGCCGAAGAGCATGCCGTTCACGTGCAGGGGACGAAGGCGGCCGTAGGAGAGCCAGGACACGGTGCCCATGAGATCGGGCCAGACGAACTTGGCGGCGATCAGGATGGCGATGATGCCCACGATGAAAAAATAGGCTACGGAACTGACGATGAACCAACGGGCGGTCAGGTCCTCGTGAACGAGGGACCCCGCGGGAGCAGCGGCGCCCCCTGCCTCAGCTCGGCTAATTTGCTCCTGCATGCTGGCCTCCTTTGGGTTTCTGATTGATGCCACGAATGAAATTGACGAGATCTCCAACTTCGTTGGTGCTCAGGCCGTAGTCGACCCAGGGCGGCATGGCTGTGCCCTGGACGCCGTAGAGAATGGATTCGAAGAGGCGCCGGTCGTTGACGCTGTCCACGAAGGCACCATTGCGCAGATTCCGAGGCCTGGGGAGGATGTCCAGGGCGTTGCCGCCCTTGCCATCGCCTTTCCGGCCGTGGCAACCCGCGCAGCGATTCACGAAGGTGGCCTCGCCGCGGGTCATGGATTCGGCGCTCATGGGCACGGGGTTCTTTTCAGGGATTTCCCGAGCCTTCAACTCGCGCCGGGGTTCTTTGGTGAAGGTGGCCTGGATGTAGTCCAGCAGAGCCTTGGCGCGGGCTTCGTCCACGACCTTGCCCCAGGCGGACATGGAGGTGCCCGGTACGCCATTGCGAATGGAACTGATCAGGCGTTCGGTGGACTTGGAGTTCATGAAGCCGGATTTGGTGAGATCCCGCGGGTAGGGATCCAGATGCTGGGCGATGGGGCCTTCGCCGTCACCCTTCTCCCCGTGGCACCGCAGGCAGAGCGCCTTGTAGGTGGCTTCGGGAGTGGTGAGGGCAGGCGCTGTTTTGAGGCCGCCAAGGTAGGCGGTCATGGCCTTGAACTCGGTCTCCGTAAAACGGAAGGCGGGCATGATCGAATCGGGCATGGTGGCGCGCGGATTCTTGAAGTGTTCAAGGAGCCAATCTTCGCCCTTGAGCAGGCCCTCGAAACTGAGGTCCGGGGCGATGCCGCCATCCTTGTCGCCCACTTTGTGGCAGGCGGCGCAGGCGCGATCCGCCACCAGCTTCTCGCCCTGCTTGACCATTTCGGCGGGCTTGATATCCACGGGTTTGGGGCCTGCATTGACGGGCTCGCCACCGGTCAGCTTCACTTTGAAGCGATCGATTTCGGTTTCGGCAAAGTTCCGACCCTTGCGGCTCTTGAGGAACACCACCAGGGCTTTGATATCGGCATCGTTCAGATTGAATTTCGGCATGATGGAGGTGGCCAACACGGACTTGGGATCGGCAATGCGAGCCCAGAGGTAGTCGATCTTCCACTTGCGGCCCACTTCTGTGAGATCCGGGCCGATGGTGCCTTCGGATAATCCCTGGATGCGGTGGCAGCCGTAGCAGTTGGAATCAAAGAAGAGCTGGCGGCCACGGGCCACGGTGGGGGTGCCCTTGAAGCTGCTTTCCGTATGGCACTGGGCACAGTTGGCTTCGAGGTATTCCTTGCCCTTGAGCTTGGGCGCGAAATCCTTTCGCCAGTTTTCCTGGGTGGTGTAACCCAGCAGAGGCTCGGGCCAGTATTCATCCTCGCCGTGGCTGTACTTGGGCTCCAGTCCGCGGCCTTGGCCGTCATGACAGACGGTGCAGCCGAATTCGGCGAACTTGTGGCGCCGTTCCCATTTGCCGTTCTTCTGGGTGTCGCCCAGTTCCAGGGAATAAGGGTGGGTCTTCAGGGGATGGGCATAGGTGGCAAAGCGCGGATCGTCCGAGGCGATGTGGCAGGTGGTGCATCGATCCACGCGGGTTTCGCCGAAATTGCTGACGACGATCTGTTCGATGGCAGGCTTGCGATCGGCCAAGGCGCTGCGCTCGGCGTCGGTCTTGGCCATGGTGCGGGCCTGGTCGAAGTACGCGGTTTGGTTGCGCTCCCATCTGTGGAAGAACTGGTTGTAGAACACGACCCCGTGGATCACCAGGATCAGAAAGGTGCCGATGGCAAGTGCGAGTCTCATGTGGGGCTCCTCACCAAGGGGTCACGAAGGTCCAGTTGGGCCCTCGGAAGAACGTGCCGATGATGACGAACACGATGTTCACGATTACGAAGGTCAGGAAGATCGTATTGGCCAGCAGCCGTTCCCGGGCAAACCATCGGCCCACGCCTTCAGTGCCGCGATCGATGTAGGGCGTGATGAAGAGCAGGAACACGAAGAGTCCCGGCACACCGATACCGCCCCAAAAGGCTGAATAGCTGACCATTTCCTGCAGGCCCAGGAAATACCAAGGAGCCTTGGCCGGATTGGGTGGATGCATCACGTTAACCGGCTCTTCCAGGGGGGCGTTGAAGAGCAGGGCCAGGATCAGGATGGCGGAGACCGTGACCACAAAGACAAAGAGCTCGGCCCTGAAGAGGTTGGGCCAGCTGAACACGGTGTTATCCGGCACTTTCCCGGCCGCGTGCAAAGGACCGCGCACCAGGCCCTGCACACCATAGGTGCGACGGGGTTCCAGGTTGGTAGAGGCTTCTGGGAATTCCAGGGTGGGGATGGCATCGGCTTCGGCGGGCCGGGACAGGCCACCATCCTTGCGGATGCGCCAAAAGTGGAAGGCGATGAACAAGGTCAGGATCGCGGGCAGCACAGCCACGTGCAGCACATAGAAGCGCAGGAGCGCTTCCTGGCCCACGGAGGTGCCGCCCATGAGTAGGAACTGGATGTCCTTGCCGATTACCGGTGCGTAGCCTGCGATGGCCGTGCCCACGGTGATGGCCCAGAAGGCCAGCTGATCCCAGGGCAGCAGGTAGCCCGTGAAGCTCATGAAGAGCGTGAGCAGGAAGAGAATCACCCCCAGCACCCAGTTGAATTCGCGGGGCTTTTTGTAGGAGCCCGTGAAGAACACCCGGCACATGTGCATGAAGACCACGGCGACCATGCCGTGAGCACTCCAGCGGTGCATGTTGCGCAGGAACATCCCGAAGGCCACGGTGCCGCGCAGATCCAACATCCGGTCATAGGCCTGGGTGGTGGAAGGCACGTAGTAGAACATCAACAGAATGCCCGTCACCACCAGGATCACGAACAGGAAGAAGGAAATCAGGCCCAGGCCCAGGGTGTACCAAGGACGCAGGGAATGCTTGTGCACCTTCACGGGGTGAATGTGCAGGAAGAAGTTCGTGAACGAAGTGGCCGAACGCTCCAGATCGTTGGAAGGGAGGGGGTTGCGGAAGATGGAACCCCATACGTTCCGGGGCAGTTCCACCAGTGATTTCCACAGGGAGGGTTGGGAGGTTTTGTTGGGGCTCATAGCGACAGGTAGCTCCCAGGTTGAATCACGGTGTCCTTGTCAACTTCGATCTCGCCATTGGGCGTGAGGGAAACCTTGTACCAGGGCAGGGGCTTCGGCGCGGGGCCGCCGGTCACGTTGCCGTCCTGATCAAAGCGCGAGCCGTGGCAGGGGCAGGCAAAGCCGGTTTCGTCCAGGCCCACGATGCAGCCCAGATGCGTGCAGGTGGTGGAAATGGCGGCAAGCCGGTTGCCTTCACGGATCACCACGATCCGTTGGGCGCCTAGGGCCATGCGCGTGCCAGGCGGAAAATCCTCGGGTTTGCCGATGCTGAAGCGCTGGGGCTGACCATACGTCGTGCGGGGCTTGATGAACACGAAGTTCGAGATGGCGCTCAGAACGCCCGAGCCCACCAGACCCACCCCCGTGAGCCAACCGAGCATCCTGCGCCGGTAGCGCCCATTCTCGGACAGGTTGCCGCCGCTAATTCTTTTTAGATTCACTGCCATGCAACGCCTCCCGGGAAGCACCTTCTTTTTCGTTTTTCTCTACATCCGACCAAAAAACCTGATACTTCGCGTCCTCAATGTTTCGAAACCAATCCCGTTTGACGGCGAACACAAATAAAAAAGCGGCCGCCAGCCCCATGGCGAGGCTGGCGGCGATAGTCAACCAACTTAATTCCACGGCGTGCCTCCCAGGGGAGAGGCTGGTAGGGACCAAAACTTTTCAGAGAAACGATGGAAGGACCATACCTCGGGGCCTTCGGATGTCAAGGTCGAGAATGAATCCGGACAAATGGAGAGAGGGATCGTCATGGCAATCCTCCCTAGGTCTGGTGCAGGGCGTGGGAGCCCCGGTGGGCATCGAGATGGCCTGCGGTGCCCTGGGCCAAATCCTTGAAGTTGACGGATTCCAAATACCCTTCCAGGGATCGAGTGGCCCCGGTCCAGGCATTTTGTACCGGACAAAAAGCCGCCAGGGGGCAGGCTTTGGGATCATCCACGCAATGGTTGATCACGATGCCGCCTTCCATGGCATTCACCAACTCGAGCAGCGAGATCTCTGCAGCCGGGCGGGCCAGGCATACGCCGCCATTGGAACCCCGGGTGGTGCGCAGCAGTCCCGCACTCACCAGTTCCGCGATGAGGCGCCGCACGAAGGGCATGGGCAGCAGGCGTTGTTCGGAGATCTGGCGAATGGAAACCTGATTGCCTTCGGGTAGACAGGCCAAGTGCAGCACGATGCGCGCGGCGTAGTCGGTCCGACGGGAGATCCCAAGCATGCGTCCTCAGCCAAGGTGATGAGCGAGGTAATATTACAATTCTGGTACCCATTGGCAAGGGGATTCTGGAAATTTCCAATACGATGGAGGGAAATACGATCAACCCACTGAAAAAGAAGGGCTTGGTTCGATCGGAAGCTTGGTGGGGTTCAGATCTTCTGGGCTCAATCAATGCTGGAGGCCGGGTTTTGGAAGCCGGCTCCTTGATGGGATTGAGTTGAACCATTCACAAAGGATAGGGAGTCCGCTGCGGACGGCCCCTCCCACGCGGCCTGATTCACATGCGAGTGGGCAGAACTGAAGCGTGAAGGGCTATTCCACCCGCTTGTAGACCATCTTGTAGCTGAAGCTATTGCCCAGTTTGGGATGGGTGTAGGTGACCTGGATGGCCAGCGTGTCGCCGCTCTTGCGCATGGAGTACACGGAGGTCAGAGCGTAGTCACCCTGAAAGGTCTGGGTCATGCGCGGTCCATCCTTGCGAAGGGTGACCTGGAAGACCTCGCCATCACTGCGGGTCCAGGGCGTGGCCGTGCCGTCCGGCATGTTCTCCACGGGCTTTTCCTTGTCCATGGTGATGGAAAAACCATCGGCGCCGTACAGGATGTCCAGGCTCTGGGGCATTTTGCAGGCGTTCTGCAGCTTCTTCTTCCAGTACACCTTCATGGCGAAATTCTGATCTTTCACATGCTCTTCGATCAATGCGTCGAGCTTGTCGCTGGCTTCAGGTAGCAGGGTCCATTCCCCATCCCAGTTGATCTTGGGTTCCGCTTCCAGAGCGGCAACGGGTTTCTTGGCCTGGGCCTGGGCCGGAGCGGGAAGAACCAAGCCGAATGCAAGCAATCCAACTAACCATGCGCGCATGAGAACTCCGGAAAGATGTTCACAGCATACTCCTGGCCGCAAACCCCTTTCTCAAAAGGGCGGAATTGAAAGCGCCCCTTGCACGTCGACCGTTGGGGGCCCATCCTTCGGGGACTTTTCAAGGAGTCATCATGCGCATTCACCACCTGTTTCTCGCCTTACCTATGTTCCTTGCTGCGCAGGAAGCACCCTTGCCTAAGCCCACACCCCACCACTTGGCCATGAAGCGAATGGAAGGGACCTGGGACGCGGTGGTGAAGGTGCAGATGGCGCCAGGGCAGCCGCCCATGGTGTCCAAGGGGGTGGAAGTGAACAAGCTGGTACCCGGCGGCCTTTGGCTGCAATCGGAATTCAAATCCGACATGATGGGCATGCCCTTCGAAGGGCGCGGCCTATTTGGCTACGATCCGGCCCTTGGAAAGCATGTGGGCACCTGGGTGGATTCCATGGTGTATTCGCTGGCCAACCCCACCGGCACCTGCAAGGACGATTGCAAGGAAACCACCTGCTATTTCAAAGGCCCCGGCATGGACGGAAAAATGGTCACCTACAAGGAAATCACCGTTGAGCACGACGCGGATCACCGCACCATGACCATGTTCATCAAGGGGAAAAAGGGCGCTTTTGTGCAGAACATGGTGATCGAATACACGCGGCGAAAATAAAGCCTGGCAGAAAGGGTTTGTCAGGTGAGGTAGGCCCACCAGATCCAATAGCCAACTGGAATCGCGCATCCTAAGGTGGTTAACCAAGCGCCTCGCCCGGTGATGCCGTTCTTGCCGCGCAGAATGAACAGTCCGCTCAGGGCCAAAAAGGCCAGGGAGATGGCGTAGGCATCGGCAATCCAGGTCCAGGCCTGTTTCGGTGCATTGAGATGGAGGCGATTCATGGCCATGAGAACGGGCCTGGGCACGGTGCCCTCGAAAAGCACCTTGCCCGTAGGGAGATCCACGGAGTATTTGCCCTCCTTGAGGTAGATTTCCAGACTGTCGGGATCGGGCTGAAAGGCGCTGCGCGGCTTTTCCGATACCCGCAGGCGTGTCAGGGTCTGGGCTGCCAGTTCTTCTTCTGGCAATTGAGGATCCAGAGGTCCCACGTCAAACGTTTTCACTGTTCGCCGATAGTTGGGATTCCAATGGGCCATATGGTTCACGGCCAAGCCGGAAAGGGCGTAGACCAGGGTCAACCCCACCGCGAGGTACCCTATGTCCCGATGCAGGGCCGTATTCCAGCGGCGCCAGGGGCGACGTGCGTCAGGGGACACCTTGCCAGCCCTAAGAGGTGATGTCAGCGCCGAGCCCGTTGAGGCGCACCACGGTAAGGGGACCCTTGATCTTGGCGGGATCGAATTTCCGATTGAGGGCTTTGGCCTCCACGGGGCACATTTCCTTTTGTTCTTTTTCACTGAACACAAGGATGTCCACGGTGCCTTCTGCCACGGCTTCACGCCCCAGGGCACTGGCGGGGAACACGATCACCCCGTCATCCACTTTGAACATCAGTTCCTGGAATTTCTTGTCGCCCTTGATATTCAAATAGCAGCCGCGTTCCTCACAGACATTGGTTACCGTTCCCCGGATGCGCACACGCTTGCCCTTGAACTTCTCGGGGCTGGCCAGGATTTCGGAAATTTTTGTCTCCGTCTTGAGGGTCATGGGTTGCCCGTAGTGCTTGGCTTCACCAGCAGTCAAGGACAAGGCAGCGCAGACAAACAAAGGTGCAAAAAATCGGAATTTCATGAGCGGCTCCAATGGATGATCCAATCATCCTAGCCTTGTATGTCTGTGAAAAAAGTCTCGAAAGGTCAGAGCGCCTGGTGCAGCCTACCCGCACCCCTGCACGAACCGGCTGGATTGACCTTCCGCCTGGGTCTCGAACAGGGTGTTTCCCTCGATGAGTTGCAGATTATGCTCGCGAGCCCATGCGGCAAAGGCGGTGTCGGTCTTGTAGACCCATTCCACGGCCCAGCGCAGGCTGGGCAGTGCGGCGTGCAGTTGGTCGGGAAAGGGCAGGGGATCGCCGTCGTCCATGCCCAGGCGGGTGGCCTGGATCACGCCGATGGGCCGGTAGTTTGCGAGATCCTGGTCTGCACTTCGTCGGGAAAGTTGGCAGCATGGAAAACCGTGGGCTTCCAGCACCGCCCGCGAGGTGGCGGCGACCCCGCCATCACCCAGCAGTAGAACGGGACCTTTGGCCAGGGCGGCCAGGGCCTTGGCCAGGGCTTCGGCATCGGTATTGGCGCCTTGCCAGGGCTCTTGCGGAGCGCGCCGCCAGAGGGTGTTTAGGGGCCCTTGCAGACCAAGCAAGACAGGAAGCGTCTCCTTGAGCGGCGCCGTAATGCTTAGGCCCAGAATTCCAAGGGAGGCCATGGCCTGGTTGGCTTCTTCGGCGGTGGCGCATTCCAGGGGCAGGTACAGCAGATCCTTGAAATTGCGCTGAAAGCGGGCGTTGTGGAAGGCCGGTCCGCGGGAGTGCAGCACAGGATTCCCGATGACGCCGCAGAGGGCGAAGGCAGGATTCAAGCGGTGCAAACGCCAGCCGTGCATCACCGAAAGGGGCAGTTGGCCAGGCGCCGCGGCAGGGCCGTCATCGGGGGCCGCATAGGTGAAGGCACCGCCCCATGCCCCTTGCAGGCACCGGCTGGGCAAGCCTTTGGGCCCCATTAGGAAGGCGGAGAGTGGGATGCCAAGGTCGTGACAGCGGGCGAGCAGGGGCTTCAGTTGGGCGTTATCGGATAAATGCTCGGCATGGCCCACCCACTTGTAGGCATCCCCTTTTGGAAGGTTTTCCAGGCGGGTCTCTAGATCGAACACGCCCTTGGGAACATGAACACTGCGCAACAGGCGCGTGTGGGAACGATGCGCGATGATCTCGGGGGTGAGATCGAGTTCCCATTCCAGATCGATCCAGGCCGGGCGAGCCTGAAGTGCCACCAGCAGGTGATCCAGGCGCTCGGCTTCGGTGCCTTCCCAGCAGCCGCCTTCCGTTTTTCGGCGGCAGGTAACCAGGCAGCGCCGGGCCAAGGCATCCACCAATTCGGCTGGGTCGTACTCTGGAAAAAGATCCAGCCGCAGTTCAGGTAGCGCTTCGGCGGGCAGGCGTCGCACACAGGCCACGGCGGCTTCCCAGGTGGGGTGCGTGAGGGTGACGAAATAGAAGGGCAGTGGGCTCATGGGGTGGCTCGGAGAAGAGCTGTTTTTTTGGCGAAGATAGTGGGGCTGAGCAAAATTCCGGCATTACTTCCGTTTGGCGGCCTGCCAGACGGCTTCCATGCCTTCCAGGTTTTGCTGCTCCCATCCACCGTTGGCCAGGGCGAAATCCTCCACGTGGGCAAAGCGGCCGGTGAAGCGCTGCATCTGGCGGCGCAGGGCCCGGTCGGGGTCGACGCCTTTCTTACGCGCCCACTGTACGAGGCTGAAAAGCACATCGCCGAATTCCTCCTCCACCCGCTGGGGCTCGCTTTCCGCGGAGAGTTCGGCGATTTCCTCCTTCACCTTGTCCAGCACCCCTTCCATATCGGGCCATTCGAAGCCCACCTTGGCGCAGCGATGGCCGATTTCCATGGCTTCTTCCAGCGGTGAAAGGGATTTGGCGATGCCCGTCATGACGCGCGGCGCGGTGTCCTGGCCCAGGTCGGCTTTCTCCTCCTGCTTGATGGCCTTCCAATTCACCAGCACTTCCTCGGCATCGGCCACCTCCGTGGTGGCAAATACATGGGGATGGCGCCGGATCAATTTCTCGACGATGGTCCGCTCCACCTCGTGAAGATCCCAGGCGCCGCGTTCCTGGGCGAGCTGGGCGTGGAAGGCGATCTGAAGCCAAAGGTCGCCCAGTTCCTCACAGAGATGGCGCTCTTTTTCGGGATCACCAGGCACGTGCGCGGCCAGGGCGTCGAGGGTTTCGGCGGCTTCTTCGCGTAGATACTTGGCCAGGGTCTGGTGATCCTGCTTCAAGTCCCAGGGGCAGCCCGTGACGGGCGTGCGGAGCAGGGACATCACGGCGGCGAGGGTCGTTGGTTGCATGCCCCCAGCTTACAACCGGGTGGTGCCCAGCAGGTTTTTGGGGTCCAAGTGCTGCTTCAACACCGCGCACAGCCCCTTGGTGGTTTCCGGCGTATAGAGATTGTAGAAACCCTGGTTATGGGGCCCCACACCATGTTCTGCGCTGTAGCTGCCGTCGAATTCGTGCATCACTCGGTCATAGATTTCACGCTGCACGACAGGGATCAGTGATTCGGGAGGAAGGGAACTGTCTGCGGGATTCCAAACCAGGTTGAGGTGGGTTCCGCCATCGCCCCAGTGGCCGAAATCGCAAACCCGCATGAACGGGTAGGTCGCGGCGACCCAGGCGCGCACTGCCTGGGTGAAGGCCGCCATGCGGGACCTGGGCACGGCCAGGTCCAAGCCCAGGACGCGGCCCTCACTGCGCAGGCTTTCGGAAACATGATGGCGGATGTCCCAGGCTTCATCAGATCTAGACAGGAAGACATCCGTGAGGCCATCACCGGCGGGTGTTTCCACATGCTGGGCCAGGGTGTCCTCCAGCAGTTCGGCCAGGTTCAATCTGCGTTCGTCCAGGGTGGACGCGAGTTCCACCAGGGCGGTGTAAGCGGGGATATCGCCTTTTCCGAAGGGATTGCGAAGGCGTGGCTGGTGGGTGAACACCGCGCGCAGGGCCTCGGCGGAGATGACTTCAAAGGCGGACAGCAGTTCCAGGCCGTGGTTCTCTAGGGTCTGTAGCAGTGCCAGGGCCGCTTCGCCATCGGCGCATCCCACCAGGGCCACGGCCCGCTGGCGGGGCAGGGGCACCACGCTGAGGGTGGCAGCGGTGACCACGCCGAAGACCCCAGTGGTACCGGTGAAAAGCTGTTTAAGATCCAGGCCCGTATTGTCCTTGCGCAGGCATTTCAAGCCAGAGACCACGGTGCCGTCTGCCAGGACCACCTCCAGCCCCAGTAGGTTATGGCGCACATCTCCGTAGCGCAGCAGGCGGGTACCACCGGTATTGGTGGCCACCATCGCACCGATCTGGGGATCCGCGCCCAGATCCACGGGGAAAACCAGGCCCTGTTCCGCCAGGGCTCCATTCAACTGAGAAAGCAGCACCCCGCCCTGAACCCTTACTGTGCGGTCCACCGCATCCACGTCGATCTGGCGGTTCAGGCGCTCCAGACTGAGCACCACCATGTCACCCGAAGCATCAGGCACGGAAGCGCCCACCAGGCCTGTATTGGCGCCCTGGGGAATCACGCGAAACCCGCGCTCATGGCACAGGGCAAGCACCGTGGCGACTTCGGCGGTGGTGGAAGGGCGTACCGCCAGTCGCGTTTTGCCCGCACCATAGCGCCAGCCGGATTCATATTTCTCCAGGTCGGAGGCTTCGGTAAGCACAGCGCCTTCGCCCAGGAGCCTTGTCAGGTCGCTGCCCAGGGTCTGCATATCAACGGCTTCCCGCGGCGGTCATCTTGAAAATGGCCTGGGCATTGGAGGCATCGAAACGCAGATCGAGCTTGCCGGTGGGTTCGTGCTTGCGGGTGATGAATTCAAAGAAGGAACCGGGGACCCGGCGCAGCACCAGACTGCCCTCTGCGGAACGGAACGGGCGTTCCACCTCGGCGGCCCGGAAGGCGGTCTGGAGCACGCGCCCGGAGCCGGACACTTCCACCTCGTCCTTCATGGGGCGCTGGCACTTTTTCTGAGCGTGGGCGGTGGCGACCACATCGTCCACGCGATCGGTGGCGTGGTTGAAGGCGCTGCCCTCGGTGGCGATCCAGGCCATTTCCGCGCTTTCCGCAAGCAGTGTTTCGTAGTCCGCGAGGCTGGGAGGTTCATGCTGGCGGTCAAAACAGGCCACCAGATTCGGCAACAGCCGCAGGGCCTCGGCAAAGGGCAGGGCACCCTGGGTACGGAGTTGTTCCAAGAGCGGGGAGGTCCATTCCGGCAAAGGGTCTCGGCTGGTGCCCAACACCCGGGACACGGCCGCCTGGAAGGGTGCGCTGAAGGAGGTTGCATGCAATTCGCTTAGGAAAAACTGTGGAATGGCTTCGGGGAAATCCAAATGCGCGTAGGCTCGGCCCGTCATGGCCAATTGGTCCAGGGGATAGATGCCATTCACTGCATACCCCAAGGGCTCCAGGAACCGGGTGATGGCCAGTTGGCCCTGGGGCAGAGCCCCACTGGGCACTGCCACGGTGCGCAGGGCCCCATGATCGAAGACCAAGCGGCGCCCTGCTTGCACCTGATCCCGCACATAGGCCTCGGCCCAGGGCACCCGCCGCTGCACATCCTCGAGCAGCATCACGTTCATGGCCATGGCCAGCACGGCGCGGGAGACATGGTCGCCCGAGGCCTTCCGCAGGTCGGGGTGAATGTCGATGCTATCCAGTAGATTCGACGCACGGTGGCTACCGAGCAGGGCTTCCAGCAGGGCGCTGAGATGGGTGGCTGGGTCAGGCATCAACACTCCTGGCAAGTGACCCATTGGGGTCACAGCCCCTTGGATGCCGGTGAAGGTGGGTTGATTCAGAGCCCAAAAGCGCTGGGTGGGAAGTTCTCGGCCTGGGCGGCCTGACGGTCCCGCAGCGTGTGCAGCATGGCCTGGAAGCGCAGGAATCCGCGAATGGGCGCCAGGAAAGGGTTGCGCTCATACCAGTGCACACAGCCAAACCCGTGGGCGGCCGCGCGGGTGGCCAGATCCAGGGCCCGGTGGGTTTTTCCATGCAGGGCCATCAATTCGGCCAGTTTGAAGATGAATTCACCATCTGGTGTGCGGAGGGTGAAGTGCTGAAGGACCAATTTCTCAAGGGCCTCAAGCGAGTCCTCCATCCGCCCCTCCAGCCAGGTCCAGAGCACATACCCCATGGAGCCAAACCGCGTATCGCTCCATTGGCCTCCGGCCTCCCGGAGGCGCCGCAGAGCCTCCTCCCGATCCCCCCGCAGCAGTGCGGAATAACCCAGGTAGAACCTCAAGGAAGGGCTCCAGCCGTCATTCTGAACCTGGTTTGTGATGCCTTCCTCGAACTGTCGGAAGTCACCCAGGTATAGGAGCGCATTTTCAATGCCTTCAAGACGCCCCATCCATGCTTCGCGTTTCAATACGGCGGCCTTCGCCACCTCCAGGAGTCCGGCATTCCGGGCCGAATAGGCCAAACGGCGCAGCAGGAATTCGGAATGGGGATGGACGCGGAGGGCTTGTGCCAACACGGCCATGGCGGCACCGTTTTCGCCAAAATCCGAAAGCATCTGAGCCATCTCCCCGGCGGCGCTGGGCAGACCGGGAACGATGTCCATGGCCCGCTTGAAACAGGTCTCGGCCAGGGCCCGATCCTCGGGAATCCAGTCGGATTTCGATAAAATTTCCTGGTAGGCGGCCGTACCGAACAGGCACCACGCCAGGGCGCAATTCGGGGCCTTGGCCACCAGGTTTTCCAATTGTCCGCGAAGTCCCGGCACTTCGGAGAGAGGCCTGCGCGCGGGTGCCAGATTAATGAGTTCCCAGGCCAATTCGGAGGTCTGAGGGAGCAGGTTGCCCTGGGGATCTGGTTCGAAAAATTCGGGCAGGGCGGCCAACAAGGTGGCTACCGCCTGGGCGGGTTCTTCAGGCCTGCCAATCACTTCATTCCATGGCAACCCGGGCCGACGCCACCGGAAGCCTGGGGCTAGCAGGTTGCCTTGGCGGTTTGGGCGCAGCTGCAACTGGAAGGCCCGACGCCGAAGGGGGAGCTGATTTTCCTCGCGGGAAGAGGCCACCACGAAGGCGGGGGCCAACGCCGTAAGGTGGGCCCGGACGACCCACTGGAGCCCAAGGAGATTCAACCCAGGGTCGGAGGGCTCGGAGGGAAGCAGTTGCAGGGTGAATCCCGAGCGCCAGCGCAGGGGGCGGCGTCGCCAGAGCAGGCCCCCGCCCACCAGCCCGGCCGTGGCGGCAAGGCCGCCCAGAAGGGCCCGGCGGGAGATAAGGCGAGGTTGGGCTTGAAAAGGCTGAGGCATCCAGGTTCATCCGGCCTATTTGTTTTTGATCAATTCCTCGAAGCCGCACAGCCTGCCCGCAAAGGCACTGGCGGCCACGGTGGCGGGGCTGGCGAGCCAGACTTGGCCGGGTCCGCTGCGCCCGGGGAAGTTGCGGTTCACGGCGGAAACGGTCACCTGGTCGGGGCGAGTGCTGACGCCGGGCCCGGCATTGACACAGGCCCCGCAGCCGGGCCCCAGAATGCGGGCGCCAGCCTCCTCGAAGGCGCTGATCCAGCCCATCTGGATGGCGTAGCGCCGCACATCCTCGCTGCCGAACTGAATGAAAAACTGCACATGCAAGGGCATGGTGAGGTTGTGATCCAGTGCCCACCGCACCACTTCGTGAACCCGCATGAGGTCCTCGCGCTTGCCGCCCGTGCAACTGCCCGCGTAAGCGAGGTCGACGCGAGGAGGTTCGGGCAGATCCCGCAATTCAACGCCGTTGCCCGGGTCGCCAGGCTTGGCGACCATGGCCGTGATTTCGGCGCAGTCGATGTCCAGCGTGTGGGCGAACTCGGCCTCGGGATCGCTGAACATCCAATCTTCGATGGGCACATCCGAGTGACGGCGTTCCCAAAGGAAGCGCACTGTCTGGGAATCAGGGGCCACGATGCCGGTGAAGGCACCCAGTTCGGCGGCCATGTTGGTGAGGGTGGCCCGTTCATCCGTGTTCAAAAACGCCAGCGCCTCGCCCTGGTATTCAATGGCGTGGCCGGTGGCGCCGCCTTCGCGAAGGAAGGGTAGGCGCAGGAGGTGAAGCACCAGATCCTTGGCGGAAATGCCCGGTTGCAGGCGGCGATTCAGCCGCACCCGCAGAGTGGGCGGTACCGTGACGCGCACATCCCCGGTCACAAAGGCGTTGGCAATATCCGTGGTGCCCACGCCAAAAGCCAGGGCGCCCAGGGCACCACTATGGGGCGTGTGGGAATCCGTGCCCACGATCACTTGGCCGGGCATGGCGAAGCGCTCGGTCATGAGGGCGTGGCAGATGCCCTCGGCACTGCCATCGGGCTGTTCGCCGATGAGGCGGATGTTGTGGCGCTGGCAGAAGGCTTCCTGGGAATGCTTCAGTCGGTGGGCCACTTCCAGTAGGCCCTGGGACTGGCGTTCCTCGTTCATGATCCGATCCAGGAAATTCAGATGATCCCGGAAGGCCAGGATCCGTTCCGGGTCCTTGAGCTTCACCTTGTCCCCCACGGACTGCGCGAGGAAACTGGCGGCCATGGGCGTTACGTATTCGTGGGAAAAGCGCCAATGGGTGTTCACAAACAGGCCATCCCCGGGGCGGACGGAGGCTACCCCAAGGGCGCCGGAAACGGGGTCGACGACCGTGTTGCGGGCGAGGATCTTTTCGACCAGGGTCATGGGCCGTTTGCCGTGGGTGGGCAATGGGATCTGCAGGGCACCCGCCAGCCGGGCGCGGTTGAAGGCGAACAATCCGCCCTGCTCCACGATGAGGCGGGTGATGGGATCCATACCGCCCGTGAATTCCGCCAGGGGAATGGCTTCGCCGCGACGCAGGCGCGGGATCAGGTCGAAATCCGTGCTGGTGAGCAGTCCCAGATTCTGGCAATTCTTCTGGTAATGGACTTCAAAGCTTTCGGCGATGACCAGGCGGATGCCTGCGCACCATTCGGCGTAGGCGCTGGCTTCCCGGCTGGAGCCCTTGCCGTGGCGAGCGCCCGACACGCTGACGGCGAAGCCACCGCGCTTGACCGAACCTTCGCCCAGGGGATATTGCTCGCCGCACCGGAGCGCGACGTACGGGAAATCGCCCAGGCGGGCATCAAAGAAATAGCACACCCAACCTGGGGTGATTTCATCCGTGATGACCTGGTTCCGCAGGGGCTGGGCTTGCGCCAGGGTCAGATCCTCTCCGGCCAGCTGACGCTGGATGGCTGCGGGATCCTCACTGAGGAAGAGGATGCGCCCTCGGATGGTCACCGAATCCGTCATGGAGCCAGGATCGCATAAATAGAGGCCTCCCGAAGGAGGCCTCGTTTAGAAAAGCGAAAGGGACTAGTTGCCTTCTTCCTCGAGCTGGTCGGAGAGTTCGTCGAGGTGGGCCAGGAGGCGCTTGGCCATCTCTTCGTCTTCCAGGATGGTGAAATCGTCATCCTTGACTTCGAAGATCTCGATGCTGAGGTTGGGCTCTTCCTTGGACTCGTCGCCCTCGGTGAAGGCCTGGACCTCGGCAAGGGGAGCCATGATGCAGAAGTGGCGGCCCTCGAAATCCAGCTCGTCGAGGATGGCGTATTCTTCCTTCTCGCCGTTCTCGTCTTCGAGCTCTACAACCTCGATTTCGTGGTCGTCATGATCGTGGTCGCAATCGGGTCCGTGGACGTGTTCATCGTGGGCCATGCTGGGCTCCTTACAAGGGCTCCAGACTAAGGTATGTCGCTTCCCACACCAAGTTAAATCAGGGTTTCAGTTTCCCCACGCCACCATGGCTTCACCCGAGCCGGTCACGATGCCCTGCACCCACTTCCGGGTGGGCAATTCCACCCGAACCTTGTCGCCCAGGGCCCCGTTGCTGCGGGCGGTGGCATCGGCGGAAATGATCAGGGCTCCGGAATGCACACTGATGCGCACCCGTTCGCCGGTATTCACCAGGGGGATGGGTTCCAAATCCGCATGGGTCAGCACATGAGCCGCGGGCATACCGGCGCGCAGGCGGTAGCCCGCCGGGAAGGTGGTCAGGGCGCCTGGCGGCGGATTGCCTTCGAAGGGAAATTCCTCCAATTGCTCATCCGTGGGCACGGCTTTTTTCGGCAAGGAATCCTTGGTGCGGAGTAGGGTGCCGGTCCAGCGCCCCTCCAATTCCACCCGGGCATTTCCTGCCAGGCGCCCATCCACCATGACCCGGAACACCGCGAAAAAGGGCCCCGTGGGTTCCCGTTTGCTGAGGTGGGAGGGCTCGAAGCGCACTTCAGCGCCTGTGATGCGGGGTAGTACGGGTGGCCGGGTGGCGCGCACCACATATTGGCCACCGGCATTCTGGACTTGGCTTTGGGCGTAGGCCACGGCCTCGGATTGGAGCTGCCCCACCAGATTGTCTCCCTCCCCGGCGCAGGCCAGGCATCCCAGGAGCAGTGCCACAAGGATCCGCATTGGGTTCACCGCTTGAGGTTGGCCACCAGGGAGAGCATGTCGTCCACGGTGCGAATGGTCTTGGAATTTGCCTCATAGGCGCGCTGGCCGATGATCATGTTCACCATTTCGTCGGCCACGTCCACGTTGGACATTTCCAGAAATCCCTGCTGTAGCGTGCCCAGGCCATCCAGGCCGGGGGTGCCTTCGATGGGTTCGCCGCTGGCCAGGGTTGTGGTAACGAGGTTGCGACCGATCTGATTCAGGCCCGTGGGGTTGATGAATTTCACCAGGGTGATCTGGCCCACCTGCTGGGGCTGGGACTGGGCGGGCTGAGTCACGCTCACGGTGCCATCCTGGGCGATGGTTACGCTGGTGGCGTCCTGGGGGATGGTGATCTGGGGATCCATGGCGTAGCCGCTGGCCGTAACCAGGGCGCCATTCTGATCCACGGCAAAGGAGCCATCCCGGGTGTAGGCCTGGGTGCCATCGGGCATGGTGACTCTGAAAAAGCCATCGCCTTCGATGCCCATGTCAAAGCGTCCGCCCGTGGTGCGGAAGTTCCCCGTGGAATACTGATGCACCACGCTCTGCAACTTGGCGCCGTGGCCCAGCTGGATGCCCGCGGGCAGGGTGGTGTTGGTGGAACTGCTGGTGCCCGCCAAGTTCACCGTTTGATACAGCAGATCCTGGAATTCGGCCCGGGCCTTCTTGAAGCCAGTGGTGTTCACATTGGCCAGGTTGTTGGAAATGGTGTCCATGTTGAGCTGCTGCACGGACATGCCGGCGGCGGCGGACCACATTGCACGCATCATGGGAAAACCTCCTTAGTTCAATAAAGCCATTCGGGTCTTAGCGGCCCCCAGCCACATCGTTGATGCTGCGGGCGTCGAGGTCGTTGGAGAGGGTGGAAGCCACCTTGAGGCTCAGCTCGAACAGACGGTTCAGGCGGATCATGTCCACCATGGTGCTGGCCACATCCACCCCACTCTGTTCCAGGTAGCCCTGGCTTACCGTGGCGGTGGGGGGCGCATCCTGCAAGCCCGTCGGGTCAAAGCGGTTGGCACCCATGCGGGTGAGGGCCACGGGATTCTTGTAGGCCTTCAGATCCAGCTGACCCACGGAGGTTTGACCCTGGTTGATGGTTCCGTCCGGAGCCACGGAGAATTCGCCCTTCTGGGTATCGATTTGAATGGTCTGGCCATTTTTGCCTAGTACGGGAGAACCATCCAGGGCCTGAAGCTCGCCCTTGGGCCCCAACATGAAGCGGCCATCCCGGGTGGCCTGGGGGCCTTGGGGTGTGCGGATCATGAAAAAGGCGTTGCCTTCAATGGCCATATCCAGATTGCGTCCGGTGGCCTTGGAGGCCGCCTGGGAGAAGTCCATTCCGCGCTGGGCCAGCACGGTGCCATCGTTCACAAACTTGCTCAGGGGCAGATTGCGGCTGCTGGCCTGGGCCTTGTTGAAGATGGAGAAGAAGCTGCGTTCGCTCTTATAGCCCACCGTATTGGTGTTGGCGAGATTGTTGGACAGTGTCTCCAGGTGGAAGGACCTGGCTTTCAGACTGCCGGCTGCAACGTAATAGGCGGGATCCATCTGGGCACCTCTGGCCTGGTATGGCCAGAGCGTGCCAACTCGATTTACGTGCGGTTCATACCCCCCTTCCCCCCCCACCCCAGGCCTCTCGCCCGGCCGGGGGCCGGGGCGCGGGGGGGGCCGGGGGTCGGGGGGGGCGGGGCCGCGGGGCCGGCCCCCCTGGGGGGGGGGGCCGGGCGGGGGCCGGGGCGCGGGCCCCCCCGGGCCGACCCCGGCCCCCGCCCCCGGCCCCAGGCCCCGGCCCCCCCCCCCCCCCCCCCCCGGCCCGCCGAAGCGGCCCCCCCGCCGCCGGCGGGAAGAATTGATGCTCGCGTTTCCAAATGGGTACCCGTTCCTTGATGCGATCCATGATCCAGGCGGCGGCTTCAAAGGCCTCCTTGCGGTGGGCAGAGGCGGTGACCACTACCACGGCGGCTTCCGTGAGGGGCACGGGGCCGATGCGGTGATGGATGAAACAGCCCAGCAGGGCGAAGCGGGTGATCGCTTCGATCCGCAGGCCGCCCAGTTCCTGTTCGGCCATGGGCACGTAGGCTTCATAGGCGAGGGCCTCGACGGCCCTGCCTTCGTGGTGATCCCGGGCGCACCCTTCGAAGACCACCACGGCCCCGGCGCGGGAATCGGTGGCTTCTTGGCGGAGACGCGCGGCGTTCAAGGGCATCTCAAGGACAGCAACTGCTTGGATCATGGGCTCGAAACCTCGCTTCATCCCCGGTAGACTGCCACAACTTCCCATTTCCCAGAGGCCCTTATGACCCAGGCGACGGCGTGCCGTGTGGAAC
This sequence comes from Holophaga sp., assembly GCA_016715205.1. Lineage (GTDB taxonomy): Bacteria > Acidobacteriota > Holophagae > Holophagales > Holophagaceae > JAYREN01. The sequence continues at coordinate 46,545 of JADKBC010000011.1, forward strand.
CTTCCGAGGTGTTTGAGACCCTGGGTCGTCACATGCTGGTGGATGGTTTCCACTTGGTGATGGACCTCGAAAAATCCCAGGGTTCCTGGATCGTGGATGCCCGGGATGGCCGGCGCTACCTGGATTTTTATACCTTTTTTGCTACCAGCCCCCTGGGTCATAACCACCCTCGGCTCCGGGAACCGGAATTCGTGCGGCGACTGGGTGAAGTGGCCGTGAACAAGCCCGCGAACAGCGATATCTACACCACGGCCTTCGCGGAATGGGTGGAAGCCTTTGCCACACGCACCTTGCCGGACTATCTACCCCATCTATTCTGGGTGGATGGGGGCGCCTTGGCCGTGGAAAACGCCTTGAAGGCCGCCTTCGACTGGAAGGTGCGAAAGAACCTGGCCAAGGGAAAAGGAGAAAAGGGTCACCAGGTGATTCATTTCAGGGAGGCCTTCCACGGGCGCTCCGGTTATACCCTGAGTCTCACCAACACTGCGGATCCCCGGAAATACCAATATTTCCCCAAATTCGACTGGCCGCGGATCTTGAATCCCAAGATCACGTTTCCCTTGGAGGGTGCCAACCTCGCCCAGGTGCAAGCGGCGGAGGCGGAGGCCCTCTCTCAGATTCAGGCGGCCCTGACTCAGGATCCCGACGACATTGCCTGCCTGATCATCGAACCCATCCAGGCCGAGGGCGGGGATAACCATTTCCGGGCGGAATTCCTGCAGGCGCTCCGGCAGTTGGCCGACGCGCATGAGTTCCTGCTCATTTTCGACGAAGTGCAAACCGGCTTTGGCATCACGGGCACCTGGTGGGGTCATCAGCTCTTTGGGGTGAAGCCCGATATCATCGCCTTTGGGAAGAAAACCCAATGCTGTGGCATTGCAGCTGGGCCACGGCTGGATGAAGTGGACAGCGTGTTCAAGGTTCCCAGCCGCATCAACAGCACCTGGGGCGGCAATCTGGTGGATATGGTGCGGGGCACCCGCATCATCGAGGTGATTGAGGAGGAAGGCCTGCTGGAGCACACCACGCGCCAGGGCCAGCGCCTGCTCAGTGGCTTGCAGGCTATTCATCGCGATCTGCCTGAATTCACCTCCAATCCACGGGGTCGCGGTCTTTTTTGCGCCATGGATCTGGCCACGCCTGAACTGCGCGCTGCCACCATCTCCAAGGCCCAGGAGCGAGGCATGATCGTGCTGGCCTCGGGCCAGACGGGCCTGCGGTTCCGCCCGGCCCTTAACCTAAAGACCGAGGACCTGGATCTTGGTTTGACGCTACTGCGGGAGTGCCTCATCGCGGCCCGGGGCTGAATCTGCCAAGGTAGAGGCGGAGCCTCTATGACCGCGCGTCCCACAGTCGAACTCTATTGCGATGGTGCATGTCTGGGCAATCCGGGGCCCGGCGGTTGGGCGTACCTGCTGAGGTTTCGATCGGCAGATGGCGTGAAGGAAAAGGAAGCCGCTGGCCCTGACCCCGAAACCACCAACAACCGCATGGAATTGCTGGCCGCCATCCGCGGCCTGGAAGCATTGGCCAAACCTTGCGAGGTGGAATTGTTTTGCGATAGCCAGTACGTGGTGAAGGGAATTACCTCGTGGATGGCAGGCTGGAAGCGGGCGGGTTGGCGCAAGGCGGATCGTCAGCCCGTGCTCAACGCGGAACTCTGGCAGGCCCTGGATGCCCAAGTGCAGCGGCACCGGGTGAAGGCCACCTGGGTGCGGGGCCATGCGGGGCACATCGAGAATGAGCGGGTGGATGTCCTGGCCAGGGAGGCGGCCGTACATCAAACGGCCCAGGGCTGACCCCGGGCCGTTTCGAAATCGCGAGTAATTACTTGGGTTTGCCGAAGTTGTAATCCAAGGTGATCCAGCCGTTGATGGCCTTGCCGCCCTTGGTGGCAGGGGAATAGGAGCTCTCGTAGGCTGCCTGCTTGGCGGCGTCGTTGTAGCCGAAGGGGCCGTCCACACCCTTCTCGATGGTCACTTTCAGGGGGCGCCCCTGGGGATCCACGAACACTTTCACCGTCACGCGGATCTCATTCACCCGCAGTTCGGCGGGCAGGAAATTCTTGTTGGCCAGGCGTGGGGCCGAGGGCACGGCGCGCTTGGTGATGGTCGGCGGTAGTTCGGGAGCATCCACGACAGTCGGCGGCGGGGCGGTGGCGGTGGTGGCAGCTGGCGTGGGGGCCGTGGCCGCGGGGGGCAGGCTCTTGGGCAGTTGGCTGGGCAATTGGCTTGGCAGCTGACTAGGGTTGACCTGGGCCACAGGCAGACTGGGCTGGTTACTGGGTGGCGGCTGCGGGGCCGGTTTCTGTTCGACGGGCGTGGATTTGACGGGGAGTTGGGCGATGTTCTGGGCCCGCTGCTGGGCCTGCTGGGCCTGCTGCTGGGTTTCGATCTTCTGTTTCTGGAGTTCGGCCTGCTGCTTGGTGGCCTCATCGATCTTGGCCTGGGCCTTCTTCTTCTCCTCGGCCGTCTTGGCTTCCTTCAGGGCTTTTTCGCCTTCGCTCTTTTTACCCAGGGCCATCTGTTCCTGTCGATTGATGTCCGTCAATCGGGCTGAGAACTCCGCATTCTCCCGCTGGGCCATGGCCAGCTCGGCGGTGCGCTTATTGAGTTCTTTGGTGTCGGCCCAGGATTTGTAGCCTAGGATTCCCACGAGGACCACCACAGCGGCGCCACCCATCACTACGTACTTCGTGTAGTTCTGGCCGCCACCGGTCTCGAAGAGTTTCGCCTTGGCCGGTTCCGATTCGAGGAAGGGGGAGAAATCCGCACCCTGATCCGCTTTCATGGCCTGGGTGTCGTGCTCGTTTTCCTCCCGGAAGAGGGTGTGCATGAAGAAGGCCATGTTGAAAGTCGTAGGGCTGTAGTCACCGTCGTACAGCACCCGTTCCAGTTCCGTGATGAACACGCTGGGGCTTTCGAAAACCTTGTCCACACCGAGCAGGCGCTTGAGAATGCCGAGGATTTCAGGGGGAACCAGGGAATCATCCTGGGCGGCCTTGAGGGTGGCCTTGTTCAGGGTCATGGCCAGGAGATCCAGGCTGGGCAGGCGTTCCAGGGTCAACAATTCGTAGAACACGGCACCCAGGGAGAAGAGGTCCTGTTGCAACGGCGCCGTGCCAACTGGCCCCTGATACGGAGCGCGGGAGGCGGAAATGATGGGGCATTTAGGCAGCAAAGTGTGGATGGTCGCCGCGAAGGGGGCATCCAGAATCTGCGTGGCGCCTTCGAAACTCACCCACACACTGTGGGGTGAAAGCACACCGTGGTTGAGCCCCTTGGCGTGCAGTTGCACCAAGGATTGGGCCAAGCTCTGCAGCACCGAAAGGGCATGGTCGACGCCCAGGGGGATCTGCTCGTGTTTGGCCTTGTCCAGCATCTGCGCCAGACTGCGGCCCTGCACGTAGTCGCAAACCACGTGGGGCATGCGACCGCCTTCAATCTTGTAGCCATGGCCGAAACCGCGCTGCCCGGCCAGCAGGCCCGCGACTCGATTGGCTTCTTCCAAGCGAGCGCCTATGCCTGCTTCCAGCAGTTCTTCCGAAAAGGTCCTGATCAAAACATGGCGGTCGAGGCTGCTGCCCGAAAGGGTGAGACCCCGATGAATCTTGCCCGCCGGGTCCACCGTGAGTTCGTTGGCCAGCAGGTAGGTGCCGAGACGTGTGTAGGAGGCCATCGAGTGCTCCAGAAAAAAGGGATGCTTGGAAGATAGCTCTGATTTGAAAGAATTCCTAGGGACACCCTCCTAGCGTTCCCGAGGGGTTTCCCAAAGGTCACCCACGGCTCGCCAGGTTTGGATCCAGATGTTGGCTGTGGCGTTCACACCGTTGGAAAAAGACAGTTGAAGCTGCGCAAAGGGCACGGAAAGGGTGTCCCAGGAACCCCGCGGAGCGCCAATTTCAAGATCAAAATGCTCCAGCAAACGCCGGTGTCGGTCCCACTTGGTTTCCGACCAGGCCAACAGGGCGGGGCGGGGGTCGAGGGGTGCCGTGATGGCCCAGAAAGGTTCCTGGCTGACGACCATGCGGGCCAGATGTTCTTCGCTGTATTCCTGGAAGCGTTCCCGCAGCGGGGTCATGCCCTGAGTGGCTGAGGGATCCGTCAGCAATTGCACCATGTGCGCCAGGGTGCCCAACTCCCGCACCACCTGTGCCGGGCGACGGTGCTCTTCGCTCATGCGGAGAATGCGCCGGAACTGGTCTTCCACTTCCTCCACAGTGGGCACTTGGTCGCTGGAAACCCCACGAGCACCGCGGGCGAGTTCCAAGGGATGTTGTCGCAGAAAGGTGGCCATCCCCCGGGGAATGAGCCCCGTGGCCAGATCCGTCTGGATCTCGTGGAAGCGAGGGGTCCAGGCCGAGAGTGAGGTTGCCATCGCCAGCACAAGGGGAAGGGTTCGACAGAGGCTGCGGCGCATGGGACCTCGAGGGTGATGGTTCCAGACTACTCACTTGTGCCGCTCCCGTTAAACTGCCGCCATGCTTTCCCGCGAACGACTCTGGCAGCGCCTTAGCGGCGCTTCTTTCTGGGGCCTGCCCTGGGCCCTTGCAGTGGCTTGTGCACTGCCTTGGCTGCTGCCGGAAACCTGGGCCGGGAACCTGCCAGGGTGGTTGCTTCCAGCGGGGGTTGGACTGCTGTTGGCTTCGCTACCGCTGCTGCTGACGCGCAGAGGATTCGTGGTACCTCTGACGTTGATTCTTGCGTTGTTCACCTTCCTGGGGCTGCGTTCTTTGGCTCGCCAGGAGCAGGCGCTACCCACTGGCTTTCAGGCGTTGGAGGGAACGCTTTCCGCACCGTGGATCCTGCGCTCCGAGCAGCGGCTCGGACGCATTCAGCTCACCGCGCCCCCGGCCCTGTCTGGCATGGAATGGCCCCTTTCATTGCCCGGCGAAGGCGTCCCGGCCCCCGAACCGGGAACCCCTGTGCGATTCCGCGCCGACCTGCGGGCGGTGGAACCGGCACCTCCCTTTCTGGGGGAACGGCCCCTCTGGCGGGCCCGGGATGCTGGCACAGCCCGGCGGTTGCACCTGCGTTCGGCGGACCTGTTGGAAGTCATGGGGCCGGCCCGGCCGTCCCTCCTTTTGCGGCTGCAGTGTTTTGCCCATCGGCGTTTTACCGCATTGCCGCTGCCGGAAGGCCCCGCTCGGGACCTTTGGGGCGCCCTGACCCTGGGCTATCCACCGGCGAGGGATGATGTTTTCAGCGCCTTTGCGGAGAGCGGTACCATCCACACCCTGGTGGTGTCGGGGCTGCAAGTTACGCTCGTGATGGCCTTCCTGGAGGCGCTTTGGCGTCGGTTGTTGCGGCGGGGTTCCACCGTTGCTGCCATCGTGGCAGGCCTTCTGTACAGCGCCGTGGTGGGTTTCTCCGCCCCGGTTTGGCGCGGGTTGCTGATGGGTGTGGTCTGGGCGCTGGGCCGGCGGAGCGGCTGGAAGGTGCCCCCGGTGCTCACGTTGCATGGCGCACTGCTGCTGTGGCTGCTGTTCCACCCTGCGGCAGGGGCTGACCCTGGCTTTCTCTTGGCCTGGTTTGCCCTGTTGGGGCTGCTCTGGTGCGCCGAACCCCTGGCGGGGCTGCTGGGGCCGATCTCCACGCGCTGGGCGCTGCCGGCGGCTCGTTTCCTGGCGCCGTGGCTGACCACGTTCCCGTTGCTGGCCCTCTTTCACGGTGGGGCACCGCTTTGGGGGGCCTTGGCCAACGTGTTGGTGCTGCCCTTGGTGGCAGTCCTGACGCCCATCTGCTTGATCCTCACCTTGCTGCCGATCCCTGGGGCTGTTTCCAGCATCGGGGGGTTGCTGGCGTGGATGGGGAGCAGCTTGGTCCCTTTTTTCGCCCGCATCCAGCCCTTGGCCACTGGCGTGCTCTGGCCGTGGATGCTGCTCGTGCTGGGCTGGGTTTTCCTGGCGCAACGGCACGCTCACTTTCGCAAGACCCGGGCGCTCACCGTACTGCTGACGGCGACTTCGGCGATCCTGTTGATTGCTCGGGGAACGGGTTCCGCAGCCCATGATTTCAGCCTAGAGGCGCCGGATATCGGCCAGGGAGATGCGCTCCTGCTGCGAGTGCCAGGAGGCGATGCCACCCTGATCGACACGGGGCCAAGTCCCTGGTCAGCCCGGCGGCTGGCGCGGGTGCTAAGCCGTCGGGGTGTGCGCGAACCTCTCCATCTGGCCCTCACCCATCCCCACAGTGATCATTCGGGCGGGTGGGCCACCCTGGCCAGGCTTTGGCCCATCGCATCCATCACCCTTCCCGACACCGTGCGGTCCAGGGAACTCTGGTCCCCGGTGGCGCCGCCCGCGCATCTGCAGGTGGCACGGCGCGTGGTTCGGGGCGAGGCCTGGCGCCAGGGCCCGGCCCATTTTGAAGTGCGCTGGCCGCCCAAGCCCTTTGAACTGCCCGATGCCAACATGATTTCCCAGGTGTTGCGGGTGCGCTGGCAGGATCGCGAGCTTTGGCTCATGGGTGATGCCACGGCCATTCAGGAGCGGGACCTGCTCGATCTCGGCGACCCTGGCTCCGTCAAGGCCCATCGGCTGCTGAAGGCGGGCCACCATGGCAGCGTTTCCGCCTCGGACCCGACCTGGATCGCTACCCTTTCACCCGAGTTGGTGCTCTTTACCGTGGGGCGAAACAACCGCTTTGACTTTCCCTCGGCGCGAACCGTGGAAACCCTTGGTCCGATCCCTCACTTCAGCACGGGTGCCAACCGCGGCTTGCGGGTGGTGGCGGTGCCCGGAGGATGGCGAGTGGAGCCTGGAATGGGCGCTGTGATAAACGTGCCGCTGGGTTTCTAGATTCTTCCCATTGTTCCCAGCCTCGCGTGAGAAATTGGTCTTAGCCACGCCCAGAGGAACGCAACGCAATCCCGACCTCTTTTGAAAAATGAAGGCGAGCGATCCATGAAAACCCCACCTTTCCTTGCTGTCTGCGCGCTTCTTGTCAGCGGTTTGCTGGCCACGGCTTGTGGGGGCGGCCCCACCGGCGCCGGTCCGGTGGATCCCCATACCAACCCTGTTGCGGGCCCCCCTGCGGGGAATCCCAATGGGCACTTTCCCGTTCCCACCCAGGCCCAGGCTCAGGATGTTTCGGTGCCCAACCATGTGATCGGCACGGGTACACCCGAGAGTTGTACGGCAGAAGCTTTCATCGCAGCGGTGGCGCTGGGTGGCAAGATCACCTTCAATGGCGGCCCCAATCCCTTTACCATCACGCTTCCCCGCCCGGCCAAGGTGTTCAACAACATGCCCGATCTGGTGATCGATGGCGGTGGCTTGGTAACCCTGAGCGGCGGCGGTGCCACCCGCATTCTGTACATGAACACGTGCGATCAGAACCAAGTGTGGACCACGAATCATTGCCAGGATCAGGAACATCCTCAGCTCACCGTACAGAATCTGACCTTCATCGATGGCAATTCGAAAAACGAAAGTGATGTCGATAATCGAGGCGGTGGCGGTGCCATCTGGGTGCGCGGCGGGCGATTCAAGGTGGTCAACTGCCGGTTCTTCAACAATGTCTGTGCCAGCGAAGGGCCCGATGTGGGAGGCGCCGCGATTCGCGTCTTCAGCCAGTATCAGGGGTTGCCGGTCTACGTGGTGAATAGCACCTTTGGCGGTGCTGCGGGCTACGGCAACACAGGCGCCAACGGGGGTGGCATCAGCAGCATCGGTGTTTCCTGGTCCATCTACAACAGTCTGTTTTCCTATAATCGCGCCATCGGGAATGGCGGTAATCCGGCTGCGGCGGGCACCCCCGGGGGTGGCAGCGGCGGTGCCATCTATAACGATGGCAACACCATGTCGCTGGCTCTGTACGGAACGTTGCTGGAGCAGAACCAAGTGAATGCGTTTGGCTCGGCCATCTTTTTTGTCACCAACAATCACTTGGGTGATTTGCACATCGAGGATTCGGTGATCCGTCACAACCTCGGTGGTTCCTGGTACACCTTGCCCGGGATTTCCATGCACAGCGACACGCCCCGGGTGATCATCAACTCCACCATCGAGTAGGGGACAACGCGAAAAAGGCGAGGGCAGGTTCGGTTCCAGTGGGGCTGAATCACGGCGTTGCCTGAAGGGGAAGTCGGTCCCGAAAACCCCCGCACCTCTCCGGCCAATTTTTTCGGCTCAGTGAATAACCCAATCACTCTCTTTCATAAACCCGTGCAGGCTGCCCTTGGGCATGCGCACTACGTAACAGCCTCGTGAGAGATGGCGTTGGCCTGGACCAAAGCTCAGGCGTTCGTAGTCGGATTCATCGTCGTCCATCATGCGAGTGAAAGCGTCCAGCAGGTTATCGCGGTAGAAATTGCGCTCCATGCGTGTAACCGCTTCCGCAAGGGCTTTCATGGCCACAAAGGCCCGGGAGCGCACGCGTCGATGGGTATCCCCGGCGACCAGGCTCACCTTGGCAAGGCTTTCTGGAGAGGTGCCTTCGGGGGCTTTCATGGAGGTCGGTGGTCGGAACAGGCGAAACGGATAGGTCAACCAGGTACGATCCCGGGCTGCCTGGGGCAATTTCCAGAGGTGTTGTTCCAGCAAACTGGTTGACATCATGACCATTGCCTTGGGATTTCGGGTGTACGCCGCCAAGTTCGGAAAGGCCTCCTTTCCCGTCCACAGCAACAGGATGGGATCGCCCTTTCCCTTGAAGGCATTCGCCAGACGCTGAACCTGAGGCTGCTCGCCTTTTCGCAACTGCACCGTTTGGACGGGCCCATGGCCCCGCTCTGACCAGCCACTGATGAAGCCCTTTGCCACGGCCCTGGCTGCCGGTGTATCCGCCACTACTTGCAGCACGGGGCGACGGGTGCTGGCCTCTCCCTGACCCGAGAGAAAGGCTGCGGCTGCTTCGCCTTCCTGGAAGGGGCCCTTGGAAAAATAGAGAGTGTAGCCACCCGAGCTTTCCAACTGGGGCAGGTCGGCCAAGGGGAGAATGCAGGGGAGTTGGTGCGCTTCGCAAAAGGCATGGATCGGCGCCCAGGGACGGGAGGAGAGACCGCTCACCAGGGCGAAAACAGGGTTTCTGCGGTAATGCGCTTCCAACTGCGCGGGCCATCCGGAGGCGGGGCCTTTCAGTTCCCAGACCGACAGGGACCATTCCCTGAAGGCCAAGGCGCCTTCCTTGGCGGCCAGGGAACGGTAGCCCCGGGTTTCCCGGTTGGCCCCTTGCCGGTTGTGGATGTCAAAGCGGTAAGAAAGCACCTCCAGAAAATCTTGCCGATCCTCCGCACTGACTTCATCTGTGATGACGGTAGCAAAGCTCAGGGTGGTGCTATTAACACCTGGGGACGGGGTTGCGGAGAGCTGCTTGAGGTAGCGCACGAGGATGTCGGCGTCGGCTGGGGAAAGGGGGTAGCGGGGCATGACCTGATTGAAGGTTCGGCCCGTGGGGTCCACACCCTGGGTGATGGCACGGGCCAACTCCGCGTCCGTGTAGGCGGGGCGACGCAGAACATGGCGGATCTGCTCAGGCAGGTCCTTGCGCTCCTCGCCCACGAGGGCGGGATGGTACCGAAACCAGGGCCGGAATAGCTTTTCGGCGTTGGTGGGAGGCGTTACCACCCCGCCTTCTTCCGAACCTAATCCCGCCTGCAGGTGGCAACTGGCGCAGGCGTAGGTGACTCCTGCCACCGGTGAGTTTCCAGAGGCCGCGGCGTTCATGGGCTTACCGGAGGGCAGAATGCCCTCCCGATACATGCGCTCCCCCTGGCGCAGCGCCACAACCTGATCTGCGTTCGGCGGTGTCGCCTGGGGCCAATGGCCAGGATTAAGGGGAAGACCAAAAGGTAACCAAAACCGCGCACCCATTGCCGAAACCGATGCCTGAATTTGGATTCTCTCTTTAGGAAATGAAAAGAGGCATTGGGCCAGCTGCGACCCGTAGGGTGGTGAGGGGAGTTTCGGACATTCATGGTTGCCTCTGGACCCGCTTCATCCTCAGCGGGTCATTTCCAGAACCGTTCGATCCTGCTTCTTGGACAAGGAAGGGGAATCGTAGTCCAGGATGGCAGTGCCCGAAATTCGGCTGGAATTTCTGACCCGCGCCAACAGGGTTACGGCGAGCCCTCGGGTGGGCGGCGAGGTCAGCCGTAATTTGCCGCCCACGAAGGTTCCCTTTAGAACCAGTGGAGAACGGAATTTTGGCATCAACAGGGTGCCATCCACCTTCTTCCCGGTTTGGTGCAGGGTGATGATCAGATCCTTCAGCGACAATCCGGTGGAAGCCAGCAGAAAGCTGGCCTTCCAGGTGCCGCTCAGATCGATGCTTGCCTTCGGAGGTGTCGCGCAGACCAGAGGGGTGGCCAATAGCATCGCGAGGCAGCAGGAACCCAGAATCGAACGCATGCGAATCACTCCCTGAACAACAAGGGCCGGTTTGGGCCGGCCCCTGCCTTCGGTGGTTGAATTTAAATTAATTGCCGTGGCCAGCGGGCACAACGAGGAAGGAACGCATCATCTCGTTTTCCTCATGGGACAGAATGTGGCAGTGCCACATGTAGGCACCCAGGGCACTGAACTTCGCCCGCACCCGGACGTACCCGGGATGCACCACTGGGGAACTGGATTCAAGGGGAGAAGCGGCTGGGGGCACCATGACCGTGTCCTTCCACACCTTGATTTCGTTGGCGGAGACTCGATAGAGCGAGCCTGGCAGCGCCGAGTTTGCGGGGTCGCCGGGCTCGGCGTTGGGAATGAAGGCGTCGTGGGTGGAAACCTTGGGCAGGGCAAAGCTATCCGCAGGGGTATAGGCATTGGGATAGGTCACGTTATCCACATACCCTTTTTCGATGACTTCGAATTTGGTCAAGTGGATGTGCATGGGGTGGACATCGGGGGTCGCGTTGATGAACACCCACTCTTCGACGCTGTCCAGTTCCGGTTTCTCTGTGATGGGGGCACGGAACATCTTGTCGTTCAACAGCAGGATGGTGCGGAAGGACACCAAACCGCTGGTGGGGTCCAGGAACGCGTAAACGGGGTCTTTGCGTTCCTGCATATCCACCAGGCGCGGGGCAGACCGGGTGGGCGTAAGGTGAGGATAGGCGCCGTAAGGCACCAGAGACGTGCGTACCGAAGTGGCAGGGCCCGCGGCAGCCATCAGGAGAGACGGCGTGCCCGTGGTGTTTGCCACCTTGAAGAGCATGATGCGGCCCGTGAGCTTGGGATCCAATGTTTCCGCGTCGGTGGCAGCTTGACCAAACTCGCCGCTGAAGGGGGCGGGGCAATCGTTGCGCAACACGATGTTGCGGCCCTTGAAAACGGGGTGTCCAAAGTCCACGAGAATATCGGCACGACTGCCATTGGGCAGCAAGAGGCCTTCGTTGCCAGGGCCTGTAGCCACATCCACGGCGGCATCGGCATAGCCCTGCTCGGCGGCGATCTGTACCACCGGCCAGGTGAGGGTTGGGGCGGCGTCATGGGCGACATCGGGGGTGATGATTTCGCCAGTGTCAGCATCCTGGAACCACATGTTGTACATCCGGGAATCGGAACCGTTGACGATGCGGAACCGGTAGAGCTGAGTCTTCACATTCTTGTACGGCCACGCCTTGCCATTCACCACGATCACGTTGCCCCACATTTCGGGGCGGATGCTGGCCAGCGCATTGCCATTGCTGTCGTGCAGCGCGTTGTAGGTGTAGACACCCAGATTCACAAAGGTGGGAAACACCAATGCACCGTCTTCGGTAAAGGCCTTGTCCTGGATGACGATGGGCAGATCGAACTCGTCCGACTGCAGACTGGGTACCACGGGATTGGCATAGCGGCCCTTGGGCAGGGAGGCTAACACGCCGGTACCTTCAACAACCGGATCCTTAATCACATAAAAAGCAGCAACGCCCGCGTAGGCATCTAGTCGTGTGATGCCCATGGAATGATCGTGGAACCAGAGTGTGGCGGCTTCCTGGGTGTTGGGGTAAGTGTATGGGGGCAGTTGGTTCGTGGCTGCGCGGCCAGGGAAGCCAGTGGAAGGATCAGCCGCCTTGGCCCATTTCGCTTGCACTGCTGGATCGTTGGTGACCCAGGCATCGGGATGACCATCGGAGGTGTAGGGAATTTCCCCGCCATGGAGATGGGTGGTCATGCGGCATTCGGGTTCGCCCTCGTCTGTGCCATCCAGGGTGTAATCCAACTGAAGGAGGTGCTTGGTCAGATATGGACCGGTACCCATCACGCCGCCCACTTCTTCCCGCAGGTTGTTGATGTAATTGAAGGTCAATGTTGTGTCTTTGGTGGCTTCCACAGTGGGGCCGTAGATACCAAGGAAGGCACCATTGATGTCATAACCCCAGGTCTTAGTGACGATCGGTAGCGCTGTGAGTGGATTCTTAAGAATTCCACCCTCTCGATCGCGCAGCCCAAAATCCCAGGTCCCTTGTCGCTTGTTCACGGTGTAGGTGGTTGGTGAGGAGGGGCTTTTGGGGGCGATGGGGATTTCCACAAAGGCGTTGGCGAACTGCTGCAGCTTTTCCGGGTTCAAAGGGTTGTAGATGGGTGTGGGACCGGGCGGAGGCGCGGCGGCGGTGGGGGCAACACTGCTGCCTCCGCAGCCATCCAGCAGCACCAGGGCAAGGGCGCTGCCGAGCAGGCTGAAGCAAAGAGGACGGGGTCGAGCGCTCATCACAACTCCTTGGGGGGACAAACGGTACAAGGATCCAAAGGACCCCAGATGTCTTAGGCGATACTCATAACTTTCAATGCTGCAGGATTTGGAACAATGGGGGTTTCTCCTACTTCCGCCATGGGGAAACACCCAATCCGGACAAGGTGATATTGGGAAGATTTTGCGACCGCGTTGCAGGGAAGCACGACTGCGCCTTCCATGGGGCAGTGCGCAGCAAACAGGAAGATCCATGAACGGCGGCATCCAGGCTCGGTGTGGTTTTCCCCCAAAAAGCACGCAATCGAAATAAAAATTAATAAATTCAAATATTTCAAATAATTACGCCCATCATCAAAACGGCTCCGGCGTGCTTCTGGCGGAACCCGAAAGAGGATTTATGTCCAACGACAAGAAACCCAAAAAAGCCAAGCCTCCCGTGGTCCACGGGGCAACCTCCAGGGGCTCTGAACTCACCGGTCGGCTTGCTGAAACCACCAAGCCCTCCCCCTTGGCTCCTGCCAAAAAGAAAAAATAGCGTTCGAGCGGGGTGACCTCGCGGGTTGTTTGTCCTCATCGATGTGCATTCGGATCCTTTCTGGGTCCCATCAGGTGGGGCATCATGGCCCATGCGCATCGCGATCCTCGGGAATTCAGGCTCCGGTAAATCCACGCTGGCCCGTCGGCTGGCGAAGCTGCATGAGCTGTCGTATCTAGATCTGGATACCGTGGCCTGGGAGCCAGGCAAGGTGGCCGTGCCCCGGGACCCAGCGGAAGCGGTGGCTGACGTCAGGGCTTTTTGTATCGCCCACGAAAAATGGGTGGTGGAAGGGTGCTACGAAGCCTTGGTAGAGGCCACACTCGCCCTTGCACCGCGATTGATCTTCCTGGATCCAGGCCTGGAAGCCTGTCTGGCGAACTGTTCCGCACGGCCCTGGGAACCCCACAAATACGCCTCCCAGAACGAGCAGGACGAAAAACTTGCCTTCCTGTTGTCCTGGGTCCGCGCGTATTACGTGCGAGAGGGCGATCTGTCCCGGGCTGCCCACCTCGCGCTGTTTGAGACCTACCAGGGCGAAAAGCAAAGGATCTCTACTCAGGCGGATTCGATGGCGAACCTCGAGTTCGAATTCAGAAACTGAAAAGGCGTTTTTGCATCGCGGAATGCGGCGATTTCAATGGCCAAGAAGATACGCGAAGCTGCCGCACGGTGGCCCCGAGGTGGTGAATTACCATTTCACCCCGATCTCGTTTCGGTTCGCCCCATGTGCGTAGGATCGAGATCGGCCACCTGGCATCCTGGGTTTCGTTTCGGGGGATTGCCATGCTCCACGCCGTTTGCCGCACGCTTTTAATCGCTTTCATTCTTCCGGCCTTCGCCGCTGCCCAGGTACCCCAGTACCTCGGCCAACCTTTGCCAGGGGCCCTGGCCGTGCCCTTTGCGCCGGGGATTGTGAACACCGGCTTGGCCACCCGCGATATCACGCTGCTGCCCAATGGCTCGGTCCTGTATTTTGGCTTCTTCATGGCGGGGTTCAGTAAGGCAGTCATTGCGGAAATTCATCAGGAGGGCAAAGGCTGGTCGACGCCGGAGGTGGCGCCCTTTTCACGAGATGGGCGCTGGAAATACCTGGAACCCTGCATCAGCCCTGATGGCCAGCGCTTCTATTTTGTTTCGGATCGGCCCGAGAATCCCCAGGCCCACAAGCCGGCCCCCTTCGGAATCTGGATGATGGAACGGCAGGGCCAGACATGGGGGGAGCCCACCCGCCTGCCGCCTGCTGTGAATGGCACCGGCAACGTTTTTTACCCCACCATCACCCGCGATGGCACGCTGCATTTCCTCAAGGAAGAAGGACAGGGCGGATGGATCATGCGCTCCCACTGGAAGGCGGGCGCCTGGACTGAGGCCGAAAAATTGCCGCCGCCTTTCAATGCCGATGCGAGACAGGCCAATCCCCGGGTAGATCCCGAGGGCCGCTACCTGTTGGTGCCCATGCTGGGCCGTGCGGATTCCCTGGGTGGCGCGGACTACTATGGCTATTTCAAACGGGAGGATGGCACCTGGACTGAACCAATCCATCTGGGGCCCACGGTGAACAGTGCCGCAGGCGACGAATACTCGATCAGCGTGAGCCCCGATGGCAAAGTGGTTTTCTTTGGCAGCAACAAATCCTTGCCAAGGTTGGAAGGCCGTCCCCTGCGTTTCGCGGAGCTCCTGGCCGAGCGCACCCAGCCCGGCAATGGCAACACCTCCTTGTGGTGGGTGGATGCCCGTTTCCTGGATGAAATCCGATTGCGAGCAACGAAGAGCGTGAACTAAGGATCGGCGCAATGGCATGGCTGGACGCAGTTCCTGGCCATGCTGATTCCCCTTGCGGTGCTCCCGTGCGTGGCGGTAGCGTGGCACCCACGCCCGCAGGAGCCCCGCATGTTCCCTTGCCGAATAACCACCACCCTGGCGCTGCTGTTTTCAGCACTCCTGGAGGCCCAAACCACCCCAACGTTTTCGCCTGAAGTGCGTCAGTTCATCTGCGTGGATGCTCCGGTGGTGGCCCTGGTGCACGTACGGGTCGTGGATGGCACGGGAGCACCTGCCCAGGAAGATCAGACCTTGATTCTGCGCGATGGCCGCATCCAGGCCATGGGTTCGGCTGCCACCACCCATCCGCCCAAGGATGCCAAGGTGCTGGACCTCACGGGCCACACCGTGATCCCGGGGCTGGTGGGGATGCATAACCATCTCTTCTATACCGCCTCCATCCACAGCGATGACAAGGGCGCAGCCATGGCGCCAGGGCGACTCTTCGCGCAGATCGGTTTCACGGCGCCGCGCCTCTATCTGGCCTGTGGCGTCACCACCATTCGCACCACCGGCAGCTTGGAGCCCTACGCTGATCTCAACATCAAACGCCAGATCGATGAGGGTCGCTTGCCCGGCCCCAAAATGGATGTGACCGGACCTTACCTGGAAGGCCTGGAGCCCGCCGTGCCGCAGATGCACGCCCTGAAAGGGCCGGACGAAGCCAAGCGTTTTGTGAATTTCTGGGGCGACGCGGGTGTCACGTCCTTCAAGGCCTACATGAACATCACCCGCGCGGATCTCGGCGCGGCGATCCAGGCTGCCCACGCCCGTGGGTTGAAAGTGACGGGCCACCTGGGGTCGGTGACCTGGCCCGAGGCCATGGCCCTGGGCATCGACAATTTCGAGCATGGGCCGGTATTCACGGATACGGAATTCACGCCGGGTAAGGCGCCCGATGCCTGCCCCCCGGTGTCCGCATCCTGGGGCTCCTGGCTCAAGGTCGATGTGGCTGGGCCTGAGGTGCACGCGCTCATCCAGGCCTTGGTGGCCAAACGGGTGGCCATCACCTCCACCCTGCCGGTGTTCGAGTTGGGCGTGCCCGGACGACCGCCCTTGCCGCCTCGCATGCTGGCGGCCATGTCCGCCGAATCCAAGGCCAGCTACCTCGCCGCCCGGGCTCGGGTAAAAGTGGTGCCCAACGGCTCGGCCGAGGTGCTGCTCAAAAAGGAAATGGCCTTTGAACTGGCCTTTGCCAAGGCTGGCGGCCTGTTGCTGGCGGGCCCTGATCCAACGGGCAGTGGCGGCGTGCTGCCGGGTTTCGGCGATCATCGCGAACTGGAACTGCTGGTAGAGGCCGGTTTCACCCCCGTGGAAGCCATCCACATCGCCACCGCCAATGGTGCGGCCTTCCTGGGCCGGTTGGATCGCATCGGCACCCTGGCACCTGGTAAACAGGCGGATCTGGTGGTGGTGAAGGGCGATCCCTCGCGGCACATTGAGGACATCGAAAACGTGGTGACGGTCTTTAAGGATGGCCTTGGCTATGACTCCGCCAAACTCATTGACGCCGTGCGGGGCCATGTGGGGATTCGGTAAGGAAGGTGTTCCCACCAGGATTCCTGCAGGAAAAACCCTCGCCTTACATCCTTCGCAGAATGAGCAGGGTGCGGTCATCCAGGTAGGGGGCACCCTGGGAAAACCGGTCCAGGTCGCCAAATAGCTTGCTGTCCATGGCCAAGAGTGGTTCGCTGCGATGGGTGACAAAGAAGTGGGTCAGGGCCTCCAAGCCGAATTCGTTGCCATCGGGATCGGTGGTTTCGGTGATGCCATCGGTGTACATCATCACCAGATCACCGCCCTCAAGCTGAAGGAGGCTTTCTCCGTAGGTGTTGTCCCCGAACATGGCCAGGGGCAGGCCCTGGGCCTCCAGGCAGGTCACGGAGCCGTCCCCGCGCAGATGGAGCGCGGGATTGTGCCCGGCGTTGGTGTAGGTCAAGGTGCCGGTGGCGATATCCAGCAGGGTCAGAAACGCGGTGACGAAACGCTTGCCATCCGTGTGCCGGTACAACGCTTTTGATAACTGGCAGGCCAGTTCGCTGACCGAAAGGTGCCGCTCCGTCCAGGCTTCCAGAGTGGCCTGGAGGGAGGCCATGAGGAGGCCTGGCCCCAGGCCTTTGCCGCTCACGTCCGCGAGGCAGAAGAGCCAGCGGCCATCGCTCCTGGCCCACCATCCAAAGAGATCGCCGGACACCTGGCGGCTGGGCAGGTTGTTGCCGTGCACCTCATAGCCCTCGATTTCAGGGGGAAACCCAGGCAACAATCCTTGCTGGATATGGCGGGCCAAATTGAGTTCGTGGTCCACCTTCTTGCGGGCCTGGGTTTCCTCCCGAAGCCGGGCCTGTTCCAGCTTGGCCACGGCCAAGTGGGCCAGGGTGCTGGCCAGGCGCAAACCTTCCTCATCAAAGGGTGGTTGCGGGGGCCGGGAATCCAGATAGAGCAGGCCCTTTACAACGCCTTCGTGCTCAATGGGGGTAACAATTGCGGAGGTGATGCCACTCCGCATCAGGGACTCGGAGCCCAACTCTGAGTTGTCCCAATGATCGTTGTAGAGCAGGGATTCCTTGCGCTTGATCGCCGCGTCTACCAAGCTGCGCGCCAGCAGAATGGGCCGGTTGCCGTCGGGCCCGCGGGAGGCTGCGGTGCTGAGGTTGCCCTGGGCATCCAGAATCATCACCGCCGCCCGCCACGGGGTAAGGAGTGTCCAGAGGGAATGCAGAAGGTGGGCGAAAAGCTCTTCGGGTGGGCTGTCTTCCAGCAGTTCCAGGAACAGGGTCTGGAGCTCCCGGATGACTTTTTTCAGGTGCAGGGTCTCCTGGGTTTCCTGAACCGCAGGTGCTGGACTTCTCCGTTCCAGCGGGATCACCATGCTGCCGTGGGTGGATGCGTCACCCACTACGTCGATGCGCACCTGGGGGCCACGGCTCAGGGAGCCCAGCTTCAGGGTTACGGGGCCCACCTGGATTTCGTCATCCTCTTGCAGCGGGCTGGGGCCTGCAATGGGTTTGCCGTTGAGGCAGGTCCCGTTCCGCGACCCGAGATCCTCCAGGTAGAGGACCCCCTCTCGCATGCTGATCCGGGCGTGATGCCGACTCAGGCTGGCCTCGGTGATGGGCACATCGTTCTGGGTGGAACGACCAATGGTCCAGGATTGTCCTTCACCGACCAGGGCAATGGGCGCGCTACCGGGAATATTGAGCATCAAGGTTTTCATAGGGATTCCTGACACCACTGCCGCTGGGAGGGGCGGTTCTTCATCCGTTGAAGCGAGAACAGAGGTACTGGATGCCAATGCCCATGACCTTTTCCCAGGCCTGACCAACCTCCGGGGCCCAGTGCGGGTCGCAGGCTTGGACGGCCACCAGGAGGCTATCCAGCCAGAGATCGTAGAATTCTGCGCCCACCGCCAACTGGGAGGCGCCATGCCGAACGGCCAGGGCATCCAGGTACTCCGGCGGCCCGCTGTCCTCCTGGCGGGCCGCTCGCAGCATCAGGCTGAAGGAGGCGTGGAGCATGGCCTTCTGTTTCGTGAAATCCGTGTGGGCGAATTTCTCATGCACCTTCGGCGAAGAGGCCAAAAAAACCTCGTAGAACCGGCTGAGAAAGGTGGGATCCGCGGAACAACGCTCCAGGCTGGCCCCAAACGTGTGCAGCGTGGCGTCATCCACCGTTCCCCCAGAGCTATGTTGTCCTCACGAACTTATACTTCGGGACCAAGCAGGCCAAGGGAAAAAAGCGAGTTTTGAGAAAATGTCTCACACGTTCAGGGTTGGCACTATCAAAGCCTCCCCTGCCCGACGTTAGGCGGCTTTGCCTGACTTCGTGGCTTTCGGTTGATCGTGGGTAAAGAACCCTCGCATTACCGCGTGAGTTTGCGGTACTTGATCCGGTGGGGTTCGAAGGGTTTCAGGCCCAGCACGTCTTTCCGGTATTCCTCGTACTGGGTGTAGTTGCCGTCGAAGTATTCCACGCGGCTATCGCCCTCGAAGGCCAGAATGTGGGTAGCGAGGCGATCCAAAAACCATCGGTCGTGGCTGATGATCACCGCGCTGCCTGCGAAGTTCTCGATGGCTTCTTCCAGGGCGCGCATGGTGTTTACGTCGAGATCGTTGGTGGGTTCGTCGAAGAGCAGCACGTTGCCGCCGCTCTTCAGCAACAGCGCCAGGTTCAGGCGATTCTGCTGTCCGCCGGAAAGTTCTTTCACCTTCTTCTGCTGGGCGTCGCCTGTGAAACCGAAGCGGCTGAGCCAGGCCCGGGCGTTCACCAGCTTGCCACCCAGTTCGATCTGTTCGCGTCCATCGCTGATGGCTTCGAACACACTCTTATCCAGATTCAGGGTTGAGCGGAGCTGATCCACGTAGGTGAGCTTCACCGTATCGCCCATGCGGATCTCGCCCGCATCCGAAGGTTCCTGCCCCGTGAGCATACGGAAGAGTGTGGTTTTACCAGCACCGTTGGCGCCGATGATGCCCAGGATGCCACCCCGGGGAATTTCGAATTCCAGATTTTCGAAAAGCACCTTGTCGCCGTAGGCCTTGGAGACGCCTTTGAATTCCGCCACGATGTCGCCCAGGCGGGGTCCGGCGGGAATGTAGATCTCCAGTTCCTGCTCTTTTTCAGCACCTTCGGCACCGGCCAGCTTTTCGTAATTGGCGATGCGTGCCTTGCTCTTGGTGTGCTGGCCCTTGGGCGACATGCGGATCCACTCCAGCTCGCGCTCCAGGGTCTTCTCGCGGCGCTGATCCGAGCGCTCTTCCAGGGCGAGGCGCGCGGCTTTCTGTTCCAGCCAGGAGGAATAGTTTCCTTTCCAAGGGATGCCTTCGCCGCGGTCCAGTTCGAGAATCCAACCGGCCACATGGTCCAGGAAGTAGCGGTCGTGGGTGACCGCGATGACGGTGCCTTCGTAGCGCTGGAGATGCTGTTCGAGCCAGGCCACCGTCTCGGCATCGAGGTGGTTGGTGGGTTCGTCCAGCAGCAGGATGTCAGGTTTCTGGAGCAGCAACCGGCACAGGGCCACCCGGCGCCGCTCACCACCGCTCAGCACCTTGATGGGCGTATCGGGATCGGGGCAGCGCAGGGCATCCATGGCTTGCTCAAGCTGGGCGTCCAGATCCCAGCAATCCAGCGTATCGATCCTTTCCTGCAGCTCGCCTTGGCGCGTGAGCAGGGCGTCCATGTCCGCATCGGGATCGGAGAACTTATCGGTGATTTCGTTGTATTCGCGCAGCAACGCGGCCTTTTCGCCCGCGCCTTCCTCCACCACCTCGCGCACGGTCTTGCTTTCATCGAGCTGAGGCTCCTGCTCCAGCATGCCCGTGGTGTAGCCCTTGGAAAGCACGGCCTCGCCATTGAAGTCGTGATCCACCCCCGCCATGATGCGCAGCACGGTGGACTTACCGGAGCCATTGAGGCCCAGCACGCCGATCTTGGCGCCGTAGAAGTAGCTGAGCGAGATGTCCTTGATGACGGGCTTCTGGTTGTAGATCTTGCTGACCCGCATCATCGAGTAGATGATCTCGGGCTGTTCATTGATGGGCTTGGCCATGGGGCTTCCTTTGCGAGTCAGGCAGCGTTCAGTCTATCGCCTGGTACCGGTGCTCCGGGTCAAAGGCGCTCTATGATCGAAGGAGGTGACTTACCGGGAGGAACATGAATCAGATTTTGGTCTTCCTGGGCATTGCCGCCGTGGGGAATGCCATCTACCACCTGGGCCAGAAAACCCTGTCGCCCGGGGCCAATCCCATGGTGCTGCTCATGGCGGTCTATGTCGTGGCCTTTGTTTTCGCAGCGGCCTCGGCGCCCTTCTTTCAAAGCGCGGCGGGAGTCTCCTGGAAGGCCCAGGTATTCAGCTGGCCAGTGTTGGTGCTGGGGGGTGGTGTGCTGCTCATCGAAATTGGGTTCCTGCTGGCCTATCGCGTGGGCGGTGGGCTGCAGTGGTCCGGGGTGGCGGTCAACGCTGCTTCAGCCCTGCTGCTGCTGCCGGTGGCGCTCCTGGTTTTTCGGGAGCGTTTTTCCTTGGCCAGGGGCCTGGGGATTCTTTTTACCCTTGTGGGCCTGGCACTACTGACCAGAAAGTGAAGGAATTGCACAGGCTTTCTCCCGATTTGCTACTCTTCCCTTTCCTTTCGGTCTGAGCGATGGACGACACACGGGCAGTTCCCCAACGAACCCACCTGATGCCAGGGCCCTCTGGAGAAGCCGGAACCCTGGAGGCGGGCAGCTGGGTGGGACGTTTCAAGGTGGAAGCCATGCTGGGCCAGGGAGGCATGGGCGCGGTGTACCGGGTGTGGGATCCGGTGCTGGAGCGCCATCTGGCGCTGAAATCTGTGCGCCTGGGACGGGTGAACGATCCCGCCGCCTTGGAGCGTTTTCGCCGGGAGGCCATGGCCCTGGCGCAGCTGAACCACCCCAATGTCTGCCAGGTGCACGACTGGGTGGAATGGGACGGCAACGCGTTCATCGCCATGGAGATGATCGATGGGGAGTTGCTTTCGGAGGCCGCGCACCACTTGGATTACCGGGGCAAGGTGCGGGTGATGCTGGCCATCGCCAAGGCCCTGGAGGCCGCCCATGCCAAGGGCATCGTGCATCGGGACCTGAAACCCAGCAACGTGATGGTGGATCCAGCAGGCCAGGTGAAGGTGCTCGATTTTGGCTTGGCACGGTTTGTGGGCCCAGACGAGCCTGCCGACCCCGCCCTAACGGAAGGGACCATGTTGGCAGCCCCTTCCGAGCAGCCTGAGCTGACCTCCCTGATCCCGGTGTTGACCGAAGAGCCCACCCAGGCACCTCAGGCCTTTTCCCCTGCGCCTGCCCATGTTTCGGACGGTTCTCTCACTCTGGCGGGTTCCTTCATGGGCAGCCCAGGCTATGCGTCGCCGGAGCAGATGCTGGGGCGCTCGGTGGGTCCAGCCAGCGATTTGTTTTCCTTCGGCGTGGTGGCCTGGGAACTGCTCCTGGGTGATCACCCCTTCCCAGGCTCGGGCCGAGAGCGCATGTCTGCCACGGTCGCGGGCAAACGGAAATCCCTGCGTCGCCGCAAACTGCCCAGGGCCATGGCGAACCTGCTCACCAGTCTGCTGGCGCGAAGTTCTGCCCAGCGGCCCACCGCCAAGCAGGTGGTGGCGGCTTTGGACCGACAGTTGCGGCCCCTGGGAACACCCTGGTGGATCGCTTCGTCCGCAGCGGCGGTGGTCCTGATCCTTGGTGCGGCCTACCTGCTGTTCGGGCGGGGCATCCTGGCGGATCTGGCCAAGGACCAACCGCCACGCGTGGCGGTAATGCCCATTCGGAACGAGACCGGCGATGCTTCCCTGAACGCCCAGGTGGAAGTGGGCATGACCGAACTGGTGGGCGCCGCCCTGCGCGATTCGCCCAAGTTGACCGTGGTGGATGCCGAAACCGTAACCCGCACCTTCTCGGCCTTCCGTCTCGATCCTTCCCGAGCCGTGGATCCTGACAAGCAGAAACAGATCGTCCGGGCGCTGGGTGCCGTTCTTTATTTCCAGGGCAGCGTGAAAGCTGAAGCGCGGTCTGGCGGCCAGGTGTTTGCCTATTCGTTGTTGGAACCCTCAGGCAAGGTCCGTTTGTCGGGCCAAGTCAACATCCCCGCGGGGCAAGCCTTTGCGGCCTATTCCTTCGTGGATCCAGCCGTGGGGTCCGTGCTGAGCAAGGTGGATCCCCTGCATTCCGTGCCGCTCCACGGCGCAGCGGTCCCTTCTGAGGTGTTTGCCCAATACGCGGCGGGCAAGGCGCTGTTTTTGAAGGGTGATTTCAAGGGCAGTGAAAACCTGCTCAAGGTAGCCGCCTTTAGGGCCCCTGCCTTTTCCGCGGCCGTGGCGGCCTATGCCTCGTGTCTCCGGCGCATGGGGCAGGACCAGGCCCTGCCTGTGGCGAACTGGGCGCTCATGGCCGCCAAGGCCACCGGTGATCGGTGGGCTGAGGGCCGTGCCCTGGGCGTGGTCGCCTTCATCGCCAAGGATCACGGTGACTTGGTGGAGGCTGAACGCCTCCGACGCAGCGCCCTCGCCCTGGCCCAGGCCAGCCGGGATCTGGATGGCGTGACCGTGAACCTCAACCACCTTGGGCTCATCGCCGCCGAGCGGGGCCAGGATGCCGAAGCCAAGGCCTTCTACGAGCAGGCCTTGAAGGTGGGACAGCAGGTCACAGATAGGCTGTACATCTCCCTGGCCATGAATAACCTGGCCAACCTTGCCTTGAAACAAGGCGACCTAAAAGGTGCGGCCGAGCGATACCAAGGCGCCTTGCTCATTCAGCAGGAGATCGGCAATCGTTGGGGTGAAGCCCTGGCCTTGAACAATCTTGGTGTCACGGCCCTGACCGCCCGTGACCTGATTGGGGCCGAAGGTTTCTTGAATCGGTCGCTGGTCATTCGTCAGGCGGTGGGGGACAAGGTCGGTCAGAGCACATGCCTGCGCAACCTGGGCATTCTGCAGCAGATGAAGGGGGAGCTCGCCCGGGCGGAAACCTATCATCAGCAGGCTGCGCAATTGGCCAAGGAGGCCTCGGTGCGGGCCGTGGAGGCGGAATGCCACTTCTGTTTGGGTGAGATTCAGCGGTTGATGGGCCGCTTTCGCCAGGCCCAGGAGGCCTATCAGCAGACCCTGGATCTGCTTCCCAAGGGCCTGACCACCGAAGTGCGGAACGCCGCCCAGGCGGCCATGGTGGAATGCGAAGCACGGTTGCCCCAACCCCGCTTGAAGGACCTGGAAGCCCGGCTGGCTGCCATCGATCCCGCCCAGGCGGATTCACCCTACGTGCATCGGGCCAAGGCCTGGGTTCACTTCAAATCTGGCCGAGCCTCGGAAGCCCTGGCCGCACTGGAGACCGCCAAGGCCGATCCCCGTCACCAGGCACCCGAAATTCAAGCCGAGTTGTCCGCAACGCGAGCCTTGTTCCTGAAAGGCACCCAGCGCTAGCAGCCGGGGATTTCCAGGTCCGTGTTCAGGCTTTTTGAAGATCTGCCGTGTTTCAACCCTTTTTCGCCCGAAAGCTCAGCAGGCGATAGCTCAAGGTCACCTCCAGGGTTTTCAAATCGGCCAAGCCCTGCTGGGCGCTGAAGCGCTCTCCCCGGTAGCTCCCCATCAGTAGATCCTTCAGGCCCTCTGGATCGAGCACGACCTGGGAGCTCACCACGGTTTCATCCTCCAGTTCGAAGCGGGATTCGAAGGCCGACGTTGTGTTTCCCGCCCGATCGGAATCGGGCAGAGCGCCAAAGAGGGCACCGCGCAGCTCGACCTGGTCGTCTTCATGTGCCACCACCACGAGCAGATGCCCGCCGGGTGCCAGCAACCGCGCGAATTCCATGGGGTTCTTTCGCGCGGTGATGGAGGTAATCAGATCGAAGCACCCATCGCCAAAGGGCATGGTGCGGTCGGCATTGGCGACCACCCAACGGGCAATGGGGAAGGTCCGGGCGGCCGCCTCGACCGCGGGCGTGGAAATGTCCACGCCCCAGCCTTCAAAGCCGAATGCTTCACAGAGGGCCGCCAGGAAATAGCCTTCGCCGCAACCCGCGTCCAGTGCGAGGGAACCGGGGGGAAGGTTCCAGGTCGCCACCCGAGCCAGGATGGCTTCGCGCAGAGTGTCCCCCAGTCCGCCTTCCAGGCAGCGCCGCCGGGCCTGTACCGCAGCTTTGGAATCCCCGGGCCGTTTGGCTTTCCGTTCCTGCACTTGCAACAAATTGCAGTAGCCACTTTTGGCGCGATCGAAATGGTGCCCCTGGGCGCACACCACCTGGGAAGGCTCCCATCTCAAGGTTTCCGCGCACCCTCGCACAGGGCAGAGCAGCGGGGCGTGTGGCGGCATCTTTTGGGCATTACTCAACTGGTTTCATCCTTGGCGGGCATTCAAAGCCGTGCCTTCCAGTGTGCGCCCTTTCAGCCTAGTTGAACCAAATGGCCATACCCATGAACTCGCCGCCGAACACCCGCTGGGCTTGGTTCAGTTTCTGGGTGTCCACCTGTTTGCCTTTGCGGAGGAAGCGAGCCTCTGGGCCCTGCTTCAGGGAGCGCTCCAATGAAATGGATGCAGGTGGATGATCCAGAAAGACCTTGAGATCAAACCCGAGGGTGCGGTTCTCACCCCAATTGGGCAACAGCAAACGGCCCTCCAGCACGTCTTCCAGCTCGCTCACCATGGTCAGCCAGGCGTTGATCATCTCCCGGCGCACCGGCACCCCCAACACACCTTGCTGGGTGGGTGACGGCAGCCACTCACGGTCGTCATCCTGCTCGGCCAGGGCGCGGCCCCAGGTGGTGCGCGACAGGGCGCACATGGCCACCAGATGCTTGCGCATACGGCCCAGGGACTTGGGATCTGCAAAACGCAGGGTGATTTCCGTGGGGTGAGGTTTGCCATCCAGGATCGGGCGCGCAAAAAGCAGAGGGCCAATCGAATCCCAATAGGGTTGGAAATCGATGGCGAGCATGAGATCGGTCAGCCCCATCAACAGATGTGTGTAGCCTTGGAGCCACGCGGCATCGGCGGCATCGAAGGCCACTTCCAGATCTCCGTCCAGACCTTCAGGCAAGCCTCCCCGCAGGGCGCCCGCCAGATCCAACAAGCGATCCGTGGCCTTGCCATCGCCATCCAGATCCAGCATCACGCGGCCCAGGGGCAGGGGCAATTTGAAGTCTGAAGCATGCACTCGGCTGAGCGTTTTCTCGGCCTTGGCGAGATCACTCTGGAAGGTCTTCAGCAAACGGCGCAGCCCCTCGGCATCGATGGTTTCGGGATTTGGATTTGGTGGCACCGGCAGGCGCAGCACCGGGAGAATCCGGGCCTTGCTGCCATGGCGATACAAACCCTGGCCCAGATGCTCCAGGGCGCGCAGAGTCTGGGCCACGCCCAGGCCAAACCGGGCTTCGTCCGAGGTGCCTTTCAAGGTGATTTCCGCCGTGGCCAGCGATCCCTGGGTAAGGGTTTTCACCACCGGTGTTTGAGCCGATAGGGCGAAGGCCAAGGCGGAAACGATAAGCGAACGAAGGTGCATGGATGTCCTCATGGATCTAGAACTACCCATAGCATGGAACTTTCGGCTCAGTTCACCGTGATGATTCGGGTGAGGCTGTTGGTGGCGCCGAGGGCATCCTGGACCGTGAAGGTCACAGTGTAGGTTCCGGCTGTTGTGTAGGTATGGGAGGTGGTCAAACCAGTGGCCGTGCTGCCATCACCGAAGGTCCAGCTGCTGCTCACTACGGTGCTGGTGGCGCTGGTGGCGGCACCCTGGAAGCTCTGCAGTGTGCCTTTGGCCAGGGGGCCATCCCAACTGGGTTTGATCACATGCACATTGGGGCGGGTGCTTTCCTCGAAGGGAACGCCCCAGCCGCGCACCTCGACGGTGGTGAGAAACCCCGCAGGCAGCGGGCTGGCGGGGGCGGGGAACAGACTCAGGCCGGTCAGTTCTTCAACGCGGGCCACGCTGGTGACGTATTTGGGCAGGTCGGCATTGGCGGGGGTGTAGGCGTGGGGGGCGAGGATGGCGAGGACTTTGGGCACGCCAGGGGCGGTTTCCCGCACGATGATCTTGTAGAAGGCCACGGGAATGGCGATGTTTTTGGTGCTGAAACGGGATGGATTGCTTTCAAACACGGGCCCCGTATAGACCCAGATGCGCTTGAAGGTATCCGCCAATCCAGGCACCCAGGCCGTGGGATTGTTGCCGCCCACGATCTGTTCCAGGTTGTTCCAGAAGTTGTTGTTATGGGTTGCGGACTGGGGCGCGATGTTCGACAAGCGGCAGGTGTCTGTGCCCGCCTGGGCACCATAGCGGTACGCCAGGTCCGACATCATGGCCTGGTGGCCGCGGGTCCAGCCGCTGCTGGAGTAGTCCGCATCGGTCACCTGGGGCGAGGCCAGTCGCGTATCCGGCTGGAAGCTGCGGGTGCCATTGGGGAAGGCCGTGATGAATTTGAAGTCGGCGTAGGCCGTCCAGAGGGGATTCTTCAACCCTTCGTCGTACCCGAGGCGGAAGGAACCATTCGGGAAGGCGGAATTAAGCGTGAAGGAGGGCAGCACGGTCTGGGGGCGGTTGGGCAGGGTGATGGGGTCCCCGGCGTACGTGGGGTTGGGAGCCATCACGGTGAAGGTGGCGTTCTCGCTGGTTACCGAGTTCGTGCCGCTGCTCACCACCACGCTGTACATTGCCGAGGTTTCGTGAAGGTCCGTGGCTGCCACCGTGTAGCTGGACGTGGTCGCCCCGCTGATGGCCGTGCCGTTCTTCCGCCACTGGTAGCCGAGGTTGTTGCCGCTGGCAACCACGCCGAAGGTGGCGCCATCCGGTGCGGCCACCGTCAGGCTCTTGGGCTGCGTCGTGATGCCGAGGGTGTTGGAAACCACGGTGAGCGCAGCCGACTGGCTGGTGAGGGACTGGGTGCCACTGCCGACGACGACCTGAAAGATTGCGCCGTTATCGCCACTGACTGTGGCCGGTGTGGTGTAGCTGGAAGCGCTGGCACCGATGATATTCACGCCGTTCTTCTGCCACTGGTACGTGAGATTCGAGCCCGTGGCCACCACGCTGAAGGTGGCGGGGGCGGGTGCCGTAACGGTTTGCGCCTTGGGTTGGGTGGTGATGTTCAGGATTGGTGCTGAAATAACGCTGAGTGTTGCAGCCTGGCTTGTAAGGGTTTGGGTGCCGCTGGCGACGATAACCCGAAAGGTAGCGCCGTTATCGCTGCTGGTCGTGGCGGGAGTCGTGTAGCTCGATGCCGTGGCGCCGCTGATATTCACGCCATTTTTCTGCCACTGATAGGTGAGATTCGAACCTGCAGCCACCACACTGAAGGTGGCGGGGGTGGGTGCCGTAACGGTTTGGGCCTTGGGTTGGGTGGTGATGCTCAGGGTTGGCGCAGAGGTGACGGTGAGAATGGCCGATTTACTGGTGATGGCCCCATAGCCATTGGTGATGTAGACCTGGTACTTGACCCCGTTGAAGGCGCTGGTGGTGATTGGCGTGGTGTAGGTTCGGGCCGTGGCCCCGGACACATTGACGCCATTCTTGCGCCACTGATAGGTGAGCGTGGCGGTGCCGGTGGCGGTTACCGAAAAACTGGCCGTTTTCCCCGTTGTCACGGTGATGGCCGCGGGTTGGGTGGTGATGGCCGGGGCAGTACCGGCCTGGAGAATGGCCGGAACAGACAGACAGAGGGCTGTGCCCAAGGTGAAGGCAGTGCGGAGGAACATGGGGGCTCCAGGGATGGCCAGAAAGATCGATGCCCCATGGTGTCCCAGTGGTGAACGGGAGCCTTGTTAAGTTTTGTAAATTTTATTGGGAGAGCGTTTTTGCCTAGTATAGACAGGGCCCGCTTCGCAGCGGGCCCTGGTTTTAATCGAACTGAGTTAAAGACTACTTCTCGGCTTCCAGGCTGGCCTGGGCGGCGGCCACGATCGCGATGGGAACGCGGAAGGGGCTGCAGGAGACGTAGTTCAGGCCGACCTTGTAGAAGAACTTGACAGAGCGGGGATCGCCACCGTGTTCGCCGCAGACGCCGAGCTTGAGGTCGGGTTTGACACTCCGGCCCTTTTCGCAGGCGATGCGGACCAGTTCGCCGATGCCCTGGAGATCGAGGCTCTGGAAGGGATCGTCCTCGAGGATCTTCTTGGAGACGTATTCGGGCAGGAAGCTGCCGGAGTCATCGCGGCTGAAACCGAAGCCCATCTGGGTGAGATCGTTGGTGCCGAAGCTGAAGTAATCGGCTTCGGTGGCCACCTGATCGGCGGTGATGGCGGCGCGGGGGATTTCGATCATGGTGCCGATGGGGCAGCTGAAGTTGGTGCCCTGTTCCTTGTTGATGGCGGCGATTTCGGCCAGCATCTCAGCCTTGGTGAAGGAGAGTTCCTTCACGTGGCCGATGAGGGGCACCATCACCTCGGGCAGGGCCTTGATGCCCAGCTTGCCCACGTTGATGGCGGCTTCGGCGATGGCGCGCATCTGCATGCGGATGATCTCGGGATAGGTGATGCCGAGACGGCAGCCGCGGTGGCCCATCATGGGGTTGAATTCGTGGAGCTTCTCCACACGCTGCTTCACTTCTTCGAGGCTCACGCCGATGACTTCGGCCATTTCCTTCTGACCGCGGTCGTCGTGGGGCACGAACTCGTGGAGGGGAGGATCGATCAGGCGGATGTTGACGGGCAGGCCATTCATGGCCGTGAAGATGCCTTCGAAATCCTTGCGCTGCATGGGCAGGAGCTTGGCCAGGGCGGCCTTGCGACCGGCCACGTCCTTGCTCAGGATCATTTCGCGCACGGCGATGATGCGCTCGCCTTCGAAGAACATGTGCTCGGTGCGGCAGAGGCCGATGCCCTCGGCGCCAAAGGCGCGGGCCACATCGGAATCGTGGGGCGTATCCGCGTTGGTGCGGACCTTCATGGTGCGGTATTTGTTGGCCCAGCCCATGATGGTGGCGAAGCGCTGGTAGGTCTCGCTCTCTTCGGCCTTCAGGCACTTGTCGACGAGCACCTGATTGACTTCGGCGGGGAAGGCGGCGAGCTGACCGGCATAGATTTCACCGGCGCTGCCATCGATGGAGATGTAATCCACACCGGCCTTCAGGACCACATCGCCCACCGAGACGGTGCGCTTGGCCACATCGATGTTGAGGCTGGAGGCGCCGCAGACGCAGGGCTTGCCCATGCCGCGAGCCACCACGGCGGCGTGGGAGGTCATGCCGCCCCGGGCCGTGAGGATGCCATTGGCGGCGACCATGCCCGCCAGATCTTCAGGGGAGGTCTCGATGCGCACGAGGACCACGGGGCCCTTGGCAGCGAGCTGTTCGGCTTCTTCAGCGGAGAGGGCGATGACGCCGGTGGCGGCGCCGGGGCCGGCGGGGAGACCCTTGGCCATGAGCTTGCCGGCCTTCTTCAGGGCGTCCTTTTCCTTGTGGTCGAAGATGGGGGCGAGGAGCTGGGTGAGGTCATCGGCGTTGATGCGCTTCAAGCCTTCCTTCTCATCGATCATGCCTTCTTTGACCATGTCGATGGCGATGCGGATACCGGCCGTGGCGGTGCGCTTGCCGTTGCGGGTCTGGAGCATGTAGAGCTTGCCCTGCTGGATGGTGAATTCCAGATCCTGCATGTTCTTGAAGTGCTTCTCGAGCTTCTGGCAGGTGTCATAGAGCTCTTTGTAGACGGCGGGCATGGCCTCTTCGAGGCTCAATAGGCCGCTGTCTGCAGCCTGGTACTTGGTGATGGGCTGGGGGGTGCGGATGCCGGCGACCACGTCTTCGCCCTGGGCGTCAATCAGGTATTCGCCGTAGAAGTAGGATTCGCCGGTGCCAGGGTCGCGGGTGAAGGCCACACCGGTGCCGCAGTCATCGCCCATGTTGCCGAAGACCATGACCTGGATGTTGACGGCCGTGCCCCATTCGTCGGGAATGCGGTTCATGCGGCGATAGATGATGGCGCGCTCGGTGTCCCAGCTATTGAACACGGCGGAAGCGCCGCCCAGGAGCTGTTCCCAGGGATCCTGGGGGAAGTCGCGGCCCAGCTTGGCCTTGACGATGGCCTTGAACTGGCCGCACAGGGTTTTCCATTCTTCGGCGGTGATCTCGGTGTCGAGCTGCTTGCCGGTCTTGTGCTTCAGTTCTTCGATGAGCTCTTCGAAGTGATCCTTGTGGACATCGAGCACCACGTCGGAATACATCATGATGAAGCGGCGATAGCTGTCGTAGGCGAAACGGGGGTTGTTGCTGCTCTTGGCCAGGGCTTCCACGCTCTGGTCGTTCAGGCCGAGGTTCAGCACGGTGTCCATCATGCCGGGCATGGAGTCCCGGGCGCCGGAGCGCACGGAGAGCAGCATGGGCTTTTCGCCCTGGCCCAGTTTTTGGCCCTGGTTCTTTTCAAGCCAGGCCAGCGCTTCCTTCATCTGCTCGACCACTTCCGCAGGCAGCACCTTGCCAGCCTTGTTGTACATCGAGCAGACGTCGGTGATGACGGTGAATCCGGGAGGGACCGGAATGCCCAAACCGGCCATTTCCGCCAGGTTGCAGCCCTTGCCGCCAAGGGTGTTGCGCATGGTCGCGTTGCCCTCGTTTCGGTCACCACCGAACGAGTAGACGTATTTGGTCATGGGTGCTCCTCAAAGAAAAAAGAAAACGTTCCAGTCTACCGTCAATGGGGCTATGCGTCTTGCGTGAATTACCTGTGACAGGGTATGTGATGGTTTGCATTGCCCCGGCCATGCGATGATGGTTCTTTCGCGTCGTGAGACGCCACGGAGCCTGTTATGGCCTTTGATCGCAAGCCTAAGCGTCCTGCTAGCCCAGCTCGCACCACGAGTGGGAAACCGGGGGGCAAACCCAAGCGGGTATTGGGGTCTCCGGCCGTAAAACCCGCTCGCACAGCTGCCCCCGATGAGCGGCCCGCGAGGCCTGCCCGCGCCGGTGCGGGCAAGGCCAAACCCACCCGCACACCCCATCGCATGACCCTGGGCGAGATCAAGGCTGACCGACCTGCCCGCACTGCGGCTCCGGATAAACCCATCCGTTCAACCTCCCGCGCGGGCGCGGGTGAAACACGACCTGAGCGGCCAGTTAGGTCGGCCGCACCAGGATCGGCCCGTACATCGAATCGCAGGTCGCCCGGCGAAGACCGGCCGGAAAGACCTGTTCGGAGCGCTGCCCCTGGAAGCAGGCCCGCCCGTTCGGTTCCGACGGAACCCGGTGAAGCCAAACCGGCGCGTTCGTCCAGGTCTGGTGCGGAGGCCGCCACGCCACGAAGGGCACCTTTCCGCCCCAAGGCCGGGGCCCCCACAAAACCTGCGGTGGCGCGGAAGCCCGCCCCCAAGCCCCGGAAGCCCGTGCGCAAGGGCGACGATTCCACTGAACGGCTTCAGAAGATCCTGGCCCACGCGGGGGTTGCCAGCCGCCGGGCCTGCGAAGCGATGATTCTGGAAGGCCGGGTGCAGGTGAATGGCGTCACGGTTACGGAATTGGGCGCCAAGGCCGACCCGCGCCGGGATCAGATCACGCTGGATCTGCAGCCCCTCACCAAGGAAGCGCCGGTCTACATCCTGATCAACAAGCCCAAGGGCTATGTGACCACGGTGAAGGATGACGAGGGCCGTCCCACGGTGATGGCGTTGCTCCACGGTGTGCCCGAGCGGGTGTACCCGGTGGGGCGCTTGGATTTCCAGTCCGAGGGTCTGCTGCTGATGACCAACGATGGGGCCATGGCCCAGCACCTGATGAGCCCGGAGAACCACATTCCCAAGGTCTACTTGGTGAAAGTGCACCGGACGCCGCGCGCCGAAACCCTGGACGAAATGCGGGAAGGCTTCCTGCTGGACGGGCGCAGGCTCAAGCCCTGCGGCATCGAATTCCATGACCGGCAGGATAATCCCTGGCTGAAGATCGTGCTCATCGAAGGCAAAAACCAGCAGATCCGCAAGATGTTTGCCGCTGTGGGCCACCCCGTTCACAAGCTGCGCCGCATCCAATTCGGCCCCCTGGACGATCCCTTCCTGAAGCCCGGCGAATGGCGCTACCTCAATCCCCAGGAACTGGCGGCACTGAAGAGTCTGTGAGGGAGGCTACCATGCTGAACTTTGAAACCTTTCCTGTGGGGCCCCTCTCCTGCAATTGCGTGCTGGTTTGGGATCCCGAACTGGGCACGGGGGTCGTGGTGGATCCGGGCGACGAGGCCAGCAAGATCAAACAACGCGTAAAATCCCTGGGCTTCAAGGTGGTGGCATTGCTGCATACCCATGCCCACTTCGATCACGTGGGTGCCACCCAGGAATTGCAGGAGTTCTGGGATTGCCCGGCGTTCCTGCATCCCGCCGACACCTTTCTGGTGGAATCGCTGCCCATGCAGACTGGCCTCTTTGGAATGAAACCTGTGCCAACGCCAGTCATGTTGCCCCTGGCCCACGGCGAGACTCACCACCAATTAGAGGTCATCCACACGCCTGGCCATTCACCGGGAGGTTGCTGCTTCCACGGTATGTCTAACAGGGGCTCCCTGCTGTTGGCGGGCGATACCCTTTTCCAGGGCGGCGTGGGTCGCACGGATCTTTTTGGCGGCCACTGGGATCAACTTGAAGCCAGTATCCGGGAGCGGGTGTACACGCTGGACGACGCTACCTTGGTCATTCCTGGTCACGGCCCCATGACCACCATCGGTGAAGAAGCGGAGAGCAACCCCTTCGTGCGAAGATGAGGTGATCCCACCCATCAGGAGCACGCCATGGAATCCCTCTTCTCTTTGGGCACCATCGCCTTTGTTGTGTTCATCTGGCTCATCAGCTGCATCAAGATCGTCAACGAGTATGAACGGGCGGTGATCTTCCGCCTGGGCAAGGTGCTGCCGCAGCCCAAGGGGCCGGGCCTTGTCTTCATCTTCAAGCCCGTGGACCGGGGTGTGATCGTAAGCCTGCGCACGGTGGTGCTGGATGTGCCGAGCCAGGATGTGATCACCCGCGATAACGTGAGCCTGAAGGTCAGCGCCGTGGTGTATTTCCGGGTGCTTGATGTGAAGCAGGCCATCCTGGGCGTGGAGAACTACTACTACGCCACGAGCCAGATCGCCCAGACCACGCTGCGTTCCATTCTGGGCGAAGTGAGCCTGGATGAACTGCTGGCCGACCGCGAAAAACTGAGCCTGCGCCTGCGCGAAATCATTGATTCTTCCACTGAGCCCTGGGGCATTGAAGTGACGGCCGTGGAACTCAAGAGCGTGGATCTCCCCGAACAGATCCAGCGCGCCATGGGCAAGCAAGCCGAAGCCGAGCGTGAAAAGCGGGCCAAGGTCATTGCCGCCGAAGGCGAATTGATGGCGAGCCAGCAACTTCTGGAAGCTGCCAACAAGATCAGCCAGAATCCCGTGGCCATCCAGATGCGGTACCTTCAGACCCTCGGCGAAATCGCCGTGGAGAAGAACAGCACCATCGTGTTCCCGCTTCCCATGGAACTGCTGAAGATGATGGATCGCATTGGCGCCGTGCAGCCTCCCAAGGAAAATTGACAGAGCAGCCACACCGGCACCCAAATACCGCGAATAAATTGGCCACAAAGAACGCAAGAAGACACAAAGAAATTTGGTTCTTCACGGAATTCCGGAAAAACCATGTGCGTGTCTCAATCCCCAAAGTTTCGGAATTATCGAGAAACAGGCTACCGCCAAGGCGCCAAGCGGCGCTGCGCGCCTTCGCCAAGAAAAGCAGGCGAATTTGAGCTCCGTCAACGGCGGCCCCTGTCGTGTCTACGGCCAGCAGTGCGCATGCCAAGTGCGGTCTTCTGGCCGTAGACACGATCCGCTGCTTTTGCAGCGGAGATCCCGCGTTGCGGGATCCGGCGGCCTTATGCAAACCCGTCGAAGATCACTCTTGGCGCCTTCGCGTCTTGGCGGTTCAGTCTTTTTCTGCGTTGAAACCACAGCGCTGGGAGAAGCCTATCCTGCCAAAATCGACGCACATGTCTGATGCTTGCCTGCGGTTTCCCTCAAATTTGTGAAGAACCTTTTTTTATGGAATACCTACTCCTTGACCAGTTCCACCCGCCGGTTCTTGGCGCGACCCTCTTCAGAGTCGTTGGCGGAAAGGGGTGCGAGGGGCCCTACGCCATAGCCCTTTAGTCGCGTGGTGGCGATGCCGTACTGGGTCGTTAAAACGTTGACCACGGCCTGGGCTCGGGCTTGGGAAAGCGCCATGTTTGTGTCCATGGCTCCCGTCATATCCGTGTGCCCCACAACCTTCAACTTGAGGGAAGGATCCTGCTTGAGCAGCTTGGCGATTTCCTCCAGGGCGGGCTTGGACTCGGGTTTGACCTCGCTTTTGCCGGTGTCGAAGTAGATTCCGTACAGTGCGACATGCCCGGTGGATTGCAGGTCGCCTTTCATGGCGGCCGCATCGGCGATCACTTCCTGCACCATGTCGCCCTTCTCGAGAATGGTGAGCATGTAGCCGCGTCCCCAGGCGGTATCCACCTGGATCCAGGTTTCCAGGCCCCCCTTGGTCACTTTCAAGGTGGTGAAACGGTTGTCCTCGAAGAGCACCGTGCCACCCACCTTGCGGATTGCCTGCTGGTGGTTGCGCAAAATAGCCGTGGGGGTGGGCGCTTCGATCCCGTCGTCGGTTTTGTATCGGATTTCCGTCAGTTTGCCTTCCACGGGTGTGACCTTGCCAGTCGCCACCTTGAAGGAGAATTTATCGAAGGGGTTGGTTCGGTAATTCTCGATGTAGGTGTTTTGCATGCGGGTGAGCAAAGGATTGTCCTTGGAGCCAGGCTTGTCGGGTTTGGCTAGGAGTGGGAATGCGGCCAGCAGGATGGTCAGGATCAGCACATGGCATTTCATGGGAACTCCTGGGTTGGGGTTTGAGTGGGGGTTGGCTTGTTTCAAAAACCTCACGGCCTCGCTTCGTTGGCCAACGGGGGAGAAGGTCGGGCACGACCATTGGGAATACCCTCGATGGCGGTTTCGCACCGGCATGCCATGGCACCCTCCTGGGGTGTAACAAAGGTTTGGCGTTGATGGGCACCCAATTCAAACGCCGTGCATCGTCTGGATCAATACCAATCTCGATTGCCCACCGGATTTGGTTTCGTGAGGGTTGTTCTTTCTTGTTCTTAATGAGATTCTTGTATTCATATTTCAATTGAGGCTAATTCATGCGACTTGCGTTAATTTGCTTTGCCATGGCCGCGCTCTCGG
The DNA here is from genome assembly GCA_016715205.1 of Holophaga sp. GTDB lineage: Bacteria > Acidobacteriota > Holophagae > Holophagales > Holophagaceae > JAYREN01. Next base: position 82,188 of record JADKBC010000011.1, read on the forward strand.
CCCAAGATCGGTATCTCCAACCAAGCAAAAATATTGATGTTTGTGGACGAGTCGAACTGGAGGGCGAGATCCGCCCTGGCGGCGGGTACGCCCCCCATACAACCGGCGGGCTCAAAGGGGCAGGGTCGGACGGCACCATTCACTGGCAAACAGGGGTTGAATTTTTTCCTCCAGATGCCCGCAAGGATGTTTCGAAATTTGCTGCCACTGAAGAATCCGGACAGTTGGTTCCCCTTGCCGGACTGAAGGGCAAGGTGGTGGTGGTGGGTCTCTGGAGCACAACATGTGAACCTTCTCTGTACCTACTCGGTGAGTTGGCAAAACTGCAACCCCGCGGCCTTGCGGGTGGTTTTGAGATTTTGCCGATCAATTTCGATCCGGAAGGCTGGCGCCTTGTGAATAAGTTCCTTCGGCAGGAGCGCATGAAGAAGATGTTTTCCGGCGTAAAAC
>JADKBC010000012.1 GCA_016715205.1 Holophaga sp.
TCAACGAAGTCCGGCCTCCTATGGGTGCTGATTCTTTTTGCCTCCTCATTCCTGGTCAGCTACTTTTTCGCGTTCATGTCCGTCCATGAACTCAGGCTTGAGAACGGACAGAGCGATCCAAGAAATCCAACCTTTTTGGGCTGGATAATGACATTGGTTGTCACCGTTCAATCTGCCTTGTTACTCGCCTATTCGTGGCGAATCAAGTTAAGGAAGCCTTGGAGTCTAGTAGGGCGCGCAGGGTTTGGTGCAATCACCTACATTGGAATTGTTTCCCTGGCCGCTCTTTCCATTTTTATCGTAACCAAGACCTGGATTAAACTTACCTACTTTGCCGAATTCAGCCCAGCAATGAAGGGTGGCCTCTTGTCCGTCGGCGTCCATATTATTGGTTTCCTTTTTTGGTTGCCCGCGCATCTTTTGCTTTGGTGCATCCCCTGGAAATCCCCCATCCAGCAACCTAACCAATCGCTCAACCCGGACGCAACCTCTGCGATCTGATTCCATCAACCACCGCGCTGCTCAGGTTGCGCCGGTTAGCTCAGTCGTTAGGCAGCGTATGAAAAATCGAAATGCATCCATCTTTTTAAAATTCGCCTTAATGGTCTTTTCGTTTTTGGGACTAGCAGCATCGCCCACGCCAAAAAACAGCAAGCCTGCGAGCGCTTCAGCTCTGACGCGAAAGGCTGATCCTGAAATTGTTGAGTTTCTGTTGGCATCCGCCTCAAAGGAGTTCAAGTCCATGGAACATGGTCGGCCCTCCGGAATGCGGAATTGCCGAATCGGTCACCTAAATGATTCAGGAAAGGAAATCTACTTTCTCTCTGGCTCATTCAAGGGCGGCGGCGAGACTTCAGCCAAATGGACCATATTCACCACAATTAAAACCCTCGACTATGAACATTGGCTAGGTAGCGCCGCCGAGTCGTATGCTCGCCAAAAAAAGGTCGAATGGTTCTCTGGCGAATATTCCAAAGAAATTCTGAAACGACTCAACAACTGACTGATTGATGATTTCGCGGCGATGCCTAACCACTCGTTCAACCCGGACCCAACCGTGACCACTCGCTTCTCAAACCTTTTCCTCCGGCCCACGGTTGGGCCGGTTAACTCTGGTGGCCCGATCACTCGTGGCCGTTAACGATGTTTCTCCCGCCCCTCTTTTCGTGCAGCGCCCGTATGACCGAACACCACTTCGGGACATGCCCGTATTCGCAATAGTGGCCTGGGTGCGCACACCTCAAGTGTAGGCAAGCCGTCCCGTCACGGGAGGTCCCATGCAAACACCTTCTTCTTCAAACCTGCTCTGGATCGGGGTGGATGTCTCCAAGGCCACTTTCGATGCGGCTCTCTGGGGTCACCAGGACTTCCAGAAAATGGCCGCGGCAGCCTTCCCTCGAACGGAGGAAGGCGCTCGGGCATTCCGAACCTGGATCCTGGCCCATGGTGGCGATGCGGTCGGCGTGGTCATGGAGGCCACTGGCTGCTACTCCCAGGAACTCGCTAGGTGGCTTCAGCGAGACATGCCCGAAAGCCGGGTGGCCATCGTGAATCCATCTCTGGTGAAAGCCTTCGGGCGCTCGCTTGCCCTGAGGAACAAGACCGACCGCCTGGATGCCTGCATGCTTGCCCGATATGGCCAGGAGCGGACCCCGGAAGCCTGGATTCCCATGACACCCGAGCGTGCCGAATTGAGGGATCTGATCCGCACGCGATCCAAGCTGATTCGCCTCCAGGTCACCATCCGTATTCGGCTGGACGATGCCATCGGGAGGAAAGGCAGTCCTTCTGAAAAGGCCCAGCAGAAGGTTCTGAAGGTTCTCCAGGGTCAGGTCGAAGCCCTGGACTTGGCCATCGAACGCCAGCTTGGCCGTGTCTCTGAGTTGGGACATGCAGTCCAGCTCCTCACCACCATCCCCGGAGTCGGGAAGGTGACCGCGGCTACCATGCTGGGCGAAGCTGGAGATCTCCGAGGTTTCCGGCGCGGGCGGCAACTGACAGCCTTCGTAGGCGTTTCCCCCCGCCGATTTGACTCGGGCAGCAGCGTTCGGGGGCGCACCCGCATGTGCCGGATTGGAGGGGTCCACGCTCGGACGGTGCTCTACATGGCCGCCGTCGCAGCCAGTCGAACTGCCACACCTCTCGGGGATTTCTATCGACGTCTGGTGGACCGGGGAAAGCCGAAAAAATCCGCCCTAGGCGCTCTGATGAGGAAACTGGTTCTTGTCATGAGGGCTGTCCTCATCCAGGACAAACCCTATTCTCCTCAGGCAGCCTGACTCGTAGCTTTTCCTGCACAGCGGAGCCATAGCACGACCCCGGCGCGGGACAAAGCTGCGCGGGGCCGCAATGGGTGTGCCGGTCACGGCGCAACCATTGCGCCCTTGGCCCGCGCCGGGGGCGTGCGATCATTTGCTCGCGCAGGAAAAGCTTCTGCTACCCCCTTGCTTTCAAACACACCACATCGTTAGGCCTCTCATCTCTTCCCTTTTAAGGAAGCCAAAGTGAGAAAGTTTCTTTTTGTGATTTCCATGGCTTTAGCAATACTTTCAAGCGCTTGTGCTCCAACATCCACCCTTCAATCAGTTGCTGACAAATCGCAAGAATGGAAAATTTCAGATTTTTTAGTCATTTGTGATGGACCAATTGATAAGTTTACCCAAAAATTTTCTAATCAACTATCAGAAAGGCTTACACTGATTAAAATTAACAATGAGTGCAAATCTATTTTTGCTGAAAAACCAAAGAAACTTAGTCTAGAAAAATCTTCGGCAAATAATCAAGTTGCTGATATTATTTCAAAAACCAACCACGATTTCATTATGTTATGTACTATTTCAAAAATGACTGTAATAAATGGTGAAGCAATTAGTAGCGCAGAATTCGAAATTTCAATCTATTCACGTCTGGACAAAGAGAAAATATGGAAATCTAGCAGTAAATCGACTTTTGCTGGCCTTTTAGGACCATGGATGAACGCCTCAGTATTCGATGAAACTATTGATAAAATAATCTCTCAGCTACGTATTGATGGAATTATTAAAAATTGACTACCAAACTTCGGCCTAACCTTCCGCTCAACCCGGACGCTGCCTCTTCGAGGCAACGTCCGAACCACCGCCACGGCGTCGGCAGCGCCGGTTAGCTTCCCTCGTTAGGCGTCCAAATGGAAAACCCTTACAAACTCGACCCAGAGAGCCTCAAGGCAAAACAGCGAACCATGCAGGAGGATCGTCTTATAACGCTCAAAGATGACTCATCGCGGCCCCCGCCCACGATCGGAGTTGAATCTTTTCAAGGAATTATGTTCGGGCCTGCCGCAGGTCAACCTTCGAGCGATTATTCGGATAGCAAACCGAGCTGGGGAAAAAGAATCCTCGGTTAGCTTCCCTCGTTAGGGCTCCCACTCTTGGTCTCGAATCCCGGTTACCTTTTTCGTTAGGCGCCTTCCCCTTCAAACCTTTAAAGAACAATTCGTATAGCAGTTGACAACCTTTGTTCTATCTCGGAGAAAATCCAATGAATATTATTTTAAGAAATATAACCATGACGGTTGGAACTATCATTATTTGCATTGGATGCAGTGGCGGCGGTAATTCTTCTTCAACCCCACAAGAGCCGGCGCCAAAGATCATTCAATTCAGATCAGACGCCTCAACCATTTTTCGTGGTGATTCGGCGACACTAAGTTTTCAATTTTCAGATGGGGTCGGAACCATTGCTCCTAGCATTGGGTCGGTGATGTCTGGTGGCACCTATTCGGTGTCCCCAATAAAAACGACTCCCTATTCTTTAAGTGTTCAATCTCCAGGTGGTGTGAAGGTTTCTCAGTCCCTAACCATCAAGGCATACCTTCCTTCTATTCCCACTGGCTCTCCGGTCGCTACACACACGCGGTATGGATCAGTAACAGAAGCGGACGGTTCGGTACTTATAGTTGGTGGCGTGCTCAACGGAGGAACCAATCCCGATCTAGTAGAGCGTTGGAACCCGCTAACTGGCGGTTTTCAACTGTTGGAAACCTCTTACGGCTTCGCGCTGGTGCTAGCGTCTCCCTTCTACCAAGCGGGAAAGTCCTTGTAGTAGGCGGTCAGTTTGACAGTAACGCCGAGCAATCTATGGAAATCTTCGACCCAGGTCTAGGGCACTCTGGCTCTGAGATCACGCTTCCAAGGCCATTCAAGTTTCATTCCGCCACCACTCTTCTTGACGGGAGAATCCTCCTTGTCGGGGGCCAAGGAAGTGGCTCTCCTTTCGAATATGGGTCTGCTTACCTTTTCGACCCAGTTTCAGGGATATTAAGTCCTACAGGGTCTCTCACACACCCAAGGTTTGGACATGTGGCTCTGCGCCTCTCTGATGGCCGAGTTGTAATTCTTGGGGGGGCTGCTTCGGGTCAGAATCTCCCCACCGATGTTGAAGTATACGACCCATCCACCGGGCTCTTTTCCGTGATTGGCCAGGTCTCCATTCCCCGCTACCAATTCGCCGCGCAGTTGCTAAGTAACGGCAAAATTCTTATAGCCGGCGGATGGGGCGCCTCCGGTGCGGCCCTTGTGATGGAAATGTTTGATCCTGCCACAGGCTCATCTGCACCATCAGGTTCTCTTAAGCGAGGGCGCGTTGATTTGACGCTTTGGCTTCGAAGCGATGGAAAGGTGGTGATCGCTGGTGGGTTTGAACCTAATAGCGTCAAATCGCTCCAAGCCCTAGAGCTTTGGGATGTTTCAGCCCCATCCGCGGGTACACAAACCTACGGAGTAATGCTCTCCACTAATGCGGTCGGGAACCCCCTCGTTCCCATTACTGGCTCTAATGCCCTGCTGCTGAGTGGTGCTGAATCTAAAGCCGAGCTGCTTTCCTCAGTTCCTCCCGAAGCACTCTGAAAGTGATGTTTACCCCTTGGGCACCGTTCACCTGCAGCCCTCTTAAGAAACTCATTTGCAACCAACTGAAAACAGGATTCTTTTCATAGCGCCTGTTCAATGGGAACCATCTTCATGCCGAGCTTGGGTTCACGGATTCCAACTCAGCGCCGCGGCCTAACCGGTCGTTCAACCCGGACGCAACCTCTGCGATTCGGTTCCATCAACCACCGCGCCGCTCAGGTTGCGCCGGTTAGCTCCAATTGTATGTTTCTCCCCAACTGAGCAGGTTTAGGCTCAGGGTTTGGGATGGCAACCTGCACCCAAAGGGGAGGGGCGGTGATGTTAACTCTGGTGGCCCGATCACTCGTGGCCGTTAACGATGTTTCTCCCGCCCCTCTTTTCGTGCAGCGCCCGTATGGCCGAACACCACTTCGGGACATGCCCGTATTCGCAATAGTGGCCTGGGTGCGCACACCTCAAGTGTAGGCAAGCCGTCCCGTCACGGGAGGTCCCATGCAAACACCTTCTTCTTCAAACCTGCTCTGGATCGGGGTGGATGTCTCCAAGGCCACCTTCGATGCGGCTCTGGGGTCACCAGGACTTCCAGAAAATGGCCGCGGCGGCAGCCTTCCCTCGAACGGAGGAAGGCGCTCGGGCATTCCGAACCTGGATCCTGGCCCATGGTGGCGATGCGGTCGGCGTGGTCATGGAGGCCACTGGCTGCTACTCCCAGGAACTCGCTAGGTGGCTTCAGCGAGACATGCCCGAAAGCCGGGTGGCCATCGTGAATCCATCTCTGGTGAAAGCCTTCGGGCGTTCGCTTGCCCTGAGGAACAAGACCGACCGCCTGGATGCCTGCATGCTTGCCCGATATGGCCAGGAGCGGACCCTGGAAGCCTGGATTCCGTTTGGTGTCCATTTCATCAAGCGGAACTTGGTGCATACCTTTGAACTCTCCAAGTGATTTGAATGCCGTCAAATCTGGCCTTACGCATCTGGGCAATGTGCGATTCTTTGCGCGCAATTGCTTCGTGAACTAGACACAGAAGCGGGTTAAACCCAATTTGACCACCCAAGGCACCTCCCGCGTGGATTCCTAGGCCGGTCTGATATCCTGCGGGATTGCCCGCCGGCCTTTGGCGGGCCTTCGCATCCAAGGATTTGCATGAAGCGATTTCTCTATGCCGCGCCCGCCCTTGCTGTAATCGCACTTTCTCCCAGGACCGTTGGCATCCTGGGCGCAGTGGTCATGATCGCCGGGCTCATCTTCCTGCATGAACTGGGGCATTTCCTCATGGCCAAGCGCATGGGCATGCCGGTGGAAACCTTTTCCCTGGGCTTTGGCCCGCGCCTGATTGGGTTCCGCTGGCGGGAAACGGATGTACGGCTTTCAGCTCTGCCGCTGGGCGGCTATGTGAAGCTTTCGGGCTACAACCCGGAAGAGCCCGATGCGGAGGATCCCCACGGCTTCCTCAGCCAGCCCTACGGCAAGCGAATGCTGTTCTATTCCGGCGGCATTCTCGCCAACCTGGCCACCGCACTGGTGCTGCTTTGCATCCTGGGTGTGGACCAGTCCCGGGCCACAGTTAAGTTTCTGCCTGGGCCCCTGGCCGTGTCCGATGTGCTGGCCGAGATGCCCGCAGGGCAAGCCGGCCTGAAGGCGGGCGATGAAATTCGGGTGCTGGGTGAATTGAATTTCCCCGGGAACGATCCCAACGAGGCCAAACCCTACATCGAAAAACATGCGGGCATGCCGCTGATGGTGCGGGTGGATCGCGCCGGGCAGCCCCTGGAATTCACTGTGACGCCCAAGGACGAAAAGGGCTTGGGCAGGGTGGGCATCATCTTCGGCACTCCCAAGGTGGCCTTCGATCGCAAGCCCATCCAGCTGCGGGATCTGGGGCACGGCATCGCGGCAGGTGCCCTGGAAACGGGCAGCATGGCCTGGATGATCACCAAGAATTTCGGCAAGCTCGTGTCCTTCCGGGCCAACTACAAGGAAGTGGGCGGCCCCATCGCCATTGCCAAGGCGGGCAGCGATGCCGCCAAGGCGGGTTGGGAGCGCTTCCTCCTGCTGTGCGCGTTCATCTCCGTGAATCTGGCCGTGCTGAATGCCCTGCCCATCCCCTTCCTGGATGGTGGCCACATGGCCATCCTCAGTTTCGAGAAGCTGCGGAAGCGGGATCTGACCATCAAGACCAAAGAACGCATCCTCACGGGCGGCTTCTTCTTCCTGATCTCCCTGATGGTGCTGGTCATCGCCATGGATATTCTGCGGCTGCGGCACTGAGCTAGAAGATCCCGCCACTCAGCCGATGCAGGGCCCGCTGGGCCACCTCGGAATAGCGCAGTTCCCCGCACAGCAGCTGCGCCATGCGCTGGGGGCTGCCGGGATGTTTGACACCCACCTTGTAGCCCAGGCTTGGCAAGTGGAAGAACATGGCCGATAGGCGCCGGGCCCACATCATTTCGGCACCGATCTCCTGCTGCACCCGGGCCGTGTAGCTTTCCAAGGCTCGATCCCCACCGCCCAGGGCAGCATGGATGGCTTCCGCGGCCAGCACGCCGGTGCGAAGGGAGGGGCGAATGCCTTCGGCGGTGAAGGGGTCCACGATGCAGGCGGCCTCGCCCGCGATCAGGGCCTGCTGCGTGTGCAGGTCCTGGTCACCATCCCACAGCACAATGGGGTGGGCAGCCACGGCACAGCCATCGAGTTCCACATCAAAGCCCGCCGCATAATCCTTCAGCACGTCGCGCAGGTGGCGGTTCTGGCGGCCCCGCAGGACACCCACGCCCAGGGATTGACCATCGGCCTTGGGGAAGTTCCACAGGTAGCCCTTGCCCACGGTGCCGAAATCCAGGCACAGGGGCAGGTCGGCGGGGCCGGGCGTGGCACATTCCGCCTCGATGGCGCCCGCCATGCGAAAGCGCCGAGCCTCGAAGCCCAGCATTTTCGCCACCGTGCCCTTGGCGCCATCGGCGGCCACCAGGTACCGGGCGCGCAGCGGGCCTTCCGGTGTGTCCACGGTCCAGGCGGAATCTTCGAAACGCAGGCTCAGCGCGGCGCAGCCCGCCTTCAACTGGGCGCCCTGGGCCTGGGCCTGGGCCACCAGAAAGGCGTCGAACACTTCTCGGCGCACCAGCCACAGGGGTTCGCGGGTGGTGGCTTCCACCTCCACGGGATCGCCACCTTCATAGGTGAAGCGGAACCGCCGCACGGTGGTGCTGATGGCGGGGGAAAAATCAAAGTCGAACCACTGGGCCACTTCAGGCGAAACGCCGCCGCCGCAAGGTTTGTAGCGAGGGTGCATATCCTTTTCCAGGATCAGCACGGAGCGCCCTTGTTTGGCGAGATGGTAGGCCGCGGCCGACCCCGCAGGCCCCGCGCCGATGACGATGCAATCCCACATCCAGCCAGTGTGCCAGCACCCGTGGGAAAACACCGCCGGTGACCCCCGGCACGCCGGGGCCATGGGATGCTGGAGCCATGCTGGATACATCGCCGGAGATCCCTCGGCCCAGGCTCTTCACGCGAGCCTTCGTGCTGCTTTCGGTGTTCTATTTCACGGTCTTTCTTGCGGGCTACCAGTTGTTCCCCATCGTGCCCTTGCACCTGCGGAGCCTGGGGGCGGACTTGGCGGAGAGCGGCCGGTTCATGAGTGCCTTCACCCTGGGTAGCGCCGTGGGTTCCCTGTTCACGGGGCCGCTGGGGGATCGCCTGGGGCAGCGGCGGGTGCTGCGGGGCGCCTCGCTATTGATGGTGGCCTTTTTCGCGGCCTACGCCTTCATTGACCGCCCTGAGCACCGGTGGCTTTTCTATGTGCTGGCGCCCATCCACGGGCTCGTGTGGTCGGGGCTGCGCACCGCCACCGTGGCCAAGGCCGGCGCCATGCTTTCACCGGAGATCCGCGCGGAGGGCATGTCCTTTTTCGGCATGTCGAGCCCCCTGGGCATTGCCGTGGGCCCACTACTGGGCCTGCTGCTGTGGCCCATCCTGGGTTTCCGGTGGATGCTGATCGTGCTCGGCGCCATCTACATCGCCCTGCACGTGCTGATCAAAAGCCTGCCCAAGGAGCCCGCCGAACATCGCCGCCGGGATGCGCTCTTCCAGTGGCCTGAAAGGGCCGTGCTCTGGCCGGCCCTGCTGCTCTTTGGCATCGGGGTCAGCTTCGGTCCCGTACCGCCGTACAGCGCCCAGGAGGCTAAGTTCCTGCACTTGGCCATGCCCAGCGCCTTTCTCACCAGTCTGGCCCTCGGCATCGTGGGTCTTCGGCTGGTGTTGGGGCTCACGGGACTGGGCAAGCGCCCCATCCGGATGCTGGCGCCCATGCTGGGGGTGACGGTGGCCGGCATGGCGATGCTGGCATTGTTGCCGGGCGGCACCGGGCGCCACATTTTGGCAGGGTTGGTGTACGGCGCGGGCTACGGCATGGTGCACACCTTGATGTTCATGTACATGATCGACCGCGCCCAGCCGGATCGCCGCGGGGTGGCGGTGGGTGTGCTCTATTTCAGCTACGACCTGGGCCAGGCCGCCGGTGCGCTGCTGCTGGGCTGGGCCATGGAGCGCCTGGGTGGTCATTGGGGTTTGGAGGTGGGCTACCGCGCGGGCTGGGGCCTGGCCGCACTGGCGGTGGTGGGGTGCCTGCTGGTGGCGCCCAAGATCCTGCGGACGCGACCCCAAGTTCCTCTGGCAAACTGACGCCATGCCGCAGTCCCGCCCCACGCTGTTCACCCCCGCCTTCACCCTGTTATTCGGGCTCACGTTCCTCACTTTTTTTGCGGCCTTCCAGTTGTTTCCCACGGTGCCGCTGCGGTTGCTGGAACTGGGCGCCAGCGTGGAGGAAAGCGGGCGTTTCATGTCCGTATTCACGGCGGGATCGGCCATCGGGGCCCTGCTCACGGGGCCCCTGGGGGATCGGGTGGGCCAGCGGCGGATGGTGGTGGTGACAGCCTTCCTTTTTGCGGCCTGCGTGGGCAGCTACGGCTTCATCCAGCACCGCACCTGGATCTACGTGCTGGCCCTGCCCCACGGCGTGGTGTGGTCGGGGCTGCTGACCGCCACCATGGCCACCCTGGGCAGTGTGCTGCCTGATGATCGGCGGGCGGATGGGTTGACGCTCTACGGTCTGGCCAGCCCGGGGGGCGTGATCTTTGGGCCCATGATCGGCCTGGCGGAATTCCATCACTGGGGCTTTGCCTCCATCACCTGGATCCTGGCGGCCCTGTTCGTGGTGCTGGCCATTCTGGCCTTCAGCCTGCCCAAAGACCGGCACGAACGGGAACGCCGTAGCGTGTTCCAGATGCCCGAGCGGAAGATGATCCGCCCCTGCTCGGTGCTCTTTGCCACGGCCCTTGGATATGGTGCCCTGGGCACCTATACGGCCCAGGAGGCCCTGAAACTGGACTTCCAGCCCTTTCTGGGCCTTCCTACCACGGCGGCCTTTCTCACGTGCATGGCCCTCGGCATGGTGGGGATGCGCATCATCATGAGCCGCATTGGCTTTGGTTCAGACCCGGTGCGGCTGCTGCCGAACATGCTCTGGGGTGCCTTTCTGGGGCTGGTGCTCCTGGCCCTTTTCCCCGGTGGCGCAATCCGCCATGCCCTGTCCGCCCTGGTGTACGGCGCGGGTTACAGCATGGTCCATACCCTGGTGAGCACCCATGTGCTGGAGGTGATCCACCCGGAGCGGCGGGGCGCGGCCTTTGGGGCGACGCTGTTTTCCTTTGATTCCGGCATCGGCCTGGGCAGCTATATGATCGGCATGGTGATTGGCCATGGGGAACGGGCCTGGGGGGTGGTGGCCTACCGGGCGGGCTGGGCCGTGGCAGCCGTGGCCGCAGGGCTTGCGCTGCCCCTGGCCTACCGGCTCATCCGGGCCCGGAAATGAATTAACGCACCACGATATCCCGCCCACCGAAGGCCTTGCCCTCGGGGAAGCTGCTGGAGACCTGCACCAAATTGTCGTGAACCAACCCTTCCAGATCCACCCGGAAGCGCGGTGCCAGATCACCCGAATCAATGGGCCCGGGGGTGTGAACACCCACCCAGCCATCGCGGCCCGCATGCTTGGCGGCGTACAGGCACTGGTCTGCCACCTGGAGCGTGTCTTCCCAGGTCAGGGCTTCGGGGTTCTGATCCAGGATGGGGAAGGCGGCATAGCCAATGGAAATGGTGCACCGTAAGGTTCGGCCATCGGGCAGGACGAAGGTGTGGCCACGCAAAGCCTGGCAAAGTTTTTCCGCGATCTGATGGGCCCGGGTGCGATCCGAACGCTTGGCCACCAATAAGAATTCTTCGCCACCCCAGCGCACCAGCGTGTCCGACGTACGACTCGCGCCCCGCAACAGCTTCGAGGTTTCCTGGAGCACCAGGTCCCCCGCGGCATGGCCGTAGGTGTCGTTCACATGCTTGAAGTGATCCAGATCCCCCAGGAAGAGCACCAGATCCTCGTTGCGGGCCAAGGGGCTCTCGCCCCGCTGCAGATAGAGGCGGAACATGCGATGCAACCGCACCTCCTCCTCGGGCATGGTCATGGTCAGGAAGCGCCGGTTGTGCAAGCCCGTCAAGGGATCGATGAGACTGGCCTCCAACAGGGAGCGGTTGGCGGATTCCAGTTCCTCCGTGCGGGCATGCACCAGGGCTTCCAGTTGCGCGTTGCGGCGCTGCAGGATCTGAATGCGCCAGCGAATGCCCAGGAAGATCAAGCCCACCACGGACAGCCCCGCCAAGATCAGGAACCAGGGCCGCATCCACCAGGGCGCAAGAATTTTGACGTCCACCGCACTGGCCTCGCCAAGTTCGCCCACGGAATTGACCGTGCGAACTTCAAACCGATAGACGCCTGCGCCCAGGCCCGGATAGCGAGCTTCAGGCAGGGTGGTCTCGCGCCAATGGTCCTCAAGGCCCACCAAGCGCACCAGGTAGCTGAGATCCTCGGTGCGCAGGGAACCCTTGGGGCCATAACCAAAGGTGAGGGTCCGGAAGGGCCAGGGTATCTGACGATCGGCGCTCTCCGCGAGGAAGGATCGCCCATCCCCGCGCTGCGCCAGAAAGACCTGGGCCGGGGGTGGTGTCTGATCGCCGGAGCGGAGGCTGAGCCGTCCCCGCACCATCCCGACGCTGAGCCCCACCCAGATATCCCCATTGGGATCAAACCAAATTCCGTTTTGCGCGCAATCCTCACCGGGAAACCCGGTATGGCGGCCGTAGCGCTCCAGGCGTTGACCATCCCAGCGCAGGAGGCCCCGGGAGGTGCCCAGCCAGAGCAGTCCATCGGGTCGGCTGACCATGGTTACGATGGGGTTTTTGACCAGGGGATGGGGCGCCCGGAGGGTTTCCAGCAGTTTGAGGTTGGCCCCTTCGCGACGCACCCGCACCAGGGCCAAGGTATCCGTGAAATTCGCCCAGACATCGCCGTTGGGCATGGCCGCCACCATCAGCACGGCATCCTCGGGCAGGCCCGTGGCCTTGTCGAGCATGGCCCAGGTGCGGCCGTCCCAGTGGGCCAGGCCATGGGTTCCGCTCACCCAAAGCCCCTGCTTCCCATCGGAGATCACCCGGTTGATGGAATCCAGCCGGGGCCAATTGCCAATGGTGACGGGCTCTACCTGAAGCTTGATCCCCGTGCGGGTGGCCTTCAGGAGCCCCATGGAGCCCGTGCCGATCCAGAGGGTAGAACCTTCTGCCAAAAGGGTGCTGACACTGCCTTCGGGAGGCAGGCCCGGCAAGGGCACCATCTTCAGGTCCAGGGAACCCTTGGTGCGCACGGACAATCCCGCCCGGCGCTCTGTGGAAGGCAGGTGTCCCACCCAGAGGTTGCCGTCCATATCTTCTTCCAAGGCCATGAACTGGTTGCCATGGGTCTGGGGCAGGCTTTTCCACCCGCGTTCATCCCACACGGCCAACCCGGCCGCCGTACCCGCCCAGAGCAGCCCATCCCGGGTTCTCGTGATGGACCAGACCACATCCGCGGGTAGCCCCTGTTTGCGGGTCCAACCGGTCCACAGCCCCTGGCCCAGCAACTTGTGGCAGCCCTCGCCTCCGATCCAGATGCTGTTCTGGCGATCCACGCAAAGGACCACCGCACCGCCCTGGGGCAACCCCTCGTTGAGGCCGATGACGCCTGAGGTTTGGCCGTCCAGCCACATCAAGCCCTGGGGAGCGTTGGTCCAGAGCCGACCCAGGTTATCCACACCCAGGTTGGCGGAATTGATCGAAGCCAGCGGCAGGGGCGTGGGTATGCGCTCCACCGGCGCATTCAGGTTGGCCATGCGGGCCAGCAGTTCGGTGCAGCGCAACCAGATTTGCCCCTTGGTGTCCACCCAGATCACCCGGATATCCTGCCCCAGGGACGCGGTGAGGTCGCGATGGGTCCAGGCCCCCTTGTGGCGTAACCAGAGATCCTGCCCCAGGGCCATGTAGAGCAGGTCTTGGTCCGCCTGGAAATTGCAGGCGGTGAGCCCGTTCCCCCAGGGCAACCCATCCAGGGGAATGAAGCCATCGCCGTCCACGCCGAGGTACCGGGTGTTGCCCGCCTTGTCGGAGAGGATCACCCCGCCCTGGGGCATGGAGACCGAGGGTTTGTCGTCCTTTCCAGGCAAGCCCATGGCGGAGGGCCGGAGAAAGCGCTGGCCATTCCAGAAGGCCAGTCCGCGGCTGGTGCCGATCCAGAGCCCATGGGTTTTCCCCACCGAAAGGCCGTTGTTGTCGATCCGTGCCGAAGGCAGACCATCCGCCTCGCCATAGCGGCGGAACTTGTCCCCTTCCAAGCGGAACAAACCATCCTCAGTGCCAACCCAGAAAAATCCCTCGTGGTCCTGGGTCATGGCCGTGGTGGAAGGATTGGTCAAACCCTGATCCACACCAAAGCTGCGAAAGGCCGTGCTGCCAGGAGGTGCCTTGAGGATCGGTGAAGCGCCCTGGGCAACCAACCCCAGGGCAGCGACGAACCAAAGCAGCCAGACACGAACGGTTTGTTTCACGGGTTTCTCAACGGTTGGGGAACTTGACCCCTTGAGTATCTTCGCAAAGCAACCCCCGCTCCGATACCTGGAACGCTTCCGATAGAATTTCCAGATCGAACCGCGCCCCTGGGCCGGCCTCGCCCAGGAGTCGCATGCCCGCTGTCCGTTCCAAGTTCCGTTTCCTGCTGGCCACCCTGCTGATCACCTTGGTCGTGCTGCAGCTGGCTCGCCTGGCCTTTCTCTGGCAGTTCGACAGCCTTGGCGCCCTGGCCCATGGCGAGGCCTGGCGGGCGATGTACCTCGGGCTCAAGTTCGATCTCCGCCTGATCGCGATCCTGCTCATGCCCGCGTGGCTGCTGTTGAAACCCGGCGCCGTTCGGGCCCTCCGGCCCGGCAAGGCCCTGGCGGCGGCTGTGAGCCTGGGGCTCACCCTGGCCGTCTACCTCGCCCTGGTGGTCATCGCCATGGCCGACGATGTGAAGGCGCGGCCCTGGCTGCTAGCCTTTCTGCTGCTGACGATCCTACACCGGTGGGCCTTTCAGGCTTATGGCACCGACGCCCACCGTTCCGCCCGCTGGCTCTGGGCCAGCTTTGCGAGCCTATTGGTGGTCGTGGTGGCCCTGGGCTATTTTGTGGATTTCGGCAGCTACGGCTACATCCATACCCGCCTCAACGGCAATCTGCTGATGTTTGCGGAAAACGCCCGTACCAGCGCCCGCATGATGTGGGAGAGCTATCCTGTGCTCCGCTTGCTGCTAGCCCTGGGCGTGCTGGTGGCCCTTGCCCTGTGGGGCCTGTCGCGGGGTGTGCGGGACTTCACCCGACCCCGCTGGTCACCCTGGGTCATGGGCCTGCTCAACGTCGGCGCTACCCTGCTGTTGGTTTTTGCCATGTGGGGGAAATGGAGCCGCTATCCCCTGCGCTGGAGCGAAGCCTTTGACGCCAAGAAGGGCTTCCACGCCCACTTGGCCCTGAATCCGATTCTGTTATTCCTGGAAACCCGGGCCGACACCGGCGGGTCCTATGATCTGGCCCAGGTCAAGGCCACCCATGCGGCCATGGCGGACTACTTCGGCATTCCCGTGGCCTTTGACCCGGAAGGGCTTCCCACCCTGCTGCGGGAAGGCCAGCCCCTTGGCAAGGTCGAGGGCGAACCCAACGTGGTGTTCATTCAGCTGGAAAGCCTGGCGGCCTTCAAGACCGGCATCGGCGGCAACCCGCTGAAACCCACACCCTTCCTGGATGAACTCTGCCAGAAGGGCCTGTACTTCGATCGCTTCCACGTGGTGCTGCCCAACACCAGCCGCTCCATGTTCGCCACCCTCTTCGGGGTGCCCGATGTCACCAGCGTGCAGAACGCCACCCGCAACCCGCTGCTGGTGGATCAGCATTCCGTGATCACGGCCCTGGGCAACCGGGACCAGAGTTTCTGGCTGGGGGGCAGCGCCAACTGGGCCCAGATCCGCGGGGTGCTGAAGAACAATTTCAAGGGCCTGGAAATTCACGATGAAGGCGCCTTCCCCGGCGTGCCCGTGGTGGATGTGTGGGGCATCGCCGATGCAGACCTGCTGCAGCAGGTGCACCAATCCATGGCCACAAAAACCCGCCCCTTCTGGGCCTTCGTCCAGACCAGCGGCAATCACCCGCCCTTCACCGTGCCCAGGCATCTGGCCGATTTCAAAGTGGAACCCAAGGCCGAGGCTGAGCTGAAACCCGCCGGGTTCGTGTCCAGCGAGGAATACAACGCCGTGCGCCTCATGGACTACAGCCTCCGAAAATTTTTCGAGGCCGCCGAGCGCGCGCCCTATTACAACAACACCGTGTTCGTGCTCTGGGCCGATCACGGCGTGCCCCGGGGCAACACCGATCCCCGCTTTGGGGACCTGAACCTGGCCACCTTCCGCATCCCTTTCGTGATTTACGCACCGGGATTCCAAAAGGAAGGCCGCCGCATTCACAGCATTGGCAGCCAGATGGATATTCTCCCCACACTTATGTCCTACCTCGGACACCCCTACCGGCATCAAACCCTGGGGAAGGATCTGCTGGATCCGACCTGGGAGGAAAAGGGCGCGGCCTTCACCTTCACCCTGTTCCGCCGCCCGCCCCGCACGGGGCTTGTCCAAGGGGATTACTACGTGAACCTGGAACCCAACGATCACCCTGCCCTGTACCGGCTGGATGAAGCTGAGCCCAAGGATCTCGCCCTGGCCGACCCCGCCCGCACCGCGCGCATGAAAACCCTCACCGTGGGCTTTCATCAGTGGTCCAAGTTCCTGCTCTCCCACAACCAGCCCCTGGAGCCGAAACCGTGAAACGCTGGATCCTGGCCTGGGTACTGGCGGTGGCCGCGCTGCTGAGCGTGGGCCTGCCCCTGAAGGTGCGCCTGGACGCGCCGCGCATGGGGTCGCCCCTGGTGCTGGGCCCCAATGGTTCGGGCTGGATCGAATGCCGCGCCAGCCTGCCCTGGGTGCCCGGGGCTTGGGTCCAAAAAGCCCTGAAAGCCCAATGGGGCTTGGCCCTGAATGAAGGTGGCCTGCGCCTGCTGGAAACCCAAATCCACGGCAACCGCTATCGTTTCCGCGTGGCGTCCACCCCCGCGGAGCCGGGCCTGCACCGCACGGGTTTCGATGGCATCTGGGCCCAGGGTGCTTGGCCCAAGACCTACCGCCTGGTGCAGGCGGGTGATTTCCACTGGCCGGGCCAGGAGGACACCCTGGTGGCCTTTGTGGACGAGATGCTGGTGGTGAAACCGGCCGCCATCCTCTTTTCCGGGGACATGGCCTACGATCCCGATCCGGAATGGTTCGCCATGCTGGCCCGCCAGTTCCGACGCCTGGAGGCCAACGGCATCCCCGTCATCTCCTGCCCCGGCAACCACGAACGCAAGGGCTGGTCGCAGTACCTCCGCAGCTTCGGCCCTCACACCTTCCACCGGGTGGACCTGGGCCCCCTGGCCATCCTCAGCCTGGATTCGGCCCATGGCCGGGATCAGTTCACCCCCAGCCAATTCCGCTGGCTGCGCGAGCAGCTTGATCACCTGGATGGCCGCACCCCCATCCTCCAGATGCACCATCCCACCTTCCCCCCCGGCGCAGCCCTGGCGGGCAAGGGCGATGGCAGCGGCGGCGCCCTGGAAAGCTACCGCGCGGCCTTCGTGCGCCTGTGCGAGGAAAGGGGCGTGCCCATCGTGCTCTCGGGGCATTGGCACCAGGATGTGGTCTTTGATGGCACTGGCCGTCTGCGGGACGACACACCGGATTTCCCCGGTACCAAGTTCGTGGTCACCACCGCCCTGGGCGATATCACCCGCAAGGTGGTGCGCTGGAACCACGGCGGCTATCACGGCTATCGCATCCTGGACTTTGAAGACGGCAAGCTGGTGCGCTACACCCATGACCTGCCGGGCCTCGCCAGCCCCGCCCCCATCGCCAGCACGCCGCTGGGTACCCACAAGGCCCGCCCATGATCGCGCTCTGGCTCTTCCTTTATCTGGCCTGGCTCGTGCAGAACCTGAGTTTGCTCACGGTCGAAGGGCGCTCCTGGTCCACTTTCTTCCTGGTGTTGCCCCTGCTGGTGCTGCCCCTGGCGGCCCGGCTGCGGGCGCGGCGGCCGGAATTCTTTCACGGCTGGTCCACCCGGGTTGCGGGGCTGGTAGCCGCAGCGAGTGCACTGTTCCTGGCACGGCTGCTCAGTCTTGATTTCTGGGACACCAAGCGCACCGGTGCGTCGCTCCTGGTGGCGCTGCTGGGGCTGGGGCTCCAGTGGGTAATGTTGGCCCGACCCGAGAAAACCGGTGGCCTGGGCCTCTGGCTCTGGATTGCATTCTGGGAATATGCCGGCGCCTGGCATCCGGCCCTCACGCCCCTGGGCGCGGGCCTTGGCGCTGCCCTCGTGGCCTTCGACGTGCTGCCGAAGCAGGCCGTTTCCCGCGGACCCCAGCGCTCCCTGGGGGTTTGGCCCGTTTTTCTACTGCTGGGACTGACCCTGCCGAAACCCGCCTGGGATTTCCTGCTGGAGCCCACCTGGGCGGAGGCCTTTGCGGCATTCGCCGTGGGCATGGGCCTTTCGCAGACAACGCTACTGCGCAGCCTGGGCGACAGGCTGCCTTCCTTCCTCCTGGTTGGGTTCCTGGCGCTCCTGTTTGTGTTCTATCCCTCCGCCTACACCTGGGCCTGGGCGCTGCTGCTTGGGGTCGTTGCCGGCTGGAATTGGCTGCGGCTTTCCCGCCCCCTGCCGGTGGTGCAAGTCAGCGCCGCCTTCCTCCTGGGGCTGCTCCTCTCCTTTCTGCTCCACGCCAACGCGGGCAGGCCGGTGCTGAAGCATTTCGTCTGGCCCCGGGGCGGCTCCGCCGCGTATTAGCGCAGGGATTCCAACTCCGCCAAGGACACTTCAATCAACCCACGCAGATGGTCCAACGGCCAGACTTTCCCTGCGGCGGTGAGGGCTTCCAGTGCCCGCACCTCCTGGTGCAGCCTGGGCATGCCATAACTGGCCGAGAGCCCGGCTAGGCGGTGCAGGGCTGAGGCCTGGTGCGTTGGATCGGCCACCTCCTGCAGACAGGCAGCCGCCGAGGCGCGGCAAGCGGCGAGTGCCGCTGCCCATACGTCCTCCCCCAGATCGGCCCGAAGTTGGGCCACCCGTAAGGTATCAATCAGGACTGCTTCGGCGGTGGCAACCTCCGCCAGAAGGGCCGCCAGTTGCGCTTTCCTTATCGGTTTGGGCAGTACCCCCTGCATGCCCAAATCAAGACAGGCCTGCAGCCTGCCCGTTTCCAGATCGGCGGTGGCCAGAAACACCGGCAGCTTCGCCCTTCGCGGGTCGGACAGGCCGCGAATGCGGTGCAGCAGGTCCAGGCCATCCATGTCCTGCATATGAAGATCCAGCAGCACAGCATCGACGTGCTCCGACGCAATGGCTTCCAAAGCAGCCAGGCCATTACCCACCGTCAGCGGCCGATGGCCGAGGCTTTTCAGAAGGCCTTCGGCCACGATGCGATTGGCTTCCAAATCATCCACCACCAGAACCGACAGAGGTCGGCCTGGGGCTGGAAGGGGCGCCAGCGATTCCGCCCTTTCACCGCGCGGTAGCACGAGGCTGAAAGCAAAGGTGCTGCCTCGGCCTGGAACGCTCTCCACCCGCAGTTCGCCCCCCATGGCCGCCACCAACTCCCGGCTGATGGCGAGGCCCAGTCCCACACCCCCATGGCGACGCTGGGTGGACATGTTCCCCTGCTCAAAGGGGAGAAAAACCCGCTGCCGAGCGTCCGCCTCCAAACCCGGGCCCGTGTCTCGCACACTGAAGGCACAGGTATATTCGCCCGAGCGGTCCGGCACTTCGGTACTCGACACCGCGAGCACCACCTCGCCCTGCTCCGTGAATTTCACCGCGTTCCCCGTGAGGTTGATGAGCACTTGCCGCAACCGCAGGGGATCGCCTTGGAGGAGGGGTGGCAACTCTGGGGAATACTCCACCCGGAGGGTCAGCCCCTTCGCAAGCGCCCCGGCATAGCACACGGCGTGCACGCTGTTCAGCACCTCCACTGGGCTGAAGGCTTCCTGATTGAGCTCCAATCGTTCCGCCTCGATGCGCGCCAGATCCAGGACATCATCCAGAAGCAGGGATAACTGGTTGCCGCTCCGGGCCAGCATTTCCAGCAGCTGCCGCTGCTCGGGCAGGAGGCTCGTCTCCTGGAGGAGCTGCACGCCGCCCAGGACGCCATTGAGCGGCGTGCGAATTTCGTGACTCATCACGGCCAGAAACCGTCCCTTGGCGGCATCGGCTTTGCGGGCTTCCGCTTCTGCGCGCTGGCGCTCCACCACTTCGCGCTCCAAGGCCCGCCGCAGGGCAAAATCACGGCGCGTGAACCGATTCCAGGCCACTCGAAAGGCGTACCCCACCCCGTTGGCCATCACGAGGTTGAGCAGAGTCAGCTGCGTAATGGGTGCTTCCATACCCAAGGCAAAGACCTGGTCCCGGAGCAGCAGCAGGGCTCCGACGCCGCTCCAAACCACCGCCAGCCGAAGGGGGATGGCGATGATGGCGAAGATGATCAAGGGCATCACTGGAAACACCAGCACTGGCAAGGGCGCTCCAGACGTGAGCCTTGGAATGGATAGGTGGTTCTCCACCAGGCGCGTGGTCACCATCAGCAGAATGGTCAAAAGGAACAGGACGTGCACCCTGCGTTGGGGCCAGCGAGGCCGACTGGCCAGGGCGATACCCCAAAGGGAAACTCCGGTAGCCAATCGCAACGCCACCATGATTCTGAATTCGAGCCCCGTACCAAAGCCCTTCCAGTTCAGGTAGAGCATGGCCACGTAAAGGCTTCCCGCAATCACGGTGATGAGTCGCAGCTGGCGACACAGGCCCGGCCAGGCATCCGCTTGAAAGGCCTGCTCCTGGTCCCCATCCAGAAACTCGCCGGTCCATCGGGAAAGCTTTCCTTCCTGGTGCAAGACCACGACTCAGCCCTGGATTCGATAGCCGATGCCTGGTGCCGTCAGCAGCAGGTTCGGATTGCTTGGATCGGTTTCCAGTTTGTGGCGCAGGCGGGACACCAGCACATCCACACTGCGCCCACCCAGGCCCGCGCCATCGGGGCTGATGAGTTCCGAGAGATTGGTGCGGTGGACCACGCGCCCCTTGGCCGCGACGAGAGCTTCCAACAGTTCGAATTCGCCTCGGGTCAGGTTCACGCTGGCACCCGTGGCATCCCTCAAATGGCGCCGCTTCGGATCGAAACGAAAGGTGCCAAGCTGCAGAACGTGCGGCGCCTCGCCGCAGCGCCGCAGCAGGTTGTGGATGCGCGCCAGCAGTTCCCGGGGCTGAAAGGGCTTGTCCAGGTAGTCATCCGCGCCCAACTCCAGGGCCGGAATCCGATCCTCGGGACGGCTGGTCACGATGATCACGGGAATGGCTTTTTGGAGCAGCTCCCGGGCCAGGACCAGCCCATCGCCATCCGGCAGGTTCAAGTCGAGCAGCACCAAATGAGGCGCACCGTCCTTCATGTGGGCGCGGCCCTGGGCGAGGCAATCCGCCTCCAGCACCTCGAAACCATCCTGGCGCAGGTAGGCCGCCAGCAGCAGCCGTTGGGCTGAATCATCCTCGAGAAGGAGAATGCGGAACGGCGTGTCCAAGGTGACCTTTCACCGTGTTTTGGCTTGTTTACATCACATTAACATCCCGTTGGTTTGCCATTAACACAGGTTTTGTACCCTCAGCGATCTCCTCCCTCAATTCGCGCCTTTTTCTGTTTGCGTTTTGGATCCGTTCCCTTGGAGCCCGCCATGGACATCCGCCTGGAATCCTTTGCCCGCACACCAGCCTGGAAACCCTCTCTAGGCCGTGTGCTCACAAGCATGCTGGCCGGGCTTTTCGTCCTCTTCCTGGCGGCCTGCGGTGGCAGCAATGCCCCCGCGCCTGCGACCCCTGCCCCGCTGCCGCCGGCCATCACGGCTCATCCGGTCAGCAAAGCTGTTACTGAAGGGGAAGGGGTGAGCTTCACCGTCGCCGCCACCGGCAGCGCCACCCTGCACTACCAGTGGAAGAAGGACGGCGCCAATGTGGGCAGCGATACCGCAACCTTTTCGCTCACCACCGTCCACACCGGGGATGCGGGCAGTTACACCGTGGCAGTGTCCAACCCGGCTGGCAGTGTCACCAGTGGCGCCGCTGCCCTGACCGTGAACCCCATTCCCGTGGCGCCAACCATCACCAGCCAATCCACCAGCCAATCCGTGACCGTGGGCGATCGCGTCATCCTGGTTGCCGCCGCCACCGGCACCGCACCCCTGCAATACCAATGGAAAAAGAACGGCGCCAGCCTGGGTGGAGATTCCTTCACTTACACCCTTGAGGCGGCGCTACTAACGGACTCGGGCTCGTACACCGTGACTGTAACCAACAGCGCCGGCACGGTCACCAGCGCACCCATCGAACTCACGGTGCAGGTCGCGGTCGATTGGAAGGGCCTGACGGCCGCAGAGGAAGCCTTCTACGGGCTCAACCCTAACCTGCTGGACACCGATGGTGACGGCATCAGCGACTTCGACGAGATCAAGAAATTCGGCTTCGATCCCGCCAACGACCCGTACAAGTTCAATCCCCTGATTGCGGATATGCCTAGCGTCAAGATCGAGCTCACGTCGCCCCCTTACTTCCAGATCAAGTACGACTACACCAACGGCAGCTCGGCTTCGAGTTCCACGGAAAGATCCAGCTCCTCCACTCAGTCGGTGACGACCTCCGTGGAAGCCGGCATCACGCTCCACCAGGAAGCCTCCGTTGCAACCCAGGTGACCGCCAAAGCAGGCGTCCTGGAGTGGGGTGGCGCGCAGATGACAGGCACGCTCATGCTCTTTGCAGAGGAGTCGCTGACGCTTACCAGCGAGCAGGCTTGGGAGAACAGTCAGACCTTGACCAATGCGGAAGCCTTGGAGAATTCCCACGAAGTCGCATCCAGCGAAGCCAAGATGGCCATCACGGTGCGGATTCGGAACACGGGCCACACCGCCTTCACCTTGAAGAACCTGGTTCTTTCAGGCACCACCGTTGATCGGATGGGGTCAAGCATCCTGCGCCCAATCGGAAACCTGGAATACGAGGGGAGCTCGGCCCTGAGTTCTGGATTCCCCGAATCCACCCTCGCCCCGGGAGATTCGATCACGGGGCTGACCTTCTCCAACCGACTGCTGTACGTCGATACGGCCAAACAGATGCTCCGGGATTCCAGCAATCTCTACGTGGGCGTGGCTGCCTACGAGATCGCCGATCCGTTGACCGGCCTCCCCTCCAATGCTCAGATGACCGAAATCGGCGCCAAGACGGCCGCGATCCTCATCGATTACGATACCTACTCCGCGCGAGACACCGAGAAATTCCGGGTGGCCACTAACATCGTGGAGGGCGCGCCTGGCGTGAGCCTCAAGACAATCCTGGAACGTTATCTGCACCTTCCCTGCGAGACCGGGGCAGTGAACGGGAAGACCGGCCTGACCAAGCTTCGGACCTACGGCACCAGCAGCATGGAGCACACGAGGTGGGTAATCACGCATGTCTTCCACGAGGCCGGAGAACTGAACAGCAGCACTTATGACCCCACAATGGAGTCCTACGATCTGGGCTCCATCACCGTGAAGGCCGGCGATCTCGTCAGCCTGATGTACGTGGTGGACAAGGACGGAGACGGCCTGCCCCACCGACTTGAGAGGGCCATGGGCTCGGATGACACCGTGATCGACAGCATCCCCGGCGATGCCTATCCGAACGATTTCGCCTGGTACCTGGGCGGGCACCCGATCCAGAACAATGGGCCCGGCCCCAAATACCAGATCGTCTACAACGGCAACGGTCATACGGGCGGGATAGTTCCTTCCGATTCGGGTTTCTACCCCCCGGGACAGTTCGTTCCCGTGGTGGATAACCCGGGTGGGCTGGTGAAGATCAATGTCGGTGGAATCTCCTACCGCTTTCTCGGATGGAACACCGAGCCCGATGGACGTGGATCGGCCTACAGCGCCAGCAAGCCGTATGTCATGGGATCCGGCAGCGCGATCCTCTACGCCATGTGGGCATCCTATGAGGTCGGGGATATCGGGCCCGCCGGCGGAAAGATCTTCTACAAGAAGAACTACTACTCCGACGGCTGGAGGTACATGGAAGCGGCCCCCTACAACCAGAACGGGTCCTACGCCGCAAGGTGGGTGGAGGTCTACGGCAAGTTCTGGAACGCTCCGAACACGGCGCTCAAAGGCGCCTGGGGGCGCGCCATCGGCGATGGCGTCCAGAACACGCTGGACATCGAGAAGGAAGAGACCTCCTACAACACGGCGGCAGATATCTGCGCCAACCTCGTGATCAACCGTTACAGCGATTGGTTCCTGCCGTCCTATGACGAAATGCTGCATATGAAGGATATGCCCGGGGCGCTTTCCACCACCACGACCTACTGGACCTCCAGCCAACGGGAAACAGCGGATCCAACCGTACAGGACAAATTTTGGTACACCGCGATCGTTGTCTACAACGAGGGAAATCCCCCAGCAATGAGCTATTCCATCGATTACATCGACCGCCAAAGCCCCGCGGACAGCCTCAGCAGACCCATCAAGGTCCGTGCGGCGCGAAGGTTCTAGATCTGGGTCATTCGAAATGGCCTCCAGTCGCTGACAGCTCCGTCATCACGCATTCCATCCTGCAAGAGGTTTCGAAATGGCCATCTCGGCGCGTGGTTCCAAACAAGATTCGGCGTTTCCAGGAAGCACAATGCTGTCCGGGGCCTTCAGGTTTTTCTCGGGCCTTTTCCTGGGCGCGATGCTCGCCTGCGGCGGAAGCTCATCGCCGACCAAGGCCGACCCAACACCTCCGGCGGTGGCGCCTACCATCACGGCCCAACCCCAGGCCAAAACCGTGGTCGCTGGGGAGGCTGCCACCTTCACGGTGACCGCCACAGGCACCGCACCTCTGCACTATGCATGGACCAAGGATGGGGCAACCGTGGGCACCGATGCTGCCTCTTGCGCCATTGCATCCACCCAACCCGCCCATGCGGGTATCTATGCCGTAACCGTCACCAATGCGGCAGGCTCCGTCCCCAGTCAGGCAGCCCCCCTGACGGTCCAGCACATCACCCTCACGAGTCAGCCCCAACCCCAACACGTGAACGAAGGCAATCAGGCTACCTTCCAGGTAACCGCCACGGGTGTTCCTGCCGCGCTGAGCTACCAGTGGCAGCGGCTGGCCAATGGCACCTGGCACGATATACCCGGGGCCCACGAAAGCAGCTATGTGACGCCCACGGCCCTGGCTCTGGATGGCGGCGCCTCGTTCCGCTGCCATGTGTCCAATGCCGCGCTTGCCAAGGACAGTGATCCCGCCATCCTGCAGGTGAACTGGCTACGCCTGGGCGCCCAGCCTCTGCCCCAGAGTGTGGTCGCCGGACAGCCCGCCAGCTTTAGCGTGGATGCCGCAGGCTACCCGGCCAGTCTGGCCTACCAATGGCAGCGCAATAGCGGTGCTGGCTGGACGGATCTCACGGGCGCCACCCTCGCCACGTACACCTTTATTCCCGTGGCCTCTGACACCGGGGCCCAGTTCCGCTGTCGGGTTTCCAACGGCGTGTTGGGCCTCGATAGCCTTGTCGCTGCCCTGGTCACGGGCCTCGGCCTGACGGTGACCATCACCGGCCTGCCGGCGGGCGTGGATGCCAATGTGACCGTCTCGGGTCCGAATGGCTTCAACCAGGTTCTCAACACTACCCAGACGCTCATCGTGCCGGCTGCAGGCACCTACACACTCGCCGCAACCACCGTCGAGGATCCCAGCCTGCCACCCTTGGGCGATGTGCTGAGCCCCACCACCCACCTGGCACGGCACCCCTGGCAGCCCCGTCAAACGATCGCTGTCTCCAGCAGTGGAACAGCCAGCATTGATGTGCTCTATCCGCTGCCGGCCTTTACCGTGAATCTGCCCGATGCGGCCAACCCCGGCAGCACCGTTCCCATGGATTTTGTGCTGGCACCGGCGGGGAGCTTCACGATGGGGGAATCGAGGCCTTCAACCAACCCTCACTATGTGTCGGATGCCACTCCCAATCGCCTCGTAACCTTTGCCAAAGCCTTTTACCTCGCGAAATACCCCTGCACCCAGGAGCAATGGCGCGCGGTCATGAACGCCAACCCTTCGCGGTTCAGCTCGGTCAATGGATATGCGGATCCCTGTGAGCTGAAGCGCCCGGTGGATTCAGTCAACTGGGACGATCTCCGGACACCCAGCACAGGCTTCCTGGATGTGTTGAATGCGCAATTGCCGGGCTACGGTTTCCGGCTGCCCAGCGAGGCTGAATACGAGTACGCCCTGCGTGGGGGAACCACCTCGGATTATTTCTTTGGCGCCTATCCCAGCAGTTCCATGGGTAGCTCTTTCTACCTCTACCGAGCCGGGGAGGAATTCTCCTGGGCGACAGCCTTTGTGCTCGGTTATCCAAATCACCCCGTGGGAACCAAGCGCCCCAATCCATGGGGCCTGTACGATCTCATGGGCAGCATTTTTGAATGGTGCGAGGACGACTATCACCCGAACTATACGGGCGCACCCGTGGATGGAAGCGCCTGGGTGGACAGCCCCACGAGGGGAAACCACCGGGTCCTAAGGGGCAGCGGCAACCGCCTTGAGGACATGGCTTCCTGTGTACGCGCGGATGAAACGCCCTCGGAACGACTTTGGCAAGCGTTCGGCTGGGAGGGCTTCCGCCTGGCGGTTGGCGTGCCCGTGAGCAGCAATCCGGCCGGGCCCAGCATCTCCATCAGCATGCCGGGCCTGCTCACTACGGATCCAACGGCAAGCCAGGATGTGACGGTGCTCGGCGATGTAAAGATTACGGGGCCCAATGGCTTCAGTCAGAACCTCACCGCCGGAGCCACCCTCACCGGCCTGGCCGAGGGAACCTACACGTTGACCGCCACAAGAGTGCAAGACGCGAGTCAGCCTGGCCTTGGACTAGCCAATGGTGGCCCGTTGGGCACCCTTCACCTGGCCCGCTACCCCAGCCTTTCAACCACGACGGTGACCCTCGGCGCCGCCACGGGAACCCTCCACTTGCCAGTGGTATATCCCGTGCCGACTTTCCAGCATCGCTGCAATGGCTGGCTGGATATTCCCCTGGTCCTTATTCCGCCAGGCAGTTTCACCATGGGTTCGCAGGACACCGAGCCCGATCGGAATGGCATTGAAGGCCCGCAGCGCACCGTGACCTTCCAGAACCTGTTCTACATGTCCTCCACCGAAGTGACCCAGCGCCTTTGGAGCGGGTTGATGGGTACACCCATTCCGCCTGTGCAGGATGAAGCCAAGCCAGTTGGGCAGGTGAGCTGGAGCGATATCCCCGAATTCTTGAAGAGATTGAACACCGCCACCGAAGGCCAACGCATGCCCGGCATGGCGTTTCGCCTGCCCACGGAAGCCGAATGGGAATACGCCTGCCGAGCGGGCAGCACCAGTGCCTTCTATTGGGGCTCCTACTCCGCCGACGCCTTTGCCTGGTACAGCATGAATGCGGGATCCACCTCCCACCCGGTAGCCACCAAGGCCCCCAACGCCTGGGGTCTCTATGACATGAGTGGCAATGGGTGGGAATGGTGTCAGGACTGGTTCGGAACCTATGCCTCGGATCCAGAAGTGGACCCCACGGGACCGGCCTTCGGTACGGGCCGCGTTCTGCGCGGCGGAGGCTTCGCGTACGGCCTGCCCTATCTCCGCAGTGCCCTCCGGGCCTTTGCCGACCCAACCAGTCAATACGGCCATGTCGGGTTCCGAGTGGCACTGGTGAGCGGCGCGCCGGTCATCACGACCGGACCCGTGAACCAGACCATCGCCATGGGGGACAGCGTAACCTTCACAGTGGTCGCCAAGGGCCTCGGCCCCTTGCACTACCAATGGAAACTGAATGGCGGCAGCTTCAACCTCGATACTCCCACCCTCACCCTGACCTCGGTGGATTTGTCCTACGACGGCAACTACACCGTTACCGTTTCCAATGCCCTGGGCAGCACTACCAGCAGCGTGGCAAGGCTCACGGTGAACCCACCCCCGATCAGGGAATCGCCCAAGGTCACTTCAGCCCCCGTTCCTCAGTCGGTGACGGAGGGCGATAGCGCCACCTTCACCGTGGTGGCCACGGGGACCGCGCCCCTGCACTACCAATGGCAAAAGAACGGCGCCAACGTGGGCACGGACTCCAGCCAATTCACGATCCTTTCCACCCAGCTCTCCGATGCGGGCCAGTACCGCGTCATCGTCACCAACGAGGTGGGCAGCTGGACCACCGGAGCGGTGCCACTGGTCGTCAACCCCGCCGTGGTCATCACCACCCAGCCCGCCAGCCAAATGGTGGCCGTGAGTGATGATTTCACCCTGACGACCGCCGCCACCGGCGCCGCACCGCTGCACTACCAGTGGACGAAGGATGGTGCCAACGTCGGCAGCGATTTGGATCACCTCACGGTCACCAGTGCCCAGGTTGCGGATTCCGGAAGCTACACCGTGACGGTGTCCAATACCAAGGGCAACGCCATCAGCAATGCCGCAGTGGTAACCGTGACCACGGATCCCGTCGCTCCGGTCATCACCACCCACCCGGTCAGTCAGAGTGTGTCAGCAGGCTTCGGGGTCACCTTCACCGTGGTGGCCACCGGCACCAAGCCGCTGCACTACCAATGGAAGAAGGGAATCACCCCTGTTGGAACCGATGCCAACCAGTTCGTCATCGCCTCCGCCCAGGCCGCCGACGCTGGCAGCTACACCGTGACCGTTACCAATTCGGGGGGAAATGCCATCAGCAATGCGGCGGAACTAACCGTAGCCACCACACCATCCTTCACGCTGCCTGGAAACGTGCCCCTGACGTTGGCGTCCATTCCCTCGGGCACCTTCACGATGGGTTCCTCCACCACAGAACACGGCACCAACTATCCCATGGAAGGGCCGCAGCACCAGGTGACGATCAGTTCGTTCTACATGGGCGCCTACGAGGTCACCCAGGCCCAATGGAAGGCTGTGATGGGCAACAACCCCTCTTACTTCAGCGTGGCCGGTGGTCACGCGGCGGTCGATGATCTGACCCGCCCCGTGGAGCAAGTGAGCTACTTTGATATCACCACGCCCACCACGGGATTCCTGGCCAAGCTGAACGCCCTGACGGCCGCCACCCGCCCAGCTGGGCTGGTCTTCCGCCTACCCACCGAGGCCGAATGGGAATACGCCTGCCGGGCCACCACCACCACGGCCTACTACTGGGGCGATGACAGCTACCAGACGAATAGTTGGAGCCAATATGTCAACTACGCATGGTGGCCTGATAACGGCGGAGGCATCACCCATGGCACCGGCGAGCTCAAAACACCGAACGCCTTCGGGCTCTACAACATGAGTGGAAACGTATGGGAATGGTGTCAGGACTGGTACAGCGGAGCCTATTACACCACCGCAGCTCAAACCGATCCTCCGGGGCCAGCCAGTGGTGACGCAGGTGAACGAATCCTGCGCGGAGGCGATGGTCTGATGCTTGGCAGGTACGTGGCTCGTTCCGCCATGCGCATGAAGTGGACGCCCGACACGGCCTATTACATCCTCGGCCTTCGCGTGGTGCTGGGAGCGCCCAGAAATCCATAAACGGGATCGCATTGAAACTGAACCCCGCAGCGCCCTGGCGCCGCGGGGTTCTTTCCATTCCTTACGCCTTCCGATTCACCTTCCCCATGGTGTGGCTCGCTTGATCCCGGCACTTCACGATCAGTTCGTCGATGTTGACGTGTTCGGGTAATTCCAGAGCCCAGCGAATGCACTCAGCCACGTCGGCACCCGAGAGGGCCTCGATGCCCTTGTAGAGGTTCTTGGCCTTTTCCGCATCCTGCAGCCGCACGAGGGCGAATTCTGTTTCGGCCATGCCGGGATCGACACTGGTGACGCGGATGGGCTCGCCGCACACCTCGAGCCGCAGCGTCTGGGCCAGGGCCTTCACGCCGTGTTTACTGGCGCAGTAAACGCCGCCGCCCTCGTACGTGGCGTGACCTGCGGTGCTTCCAATGAAGAAGATGTGGCCCCAGCCGCTTTCGCGCACGTGGGGCAGGGCCGCGCGGATGGTCTTCACCACGCCTTCCACATTGGTGCGCAACATCGCTTCCATGTCCGCGTCAGGGATCTCCCAGAGCTTGTGCAGGCCCGAGGCCAGCCCAGCATTGGCCACCACCACGTGCAGACCACCCAGGGCTGCCACACCCGCCGCCACAAAGGCATTCATGCTGGCGGTGTCGCGGGTATCCACGGCGCCCGCGAAAGTTTTCACGCCGTAATGGGTCGCCAATTCCGCCGCCAGCGCCTGCACCCGTTCCACGCGCCGAGCCCCCAAGATCAAATGACATCCGCGGGCCGCCAGCAGCCGAGCGGTGGCTTCGCCGAACCCGGCGGAAGCGCCGGTGATGAGAACGATGGGATGGTCGGGGCGCATGTACGTTCCTTTCGCGAACCTCCATCATCCCGCACCTTGACCCCCACCCCCAGACCCAGGATGCTGACGGCATGCGCATCCTTGCCCTGCTTGCCTTGTTTGCCTTGCTGGCCCTGGGCTGTGCCCGCCCCCTGGTGGTGAAGCCTCCCCCTCAGGCCACCCAGGAACAGCGCGCCGCCACCGTGGTGACCGCCCTGAAAACCTTTGGACGCTCCGGCGATTGGCTTGTGCGGCGCGGCTATCACGGTACCGACCACGCCATCAGCCTGCTCACCAACGCCCCCTTCAGCCATGCGGCGGTGCTGGATCTCGACCGCGAACAGGTCATCGAAGCCGATGGCCAAGGCGGTGTGCACCTCAGTTCCCTGGAGGAATTTGCCCGGGCCAGCCATCGCCTGTGGCTCCTGCGGCCCGCCTGGTGGACGCCGGAGCGCGGCGCGGAGGCGGTGCTCAAGGCCCGCGACTGGGTGGGGCGCAAGTACGATTTCACGGGCTTGGCGGGCCTCAATGATCCCCATCGCCTCTATTGCAGTGAACTCTGTGTGCAGGCCTATCGACCCTGGATTCCCAAGGGTGCCCACCTGCCCCCAGTGATTCCCCCGGGCACCATGCACGATTGGGCCACGGTGCTCTGGGACAGTGGACCGGAACTACAGCCCTGAGGGTACTTGAACCGAATTTGCGCAATTTACTGCAAATTCCCATCTCCCAAAAAAGCTGTGATGCCTATCATCACAGGCATTCCCATTGAAGAAGCCTTGAAGATCCTGCAAAAATCTCAGATTGCGGGGACCACCCGGCCCGCGTTCACCACCACGAGGAACCCATGACCATCCAACTCAAGGATCTCGGCAAGGCTGTTCTGGAAACCGAATACGCCGTGCGCGGCCCGATTGTGGCCCGGGCCCAGGAACTGGAGCGCGCGGGCAAGGAAATCATCTACTGCAACATCGGCAATCCCCAGGCCCTGGAGCAGAAGCCCCTCACCTACCTGCGGCAGATCCTGGCCCTGTGCCAGTACCCCGAACTCATCGAACAGGGCGACCACCATTTCCCCGCGGATGTCGTTGAAACCGCCAAAGCCCTGCTGAAGGGCACCAAACACGGCCTGGGCGCCTACTCCGAGAGCAAGGGCGTGCGCTTCATCCGCGAAGCCGTGGCCAACTTCATCGCCGAACGCGATGGCATCGAGGCCGATCCCGAAGCGATCTACCTCACCGATGGCGCCAGCAAGGGCGTGCAGACGGCTCTGCGCATCCTGATCAGCGATCCCAGCGACGGGATCATGATCCCCATCCCGCAGTACCCGCTCTACAGCGCCACTCTCACGCTGTATGAAGGCAAGCAGGTGAACTACTACCTGGACGAGGCCCACAACTGGAAGCTCAGCCACGCCATGCTGGAGATGAGCCTGCAGGAAGCCAAGCGCTACGGCGTGAAGGTGAAGGCCATCTGCGTGATCAATCCCGGCAACCCCACGGGCAACCTGCTGGACTATGACAACATCGCCATGGTGATCGATTTCGCCAAGGCCCATAACCTTGCCATCCTGGCCGACGAGGTCTACCAGGAGAACGTGTACCTGCCGGGCGACAAGTTCACCAGCTTTGCGAAGGTGATGGCGGAGAAGGGAGAAAAGGACGTTAGCCTCTTCAGCTTCCATTCCTGCTCCAAGGGCTTCCTGGGCGAATGTGGCCAGCGCGGCGGCTACATGGAAATCCGCAACATCCCCGAGGATGTGGTGGCGCAGATCACCAAACTGCAATCCGTTTCACTGTGCTCCAACCTCACGGGCCAGGTGGCCACCTACTGCATGGTGCATCCCCCCAAGGCTGGGGAGCCCAGCCACGCCCTCTACGTGCAGGAGCGGGACACCATCCTGAACGCCATGAAACAACGCGCCGTGATCCTCGCCGAGGGCCTGAACAAAGTGCCCGGCGTGCAGTGCAACGTGGTGGCAGGTGCCATGTATGCCTTCCCCCGCATCAACATCCCCGAAGGCCGCACCGATGCCGAATACTGCATGAGCCTACTCGAAGCCACCGGCATCTGCGTGGTTCCCGGCACCGGCTTCGGCCAAGTCCCCGGCACCGCCCACTTCCGCACCACCATCCTGCCGCCCACCCAGAAGATGCGGGAAGTGGTGGAGCGGTTTGCGGCATTTCATGCGAGCTACCGCTAGGCATTGAGCCTTGATATTGCGGTTGATCTTACGAAGCGCAGAGGAACCGCGAGCACGCAGAGGCAAAGATCAACTTCCGCAAGGCACCTCTTCCCTCTGCGGAACGGTGCCATCCTCGCGGTGCGGTGCAGAATTCAAGGTCCTGCCAAATAGTCTCGGCGCATTGCGCGGATAATGAATCGGTACCCTTCCCCTTCAGGTGACTGCCGTGACCCTTCGCGCCTTTGCCCTCGAACGCTACTTCGCCCGTCATGAGTTCTCGGCGAAGCACCTGCTCGGTTCCAGCGATCCCGAGGCCATGGCCCTGGCCGACCTGCTGGCCCTGGAACCGGGCGCCGAAGCGGCCTTGAAAGAAGTTTGGCTGGGCTACACCGAAAGCCTTGGGGATCCTGGCCTGCGTGCGGATATTGCCACCCATCACCCTACGATCACTGCCGAGCAGATCCTGGTATTCAGCGGAGCCGAGGAGCCCATCTTCGCCTTCATGCACGCGGCCTTGGAACCCGGCGACCACCTGGTGGTGCAGTATCCCTCGTACCAATCCCACTACTCCGTAGCCGAATCCCGGGGCATCCAGGTATCCCGCTGGCACGGCGACCCCGCCAATCATTGGGCGCCGGATCCTGCGGAACTGCGGCGTCTGATTCGCCCCAATACCAAGGCCATCCTGATCTGCGCGCCCCACAATCCCACGGGCTATCTCTACGATTTCGCCACCTGGAACGAGATCATCGCCATCGCTCGGCACCATGGGCTCGTGCTCTTTTCCGACGAGGTCTACCAAGGCCTGGAACACGATCCGGCCCAACGTCTGCCCCATCTGGCCGATAGCTACGAAAAGGGCCTTTCTCTCAATTGCCTGAGCAAGAGTTGCGGACTCGCGGGGTTACGCATCGGCTGGATCGCCACCCAGGATCGGCACCTTTTTGAATCGCTCGCCGCCTTCAAGGATTACCTCACCATCTGCAACAGCGCGCCCAGCGAATTCCTGGCGCGCATCGCCGTGCGGAACATGGAACTCCTCTTCGCCCGCCATCGCACCCGCCTGGTGCGCAACCTCGATCTACTAGAAGCCTTCTTTCACCGCCAATCCCACCGCTTCCGCTGGCAGCGTCCCTCTGCGGGCACGACCACCTTCCCCGAATATCTGGGTGGCAGCGCCCTGAGCTTCTGCGACCGCCTGGTGGAGACAACAGGCATCATGCTGGTGCCTGGGAATTTCTTCGACATGGAAGGCGAATACCTGCGCTTTGGCTATGGCCGTCAGCAGTTCCCCGAGGATCTTCGCCTATTGGAAGGCTATCTGGAGGGAAATCAGGGCCTTTGAATCAAGGGTTCACCTGCGCCTTGGCTCTCCTACCGAAATATCAGGGCTGAACCTGAGGTTGCTTAAAACCCCACATGCTCCGTGCGCCGAATGATCTCCTCCTGCAGCGCCTTGGAACAATCCACGAAGTAATCGGAATACCCCGCCACCCGCACGATGAGGTCACGGTGCGCATCGGGATGGGCCTGGGCTTTGCGCAGGGTGTCGGCGGTGACGACGTTGAACTGCAGATGATGACCATCCAGTTTGAAGTAGCTGCGCACGAGGTGCTGCAGGCTCTCGAGGCCCGTTTCACCGGCCAGCAGGCTAGGGGTGAATTTCAGGTTCAACAGGGTGCCGCCGGTCTTGATGTGATCCATCTTTCCAGCGGATTTCAGCACGGCGGTGGGGCCCGCGCGATCGGCGCCCTGCACGGGCGAGATGCCCTCTGACAGGGGTTCGCCTCGCCGCCGGCCATCGGCGGAGGCCAGGCACACTTCGCCAAAATAGACATGGCAGGTGGTGGGCAGCATTTCCAATCGATAGGCACCGCCCTTGCCGTTGGGGCGGCCATCAATGGCCCCGAAGAGGAACTGGAAGGCCCGCAGCATCAGGTCATCCACATAGTCATCATCGTTGCCGTATTTGTGCGTTTTGTTTAGCAGGCGCTGGCGCAGGATTTCTTGATCCTGGAAATTGGAATCCAACGCGGCCACCAAGCCATCCAGCCTGACGAGTCCCTTTTCAAAGACGACGTCTTTCAGGGCCGAAAGGCTATCTGCGAGGCTGCCGATGCCCACCGCCTGGATGAACGTGTTGTTGTAGCGCGCGCCGCCTGCGTTGTAATCCCGGCCGGTGGCGATGCAATCATCGGTGAGCACCGAGAGAAAGGGCGCCGGCATCCGGGTGGCGTAGAGCCGCTCAATGAGCTGGTTCCCGCGGATCTTGATGTCCAGGAAATGGCGGGTCTGGCGTTCAAAGGCGGCAAAGACCTCATCGAAGGTCGCGAAGGTGGCGGGGTCGCCCGTGTGTGGGCCCAATTGTTCGCCGGTGCGCAGATCACGACCATCGTGCAGGGCCAGTTCCAGCATCTTCACGAGGTTGAAATAGCCCGTGAGGATGTAGGCCTCCTTGCCGAAGGCGCCCACTTCCACGCACCCGGAGCAGCCGCCCGCCCGGGCATCTTCCAGGGTTTTCCCTTGCCGTAGCTGCTCCTCCACCACCGCATCGGCGTTGAACAGCGAGGGAAAGCCATAGCCATTGCGAATCACCTGCAGCGCATGTTTCAACACCGCATCCGGTGTCTTGCGGGACACCTGCACATTGCTGCTTGGCTGCAGCAGATGCATCTCGTCGATGATCTCCAGCAGGAGGTGCGTCACCTCGTTACTGCCGTCGCTGCCATCCGCCAGCAGTCCCCCCAGGTTCAGATTGGCGAAATCCGTGTAGGTGCCGCTCTCTGCTGCGGTCACGCCCACCTTGGGTGGGGCCGTGTGGTTGTTGAACTTGATGAAGAAACACTCCAGCAGTTCCTTCGCGCCTTCGAGGGTGAGGGATCCCTCCGCGAGGCCCCGCTGGTAGAAGGGCCACACATGCTGATCCAGGTGGCCCGGGCTGAAGGCATCCCAACCATTGAGTTCTGTGATTACCCCCAGATGGCAGAACCAGTAGTACTGCAGGGCCTCGTGGAAAGTGCGGGGCGCGTGTGCTGGCACCCAGCGACAGACCTTCGCAATCTCCAGCAGTTCACGCTGGCGCGTTGGGTCGGATTCGCTCCCTGCCAGGCGCTCGGCCAATTCAGCATGGCGTTCCGCAAAGCGGATCAACGCTGCACACGCAATGGTCATGGCCCGCAATTGCTCCCGCTTATCCAATGCCTCGGGATCCTGCGCCATATCCAGGGCCGCTTCGCTGCGCTGGATATCAGCCATGAAATCCCGCAGGCCGCGGGTGTAGATCTTGTCATCCAGTACCGTGTGGCCCGGTGCGCGCTGTTCCATGAACTCCGTGAAAATGCCGGCCCCATAGGCCTGATGCCATTCCGTGGGCAGTGCCTCGAAGATCTGGTCCCGCAGGGACCGTCCCCGCCAGTAGGGAATGATCTCGGATTCATAGCAGGCCACCATGGCGGCATCAACCTTGTAGCTGGTCATGGGACGCGCGTCGAGGATCTGCAGATCTTCCACGCTGTGACATGTCAGTTCGGGGTAGGTGGGCACGGCCTTGGGCCGGGGACCACGCTCCCCCACGATGAGTTCCCTGTGCCTAGCCAAAGGGTTTTGTGCTCGCAGAGATGCTGAAAGGCCAGGGCCCGCATCACCGGCACAGAATGCTTGCCGAGGTTTCCCTGATAGAAGGCCGTGATGAGGTCTGCCCGTTCACCGCTGAGCGCGGGAAGGGCATCCAGACTTTCCTGGCGGAGTTTGGCAGTCCGTGTATTCATGGGCGACCTCCAATGGTCACGTTGAGTCCCTGGGCCCGGAAATCCTGCGCAATCGCATCCAGTTGTTCGACAGAGGGTGGCGGCACGGCCTCCAGACGGTAGTGCAAGCCCAGACGCCCAAACTTGGCCACCCCAGTGGCATGGTAGGGGAGCAGATCCACACGCTGAATACCGGGCGTCTGTACCGCGAATTGGGCCGTGGCCGCGAGGTTGGCGGCATCATCGTTGATCCCGGGAATGATCGGCACCCGCAACCAGATCCTGGGGTGTTGGGCGGCCAGAGCCTGGAGGTTGGTCAGGATGAGCCCATTGGATTCGCCGGTCATTTCCCGATGACGGGCTTCATCCATGAGCTTCAGGTCGTACAGGACCAGATCCATATGGGAAGCAACCTGGAGCAGCGCCTCGGTGGGTGCAAAGCCACAGGTGTCCAGAGCCGTGTGGATTCCGTTGGCCTGCAGCGCGGCGGCCACTCCACTCACAAAGGTCGCCTGTAGCAGCGGTTCGCCGCCCGAAAAGGTCACGCCACCACCGGATTGCTCGAAAAATATCCGATCGCGCAAGACCTCTGTCACCAGTTCGGACGCGGTCATGCTCCTGCCTACCCGTTGGCGGGCCCCGGTGGGGCAACCTTCTACACTGTCCGCATCGGTGGTTTCCACACAACTTCCGCAGTGCATGCAGCGCTGTTCAAGGGTGAGCAGTTCGGGTGCCGCCGACTGGCTTTCGGGGTTGTGGCACCAGGCGCAGGCCAGCGGACAGCCCTTGAGAAACACCGTGGTGCGCAGCCCGGGCCCATCCTGAAGGGAAAACCGCTGCAGATGGAACACCAACCCTTCAGGGTTCTGCACGGAGGGCCTCCACCTCGGCGGCAGTGCGCGGCTTGCGGGGCCCCAGCATCCGCGCGCCCTGCTCAGTCATCACAAAATCCTCTTCGATGCGGATGCCACCAAAGCCTCGGTAGTCCTCTAGCTTTTCGTAGTTGATGAACGCCGTGAACTTTCTTTCGGCTCGCCAGCGGTCCATCAATTCCGGAATGAAGTAGAGACCGGGCTCCACCGTGAACACGAAGCCAGGTTCCAACCCCCGAGCCAGGCGCAGGGATTTCAAACCGAATTGGGTGCTCTTGGGCTGGCCCTCGTGGCCCACCCAGACTTCCCCCAGATCTTCCATATCGTGCACATCCAGGCCCATCATATGGCCCAGCCCGCACTGGAAGAACATGGCGTGGGCACCCAAGGCCACCGCCTCGTCCAGATCACCTTGCATCAGCCCCAAGCCCTTCAAGCCCTCCGCCAGTTGGCGACAGGCCAGCAAGTGCACCTCGCGAAAGCGGATGCCCGGTTTCAAGGCAGCCACTGCGGCCATATGCGCCGCCAGCACAATCTCGTAAACCTCCCGCTGGCGTGGCGTGAAGGTCGGGTCTACCGGGAAGGTGCTGGTCAGATCCCCTGCGTAATGCAAGGCAGATTCGGCCCCCGCATCCAGCAGGAAAAGCTGCCCCGATTCCAGCGCGTTCCCATGGAAATGGTTGTGCAGGGTTTCCCCATGCACCGTGGCGATGATGGGAAAGGAGAGCTGGCCCCCGGCGGCCAAGGCGATTTCCGCGACCCGCGCCGCGAGGTCGGATTCCTTCAAGCCGGGCCGGGCCATGCGAATACCCGCAAGGTGCATGGCCACCGTGGTGGTCACGGCCTTTTCGATTTCGACCAGTTCTTCCGCATCTTTGTGGATGCGCAGGGAAACCACGGCCTGGATGAATTCCAGGGAGGCCTTGGCGCCCTGCTCGGCCGGCGGGATGCCCAGCAGATCCAGCAGGCGCAGGCGGTTTTCCGGTCGGTAGGGCGGCAGGAAATGGATGGCGCGCCCCTGCACGCGGGCCCGTTGCAGCACCTCACCCAATTGATCTGCGGGTGCTGTGTTCTGGATGCCAGCCTGGGCGGCCCATTCGGCCACCGTGGGCTGGGGCCCGGTCCAGACGATGGCATCCAGGGTGAGATCATCCGCGAAGAGGGTCGTGGTGCCTGCATCGAGATCCATCACCCCGGCATAGCCCGGCTGATCCACGCCCAGGAAGTAGAGAAAGCTGCTGTCCTGGCGGAAATGAAAGGTGTTGTCCGGATAGTTCATGGGCGATTCGGCATTGCCCAGGAAAAGCAGCAACCCGCTGCGGACCTTGGTCTGCAGGCGCTGGCGGCGTTCCACATAGGTCTGGGCTGGGAACATGGTGGGTTCCTCCGGATTGTTAATGATATCTGATATATCAGATGATGCCACCCCTTCCCCGATCTCGGCGCCGGGGGGCTATTCCGCGCGATCCGTCAGGTAATACACCCGCACAAAGGCCTCCTGCTCCTCAAAGGACCAATGCACATCCCGGTGGTAGGCGGCCGCCGCCTCGAATTCGCCTGCTTCCAGGTGCTTCAGGAGCTGGGCGTGCTCCTTGATGGAATGATCCTCCCAACTCTTCAGAAAAACCTTTCGCCGGGGCCAGTCGTACAGACGCTGCTTCAGGGAGTGCACCAGGGCCAGCATGCGGGGGTTCTCGCTAGCCTCCAGAAAGACCCCATGGAACGCCAGGTTGTGGAGGAAGAACTGCTCGTAGTCTTCAGCCTTGATGGCGGTGCGCATGGCGCGGTTGGCGGCCTTCATCCTGGCCAAGCCCGCCTTGCCCAGCTTGGGGCCTGCGGTGGCCAAGGCGGCGGATTCCAGGGCTCCAACGATCTGGTAGATGTTGCGTATTTCGTCCAGACTCAACGGCTTCAAACGAAACCCTCGCCTTGGCAGGATCTCCACGAAACCTTCCACTTCCAGTTGCAGCAGCGCGTCCCGCAGCGGCGTGCGGCTAATGCCCAGCCGCTGGGCCAGGGCATTGAGGTCCACGAAGGAACCCGGCTGCAGACCACCGCTGTTCATTTCGCCGCGCAGATAGTCGTACACCTGTTCCCGCAGGGATCGGGTCTGCAGGATCGGCACTTCGTCGGATTTGCGAGGCGTGGCTGGGGGCATCTTCAAGGGCACCTCCCACAAGGAGGCCATGGAGACGCCCAGGCTTCAAGGTGGGATTCAGGCTATTCGAAAGAGAGGGTCATCCGGGCGCTTCCATGGAAGCCGCGGGAGGTGATGTCACCGCCCTTCCAAAGGGTCCAGCCCGGCAGACCGCGCTGGAAGCCTTTCGTCATCTGCCAGAGCTGGAGGCGGCTATTGGCGCTGTAGACGTACAGCATGCGGCGAGGGTTCCAGGGATTGGGCACCGCAAAGGCGATACCCTCTTCGGGCTTGGCATAGGTGCGGCCCTGGAACCGGAAGTAGCCCTTCCCGAATTCCACCGGGAGCTTGCCTTCTTCGGCCAGCCTTGCCAGCACGTTGTTCTCCTCGATGCCGCCAAAGATGACGAGATCACGGTTCTTCAGATCCGGGTCCAGCACTTCCGCATCGGGCCGAATCTCCGGCAATACCTCGGTCATGTTGTCGGCCACCTGCTCGCGGAACACACCAATCAGAGAGCGATTGGCTTCGATCTGGTGGGAGGTTCCGGGCACGTACAGCAACCGCTCCCAATCATCCTGCAGGTTGGTCAACTGCGCACCCAGGGCCGAAGCCACCGGGATTTCATTGCCCGCATTGAAGGTGATCCGGATGGGTTTGTCCGCACATTTGAAGGTGAAGTGTTCCTCGGCGTTGTTGATTTCCACCCGCTCAAAGGTGGTGCCCTTCGCGGTGGCCACGGCGACGGTGGCAACAAAGGGATAGACTTGGCCCTTCTGCCACACGGTGAGCTTTACCTCGAACCCCTCGTCGGTCTTGGCGGTACTGCCCACAAGGCTGGGATCGGGCAGGCCCGTGCGCTCCAGCCACGGCAGCATCAGGGGCCGCACATCGCGCCCGGCAGCTTCCGAGGCGACCTTGAAAAACTCGCCGGTGCGGATGGGCTTCCCGGCATAGGTGCCATGCACCTTGGCCATGATCTTGGCGAAGGTGGCGTTGCCCAGCCACAGGCGCAGTTGGTGCAGGGCGAAGGTGCCCTTGATGCGCGGCAGATGATACGCACCGAAGCGGTCGTAGACCGTTGTCGCATTCAGGGGCACCAGGTCCGCTTCCCGCGCCAGCAGGAACAAGGCGCGGGCATTCAGCTCAGCCAGGAAATCCCGTTGCAGGTCGAATGCTTTGGCGGGGTCTTCGGGTAAGCGCTTCAGCAGCGCGTGGTAGGCGGCATCGCCACTGGAGAGCCAGTTCTCGGCATCGCTAGCGGGGTACACGGTGTTCAGCCAAAGTGCCTTCTTGTCGAAGGCCACGAGGTCTTTCACCTTGGCCAATTCGCGCTTTTCGGGGGCAGGCGCAACTTCCGCCTTCACCCGATCCTTGGCCTCCTTCAATTTGTCTGCCACGAAAATCGGGCTGAAGGTTGTGTAGCCATAGGTGAGGTGCGGCACTGCATTGGGTAGATCGGGAATCCAACGGCCGCCCACCCATTTTTCGCGGTGGGTGGTCTTGCCCTGGTGGGCAATGAACATGAGCTTTTCCGCCATCTCGGCGGTGGTGAGCTTGCCATCGCAGGCATGGGGACGCTGCACGGGGCTGGTGGCCCAGAAGCGGATGGCTTCGGTCAGATCGATGGGCGCTTTCTTTTCCTGGAACCATTGGTAGAGCGCGATGTCGCGGTCCATGGGGCGGAAGGCCAGATCCACCGGCACGTTCTCGGGGTTGGGCACCAGTTCCTTGCGCACCTCGATCTCGCGGTTGTTGTTGTTGGCCCAGACAAAATCCTTCAGGTTGCCCGGCGTATCCGCCGCATGGCCCTTGCTGCCCGTGCGCCAGAGCTTCGTCTTCTTGGTCCCCAGCAGGAACACGGCGCCTTCATCGGTTTTGGTGTCGGCGATGGTCCAGTCGTTGGTGTAAAGACCATTGTTCTTGTCGGTGAGAATCCGCGCCACATCATCGATGGAACTGGAATACTGGGCAGCTTTGCGGATGCGGTTGGATTGCGGCGTGCCTTCGGGCTCGAAGGGTGTTTGCGCCACGGTGGTTTCGCCGATCACGATGCCCGCGGTATTGATGTACCAGTCGGTGCCCGAACTGATACCACCGGGGAAGGTCTGCATGACGAAGCGATGCCCCTTGGTGGGCACCACATCCAGGATCACATCCCAATGCACGCCGCTGTAACTGGGGGGCCACATGAACATCTGGCCCGTGATGAAGCGGCCGTCCTGGGTGGCGCTCTTGGTGGCCACAAAGGCCGAGCAGCGATCCGTGCGCTTGCCCGGCGTGTCGTCTTCGGGCTGGAAGCTGCGGCCCGTCAGCGCGGTTTCACTCACCCGATTGGCTGAACTGAGTTCGCCAAGATCGATGGCGGAATTGGCCGTCACGATGTCCAGCAGATCCACGGCGCGGCCCCGGAAGGTGGCGCCCGCCTTTGCTGCACCATCGGCAATGCCTTTCATCTCCTCCAGGAATTCCGGATCGTATTTCCGCAACATCATGGAATCGGCCATGACTCGGAAATTCGACCAGCCCTTTTCGGGATTGGCCGCATCCTGCAGCACCGCCAGCTTGTCCAGAAACTTGGCGAGCTCCGTAGCTACCAGGCGCCCGTACTGCACGCCTCGCGTATAGGGTTCACCTTCGATGTGCACAAAGGACCAGCCGCCCTCGTCATAGCGGAAGCCCTTGCCCGCCCAGCGCACCGTTTCGAGGGGAATGTGCTGGGTGATGTCGTCGAGCTTTTCCAGTTTCAGGTCGTCGAACCAAGCGCTGCCCGTCGCCTTGCCATTGCGGCCCAGATCAAGGCGCACCCGATCCTTGGCGGTGGTGGCAAAGAAGGTAACCGACACGCGGCGGTCCCCGTCCCCTGCCACCGTGGGCGAAGCGTTGGTGAAGGGGAAGCTGGCCATGGATAAACACGCACCCAGGGCCGTGGGGTAGCGGGCCGTGGGATCGGTCTTCACGCCCTTGGCCTTGATCCACCCACTAAGACGATAGAGCTGGCCCACCTGCAGGCCCACGGGCGCGCTGAGCACATGGGAGGAGCCGCCCTCAGCGGCATGCTCCAACCGCAGGGCCAGGCTGCCCTCTGCCCGATAATCACCGCTGGTCGTCACCTTGGCACCTGGCGCCAGGGCGATGGTCCAGTCCGCAGGCTGGCCCTTTACGGCTTGTTCAAAACCAGGGTTGGCTACGGGAATCAGGGATGGTGTCTGGGCCACAATCGGCAGAGCCAGGATCGCGGCGAGCGCAAAGGTCAGGTGACGCATGGAGGCCTCCACCCTCCATTCAAGCAGACCTCGCGTTGTGATGCATGGAATCAATGATGGGGCCGATTAGAGTGTGCGGCCCGCCGGATCCCACAGAGCCGCCTTGCGGCTGGCTCGCCAGATCTCCAGGAGCTGGTCGAGCATGTCGCCGAATTCGGTGAGCCGGAAGGCGTTGGGGCCGTCGCTGAGGGCCTTTTCGGGGCAGTCGTGCACTTCGAAGAAAAAGCCATCCACCGCCGTGGCAGCCGCGCGCGCCAGGGTCGGAATCATCTCCCGCGCACCGCCCGTGGCGTGGCCCAGGGCGCCCGGCTTCTGCACGCTATGGGTCGCATCAAAAATCACCGGCGCACCCGTGCGGCGCAGGTGGGGGAAGCTCTGGAAATCCACCACCAACTGGCCGTAACCGAAGGAAGAGCCGCGTTCCGTAACCCACACCGGACCCGCGCCCTCAACGCTGCGCACCTTATCCACCGCGTTCTTCATGTCCCAGGGCGCCAGGAACTGCCCCTTCTTCACGTTCACGGGACGTCCCGTGGCGGCAGCGGCCAGCAGCAGATCCGTTTGTCGGCAGAGGAAGGCGGGAATCTGCAGCACATCCACCGCCTTGGCCACTTCGGCGCACTGGATGGATTCATGCACATCCGTCAGCACCGGTACGCCCAGCTTCTGGCGTACTTCGGCCAGGATATCCAGACCCTCGTCCTGACTGATGCCGCGATAGCTGCCCAAGGAGGTGCGGTTGGCCTTGTCGAAGCTGGCCTTGAAGATGAAGGGAATGCCACGCGCTTCTGCCAAATCAAAAAGCTGGGACGCCAAGAAATGCGTATGTTCCCGACTCTCGATGACGCAGGGCCCCGCGATGAGAAAGAAACTTTGATCCGTGAATGGCCGCTTGAAGTCCATGGGAAACCCTCTGCACCAGTGTACCGGCCAAATGGCTTTTCTCTTGGTCCGTGTCCATCCGTGTTCATCTGTGGACTGTTTTTTGGTTGTCCCTTCGTACACAAAAAAGAGAAGTCCACGGATGAACACGAATAGACACGAATAAAAAAACCTGTTCAGCCGCTTTACCGACTTACAGTCATTCGCCAATTTGCTTGTCAATTTGTCAAATTGCCTTCATGACTCCCTGATAGAATGGCCCATCCAGGCTGTCTCCTGCGGGTAGTTACCATGTCCAAGCAA
The DNA here is from genome assembly GCA_016715205.1 of Holophaga sp. Taxonomy (GTDB): domain Bacteria; phylum Acidobacteriota; class Holophagae; order Holophagales; family Holophagaceae; genus JAYREN01. The sequence goes on from JADKBC010000012.1 coordinate 43,209, forward strand.
ATCATGTCCGATGATCTCAACCGCCGATTGGTGGAGTTGCTGCTGGAGGAAGGGCGCATCAGCCATGCGGAACTGGCGGAACGCCTGGGCGTGAGCCGTCCCACCATCATCGAACGGGTGAAGCGCCTGGAAACCGAGGGTGTGATCAGTGGCTACAGTGCGCGGGTCAGCCCGGCCTCGGTACTGAAACCCAGCGTGGCCTTTGTGTCCGTGCGGCACCGCAACGGCGACGACGATGCCCTGGAAGCCGCGTACCTGGAAGCCCTGCGCAACGAGCCTGATGTGCTGGAAGCCCACTCCATGGCCGGGGAGGATTGCCTGCTGCTCAAGATCGTGGCCGATACACCCATGGGCATCCACGACCGCCTGAAGCGCATCCGCAGCCTGGGCGAACAGGTGAGCACCCGCACGGCCATCGTGCTGCAAACCCATTTCGTGAAGCCTGGGCCAAGCCCCTTTCCGCCAGATCTCTCAGTGCCCCGGAAGCCAAGGAAATGATCGCCCGCACCCCTGAACCACCTTACGTCGCGGTGATCTTCACCAGCCTTCGTCCGGTGGCTGAGGACGGTTATGGAGAAATCGCCGAGCGCATGGTGCAGCTGGCTCAAACCCAAGCCGGGTACCTCGGCCATGAAAGCGTGCGGCAGGCGGATGGCTGGGGCATCACCGTTTCCTACTGGGCGGATGAAGACGCTGCGCGGGCCTGGAAGGCGAACGCAGAGCATCGAGAAGTCCAGAGATTGGGCCGGGAGCAGTTCTATCTCGCCTACGCCATGCGCATGGCCGTGGTGGCGCGGCAGACCTCGTTTGAGGCCACCCCATGATGGCCTGGCTGGCCTACGCCGTTTGCGCACTGGTCTGGGGCAGCACGTACTTCGGCATTGCGCTGGGCATCGAAAGCTTCACACCCTTCGGCATGGTGGCCACGCGCTACCTGAGTGCGGGGTTGCTGGCTCTGTTGGTAGCCCGTCTGCGCCGGGAATCGCTGCCCCTGCGCCGGGATCTGCCACATCTGATGTTGCAGGGTTTCCTGTTGCTGGGCATTTCCAACGCCCTGGTGACCTGGGCCGAAGGCCGTGTCCCCAGCGGCCTCACGGCGGTGCTGTGCTCCACCACACCCTTCTTTTATGCCCTGCTGAACCGTGAAGGCCTCACCCGACGCACAGTCCTGGGCCTGAGCATCGGCTTCAGTGGCGTGGCGGTGCTCACCTGGAAACCAGGTCAGGGGTTGATGATGAGCCCCATCGGCTTTGCCGCCATCGTTCTTGCCACCTTCTTGTGGGCCTTCGGAACGCTTTACGCGCGCAAGCGGGTACAGGGGAAAAGCCTGTTCGGCAACGTGGGCGTACAGATGCTCACGGGCGGTGCCTTTGGTTTGTTGATGACGCGCTTCACGGGCGGCTTCCTGCACGCGCAGCTCAGCACCAAGGCCTTGCTGGCCGTGGCTTTCCTCACCATTTTCGGTTCGCTCATCACCCAAACGGCCTTCAATTATCTGGCCCGGGTGTGGCCCCCCACCAAGATGAGCACCTACGCCTTTCTCAACCCGGTGGTGGCGGTGTTGCTCGGGGGCCTCTTCCTGCGGGAGCCCTTCACCCTGCGGGTGGCCCTCGGCATGCTGGTGATCCTGGCGGGTGTGGCGCTGGTGCAGTTTCCCGCCAAGAAGCCCGCCGAACCCTGCTGTGCGGAGGAATGATGCGCATTGCGCTGGCCACCTGCGAAACCCTGCCCGAACTGTTCACCGATGATCAGATGCTGATGGCAGCCCTGCGCCAACGGGGCGCTGAGGTTGTCCCGCTGGTGTGGTCTTCCGCAGATGCCCGCACGCTGGAATTGGATTGCTGCATCCTCCGCAACACCTGGGACTACTACCTGCGACCCGCCGAATTCGTGTCCTGGGCCGAGGACATGGCCACGCGCGCCACCTTGCTCAACCCCTTTCCCCTGGTGCGCTGGAACCATCACAAGGGCTACCTGCTGGAACTCGCCACCAAGAAACTGCCCGTGGTGCCCACGATTCTGGTGAAGCAGGGACGCAGTCTGGATATTGCCTTGCTGGCAGGTGCCGCAGCCTGGGTTGAAGTGGTGGTGAAGCCCGCCATCAGCGCCGGGGCCCACCGCACCAGCCGCTACCGTTTTGATGATCCCGCTGCCCAAGCCCATCTTGCGGAGCTAATCCAGGATTGCGACGCCCTGGTGCAGCCCTACCTGCCCAGCGTGGAAACCTACGGCGAACGCAGCTTCATCTTCATCGATGGCATCTTCAGCCACGCGGTGCGCCGCACCCAGGCCCTCTCCGAAGGTGTTGGCCTGTGGCAAACCATGATGCGGGTGCAGCCCACCGAAGCCGAACTTTCTTTGGCCCACAGCGTGCTGGCGGCCCTGCCTACACCCACCCTCTATGCCCGGGTGGATCTGGCGCCCGACCAGGACGGTCGCCAACTGCTGATGGAAGTGGAAGTCATCGAACCCAGGCTTTTTCTGCAGGAATGCCCCGAGGCGGTGGAAGCTCTGGCGAAGGCGGTTTTGCGGAGCTTGGTTGCCACCACCACCGGCTCAGAAATGGGATTCAGCGCCTCCGGCAACCAGCCCGCCTAAAGATATCGGCGGATGAAATTGGTGATGTCCTGACGTGTTGTTCGATGATCCGCCGTGTCCACCATCAGCTCTATGAGCTTCCGCATTGGAAGGGCATCATCATCCGGCAATAGCGTGCCATTCACGGACAACATCACGATCCCAGCCACGGTTCCAATCCGTTTATTGCCATCCAGAAACGGATGGTCACAGCAAAGGTGCCACATCAGTGCAGCGGCACAGTCCACCAGATCGCCATTTTCGTAAAAGAGAACGTTGTGGGGGGCATGACAAGCGGACTCCAGGACTGCCGCATCCCGCAGTCCTGACATACCCCCGAAAATCCCAATCTGCCGACGATGGAGTTCAAGGACATCCTCTATGCCCAGGATGATGAACGTACTCATTCAGCCAGCACCTTGAAAGTCTTTGCATACCGAGACTCGGCCAGCGCGGCATGGGCTGCCAGCTCATCCGGTGCAATCCGCCGGGTGAGCTGGGGCACGATGGTCAGGGATTGACCATCCGTGCTGATCTCCAGCGGCGTCTCGGGGGTAATGTGCAGCAGTTCCATAAGGCTCTTCTCCAGTACCAGGGCGTATGAATTGCCATGCTTGCTAAGCGTCTTACGCATGACGAACCTCCGTATAACCAATGTAGAACATACGACGGCAATTGCAAGCTCCGTTGGGCGCCTTTGCGCCTTGGCCGTTCGGCCTTTTCTCTGCGGCGAAATACACAGGTCGGGAGGAGCCCAAAAATTCTGCAATGAGAGGTTGCAGTGATAGCGCCTAGCAGAAAGCAGATGAACCGCAGGGCGCAGAGGGAAAAATCAGATTTCCCAATGCGGTTCCTTCCGACCGAAACCATGGCGCCCGGCAGATAATAGCGCTTTTGTTTTCCACAATGCAAAATCCTGAGACGGTGTTAAAGCTCGCATTAACTTCGTGTCGAACCATTCACCTCAGCTTGAAAGGCATGGTCAGCTTGAAGCGGCATTTCACGGGCACGCCATTCACCCGCGCGGGTTCGAAGGTCCAATCCAGGGCGTAGGTGAGGGCTGTCAGCATCAATTCGGGCGGGCCTGTGCGCACCAGACCTCGGATGGGGCGGCCATCCTCTCCAACCACCAATTCCACCACCACAGTGCCTTGGATTCGCCGTTCCCGGGCTGCCGTCGGGTAGTGGGGCGCGGGCGGTTGCCGCTTGATCTTGATTTGGCTGAAATCAAACTCCACCACATCCAGATCCACCTTGGAAGGTAGGTCTGACGGCAATCCAATCCGCTTCGGTCGAGGTGGATCCACGACGCTGCGGAGCACTTCTTCCAAGGTGGAATCGAGGCTCTCCTGCAGCCCTTCCGTACCTTGTTGCCCCACCACCATGCCCCCGGCCACGAATTCCCCTGGGCCACTCGGTTTTGCATCTTGGAAGCGAGACAGATTGACCCGCACTCCATAGAGGCTGATGTTCGCGGGGGTATGCAGGGATTCGATCACGATGCGCAGGTGCCGGAGTTCAGGATCAGCGGCGTCACCCGTGGGGAGCACGTCGACCCCTTCCTCGTTGAGCAACGTGCGCGCCCTATTCGCCACAGCCGCGAGGTCCGGCTGAATCCCGCGATCCAGGGTTTCCCCAGGGGCGACTTCCAGGACCGCCCTAGAGGTCTTGGAAATGGCGGGGAGCCCGAAGCGCAGGGACGCCTGGAAATTCAGATACCCCAGTCCATTCCAACCCGAGGGCACCTGGAACCGGCGCTGGAAAACGTATTTCAGGGCCGTTTCGGCCAGCAGGGGATGTCCCTCCACCACGGAAATCCGAACCACATTGCCCTTGGCATCCACCCGCAGATCCATGGAGACCACGCCCTGGATGCGCTGGGACCGGGCGGCCCAGGGATAGTCGAGTGGCGGCCGGGGGCCTTCCATTTTCATGGTCTTGCCATCCACCACGGTAAGCCCTAGGGTGGACGTCGCAAGGGGTGCCCAGGCCGGAGTGGAACCCGGGGCTCCGCCAGTCCTGGGTTCCCGCACCAGAAACCTCGCCAAAAGCAGCGCCTGCTCGTTCAAGGTGGCCGGAACGGCGGTTCGATCCCGCACGATCAGGGTCTGCTGGGCAAAGACGGGCAGAACTGCTGGCTCGGATGACCGCCCGCTATTGCCGGACAAATGGATTTCCATGCCCTCCAGATCTCGGTTCCAGGAGGTCGATACGCGGAGGCGCAGGGCATCGGTCGTCGGGGCGCCGTCCACCGTTGGCTCCAACGCGATGCCGTCGGCCTTCAGGCCTTCCCGAACCGCCGCCACGAGCCCCGGCAGGAAGGCGCGGGTAGCGGGATCGGTGCCTTGGGTTTCGATTCTCAGCGGCATCCGGCGCAGGGCTTGAGGCTCCGCCGCCAGAACCACCCACGTGCAACCAAGGCAGACTCCGCACCAGCTAAGGCGATTGACCATGCGATTACTCCAGGGGACCTGTGAGGTTACCGCACTTCCCCTGCGACAAAAGCCACACCTGGGTAGCTCACAAAGTGATAGAGATTGGCCGGAGCTGTGGCGCCCATGCCCAGCGCCTTCACGGGCAATTCTGGAGTATCCACGGAGCTTCCAAAGACCACGGGAATGCCCACCGGGGCGGGCAGGTTCAACTGCTGGGCCATGGCTTGCAGCAGCAGCATGCCAAAGGGAATCGAGAAGCGGCCGCACCAGGGCAGGCGGTATTCATCGGGCTGGGCGGGGTTCACGCAGGCCGTGTAAAAGGCGCGGGTTTTCTCCGTAGCCACAGGCCCCGCCAGCGGCCCAGTGAGCAGGTTTCGGTCCACGGCCATGGCTTTTTGGTAGGCCTCCACACCGCCTGCGCCAAAGGGTGTGTGCTTGAAATCTGCGCCGTAGTGGATGCCATCGCTGGAGATCACGATGGCCACATCCTTGCCAAGACGGAGGCCGCGACGCTGCATGACTTCAGCAAGCGCCTTGCCGGCGTTATCCGCCAGCTTATGCAACCGTTCGAAGGATGCAGACGGCAGGAGGATGGGCAGGATTTCCACCTCCGGCCGCTGGTGCTTCAACCAATAGGCGATGGCTTCCAGGCTGTGCTCACTATCGTGGCTGGCGGCATCCTGGCTGAACGCATCCGCGGGCAAGGCCTTCAGCAGTTCCGCCCGCAGCCCTGAGATCTTGATTTCCCCGTCGGGAGAGCGCCAGGCGCGATAGGGATCGAACACTAATCGATCTTTGGCGCCGAAGCGGCGGTACTTGTGGAAGACGCCCACCAGCACCACGGTGCGCGCGGTAATCAGGGGAATCATCTGGCGATACATGCGGCCCGCAAACAGGTAGTCGTCGTGGGGAATCATGGCGCCCAGAACCCCCGGTGCAGGCATGACACCAAACCGTTCCGGCGTGGGACCCGTTTCGGCAAGCTTCCACACCTGGGCCATCTGCTCCGCCCGGGAAGCAAAGCCCACCGTATCCTGCTGTCCCCGCAGATCACCCAAGGAAGGGATACCCATGCCCTTGCGAACGTCTTCCAAGGTTGGGACGACGCCCGGCACTTGCGGCGCGGCCTGGGCCGTGAGTGGAGCGGCGCACAGGATGGTTGCGGTAAGGATCGCCAGAACGGTCATGGGCTGCCTCAGTTTCAAACCAGTGTGGCGCCCTTTTGGAGATGCCACCAACATGGGAATAGGATCTAGGTTGTTCCCCGGGAGATCCCATGTTGCCCGCCACCACGGCTCTGTTGCTGATCGATTGCCAAATGGCCTGGGATGATCCTTACTGGGGCGCCCGCAACAACCCCGGTGCGGAGGGGCAGATCGCCAGGCTTCTGGCGGCGTTCCGACAGGCGGGTCATCCCGTGATCCACGTGAAGCACAACGCCAAGGATCCCCATTCGCCCCTGCATCCTGCGGAGCCAGGCAATGCCTTCAAACCAGAAGCCATGCCCCTTTCCACGGAAATGGTTTTTGAGAAATCCGTGCACGCCGCCTTCATCGGTACGGGGCTGGAGGCTCACCTGCGAGAACAGGAAATCGATCGCCTGGTGATCGCGGGCTTCATCACCAACTGGTGCGTATCCAGCACCGCGCGCATGGCCAACAACCTGGGTTTCAAGGCGGTGGTGGTCCACGATGCTTGCGCCACCTTCGCCTTCGAGGATCCCTTCGGGGAAATGGTCCCCGCGGACACCCTCCACCGCGTGGGCCTCACCGAACTCCACGGCGCCTTTGCCATGGTGCTGGGTACCGACGATCTGCTGGCCATGGTCTAAACGAAAATTTGACCGAGGATGCTTTTTTTCCATAACGGAACTTCCTGCTGAACATCCCCAGGGCACTCCCGGCGCCCGGACCCGCTACCATCACAGGATCGGTACCTTCGACCGGAGCGGAATCCATGACCACACTCATTCTTGGCGGCGGCATCACGGGCCTGCTAACCGCATGGCATCTCCACGAACGCGGTGAAACCGTGGAAGTCTGGGAAGCCGAAACCGCCCTTGGCGGTTGGGTGCAAACCCTGCCCTGGGCCACGGAAGATGGCCGACCAGGCCGTCTGGAGAAAGGGCCCCAGGGCATCCTGGTGCGCGGAGGCAGCCCCTCCGACCTGCTCTTCAAGAAACTGAACCTGCCCCTCAAAAGCCCCGGTAAGGGCGCCCGCTGGGTCGGGAAGAAAGGTCGCCTGATCCCGGTACCCGCCCACCCGGTCGGCCTGATCACCAGCGACCTCATGCGCTGGTCCACCAAGTTCCGCATGTTCCTGGAACCTTTCCAGCCCGTGCGCCCCGCCGAGCCCGAAGAAGGGCTGTCCGATTTCATCGCCCGCCGGGCCGGTCGCGGCATGGCCGAAGAACTGCTGCCGCCCATGGTGGCGGGCATTCTGGCCACCCCACCGCACCTGCTGAGTGTGGATGCCATTCCCCTGCTGCGGAAATGGGAATCCCACGGCAGCATGTTCAACGGCGTGCGCAAGAGCGGCATCAGTCATTTGATGGTGCCCGAAGGCGGCATGGGTGCCCTGCCCCTTCGGCTCGCGTCCCTGCTCCCCGCCGTACGCGCAGGCCTGCGCGCCACGCGCCTGGAGGCCCTGCCGGATTCCCGCTGGCGGGTTTACGCTGCAGAGCACAGCGTGGACGTGGACCGCGTGATTCTAGCGTTGCCTGCATTCGAAGCCGCGACTCTATTGGCCCCCCATGCCATCGCCAGCGCCGAAGCCCTGGCGGCCATTCCGTATACTTCGGTCAAGCTCTGGCACAGCCGCCACGACATTCTGCCGCCGTACCACGATGGCTTTGGCTTTCTCATCGATCCCCCGTCAGGGAGGCCCTACCTGGGCACCCTGGTGCCCAGCTGGATCGACAAGGGCTGTGCACCTGAAGACCGGATGCAGCTGCGTTCGTTCATCGGGGATTCGAAGCTCTGGGAAGATCCCCATCCGGAAGAAACCAAGGATTGGGCCTGGACGGAAAAGCGACTCAAACAGTGGCTTCCCGCCCTTTCGGCCCCTTCCCAGACCCGGGAAGAGATCAGCACCAACGCCATTCCCCGCGCCGAAATGGGCCATCGGACCCGGGTGCACACCGCAGTGGCAGGCCTGCCCCGCAACGTGGATTGGCTTTCCAATGCCCGCTTCGGCCCCGGCGTACGTGACGTCATCGAAGGGCTGGAAGAATGGTTGGCGGTGCGATGATCGCCCTGCTGGATGGGCGCCTGCCTGTAGGCTTGTCCCTCTGGCACATGGCCCAACCCTGGTGGGAGTTCATCCTCCGGGGTGTTCTGATCTACGGCTTTCTACTGGTGGCCTTTCGCCTGACCGGCAAACGCCAGGTGGGCCAACTGGCGCCCTTCGATCTGGTGTTATTGCTGGTAGTGAGTAACGCCGTGCAGAACAGCATGAACGCGGGTGATAACAGTGTCAGTGCAGGCCTGATCCTGGTCACCACCCTGGTTGGGTTGAACGCGGGCCTTGGCTGGCTCAGCTTTCGGAGCAAAAGGCCGAGAGTCTACTGGAAGGGGTCCCGGTCATCCTCATCCATAACGGAAAGGTCATGGAGCCCGTGCTGAAGACCGAACACATTACCCGGCACGAACTCCTGAGCGCCCTCCGCCAGGAAGGGCTCAGTGAGTTCAGCCAAGTGCATCTGGCCTTACTGGAAACCAACGGTCACATCACGGTGATCCCGCGAGTCGAGGCCAAAAGCTAGCTTTTCAGCCCCAGCTTTTCCCGGATCTGGGCTTCCACTTCGTCAGCCAGTTCAGGGTTATCGGCAAAGAGCTTCTTCACATTCTCGGCGCCCTGGCCCAGACGGGAATCCTTGTAGGAATACCAGGAGCCGCTCTTCTGGATGATTTCCAGCTGGGTGCCCAGTTCCACCAATTCGCTGGTGCGGCTGATGCCTTCGCCGTACATGATGTCGAAGGTGGCCACCTTGAGGGGCGGGGCGACCTTGTTCTTCACCACCTTCACCTTGGTCTTCTTGCCGACCACGCTGGAATCTTCATCCTTGGCAGCCACGAGCGGATCCCCGTGTTGCCCTTGATGCTCTGGACGCTGCGCACATCGAGGCGCACGGAGGCGTAGAACTTGAGCGCGTTGCCGCCGGTGGTGGTCTCGGGGTTGCCGAACATCACGCCGATCTTCATGCGGATCTGGTTGATGAAGACCACGCAGGTGTGCGTCTTGCTGATGGTGGAGGTCATCTTGCGCAGGGCCTGGCTCATGAGGCGGGCCTGCAGGCCCACGTGGCTGTCGCCCATCTCGCCGTCGATCTCGGCCTTGGGCACCAGGGCCGCCACGGAGTCGATGACGATGATGTCCAGGGCGGCGCTGCGCACCAGCTGGTCGCAGATCTCCAGGGCCTGCTCACCGCTGTCGGGCTGGCTGATGAAGAGGTTCGCCACATCCACGCCCAGCTTCTGGGCGTATTCGGGATCCAGGGCGTGCTCGGCGTCGATGTAGGCCGCCAGGCCGCCCTTCTTCTGGGCCTGGGCCACCATGTGCAGGGCCAGGGTGGTCTTGCCGCTGGCTTCGGGGCCATAGACTTCCACCACGCGGCCCTTGGGCACCCCGCCCACGCCCAGCGCGGCATCCAGGCTGATGGAACCGGTGGAAATCACCTCGATGCCTTCGGAGTTCAGGTGATCGCCCAGCTTCATGATGGCGCCCTTGCCAAAGGCACGTTCGATGTCGGCCAGCGTGCGGTTCAGAACTTTCAGGCGATCATCTTGCTCGGTGGCGGCCATGGACTTCTCCTTGATGGGTGATCAGACTGCAAGATTGAAGCAAAAAGCGAAAAAAACAAGAATAAAATTCAAGATCGGTGATCGGCGGCACTTCGCCCCGAAACGCCCCGTCCAGATCACAAGCCCCGGCCATCCCGGCCGATAGGATACTGACAGCAACCACGCATGCATCCCACCCTCGCCCACCATCTGGCCCAGCTTGAAGCCTCCGGCACCGCCCTTCCCCAAGGCGCGGCCTGGACAGCGTTCTTGAACGGGATGGAATCGGCCCTGGCCGAACAGCCCCCCACCGAGTTGGCCCGCTACCAGGGGTTGGTGGCCCACCTGAAGGAAGTGATTTTCCAGATCAACCGGGAGGGCCACTGGTCCTTTCTCAACCGGGCCTGGACCGAACTTACGGGCATCAGCCTGGATGACAGCCTGGGCAAGCCCTTCCTGAACTTCATGCACCCCACCGATAAATTGCGGTACATGAATGTCCTGAACTACGCCATGGAAACGGACCAGGACACGCTCCAGGGGGAATTCCGCATCACCACCCAATCGGGGGACTACCGCTGGGTGGAAATGTCCAACCGCATCACCCTGGATGCCCATGGCGCCGTGGTGGGGGTTTCGGGCACCCTCACCGACATCACGGAGCGCAAGCTTGGCGAAGCCGCCCTGGCCACAATCACCAGCCGCCTGAAGGCCCTGATCGAAAACATGGAAGCCGGCATCCTGGTGGAAACGGAAGATCGCCAGGTGGCGCTCATCAACGAAACCTTCTGTCGTCTCTTCTCCATTCCCGTTCCCGCCCACCTGCTGGTGGATGGCGAGGCCGAAGAACTCCTCGCCATGTGCTTGTGCCAGATGGGCGACGAGGCCGATGCCCGGACGCGCGCCGACAATGCCATCAGGGCAGGCGTCACCTCCCTGGGCCAGGAAGTCACCATGAAGGATGGGCGCATCCTGTCGGTGGATTTCATTCCCATTGCCGGGGCGGAAGGCTTCTACGGCCACTTTTGGCAGGTGCACGACATCACGGAACGCAAGCTGGCCGAACAGCAGGTCACGCAGTTCTCCATGGATCTGGAAATCAAGAACTGGCAGCTGGAGGAAGCCCGGGATGAAGCCCTGCGGCTGGCGGGCCTGAAATCCGAATTCCTGGCCAACATGAGCCACGAGATCCGCACCCCCATGAACGGCATCATCGGCATGACGGATCTGCTTGTCTCCACGCCCCTGTCTGAAGAACAAACCGACTACGCCCACACCATCCGCTCCAGCGCCGGTACGCTGCTGCACCTCATCAACGACATCCTGGATTTCTCCAAGATCGAGGCGGGCAAGCTCGAACTGGAATCCACTCCCTTCGATCTGCAGGAATTGCTCGATGATCTCCTGGCCGTGCTAGGTGTGAAGGCCCACGGCAAGGGTATCGAACTGCTCACCCTGGTGGCCGGGGACGCGCCCACCCGCCTGCTGGGTGACCCCGTGCGGGTGCGCCAGATCCTCACCAACCTCACCGATAACGCCCTGAAATTCACGGCAGAAGGCTCCGTTACCCTGCATGTGAAGCCGGAGCACCGCGAAGATTCCACCGTGCTGCTGCAGGTGGAAGTGCAGGATACGGGCATCGGCATGAACCCCGAGGTCGCCTCCAAGTTGTTCCAATCCTTCTACCAGGGCGACACCAGCACCACCCGCAAGTACGGCGGCACCGGCCTGGGGCTCTCCATCTGCAAGCGCCTGGCCGAACTCATGGGGGGCGAGATCGGCGTCTACAGTCAGCCGGGGGAAGGCAGCACCTTCTGGTTCACCCTGCGCCTGCAGGTACAGCCGGAAGCCGCCATCAACTGGAAACCCGAACGCCCCTGCCATTTCTTCCTGGCGGGGCTGCCCCGAGCCACCGGCGACATCCTGCAGGCCCAACTGCGCGCCTGGGGCCTGGAAGCCGAACAGGTGCTGGATCCCGATCAGGCCCTGGCCCGGTTCCAGGCCCTGAACAAGGTCGAAGCCATTCTGCTCTACCACCCGCTGGGGCCTTTTGCCCTCGATCAATTGCGGACGCGGCTCACGGAGGCGCCCTCCCTCTCCGTACGCATGGTGGCAGTGCGTTCCTTATACGAAAAGGAGCCGGAGGGCGCCACCGAAACCCTGCCACTGCCCCTGCGCAAATCCCATCTCCGGGCCCTGCTGGACCGGCGCCTGGATGCCCAGTCCGTGCCCATCAAGGCCGCCCACGTGCGCGCCCCCCTGGTGCTGGGTGTCGAGCACTCCGCCCTGAAACTGCTGCTGGCCGAGGACAACCTCGTCAATCAGCACGTGGCCATCGCCATCCTGAAAAAGCTGGGCCTGGGCGCCGATCTGGCCACCAATGGCCGCGAAGCGGTGGAAGCGGTCCAGGCCAAGGACTACGACCTGGTGCTGATGGACTGCCAGATGCCCGAAATGGACGGCTTCCAGGCCACCCGGCTCATCCGCGAAAACGAAGCGGGCCACCGCCACGTGCCCATTCTCGCCATGACTGCCAACGCCATGCAGGGCGACCGGGAGCGATGCCTGGAGAGCGGCATGGACGATTACCTTCCCAAACCGGTAACCATCGATAATCTCAAGAATGCGCTGCGGCAGTGGCTCCCCACGGCCCCCCCTTTCTGATGGCTTGCCATGTCCCCCTCTGAACGCCTGCTCGAAGACGCCCTGGCCATCCGGATGCTGTTCCAGCGCCTGCTGCTCGCCAACGAAAAAGTGACCATGGCCTTCCGCACGGAGCGGCGTGAATTCTCACTCTTGGCGGTGGAAGCCGATGGCATTGCACTGGCCATGGAGCGCCCGGAATTCGAGAACTGGAAACTGGCCCCGGCGGAAAAAATTTCCATGAACCTGGAAGACCGGGGCTTCAAATACGAAGCCGTGATGGCCTGCGAAGGCCTGGGCCGGGTCGACGATCTGTCGGTTTGTAAGCTCGAACTGCCCCGCACCCTGCGCCGGGCCGATGCCCATCGCCTGGTGGATTTCGCACCAGACCATGCGGACCTGCCCAAGGGCACCTTTTCCAATGCCAAGAATCTGCTGCTGGATGGCCAGGTAACCGGGTTCGGCCGCGAAGGCTTGGAATTGTCCCTGCTCGATCCCCGCCAAAAGGTGCAGGACTACTTCCGCATGGGCGACGTGTCCACCATGGACCTGCCCCTGGGCGGCAACCTCCACTTGGTGGCCCCCGCGCGGGTGGCCTACGTGGGCGACCGTGTGGTCGGCCTGGAATTCACGGAAAAGGCCGACAAGGATCTGCTGGGGAGTTATCGCACGTGGCTGGATGGGCAGGAACGCCTGCAGGCCCAGCGGGATCGCGAGGATTTCGAATCGGGTGGCCGCAAGATTGCGCGAACGCCGGCGGATCTGCCCCCCGCCCGCCTCCTGGTGGACCGGGATCCCCTCATTCTGCTGCTCACCGAGAACGAAGAATTCGGACGCCGCATCGCCGAGGGGCTGGGACGCAAGTTCGGCTTCCTGGTGCTGGATTACATCAAAGGCCCCGTGATTCCCCTGCTCAAGGACTGGCAGGTAACGGCCGGAAACTGGGGCCGGGTGCGCCTGATCCTGATCCACAACCGTCTGCGCCTGGCCAGCCCCCTGGAACTTGCGCGCCAACTGGCAGAACAGGAAAAGTGCCCGCTGCCCATCCTGATCGCAGGCACCGATGAAGACCTCGAGCTCAAGCGTCTGCGGGCCGTGGAAGCGGGCGCCGTGGACTACCTGGCGGTGGAGCCCTTCAAGATCCTGTCCGTGCTGAAAAAGCTGGATGAGATGATCCAGCTCTTCCAATAGGGGCGACATGCTAATGGCCTTGCTGAACGCCGACCCCTTTGCGGGCACCCTGGCCCTGTTGGCGCTGGTGTGGCTGGCGGCCAAGGTGGGCGGGGAAATCGCCCTGCGCGTGAAGCTGCCTGCGGTCACCGGCGAACTGGCTGCAGGCTTGGCCCTGGCAGCCCTGCACCACCGTTTCCCCGGGGTGCCCGATCTCATCACCAGCCCGGCCGCCGAAATTCTGGCCAACCTGGGCGTGATCATCCTGATGTTCGCAGTGGGCCTGGAAAGCACCGTGCCCCAGATGCTCAAGGTGGGCCTGCCCAGCCTGCGGGTGGCGGTGGTGGGCGTGGTGGTGCCCATGGCGGCGGGCCTGGGGGGCTCCTGGGCCCTGCTGCCGAGCGGCACGCCCTTCGCGGTGCATCTCTTTATTGGTGCCTGCCTGTGCGCCACCTCCATCGGCATCAGCGCCCAGGTACTGCGGGAGCAGGGCGCCGGGGCTTCCCCGGAGGGCCGCATCATCGTAGGCGCGGCGGTTATGGATGATGTGCTGGGCCTCCTGGTGCTGGTGGGCGTCAGCGGCGTGGCGGTGGCACTGGCTGGGGGCGGTGGTCTGCCCTGGGCGAGCCTGGCCAAGACCCTGACCCTGGCCCTGGCCTTTCTGGCGGTGGCCCTCACCCTGGGCCGCCGCACCACGCCGTTTTTCTTCCGGTTTGCCAGCCGCTTCCGCAGCGAGCAACTCCTGCTGCCGGTAGCCCTGGCCTTCGCCTTCCTGCTGGCCTGGCTCGGCAACCTGGCGGGCCTAGCGCCCATCGTAGGGGCCTACGCGGCGGGCCTGATCCTGGAGCCCGCCCACGTGCAATTCCTGGAAGCCCGGGAAGAACACGAACTCGAAGCCCTGGTGCACCCCCTGGTGGTGACCTTTGCGCCGATCTTTTTCGTGCTCATGGGCGCCAAGGTGGATGTGACCGCGCTGCTGGAGCCCCGCACCCTGCTGTTGGCGGCCCTGCTGGCATTGCTCGGCATCCTGGGCAAGTTCGTGGCGGGCTATGCGGCGGGCGGGAACCTGCGCAGCGCCGTCATCGGCTGGGGCATGGTGCCCCGGGGCGAAGTGGGCCTGATCTTTGTGGCCACCGGCAGCCATCTGCTGATCAACGGCGCCCCCCTGCTGAATGGCCATGTGCAAGCCAGCATCATCGGCGCCCTGCTCCTCACCACCATCGCCGGCCCCGTGGGCCTGGGCTGGGTGCTGCGGCGGCGATGACCGCAAGGACATTTGGCCGGGGATGTGGTTTGTGGATCATTTTCTTGCCCGCACACAGGGGTGCGAGCACCTAAACAGATTTTTTTAGCCGGGGATGCACGGGGATACACGGGGATGTAGCTTGTGGATCATTTTTGTAGCACCACCCAGGCCTTCTGGCCCGCCCGCCACGCGGGGCGTGCGGCCCGCCGCACGCGTTTTGAGAGGGCAGCGACAGGGGGGCACGCCCGTGTGCCCCCCTGCTACTACCCTCTCAAAACCAGGCCAGAATGCCCGGCCATGAAACCCGAATCGAGCCACCATTCCTTTTTATCCCCGTGCATCCCCGTTGATCCCCGGCTAATCTTCCTTTTCCCCTGCCCAGACGCCGCTTTTGGAGCCACCCCATGCTGGAAGACCCCGTATCCGAACACGTGATCGGCTGTGCCTTTCGGGTCGCCAATACCCTCGGGCCAGGCTTTCTCGAAAAGGTGTACGAAAACGCCCTGCTCCACGAACTGCGCAAGCGAGAACTCGACGTCAAGGCCCAACAGGGCATCGAGGTTTGGTACGACGGCGTGGTGGTGGGGGAATTCGCGGTCGACCTGCTCGTTGAGAACCGCATCCTCGTGGAACTGAAGGCCTGTGCAGCCCTGACCGACGCCCACGTGGCCCAAGGCCTCAACTACCTCGCCGCAACTGGGCTGAAAACCTGCCTGCTGCTCAACTTTGGCGCCCCCAAAGTGGAAGTGCGCCGCCTGGGCCGGGATCGCAGCTGAATTCCCCTACCCCACCACCACCGAAACGGCACCACCGAGCAAGGCCACCACGGCACCCCACTCCACCCGGGCCACCGAAACATAGCGGGCATTTTCCAGGCGCAGCAGTTCGGCTACCCGCTCCTGGGGGTCCACAATCAGATATTCGGGCACACCTGCCGCTTCGTAGGCCCAGCGCTTGCGCACCGTATCCTTGCTGGCCGTGGCAGGGCTGAGGATTTCCACCACGAGTTCGGGCGCGCCTTCAATGCCCCGCACGGTTTTCTTGGCGGGATCGCACACAATGACCAGATCCGGTTGAAACACATCCGCGCCCAAAAACACATCGATGGGCGCTGCCAATACTTCGCATTCCCCGCCCCCCGAGCCCCGCTTGGCCGCCTCAATCGCCTGAAAAAGAGTTGTGGAAAGTTTCATGCTAATGCGCTGATGCTCCAGGCTGGGTGCAGGCGTCATATCGTAGGCCACCCCCTGAATCAACTCCCAGCGCCCCTGCCAGGACGCCCAATCCGCAAGGGTGTGCCCAAGGTGCTTAGGTTGAGGAAGGGCCATCGAATGCTCCTGTGTGGCTTCAGTGTAAGCCTCTGCAGGTTCCACACAATCAACCCCGGGAACCAAGCGCCTAGGAATCCTCTCAACCCTTCTTGCATTCCCCAACAACACACCAGCACCAACACTGGTACCATGAGCAACTTAGCCCATGATGCCCCGCAGCCCCAAACCCCCCTCCCTATTCCATGACCCCCTCCACGCACCCCAGGTGCGGCGGGTGGTCAAGGTTTCGCTGGATGCCCTGCTGGGCATGGCGGCCTGGATTCTGGCCCGCAAACTCGAAGGCGGGCCTAGCCTCAGTGGCCGAGGCATCCTGCTGTGGGGGTGCATCTGCTTCCTGCTTAGCCTCTCCACCAGCCTCTGGCGCCAACACTACCGCACCACCGCCTTCAAAGACTTTTTGCGCATCATCTGGGCCGGCATCCTCCTGGTGCTCATCGCCACCGGCCTGGGCCTGCTGCAACCCCTGCCGGGCATCGGCCATGATGTCTGGATTTTTGCCGGTCTCCTTACCACCGTGCTGTGGGGCTTCCTGCGGGCCCTGGTGCGCGGGGTCCATGATTTCCGCACCCACGATAACCACCACTACGACACCAAACTCACCCTGGTGGTGGGCGCCGGGCGGGCGGGCGTGCTGATGGTGGATGAAATGCAGCGCCACCTGAGCTGGGCAGCCAAGTGGTGGGCTTCATCGATGATGATTTTGCCAAGCAGGGCGTATTGATCCATGGTGTTCCCGTGCTGGGCACCCATGAATTGATCCCACGCCTGGTGCGCGAGCGCGGCATCGAGCGCATCGTGCTGGCCATTCCCAGTGCCCCCGGCCCCGTCATGCGCCAGTTGTCCGATTACATCCTGGATCTGGGCGTGGAGATCAAGACCGTTCCCGGACTCTTCAACCTGCTGGGGGACCATAGTTGGCGCCCGGAACTGCGTAACGTGAGCATCGAGGATCTGCTGCGCCGCGAGCCCGTTTCCCTGGATCAGGAAGGCCTGCGGGGCGCCCTAGAGGATCGCGTGGTGCTCATCACCGGCGCCGGGGGTTCCATTGGCAGCGAACTGGCCCGCCAGGTATGCCGCTTCCGCCCCAGCCGCGTGGTGCTCTTGGGCCGGGGCGAAAACAGCCTGTGGACCATCGAACGCGAACTGCGCCATACCTTTCCCAACCAGCCCCTGAGCCTGGAACTCTGCGATGTGCGCAGCCGCCGCCGCCTCGAGCAGGCCTTCAACCAGTGGAAGCCCACCGTGGTGCTGCACGCCGCCGCCCACAAGCACGTGCCCTTCCTGGAACAGCATCCGGAAGAAGCCATCGAGAACAATGTCTTTGGCACCCGCAACGTGCTGGACGCGGCCCGGCGCCACCACGCCCAGTACGTGGTGAACATCAGCACCGACAAGGCCGTGAACCCCACCAACGTGCTGGGCGTGAGCAAGCGCATTGCCGAGTGCTGGTGCTGGAAGCCGCCAGCCCACGCCCCCCGCCAGCGCCCGCTATGTTTCCGTGCGGTTCGGCAACGTGCTGGGCAGCCGGGGCAGCGTGGTGCCCATCTTCCGGGAGCAGATCGAACGCCGGCGGTCCCATCACCGTGACCCATCCGGACATGACCCGCTACTTCATGACCATCCCCGAGGCCAGCCAGCTGGTGCTGCAGGCCGGGCTGCTGGGCACCAGCGGCAAGGTGTACGTGCTGGATATGGGCGAGCCCGTGCGCATCGTGGATCTGGCCACCGACATGATTCGCCTTTCCGGCCTGGAGCCGGGCCAGGATATCGAAATCGCCTTTTCCGGCAGCCGCCCGGGCGA
Organism: Holophaga sp.; assembly: GCA_016715205.1. Lineage (GTDB taxonomy): Bacteria > Acidobacteriota > Holophagae > Holophagales > Holophagaceae > JAYREN01. The sequence goes on from JADKBC010000012.1 coordinate 61,193, forward strand.
AAAGCTCTTTGAAGAACTCTTCTACAACGCCGACCGCACCCCCAGCCCCGTGCACCCCAAAGTCTACGAAGCCGACACGGGAATGCCTTTCCACCAGGCCCGTGGCCGAAACCCCTTGCCCAGCTCGAAGAAGCCCTCAACCTCCACGCCCCCGATCGCTACCGCACCTTCCTGCGCACCTTCAAAGCGCTTGTACCCCATTACTTGCCAGCGGAGAATGGTTTGGCGAGGTTGGCTGAATCCTAACTTTTCAAGAGGTCCAGGTTTTTGGGGTCAGGCCATGACTGCTATCCTGAACGGCTTGGATACTCGACCCAAAGGTGGGGGGATTGAATCCAGATGCCCCCGGGCCCTCCAAATGGAGATTTATTTGATGCTAGCGATCACCATGCGATTTGTTCAAACCCGTGGGCACGCAGTGGCCTTTATGCTGGCCCTTACATGCGTCATGGCCTCCGCCCAGACGGCCCCCACAGCGCCATCTGCTCCAACGGCCCCTGGCCTGCCGGTGCTGTCGGCCCCCGCCCCCCAGGCCCAACCCGCATCCCAGGCACCCCCGACCGCTGATCCCGCCATTCCCTCCGCCAAGGACGTGCTGCAAACCCTGCCTCCGGGCGCCAAGCCCGACGTGGCTGGCGAACGGGATCACGAAGGCGAACGGGAACTCAAGGAGCTTCGGCAGGCCTACAAGGGGCCTTTCATCCTAGGTTCTGATCTGTTCGCGGGGGCCTCCTCGTTCCGCCAGAGCCCCCTTTCCAGCGTCACCGATGACTACCGCCTGGGCTCCGGCGACGACATGCTGCTGTACGTCTTCGGCAGCGCCACCTTCGAGGTGCCCCTGCACGTGGATCGTTCTGGCAATGTCACCGTCCCCAAGGTGGGTACGGTCCACGTGGCCGGCCTGCGCCTGGGGGACGCCCGCCTGGTGCTGCAGAAACTCGTGAACAGCATTTTCTCCCGCTCCCGCGTGGACCTGCAGTTCCTCAAGACCCGCGATGTGCGCATCTTCATCCTGGGCGAGGTCTACCGACCCGGTTCCTACGTGGTGCCCAGCCTCACTTCCCTACTCAATGCCTTGTCCGTCTCCGGCGGACCCACCTCTTTTGGCACCTACCGCAGCATCCAGTTGCTCCGCGATGGCAAGGTCGCCCAGCTGTTGGACCTCTATGCCCTGCGCCTGCAAGGCCTGGGCATGGAAAGCCTCCTTCTTCGCGATGGGGACACCCTGTTCGTGCCCGTTACGGGCGTGCAAGTGCTCATGGAGGGCGCCTTCGTCCGGGTGGCCACTTCCCCCACCAACAAGGCCTTCCCCGGAGTTCTGGTGGAACTCCGGCCCGAGGAATCCGCCTGGGACGCGGTCCACTACATCGGCGGCCTGCTTCCTTCGGCCTTCCGCAGCCTCATCACCCTGCAGCGGGTGGATCCCAACGGCGTGATCAGCGTGGAGAACCTCACCTTCGACCCCACCCAACTCAAGACCGTGAAAGTCTTCCCCTCCGATCACCTCACCGCCCTCTCGCGATCAGAGTGGCGTGAGGGCGTGGTGGAGATGGCCGGTTATGCCAAGGTGCGAGGCGTCTTTGCCCATAAGCCCGGAATGAAGGTGTCCGACCTGCTGCTCAACCCCGGCCAGATCCAGCCCGACACCTACATGGGGCGGGGCCAGATCCTGCGGACCCGCGATGATCTGAGCACCGAACTCCTGGCCTTCGATGTGGCCAAGGCCCTCCAGAAGGATCCCGCGCAGGACCTAGTGCTTCAGCCCCGCGACAAGGTGGAGCTCTTCAAGATGGACGAGCTGCGCCTGAAGCGCACGGTCAAGGTGCTGGGCCCCTTTTCCAAGCCCGGTGGCTACGACTGGCACGACGGCATGCATGCCTCCGATCTGATCTTCATGGCGGGGGTACCCCAGCTCAACGCCGATCGCTTCTACGCCGAGCTCGCCCACCTTGGCCCGGACGGCCAGCCCGGTCAGGTGGAAAAGCTGGACCTGTCGAAGTTGCTCTTCACGGTGGGCAGCACCGCCACGGGCCTCCAGGACCCTGTGCTCAACCCCGTCCTCAAGCCCTACGATCAGATCACCCTGTACGAGCTGCCCGACTTCAAGGTGCATCGCACGGTCACCATCTCGGGCCAGGTCAAGCGTCCCGGTCCCTACGTCATCACCGAAAAGCACTTCACCCTGCGGCAGCTCATTGCCCGGGCCGGAGGCCTCACCGAAGAGGCCATGCCCAAGGGCGGCATCTTCCTCCGCAGTGCCCTCAAGGACCGTGATTTCACGCCCACTGACCTGACCAAGGCCGGGGTCAATGATCTCGATCCCACAGGCAAGGGTCTCAATGAGGTACTCCAGCGCCTCAGTGAAACCAAACGCACCAAGGACACCGGGACGCTGCTCCCAAGTCCTGTGCTGCACGGGCTCACCACCGGCACCACCAACCGCATGGTGGTGGACTTCGAGTCAGCCATGAATGGGGACAATCGCCGGGATGTGGAACTGCTCGACGACGACCAGATCATCCTTCCCCGCAAGGCCGAGAGCGCTTACGTGGTGGGCGAGGTGGCCAGCCCCCTTCTCCACCTTCCGCGTCCAAAAGGGTGATTCGGTGCGCGACGTCATCAAGATGGCCGGCGGGTTTACCCGCAACGCCGATCAGAACCAGGTGCGCCTGCTCAAGGCCGATGGTCGAATCCTGGATACCTGGGTGGAATCCAAGGACGTCGAGCCCGGCGATGCGGGTGCTCGTGCCCCAGCGCTTCCGGGTGAGCACCACCTGGCAGGACAACCTCACGGCCCTGACACCGCTCGCCCTAATCTGGAACGCCATCCGGAGATAAAGCAACCAAACGCCCTCCAGGTGGGTAGTGCCCTGTGCGACTTGGCCCCTGGGCTATCATTTTGTCTCGGTTATGCCTCCACGCTGATGAACGCAGGCGTGCCTTTGGTATTTCTTGCGGCCCAGCTTAGGCACACCAACACCAAAATGGTCGAGAAGGTATATGAGCATCTTTGCCCAGATGCCAAGGCAAACGCAATCCGCTGCTTGGTCCCGGCATTAGGAATCTCCGAACCAGCGAAGTTGATCTCGCTGAAGATCGAGACAACATCTTCCTGACGCCATCAGAGCGTTCTATTGGATATGGATAAAATCCAGACCGGCCATGCTGCGAAGGAACACTCGCTCAGATGCGTGTGTTTCCCTCGGGTTATCCGTGGCTTTCGACCACCTCCCAACGAGTAAACAGGAACAGTCGCTGTTCTAATTTTGTGAATATGCACGCGTTGACACCATCGGTTGCTGAATAAAGCATCTCTGCAAAAGGGTTTCGATCTTTCGCGATTTTTCGTTCAATTTGCTTTCGGTAGTAATCGAAATACCAAGTCCGTGACTTCCAGCTTGGCTACGGTCACTTGCGTGATGGCCTTCTTGCGGATTGAAGGCATCAAAAACACTCTTTTGAATCATTCGCATGTGTGAATTCGATTTTCATGCCCGTGAACTCTTCGCAATTCGGTTTAGGAAAGTATTGCATCAACGAATATGCAATTAATGAATTCATCACAGATCGAAAGCTTACTATTGCGACAAGGAGGTCCATTCGTGGTAGCTGCACTCTGAGGACTTCGAGTAAAACAGATGAAGGCAGGTGGTCTCATTCAAAAACAAAAGTATTGCTAATATTGCCACTTGCGTTTGATTGAGCACCCGAATGCCTGGGATACTTGAGTTGCTGGCTTTCGCTAGCGCCTTCGAACGGTCGGGGGAATTCGCTAAAAGGAGATTGCAATATGAGTCCCAGGGTTTTGAATTATAAATACGAATCACCCCCAGAGGCAATAGCCTGCCCCAGGGCCGCGATGACGATACCTGAGGTGTGCGTTGCGACATCAATCGGTCGAACTCGCCTATATCATGAGATATCAGTCACCAAACACCTACGCGTAATTCATAGCGGGCGGCGCGTTTTGGTGCCCGTCGAGGAGGTGCAAGCGTTTTTACGCCGCCTTGCAGAGGAGGGCGATACTAAGTAAACCCAAGTAACATTAGTGAATTATTGTCATTCGAACTCAAAACGCGACCCGGAAATCGAAGACAAACAAACAAAACGACAACCGTACTCCCTACCCAATTGAGGTGGGGAGATGGTGATTACTTCTCATGAGGAGAATCGAAATGTGCCTTAAACTTTTTGATGTTTCAAAACGGATAAATATCTGGATTCAACGTGGGGAATGCGAACTACCCCATGGACACGAAGATGCTCTCGGTTTTTATCTTTTAGATTCTAATAAATTTGAATCCACAATTGCTCTAATGACTCTCGACAGTTTTGGAATGAATCACACGCCGTTCGTTTGGGTCGATCAATACAAAATTTCAGCTAATTTGAATGTTAAGCCAATTCTTTGTGGTGTTTCGAGCGCAACTATTCCTGAACTTTACCGGTATGTTCGGAATAGGCGTGTTCCTGAGAAGGTATTATTCAATTTAATTCGACAAATCAGTATTGATCGTGAAGAACGCGAGATTGTAGATTTGAATCCGGCATCAAAACGCCATCATTCTAAGCAGTCGACGGGCATGAAGTCGTGTGGATCTGCAATCAGAGCGACACAGAATCAGTTTCGCAACTTAGTTATCAATTCCTAACAAAAACAACGAGCGGCCTGCCTCTGGCAAGGCGGCCGCTCATTTTCTGAAAGATATTCAATGTCAACTCTCAGTATAACCCTATTCAAGTCGGCAAGTGACAACAACCCACAGCTTTTTGAAATGGACACATTTGCAAAGTTCGTGGAGTTCTTGAAGGTTCCTCGAAAGCCTTCGTGGGTTCCACATGGGGATGACCCGAAAAAGGGCATGCCCGCATTTTCACCTTCAATCTTCAAGCCTGGAACCCCTCGAGCCGTCGCAAACGTAATTTCGATTAACCTGCTCTGCCTCGATGTCGACAACGCTGAATCTATTCCGACAGGCGAGTACTACCTGGACAAGGAAGGTAATTCCACGGGTCGCGCAAAGATGAAAAAGGTCTGCATCAAAGACCCCGTCCGCATTTCGGATCTGGAGGGGGTTCTTCAACGCGCTGGAGTGGATCATTTCATACATCCCACATGGTCAGACAAACCAGATTGGCCGCACATCCGCGTCATCATCCCTCTGGCGCAGCCAATACCTCCGGAAAAATGGGATTTCGCCACCGCCTGGACCATTCGCCACTTGGGATTGGAGCCCTTCATGCGTGGCGTGGACCTTCCAGTTCTAAAGGATGTCGCCCGTATCTATTTCCTTCCTGGGGGCCCCAATGTCCGCTGAGTCAGAACGTTCATTGCTCTCGATCCCTTTGGACGCGCTGGAAGCCCCATCTGACGCCACCCCATTCAAGAAGGTGCCAGAGGTTACTCCGGCATTCGCCGCACTCCCGAAAAAGACGACCAAGGCCGCCAAACCCGCGAAGGAAGGCCCGGACTGGCTCAAGGCATGGCAGCAGTACGACCTCACCGAACTGGATCTCCATGGCCTAACGGAGGAGATGCAATTGCATCCGGGGTCGAAAAGGTCATACGGCCAGGGAACCAAGTTCCCCTCCCACTGCATTCTCCCGTGCGAGCATTCCGACGAGAAGGATGGTCCAGATAGTTGGGGGTACCAGGAGCCTGGCAAGATTCCGTCATGGAACTGTTCCCACAGCTGCCACAAAGACACGCTGGGGTTACGCCAACTCCTCGAAATGGCGGGACACGATCTAGTATCCAAATTTGCACCAGCGATGGAGGTTGAAGACCTGCCAGATCTACCCGGCGGGCATCTTCGGCGGACGCAAGTGGGGCTGTTCTTTCACTCCGATGAGGATGGGGTCCCGCCCATTCATCTCAGCAGCCCAATTTGCGTCCGGGCACTCATCCGCGACAAGGAAAACGGGACCTGGAGTCTCTATCTGAGGTGGCATGACCCTGATGGCGTGGAACACCTAGTCCCTATTCCCCGTGGGATGCTGGCAGGGGACGGGGCGGAACTGCGTGGCATCCTGCTCAATGCTGGGTGTCACATCACGAGTAGCCGCAAGGGCCGGGAAATCTTCGCGGACTACCTCAATCAGGTCCGGGTTAAGGCAAGGGGCCGTTCCGTCGGAAAGATCGGCTGGAACGGCAACCTGTTCGTGCTGCCGCAAGAGACCATTGGTGAAGATGCCGGTGAAATGGTCGTCTTCCAAGGTGCGCGCCGAACTGAACACACCTTTCGCATTGCCGGTGAGCTTCCAGACTGGCAGGAACGAATCGGGGTGAAATGTGTTGGAAACAGTCGTTTGATCCTTGCAGTTTCGGCCGGATTTGCTGGTCCTCTCCTCAACCCAATGGGCATGGAGCCCGGTGGAATCAACGTTCAGGGAGGATCCAGCACTGGAAAAAGCACAACTCTTTTCACAGCCGGTTCAGTGTGGGGTGGTGGTGATGCTCGCATGGGTTTCGTGAAAAGCTGGCGGGGCACAGCCAACGGCCTGGAGGGAACCGCCCTCGCACACAATGATGCCCTCCTTCTTCTAGATGAAATGGGGCAAGTCGATGCTGCCCAGGCTGGGGAGATCGCCTACATGCTTGCCAACGGGCAGCAGAAAGCGAGGGCGCGTCAAGACGGTAGTGCCCGTCCCATGGAGACGTGGAGCCTATTCTTCCTATCCAGTGGCGAAATTTCGCTCGCCGATAAAATGCTGGAGGCGGGGCGGCAGGCCAAGGTTGGTCAGGAAGTTCGTCTTGTTGATATCCCGGCCGATGCGGGCAAAGGGCTTGGGATCTTCGAAAACCTCCACGGGGCCGAGGACGGGGCTCACTTTGCCGATCAACTTCGGAACGCATCACTGGCCTGCTACGGCACGCCTTCGAGAGCCTTCCTGAAGTCGCTGGTGGAGCAAGAAGACCGTTTCAAGCCCTACCTCAAGGAGCAAATGGCTATCTTCATGAAAGCCAACTGCCCAAAAGGTGCCGACGGCCAAGTACAACGCGTTGCGGGGCGGTTCGCATTGATCGCCGCTGCCGGGGAATTAGCGACAAAACTCGGGATCCTTCCCTGGCCCGCTGGCGAGGCTCATCGTGGCGTGGGAATCTGCTTCAATGCTTGGCTTGAGGGACGGGGTGGGAGCGGGCCTGCCGAGATTCAGAAGGGTGTGGCCCAGGTGCTTCGCTTTTTGCAAACCTACGGCAGCAGCCGCTTTGAGGACGTTTGGGAGGAAAACAGCACGTTCCGCCCCATCAAACGTGTGGGTTATCGCAAGCTGGTTGATAGGGAATTAGTTGATGGAAAACGGGTAGGTGGCAGGTACGAATACTACCTGTTTACGGATGCGTTCAAAACGGAAGCCTGTATCGGGTTTGACTCCAGACGCATAGCCAAGGAACTTTTGAAGACTGGCATCATCACTGGGGATGGTGGCAAAACTTCACGATCCATCAAGATCCCGGGGCAGTGTTCGCAGCGGGTTTATTGTTTCAATCGGTTGCCGAAAGGACTGAAGGTTGATGAACCCGGGGACGAGGCGCCTGATTTCTAATTTTTTCGTGGTGTGGCCGGGGTGCAGGGTGTGAAATCCTTGCCATGACTGGTGATCCTCAAAAAACATTGCTCGAAATGAAGTGTGGTCGGTGTGGTTCAAGCACACCGGCCACTTTTCGCATTTGGGGTGGTGATTCTTGGAAATTGGCATGGAGTCGGGGGTTTCACACGGGAAACACAGCGCACACCACTAGGGCGGTGCGCTATCGCGGAAGTGCGGGGTTACCTGGACGATTACAGCGCGGTGTTTGCTTTCTACTTTCGCGGTTCACCTCGCAGGAGCACTTGAACTTCAACGCATGCGAATCGAGGTCGCCAGAGCCGCGGAAGACCGCATCGTTCACAGACAGGAACTTCTTGACCGGGAGTGTCACTTCTCCATTCGTGCCCTGTTTGCGGAGCTTGTTTCGACCATCACCTGGAGAACTGCCCGACGGATGGGTCGAAACTCGACGCTCCCAGGGCATTGCCTTATCAAATTGGAGAGAGATACACGCTCAGGCGACTTTTGGGCCGAGGAGCAGCAGGGATGGTATTTGAATCCATGGACAACAAGCTGGTAGGTCTGTGGCTATCAAAATCATACTCCCCGACAACTTCAATGACCTGGACACGTGTCTCCAATTCGATCAGGAAACTAAGGCCCTCGCAAAAGCCAACCACCCTGGAGTAATCGCGATCTTTGACAGTGGGGAGCTAGATGACGGGCTGCAGTATCCCCCAACCGGTGAAATGGCGAGATGATCCCCTTCCTGCCCAGGAATGGGTGTATCCGGTGTATTCGGGTAATATGCACGCCCTACTAGTCTCTTGGTGAAACACCAGCAAAATTCTTCTGTGTGGCCGGTGTCTCCGGTACGACCCCGACAAAAGAATCGAAATTGACCAATCAGGATTTCCACCGTGTCGCCATTGTCCGGGAAATATGGAAAAGCGGGATGGACTGGCTGAAGTCCACCCCGCTTCCACGCTCCTGGAGATCGATCCGGTTCTCCACTACTTGACCAGGTGTTCCTTGATGAAGAGCACCGTGGCCGCGAACTGGATATCGCGGTTGCCCTTTTTGGCGAAGCCGTGACCCTCGTCCGCAGCCTCCAGGTACCAGACGGGGCCGTTGTTCTTGCGGATGACTTCCACCATCTGCGTGGCCTCGGTGAAGGGCACCCTGGGATCATTCTTGCCCTGCACGATGAACATGGGCTTCGTGATTTTCGCGGCATGGGTGGTGGGGCTGATCCGCGTCAGGAATTCCCGCATCTTGGGCTCTCGTTCGTCCCCGTATTCCATCCGGCGCAGATCCCGGCGATAGCCCTGGGTGTTCTCCAGGAAGGTGACGAAATTGGAAATGCCCACCATATCGAGACCGCAGCGCAGGCGATCGTTGAAGTGCGTCATGCAGGCCAAAGTCATGTAGCCACCGTAGCTGCTCCCCGTGACCATCACGCGATCCTTGTCGAGGTCCGGCTGCAGGGCGATCCAGTCCAGCAGGGCGGCGATGTCCTTGACGCTATCCTCCCGTTTGAAGCCGTTATCGAGATCCAGGAAGGTCTTCCCGTAGCCCTCGGAGCCCCGGACATTGGGGAAGAGGATGGCGCAACCGAGTTCGTTGATCAGGTAATTGTATTGGCCCATATACGTAGGCTTGAACTGCCCCTCAGGGCCGCCATGGATATTGATGATCACGGGCCGGGGGCCCTGGAACTTGGCCTTGGCGGGGCGGTACAGGAAGCCGGAGATGCCCAGGCCATCGAAGGATTTCCAGCGCACCAATTCGGGCTCGCTGAAGCTGGAGGCATCCACATAGCCCGTTTCACTCTGGGTCCAGCGGGTCAATGTCTGGTTCGGCACATGAATGGAATAGACATCCGAAGGACTCTGGGCGCCGTTGAGGGTGAAGGCCAGATCCTGGCTGTTGTTATGCCAGGAGATGTCGAAGACGCTGCCCTTGGGGAGCTTGGGCAGGGGCAGATCCTTGCCCGAGACCACATCCATCACCCGCAGCACCGAGAGCCCTTCCTCGTTGGCTTCATAGGCTAGGCGCTTGCCATCGCGGCTGAGGCTCAGGCCGCTCACATCCCATTTCAGCGAGGGCCGCAGAAACCGGAATTTCCGCGTGGCCAGATCCAGGTAGGCCACCCGCTGGAATTCCGAATCCAGGTCCGTCGTGAGGAAGACACCCTTCCCGTCGGCACTGAAGAATGCGTTGCCGTAGGCCGCCACCTTGCCTTCGGGGCTGAGGCGTTCCTTCTTCCCGGTGGCGATTTCCAGAATGTAGAGCTCGCTTTCCGTGGCCCGGATGCCGTTCTGGATCAGAAGGTATTTCCCATCGCGGCTCCAGGCCGAGGCTGCCCATCCCCCGCCCTGCACCTGAAGCACCGGCTTGGCGCTTTCAGGCTTCAGGGGATCCATGATCCAGATATCGATGTCACTACCATTCCGTTTGGTGCTGGAGAAGCTGATCCACTTTCCGTCGTGGCTGAACTGGGCGCCGGTGTTGCGGCTCTTGCCATCCGTCAGCAGAGAGGTCTGGCGGGTCCGCAGATCGAGCCGGAAGATCTGGAAGAACTCGCCGCCGCCGATATCCTGGCCGTAGATCAGGTATTCCCCTTTGGTGGGCTCGAAGGTGCCGCCGTCGATGCGCTCGGGCCCGAAGGTGATCTGGGTCCGGGCTCCCATGGGCATGCCCACCCGGTGCAGGTGAGGCACATTCCCGAAGCGGGTGGAGATCAGCAATTCGCGCCGAACGGGATGCCAGTTCGAGAGATTGGCCCCCCGGGATTCGCTGTACCGGCTGAGCTCCTTCATCAAGGCCGTGGGGATGGGGGCCAGGCCTTCGGTTTTGAGGTTGGCGGGAAGGGGCAGATTCTGGGCCAGCAGCGGCATGGCCAAAGCCAGGAACAGGGCGCGCATGGAGGCTCCAAGAAAGGCGGCCATCGTATCACGATGGATAAAAATGCTGTTCATCGCGAATCTGCGAGGAGAAACAAAGAGCGGCCTGGCCCTTTCGTTCTCCACAGGGAAATCAGGTCACGATATACCGAATGGTCGAAGTGTTTTCAAAGGTGTTCCTGCCAAGTCCGCACCAGCATTGGGTATCACACCCGGCAACCCGGATGCAGCAAGATCAACGTGGCAGGGGTTCTTTCCCCTCGACCATGACGACCATGACGATCGTGACGACCTTCTACCCCAATAGAAAAACCCCGACCAATGGCCGGGGTTCTATGTTGCCTATCGTTTTCAACTGGTTCAAATGGCCGTCACTATCGTCACAGTTGTCAGCCTTCTGCACCGGTCACTTGAGGGATATCAGCCTCCACATCCGACCTTCAGAGGTTTTCTTGACAATTCCATGGTCGAAAAATGAACCCATATAAATTCGCTTGCGGTAGCGGGTCAGCAGGTAGCCAAGACCGACTGCCGTTCGCTTTCCGGAGACGCTGCTCATTTCAAGAGCCTCGAGAATGTCCCGCCCATCCTCGCCACTCTTCAGAACTGCATCCATCAGCCTTCTGCAGGAAATGCTCATTCCGGCTGGTACAAGCTTCTGCCAACCGCGCATCAGCCTTTCCAGAATTTCTTTATCCAGGTCCATTTCGTCTTCGCTGACGACCCGCGCTTCTCCAGGATCAACACCCCATGCCCATTTGACAGTGGCTTGGACTAGGCTGGACCAACCGGCAAAGCTCCCTAAGGTGACCAGATTCTGCTCGGGCTTTCCAGCAACTACGTAGCCCCTCAGTAGTGTCAGGGCTGCCGCTAGCAATCGTGGCTGTTCGGACGTGATCCATGCTTCCAAGTCTGGGTGGTGAAATTCGGACCTAGTTTCAGGATGTTCATCCAGGCTTGTCAGCTGCATGCAAATGCAGCGCCTCACGGTATCAGCTTTGAGCTGGATGTTATTGCCCGTTGCGATCACCTGGAGAAGATTGGGTAAAGTCGCCTCTTTGCTGCGCCCGAGGATTCGATCCTGCCAAATTTCACTGGTGAGAAGGGCATCCAGCGCGGGACTTCCAAACCGTGACCCGAGGTTATCGATGAGAAGCAATCGGCCGCCCTTCAGAAGGATGGAGGTGATTTGCTTCCGTTCCTCTTCAGCGCTTCCCGTTTGAGTGGAACGCGGAAGGGGCTGCCCAGTCGTGATGAGCCCAATGGCGTCTGCCAGCTTGCTCTTGCCAACACCAGGCGTGTTGGCATTGATGAGCACCATGGGCGCACAGCCTTGAAAGGCGAAGCGACCAACCACAGTGAGGATGGTGGAAAGGAAAACGGCCCTTCCCAGGTCATTAGTAAAAGGGAAATCGTCCACAACTTCGAGCAGCTGGTCGAGCGCACCCTGAATATCTTCCGGAGTCGGAGAATCGGAAACTCTCGGGAATTCCCGGTGTGGCTGGTAGAGGAGTTCAGTAGCTGGATCGTATCCCGGCTCCTGTAACACCGAACCATCGGGGCGTAGCACTGGAACCTCTGTTACACCTCGAAGGTGGTTCAAACTCGGGTATTTTGCTCGCTCGAGAATCCCTTTCACGAGAGATGGAGTGGGGTATACGGCATGAACCTTGTCCCCCTCGACCTTCAGAAATACAAAATGTGCGCTGAGCATTTCTTTCAAATTTGCCGAGGAAAGGGACTGCACCTCCAATGGGGCATGCGTGCTGCCGGACACAGCCTTTAGCCGGTTTCCGATGACCCGCACCAACCGGTCGCCCTGATAATAAATATCCGGGTAATTGGCCAAAACAGCTTCAGCCTTCAAGATTTCTTCATCAAGATGACCGTCGAGCATCATCGTTCGCTTATCTGTATTCCACGGCCGTAAACCTAAATCCACTGGCCCCTTCACGATGCCGCGCAGGTCGCAATGGGTGCAGCAACGTTCATGGGTAAACTTGTTAATCCACTCGCATGTCAATAATTGCGGGAGTTCAGGAGTTTCGTCGTTGGGTGGTTCTGCTTCTGATTTATTGCAATCTGATCGTTTCTCAGTCAATTCATTGATTAGCAGGCTACCGTCTTTAGTATTACAAAGAATGGTCAATAAAAGATCCCATTCTGCATCTGAAATCGTCTCGAATCTTACAATGGCTTCTCTAACAAAATCACATCTACGGCAGATACTCTTTGAATCCGCGAGTTTGAAACTTGGAACAGATTTGGAGATCGTATTCTCTCTATTAAAATCTTGCAGTAGTCCTCGTGTTTCGACTTGAGGATGTGTGGACATTATGTATTCTCTTTTCTTTTGAATTAAAATATTTGTTCTAAAAACGTATTGATTGTTTCCATATTGTCAAAGATCTAGCTCCGAAACCTCAATTCCGGGGTGGTTGATTGTCTAAGGTTTGGTCACCTCCTTCTCGGGCTCCAAAGCGGAACCACAACTGGAACAGAATTTTGCATCGGTTGAATTCTTGGCAGCGCATCTAGGACAGGCATTGGAATCCCAAGCATTGCGGAGGAGCAGATAGAGCCCATAGCTGCCAATGCCGAGCCGAGCGAAGTCCGTCGCACAAGCCCCCCATCCCGAAATATGAATAGCCTCCTGCATTTGATTCGAAAACTTTCTCCCCATGCTTTTGCCGATTCTTCTGATTTCCACAATCGAACTAGCACGTTCTGCCACAAGCTTCGGATCCTTGGACGCAATGGATGCAGCCAATGCGTATGCGGCAGACCCTGCAAAGTGATCTTCAATCCCGACCTGCTCCCAGCGGGACCAGGTGGAACGGGCCACACCTAGAAACTTCGCCGCATCTGGCTGACTCAGGTCCAATTCTTCGCGCCAGACTCGAACTTGGAGTGGAGAGAGAAATAGAGTTTGACCCACGACCCGACAAATAAATTCTGCGATCGGCAGATCGTCGGATGTCAATTCCGTCTCTCGCATGCCACTTTTCTCCCAGGCCGCCCAATTACTCGTATCAACGGGTCGACCGAGAGACTCCTCGATCGTCGCCTGGGCATCGCTCAGCGAGTTCCACGTCATGATGTGGAGAAAGCGCTTGATCTGTTGTGGGGTGACGAAAGGGGAGGAGGTGTTCTTTTTCATACGTCCAAGATGGGTCGACCGATATCGGTCGTCAAGGGACGTTAAAAAAATACTTCCTGCCGACTTCTGGTTCAAATGATCGAGATCAGCACCAGCGATGCTGTGACGCCAATCGAAGTACAGAAAGATTATCCCTGGGGGATTTACTAATCTGCTTGCAGGTACCTCGGAAGAACGCCGGAGCCGTTCAATCCCGATGCGATGCAGAAGGCTTGGGATGATTTCGAACGAGAGCGCCGGTGTGCGGAGGAATGAAGAAGGCCAGCGAAATTCTTGATACCGGTTCAGTTTTGAATATGTGCGAGGGTGGATGTAGATTGCGTTTGCCCTGGCATGTGGAGGTTTGGAGGCTCTTTCTGGACCAGGAATGAATCATTGCAGGCAAGGCTGGGTTAAGAAAGAATGAGCCAGTCAACTTCCTCCCTTGATCTTTGAATGTTGGTTGAAAAGGGAAATCAGACGTGCGCCCTTGCCGATCAACGTTCAATTCCAACGTTCAGATTACGTTCATCATTGCGCCGCGCTGCTCAGGTTGAGCCGGTTAGCTCTACGTTAGGCCACCTTGAGGCGAAGAAGCACATATGCCATATCGTCGACCATCAAAGGCCCCGACTTCTCAAGAAGCTGGTAATCCAATTCGAGAGAGCAATCAAGAGTTTGGTTCGACGTTTTAGAAACCATCCCTACGCCTTTTATACCGAGTCAGCTATGCACTGCTATCTGTATCATCGGCTCTACTCAGGTGGTTTGGTTAACGGGCTTTACCAAACACTAGATGGGCATGACACCATTTTACTTCACAAGGAGTATCCCACTATCGCTCGTTACCATCGCCAAACAGATGGCAAACTCAAAGAATCGACCCAAGGACGACGCCGTGGGGCATTCGATATTTCCATTTGGGATCCCAATTACATTTCTGATCAAGAACATAGAAAACAAAAGGTTCTCTGTGCCGCTGAATTAGCGCAAAACGAATGCAGACCAGGAAAGCCACGTAATAATGAGGCAAGTTCCGCGTTCTTCACTACGGAGGGTTGATGATGAAATGGCGCACGTTGAATGTTGAAGCCGAAATGGGAATCAAAGAAGGAATGCCATGTTCGGTGTGCGGCAAGGTGATTCACGACCTCATGTTTTTTCCCGCAGACCCATATGAAGGGGAAGCGAAAAGGCTTGTAGAGGCATGGAGATCTGATCCAGCTAAAGAATCTAGCCGAGAACCCGATCAGTTCTTTGTTTGCGAGGACTGCAGAGCTAAATTCTGATTGATATCAAATAGCTAAGCGAAGGGATCCCCCTTCGCCTTTCCTCACGCCGGCATAAACGCTCTAAACACCTCTCCCTTCGTCCGTGCCATCTCATCAAAGAAAACCTTCACCTCCGCCCCCTCTGCGCTCTGAAGGAAGCTCACACATCGATCCATCGCATCCTGCGACACCTTCGCTTCCTGCCCTACTCGCAAAAGCCAGGCTTGGCGCTTGGGGCTTAGACCTTGACCAGCAACTTGCTTGGTCGGTTCAGCAGGCAATTCCTTCTCAGAGCAAGCTTCAACGATTTTCGGAATCGAAGCCACCTTCGCGGTATTACCCACGATCAGCTCTGGAAAGTCCTCCAAATCCTGAGTGAAGATATCGGACGCGCCGGTAGCCATCAAAACCGCCGATACAAAAGCCCGTTTTTCCGCCATCTTCAAAATCGTATTCCGGATTTCAAAGGCCTGAAGCGAACGGTATTTGGCTTCTCGGTTATTACAACGGGCACTGCATCGGCTATGGCTTTCGCCGGTGGGACCAATGATGGTGCAGGTTGCTTCCACTTCGAAGAATCCAATACACGTGCCAGAGATAATCGATCCATCGCGTTTCGGCGCGGTGTAGTTCCACTCGGATTCCATGTCATCAGCGACGACATGACATTCAAGCATGGGTGCGAGTCGAAACGTCATGGCAATTACTTCGGCCCCCGCCTTCCAGAGCGAAGGCTTGGGTGTGCCTGGAATCGTTCCGTAGTGAGTTCCTTCCTTCATCACCCCCCGCATGATTTCCTGAATTGCATGAGTACGTTTTCGTATATCGGAAACGCTGAACGGTGGCATTGCAGAAGGAATGGAAATGCCTTCTGTCAAAGCCGGTAGTGTCATGACGCCATTGATTGACATTGCCTATCTCCTTTGTCATTGATTCGTAGGGTTGAGAATTTGGATGTCTTCTGAAAACGCGCAAACACATCTGGAGCCTCTCTCTGCAAGGATTTGCTATCAAAACATGTGCGAGACGATTCCACGATTTGGATGATTCCGTTTTCGAGTACGACTCGATTCGCCCCGGTGCATAGCAACGCAGACTTCACTTGGTCCCTTAACTCAGTGACTCTCTCCTGCATGGGGCCAAGGTTTGATTCAAGTGATGCTAATTCCTCGCACTGACATTCGAGTTGAAGCCGTGTCACTTCGGGAATCTCACCGCGTTTACCGGCCTCGCGTTGGGCAATATAGGCGGCGCAATCAGCGGAGTATGGGCAGGAATAGCAATAGCCGCGTTCGGGTTCACCGCAGAGTTGTTCACGAATGGCGCTGTCCTGGAGTGCTGATGCGGCCAGGGCGGCTCGTTCCTCCAGGTGGGCATAGTGCTCGGGGTCAAAGCGGAGGGTGAAGGTTGCCATCTCAGAGAGGCATTCGCGACTTACGAGCACTACCAACGCCCACGAGAGTTTGGCGAGGCCCATTTGCGTCTGCACCTGGTCCCGATAGTTCTGAGGCAGGCCCTCACTTTCATACCGATTGAAAGTGGCGGCGCCGGCGGTCTTCACTTCCAAAACGCCGTCGCCTTCCAATCCATCGAAGCCCCCGGCGATCCGACCATCAGGATGAGCATGAAAAGGCAACGTGGGATGGTGAAGGTCTAGCTGTACCCGGCCTGTATTTCGAAGATTGCCATTCAGGGAAAGGCGCACAATCTGCACAACTTCATTCTCCATTGCCCGTCCTGCAAGCATTCTTCCAATGGATGCTGGGTCTAAGGACTCTGGATATAGCTTTGAGAAGGCAACACGACGAAGACAGGAACCAATTTCGGAAGCGCCGATGTATTGGGTTCGATCTCCAAGATGCCCCTTTTGATTCATTCGTGATTGCAATGCGTTTTGAATACCGGTTTGATCGATAACGGTTGGATTCATGATTTCCTCCACAAAAATGCCGGTCGTATTGACCGGCTAGGATTCAACTTGAAGGCGCGAACGCTTACTTTCCGAACAACGACACGCAGAGCCAGTAAAGGCCGAACGGAAACATATACAGGGCGGCGAGGATGATCAAAATGACCGTGGCGATCAGCTCACTTAGCTTGCTCCGGATCTTCTGGAATCGGGTTTCATGATCATTGTCCATCCCACCCCTCCGCTGCTCGGAAGCTATGCCATGTCTCCCGGCCCAGGATTAGGTGATCGGACAAGGGAACACCCAAGCTTTCCCCAGCTGCACGAAGACGGCGGGTGAGCGCTATGTCTTCGGCAGAGGGGGTTGGATCACCCGATGGATGGTTGTGCCATGCCAACGCGCTGGTAGCGCCAAATCGCAGAGCTTCACGGAAGAATTCACGAGGAGAAATCAACGTTCCTGTAGCAGTGCCTTTGCTGAGAATTCGTTCCGCAAGCAGCACCCCTTTTGCGTTGATGGCAAGAAGGCCGAAGACCTCTTCTGTGAGGCCGGTGCAACGAGGCAGCAAATAGGCTCCAGCAGATCGAGGTGACGTGATTCGTGGCTGTTCCTGGGTACCACGATTCACGCGCCGGAGCAGTTCAGGGATGGCAGACACGCGAAAGGCCTCTCGTGCGGTGAGCCCCATCCCACGCAAATCCGCAGGACCAAGCTGAAGCATTCCACCCATGCCACCAGCGCGACCAAGAAGGGTGTCGGCGCGGTCATTATGATTGCGGCTTAGAAGGATGCTGAAGAGTTGAGCATCGGAAAGTTGGTCAAGGCCATAGGTGGCGGCGGTTTCGGTGACACGGTTGGAATTGAGCATGGTGACTCCAGATATGGAAAAGCCGGTCACAGTGGACCGGCGTGAGGTGATGGATGGATGAGGCTGGTGGTTCTATGGGCGGGGCATTATCTCGACACCATCGCCATCGCCGTATCAAACGCCTCCTGCTTGAACTCAGCCGCCCTGCCGAACAGGATGCTCTGTGTACGCCTGCTTTCATCCGTGGCCTGTCCTTTTGTCTTCATGTCGTAATCGGCGAACTCAACCATTGCATTCAGAGCCCACCAAGCCGTTCCAGCACACCCGGTAGATCAACGCCCATGCCGGTGTTCAGCCTCCCTTCGATGAGCTTGATCTTGTTCTCCATGATCGTTCGGCCACGGCCATCAGCCACATTCAGCGGATTTCCAATCATTTGTTCGAGATATTCGTCGATCCAGGCATCATCCACACGAACTGATGCGAGTTTGGCAAATTGATCCCCAGCGAGATCGAAGTGCTCCTTATATCGAAGCAGCACCATTGCAGCCATTTCGAGTTTCTGGCGCATGTTCGTGGTGTGACGAATCGAGATGACGCCTCGACTTCCTTTCAGAGCGAGGTTGAAGGTGTTGGAACACACGACACGAATTGCAGTCATCCGCACCTCGGTCTTCATCGTCCCGTCATGCGACGTTGTGCCCAATAGGTATTGCTCCACGCCGTCTCCCGCAAGAGGAAAGAACACTTCAGGCAACTTTGCGAGCATCCAAACCTTCTCACCTTTACCAATGGCACCGGCAGTTTGCAGTTTTCCGCCTGATTCATTGAGCAAGATGTCGAAGAAGTCGAAAGCCTCTTTGTTCTGAAGCACTTCGTAGCCTTCACCAACGATTCCGAGCACATCTTGTGTATGGCCATTGATGGTTGCGTAGGCTTCGGTGGGTTCAGTGAACCCTGGACCAAGATCTGATCGCAGGCGGTGAAGTTGCTCTTTCGTGACGGGGTAATCCAGACGAGCGGCGGAGATGGCTTCAGCACTGGTGAATTCGTTTTCGAATTGAACGCCCAATTTGTGCCATGGACGCTGGCCGGTGTTGGCCATGGTGTTGCGGTAGAGGGAATGTGAACACATGTGATTCCTTTCAATATGAAAAAGCCCCCGATGAAGGGGGCGAAAGTGATTGGTGAATCGGTTGTGGATCAATTCACAGCGATTTGAACCAAGGCCCAATTCAACAGCACAGTCATCACCATGCGCAGAGCCTCCAGAACTAGACTGACAATGCCTTCGAGCATGTTTTCCTCCATGAAAAAGCCCACCGGAATTGTGGGCTGGGGTTCAGGAGACTTATAACGGAGGATGGGACGGATTTGCAGGGAGTTGCCTCCCTGAAAGCCACTACCCAAAGGAGGTGCTTCAGGGAAATTGTTCGTCAAAGTCCTTGGTTGGGCGCCTGTGGGCGGGACTGCTATTCCCGAAAAACTTTTCCGAAGTCCCAAAACGAAGAAGGACCATAACCGTTAAGTTATGGCCCTTCTAGGGTTGCTTGCTCGGCGCGAGAAGATTCGAACTTCCGACCCCTTCCACCCCAAGGTGGTCAGGTTTTAGTTCGTCTCGCGTATCCCGGGACGGGATACCGAGAAGATGGTCGAGTGCGGCGCCTTCGTGACCATCCTCCCCGGCCTCGACGGACTGCTGCCCCCGTCAATGCATGCGTTGCCCGGGATCTATGGTCACGTCAGCGAGCTGGCCCACCACCGCGTGGCCAACCCCGCCGACGAAGTGAGCGAAGGCCAGGAAGTCATGGTCAAGTGCATCGGCATCGACGAGAAGAGCGGCAAGATCAAGCTCAGCCGCAAGGCCCTCATCCCCAAGCCCGAGGGCGCCGGCGCCGAACCCGAAGGTGATGCCCCCCCGCCCAGGATGACCGGCCCCGCCGGCCTCGGCCTCCTCGGCGGTCCTAAAATCACCAAGGTCGTCAGCACTCAACCCAAATAATGGGAACGGGCCCGCACCGGGCCTCGTTCTTAGTTCTGTGATGCCTCAATACCAAGATCCCCGGTTAGCCTGGAAGGAGGGGGAGTTCTTGCAATGAAAGTGCTTGTCATTGGCTCATCCGGCTTCATTGGCCAAGCCTTGGTCTCCAGGCTGCTGGCCGAAGGGCACGATGTGGAAGCCTGGGACCGCCGAGAAGGTGATGCTAGGCCCGGCCTCACCATGCGCACTGTGGACCTGCTAGGCCCCGCCCCCCTTCCTAGGCCAGAGGGTCGGCCTTGGGAAGCTGCCTTCCATCTGGCCGCCCATGCTGTCCCTGGCATAACCTGGACTCGAGAGCTGGTGATGCAGAACCTCGCCATGACTGCGCGGGTTTTCGACCACCTAGCCGAGCATGCCCCCGGCTGCCGGGCCATCTTCACCTCCAGCGCCTTCGTGTACGGGCCCACTCGCGAACTATTACGCGAAGATGCCGCCCTCAGCTCCATTCATCCCTATGCCCTTTCGAAGCAACTTGGTGAGGCCTGGGCCTTGAGTCGTCGAAACGATCTTCTGGTCTTCGTGGTCCGTCCCTTCAATCAGATCGGACCTGGGATGCCCCCAGGCCTCCTGCTACCCGACCTGCTCACCCGGATACGTTTGGGCGAGGCTCCTATCCTGATGCGGGGGCGAAACGACCTCCGAGACTTTCTCGATTGGCGAGACGCCATGGATGCCTACCTGACACTGCTCACCGTGGACGCCCCCAGTGGACGCATTTGGAATCTGTGCTCCGGTAGGGCCACCTCGGTATTGGAACTCGCCCAGGAGGTCCTGGATGTCTTGCGTTTGCCCGTGGCCGTCAGCTTCACGGATCCCACTCACGAGGCCTTGGTGGGCGATCCAACCCGCCTGATGGGAGACACAGGTTGGAAACCTCGGCGCAGCCTGAGGAATACCGTCGAGGCCATCCTCAAGGCATCAACCTAACGTGTCACCCATTCCTTGGACTTGAAGGTTGGGAACTATATGCCAGTCGGATAAACTTATCTGCTTGCATGTTTTGGTTTGGAGTCTTCATGACAAAAACGGCCTTGATTACGGGCGTGACCGGCCAGGACGGCAGCTATCTGGCTGAACTGCTGCTGTCCAAGGGTTACCAGGTCCACGGCATCGTGCGCCGGTCCAGCCTCTTCAACACCGACCGCATCGACCACCTGCATGTGGGCGAGGTTCCGAATTCGAATTTCTTCCTGCATTACGGTGATTTGTCAGATGCCGGTGCTCTGCGGAATGTACTCGACGATGTCAACCCCGACGAGGTCTACAACCTGGGCGCCCAGAGCCATGTACGCGTGAGCTTCGACCAGCCCGAGTACACGGTGGATGTCGTGGGCGTGGGCGTCATCCGCCTGCTCGAGGCTATCCGCAGCTACATGAAGCACAGCGGCAAGACCGTCCGGTTCTACCAGGCCAGCAGCTCCGAGATGTTTGGCAGCGCCAAGCCCAGGCAGCACGAGGGCACTCGCTTCGAGCCTCGCAGCCCCTATGCTTGCGCCAAGGTCTACGCCCACTACCAGGTGATCAACCATCGGGAGAGCTACGGCCTCTTCGCCTGCAATGGCATCCTCTTCAACCACGAAAGCCCCCGGCGTGGCGAGACCTTCGTGACCCGAAAAATCACTCGGGCCGCCACCCGGATCAAGCTGGGCATGCAAGATAAGCTGTTCCTCGGCAACCTCGACGCCAAGCGCGACTGGGGCTTCGCGGGCGATTACGTAGATGCCATGTGGCGCATGCTCCAGCAGGACGCCCCGGATGACTACGTGGTGGCCACGGGCGAGGCCATCACCATTCGCGACTTCCTCGGCCTCACCTTCGGGCGCCTGGATCTGGACTGGCAGAAGCATGTGGAGATCGATCCCCGCTACTTCCGCCCGGCCGAGGTGGATCATCTTGAAGGCGACCCCTCCAAGAGCCGCCGCATCCTGGGCTGGGAGCCCAAGACCGACATCCGCACCTTGGCGGCCATGATGGTGGATTCCGATCTCAAGCTGGCCCAGAAGGAGTTGGTGCTGCGGGAAGCCGGCCATGCCGAGGCTCCGCGCGCCGGGTACCGCTGATCCCTTGAATTTGATAAAGGAAGTGCTGGAAGCCGACATGGGCAAGGCCCTGGCCTTCGGTAAGGAGCAGATCAAGGCCCTCGTCAAGCTGCAGAAGGATCTGCAGGCAAAGGTGGGCAAGCCCAAGGTCGCCGTCGTCAAGGCAGTGCGCAACGACGCCCTCTATACCCAGGTGCAGACCGCCTTCGCCGAGAAGCCCGAGATGAAGAAGGACCTGGTGGCCTGCTTCGGCGAGCTGAAGGAAACCCTCTTCCGCAACGCCATTCTCAAACAGGGCGTGCGTCTGGATGGCCGCAAGACCGACCAGATCCGCCCCCTCAACATCGAGATCGGCGTGCTCCCCGCAGCCCACGGCAGCTGCCTCTTCACCCGCAGCGAAACCCAGGCCCTGGTCACCACCACCCTGAGGACCATCAACAACACCCAGATCATCGTCGGCCTGGAAGAGGATTACCGCAAGAAGATCTACCTGCACTAAAACTGCCCTGGCTACAGCGTGGGCGAGTGCAAGCCCAACCCGCGGGCCCGGCCGCCGCAAGATCGGCCACGGCATGCTGGTGGAGCGCTCGATCTTTGCAGTGTTCCCCACCCCCGAAGAGAACCCCTACCGCTGTGCCGTTGATGAGGAGAGCCGTTTCGGCCTCGGATTCGCAACGATCCACCTGGGTGAAGGCGCCACAGTTGATGACCACGTCGGGTCTCACCTGGGCCACCACCTGATGGATGGAGTCGCGACGGCTCAGATCCAGGTCCGCTTCATCCGGCAGGATGAGGTCGTGCTCCGTCCAAGTCTGACGAATGACCCGGACCAGCTGACCGGCGCCGCCTGTGACCAGTACCCGCATCAGAGGTGCGCCCTGCGGGCCCGTTCGTCCTTCACGAAGGGATTCTCGGGATCATCCTCGTGGCGGATCTCATCAATGGGATGCCGCTTCCTCTCGTCCATAAACAGCTTATTGTAGCAGTTCACCACCAGGCCCGGCTCGTGGCTGATGCAGCGGTAGCAGTGCACCACGCCGATAGGTACGATGACCAACCCCGGGTTGTTGATGCCCATCACCACTTCCATGCGATTCAGGTAGGGGGGCTGTCCTTGCGGTTATCCCAGAGGGTGACCTTGAAGTTCCCGGGGCCGAACCAGCAGAAGAGGTCCGCCTGGTCCACATGCTCATGGGGCCCGCGCAGCACCATGGGGAGGGTGACACTCACGTAGGCCATGGCCGGATGGAACTCTGCCTCCATCTCATCGTGTCGGAATATCTCCGTGAGCCAGCCCCGCTCATCCACGAACTTGCGGAAGGCGGTGACCTTGACGCCCTCGATGGGGCCCTTGCTAAACTCCATCAGATTTTCCTCGCAATGTCAGGGAAGGGCATGGCCTCCTTCAGGGCCAACTCATTGGCCCGGGCTAGGCTGGGGTAGGTGCCGGCATCCGACCACCACCCTTGGAAGGTGCCGAAGGTCATCTGGCCCCGCTCGATGTAGGCGTTGTTGACGTCGGTGATCTCCATCTCACCTCGGCCCGAGGGCTTCTGCTGGCGGATGATGTCGAAGACCTGGCCATCGTAGAAGTAGATGCCGGTGACCGAGAGGTTCGACTTGGGGTGCTTGGGTTTCTCCTCGATGCCCACCACTTTCCCACCGCTGACTTCGGCCACGCCGAAGCGGTGGGGATCCTCCACCGGCTTGAGCATGATGCGGGCGCCCTGCCCCTGGGACCGGTAAGCCGCCACCTCAGTTTCCAGCGAATCCTGGAAGATGTTGTCGCCGAGGATGACGCAGAGCCTATCACTCGATGCGAAGTTCTCCGCCAGGGCCAGGGCCTGGGAGATGCCGCCGGCCTCATCCTGCACCTTGTAAGTGAACCGGCACCCGAAATCCTTACCGGACCCTAGGCTGCCCACCACATCACCCATGTGCTCGGTGCCGGTGACGATGGCGATTTCCTCAATCCCAGCCTGCTTCAATTTCCAAACCGGATGCCAGATCATCGGCGCATAACCCACTGGCAGCAGATGTTTGTTGGTCACCTGGTCAAGGGGAACAGGCGCGAACCTGTGCCCCCAGCGAGAACAACACCTCTCATGTCATGACTCCAGAAAACGAATTCAGTCAGATGGACCAAAGCCAAGCATGACGCTGTTCCGATCTGGAATCCAGGCCAACCGCTAGGGTCGCATCATTTGAGCGACAGCCTTCCAGGTGATGAGGAGAACACCAAGATGGTTCCGCATGCCCTTCAAGCCCTGAGTCTGGCCCGTCCTGATTACAGTTAAAGGGGAGCGCGATCTATAGAAAGGTAGGAACGGGATGATTCTCCCGCGTGGTATTCTCTATTACCCTACTCCCGTTCCAAGCCACGATTTCAAGTCGGGACGGCCCTTAAGGAAAAATTTCATGTACATCGACCCCGGTTCAGGCTCCATGCTCGCTCAGGTGATCATCGCCTCGGCCCTTGGGTTATTGATTGCCCTCCGCAGATCCATCGTTTCTATCTTTTCGCGTTTCCGATCGGGGCCCCGGTCACCCAGAGACGGGAAAGCCTAGGGTGATTAGGCCCTCGTTCAGGGATCCCCAAGGCCGTACTTGGATCGGCCCAGATTCGGTTCTACGCGCCGCCTGGAGCGACATTCCCACGCCTGCGCCGGGACAAGATCCGGCTCAGGAATCGCTGGGCCACCTCATCCAGGCCTTTCAAACCGAGGGTCGGTGGATCCCTGCTACGCCCGTGGATCCGGCCTCCCTTGTTGAGTTCCTTGATCCCTCCCAGCCACTGCCCAGCCGGGCCTGGGCCCATCCCCGCCTCTTCTTCCCCAGCTACGCCCATGAATGGGCCCCGGCCATGCTCCACCAGGCGGCCAAGCTCACCCTTGAACTCAATGAGCGGCTGTTGGAAGCAGGCTGGGAACTGAAGGACGCCACCCCCACCAACATCCTGTTCGATGGCCCCCACCCCATCTTTGTTGATCACCTCAGCCCTTCACTCCGCCGCCCCGGACACATGGGCTGGACAGCCTACGGTCAGTTCATCCGTAATTTCCTGGTGCCGCTTTGCCTGCATCGGCTCAGGGGCCTGCCCTTGGCTTGGCTCCACCTGGCCCGCCGTGACGGTATTTCACCCGAGGACGCCAGTCTACAGCTGGGCCTAGTCGACCGGCTGCGGCCGTCGGTGTTAGGCCTCATCACCCTGCCGGCCCTCCTGGCCCGCCGCCAGGGCCCCGCCCCTGCTCAGGGATTGAGGGTCTGGAAAGACGGGGATGAGTTCATCGGGCGTACCATCACTGCCCGCCTGCTCAAGGGCCTTCACAAACGACTGGGCCGTTGGGCACCCCCAGTTGCCGATGCCACGCTCTGGTTCAATTACGATCAGGCGGGGGAAAGCTACACCCCTGAAGGCGTCATGGCTAAGGAGGCCTTCATCCAACGGGCCCTGGACGACTGCCGCCCCAAGACCGTGCTCGACCTGGGTTGCAACACGGGGCGTTATTCCAGGCTCGCCGCCCGAGCGGGAGCCCGCGTTGTCGCCGTGGATGGAGACCCCACCTGCATCGACCACCTATGGCATGAGGCTCAGACCAAGGGCCTAGACATCCTGCCCCTAGTCATGGACCTGGGTCGGCCATCTCCCGCCCTGGGTTGGGAGAACAGTGAAGAGGCCCCCTTCCTGGAACGAACCGAAGGCCGCTTCGAGATGGTCTTTGCCCTCGCCCTGATCCACCACCTGCTGGTGCGCGAAAGGATCCCCCTTGACCGAATCGCTGCTTACCTTGCTAGGCAGACCACCCGCTGGGCGGCATTTTGAATGGGTGCCCCTTGAAGACCCTCAGTTTGAGCGATTGGCTGGGCCCCAACAGGTCATTATATGAAGGGCTCACTGTAAGCAATTTCGAGTCCGCCTTTGCCCCACATTTCCAAATTTGCAAGACCTTGGCCATACCGCAGTCCCAAAGAATTTTGTTTTTCATGGAAAAACGTTAATGATAATTCGGTCATTGAAAGCCATCTCGTTAGCCAATCTCATCCTTCTACCCGTCTGGGTGGAGATGGCCCCCGGCGCAGGTGCTCGTTATTTAATGGGATACAACGTGGGAGTCCCGGGGCTGGCCGCCCTCGGCTTGAATATTCTTCTTTGCGGCCCTGATTTCCTGATTTTGGATTTCACCAACTTTCACAAAATTCTGACCCAAAAAAAAATGTTTTTCGCAGCAGCGCCCTGTTCTTGGTCTCCGCTGTCGCTATTAACGGCCTTAGGGTGGGTTTTGGGGATCATGCGTACTACTTCAATTTAGCCAATCAAGCCATACAGTTGGGCTGGCCAAAATTCCTTCTGATTTACGGTTTCCCCTTCGTAATTTTAGCGTGGTTCATCCATTTCCAGGAGGACCGCTTTAGACGCGGGCTGGCAAAGGCTAGGCCCAACGGACTCGTGTTGCTCCTGATTTTCGATGAGTGGGACTACAACTGGACCTTTCCCCACCGTCCTTCGAATATACGGATGCCAGAAGTGGACCGGTTCACTTCGGAAAATATAAATTTCAATCGCACATACCCCCCAACAAATGAAACCATCCGATCCATTCCTTCCTTACTCACCGGCAGAGTTGTGGAAGATGTCCGCACCGCGCCGGGACCAGATCTCCTTCTTCGATTTAGAGGGGAGTCGAATTGGATCCCCTGGAGCCAAGTTCCGGATCTGCCATACCAGCTGAGTAATCAGGGACTCCGAACTTGCTTCATCACTCACGTCCATGCCTTTGGCCCAGCCTATATGCAAGCTCGCCCAAACCTGGAGATTCGACGAAAACCGTACTATAAAGAGTGGGAAGAGGGCCAAGCCCGGTACCAAACTTTTACGGGTTCCTTTGTCCGCCAGTGGATGTGCGTGCTAGAGAATCTCCCCGGCATCAGTTTTCTACGAAACCATGGGAGCAGGGTTGATTCTGTTCCAACGGTCTATCTCCACGCACTAAATGAAACACTAAATGCCATTCACAGCCGCAACTTTGATGCAATCATTGTCCATTGGCCCATCCCCCCAGCCCCCGTGATGGTAGATCCTTCGACAGGTGAATTCACATCACATCCTCCCAAGGGTCTTCGACTTACAGAAAATCTCGTCCTCGTGGATAAAACTCTGGGTAGAATCCGCCATGAAATGGAGTCCCAGGGACTATGGGATACCGCGACCATTGTGCTCACCTCAGACCACTGGCAGCGCTTTGCCTCCGATCCGAAACAGGTCAAGGCGCCTGATGAGGCTGGCGTTGAAGCCTCTCAGCAACGAGTGCCTTTGCTCATCAAATGGCCACAATCCCCAGATCATCAGGTCATCAGGGCCCCGATGAATGTTGTGGGTGTAGCACGATTCCTAGCAAGTCCTGAGGCATCCCGGAACCTGGAGCAACTCCAGCCCCTCGATGGACACCTAGGTAGTTATAGCCCTTGGATTAAGTGAAATTTTTTATAGGCTTTTTCAGAATACACCTGGGAACTTCGAGACTGAAATTTTTAAATAATTATAATTGAAAAGTTCGTTCAAATATTGTCGACACCTCGGCTTGTCGCGAAACTCGGTAGAAGAAAACTTGGCCAGATAGTGCACCTGGCCCAGGTTGAGGACAAGTAATCTGCCTAAGTAGCCGAAGGGGCTCTAACAAGTTGTGGCTAACTTCAATTTATGAACCTTGTTTCGCGACATTATGGACACCCAAGATGCATTGGAAATTGTCTCTCCCCGGAGAATGAGCCGTATGACTGAAAAATCACTTGGGCCAATTGCTTCCATTCTCGTGAATTCTGCATCATGACTTGGATTGTCCTGCCCCTGCTATCCATAGTCACCACACTTGCGATGGGCTTCTTGCTTATCCAGAATGCCACCGCATGGGGCTTCCATCGATGTTCCGGAAGCCAGAAAGGTCCATAAGCTGCCCACGCCTCGCTGGAGGCCTTGCAATGGTGCTAGGGGGTGGATTGGTCTTTGGCGCGGCGGTTATATTTGAATGGATTCCCCATCCATCTATCCCTTGGCAGACTTGGCTGGCGGGCATCGGATTCATTGCCGTGGGAGCAATGGATGATCGGTACAGCTTCCATCCCCGCCAGAAAGTCTTGGTATTACTCTCCCTATCAGCCTTGGCCGCTTGGCCCTGGGTGCTGGTGCTTAGAACAACCTCCATCCCATGGATACCCACGCCTGGGTGGCCTCTTCTCTTCTCCCAATGGCCGGGGTAATTCTACTCACCTTCTGGTTCATGGCCGTCCCCAACGCCGTAAATATCGAGGACGCTATCAATGGCTACATGGGGGGGTTCACTTTTATCGTGCTGTGCGGCCTTGCCTTGCGAGGTGTGGATACGCGCATTGCTCTGGGCGCTCTTTTTGGGTTTTTGTGTCTCAATTGGCCCCAAGCTAAGCATTTCATGGGGGATGCGGGCAGCTTCGGCTGTGGTTTCTTTATCGCAGAGGCCATCCTTCGCGGAGACGGACTTACCCATCCGGTCATGGCCCTAGCATTCACGGCGCCCATTTCCTTTGATGTTGCCATGGGATTGTTTCGGCGAAACCGGCTAGGAATGAGTTTCTTTACCGCCGACCGAGCTACCTGTCCGCACCATGTACTGAAACTAATGAATGGAAGCTCACTATTGGCATCCACCACACTTTGGCTGAACGCAGCTGCCTTCGTAGCCCTCGCCAACCGACCAATGCTCCTTCTGGGACAGTCGGTTTCCTTTGCATTAATTTTGTTCTTACTTAACAGGCGTCTTTTGACGAGGCAATCAGCTGAATCTGCATAGTAGTCCGCCTAAGGGCTTGCAAGGCTGGATGTAACCGTTGCGCCCGTGGCAGGACTGGGGGCTGGGACGATTTGGAAGGATGAAAAAATACCCCATGCATCACCCGCTACCGCGGTGCTCGTCCTCACATGAACATAGATCGTGTAGGTTCCGATGGGCGTTGAGGCTGGGAGAACCCACGAAGAACCAACACCATAGTTCTGGACTGTGGTCCAGGTGGTTCCATTCAGAGGTTGAATTCATACTGATAGGAGGGCGTCCCCCTCTATTCCGACTGCTGTGAATGTGACCGCAGTTCCTACTGTCTGAGGGCTTGCAAGGCTGGATAACCGTTGCGCCCGTGGCAGGACTGGGGGGCTGGAACGATTTGGAAGGATGAAGAAATACCCCATGCATCACCCGCTACGCGGTGCTCGTCCTCACATGAACATAGATCTGTAGGTTCCGATGGGCGTTGAGGCTGGGAGAACCCACGAAGAACCAACACCATAGTTCTGGACTGTGGTCCAGGTGGTTCCATTCCAGAGGTTGAATTCATACTGATAGGAGGGCGTCCCCCCTATTCCGACTGCTGTGAATGTGACCGCAGTTCCTACTGTCTGAGGGCTTGCAAGGCTGGATGTAACCGTTGCGCCCGTGGCAGGACTGGGGGCTGGAACGATTTGGAAGGATGAAGAAATACCCCATGCATCACCCGCTACCGCGGTGCTCGTCCTCACATGAACATAGATCGTGTAGGTTCCGATGGGCGTTGAGGCTGGGAGAACCCACGATGAACCAACACCATAGTTCTGGACTGTGGTCAGGTGGTTCCCATTCCAGAGGTTGAATTCATACTGATAGGAGGGCGTCCCCCCTATTCCGACTGCTGTGAATGTGACCGCAGTTCCTACTGTCTGAGGGCTTGCAAGGCTGGATGTAACCGTTGCGCCCGTGGCAGGACTGGGGGCTGGAACGATTTGGAAGGATGAAGAAATACCCCATGCATCACCCGCTACCGCGGTGCTCGTCCTCACATGAACATAGATCGTGTAGGTTCCGATGGGCGTTGAGGCTGGGAGAACCCACGAAGAACCAACACCATAGTTCTGGACTGTGGTCCAGGTGGTTCCATTCAGAGGTTGAATTCATACTGATAGGGGGCGTCCCCCTATTCCGACTGCTGTGAATGTGACCGCAGTTCCTACTGTCTGAGGGCTTGCAAGGCTGGATGTAACTCCTTGCGCCCGTGGCAGGACTCAGGGGCTGGAACGATTTGGAAGGATGAAGAAATACCCCATGCATCACCCGCTACCGCGGTGCTCGTCCTCACATGAACATAGATCGTGTAGGTTCCGATGGGCGTTGAGGCTGGGAGAACCCACGAAGAACCAACACCATAGTTCTGGACTGTGGTCCAGGTGGTTCCATTCCAGAGGTTGAATTCATACTGATAGGAGGGCGTCCCCCCTATTCCGACTGCTGTGAATGTGACCGCAGTTCCTACTGTCTGAGGGCTTGCAAGGCTGGATGTAACCGTTGCGCCCGTGGCAGGACTGGGGGGGAGTGTAGTGTAGTTCGCGAGATGATAGAAGGCAGGAGTCAGTTCTTGGGCCATTGAATTCCCTTCACCGTCAGTCACCTCGACCTTCAAATCCACAGGTCCCTCGGGGAGGTCTGTCGGTAGTTCAAGGACGCAGTCCATTGAATTCCCCGTCGGGATTGGAAGTGCTAACGCCCTCCACTGGCCACCGAGTTTACATGAGGCCGTCACCTGGGCAAGCGACACATCATCGGCAACGCTAAGATTCAACTGGTTCAATTTACCCATTTCAGTAATACTGGATGCTCCCCTTCTTTGGTGATTCTCAACAGGTTGAAATAAGGAGGATTTGAATCACTCTTGCTCGAATCCAATGAAAATACTGTTTTAGCATTAGCAATTTCGCCGTTAACCCAATAAGAGTGTGTTGGAAAGCTTAATTTGATTGGGCCGGTTGAGACACTAAGATGACGAGTAAAATACCCCATAGGGATCAATCCTGATTCCGTGTTGGATGAACCCACGGTGATTTCGTATGGAATATCTACAAAATCATAGTCTGCCATTTGACCAGTATAGAATTGCCCAAATGGACTCAATATATTTAAATCATTCTGACTTCCTTGCAATTGCCCAATCCAAAATTGCGGGGATTCACCAAACAGAATTCGCATTGAATCGGTGGAGTAGAAGGGCGTATCTGGATGAAAAAAGTGATGAATATTTACCCAACCAGGATTTCCAATGCCAATCAGTCCTCCCTTGAATAGAATGGCTCCTAGATTGCCAATATTATCAATCGAAAAACGTGCGGGCTGGATTGGTTGAACGAAAATGCAAGTACGGCATGGAAGAGAGGTGTACCTCCATCGCCCATGGCGGAGATAATGTCCTGATCAATGTTGTTCCAACCCGTCCAACCGATCGACGCAAATCCAGCGGCATAATTTACCCGATTGATAAAGCGATAAAAAACTGATCCATGCACTATTAACATTTGGACTTATATTGTAATTAAGCTTCACCACGCTTACAGGACTGTTTGTCAAAGACTGACTGCTGAATATACCATTTATTAATCCATACCTGAACTCATAGTATTTCTTTATAAAACTATTACTCGACCATCCAGATAGTATGGTTTCAAATTTGTATGAATTTGAAACATCAGAAAAATAGTAATCTGTACACGCTTCACCGCGAGTTATAATTGCTCCATCAAGGGTAATCGGCCCAAAGACAGCTTCTTTAGCCATTCCATTGATTAAATTAAAATCATTTCCGTCTGCATCAACACCTGTTAGGTTAATATGATGAATGGCTTCATTTTTTAATGAAATTCCTAGCACTGTATTATTATTTACAATCACCCCTTCCTTGATGATAAATGATTCACCCCTCTCGCCATTCGGTCCATGTGGGAAATAGCATAAAATATCGTAATTGCCCGGATAAAGAGCCACCAACATGGCGTTGCCAACTTGGTAATATAAATATGGTTGTACAATTTTATAATTGTCATTTTTATCATAAATATTTATGAGATTTGGGAATTGATCGAATTGTAATTCCAATCGAGAGAACTTGCTAAACGACACTGGTAATCGCAGCGAATCATTGGAAGTTTGCGCAACCAGCCACCCCCCTAATCCAGATGAGGGTACCGGGCCAAACGGAAGAGCGGAATTGTCGACGGTCAATGTGATGGACACGTCCTTAGACTGGCCCGGGCCAATCGTGATCAAAGCAGGAACGATCGACCAACTGACTCCTGAAGGCCAGGAGCCTTCCATGGACAAGGAGTAATTTTTATCGGAAGCATCAAGATTGTGGATCCGAACTGAACTTGTTTTTGCCCAAATAGGCTGGCCAATATCTACAGGTCCAAAGCTGAGATTCGAAGGCGAGGCCACCGCCTTGGTCAGGTATGCCTGTTGGATTTGGACTCTCCCACTCCCCTGAGTGAATGCGTCTAGGCCTAAGTCCTTCGCCGTTCCCGTCAGTGCGCCTTTGATGAATTCTGGAAGCCACGTCGGGTGCTTCTCTAGAAGCAGTGCCGCGGCACCAGCGACATGAGGCGCTGCCATAGAGGTGCCACTCATTGCACCGTAACCTCCACCGAGTAACGAGGAGTTGATATTGACTCCAGGTGCCGTGACATCTGGTTTGATCGCCATATCCGGCCTTCCGGGTCCTCTGGAACTGAACAAGGCAATTTGGTCCAGGTTATCGGTGGCTCCAACGGTAATTGCCTTTCTGGCGCATCCGGGCGAGCCGATCGTAGCGTAGCTACTACCCTCATTGCCCGCAGCCACGACACAGACGATTCCAGCATCCACAGCAGCATCTACAGCCTGAGAAATCGGATCATCCGCATCACCTGGGCCACCAAGACTCATATTGATGACATTGACCTTGTCATCGGTCATCGGATCCTGATCTGGATCAGCTGCTAAATCCAAGGCGGCGATGATTCCACTGATGGCCCCAGACCCATCTGCACCAAGCACTTTGAAAGCTAGTAATTTGGCGTTAGGAGCTACACCCTTTATCAACCCATTGGCGGCGATAATTCCGGCCACATGAGTACCGTGGCCATGATCGTCCATTGGATCCGTGTCGTTGTTCACGAAGTCATAGCCACCAATCACCTTATATCCAGAACCGTATCCGCCACCAAGATCCGGGTGGTTATAGTCGATGCCAGAATCCAGGATCGCTACCCGGATGCCTTGTCCCGTGGCCCCATAATTGTTCCACATTTGAGTGGCGCCGATCAGGGGAACACTCTGTGACAGGGTTGCATGTACCCGGGTGTCTCTGAATACATGCGCAACTGCCGGATGATCCTTTAGTTGCTGAAACGTAGAATGAGATACACGAGTCGCCAATCCATTAAAGGTAAAGCGGAATTCCTTGAAATCCTGATTTCTAAGCCCACCTTCCTTGTTTACAATCCACCCGCGCACTTGTTGATGCTCATTCTGGATGCGCAGCTGGTGGTCCCGCATGGCCTGCGATTTCTGGGAACTTGTAAGTGGAAAAACAGCCCTGCGCCTGTTCAACAACGGAGTTTCCTTCAACTGCACAATTACATCCACAGGCCCCTCGATTGTGAGGGACTCAGCGGCCTTGATCCCCTGTGGTGTGATCACGCCAGTACGCACCTCCCCAGGCTTCCCGGCGAACAGGTCCACACTGGTGCGTTTTGGGCTAACTTGGGCCCAGGCCGTGAAACCGGTCATGCCGGTTGCCAGACCAAGAATAAAAATGCGATGCATTGTGCGGGAGGATAGATTTCGGGTCACTGGTACTCCGAAAGGTGATTGATCGCCGATCTACTAATGAATGACGGAAAAGATTGTGCAGTTCGCATATAGTCCAAGACGTGAGCTAGGTATTCGGGGGGTGGATAGGGAAGTGGATAGGGAAGTGGATAGGGAAAATAAAGGGCCAAAACGCTGAATGACGAAAAGACAAAAGAAGGTCGCAAGGAATTGCTCGCCAAGCTGATTCATTCCGCCAGCCCCCCCCGCAAGGGTGCCTTTGTGGCCATCAACTGCGCGGCCATTCCCGAAAATCTGTTAGAAAGCGAACTGTTCGGGTTTGAGAAGGGTGCTTTCACTGGCGCTACCAGTGCCAAGCCTGGACGTTTCGAGTTGGCAGATGGCGGCACCCTGGTGCTGGATGAAATCGGCGAGCTGCCCCTGGCCCTCCAGGGCAAACTACTGCGGGCCCTGCAGGAACGCGTGGATAGGGAAAATAAAGGGCCAAAACGCTGAATGACGAAAAGACAAAGGAAGGTCTCAGGGCTTCGGTGGGGACCTGCGTAGCGTGGTGGGAACCCTGAAACGGGTCAGATTGGCAAAGATCTTGTGGATTCGACAAGGATCGCACCGTTCTCAGGCACGTCAAGCGGTCCTTGGCCATGGCGATGCTAGTCAACTGGGCGAGTTGGCAGGGCTCAGTGGATAGCCAGTATTCCCCGGGGGTGCAGGTCATGTCGCATTGATTCTACAGATGGAGTGATTGCTAGAACGATATTGCCTTCGCGTTTTCGGCCCGGCGCACGAAGCCTTTTTTCCAGTCAGCACCGCTCTGGCGCTTCGCCAGATGCACCGCCAGGTGACGGGCGACCAGGCCAGTACTCCGACTGCGGCCGAGACCCTGGAGGCAGGAGGGGCAGTTGGTGAGCACACAGGAAACGTCGGGCGTCTCCGCCCGCAGCGCCGCCATGACATCCACCTTGCGGGCGCGCATGGCTTCGGAGATATCGGGTCGGGAAAGGGCCAGGGTGCCCGCCTCGGAACAGCAGTGGGGCAGCGGATGCAAGGTTCCTGTGTGGCCGAGGGCCTTCACCACTTCAGAGGCTTTTCCTTCCAGCGCATCATGGCAGGGGGCGTGGTAGCCCAATGCATGACCCTGGTCACAACAAGGCGCCATTTTCCCCAGCGTGATCCTTCACCATCATGAAGTTCTCTCCATGATTAGCCCGGTCATGGTTCCCCCAGCCTACCTTGTGTATAGATTCTTATCGCCCGTCCAAATACTGAGTGGGACGAAAGCCAGAACATGGGCTTCCAAGATTTCCTCTGGAGGCCGAACCCCAACGGAATCCATGATCGAGTTTCTGATTTTCATATCCAAACCCTCTCAATCATTTCAATCGATTCATGCCTTCATGGGGGGGGATTTCTGGTGTCGTTTGGCGGCCCACCGTCGGTGGAAAGGTTCTGCGCATTCCCTCTTCTAGGGTGAAGGGCGGCTCCCATCCTAGGCCCTCATTCAACGAATCCACATCCACAAAGAAATCACCTGAAATTTTTGAAAGAACCTCAGAACTCCATGGAACAGATAAGCCCAAGTGGTTAAAAAAATCCCCCAGCCGCGCAGTTGCATGCAGCAGCGTCCAGGGCAGGTGCAACGTTCGACCTCTCCTGCCGTGGCTTGCTGCCAAAACCCTAACTAGGTGCTCCGTCGAAAGCCTTTCCCGGTCGGCCACCGGCCAGGTCCTTCCAGAGGGGGGGGCGACAGCGCTCAGAAATGTTTTGATGAGGTCAACCAGATTATCTACAAACAGGAAACTTCTCTGATTTGGGCACCTACTTACCGGGATAGGGATGCCTCTGCGCACGATCCCCGCTAAACGCGCAAGGTTACCGGGGTTGCCAGGGCCATAGACAAGAACTGGCCGAAGAATGGCCCATCGGGTTGCAGAATCCGAAAGGGCTCGACGCACCGCCGCCTCTCCATCCGCTTTGCTTTTCCCATAAGGTGTCGTGGGATGAATGGGGGAGTCTGGACCTAATGGCAGTAATGGGGTGGGCCCATGTACGGCCACGGAACTAATAAATATAAAGCGGTTCACTTCTGGACAATGGGCAACGGCCTGGGCCAGCCGGGCAGTGGGGAAGATGATTCACCCGATCGAAGAGATCCCAATCACTGGCAACCCTTGGATCAAACTGATGAGCAATTCCAGCGAGATGGACAACTCCCGTTATACCCTGAAGAAACGGGGCCCAGTCCGTGATCTCACTCAGATTCGGCAGGGCCAACCATTCAGCCTCCAGGGTTTCCAGGTATGGTGCTGGAGCGAGCCCCGTGTAGGCCACAGCAATCCCTTCGTTTCTTAAACGTTCAACCAACACGGACCCAATGAAACCAGACCCACCTGTGACCAGAATCTTCTGCTTATGGGGCCGGCGGGACTGCGCGAGGCGAGGGGGCATGGGGTACTATCTCCTAGAATGAACCGAACTGCTTGCCTCGATTCAAGAACGACAGTACAACCTTCATATGGCTTGACCGTGGCATGACATTAAATATGCCCTGACTATTGGGCAATTTTTTTAGTTTTACAAGTCGATACACATTAAAATAATTTAATTAGGCTTTTACCATTGTGGAATCATTATGAAAATAGCAATTATAAATAAAGCCTTCCCCCCACCTTTTGGCGGGATAGAGGCGGTTGTGGCTTCACTATTAAAAGGATTTTCTAATCATCCTATGTTGAGGGTCGAAGCGATCGTCCCAAGCCATATCAAGGGGACCAGACACAAAACGCGTGATTACTATGGATCACTTTAGGTGGAGGTGCCAAGCCTCGGGACCATTGCTCACACGCCAATTGCACCAACATTAATGCACCACGTCAGAAAGGCGAAGCCTGATCTTCTTCATTTTCATTTTCCCTATCCATGGGGAGATGTTCTTCAGGTGTTAACAGGACCAAAGACTCCCTATATTGTTAGCTATCATGCCGATATTGGTGGATTTAGGCATCTCTTTGCTTGCTACAAACCATTTATGCTAAAATTTCTCAAAGGTGCATCCGCCATTGTCGTTGCCACCTCCAACCACATCGAGTCCTCCCCAATCCTTTCGGGGGAACTTCGAGAGAAATGCGTCATAGTCCCTTTCGGACTAGACTTAGAGCCCTTCCGAACTACAGAATCCCTCATCGAGCGCGGTAGGACCTATAGGCAATCCCTTGCTGGCGGAGGCCCCCTCATTCTATTTGTGGGGCGTCTCGTGGGGTACAAAGGGCTTCCCACCCTATTGCAAGCCATGAAGTATATCGACGCTACCTTGGTAATCGCCGGTGAGGGCCCCCTTCGAGCCCAGCTTCAAGCGGAGGCCAAGGATCTTGGAATACAGGATCGCGTTCGCTGGATGGGTTCCGTTTCGGCAGAGGAGTTGCCTTCCCTTTACCATTCGGCAGATCTTTTTGTCCTTCCTTCGGACCGCCCCGAGGAGGCCTTTGGGTTGGTCCAAGTCGAGGCCCATGCCTCTAGTCTCCCAGTTGTGTGTTGTGATTTGCCAACGGGAGTAACAAAAGTCAACTTGCATGGGGAGACAGGATTGGTGGTTCCGCTACAGGACCCTCGCGCAATGTCAGAAGCCATTAACGGTCTGATTCTGGATACAAATCTTCGATTACGGCTCGGCCGTCAAGCCAGGGATCGGGCCTTTCGTGAATTTTCTATTAATACTATGTGCGACCGATATTACGAACTTTACCAAAAAGTCATGCTGGAACGGGGGAAAAACTAAAGACGAATTTTTTCGATTTTATCTCATTTCATCAGAACTTTTGCATTCTATGTATTATTTATCAAAATTTTCTTCGGATCGTTATTTTTAATATGTCATATTTTTTCTTTTTAACTATCCCACCCAAACTTCTTCACCAAGACTGGTGATGGTCCAGAGTTGGACTGACCCTATGAAACAGTCCATCTAGCACCCCCGTAGCCATTGCTTTAATCTTAGCTATTTTTTTATCCTCAAAGATAACGATTTTAAACAAATGATAGAAAGAACTAAGAATGTCAAATAGAATGAAATTAAAATTTGACTTAATATACCTTTTCCATACAATTAAACGATTTCGATACATATGATAGCATCTGAAGGCTGAATGATAAGTAGGCGTTATTACCATACCCAAAAACCTAAACTCACGCCTCGCACCTAGCGAATGATACAAAATAGCCCCACCTACTGCAATAATTTTTAGTCCGGAATTTATTATCCTGAGACTGAAATCCACATCGATTTGATCGATAAAAAAGGTCTCATCCATTTGACCGATTGCTCGAAGGGTGTCTGTCTTAATAAGACTACCAGAGGACATTGCAATAATTGGATAGATCACATCATCGTCTGGGCAATAAGTCAATTTAATTCTACCATTCGATTCAATAAGAAAACGAGACTTACTCGAAGTATTTTTATCCACGATACTTGGATAGAGAATACCTACCCGTTCCCTATCTTCCTCGCAAAGTCCTAGGTAGTAATTCATCATCCGCACAACCATGCCCACCCCTGGGGTGGAGTCATCGTCAAGCAGTATTATCCAGTCGTACCCGCGTTCGAGCGCAAATCCAATCCCAAGGTTCTGAGCCTTAGACAGCCCAATGTTCTCTTCGTTCAATAAAAGTGTTATCCTCTCTGATAAACGCATTTGGGCTGCAGCAAGGCTAGACCTAGTGCCCCTATCAGAACCGTTGTCCACAACGATCACGTGATCTACTTGGCAGGCAATGGTCTCAAGGTCACTCGTGACCTTGAGACCTGTGTGATAGGTGACGATGACAGCACAGATACCGGGCATCAGTCTCCACTCATTGGCTCTAAGCCCTCTATCAAGAAGAGTTGGTACTCATCCCTGGAATATAGATTTAGGAACTTCATGGCCATCAGATACCGTTCAAGGCCCAAAAT
Organism: Holophaga sp.; assembly: GCA_016715205.1. Lineage (GTDB taxonomy): Bacteria > Acidobacteriota > Holophagae > Holophagales > Holophagaceae > JAYREN01. Next base: position 99,418 of record JADKBC010000012.1, read on the forward strand.
TCGTTTCATCAATTTTAGAATTTTACTTACATATACAATTTTTTTATGAAACCTATTAGAATCACGATCGGGATTGAGGGTATCTATCCTGAGCTGGCTTTCTTTCAGGATCAATCTATTTTTATTTAGGAGCTCGTAATAGCTCCCTTCAAAAATCGAGAATGGATCATCCCAAGAAAAATTTTTCTTTTTGACTTCCGCCAGCAAAGCTCGTCTGACACTGTCCATGTTCCTATAACCATGGTCTTTGGATGTTATTTCCCTGTAAAGCCTTCTGTGTAGCTTGGCGACAATATAACCATTGGCAAAATGGTTATATTGGTACCGTAATTTTCGATAAACATCGTGATTGTTCCTGATCACAAGTTGAGCATATTCAGAGAATAGCCTTTGCAGAGTTGGTTGATGTGCCAACATAAAAATGGATTATTTCGGTATCTGCTATTAATGACGGTTAGATCTAAAACATTGAACCCTGAAAAATGAAAGAAAATACATTCAAAGGATACCTGACTCTTCTTGTGAACCACATGGGGAATGTCTCCACAAAATTCGATGGACCTCTCGTGCAGGTTCCACCATGCGATGTTATATCCGTAATCTCTTAATATATATATACCTTTATCAAAGGAAGAAATCAAGAATTGGATCCAATTTTGGTCATAAAATAGTCCATCTGACCTTTCAATATAACACTTATCTCTTAGCTTTTCTTTCCACCAGTGGATGACAAATTTAGAATTTTCTGAGTTTTTGAACGCAATAAATCCGAGATTGTAAATTCCAGATATTAATATATTATTTTCCGGCAATGCGCCTGACCACTCTATTTCCAGGTCGGAGTGATGTGGAGTAACTACACAAAAATTGTCTTCTAACAAATTCTCAATTTGTGTTAATTCATTGAATATATAAATATCGGGATCAAAATACATTATGTTTTGATATTTAGAACCTGCCATGAAATACTCAAAACAAAATGGCTTAATGGAGGTGCTAAACTCGGAGATATCATACTTAAAGGCTAGATCTAGCCAATTATTGATACCAAGGCTACCAACTTCAATAATTCTGTATCTCTCCTCAATTAACTCAAATTCATCATCCACTGCATCCGCGAGGATAATAAAAAAATCGTAATTCGGATGTACTGCTTTAATGGAATCACCCAAAGTTAAAGCCATGGCTAAATAATTTTTCGCCACAATGGTAAAAATACAATTCATATGTCGAGAATCCTTATTTTTCAAAAATTGAGAATTATTTCAAGAATTTTATAAAATCATACAAAACTATTCTTCACATTCGAACGCTATTCAATCAGCCTGTCATTAGTTACAAATTCGGCAGAATTTTCTGATTTTCTTATTAAGTGACCTGCCGAGCTGCAGCGGTTTGGCGGGGGAGGGCAACCAAGTAAATCCATTCTTAAAAAATATTATATTAAATCCATATTTATTGATTTTTCAAGATTATAAATATTATTTTTTCTCCTTTTTTTAAATACCGCTGGAACCCCTAAAATTATCGAGAGTGCTTCAAAACTATTATTCACTAGAGACATAGCGCCTACCGCACAACCATCACATAATTTTACACCTGGAAGAATGGTCGAACCAGTTCCTACAACCACATGTTTCCCTAAATGCACAGGCTTATGATAAGTAGATCTTAGGTTTTCCGGAACACAAGGGTTCGTCATCCATTCTCCATCATAATTGTCACTTGAAGAATAGATAGCTACTCGAGATGATATACCTGAAAAATCATCTAGTGCGATCTCCCCTTGTCCCATCATACTTGTGTGACACGCAATGTGGACATAGCACCCGATTTTTATACCGCCATCACCAGCGGAAAGTATTGCAAAATCATCGATTCTAGAATAACTTCCTATTGAAATATTTTTAGTGTTGTAAATGGACGCTTTATCCGATATCAAAACATTATTCCCGATATATTTAAAACCCATCTGCTGTATTTTATCAATTGATAGAAATCCCATTAAATTCTCCGCTTATAGGTAGGCTTCATTTTGAACTAGAGACAGATAGTGATGCCACAGTTATGCCCTTTGCACGTCAATTAAAGAAAGTAATCCTATCAACCACAGAGACAACAAGATTATTATTAATACAATCCACCGTTTAAATGGAGGATTTGACCCGTCATGAAAGCCGATCCCTGACCGAGTAGGTAATTCACCAATGGGAACAGTTCCTCAGCTTTGCCAAGGCGCTTCAGTGGCACTCTGCTTTTTATGACATCGAGCATTGCAGTTGGAACATCAGAAATAATTCCCTTATTGAAATATCCGAGTGATAAGCAATTCACTGTGATATTTTTAGAAGCTACTTCCTGAGCAACAGCTTTAGTGAACCCCTCGATTCCAGCCTTGGCCGCGCAATAGTGCGATGCCCCGGCGATGCCAGTGTGGGCAATGACACTTGAGACGTTGATGATCCGTCCACCCTCCTTTTCGCGCATTCCAGGGAGAAATTCACGGGTCACCAGGAAGGTCGAGAGCAAGTTGGCATGCACGATGTTTATGAACTCCTGTGTAGACAACTTCCAGGACATCGAATTTGAAGAACGACCAGCAATGTTCACCAGCCCCCACACCGGCCCAAGGCGATCTGCAATAGCCTGTCCCATGGCTTGAACCTCTGCTTCATCCGTGAGTTCCGCCTGAAACAGGTGACGTTCTGCAGGTAGGCCATGCGCCTCGAGGAGCTTAGTGATGACGTTGGTCGACGATCGATAGTGGCAGGCGATATTAGTTACTCCTGACTCCAAAAGCCCCTCCACAAGGCGGGAACCGAGTCCTCCGTTCGCCCCGGTGATCAGTACCAGGCCTGGGATGGTTGTTGTCATGGAAGAGTCTCCTCCTGTCTGTAACATTTCGCATTACCCGCTGGTAGGCTACTCAATCTCGCCACCGGTAGAGCGCTGCCCCCCAGGTCCAACCGGAACCCACCGCCGCAAAAGCGACCAGATCCCCTGAGTGAATTCGACCGGTCCTGACTGTCTCATCTAATAGGAGAGGGATGGTGGCACCAGCTGTATTGGCATAGCGGTCCATGTTCATACAGACACGCTCCAGTGGAAGGCCTAGGATTTCAGCCGTGCGGCGCAAGACGCGAATGGATGGCTGATGTGGTACAAGCACGGAGATGTCCGACACTGACAGTTGATGCCTGGAAAGCAGTTGCAAGATGGATTGAGGCAGAACCGTCGTGGCAGTTTGATAGACGGCACTACCGTTCATTGTGAAATATTCCTCACCAGAGTGCACTGTAAAGCTGTCTTGACCACGCCCATCCGCATTCAACTCGAAACAAAAGAACCCATCATCATCTTCCGTTCGCTGGAGCATTACGGCTCCAGCCCCATCACCGAAAAATACGCAATCCCGACGGGTCCAGTCGGTAATCCGGGAGAACGTGTCGGCGCCAATTACCAAGACATTGCGGAAGACCCCGCCTTGGATGAATTGGCTGCCTACTGACATTCCATATAGAAATCCTGAACAGACTGCATTTAGATCGAACGCAGGGCATCCCTGGGTAATACCCAGTTTGTGCTGCACAATACAAGCTGTAGACGGGGAACTGCGATCCGGTGTCGCAGTGGCCAGGATAATGGCGTCCACATCCTGAGGCTTTAACCCAGCGGATTCGATCGCCCTCCGAGCCGCAACTACCGCCAGATCCGAGCTATACTGACCGGGCTCTACAACCCGTCGTTCTCTGATTCCAAGATTCTCTACTACCCAGGCTTCTTGAGTGCCAGCTTGAAAGACGATCTCTGAGTTGGGTACAACCCTTTCTGGTACACATGATCCGGTGCCAGCGATACGCGTGGATGAGTTGACCTGATGCATGGGCGGATCCTTGGCTTTTTTCGATGTATGGTAAGGCTAAATGGTTTCAGATCATATAGAAGAATCAATTTGCTTGCAAGTCTAATGAACCTGTTCCGGTTACGACTTCTCTGGTTCAGGTTACCTGGCACTTAAAACCGGGCACAGACCGACGTCCAAATCCTCACGCTGTGCCTCAACTAATGAACAAAGAAAGAACCCGGCGGGCTCGAATCCTGCCCCAGGATGATCCACAAATAGCTACTCCCACTAGCCCCGACCCGGCGCAAAATAGTTCGCCCCCGATACCAAATTCGGTCTACTGGTCTAACTAGCCACCGACTGAGGGCCCAACCAGCCAAGGTTACGGGGATTACAATATGCCCGATATCAACTCTGAGCCAGGTAGCGTGAACACCTGGGAGGAATCGCTTATGCACTATGGGCGCCCAGAAGGCCATGTATAGCATGTTGACCCCCGCCCAGGCCACCCCGGCGCCCACAGCCCCGTAACAGAAGGTGGCCCACACCACAGAGGGAATCCAAACCAAGACCATGACCACATTCCCGATGACATGGAATTTCAGATACCCCTTTGCATATTGCAGATAATATTGGAAAGCGAGCAGGGCCAGAATGCCATTTCCTATGGCATATAGGCCCAATACGGGTGCGACCTTGGCCGAAATTGCATAGCTACCCGTCCATACAAAGATGACTTCTGGAGCAAGAAAAATAGCAGCGTCGCGGCGAGTACCGCAATATCGCAACCATCTGGTGGCATCCCGGTAGAGCCGGATCATCCCCGTCCTCATCTCCTTCGGCCACTAGTCGCGTCAATCGGGGCATCAAGGCTGTACTAATGGGACCGGAAAGAAGAGAGATGCCTCCGGCGACGACCACAGCAAGAGTAAAATACCCAAATTCTGAAAGCGAGAGCATCTTTGAAAGGACTAGCTTATCTATCTGAGTAAGAATTACCCAGATAGAACTAGTAAA
>JADKBC010000013.1 GCA_016715205.1 Holophaga sp.
ACCGGGGTAGCTTGCGGAAAGACGATCACCGGGCGCCATGGCCCGTTCAAACCGCGAGAGTCGCGACCAGCCTTCAAAGAGAATCAGGTCTTCCACGGGCGTGCGATCAGGTTTGGCTTCCAGCGAGAGGAGGCGGCCTTCGAGCTGCCCCTTGCGCATGGCCTCCACGAAGTAGGCTTCGCGCTGTTCAGCATCCACAAAGAGAATCGCCCAGCGACGCTCGGCCAGCAGTGAGTCGGGGACCAGGGTGACCGTGTGATCACGCTTCGCTTCCTGCACAAGATCCGTGCGCTTCTCCCAGGTGCTCACGGCCATTAGCTGCTGGGCCTCGCGCACTACCGTGGGGCTGTGGGGGAACCGCTCCAGAGCCTTAAGGCGCACCCAATCGGCCCACAGCACCATGCGTACCCGGCCGCCCACCATGGGCTGTTCAGGTACTTCCACGCGCACATCACCTGATCCGCTCACCTTCTGGAAAGGGTCGTGGCGCGGAAACGATCCGCCACAGTCTGCCAGCCCAGCGTACGCTCTTCCTGATGCTGGTTGCGCCGGCATGCGCAGCGGGCGGCCTTGTCCCAGATGCCGGGGCCCTGAAACTTTTTCAGGGCTCGCTCAAAGCGTGGTCCCAGCTCGTCGTCCAGGTTCCAGTTCCCCAGGCGCGAGGCCAGGTGCAGCCAGAGGTTCTCATCGTCGGGGAGGCGGTCCATTTCCGTGAGGATCAGATCCAGTGAGGCACGGTGATCAGGGTTCATTTGGTCGAGCCGGGAGAGGCTTTCCTCCAGCAGGGTCGAATAGGTCTGGGTTTCCCGGTAACGGTTTGGGTTGGCCCAGGGACGGCCCTCGCCGCCTACTTCGCCATAGGCGTTCTCGTCGGGGGTTTCTCCCCTCGTTGTGAAATGAAGCCACCCGGCCTGCGCCATGGGGCGGAGTCCCATTGGGCGCCAGATGCTTCAAGCCTAGCCTCCAGAGGCGGACTTCTTCGGTGAGTGGCAGGCCCGCCTGGCGGGCCGCCTGCAAGGCCACGCGCCGACCTTAGTCAGCCACGGCCGCCGGGGCGGATTCCACCAGAGGCAGTAGGGCCAGGGCCGCCTTGCCCTCGCCGCGCGCCACGTGCTTGCCCATAAGGGCCACACGCAGGGCTGGCAAGTCGGCGTGATTGGGCGCCCGGCGCACCAGCTCAGCGGTGAGCAGACGCGCGGTGTCGAAGGTTCGCTCTGACAGGCTTTCGTTCTCAAGCCGCTCCAGGGCGCTCTTCCAGTCTTCGCCCGTGAGAAGGAAGGAGAGACCACCTGTCCAGAAACCGGGCGTGCGATCCATGCTCGCCACCCACTTATAGGATTCGTCGTTGTAGGTGCCCCAGGCCAGGGGCCGACCACCCGCCGCGAGGGCGAGGTGGGCCAGTGCGGCCAGATCCGCGGTCTGTTCCTCGGCTGAGCCGTGGTGGGCGGCCGCCAACCGCGCCCGGAAGGCCTCCGGCGTGGCATCGATTTCCGTGTGGAGGCGGGCCATGAGGAGCTGCTCCTTACGCCCCAGGTCCTTGCCGTAGCGTCGATCGATTTGGCTAAGCAGGTCCGCCAGTGCATCGCCACGGCCCTGACCGCCGAAGTAGGTGGCTAGGCGCACGAGAGCCTCGGCATCGAAGCGAGCCTCCAGGGTGGTCCGCCAAGCTCCGGGCGACGTGGGTAAACCTTTCGACGCGGGCTACGTAAGGCACGACGGAAATCCATGCTCCAGGGCTCAGCGATGGCCCCGTCCAGAACCTGGAATGCGCCTAGGTGATCGCCGTGGGAGGTCAGCAGGTCCGCCCGCAGTAGCAGGCGCCGCTCAGGTTCCAGGGCTTGTCCAGCCGCCAGAGCCTGATCAGCCTCAGGCAGGCGGCCTGCTTTTTCCAGGGCTCGGACATAGTCCTCCAATGCCCGGGCATCCTGGGGGAAGAGCACCACCCGGGCCTTGCGCAGCGCCAAGGCATCTGCTGCTTCGGGATGACGATCGGCCCACTCGATGCGGCGATTCGCGAGGTCGTGCTTGGCACCATCGGGCAGGCCCAGCAGGGCCTTTTCAGCGGCACGGAAGGCGGCCTCCAGTTCCCGGTGACTGGCGGCCCAACGGGCGGTTTCGTCCCAAGCCTGGGCACCCTCTCGCGTGGCCCACTGCTTCATGGCGGCGAGCGCACCCTTGCGGTCACCAAGGTTCAGGCGAGCATCGGCCAGGTGGCGCAGGGCGGCGGATTCCGTGCGACCCTCCAGCAATTTGGCCAGCTCGGCTGTGGGGGTGGGGTAGTCCACGATGCCCCTCCACAAGAGAGAAGCGGGTGGCGATGGCATAGATCCAATCGGCTTCGGTCAGCTCGGTCCAGGGTACCTGAGTGGCGGAAATACCCACGACGGCGATACCCAGAGCAGCAGCAGCGCGAAAGCGCTTGAGCGTGCGGGCCTGATTCAGCCAGCGCTTGGCCACAGTGGTCAGGCGATCGAGGCTCATGGCTTCACCTCCACAGTTGCGCGGGCAAAGCCTCGGTTCTTCGCCGCATCCACGGCTTCGAAGAACACTTCCTGGGTTCCGCCCGTACCTGTGGGCACGCGCAGCAGGCCCACACTACGTTTTGCGGTGGCATCCCAGCGCAGGGGAATGGGTGGGCTATCCCCCAGGCGGGCGGTGAAGAGAACGACATCCTCATCGGTGCGGGCCTCGATGCGCAGGACCTCTCCCGCCTGCACGGCGTTGGGCAGTTGGGGTTGGATCTCGGGAGCCTTGCCATCCAGCACGTAGTACTTGGTTTCGCTCTGGTGAGCGCCGCTGCGATCACGCAGTAGGATGCGCACGGAGCAACGACCATCTTTCAGGCCCTCAGGCACCAGGAAGCGGCCCTCCCACACATTCGAGTAGGGACGGCGCACCAGATCCAGTTTTAGCCCGAAGGGGAAGAGGGCCGTGGCCGAAACGGTGCCTTCATCGCATTCCACGCGCAGCACCGGATCGCCGGGTTGGATTCGGCGGGGCGCAGCAGTGATCGCGGTGCGGCGAGAAAGGCCGTGTAGGGGCGTGATGAACTTGTAGCGCTTGGATAGCTCGATAATCTCAGTCACCCACTCGCGGCGCTCACCTTCAGCCTCGATGCGGGCCAGGAGGTCATCCACCCGGGCGCGGGCCCATCGGCGGGGCAGATCCCGTGCTTCCAAGGCCTTCTCGGGGAAGGCACCATCAAGCCCCACCTTGCCGCCGGGGAATAGCTGCGAGGCCAGTTCCAGGCGCACCTTCGCCTGGGGCATGGCATAGCGGCCCACCCAGGCCGATAGGCTGCCCGGTTCCAGGGGCTGCACTAGCACCGGATAGATGTGGCGAAGCTTGGGATCGCCGCCGCTGACAGTGAATGGCAGGCTGGTGTCTGTTGTCTTGGCTGCGACTTCACGCTCCACGGGCGCCAGCAATCGCTTAAAGAAGAGGTCACCCTCAATTTCGGTGGCGGTGTTGGATAGCACCTGCAATGCGGTCGAGCGCAGCGACTCCCCCGCCTGGCCAACGGTTACGGCGGCGAAGAGGGGTGTGGTGCCCAGTGTGCTTCGCAATGATTTGGAGCCGGGAATGCCCTGCCCACTGGTGAGCAGGAGGATGCGCCCCTGCTCGCCCACGAGCTTGCGGGCCAGTCCCAGGGCCGCGCCCAGATTGGCGCCGGGCCCGAGGGCGCGGGCACGCAGCGCCGTGAGTTCGGCCTCGATGTCCTGGGCCGTGGCTGGGCGCAGGCGCACACCTTCGGCCGGAATGCGGTCATAGGGAATGAGTGCGAAGCGATCCGCGCCATTGAGAGAATGCAGGACACGGACCAGATGCCCGTAGGCGGTTTCCAGGCCGGCCCAGCGATGACTAAGCGAAGTGTCGAAGAGAATGGCCAGGGATAGCGATGGCCGCTTGGCCTCGGTAGGCTCAGCCTTGGCGCCGTCCTTGGCCTTGGCTCCCACTGATGGAGAAGCTTCAAGCAGGAAGAATCCATCCTTCTCGGGAGGGATCTCAGAAGGGCGTTCCCAGGGCGCGAGGGCAAAGCCCTCTGGCAGCAACCCCTCGGGATTGCGGAAGGCTGTGAGGCGCAGCGCCTCGCTGCCCTTGGGGCGGATGCGCAACACCAGGTCACGGTCGAGCCGCACGTTGTCGCCGGTGAAGGCGGCGCCACCGTTGGTGGCGGTCAGAGCTAGACCCTTGACCACTGGCTCGAAGGCGCCATCCGTAAGAGAAATGTTTACCGTGAGACGAGCTGCCACGGGGGCTTCCCCATCGGGAGGCCGAAGCACGAGGCGGAATTCGCCCACGCCGCCGATGAAGGGCACCTCTTCCTGGAACTGCAGTTCCAAACGTTTTGTGGCATGGGCGGGAATGGGAGCCACCGTGACGCTGAACAGCGCACCTCCCGAAGGCCTTGAGGAGCGACCATCGCCAGGATCACCATCTTCCTCTTCGCCCTGTTGCAAAAGGCCTGGATCGATACGCTGACGGGCCAGATCCTGGTAAATGGAACGGGCGCGCTTCTTCTCAAGAATCACACCCGGAATGCGCTGCAGACCATCCCAGATAGCAAAGTCGCCCACCGCCGCTGAGGCGGGCAGCGCGAAGCGGTAGGTTCCTTCCTGAATGGTGGAGGTGTGGTTCTCGAAGACCTGGCGCACGTTTACACGGGCATAGCCCCGGGCGATGCCGATATCGATGTTCATCTCGCGCAACGAAAGCACACGTGCATCGGGACGTCCCGTGCTGGTGGGCACGAGGAGTCCCGCCTGCGCCTGGAGAGGGGCCAGGGCGGAAGCGGCGAGAAAGAGGAGGGACCCCAGGAGTGGACGCATGTCAGATACCTTCATCCGAAAGGGGGAGGTTCAGGCGGGCTAGCCCCTCATCAGTACCGATGAAGAGACAACCCTTGCCAGGCAGGATTGCTGTGATTCGAGGAGAGGGAAGCGGCAGCCGAAGGGGGAGGAAGCGATGCCCGTCGAGGCTGAGCCGGTAGAGGCCCCTGCCGTCGGTGCCCAGGTAGAGGCGTCCCTCTACTTCCACTAGGCAGCCAGTATTGACCTTCAGCCCTTCGGTTTCAGGAAAGGCGTCAAATTGACCTGGCCCTTTAGGGTTGGCCTTGGAGGCCGTGCGGCGGGTCACGCCACCGCCATAGGTCCCGATGAAGAGCTCCTCGCCGCGCAGGTGCAACGCCGTGATCCAGGGTGGGTGCTGCTCCTCGCCTGCGGTGACGCGCGCCAAGCCACACGGCTGTACGCAATGGCGCCCAGGCCCGTGGGTGTGCCCACGAAGATCTGCTCGGCAGAAGCCAGGGCCAGTGCTTGGTTGCCGGGCAGGCCATGGAAAGCAGAAAGGAAGCGGCCACCCGGAAGCGATACGCCTTGTCCAAAACCCACGGCAACGCCGCCCGCCGTGGGTGCGAGGGAAAAGGCCGCCCCCACTTCACCGCCTTCCAACGGATGGAGGCGATGTCCGTCGAAGCGAGAAACGCCGCGTAGGTTTGCCCACGTAGAGGCTCCCGCCCCTCCATTCAAAAGGGCGTTCACCCCAGGCCCCGCTGCCGGGAACGGTCGTCCATCGCAGCGTTTGAGTTTTCCCTTGACCGGCAAACTCGCCCATCGCGAGCCCGCCGTTGAAGAACCCCACCACCAGCTGTGACTCCAACTGGGCAAGCGCGTTGATGTGGCTCGGGCCAGGGCGGCAGCGATTCCGGGCGAGGTCGGGCCAGCACCCAACCCGATGCCGAGCGGCGGAATAGGCCCCGGGTAGTATCCACGAAGAGCGCGCCCTGGACTGCGAAGACGCGCAGAGCGGGAGCTATCAGCAATTCTTCCGCCGCGTGGCTTTCTTCGAATCGTAGAAGGCGACCTTTCGCCACTGTAAAGCATTGCCGGCCGAGAAGGGCCGCATCACTGGCTTCCTCGGCACCTCGGATGGGTGAAGGTGGCGCCGTCAAGGGAACCCTTGAGGAGCCCCAGGGGTGTGATGACCAGCAGGTCCTGACCAGACACACCCATTCGAATGATTCGAAGAATCCGGCGTGGCCACAACCTTGCATGAAGACCTTCCACGCGGCGCAGCCCCTCCTCGCCCCCGGCGAACACAGTGCCAGCCTCGCCAAGGGCCACAGACTTGACCGGAGCGTTATCCACGCGATCGAGGGTGGTGGCGCCCCAGGTGGTGCGGTAGAGACCTTCCCGCGCCCCGATCCACAATTCACCGCCAGCACTCTCTTGCAGCGCTCGCACATGCAGAGTGCCGAAACCCGAGCGCAGCTCCTCCCATTGGCCTTCTCGATAAAGGAAGAGACCACCCGACGCCAAGCCCACTACGGCGTGCTCCCGCCACGAAACCAGGGCTGATACTCGAAGGGTGGGCAGGCTGGAGCCGCGATCTCCTTTCTCATCGACCACACCAAAGCCACCGGCCGTCACGAGGGCTCCAGAGGTCAGCGCCACACCACCCACGTCGCCGCCCCCCCAGCGTTCCACAGGATGATCAATGCGGATCAGCGGAACCATTTGCAGGGGGGCAGAGGCTTGAAGAGGTCCATTCAGAGCTCGGCCCACCTCACGGCGGAGCTTTACATAGGCACCCACGGCCAAGCCCATCACGCACACACCGAGGGCGAGGAAAAGCACACGCTTGCGCGACAAAGACCAGGGCATCATTGATACCAGGGAAAGAGGGTTGGAAATAATGGGCCCAGGCGATGGCAAAGCGTTCGGGTGCCTTATTCTGACAATGCCCTACGTCCAGAGCCAGGGAAATGGTGCGATCCCCTTGGCAAGGAGCCTCTGGTGGCGCTGGAAACAGGGTTGGTTACTGTTCTCGTCATCCTGGACATGAACATGCCGGGGTTAGGTGGGGCCGGGACACTGCCCCGCCTGCGTGGTTTGCTACCGGAGGTGCCTGTTTTCCTCTCCACGGGCCGAACCGACCAAATGGACCTGAGTCTCGTCTCCGCTCATCATGGGGTCATCTTGCTGTCCAAGCCCTTCGGACTGAAAAAACCCCAGAAACACCTTGAAAATATTGAGAAAGCGTTTCGACCGTCCTAAATAATCCAGATCCATTCGACTCAGAGACTCTCGTTCTGCTCCTTGGGTAGCCCAAGTTCTATTGCCCATCACTCGATATTCCGGAGAAACCAGCAACCTTCAGGCCTTCGCCCGTCGCGGCCTCGTTGAAGGCGATTTAGCGTGCCTGTGTCAAATCAATGCAGGAGGCACCCAGGTTTTACCTGGGGGGGCGATAAGGCCTGCCATCTCTCCAGAGTGGGACAAGGGTGTGACAACGACAAAAACGGCCACCCCGAGCGGTGGCCGTAAGTGTTGTATTGATTGGAGCCAACTATAGGATTCGAACCTACGACCTGCTGATTACGAATCAGCTGCTCTACCAACTGAGCTAAGTTGGCTCGGACTTCACAGTATGCCAGGGCCCGGGGTGGGGCTCAAGGCTTGGGATTGAAGGTGGGGGGCAGGGTCATGCCCAGGTTCTTCACGAGGAAGGCCCACATGTCGGCGCGCTCGGCGATGGATTTGGCGGTGGGCTTCCCCGCGCCGTGGCCTGCGTTGGTTTCAATGCGGGTGAGGATGGGCGCGGGGCCAGCCTGGGCGGTCTGCAGGGTCGCCGTGAATTTGTGGCTATGGGCGGGCACCACGCGATCGTCGTGATCACCGGTGGTGATGAAGGTGGCGGGATAGCGCGTACCGGGCTTGATGGTGTGGAGGGGGCTGTACTTGATCAGGTTGTCAAAGCCCTCCTTGGTATCTGAGGACATGTAGTCGCTCTGCCACATCCAACCGATGGTGAACTTGTGGTAGCGAAGCATGTCCATCACGCCCACGGCGGGAATGGCGGCGCCGAAGAGTTCGGGCCGTTGCGTCAGGCAGGCGCCCACCAGCAAGCCCCCGTTGGAGCCGCCGAAAATGGCGAGCTTGGGGGTGGCGGTATATTTCTCGCGGATCAGCCATTCGCCTGCGCTGATGAAATCGTCGAACACGTTCTGTTTGGTTTCGCGCTTACCTGCGGCCCACCATTCCTTGCCGTATTCGTTGCCGCCCCGGAGGCAGGCCACGGCGTAGACACCACCCATCTCCAGCCACACCAGGTTCGCCGGGCTGAAGCCGGGCATCTGGGGCACGTTGAAACCACCGTAGCCGTAAAGCAAAGTGGGGTTGGTGCCATCCAGTTTCAGGCCCTTTTTGTAGGCCAAGAACATCGGTACCTTGGTGCCGTCTTTGCTGGGGTAGAAAACTTCCTTCACCTCGAAATCAGTGGGTTTCACGTCTACTTTGGGCTGTCGGAAGATGGTTGATTTGGCGGCTTTCAGGTCATAGCGGTACAGCGTGGGCGGAAGGTTGTAGGAGGTGAAGCTGTAGAACACGTCCTTGTCCTTGCGCTCACCGCCGAAACCCGCGAGGGTGCCCACGCCTTCCATGCTCACCTGGCGGAGGAATTTGCCCTTCAGGTCATAGAACTTCACCACGTTCAGGGCATCAATGCGCCAGGTGATGGCGAGGCTGTTGCCCAGCAGGCTAGCCTCGCCGATGACATCCCGGTTGGCGGCCTGGGGAATGATGTCCTTCCAGGCGGCGGGCTCGGGGTGATGGCGGTCCACGGCAATCACCCGTCCGCGGGGTGCGCCAGCGTCGGTGGAAACGTAGAACAGATCGCCATCGTTGCCAAGAATCTGGTAGGCGCCATCGAATTTATCAAAAAGGGGTGCGGCAGGCGCTGCGGACTGAAGATCTTTGAGGAAGACTCGATTACGGCGCTCGGTGCCCTGGCTCTGATGGATGACGAGGAAGCGGCCATCGTCGGTGACTCGGCAGTGGAAGCCCCAATCGGGCTGATCGGGTCGCTCGAAAATGACTTTGTCGCTGCTCACGGGTGTGCCCAGCGCATGGAAGTAGAGCTTCAATCCCTTGTAGACCGCGGTGAGTGCTTTGGAGGCATCCACGGCGGGGTAGGCCGAATAGTAGAAGCCGCTGCCATCCTTGGCCCAGTCGTTTACCGATAGACGGCCGGTGGGCAGGGGCATCGGGCAGATCCTGGCCAGTGGCCACGTTGCGGATCTTCCACGTGCTCACATCGGATCCACCCTTGGAGAGGTTGTAGGCCATGTACTTCCCGTCATCGCTGAACGAGGTTCCCGCCAGCGACACGGTGCCATCGGCGCTGAGCGTGTTGGGATCCAGCAAGACCCGGCCCTTGTCTTCAAGCTTCTCCGTTAGGTAGAGCACGGACTGGCTCTGCAGGCCGGAGTTGTAGCTGTAGACGTAATAGGAACCATGCTTGCGGGGCGCGCCGAATTTCTCGTAGTTCCACAGTTTCGTAAGGCGATCCTGGATGGCTTTGCGTTCGGGAATCTGCTCCAGATACGCGAAAGTCACCTTGTTCTGGGCCTCCACCCAGGCCTTGGTATCCAGGCTGTGATCATCCTCCAGCCACCGGTAGGGATCGGGCACCTGGGTACCGAAATAGGTGTCCACCACATCCAGTTTGCGGGTCGTGGGCGCCTGGGCCAGCAGTGCCCCGGTCACGAGGGAAAGTGCAAACAGAGAACCGATTCGCATGGGTGCCTCCAAGGGTGGATTCATCATAGCATCGTGTTGCGATGCTCGTGTTTCCCTCCTGCCACAAAGTGGTGCTAGGCTTCGTCCCATCACCACTTCAATGGGGAGCCCCATGGTCGCATCCGCCAAGAAGGTGTTCGTTCTTGACACCAATGTCCTGCTGCATGATCCCCAGGCCATTTTCCGATTCCAGGAGCACGACATCGTGATCCCGATCGTGGTGATCGAAGAAATCGATACCTTCAAGAAGGATCAGACGGAAATCGGGCGCAACGCCCGCTCCGTCTCGCGCCAACTGGACAAGCTCCGCACCCTTGGCAATCTCAGCGATGGGGTGGTCATGGAAGGGGGCGGGATCCTGAAGGTGGATGTGGCGCCCTATCGCCAGGATTTGGGCTTCTCGACCCTCGACAAGCACAAGGCCGATAACCAGATCCTGGCCTGCGCGCTGGAATTGCTGAAGACCCGCAAAGAAAAAGTGGTGCTGGTCACCAAGGACACGAACCTGCGCATCAAGGCCGATGCCGCTCGGCTGGAAGCCGAGGACTACACCACGGATCGCGTGGAGATGGACGGCCTGTACACCGGCACAGCCCAGTGGGAGGTGGATGGCGTGCAGGTGGATCTGGTCTATGCGGGCGGGCTGGTGCCACCCGAGGATCGGCCCCTACAACCCAATCAGTTTGTGACGCTGCTGGACCGCGCCAACGAAAGCCACACGGCGGTGGGGCGCTTCTATGCTGCGGATGGTCACATCCACCCACTCAAACGCACTGAGCAGCCACCCTGGGGCATCAAGGCCCGCAACCGCGAGCAGCAATTCGCCCTTGAGCTTCTGCTGGATGATTCCATCCAGGTGGTAACGCTGTTGGGCAAGGCAGGCACGGGCAAAACCCTGTTGGCCATTGCCGCGGGTTTGCAGCAGGTGGTGGATGACGAGCGGTACAACAAGTTGCTGGTGAGCCGCCCCGTAATGCCCATGGGCCGCGACATCGGTTTCCTGCCAGGCGATATCGAAGAAAAACTTCGCCCCTACATGCAGCCCATTTTCGACAATCTGGATTTCATCGTGGCGGCCAACACCGAGATGCGGCGCCGCTCCAGCATGACCGTGGGACAGCTCGAAGAAGGCGGCTACCTGAGCGTGGAACCCCTCACCTACATTCGCGGCCGCAGCATCCCCAACCAATACATCATCGTGGATGAGGCCCAGAACCTGACGCCCCACGAGATCAAGACCATCCTCACCCGGGCCGGGGAGGGCACCAAGGTGGTGCTCACCGGGGATCCCTACCAGATCGATAACCCGTACGTGGATGCCAGTACCAACGGCTTGAGCTACCTGGCCGAGCATTTCAAGCACCTGGATATTTCGGGCCATGTAACCCTGACCAAGGGCGAACGATCCCGCATGGCCGAACTGGCCAGCAACCTACTCTAGGGCGTTTCCAATGACGGATGGAAGTTGGGAATCGGAGGCCGCGCCCGCCAAAAAAGGGATGCCCACCTGGGCCAAGGTCAGCCTGGGCTGCTGCGGCGGCTGTGTCTTGGTATTCATCCTGTTGATGGCCACCTGCGTGGGTGGGGTGCACTGGGTATCCAAGCACGGTGTGCCTGGGGTGCTCGACAAGGCCGTGGGCTCGGCCTTTCTCGACAAGGCCTGGGCGGACATGGATCGCACCGTGCGGGGACTGCGCACGGAGCAAGGCACCAAGGCGCTCTATTCCGCCAATCCAGGGCTCTCCAGTGTCTTCCCCACGGAGGAGGATTTCCTGAAGGAAGCGGAGGAGTGGCGCCCCAAGCTGGGCGAATTTCCGGCGCAGCGGCCCACCCTGCAGGAACTGGTCCGGGAGCAGAAGGGCAGCAGCCACTTCAACGTGAACACCTCCAACGGCCGGACCAGCATTGAATACCAGATTCCCAAGGGCGGGATGCTGCACCTGGAACTGGAAGCGGAAAAGCTCGTGGATGTGCGGGTGGAGTAGCACTGAGGCGCGATTTCAGGGAAGATGCTCCTATGAGCCATGTTCCCGTACCCGATGCCCTTGCCTTGCTGCTCAAGGGTTCTGTCACCTGCCACACCAAAGAAATGCTGGAAGCCCGCTTGAAGGCGGGTCGGCCACTCCGCGTCAAGGCTGGGTTTGACCCTACGGCGCCCGATCTCCATCTGGGGCATGGCGTGTTGCTGCGGAAGATGGCCCAGTTCCAGAAGCTGGGGCATACCGTCATCTTCCTCATCGGGGATTTTACCGGCATGATTGGCGACCCCACCGGCAAGAAGGCCACGCGCCCAGCCCTGACCCGGGACGAGATCAACGCCAACGCCGAAACCTACAAGGCCCAGGTGTTCAAGATCCTGGATCCCGAAAAAACGGAGATCCGTTTCAACAGTGAATGGTTGGACCCGCTGCACGGCCCCGATTGGATCCGGCTGGCTTCCAAGTTCACCGTGGCCCAGATGCTGGAGCGTAACGATTTCCAGAAGCGCATGGCCGCCAGTGAGCCCATCAGCTTCCACGAATTGCTGTATCCGTTGGTGCAGGCATACGATTCCGTGGCGCTCAAAGCCGATGTGGAACTGGGCGGCAATGATCAGCTCTTCAACCTCATGCGCGGCCGCGACCTGCAGGATGCCCTTGGCCAGCCGCCCCAGATCGTGCTGACTGTACCGCTGCTGTTGGGGTTGGACGGCGTAGAAAAGATGTCCAAATCCCTGGGCAACTACATCGGATTCTTTGAATGCGCCGATGATCAGTTCGGCAAGGCCATGAGCATTTCCGACACGCTGATGTGGGATTGGTACTTGCTGCTCACGGACCGGCTGCCCAGCGAGATCGAAACGCTCAAAACGGGCCATCCCATGGACGCCAAGAAAGCCCTGGCCCGGGAGATCGTGGCCCAATTCCATGGCGTGGCGGAAGGTGTGGCCGCCGAGGAGCGCTGGGTGCGCCGCTTTTCAGAGCGCAAAACCGAAGATGTTCCAGATGTCATGGTTGCCCCGACCGCTGGCGAAACCCTGCTCAGCCGCCTGCTGGTGGAGCGGGGAATGGCCACCTCACGCAAGGAAGCTGAACGGCTCATTGGTCAAGGCGCGGTAAGCTTGGATGGTTCCAAGGTCTCTGATGTCCAGTGCAAGGTGGATCTCCAGCCCGGTGATCACCTGCTGGTGCGTGCGGGGAAACTTAAGCTCGAACGGTGGGTGGTGAAATGACACGCATGGCCCTCCAAGACCTTTTCCAGCGCCATCGAGAGAAGGCCACGGGCCTCTGGAAACTGGGACAGGAGCCTTCTCGAACCATCTTTTTTGAAGCTGGCGACATCGTGTTCGCCCAGAGCACCTTCCCTTCGGACCGGCTCACCCATCTGCTGGTGGAGCGAGGCAAGCTCACCCAAACCCAGCTGGATTACGCCCTGGCCAACCTTCGGCCGGGCATCAGCATCGGGAAGAATCTGATCGAAATGGGCTTTATTACCCAGAGAGACCTGCTGGATGTGGCCCGTGCCCAGGTGGAGCGGGTGGTGAGCGGCGCCTTGGCTACCCCCGACGAGATGCCTCATTTTGACGGCCGGGATTTGGACGCCAACGTGGTGCGGCTCCCCTTTGATACACCCGAGTTGCTGCTCAATGGCCTGCTGGGGCTCAAGGACCGGGAAGGTCTTCTGGAGCTGCTGGGGCCTCTGAATCAGGTGGTGGTGCTCCAGGGGCGGCGACTCATGGAAATGACCCTGCCCGCGGATCTGGCCAAGCTGCCCCCGCTGCTGGATGGCACCCACACACTGCTTGAACTGAGCCGGGAATCCCTGGCCGAACCCCTTCGCTTGGGTGCCTTTGCCCTGTTTCTGCGGGAAATGGGTTGGGCGCGCCTGCACGAGATGCCTCCCTTGGATCGGGGTGCCCTGGACATGGCGTTGGCTCCCGAGCCCGAGGCCCTTTCTGGCCCGCTGCCTGAACCCGACCTGGACACGGTGCCTTCTTTGTTTTCTACCATCCATGCCGCCGCCAAGCCCACCACCAACCTGGAGCATCTCTCCGAGGCCTTCGACGCCTTGCCAGAGACCGAGCCTGAACCCCTTCGTCTGGATTCCGATTTCGCGGTGGAGACCGGACAGGCGATTCTGCCAACACCCACCTCCGAGTTGCCCGAGCAGCCTGAATTCGAAATGCTGCCCGCTCCTCCCGAGCCGGAAGCACCCCCCCTGGAACCGGAACCGGCGGTTACCATCCTTCCCTCGACCCTGACCGATCCGGACCCTATGGAAATTCCCCCGGCCCCTGACTTCACCGAGGAACCTCCCAAGCGACCCCTGACCGGCTTGCTGGTGGTGGTTGGCCTTCTGGTGGTAGTAGGTGCGGTCTACGGTTGGAAGCGATTGCGCAGGCCCAAAGCACCCCCAGCCCCGGTCACAACCGTGCCGCCAGCTGTGACGGTCAAGGCCCCAGAACCGAAAACCCCGAGCCCGGAAAAAGGAGCGGTGGAACCTCCGCCTGCCCCTGAAGCCAAGCCCACCCCAGTTCCACCCAAGGAGGTGGAAATCGGCGCCAAGGATCGGGCGGATGCCCTCCGGAAAGGGGATATCGCCCGGGCCGTGCGTCAAGGCGAACGGATGGTCGCCGAATTACCCAAGAATCAGTGGACCCTTCGGCTGGAGATCGCCTGTCAGCCCGAAACCCTCGTGCGGGCAGTGGCCCTTTTTGACACAGCTTCCCCGGATCTGTGGCTGTTGCCCTTGTCCCTCCGGGATGGCCGGGGCTGCTATCAAGTCTTCTATGCCCACTTCCCCACCAAGGAGGCCGCCGAGGCTGCAGGGCGAAAGCTCCCGGCCGCCTTCCGGAGTGAGGGCAACAAACCTAAACCCTTCAAAATCGGGGAGATCGTAACCCGGCTGTAGGTCATTTAGGTTGCAATGTGTAAAAACCATAAAGGTCAGTCTTTCATTCCTAAAGGCTTGAAAGGGTGTATCGGGTTATTGAATGTTTACATTTCGGCAAACCGGAATATAATGGTTCGATAAGGTCGCGTCGACCCTGGTCTTTCGGAGCGTCATGGAGTTCAATCCGCTTTCCACCCAGAACTGGAGCCGAGCCTTCAATATTTGGATCGAAGACATCCAGGTTTGCTTCCAGCCGGTGATGGAGTTGGAGCGGGTGCTGGTGCGCGGCGGCCTCCTTCGGAAAGTTCGCAGCCTGACCAAGGTTTCGGCGGTGGTGGTGTCCATGCTTTTTACCATTCACTGCACGAATCCGCGGCCTTCTTCGCCGATATCTGCAAGTTCAGCGGCATTGTCTTCGGCCACCTTTTCCTCGCCCGGTGACTACGAGTTGGGTGAAGCCAGTTGGTACGGCAGCGACGAGGATGGCTTCGAGGGCAAGCCCACCGCCAACGGTGAGCTGTTTGATCCCACCCAACTGACCTGTGCCCACCGGACCTTGCCTCTGGGCAGTTTCGTGGAAGTGGAAAACCTTGAAAATGGGAAGCGGGCCATGCTTCGGGTCAATGACCGCGGCCCCTTTGCCCGAGGGCGCATCCTGGATGCTTCCCGCCAGGGCGCCAAAACCCTTGGGTTCCTTGGGCAGGGGACCGCTCGGGTCAAGCTGCGCTTGGTGCAAGCCGACGGTAGCCCAGCCTTCCTGAATCCGGCTTCGGATCAGTCTGATCCCTTCACGGTGCAGGTCGCGGCCTTGACCGAACCCATGAATATCGAGAGGTTGAGTCGGGAATTGCGAGATGCGTTTGGCCCTGTGAACCTCCAGGAAACGCATACCCGGGATGGCGTATTGGTCAAACGGGTTCGAGTTGGAAGCTATTCCAGGTTTGAAGACGCCCAGCGGGCGGCTGAGGAAATTTCCAAGCGCTTCGGGGACCGCGGTGTCGAACCCTTCATCATCCGACGCCGCTAAGCCCTACTTGCTGATTCCGGCAGGTGGTCGGGGGCTGCGCATGGGTGGGGGAATTCCGAAACAGTTTCGGGATTGGGGCGGCGTGCCGTTGCTGCGAGCGACGATTCAGGCCTTTCTGGACCCTCAGATGCCCCAGTTTGCGGGGATCTCCCTGGCTGTGCCTGAGGATCGGCTGCACGAGGCACAAGCCTGGGATTTTGGGGTTCCCTGCTGGGTGACGGTGGGCGGAGAGTCCCGGCAGAAGTCAGTGGCCATGGCCCTGGCCTGCATCCCAGATTATCCGGATGCTCCGGTTCTGATTCATGATGCGGTGCGGCCCTTTCCGCCCACTGGGCCGGTCTGGGCAGCCCTCAAGGCCCTGGATCGGTGGGACGGGGTGCTACTGGCCGAGGTGTCCACGGACACCTTGAAACGGGTGGATGCCCAGGGCAGGGTGCTGGCCACCGAACCTCGAGAAGCCATCTACCGAGCCCAGACGCCTCAGATCGCCAAGCTTTCCACTTGGCGCCGAGCCTTTGCCTGGGCTCAGCACAGTGGGTTTGTGGGAACCGATGATGTCTCACTGCTTGAAGCCCAGGGGCTGCAGGTGGGCATCGTGACGTCGCCTGCCTCCAATGTGAAGTTAACGACCCCCGAAGACTGGTACCGCCTTTCACCGAGTTGACCACAGCCTGTAGTGAGGCGACCACAATTTGGGTTCGGGAGTCTTGTGTATCTGCAGAAATAAAACGGTTAATTGTTTGGCATAAATATTGATTATGTGGGTGCTGAGGCCGTTATGCCCCGAAGCCAACACCCCCAGACCTTGCGCCAACCCGTCACGGTGACGGGCCACGGATTGCATACCAACAAGCCCTGCCGAGTGACGATCCACCCGGTGGCTCAGCCCACGGGCATCCGCTTCCTTCACGGCCCCACGGGCATCGAAATCCCCGCCAAGGCGGATCTGGTCGGCGAATTGACCTTGGCCACCACCTTGACCAAGGATGGCTTACGTTTTGGCACCGTGGAACACCTTCTGGCTGCCCTGGCTGGGCTGGAAATCGAACACGCCATCATTGAAGTAGACAGCGAAGAGCTTCCGATCCTGGACGGTAGCGCCGGTCCTTGGGTGGAAGCCCTAGTAGCTGCTGGAACACGAACCCTGCCGGGATTCCGCCGGTTCATCAAGGTGCTACGCCCCGTGGAGGTTTCCGCCCAGGGCAAGTGGATGCGGGTTTCGCCCTACGCAGGCCTCCGGTTGCGCTACACCATCGATTTTGATCACCCCGCCATTGGGCGACAGAGCCGCGAAGTGAGCCTGACCCCTGAAAAATTCCGCCGCGAGCTGTCGACCGCGCGCACCTTCTGCATGGAACAGGATATTGCCTTCATGCGGTCCAAGGGCTTGGCCCTGGGTGGCAGCCTGGATAATGCGGTGGTTTTCTCCGCCACCGGCCCACTCAACGAAACCCTGCGGTATGAGGACGAAGCCGTCCGCCACAAGATGTTGGATCTGGTAGGCGATTTGGCCCTGCTGGGAGCTCCGTTGCTAGGGTTGGTGGAGGCTCACGCCGCTGGCCATGCCTTGCACATCGGTCTGGTCAAGGCGCTTCTGGCCGACACCCAGGCCTGGACGTGGTCGGATGCGGGTATCGCCGCTCCTGCGCGCCCCATGTTTGGCCACCGGCTGCCCTCGGTCCACCCACTGCCAGCCTAGAACGTAAGACTCTTCACCACAGCAATAGCCCCGGAATCTTAAAAAGATCCGGGGCTATTGCGTTGGATCCCTGAACTAAACTTTGAACCTGGAAACCAGGGCGTTCAGGCTTTCCGCTAGGCGGCTCAGTTCGTCCACGGTGCGGGTGGTCTCTCGGATCGTGGCGGCCATTTCCTCGGTGGCAGCGGCATTCTGCTCAGCAATGTTAGAGAGTTCGCCCATGGCGCCCACCACTGTGGAACTATCCTGGCTCTGGGTCTGGCTCTGGTTGCCGATGGTCTTCATGCGCTCGGCACTGGCAGTGATGGCTTCCTGGATGCTCTGGAGCGCGGAGCCAGCGGTGTTCACCATACTGGTGCCATCGTCGATGCTCTTGCTACTGGTATGGATCAGCGCCGTGATTTCCTTGGCGGCCTGGGCGCTGCGTTCGGCCAGCTTGCGGACTTCCTCGGCGACCACCGCGAAGCCCTTGCCGTGTTCACCGGCCTTGGCGGCTTCGATGGCGGCGTTGAGGGACAGCAGGTTGGTCTGGTTAGCAATCTCGGTGATGACCGTCAGGATGTTGCCAATCTGCTTGGAGTTCTGGTTGATGGCCTGCATGCCGGTGACGGCGGCATCCACTGCGGTTCCGCCCTTGGTGCCTGCGTTCTGGGCCTGATCAAAGACCTTGAGGGCATCCGAGACCGTTGAATAGATGACCTTCGAGGAACTGGCGATGGTGCCCACGCTCCCGGTGGCCTGTTCGACACTGGATTTCTGGTTTTCGGCGGTGTGGGCGATGGCATCGGCGGTGGAAGCCATTTCGGTCATGCCAGCGGTCATCTGGAGCGAGCCCGACGCGATGTTGCTGGAGATGGAAATGACCTGCTGGACGATGCTCTGGATATTGCCCACGAAATGATTGAAGTGCTTGGAGAGCCGCGCGATTTCGTCATCGCCATCCACTTCGAGGCGAGCGGTGAGGTCGCCTTCGCCCTCGGAGATATCCCGCATGCTCTGCTGGATGACTTCCAGGGGCTTGACGATGGCATTGCCCAACAGCAGGGCGGCGCCGAAGCCGAGGACGAGCATGACCACGCCCAGGATGACCATCTGGAACACGCCAAAGCGGATCTTTTCATCGATGGCCGAGGTGTTCATGACCACCACCTGGTACCACTTTTTGCCCGGATCCGTCAGGTTATCGACTTCTGCCGTGCCGTCCATCAAATGGGCCACCACGACTCGATAGCCCTTTTCTTCGTACTTGAGACTGCCGGTTCCGACCTTGTCCACGAAGAGTTTTGGGTCCAGGCCTTCGCCCTTGCCGAACTTCTTGGAGGCTTTCACGGTCACGGCCTTTTTATCGTCCACACCCACCACGATGCCCAAGGAAACATCCGGATCCTTGCCCAGGCTTTCCATGCCCTTGGCCATGGAATCGGTCTGGTCGATCTGGAGGAAGGCCTTGATGTTCTCCCCGGTCATGGCGGCCAGGCTGAGGCCTTTCTGCCACTGGGCTTCAGTCTGAACGGATTTGAGCGTCCATCCGGAGAACACACCTGCGGTGAGTGCCAAGACTGCCGTAAGGACAAGGATGGAATAGAGCAGCTTCTTGCGGATATTGAGGCGCTTCCAGAAGTCCATACGACACTCCTCCAGGAGAAACAGGGAACCGAGAAATCCTATCGGCGGAATGGGTGCAGATGCTGAATAATTGTCGATTCCGCGGGATTGCAGGAAAAATCAAATCTGGCCGCGCCGGGATCCGAAAAAAGCGGTGCCGATTCTGACCTGATCGCTGCCCACAGCAATGGCCGCTTCCAGGTCATCGCTCATGCCCAGGCTGAGGCGCAGCGGGCGACCCAAGGTGTCCTGCCAAAGGGCACGGAGCTGCGCGACTTCCTGGAATGCCTCCGGGCGCTCAGGCGGCGGAATCGCCATGAAGCCCTGCAAGGGCAACCGAGGATCTT
The DNA here is from genome assembly GCA_016715205.1 of Holophaga sp. Classification (GTDB taxonomy): domain Bacteria; phylum Acidobacteriota; class Holophagae; order Holophagales; family Holophagaceae; genus JAYREN01. The sequence goes on from JADKBC010000013.1 coordinate 19,129, forward strand.
CCCCAAGGGCCTCCATGAGGGCGGGCAGATCGTTTTGGGTGCAGCCACCCATTTTCGTGGCCTCGTCCCAGAGATCCACTTGGATCCAAACCTTGCGGGTCACCTCCAGTTCCTCGGCCATCTGGCGCAGACGGGTGGCCAACTCTGGGCGGTCCAGGCTGAGGATCTCGTGAAAATGCTGCAGGGCTGGTTTCGCCTTGTTGCGCTGCAGGGGGCCAATCAGGACGAACTCCAACTGGGGGAGTTCCTGGGCTTTGGCGCTGCCCTCTTGTACGTAGTTTTCCCCAAAGCAGCGGTAGCCAAGGCTGGCTGCCTCACGGATCAGGGCCGATGGCTGTCGTTTGGAAACTGGCAACAGCTCCACCGACTCAGGGGAACGTCCGCAGGCCGCACAGGCGGAGCTAATCCGGGCCTCGACCTCGTGGATGCGCCGGGCCAGGTCGATCATGGTTTCGGAGGCAGGAACAGGATCCGCTGGCAGAACTCGCAAGGGATGGTGCCCTTTTCCCGCAGTTCCGCCAACAGGGGAATCCGCAGTTTGGTGCGGCACCCACCGCAGGTGGCATTCTCCACCGACACCACAGCTCGGCCCTGGCGCTGCTGGATCAGCTTGTTGAAGCGAGCGAGGGCTGCGGGTTCCAGGAGCTTCTCAAGTTCGGCGCGACGGGCCATGTTGACGCCCCGGGCGGCGACCTGATTCTCGTGCTCAGCTAGAAAAATCTGATGGAGTTCGTCGAACTGGGACTGCACCTCTGCGCGCCGGATTTCCAATTCAGTGGTTTCTTTTTCCAGGGCCGCGATCCGTGTTTCAGCTTCTTTCAGGGGTTTGGCCACCGCGGCCTTCTGCCGTTCACGGTCATCCAGTTCTCGGATGGCGGCGGTGTACTGCACCTTGTGGGTGGATTGCTTGACGGCTGTTTTCGCGTGCTCTTCCAGCCGCTGGGCCAGTTTGAGGTCTCCGCTCAGGGATTCCGCCTTGGTCCGGGCCTCGGCCAGTTCCTTGGTTGCAGACTCCTGACGCTTGAGAATGCCTTTGAGTTCGGTGTCCAGCTTGGACATATCCGGCGGGAAAGCGGTCAGGTCGCGCTGGATGATTCGCAGGTTTTCGTGAATGCCTTGCAGTTCTAGAAGGGCGGGGAGTGTGTCCATGCTTCCAGCGTAAACCCGGGCGAGCCTGGACGCTGGATTCAATTCGAAGTTTCGTAGTCGCGAATAGGCAGGAAGAAAATATTACTTAAATAGACTAAGATAATTCGTATGCCGCACGGAATGGGCTTGACAGGGGGTTGGGCTGCGGTAAATTAGCACTCGCTGGTAGTGAGTGCTAACGGCACCCCATAGGGGGATTTTTTCCTGGAGGAATTCATGAACATTACGCCTCTCTACGATCGCGTGGTCCTGAAGCGCGTCGAAGCTGCTGAAACCGTCAAGGGCGGCATCATCATCCCTGACACCGCCAAGGAAAAGCCCATGGAAGCCGAAGTTGTGGCTGTGGGCGAAGGCAAATTCGATGACAACGGCAAGCGCATCCCCATGTCCGTCAAGGCTGGCGATCGCGTGCTGATCGGCAAGTACAGCGGCACGGAAGTCAAGATCAACGACATCGACCACGTCATCGTGCGCGAAGACGAAGTCCTGGCCATCGTCAAGTAAATAGCGAAACCAAAGGAGATAATCAATGTCTGCTAAGTCCATTATTTATGCGGAAGATGCTCGCCAGGCCATCCTGCGTGGCGTGAACAAGCTGGCCGATGCCGTTCAGGTGACCCTCGGCCCCAAAGGCCGCAACGTCCTGATCGAAAAGAAGTTCGGCTCCCCGCTGATGACCAAGGACGGCGTCACCGTCGCCAAGGAAATCGAACTCAAGGACCGCCACGAGAACATGGGCGCTGCCCTGGTTCGCGAAGTGGCCTCCAAGACTTCTGACGTCGCGGGCGACGGCACCACCACCGCCACCGTGCTGGCCCGCGCCATCTATCGCGAAGGCATCAAGGCCGTGGTTTCCGGTGCCAACACCATGGAAATCAAGAAGGGCATTGATCTGGCCGTGGCTGAAGTCGTCAAGGCCATCGACGAAATCAAGAAGCCTGTCGAAGGCAACGCCATCGCCCAGGTCGGCACCATTTCCGCCAACGGCGATGAAGAGATCGGCAAGACCATCGCCGATGCCATGGCCAAGGTCGGCAAGGACGGCGTCATCACCGTCGAAGAGGCCAAGGGCCGCGAGACCACCATGGATGTGGTCGAGGGCATGCAGTTCGACCGTGGCTACTTGAGCCCCTACTTTGTCACCAATCCCGACCAGATGAAGGTCGAGATGGACAGCCCCTACATCCTGGCCTACGAGAAGAAAGTCTCCAACATGCGCGACCTCCTGCCCATCCTGGAGCAGGTCGTGAACAGCCGTCGCCCCCTGGTGATCATCGCCGAGGATGTGGACGGTGAAGCCCTGGCCACCCTGGTGGTCAACAAGATCCGCGGCACCATCAACGTGGCTGCCGTGAAGGCGCCTGGCTTCGGCGATCGCCGCAAGGCCATGCTGGAAGACATCGCCATCCTGACGGGCGGCAAGGCCATCACCGAGGATCTCGGCCTCAAGCTCGAGAACCTCAAGCTGGAAGACCTTGGCACCGCCAAGAAGATCGTCATCGACAAGGAAAACACCACCATCATCGAAGGCGCCGGCGCCCACGAAGCCATCCAGGGCCGCGTGAAGCAGATCCGCAACCAGATCGAACAGAGCTCCTCCGATTACGACAAGGAAAAGCTCCAGGAACGTTTGGCCAAGCTGGTGGGTGGTGTCGCCGTCATCAAGGTGGGCGCGGCTTCCGAAACCGAAATGAAGGAAAAGAAGGCTCGCGTTGAAGATGCCATGCATGCCACCAAGGCTGCAGTCGAGGACGGCATCGTCCCCGGCGGTGGTGTGGCCCTCGTGCGCGCCATCCCCAAGCTAACGGCGCTCAAGGTGACGGGCGACCAGCTCACCGGCGTCGAGATCGTGAAGAAGGCTTTGGCCGAGCCCCTGCGCCAGATCGCCAACAACGCGGGTGTCGAAGGTTCCGTGATCGTGAATCGCGTGGCTGAAGAGAAGGGCAACATCGGCTACAACGCCGCCACCGGCGAGTTCGGTGACATGGTTGCCTTCGGTGTGATCGATCCCGCCAAGGTCACCAAAACCGCCCTCTTCAACGCCGCTTCCGTGGCTGCGATGATGCTCACCACCGAGGCGATCATCACTGAGATCCCCGAGCCCAAGTCTGCTGCCCCCATGGGCGGCCCCGGCATGGGCGGCGGCATGGAAGACATGTATTAATCAGAAGCTAACACCGCAGTGAAAAATGGCCCCGCGATTGCGGGGCCTTCTTTTTAGCTTTTGGCGGCGTAAAGTTTCTCGATCACGTCGGCGTACACCTCGGCCACCACCCGGCGCTTGACCTTCATGGAGGGCGTCAGCAGGCCATTCTCGAAGGTCATTTCCTTCTCCAGGATGGCGATCTTGCGCACCTTCTCGTAGTTGGAAAGGGTGGCATTCACGTGGCTCACTTGCTTCATGAGCTTGGTGTAGACCTTGGGGCTGGCCACCATTTCCGCATCGGATTCAAAGTGGAGATGTTTGCGGGAGCACCAGTCCCGCAGGGCGGGGTAGTGGGGCACGATCAAGGCGGTGATGTGATTGCGGTGATCGCCGATTAGCACGGCCTGTTCGATGTAGTAATCGGCCCGCAGCAGGTTTTCCACGGGCTGGGGGGCAATGTTCTTCCCGCCATTGGTGACGATGATTTCCTTTTTCCGGTCAGTGATTTTCACCCGGCCCTGGGGGTCGATTTCGCCTACATCGCCAGTGCAGAAATAGCCTTCGGTATTGAATACTTCCTGGGTAGCTTCCTCGTTGTTCCAGTAGCCCTGCATGATGTTGGGGCCGTAGGCCAGGATCTCGCCATCTTCCGCCAGCTTGAGGAAGGGCTTGCCGTTCCAGGTGCGCAGGATGGGGTGGCCCACGTAGCCAGGACGCACTTTACCCTGGCGGTTCAGGGTCAGGATCGGGCTGGTTTCTGTGAGTCCGTAGCCTTCGTAGATAGGAATCCCCATGGCCCAGAAAAATTCCATGACCCCCGGGCTCAGCGCGGCACCGCCCGAAATGCTGAACCGCAAGCGGCCGCCGGTTTTTTCGCGCACCTTGGACAGAAGCAACCGGTCCGCCAACCGCCAGGGCAGCCGCAGGAAGAAGGGGGGCTGGCGATCCAGGTACAGGTGGCGCACCACGCGGTGGCAGATGCCCACTGCCCAGCCGAACACCATGCGCTTCAGGAAACCCCCACCGGTGGCCGCATCCCGCACACGCCCGTAGACCTTTTCGAAAATACGGGGCACGGCCATCAGCACCGTCGGTCGCACTTCCACCAGGTTCTGGGGCAGGGCCAACAGGCTTTCGCAATAGAAGATGGCCACACCCAGATAGAACATGGCGTAGTGGCCGCCCGTGCGTTCAAAGATGTGGGACAGGGGCAGCACACTCAGGCAGCGGTCGCCCCGTTCCGGGCGCAGGGCGGGCAGGGCCACTTCCACGGCGTTCAGGATATTGGTGGCCAGATTGCCGTGGGTCAGCATGGCGCCCTTGGGGTCGCCCGTGGTTCCGGAGGTATAGATGATGGTCAACAGGTCGTCCGGTTTCCGCTCCGAGGCCCAACGGCGCACTTCTCCGCGCTGTGAATCGAGGGCCGCGCCTTCGTCCTGCAGGGTGGACCATTTCAGGGTCATGCCCTCGAGTTCCGCAGGGGGTTCGCCATCCATCAGGATGATGTGCTCCAGGTCAGGCAGGTCATGCTTATAAGCCTTGAGCTTGTTCATCTGGGACGGGGTGGAACAAAGGATCCAGCGCGCCCCGCTATGGCGGACGATCCAGGCGGTTTGTTCGGCATTCAAGGTCTGGTAGATGGGCACAGAAACAAGGCCCGAAAGGGCGCAGGCGAAATCGGTGATGGCCCACTCTGGGCGGTTCTCGGAAAGAATGGCGACCCGATCCCCGGGCCGCAGACCCCGGGCCAACAGGGCCAGGGCAAGGCGGTCGACGCGTTCATGGAGTTCGCGGTGGGAAATGGGGCGGAAGACACCTTCGGATTTGGAGGCAAAGGCCTCGGCGAGGTCCAACCGCAACGCTTCATAAAATAGTTCAGCAATGGTCTGGGCCAAGTGGACAGCTCCATGGGGATGAGAATCCTGGCATGGTAGCAGGATGCCTATGCCCCCGAGCCTAAGTGATTCCATCCAGGCTTTTCATCTCGAGCAGCAAGCCCGAGGCGTTTCCCCGCACACGGCCAGGGCACAGAGGGGCGACTTGGAAAAACTCCTGCATCATGCGGTGGAAGACCGCTGGGATTCCTGGGAGATCAAACCGAGAACGCTCCGACGGTTTGCCCTGGAATTGGGCGAACGGGGTCTGGATCCCGCCAGCCAGGCCCGGATCTTGAGCACGGCCAGAGCCTTTTTCCACTGGCTGTTCGAAACCCAGCGCATTGTCAGCAACCCGGCCACGGGCCTTCGAAACCCGAAGCAACCCCAGCGGCTGCCCGCCTTTTTGACAGAAGGGGAAAGCACGTCCCTGCTTGATCTCCCGCCTGTGGTTGATTTCCCTAGCGCCCGGTTGAACTGCCTGCTGGAATTCCTGTACGCCTCGGGCCTCCGAGTTTCGGAACTCACGGGTTTGGATTTGCAGGATCTGCTGCGGGAAGAACGCACCCTTCGCGTGCTGGGCAAGGGCAACAAGGAGCGACTGGTGCCGTTCCATGAAGCCGCTTCGCATGTGTTGGACACCTATCTTCAGCATCGCCAGTCCTTTCTGATGCAAAAGGGCTTGCCCCCCACGGCTGCGCTGTTTCTGAACCAACGCGGCGGGCGCTTGACACCTACCAGCGTGCGCAATTTCCTGGGGGAGGCCCTCGAGACCGCCGCCCTCCGGGCCCGGATCAGCCCCCATGCGCTGCGGCACAGCTTTGCCACCCATCTGCTCAATCGTGGCATGGATCTGCGGGCCATCCAGGAATTGCTGGGTCATGCCAGCCTCAGTACCACCCAGCGCTACACGCACCTGGACCTGGAACAGCTTGCCAAGACCTATGAATCGGCCCATCCGCGGGCACGGAAGTCTGAATAGGATTGGTTCAGCGCTTGAAGTCGTTGATCGAATAATGGAAAAGGATTCGGATCGTTTGGGGAGCCTTGAACCCATGTTTCGCCAAGGGTTCAAAGGTCCATTTCAGGGCGCTCTGTTCCGCATTGGCCCAAAGATATTCGGGCCCGTTCACCGCCTTGGCTGCGGTGACGCGTCCTTCTGCGTCGAGGGTGACTTGAACTGTGACAACCGCAGGGATGGCGGCCTGCCCGGTTGCCAAGCTGAAGTGGGGTTGGTTTTTGTTCACGGGCACAAAGGCAAAGTCATGGTTTGGGCGATCCAGGGCGTTCACGATTCCACTTCCGGCGCCATGGCCGCCGCCCGTACCTCCACCGGTTCCGGGGCCACGCCCAGGGCTAAGGCCATTCCCGCCGGGAACGGCGGGGAGGGTGTAATCCACGGGGGTCTGCGCCACTGGGATCAACACCTGGGATTTGATCTCTTCCGCCTGCAAAGGGACGGGTTCTGCCAGAGCCACCCTTGGTGTCTGGCCGCCGGTGCCTTGGCTGCCGCCCCCCATTGGGCCCGGTCGTTTGATGGGTTCCAGACCCGGCTCCAGGCTGATATCCATGTGCCGCAGTGAAGTGGAGGCTGGCTTCCAATCGAAGGTTGGCTCCGTCACCAACAACTCGGGCCAGAGGATGAGACCACCCGTCAAGGTGCCATACAGCACCAGGCTGATAACCCCTGGGAACAGTTTGTCCCGCGGCGGCAGTGCATGGGCGATGGCTTCAGGATCCAGGGTGGGATCGTCCGCCTCGAAGAAGGTCAATGGCCGGGGGCGCTGAGGCGAAAGGGGCATGACGCTGAAACCTAGCGATGAGGCAGGTATGGAGGGTGAGCCACGCGCCGAATTGATCTGGGTTGAACCTTCGAGGCAGAGGCAGAGGCAGAGGCTGAGCGGTGATTGGCTACTTCAGCTTCTCCAGCACCATGTCGATCTGCTCGGAAACCTGGATGATGTTGGCATTCACGCCATCGATTTCCTGGGTGAGCTTGCGCACGGTTTCCACGGATTTGCCCATGTGATCCGCCACCACGGCAAAGCCGCGGCCATGCACCCCAGCCTTGGCGGCTTCGATGCTGGCGTTCAGGGCCAACATCTGCATGCTGGACATGATGGAACTGATGCGGCTGACCAGATTGCGGCTGCCTTCAAGGCTATCGGCGAGTTCGTGTTTGATGGTGCCTACTACCTGAGAGACGTCTTCCCGCACCCGGGTGCTGTTTTCCTCCAGCACCCGCACCATCATGCGACTGGTGGCAGGGGTGATCAGTCTGGTTTCGGTGCCCCGGAGGACCTGTCGGATCTTGGCATCCAGACCCTCGTCTCCGGTGGTATCGAAAATGAAATCCGGCAAGCCGCTGCGAATGGCTTCTTCGGCATCGGCATAGGTGCGGATTCCAGCTTGTCGGGCGGCCAGCACACCAATGGCTTCGTTATCGGGGTCGGCCATGAAGGCGACTCGGGCAACCGTGCTCTTCCCGAAAAATTCCAAGAGCCCATGCCCACCGCGCCCGCCGCCGATGATTCCGATGCTGAACACGTGGCTTCCGAACCAATCGCTCACGAGGGACTCCCAGGTTTCGGCGATTGTAACCCAGAAAGCGCTTTCCCGGGCTTGCAAGGCACCGGAGGCGCAGAGTTAAGGGCTGAGGTAAGATGGCCCTTCACCCTCCGGGTGGAATGGCATGAAAGGAATGGTTGTGGAGCTTGTCGTCGATCGTATTTGCCAGGAACTCTCGCTGCCGCGGCACCGAGTGGCGGCCGTTGTCGCCCTGCTGAATGAGGGGAACACGGTCCCCTTCATCGCGCGCTACCGGAAAGAAGCCACGGGCTCGTTGGATGAAGTGGCGATTCGTGCCGTCGAGGATCGCGTCGCGTACTACAAGGAACTGCTGGAGCGGCGGGAAACGGTGCTCAAGAGCATCGACAAGCAGGACAAGCTCACGCCCGAATTGCGCGCACGCATCGAGAATGCCTGGACCAAGACGGAGCTGGAAGATCTCTACCTGCCGTTCAAGCTCAAGAAGCGCACCAAGGCCACCGACGCCAAGGAACGCGGCCTGGAACCCCTGCTGGACGCGCTCTTGACCGACGAGAGCGGCGCCGATCCGCTGATGCTTGCCGCTCCCTTCTGCAAGGAAGATCAGGAAGGCCTGCAGACGCCCAGTCTGTGCGTCGTGGGGGCAGGGCATATTCTGGCGGAGCGCCTTTCGGAGAGTGCCGACATCCGCGCCTGGTTGCGGCAGGAATTCCATGAAACCGGCACCCTGCAAGCTACCCTTCGCGAGGAGAAAAAGGATTCCCAGGAGGCGCTGCGCTTCAAGCCCTACTGGGATTTCAAGGAGCCCATCAAGAAAATGCCGGGCCATCGTGTGTTGGCCCTGCGCCGGGGTGAAAAGGAAGACATCCTCGCCGTCAAGCTCCTGGTGGACCGCGAAAAGCTGGTGACGATGCTGGTTTCCCGGGTTCAGGTGAACCCCGCCAGCGGCTATCGCCCTTACCTGCACGAGGTTTGCGAGGATTCCTTCGATCGCCTGCTCTCGCCCACCCTGGAAACCGATGTGCGCATGGAAGCCAAGAAGAAGGCCGATATCGAGGCCATCCATGTGTTCCAGACCAACATGGACCACCTTCTGTTGGCGCCCCCTGCCGGGCAGATGGCCACCCTGGGTGTGGACCCTGGCATCCGCACAGGCTGCAAGCTGGCGGTCATCAACCGGCTGGGACAGTTCATGGAAACGGCCACCATGTATCCGCTGGAACCCAAGCGCGACATCGAAGGCAGCCGCGCCATTCTCGAGGCGCTAGCCTCGAAGTTTCCCCTGGAAGCCATCGCCATCGGCAATGGCACGGGTGGGCGCGAAGCCGAAGCCTTCATCCGCCAGTGGCTTAAGGATACGGATCGCCAAGGCGTGGCCTGCATTACCGTGAGCGAGGCGGGTGCTTCGGTCTATAGCGCTTCGGATATCGCCCGGGAAGAATTCCCTGATCACGATCTGACCGTGCGCGGCGCCATCAGCATCGCGCGGCGCTTCCAGGATCCCCTGGCGGAGCTGGTGAAGGTGGAGCCCAAGTCCATCGGTGTCGGCCAGTACCAGCACGATGTGAACCAGACTGCCCTCAAAAAGGGCCTGGATGATGCGGTGGAATCCTGCGTGAACCGCGTGGGTGTGGATCTCAACACCGCTTCCTACCGGCTGCTCAGCTACGTGGCGGGCATCGGTGAGAGCCTGGCCAAAAACATCGTGCAGTTTCGCTACGAGCATGGCGCTTTCAAGCAGCGGGAACAGTTGATGGAAGTGCCCCGTTTCGGCGAAAAAGCCTTTCTCCAATCGGCGGGCTTTCTGCGCATTCGGGATGGAGAAAATCCTCTCGATTCCAGCGCCGTTCACCCCGAAGCCTACCCCGTGGTGCAGCGTATCTGCCAACTCACGGGCAAGACCTTGCCCGAACTGATTGGCAACGATGCGGTGCTGGATGGACTGGATGCCAAACTGTTTGTGGATGAGCGTTTCGGCATCGAGACCGTGGGCGATATCCTGGCCGAACTGAAAAAGCCGGGCCGGGATCCGCGCCAGAAATTCGAGGCCGTGCATTTCAAGGAGGGCGTCCACAAGCCCGAGGATCTTGAAATCGGCATGGAACTCCAAGGCATCGTCACCAACGTCACCGACTTCGGCGCTTTCGTGGATATTGGTGTCCACCAGGATGGGCTCGTCCATCTCTCCGAAATCAGCCACACCTTTGTGAAGAACCCCTCCCAGGTGCTGAGCGTTGGGCAGGCGGTGCAGGTGAAGGTGCTCTCTGTGGATCTGGCCTCCAAGCGCATCGGCCTCTCCATCAAGGCCCTGCAACAGGCTCCCGCCAGTCGGGTGCCAGCGCCTCGGACCCAGCGGCCGGCCCGGCCCGAGCGCCCCGCGCCCGCACGCCCGGCGTCAGCTCCTCGGCCAGAAGGGGCACGGCCTCCCCGCTCAGGCTCCGGGAAGCCACACCCCCGGCCTGATACCCGTCGGGATGAACGGAAATCCGAGCCGCCCCGGCAGCCCGAGGTCAAGGGTTCCAGCCTCGAGGATCTGGTGGCCAGGTTCAGCAAGGGAATCCGCTGATGCGAGCCCTGGGCGCGGTCAGCATCGGATTCCTGCTCCTGGGAACGGCCTGCCGCTGGGTTGGCCCTGTTGCGCGCGAAAAGGTCTATGCGGGCCGGGAGGCCGGGCTCACCTTGATTTACGAAAACCCGCAGTTGGAAACCCAGGCAGGGCTGAACGAACGCCTCCAGGTGCGCGTGGCGGCCACCAAGGATACGCCCGCGGGCATCGCCGTTCGAATGACCTACACCAGCTTGAGGGGTGAACTCTCGTCCCTGTTCTATCTGAAAAATGGGGGCGTCTTCCTTAGTCAGGATGACCAGACTCCGGGCCTGACGGTGATTCCAGAAGGCTTCCCGGACCGGGTGACCCAGTGGGAAATTCGGGGTACCACCTACCGGGTGCTGGGCCGGGCCACGGCGGACTTGCACGGACTTCGCCTACCCGACACTTCCGATAGGGTGGGTGTTTGGATGGAATCCCAGACCCCCCAGGGCCTTCGCCAACGGACCTTTCTGCTGCCAGACATTGGTGAAGTGGAAACGCTGGTTTGGCGCAACGAAGGGTGGGTAAGCATCAACCGTTTGGTGTCTTGGGGCTTCACGGATGCGCCCTCGCCACGCAAGTAACAACCTGGGTAAGAACCCTTCGGAGTCGGTGCGATGAGTGATGAGAAACAAGAAGCCGTGTTGCCTCCGGGTGTGGCCAAGGGTGCCATTCGGGACAACCTGGAAGTGATCTGCTTCGCAGTGCTGCTGATCCTCTTTTTCAAGACCTTCGTGGGCCAGCAGTTCACCATTCCTTCGGCCTCCATGCGCAATACCCTCATGATTGGCGATCACCTGCTGGTGAACAAATTCCTGTTCGCCGTGCCGCAGTGGTCCTGGGAGGAAAAGCTCTTCCCCATGCGCCATGCCGAGCGGGGCGACATCATCGTGTTCCGCTACCCCCTGAACCGCGACCAGGACTATGTGAAACGCTGTGTGGCGCTGCCGGGCGACCAGGTGGAGATCAAGAACAAGCGCCTTTATGTGAACGGGAAACTGATCACGGGCGAATTCGAACATCATCGCGTGAAGGATGGCGACCAACCCGAGCCCGGCCCCTGGGGACTGAATCGGGATGCCGGGATTTCCCAGCACGACCAGAGCATCGGGTTTTCCAAGGAAAATGGACACCTGCCCTCGCAATCGGGGGTTTGGCCCTTTGTGGATCCTGAATCCTTGAACACCAATCGCCAGGGCTTGTCTCCCTTGGGTCGTGATGGCCGGGAATTCTATTTCAGGGATGACATCGGTTCCTTTGTGGTGCCAGTGGGCCATGTCATGGCCATGGGCGATAACCGTGATAACAGTGAGGACAGCCGCTACTGGGGCTTTGTGCCCATGGATCACCTGCGGGGTCGCCCCTTCCTGGTCTGGTGGAGTTTCCGCGAGGGTGGCAACGATGACACCAATGCCACGGTGCCCGAGGGTCCCGGGGATGTGTTCAAAAATTTCTTCGACGGGGCACGGTACTTCTTTGTCCGTACTCGCTGGGAACGCACGGGGACCATCCCCCGTTAGCCATGAAACTCCTGCTGGTGCCTGCCGCGATTCTGCTGTTAGCAGGCCTTCCCCTGTCGGCTTGGGGCAGGGAAGGCCATGCCCTGGTGGCCACGCTGGCGCTCAAGGCTCTGCCGCCGGATGTGGCGGTCTGGTTCCAGGGGCAGGAGGATTTTTTCAAGGAGCACAGCTCCGATCCTGACCACTGGCGCCAGGACCGCAAAGAAAGCCCGCGCCATTACCTAAACGCGGAAGATTACGGTGGCCCGGCAGGCGTTCCCTACGATGTACAGGAGGCCATGGCCAAGGTGGGTGCGGAGCGCTTCCAGAAAAATGGCCAGGCGCCCTGGGTGATCCAGGATCGCCTGCGGGATCTGGTGGATGCCTTCAAAAAGGGAGATCGCGCGCAGGTAGCCTATGCCGCCACGATCCTGGGGCATTACGTGGCCGATCTCCATGTGCCGCTCCACACCACGGATAACCACAACGGCCAGAACACGGGCCAGAAGGGCGTTCATTCCCGCTGGGAAACGGGCCTGGTGGGCCGTTTTGCCAGCCTGGAGTCCCTGCAGGTGATGCCGGCCGTCCACGAAGCTGGGCTGTTTAAGGCGCCCTGGGTCTGGATGACCGAGGCCTATGCCCTAGTGCCCAAACTGTTGGAAGATGATCGCGCTGCGGATCGAACCAGTCCTGAAGGACCGCGCGGCAAGAACCGTGGTGAAGCCTACTGGGCCATCTTCGGCAGTGGCCAGACACCTGCAGTGCGGCAACAGCTTTCCCTGGCGGGAAAACATTTGGCCCAGATGATCCAGTACGCGTGGTTGCTCGCGGGGAAGCCTAAACCCTGATCAAGGGCAGGCGTTGCCTTTGTCTAATACGATGCGCCAGAGCCCGGGCTTCTCCTGGCGCCAGATGGACGTAAAGCTTCCTGTAATGGCACCACTCGGATCGCGCACAGGCCCAGTGCTCAGGGCCAGGGTGCCGGATTCCAGCACTTCCACGCGCTCTGGTTCCCAGGAAAAGGGCGCTTCGGGCTTTTCGAAGAATTGCTTCCAGAAGGCGGCCACAGCGGCCTTTCCGCGCAGGGGCACGGGACCAGAGAAAAAGATGGCTTCCTGGGACAAGAAGGTTTCAAAGGCTCTGAAATCGCGCGTTGCCATGGCCTTGGCAAAGGCGTTTTCGGTGTTGAATACCTGCTGCTGAAGTGCTTTGAGGTTGGGTGCACGGAGAGTTTGGGCCTGGCTTGGCGCCACCCAATTCAGGACCGTCAGGAATGCGATCAACGAACTCCGAAGCATCTCAATTCAGTTTGAAGCGGGTAATGAGCTGGCGCAGTTGCACGGCCAGTTCGGCCAGATCGTTGACGGTGCGCGTGGTTTCCGACAGGGAGGCGGCCAGTTGGGTGGTGGCGGAGGCGTTGCGCTCGGTGAAATGCAGGGTGGTGCCCATGGCATCCACCACTTCCTCGCTGACCTTGGCCTGTTCCTGAAGCGCGGTGCTGGATCTTCCGGCGATTTCGGCCTGGGCTCGGATATCTGTTTCGATGGAGGCGAGACTGCTGCTGACGGTGGCGACGGCCTGGGACCCGGCATGCACCCGCTGGCCGCTTTCCTCGATGAGCGCGGCGATTTCCTTCGCCGCGGCCCCACTGCGTTCGGCGAGTTTACGGATTTCCTCGGCCACCACGGCAAAGCCCTTGCCCTGGGCCCCTGCTTTGGCGGCTTCAATGGCTGCGTTCAGGGATAGCAGATTGGTCTGGCGGGCGATGTCGGAAATGACGCCGGTGATCCGCCCCACTTTTTGTGAGCTATCCAGGATGGCTTCCATGGCCTGGGTGCTGGCCAGCACATTCTGGGTGCCTTCCGCGCTGGTTTTCAGAGATTTGTCCGCCAACCGGGCCGCCTGGGAGGAACCATGATGGATCTCCGCGATGGCGGAAGACAGCATGTTAAGCGAGCCTGTGGATTGCTCCACCGCCTGGCGTTGTTGCTCGGCCCCGTTGCTGATATCCGAGGTGGCCGCCATGAGCTCATCGGTGGTGGCGGAAAGCTCGGTGGCGCTGGAGGCAGTGCGTTCTGAAATCTGGGCGATGGCCTGGATATCGGCGGCAAGCTTCTGCACGGTCTGCTGCAGGCTGGCGGCGATATGGCCCAACTCATCCCGGGAGTCGAGCTTGCAAACTGCGCTCAGATCCCCGTGGTTGACGGCGCTCATGGTGACCTCGATTTCCCGCACGGCACCGGAAATCTGTTTGGAAACCATTCGGGTAAGCAGGGCGCCTAGGAGGACGGCGGCGATGGAGGCGCCAATGATCCAGCGCTGTTTGCGATCCCCGTTGACGAGATCACGTTCAACGCTTTCAAAGGTGGCTTTCTGCATGGCCTCCTGCAGCTTTTCGAAGGCTTCTCTGCCCTCGCGAGCCAGGGTGACATTTGCCTCCATGAGCTCTCCAGAAGCTTCAGCTCCTTTCAATACCTTGGCCTGTTCAAAAGCAGTGGCGAAACCGCCAGCGTAACGCTTGAAGGAGGCCATGCCTTTGTCGACCTGAGCCTTTTCTTCAGGGCTCCAGGTGAGCGCCTCCATTTTGGAAAAGGCTTCGTTCAGGCGGGTTTCGTAGGTTGTCAGGCGTTCCCGCCGTTTGGCCGTGTAGGTGTCGTTCTTGGCGGCGGCGATCATGGAAATGTGGACAGATCGAAGGATGTTCGTGTCGTTCAGCACCCGGGACACGATCTGGGATTTGGCCAGGTTCTGGCCCACGCTATGGGTTCCCTCCTGGGAGGCATCAATGCCGTACCAGCCTAGGAAGCCCACCAGGCCCAGAAACAGGGCCTGCAGAAGCAGCAGCACAAAGAATTTTCGACCAATGGGAAGATTTGCAAGAATGCGGGCCGGATTCATGGAACCCTCCAGGTTTAAATCGAGGTTGCTTGATTCCTTTCGGTCGTGGGTGTCAGGCCTTGAGTATTGGGAGCCTTGGCCTGGGTAGAATGCCACCATGTCGACCCTGCCAATCCACGAGCCCCTACTGCGCCTGGAACAGGCACTTGGGCCGGGATCAGGACTGGTCCTGGTGGGCGGTGCCGTGCGGGATCGGCTGTTGGGTCGGGACCAGGGCGATTGGGATCTGGCCACAGCCCTGCTGCCGGACATGGTCATGGCCCGGGCGCGCGCAGCGGGGCTGCAGGTCATTCCCACGGGGCTGCAGCATGGCACCGTCACCGTAATGGTGGGCGGCCGACCAATGGAGATCACCACCTACCGTGGGGACGACGCCTACTTGGATGGGCGGCACCCGGAATCCGTGCGCTTGGGGGTGGACCTGGAAGAGGATCTGGCCCGGCGGGATTTCACCGTGAACGCCATGGCCCTGCCCATCAGGGCGCTGGATGCTGCGGATTGGAAACAGCATCTGGTGGACCCCTTCGGGGGCCAGGACGATCTGAAGGCGCGCCGTTTGCGAGCCGTGGGCGACCCCTTGCGTCGCTTCGCGGAAGACGGCTTACGGCCTCTGCGGGCCTGCCGGTTTGTGGCTCAATTGGGTTTTGAGGTCGAGCCCGCCACTGCCGCGGCCATTCCGAAACGATTGGAAGTTGCCGGGAAAGTCTCGGTGGAGCGGGTTCACCAGGAACTGACCAAACTGCTCTGCGGGCCAGCGGTGGACAAGGGCCTGGATCTGCTGCGCGCCACGGGATTGCTGGCGCTCTGGCTGCCCGAACTGAGCCCCATGGTGGGGTGCGCTCAGAACCGTCACCATGCCTTTGATGTCTGGGGACACACCCTGGAGGTGCTTCGGTGCGTGCCCGCCGAGCCGGTCTTCCGCTGGGCCGCCCTGCTCCATGACAGCGGGAAACCGTCCACCCGGACCCTGGGCACCGACGGCGAGGCGCACTTTTTTGGGCATGAGGCCCGCAGCCTCGTGTTAGCGGAGCACATCCTGCTGCGTCTCCGGGCCAGCCGTGCCCTCCTCAAAGCGGTGCAGACCCTCATCCGCCACCACGGCATGTACCCCGATCATTCCTGGGGTGATGCCGCCTGTCGGCGTTTCCTGGCCCGGCTCGGGGTGGATGGCTTGACCTTGGAGGATTGGGGCCGGTTCCGGCAGGCCGATCACCTGGGGAAGGGCGTGGATTCAGAAACAGCCCTGCAGCACCACGGGCAGGTCATGGCTCGGCTGCAAGCCTTGGCCGAGGCTGCACCGGCGCTTTCCGTAAAGGACCTCGCCCTGGATGGGAAGGCGCTCATGGCCCTCGCGAACCGCCCCGGTGGCCCCTGGCTGGGCCAATTGCAGGGCCATCTGCTGGAGACGGTGCTGGAGGACCCTTCCGCCAATGCTGCTGAATCGCTCCGGGCCCTGGCCGAGGATTGGTTAAAGAGCTAACCCCTGGACCCAGGATGATTTTTCACGGCTCCTGGATGGATTCCGTGCGGTA
This sequence comes from Holophaga sp., assembly GCA_016715205.1. Lineage (GTDB taxonomy): Bacteria > Acidobacteriota > Holophagae > Holophagales > Holophagaceae > JAYREN01. Next base: position 35,364 of record JADKBC010000013.1, read on the forward strand.
TCGCCGGACTTCCAGGCTGGGGGACCAATAGTTTCCGGGCAGGCCTGCTTTGAGTTTCAAATGCCGGAGGAAATCCTGTGGATCCGGCAGGCTGGTCCAAACGGAGGGGAGGAAGGTGCCGCGATGGGGACCCTCTTCCATGATCAGGCCGTCCTGGCCGGGCGCCAGCTGGGAGAGCAGGTCCTTTTCGGAACGGAAGACCATGGGCGTCGCGGGGGTGAGCAACGAGAGGTGGATTTCCAGGTGATGAAATTCCTCACCGGTGACCGGCGCAAAGCGAGAATCGCGAAAGGCTGCGGCAAAGGCATTGGCGGCGATATCCTCGGCCAGGGGGCGGTGGGCTTCCAGGCACCCGATGCATCCTCGCAATTCGCCATGTTTCTGCAGGGTCACAAAGGTGGCTCGGGGGCCGGTCAAGGCGGGAGGCAGGGTGGCCAAATCCACGGGGATGGGCCGCCCGGTGGCCAACCCGTGGCGAATGGACGCGCTCGCAAGATCCAGCAGAATTCGCCGGTTGGCATGGTTCAACGGGTTGTACTCAGGTGAATGCATAGGCACCGTACCCCACCACGCGAGCTTTGTCTCCGGCGGTATCTCCGGAATTCTGCACATCGAGGGTTTCCGCCTTCAAACCCTTGACCCGGGCTGCCAACAGCAGCCCTCGAATGGCCAGACTTCCACAGGCATCCTCAGCCTCCAGGGCGTTGGGTTGGAGTTTCTCAATAGCGGTGGAAGTGGTCTGGTCCAGGCTCTGGGCTGCTGCGTACGGGTGGTAATGGCTCAGGTCGGAGCTGATCACAATGGCGGTTTCCTCTCCGCCCCATAGGCGCGCGAGGACCTCGGCCACCTGCCCAGGGTCCGCATCCCCAACCACCACGGGCACCAGGGTAAAGGGATCCAGAATTTCCTGCAGGAAGGGAAGCTGCACCTCCAGGCTATGTTCCAGAGCATGGGCAGGGTCCAAGGCGTGGACAAAGGGCAGGCCCTGGAGGCTTTGGATGCCTTCCTGGTCCACCGGTATGATGCCCAGTGGGGTCGTGAAGCCTTCGGCACTGCATGTTGCCAGCCCTTTGAAGGCCACCCGATGGGAAGGGCCCAGCAGCACGATGCGGCGAAGATTTGCCCGGCCAAAGGCCAGGCGGGCGTAGGCCTGGGCTGCGATGGGGCCCGAGTAGATGTAGCCCGCATGGGGAGCGATGATGGCCTTGGGTGGCCCACCATGGGGCGTTACCGCGCCCAGGAAGCCTTGAATCATAGCCCGCAATGCCTGTGGGTCCGAGGGGTAGAATGAGCCAGCCACGGCGGGCTGGCGCAAGCGTTGCATCGTTCACTCCGTGGTTGGCTGGAAAGGTCCTACCGTTGAAAAATCGGGTCGATCCTGTCCCTGTCAATGGCCCGAACCTTGGCCCAGGATAGAAACATGGACCGTTCACCTGAGGCTTGGCCCACCCAATACTGGCACCCCGTGGAAGGGGGCCGGGTGGAATGTGAAATTTGCCCCCGTCGATGCCATTTAGAAGCGGGCCAGCGCGGGTTTTGTTTTGTGCGGGGCAATGGGAATGGTGCCGTAGTGCTGTTTTCCTACGGGCGATCCAGCGGGTTTTGCATCGATCCCATTGAAAAAAAGCCGCTCTATCATTTTTTTCCCGGTACCCCTGTGCTTTCCTTCGGCACGGCAGGCTGCAACCTGGGCTGCAAGTTTTGCCAGAACTGGGATATCAGTAAATCCCGCGAGATGGATTCGATGCAGGACTGGGCCAGCCCCGAGGCCATCGCCCAGGCGGCCAAGGAACACCAATGCCGCAGCGTGGCCTTCACCTACAACGACCCCGTAATCTTCCACGAGTACGCGTGGACACCGCCCAGGCCTGCCATGGCTTGGGCGTGCGGACCGTGGCGGTTTCGGCGGGGTACCAGTGCGCCGAACCGAGAGAGGCTTTCTACCGCCACATGGACGCCGCCAACATCGATCTCAAAGCCTTTTCGGAAACCTTCTACCAACGGCTTTGCGGGGGCCATTTGGAGCCAGTGCTGGAGACGCTGGCCTACCTCAAGCACGAAACCCAGACCTGGCTGGAAATCACAACGCTCTTGATCCCCGGAGAAAACGATTCCATCCAAGAATTGGAAGCCCTCACCCAGTGGATTTTTGAAAACCTGGGTCCCGATGTGCCGTTGCATTTTTCGGCTTTCCATCCCGATTGGAAACTGCAGGACAGGGCCTCGACTCCCCGATCAGCGCTGCTGGCAGCGCGGCGCATTGCGAAACAGAATGGGCTGCGCCATGTCTATGTGGGCAATGTTGCTTCTCAGGAAGGAGAAAGCACCATCTGTCACCACTGCGAGAACCTGTTGATTGGCCGGGACCGGTACGAATTGACCGAATGGAATTTGACCGATGGTGGAGCCTGCGGTGCCTGCGGAACTGCCTGTGCTGGCGTGTTCGAGGCTACGCCCGGGACTTGGGGGGCGAAACGGATGTCCGTGCACCTCCATGGCGAACGCTGATGGCATGACCTGAAGAGAAATAGCGGATGGCCGCCAATTGGCGGCCATCCGCTTTGTGATCGGTGAGGATTACTTGGTGGAGAGGCTTACGTTATCGAGAACAAAGGAGGTCTGCAGGCTGCTATCCTCCGTGCCCTTGAAATAGACTCGGATCGTCTGCCCCTTGTAGGCGCTGACATCGAAGGTCTTCAACACGTAGCCCGCAGCTTTGTTCAGGTTGCTATAGGTGGCGAGGGTCTTGAGGGTCTTGCCGGCGGTGTTCTGCAGGGAGACCACGAGCTTGTCGTAGGCGGTGGAGGTGGTGGTTTCCGCCGTATCGATGTGCAGGTAGAAGCTCAGCGTCGCCGTGGTGATTGAGCTGGGAATGGTGACGCTCTGGTAGGCGTATTCCGTGGAGGTTTTTCCGTTGCCGCCGAGCCAAGCATTCTTGGTGCCCGCGTAGGCCGGCTGGGCGGTGAAGGTGCCAATGGCACCGGAGGTGGCAGTCCAATTGGTGGTGCCGTTCTCAAAGCCGCCGTTCAGGATCAGCTCAGAGCCGGGAGGTGGCGTGGAGGTGACGGTGACCGCTGCGGAAGCCGACTTGGTGGCATCGGCCACACTGGTGGCCTTCACCGTGTAGGTGCCGGTGGTGGCCGGGGCTGTGAAGAGGCCCGTGCTGCTCACGGTGCCGCCCGTGGCAGTCCAAGTCACCGACGTGTTGGTGTTGCCGGTCACGCTGGCCGTGAACTGGTAGGTGGCGCCTGTCTGCACGGACGCGGTGGTGGGGGTGATGGCCACCGCCACGGTCTGGGTGCCGGACCAGGCGGCTCCCACGTTGATGCCGTGGAAGGCGTTCCACACGGCTTGTTCCTCGGCGCCGCCAGCGCCGTAGAGATCCTTGGCGGCATTGATGCAAGCGGTGCGGGCGGCGGCATAGTTGCTGCTGGAGGTGAGGTAGACCGTGAGGGCCCGGTACCAGATGCGGGCGGCCTTGTCATTGCCGATGCCCGTCATGCCATCGGGTAGAAAATTGGGATTCGAAACGCCCGTGGAGCCCGTGACATTGATGGCGGTGGAAGTATCCCCAGAGGTGGTCGCGCCCTTGGCCAGGAAATACCACGCCCGGTTCATGGGACCGGAACTATAGTGGACGTCCAGTTTTCCGAGGTTGGCATACCAGAAATTCGGTGAGGCGCCGTCCTTGTCAGGGCGATACATGTAGCGCAGGGCCTGACCCGCGTGGCCCCAGGAATTCTCGAACAGGTTGTAATTGGCGGTAATGGTGCCCGTGCCCGTATTGTCGGGAATCACGCTGCCCGCGCTATTGGCGCCCAAGGCGTAGAATTCCGCCGCCGTGCCCAGGATGTCGGAGTTGGATTCGTTGAGACCTCCCGATTCGCCACTGTAGGTGAGGTTGGCGGAGGTGGCGCAGACGCCATGGGTCATCTCGTGGCCGACCGTATCCAGGTCAGCTTCACCGTAGGAACCACTCGGAGGGGCGCCATCACCATAGGTCATGCAGAAGCAGCTATCTGACCAGAAGGCGTTGTCATAGTTGCTGCTGTAGTGCATGCGGCCGTAGGAAGCCTTGCCGGTGCCATCGATGCCATTGCGACCAAAGACGTTCTTGAACATGTCCCAGGTATTGGCCATGCCGTGGTGTTGGTCGACAGCCGCGGTCTGCCCGGTGGCTCCGGTGGTGGAGGTGGTTGTGCCGGATCCGTAGGCGTTGCCATCGCCCCAGGCGTTATCGGCATCGCTGTAGATGGTGCCGTTTCCGGAGGTGGCGTGGTTCAGATTGGTGGTGACGTTGTTGCTGAACGTGCCGCCCGTGCCGCGGGTCATGTCCCGCAGTTCATAGGTCGTGCCCGTGTAGTTGGTGTTGAGATTCACCGTGCCGTACCACTGAGATTTCCCCGTGCCCACGGCCGCTGACGTGTGCAGGGTGGACCATTTCTGGAGAATCGCCCCCGTATGGGCATCCACGATGAAATCGGTATGGGCGGTTTCCTCCGTGCCGTTCTCCAATTCGGTATGGACGTGGTAGGCCAGCCGGTAGCGCAGCACCTGGCGGGTCAAATCCTCCGCATCGATATCGAGCCGATTGGTTCGGCTGCGCCGAGCCACTTCGATCATCTGCGGGAAAACCACCAGCTCGGTGCTCGGCGCATAGGCATAGGTGCCCACGGGGTTCAGGTGGGTGTGCACCAAGCCCAGGATTTCGCTGTCCGTGAGGGTTGGCTTGACGGAAAGGGAAATGTTGCGGCGCAGCTCCGTGGTCAGTGGCAGATCGTTGCCTTCAGCATCCACATGGGTGATCACTTCACCGCCCCATACGCGCACGCCCTGGAACAGTTGGTTCATGCGGGTGTGAGTCTGTCCCAGAAGGTCCACGTGGCCCAGGCGCACCGCGAAATCATGCTGACTGTCCAGTCCAAGGGATTGGCGCAGCCCCATCACCTTGGCTTTGGCGCCCTGCGTGAATTCCTTGGCGGCGATTCGTTCCTGAGCGGAAAGTGGGCCAGCCACCAGGGCAGCCGTGAGAAGGGTTAACGCGATGCGGCCACGGATCATGGCAGGCTCCCAAACACGAGGAATTAGAGAAGGAGCTCGGCACCTTCCTCCGGTGACGAGCCCTGGACACGACTGAATTGAAAGAGCTGGTTGATGGGAGCTAGCATCCCTCCGTTGGCAGGCAAGGTGGTGTTAAGTGTTGTTAATTTTACTGGACGCTACCTTTCTTTAAGTCGCAGTGTCCATGGCCCACCAAGATAAAAAAACCTGCCATCGGTAGAGCCCGATGGATTTTGGTGGAGACGATGCAGGTGTCCACAATTGGCCTTGTTATGCCTGCCTTGCCAATTCAATCTGAAAGCTGGAGTGCTACATGACGCTTAGATTGGTACTTGGCTGCCTGTTGATCCAGCTTTGCGCAGTTCCCCTCCTGGCGCAGAGTTCCAACATTGAAATCATCATGAACAGGCATTTCAAGGCTCGAGGCGGAATTGAAAAACTGAAGACAGTGAATTCCATTCGCATGACTGGTGTAAGAGTTCTTTCGCCTTCTCCCTTGGAACTTCCGATTATTTTGGAACTTCAGCGGCCCAATAAAATGCGTGAAGAATTGACCGTTCAAGGCATGTTGCAGATCACCAATTTTGATGGCAAAGACGGTTGGATCAAGACCTCCTGGGCCGCCAACAAAGAGGCTGAACCTCTATCGCCGGAGGAGCTCAAAGGGCTTTCTGAGAGTGAATTCGACAGCCCCTACCAGGATTGGCAAGCCAAGGGTTGGGTCGCAGAATACCTCGGCAGGAACGTCGTGGATGGTCGAAAAGTGCACCAAATCAGATTTGCTGTAACAAACACAAGAACAATCATCGCCAGTTTTGACGAGACTACTTTTCAAGAAGTCCAGAGGGAACAAATCCTGCGTAGCCTGGGCAACGAAATTAAATTCCGCAGCATATTCGACGACTACAAAATGGTGCAAGGTATTAGCTTTCCCTTTTACATCGACCACCGAGCCATGTACCGGGGAAGGAACATCCGACTCATTCTTTCTAAGGTCGATGTGAACCCCGAGCTGAATGAAACGCGCTTCACCAAACCATAAGGTTTCCTGATTTCCGCAAGTGGGTGGTGGCGGTTCTCAGTCCCGCTCGAGCAGCACGACCGCTTGGGCGGCCAGGCCTTCCCCCCGTCCCGTGAAGCCAAGTTTTTCCGTGGTCGTGGCCTTGATGTTCAGGGCCTCCAAGGCCACGCCTAGCAGCGGTGCAATGCGTGCTCGCATGGCTTCGCGATGGGGGCCGATCTTGGGTCGCTCGCCGATGAGCAGGACGTCGGCGTTGCCCACCCGCCAGCCCTGCCCGCGCAGGTTCGCCATCACTTGCTCCAGCAACAGGCAGGAATCTGCACCCCGGTAAGCCATGTCCGTGTCGGGAAAATGCTGGCCGATATCCCCCATGCCCGCGGCACCCAGCAGGGCATCCATCAGGGCATGGACCATCACATCTGCGTCGCTATGGCCCACCAGGCCGCGATCGTGGGGAATGGCCAGGCCCATCAGGGTCAAGGGCCGGCCATTTTCGGGTGTGGCGAAGCGATGAACATCGAAGCCTTGGCCCACCCGGATCATTCGATATCCGGGTTCAAAATGCGCACGCGATCGGTGGTGTCTTCCTTGGAGATGCGTGTGTCATTGTCGGGGATCCAGATGTTCACCGAGGTGCCCTCGTCCTCCTCGCTGAGCACTTCCAGGGAGCCACCATGTTCCTCGATGATCTTTTTCACCGTGGCCATGCCTAGGCCCGTGCCCTTGACTTTCCCATGGCTGAAAAAGGGTTCGAAAATCCGTTTTTGGATTTTGCGGGGAATGCCTTTGCCGTTGTCTTGAACGGAGATTTGCATATCGCCCTTGCCGGGGCACCAGCGGATGACCACTTCGCCATCCTCGCGGCCGTTAAGGGCATCGAGGCTGTTGGCCAGGAGATTCTCGACCACCCGGGCAAAGCGGAAGGGATCCAGGTTGGCCTTGCAGACCGGGCCTTCGCAGCGAATGGTGGCGCCCAGTTCCCCGGCCCGTGCGCGGTGGGGTTCCAGGAGGTCGCCGATGTATTCGTGCAGATCAACTTCTTCGCGTTTGGGCTCCCGCACTTTGGAATAGTCCAGCACGTCGCCGCTAAGCGCTGAAAGCCGATCCACAGCGCCCAGGATCTGGGTCAAGTGATGGTGGGTTTTCTCATCCTGGGTAAGGGTTTGCATCATCTGGGCGTGGCCCGCCACCACGAACAAGGCATTCTTGAAATCGTGGACGATGGAACTGGCCACTTGGCCGACGGTCGCCAACACCTGGTTGCGCAGGTTGTCCTCGGAGAGCCGGGTGCGCTCAATGGCGATGGCGCAAAGGGAGACGATGGCTTCGAAGGTGGCGCGGTCCACGGGTTCGGTGACAATGCGGCGGCTATCCAGGTAGGCCACCCCGATGCAGTTGCCCTGCACCATCAAGGGCAGGCAGAGGATGGTCTTGAGCTGCAGATCCATGATGGATTGCTGGGCCATCAGCTTTTCGTCCGAAGCCACGTTGTGGATCCAGATGGGTTCACCCTTTTCGAACACCCGGCGAACACTGGACATGGACAGATGGATGTCCCTTTCCAACTGGGGGCTCAAGTTGCGCGCCACCTTGACGACCAGATCGCCCGATTCCGGCAGCATGATGAAGCCCCGGTCCGTGTTGGAGAGGCTCAGCAGGCGTTCCAGGGTCTGCTCCAGCAGGTCATCCAGTTCCACTTGGCCTGTGAGCAGGTGGGCGGTCTGGAGGATGGCCTGTAGGTTCACTTCCGGGGCCAGGGCCGCCTCGGCGCGCAAGGTGAGGTAATAGGCCCCATCGGCCAGCCGCACGGTGGCACCCGGCTCCCACTTGATGCGCGTGAGGCGGGCATCCCGGAAATAGCTGCCATGGGAGCTACCCAGATCCTCGGCCCACCATTCGCCATCGATCTCTTCGATCCGCAGATGGTTGCGGCTGACCATGCTATCGGAGAGCACGATGTCGCATTGGTTCTGGCGGCCCAGGGTCACGGTGCGGTTGATGGGAATGGACCTTTCAAAACCGTGCCGGTCCCGGATGGAAATGGAAAATCGTTCAGCCATGGACAGGCTCCTGGTTGCGCGCGAAGACCCGGTGTCGAGCTGAGGGGTTGGTCATGGGATTCCCGATCTGTCTATCAAGGTAGCTGCTCCAGGGCTGGACACAAGCCCGTCCTCCATGCGGGAATGGAACCACATGGAATTTCATCGCAACCCCGACCTGGACCCCGCCGAGCGGGAAGAGCCCTTTGAATACTCCCTGCGACCGCAGCGATTGACGGAGTACATCGGCCAGGAAAAGGTGAAGGCCCGCCTGGAGATTGCGCTGAAGGCCGCCCTGAAACGCGGCGAAGTGCTGGATCACGTGCTGTTGTTTGGCCCCCCAGGCCTGGGCAAAACCACCCTGGCACACGTGTTGGCCAACGAAATGGGGGCTCCCTGCAAGGTGATCCAGGCGCCCGCCCTGGAGAAAAAGGGCGATCTCGCCGCAATCTTGACCAACCTCGAAGAAAACGAATTCCTGTTCATCGACGAAATCCACCGTCTGCCCCCCGCCATCGAAGAAATGCTCTATGCGGCCATGGAGGATCGCAAGCTCGATATCCTCATCGGCCAGGGCCCCAGTGCGCAGACCCTGAAAGTGGATCTCCGCCCCTTTACCCTGGTGGGCGCCACCACCCGCGCGGGCCTCATTTCCAAGCCGCTCCACGACCGCTTCGGCATGGTGCATCGGCTGGAGTATTACACCCGGGCCGAACTGGGCATCATCGCCACCCGCAGTTCCCATGTGCTGGGTGTGGAAATGGTGCCAGAGGGTGCCGAAGCCATTGCCCGCCGCAGCCGGGGCACCCCACGCATCGTGAACCGCCTGTTGCGCCGTTGCCGCGACTACGCCGAAGTCAAAGGGCAGGGCGTCATCACTACGGAAATCGCCGAGGCCTGTTTGCACCTGCACGAGGTGGATGATCTTGGCCTGGATGGGCTGGACCGGGCCTACCTGGAGACCCTGTGCGTGAAGTTCAAGGGTGGTCCCGTGGGTGTGCGCAGCCTGGCTGCAGCCCTTGGCGAAGTGGAGGGCGACGCACTCGAAGATCTGGTGGAACCCTACCTCATGCAGATCGGTTTTCTGGATCGCACCCCCCAAGGGCGCCGGGCCACCGAGGCGGCCTACGATTACCTGGGGGTAAAGCCCAGTTCGGGGCCGCTCTTTTCCTGAGCTTCCGTCTGGAGACTGGAGTCCGGAGGGAATAGAAGCGCGTTCCGCGCCACCCATTTCTCCAGACTCCGGACTCCAGACTCCAGACTTTCAAATCAGTGCGCGCCAGACCCTGCCTTGGCGTTCCACACGCGGGTCATGATGTAGGCACCGATGAAGCTGAAGGGGATGATGCAGCCCACCCAGACCCAGGCGTGGGTGGGGGTGTGCCCGTGGGTGGCGATGCCATCCCAACCATAGGTCTTCAGTACCCATCCGAGGCCAAAGCCCGTAAGGCCGCTGCCGATGTACTGGACCCCATCCAAGGCGCCGGTCACGGTGGCCGCAGCCTTGCGACCGCCAAAGTCCATGCTGGCGGTACCGCTAAGCATGCCGTGAACGCCAAAGATGAACATGGCGGTGAGCCCCAGCAGGATGACCGCCCAAACCTGGCCGCCATGGGTGCCGCGACCAAAGGCGAAGCCGAGCAGGGTCAGCATCACCACCTGCGCCAGATAGAACAGGAAGGCCACCGGCGGGCGTCGGGACTGGAAGAGCTTGTCGCTCATCCAGCCGCAGAGAATGCCGCCCACGATGCCGCCCACCATGAAGGCGATGCCCGTGGACCAAAACAGGTAGGCCTTTTTGGATAGGTTGTAGACCTCGCCAAGGTATTCGGTGAAATACAGCATCACCCCTTGCCGCACAAAGCCCGTGCAGAATTCCGCAAAAATCAAGGCCACCACTACGGGATTGTGGAACACCTTCTTGATCAGATCTCGGAGGGGCAGGGGCTCATCCTCGGCGTGGTGGGCGTTGCTGCCATCGCCTGTGTCAAAATCAGGCAGCCCGGCGTGGCTGGGGCGGTTGCGCACCAGCAGGTAGTCCACGAGGCACATGAACGCCATGGCTCCGGCAGGAATAATCCAGATCATGGTCCAGTGGTACCGGGACAGAATCCAGGCCCCGATGGTGGTGGCCAGGAAATAGCCGCTGGAAATCATGATCCCAAAGATGCCACCAAAGACGCCCCGTTCTCGGACATGGAACCAGGTGCTGTTCACCTTGACCACGCTCAGCGCGCCAAAGCTCTGGAAATACATGTTGGCACTCCAGAGCAGGCTCATGACGATCAACAGATGGGTGGTTCGGCCATCGAGGAACATCAAACCGATGATCAGGTTCATCAAGGCCCCACCCGCGGCGCCCATGAGAATGGCCTTCCGGCCGCCAAAGCGGTCCGCCAGGGGGCCGTTCAGCGCCACCGCGAGACCGTAGGTCCAGAAACCGGCGGTGGCGATGATGCCCATCTCCGCTTTGTCCAGGTGGTACCACGTGCCGATATCGTTTTTCACGACATTGAAGTTGTAGCGGCCCATGTACAGGGTCGCGTAGGTCAATCCAAGCGGAAACCAATTCAGGAATCGGCGAAATCGAAAGGCAGGGCTATGGTCCACGGCGGCTCCAAAGGGCGCAGTCGTGTACCAGCCTAGTTCATGGGCAGGTGACACTCCAGCAACGAGCGTGTGACAGAGACAAGGGTGTGATGTACCTCACCCCACCACAACCACCTGGAGAGGTCGATCCAACAGGTTGAAGAGCAGTTTGCCTTTGTCCTGCAAGGCTTCCAGCTCCGGTCGCAAATCCCCTGAGCCGTGGACCATCAGCCGGGTCTCTTCCGCATCGGTTTCCAACCGGACCAGGCGCACGGACTGGCGGCGGCGTCGATCCAGGGCATCGGCCACCCGCAGGATGGCTGCCAACTTTTCCACCACCTGGCGATGCCAGGGGGCCAGCAGGGCAAAACCCTCGTGCTTTCTCATATCGGGGGCCTTGCCCCGATGAAAGCGCACCACTTGGCTGATGAGTTCGCATTCCTTGGGCCAGAAGCCCGCCAGATTGGCATTCTGGATCAGATAGGCGCCATGCTTGTGGTGGCTTTTTTCGGCAACACTGAGGCCTATATCGTGGAGCCGGGCCGCGTAGGCCAGCAGTTCACGTTCGGTTTCTCCCAATTCAAAGGCCGGGCGCAGATCCAGGAACAGCTGGTCGGCCAGGGTTTGCACATGGCGGCTATGGCCGGGATCCGGATCAAGGCGTTCCGCGAGCGTTTCCACCGATTGGCGACGCCGTTCCGGCAGGGCCGGCAGCGCCACACCACCATGGCGCAGGGCTTCCCAGATCATGCCTTCCCGCAGGCCCACGGGCAGGCAGCGCACTTGCGTGGCCTCCAGCCAGCGCAAAATGCCCATGGCCCAGGTGGCGCCCACGTGCAATACCTCGGCCCGCTTGGGATCAACGCCAAGGTTGGTGACCCGCTCCTGGGCCGTGCAACGCCACAGTTTGCGCTCGAAGCGCAGGAGCTGTTCCCGGGAGAAAGCCGAGGTTTCTCCCGTGCCCTTGGCCAGATCCAAGAGGGTGCCGGAGGTGCCAAGCACGATCGAGGCTGGAGGGAGGTCCTTGGGCAAGGCCTTCATGGCCTTCTTGAGAACTTTCCGAATGAATTTTCCCAGCCGAGCCATGTCATCCGGTGTGGGCGGATTGGCGGTGGGAACGGCGTCGGCCAGTCGCTGAAGGCCCCAGGGGAGGCTGATACTGGCGGGCACACGCTCGCCATGGACCCAGGTCAATTCCGTGCTGCCGCCGCCAATATCCACCAGCACCGAGGGCTCATCGGGAAAGGGAATGGCGCGGCTCACCGCAAGGTGAATCAGGCGGGCTTCTTCTTCCCCGGAGATGACGCGGATGGGAATGCCAAGCGCCCCGGCTTCCTCGATGAAACGGTCGGCATTGCCGGCCTCACGCAGAGCGGCGGTGCCGCAGGCCATGGTGGTGTCGCAGGAGAAACCACGAATCACCTCGGCCATCAGGGCCAGGGTTTCGAGGCCAGCCTGGAAGGCTTCCGGCGCGATCTTGCCTGTTTTCGCAATCCCCTTGGCCAGCCGCACCATGGTTTTTTCCCGCGCCAACACGCGCTGGTTGCCCACGGCATCGGCTTCCACGATCACCAGGTGGATGGAGTTGGACCCTACATCGATGGCTGCGATTTTCATGGTGGGCTTCCCGTGGTTCATCCTGGCAGAAAACCAATGTCCTCCGCTCAATGGGTCAAGATCTTTATCCTCTCGGACCCGGGTGTCATCGCCGTGAAAGATCCTTTTTGCATCGCAGGCCGTGGATCGATAGCCTGGAACGTGTCACTCAGGAGGATTCCATGCCCGTTGTAAATCCAAGCCAGTACATCAAGATGCTCGAAGTTGCCAAGCAGGAGCACTACGCCTACCCGGCTTTCAACGTCACTTCCACCGAGACCGCCAATGCCGTTCTGCTAGGTCTCAAGACCGCCAAGGCCGATGGCATCATCCAGGTTTCCACCGGTGGTGCGGAGTTCATGTCAGGGCTCGGGGTCAAGAACATGGCCCAGGGTGCCATCGCCCTGGCTGACTACGTGCGCTACATGGCGGACCAGTACGACGTGAACGTGGCACTGCACACGGACCATTGCCACCCCAAGTACCTTGAGGGCTTTGTGTTGCCGCTGATTGCTGAAACCGAACGGCGCCGGGCCCTGGGCCAGCCCAATCTCTACAACGCTCACATGTTCGACGGAAGTGAACTTTCCCTCACGGACAACATCGCCAAGTCGGCGGAACTGCTCAAACGGTGCGCGGCCAGCGAGATCATCCTCGAAGTGGAAATCGGTGTGGTGGGCGGCGAAGAAGATGGCCATGACACCAGCCACATGGGCAAAGAAAAGCTCTACACCACGCCCGAGGACATGGTGGCCGTGCACAAGGCTTTGGCTCCCCTCGGGCGCTACATGCTGGCAGCCACCTTCGGCAATGTGCACGGCGTGTACAAGCCCGGGAACGTGGTCCTGAAACCCAGCATCCTCCACGATGGCCAGGCGGCCATTGCGGCTGCATGCGGGGGCGAGCATTCCCTGCTGGTCTTCCACGGCGGTTCGGGCTCCACCATCGAAGAGATCCACGAAACCCTGGACTATGGGGTGGTCAAGATGAACATCGACACCGACACCCAGTACGCCTTCACCCGAGCCATCGCCGATCACATGTTCAAAAACTACGACGGGGTGTTGAAGGTGGATGGCGAAGTTGGCAACAAGAAGGTCTACGATCCTCGCCCCTACATGAAGAAGGCCGAACAGAGCATGGCCGATCGGGTGGTGCGCGCCTGCAACGATCTGCGCAGCGCGGGCCGGACCCTCGGCAGGATCTGAGTTTTCTCCAGCCAAAGAAAAAGGCCTCCACGATCGTGGAGGCCTTTTTGCTTCAAGAAAAAACTAGAGTCGTTCGATGCGCACTTCGATGCGGCCGGGCTTAGGCTTGGGGGCTTCCACTTCTCGGGCATCGCGGTGCTCGCGGACTTCCTTGCGGGGGGCGTCCTGGCGCCGGGGTTCGGGCCGGGACTCAGGCCTGGGTTCAGGCTTGGCCTCGATCCTTGGCTCAGGTTTGGCGTGTGGTTTGGGCTGGGGGGGAGCTTGCACGGCCAGCTTCCCGGCCCAGGCAATGCCGACCTGTTTGATCCGATCCACCAAGCGCTGGGGTTCCTGTACCAGGATGCCATCCCCGAATTGCATGCACCACCGGGCGATGGCGCGGAGATCGGTGGCTGTGAAGGAGACCAGGGCCTTGCCGTCTTCGATGTCTTCGATCTTGAAATCTGGGAAAGGCGCCGGGGACTGTTTTACCGCGAAGATCCACTGCTTTTGCAGCACGGCCTTTACAGGAATAGGGTCACCCCCGCGCCAGCCACCGATCTGGTTGGCGGGCGTGCCTTCCGCGAAGGGCCCCTGGGCAGATCGGCCAGGGCCTTCGACCAGGTTGATTTCGGCCAGGAGATCCAGGCGATGATGACGCTCGGCGTTGTAGCGACGATCCCAGCCCCAGGCGAACCAGGCGCCAGTGAAGACGTCGTAAACCAGTTGTCGAGGTTCAAAGGTGCGGGGCGGATTGGTGTCACTGTCCTTGAAAATGAACTCCACCGCTTTGCCTGCGCCGATGGCTTCCATGATGGTCAGGGCGTGGGGCGTGAATCCCTCGAGCACCAAGGGTGCCTGGGCCGGTGCCGCCGGAGGTTCGATGGCGGCCACGGGAGCCACCGCTGCCTTCTTGCGACCCGCCGGGGTCTTCGGGGGCACGGGAAGTTCCACCACAGGCTTGGCTTCAGGTTCGGGTGCAGGTGCTTTTTTGGCAGCGGCCTTGGGTACCTTGGGGGCCGCTTTCGGGGCCTTTTTGGGAGCGATCTTGGCGGCCACGGCAGCCACCGGCACCGGGGCGGTGCCATCCAGCAATTCAGTCGTCGTACGTTTGCGAGGGGCCATGCGCGGTTTCTCCAAGTCCGCATTATGGCACGGCACGTGATGGGTGGCTGTGACACTCCAGCTGGATCGCCTGCCAGACTTGAAGCATGTCGACGCGGGGACGCTTCTACCTGGCCATGGGGATGCACACGCTGCTGGCAGCGGGTACCTACCTGCTTGGCAAGGCTGCCACCAATCACTTTCCGGTGCTGGTGCTGGGGCTTTTCCGGTTTTCGGTGGCCGCCAGCGTGTTTCTTTTGCTGGCCCGGTTTCGAGGCTATGACCTCAGGCAGGTTTTCCGTTTGGATCGGCGCAGTTTCCTCCTGGCGGGATTCTTGGGCGTGCTGCTGAATCAGGTGGGTTTTTTGTGGGGCTTGAAGCTGACCTTGCCTTCCCACGCGGCGTTACTCTATGCGCTAACACCAACGGTGGTGCTCCTGTTGGCTTGGATTCGAGGTTTGGAGCGCCCCAGTGTGCGTAAGGTATTGGGCATCCTGCTGGCGTTCTCGGGGGTCGTGGTGTTGTTCTATGGACGCCATGGCAATCTGTTGCCGCCCCACTGGATTGCCGGAGACCTGCTGGTGTTGGTGGCGGTGGGTGCCTGGGCGGGGTATACGGTGGTGAGTCGCCCCTTGGTGCTGCGCCATGGTGCCGAGCGCACCACGGCGCTCTCGATCCTGGTGGGAAGCGCGATGTTTCTGCCCTTGGGGTTAATGGGGCTGCCGGGTTTCCATCCATCTCAAATCCCTGCCATTGGCTGGATCGGGGCACTCTACCTCGGATTGGTGGCCAGCGTGGTGATGTACCTGCTCTGGTTTCATGCCCTAAGGTTGCGTGAGCCCAGCCGTGTGGCCATTGCGGCCAATGGCCAACCGATCTTGACGGCGCTGCTGGCGTGGCTGTTCCTGGCGCAGCCTATTACGCCGCAGTTTGGCGTGGGAACGGTGCTGGTTATCGCCGGGGTGGTGTTGACGCAGGTGGGGTGAGTTATTGGGAGCTGGGGTTGGTCTGGGAACACTTGTTACAACTTTGGTGAGAAGTGATCAGCGGATTCGAACGCAGGCGGACTGGCCGCCTGCGGGCTCGCTTCGGCGTGCCGCATGGCACGCCTCGGGCGAACCCATTCGGTTTCTCCGTAGGTGGTGGTGAAGGGTGGAAGGCCGGATTCGAACGCGTCCGGCTTTGCCGTTCGCCGGTCTCTCTCCGACAGCGCGAATGCGCTGTCTCCGCGATCCCATTCGGAGTTACGAATTCTGCTCCGGGCATAAAACCGTGGGGCACCCGGAAGGGTGCCCCACGGTTTTATGGTCGGGGCGAGAGGATTCGAACCTCCGACCTCTCGGTCCCGAACCGAGCGCTCTACCAGGCTGAGCCACGCCCCGAATGAATGTCGATGCTACCTCAGGTCCTGCGGGGCGTCCATCCCTGATTGCGAAGTCGGGTGAGGACGGCGGCCAGGGGATCGGCGGGAGGCGCGGGGGGAAGCACCACCTGGACCTCCGGGGCATCGCAGGGGAGCACTTCGATTTTCTGAAGATGGATGCGGGTGAGGCGTTGGAGTCGGGCCTGGATTTCGGGCCACACCGCCTCCGCGGATTTCCGCAGGTTAGGGATGATTTCAGGTTTCCAACAGCCCATGAACAGCGTGCGATTCCGTACCCGCAGCAGGCAGGTGTGCTTCACCAGCGCAGGCCCCACCACCAGAGCCCAGGCCCTGACCAGACGGGCCTCCGCGCGCTTCTCGGCGGCGCGTACGGGGTCCTCGTTGACGAATTCAATGGATTGGAGCATCACAGTTTTCGCAGCACACGCTCGAGGTGGACCGCCTTCTTGCCTTCGGTGATCACAAAAAGGCCATGGAGTTGCAAATCGCCTTCGGATACTTCAAACCGATCGCCCTTGGCCTTGAGAAAGCGGCTGAGGCTTGCAGCCTTTTTCATGCCGATCACGCCGTCGTACGGGCCCACCATTCCAAGATCTGTAACGTAGGCGGTGCCATCGGGCAGCAGCTTGGCATCCAAGGTGGGCACGTGAGTATGGGTGCCCACCACCGCCGCCGCGCGCCCTTCCAGGTAGTAGCCCATGGCCAAGGCTTCGCTGGTGGCCTCGGCGTGCATGTCCACCAGCACGAGATCTGCCCGTTCCTTGGCCAGGATGGCATCCACGCAGCGAAAAGGATCGTCGCAGGGGGGCATGTGCACCCGGCCCATGACGTTGATCACCAGCACTTCCTGGCCCGAAGGGGTGTGAAGCTTGACGTAGCCGCTGCCAGGGGTACTGGGCGGATAGTTGGCGGGGCGCAGGAGGCGCGGCTCCTTCTGGAAACAGGTGGCGATGTCTTTGACGTCAAAGGCGTGGTTGCCTGTGGTGATGACGTCCACGCCAAGTTCATCCAACCACTGGCGCACGATACGTTCGGTGATGCCGTGGCCGTGGGCCGCGTTTTCACCATTCACTACCACAAAATCCACCTGCAACTCACGCCGCAGTTCAGGGAGAAAGGTCTCCACCAACCGCCGCCCCGGTTCACCCACCACATCGCCCAGGAACAAGATACGCATCAAACTAGCCTAGCAGGCACCTCGCGGAACCAAAGATCCCGTGGGAACATCTGAGACGAAAAGGGAAACCCGGGAGGCCGGGGTGCCTGATGCTGCCCGACTCCACGCCATGCTTTTCGAGAACCCCATGCGTCCTTTGACACGACTTCTGCCCCTGTTGGCGCTGTGCACCGTTGTACAGGCCCAATCCAGCCCGGCCATCATGTCCCTTTCGGAACTCCGCCCGGGGATGAAAGGGCAGGGGCGCACGGTGTTCAAGGGCGGCAAGATCGAGCGGTTCGATTTTGAGGTGTTGGGCGTGCAGCGCAACGTGGCGCCTGGTTC
Source organism: Holophaga sp. (assembly GCA_016715205.1). Taxonomy (GTDB): domain Bacteria; phylum Acidobacteriota; class Holophagae; order Holophagales; family Holophagaceae; genus JAYREN01. The sequence continues at coordinate 52,846 of JADKBC010000013.1, forward strand.
CTCGCTGATTCTGGTGAAAGCCAGCGGCGGCCCGCTGGCGGAAACGGGAATCCTGGCGGGCATGAGTGGATCGCCCTGCTACATCGACGGGAAACTTATCGGCGCGTTGTCGCGGGGGTTCGCCTACGAAAAGGAACCCATGGGCGCCATCACGCCCATCGAAGAGATGCTGGAGCAGCTGCGGGATTTGCCCGAAGCACCCTCCTTCAAGACACCGCTCATCCTGCCCAAAATCGAACCCCCCAAGGTTTTGAAATCCGCGCTACGGGGCGAGATGATCCCCATGGCGGAGCTCCTGGCGGGCAGCGCCATGGGGCCGGACGGCGTCGCCGGAATGAACTTCCCCGTCTTTGGCACCGAGCTGGGCGCCGAGGCGAAGGCACTCTGGCAGGGCATGCCTCTGCGGTTTGTGGGTTCGGGAGCACTGTCCAGCACCGGCGTAGGCGAGGCCAGCCCCCTGGAACCCGGTGGCATGGCGGTGATCAGCCTGTTGCAGGGCGATATGGACATGTCCGCCTCGGGCACGATCAGCTATGTGTCAGGGAAAAAGGTGATGTTGTTCGGGCACCCTCTGTTCAACCTGGGGCAGGTGGATCTGCCCATGTGGTCGGCGACGGTGGCGGGTACGGTGGCCAGCTACAACAGCTCCTTCAAGCTGGCCCAGGCGGTGGCGCCCATCGGCGCGCTGCGGTTGGACCGCAATTCCGGGGTGGCCGGGTTGTTGGGGGCGGAAGCCAAGATGGTGCCGCTGCGCGTGGGCCTCAACCTGGGTGGCAAGCGCAATCTGAATTTCCGCTTCGAGCTCATGGACAGTGCCTTCGTCACCCCGAACCTGGTGGCCACGGTCTTGATCCAGACCCTCAACGCCCATATTCGGGGCCAAGGTTTCCAGAGCCTTTCACTGCAGGGCAACATCAAGCTGGCGGGTCAGAACCCCATCCAACTGGAATGCATGGTGGCGGATCTCAATGCGGGGCGCCTGGCCCAGTACGTGGGCGGCATCACCCAGGCCGTTACACTCAATCCCTTCGAGAAGGCGGTCATTGAGGGGATCTCCCTGAATGTAAAGGCCGAGGAACGCCTGGACATGACCCTCATTTCAGGGGTGCGCACCCTCAAAGCCCGCGCGAAACGGGGCGAGGTTCTACCCGTGCTGGTCACGCTACAGAACATCCAGGGCGTGCGGGAAACGGCGACCTTCAATGTGAATGTACCTTCCTCAGCCAAGCCCGGCAAGGCCACGTTGTTGGTGGGTGACGGCTTCAGTTTGCTGGCCACGGACCCCGACGAACGGGCCATCGAATTGACTGGTTTGGGCGATGTGGTGCGCATCTTAAATGGCGCCCTGCGGAATAACCATGCCTACAGCCTGCTCGTCCAGACCCAGGCGGGCGCAGGGCTCCGCGGTAGCCGCATCGAGGGGATTCCGCCCACCGTATCCAACCTGTTGGGCAGCGATGGCGACAGCACCACCAACCGCCTGCAGCGGCGGATCGTGAGTCGCGCCGTGCTTCCTCTGGAGCGTGAAGTGCGCGGTCTCGTGAGCCTGGAACTGGAAATCGAATAGATGTTGATCGTGAATTTGGAGAACCCATGCGAATGAAGGCCATGCTTGCGTTGATGCTTCCGGCCCTGGTGGCCCCGGCCGTTCAGGCCGAACCGCCGGTGGCGACCTTTGCCTCCTTCAACGATTGGCTGGGGGCGGATGCCCACGGGGTCAGGATTGGCGCTGATGGTCGCCTGCGGCTGGCGCCCGATCTGCGTCGGGTGGCCCAGCTCTCCGAAGGCGCAGTCTGGTGCGCCGTGTCCGATGGCGCCGGTGGTGCTTACCTGAGCGCGGGCAATGAAGGCAAGCTCTTCCACTACACCGGTGGGCAGATGAAACCCCTGGCCCAGGTGAAGGGCGGCATTGTGTTTGCCATGGTCAAACTGGGCTCCGATCTCATCGTGGCGCCTTCCGGTGAGAGCAAACTGCTGCGGGTGACTCCGGCAGGCGATGTGAAGCCCTTCGCCGATATTGATGCGCGCCTGGTGTGGGGCCTGAGCCTCATGGGCAGCGAGATCCTGGTGGCGGGCGGCGGCGAGAAGGGCGCACTGCTGCTGCTGGCACGGGAAAATTTCAGCCGTAAGCTGGCGGAACTGCCTGAAGAGACGGCGTTCACCTGCCTCACTCCCGATGGCCAGGGCGGCTGGTACCTGGGTTCCCATGGTCGTGGTTTGGTGCTGCGCTACAGTGGCGTTCAGACCGGGGATCGCCTGGAAACACTGCTGGCAACGGGCTTTGAGGAAGTGAAAAGCTTGATCTTCCGGGAAGGCCAGTTGTTCATTGCGGCCAGCAACGGGTTGGCCAACAAATTTGCCTTAGGCACCTTGGAACGCCGCGAAGGTTATCTGGCCGAAACGGGCACATCCACCAAAGGTGCGGTCATCCGCATGGACAAGGATCGGGTGCCCGAAACCCTCTGGCAGAGCAGCCAGGCCCAGGTTTTTGCCCTGACAGTGTGGGGTGGCCAAATCGTGGTGGGTACGGGCAACCGCTCGCGCATTTTTGGCATTCCGCTCTCTGGCAAGGGTCGGGACATGGATCCCTTTGGGGTGATCCAGGACCTTGGCACCGCCCAGGCCAGCGCGTTCCTCAGCGCCGGTTCGGATCTCATGGTGATCGCCTCCAATCCTGCCGAAATTCATCTGCTGTCCGAGTCCCAGGCCACGGAGGGCATCCTGGAAAGCCGCGTGCTCAAGGGTGCTCCGATCGCGGATTGGGGAAGGGCCTACCTGGATGCGGAAACGCCCAGTGGTACGTCGGTGGAATTGCAGTACCGGGTGGGTTCTACGGAAACACCCGATGGCACCTGGACGCCCTGGACACCACCCTTGCGCAGTGGCGAACGACCCAGCCTGAAGGCTGCCCGGTTCGCGCAGTTCCGGTTGAAGCTTTCAAGCCCCCGCGGCGGCGTCAGCCCCGTGGTGGAGAGCGTTCGAGTCCACTGGGCCAACCGCAATCTGGCGCCCCTGTGGGACAACGTGGAAATCATGCCCCCCGGGCTGGTCATCACCCGCACGGCACCGCCCGATGACATCGGCATCGAACGGGTGCCCGTTGAAACCCAAAAACTCATTCCTGCACTGGGCTATATGGGCGCCGAGAAGCGCAGTTTCCGCCGGGGCGGCCAGGCCTTTGTCTTCAAGGTGAATGATCCCAACGGAGATCAACTGCAGTTCAAGCTGCGTTTGCTGCCTGAGAAGGGCGCGCCCATTGAACTGGAAAAGGCCTGGAAGGAGCGGTTCTTCACCTTCGATACCCTCACCGTACCCGATGGAAAGTATCGCCTGGAGGTGGTCGCCACCGACCTGCCCAGCCAGCCCTTCAACCTTGCGGAAACCAGCACCTGGCGCACCGCTCCCTTCATGGTGGACCACACACCACCGGTCATTTCCGAATTTTCGGTGGTGGCCGAAGGTGAGGGTCTGCGCATTCGATTTGTGGCTCGGGATGAGATCTCAACCCTGAAGGAGGCCGTTGTGAGTGCTGACGGCGACCAATGGCTGCAGATCGCGCCGGAGGATCGTGTGTTCGATATGAAGGAAGAACGCTTTGATGTGCTCATTCCCCGGGATCGTGTGCGGGGCGATCGGGTGGTCGTGAGGGTCGTGGATACCAACCACAACGAACAATCCGCGTCGGTGGTAATTGGCGAAACTGGGAAGAAGCGCTGAGCTTGGAATTACCCAAAACAATTGTCAGGGTGGAGAAGGTCACGAGGGCGTTCGCAAACCGATGCGAACGCACCGTTGGCTGTTTCCCTTTTCGGTGGTTTCGTCACTCAGGCCCAATGGCAATGGCGATGATCACGGTGTCTGGTGCTTCAGCGGTGACCTCGAGAACTCCGGCCCCTTCCAACCTCAGCAGGTCGTGTTGATTCAGGACTTTTCCAGCCGGTGTCACGCAGGCCTTGCCCTGGACGCAAAACAGCAATGAGGTGGGGGCTGCGGGCACCACACTTCGCGGTTCGGGTCGCAGTACTGTCACCTGCTGGGTGAAGCCCTTGTGGGTGATCACGTTGAAATCGCGGCAAGGGCCATCGAGCAATTCGCCGGTGGCATGCCATTCTCCGGGAAAATGAAAGGGGTCCAGCGGGGTGGCAAGTCGCTTCCGGCCGTGGCCGTTGAAATCCAGATCGATGCCTTTGCCTTTGAGCAAGAGAATCGTTCGCTCGTAGTCTGGAAAGGCCGAAAAGGGGCCGTCCATGCGCACATCGGCCATGCTCAAACGCCAGTGGAAGCCACTTTCCAGGGTTGCGTTTTCCGGTTCGATGGCCAACTGAGTGGTCAAGCCCCCCCCATTCCTCCAGGGCATGGCGTGATAGTCAGAAGACTTGAAAAGGTGAGCGTGCATTCGACGACCCCCGGGGCAGGGATGCTAGCGCGCCCTAATACCGTCAAGAAAGGAAAGGTTCCCTGAAAAATAGGGGCTTAGCGTCTTCTCTCTCAAAGTCTTTAATCCACTGATTCAAAGCAAGTTGAGAAGGGTGCTTTGCCCCACGGCATGCTTCCGGTGGGTTCGGTGACTTGATTGCCCGGTTCGGCGGCAGGGGAGCACTGCCTTCACACCCTTTCCTGCTCGAACCAGCGTAAAGGATGGAAGAATTGATGCTGAATACCGGAGTTGCCATGTTCAATTCACCCCATCCACTCAGCTACCTTGATTCCATTCACGCCTATCTGCGTGAGGATTGGGGTACTCAGGATTGGACCACCGCTTCCGTGCCCAATCGCCCCATGGGTGCCAAGGTCGTGGCCAAGGCCAATGTGGTGGTGGCGGGACTCGAGGTGGCCGAACAGGTTTTTCGGGCTGTGAATGCCACCCTCGAAATCCGATGTCTGGTTCACGATGGCGATGCGGTGGCCAAGGGTTGCGAGGTCATGCGCATCCAAGGTTCCAGCCACGGCATCCTCATGGCCGAGCGGGTCATGCTCAATTTGCTTCAGCGTCTTTCAGGTACCGCCACCCTCACCCGAGCCTTTGTGGAGGCCGTGGCGGGGACGGGGGCAAAGATCCTGGATACCCGCAAAACCACACCAGGGCTCAAGCTGCTCGAAAAATTCGCGGTGCGCTGTGGCGGTGGTTTCAACCATCGCCTCACCCTTGGCGATGGGGTGCTGCTCAAGGAGAATCACATCACGGCTGCGGGCGGCATCGAGGCTGCGGTGCAGGCGGCCCGGCGGGTGTCACCCAACCTGATCAAGATCGAAGTGGAAGCTGAAACGCTGAACCAGGTGCAACAGTGCTTGGCCCTGGCAGAGGTGGATGGTGTGCTGCTGGACAACATGTCCCTGGCGGATATGGCCCAGGCGGTGCAACTGCGTCAGGCTTCGGGTCGCCGGGTATTTCTGGAGGCCAGCGGCAATCTGGATCTCACGCGGGCCCGTGCCGTGGCGGAAACCGGCGTGGATTTCCTGAGCGTGGGTGCCCTCACGCACAGTGCCCCTGCGGCGGATCTCAGTTTGCGGATGGAATTGGAATAACGGGGAGTTCCCAGCGCCCTCGGCTGAGCCAGACCATGACTTCGCGGCGGCGGTCGTCTTCTCCGGCGTAGCGCAGTTTCACGGGTCCCTTTGCATCCTTTTTGGTCACTTTCACGCCTTTGCCTTCACCGAGGGTGAGCAGGCGATAGAGGCCTTCCACGTTACCCAACTGCGGCAGGAAGGGCAGGGGCAGGCGTTCCAGGGTGGGGGCTGTGGCATCGATGTCACGTCGGGGAATCTGCACCCGATAGCCCGCTGCGCGATCTCCGGAGAGCAGCACCAGACGTTCCCCCAGCCCGTGAATTTCCAGCACCAGTCGGCCCGAGGCCGGTTCGAGCAGCACGCTGAGGGTACCTTTCCCTTCGCCATCGGCACCGGCATAACCCCAGTCATACTGAGCCCGCAGGGGTGGTTGGGCGGGCGGGGCTTCTGCCTGAACGGTTTGTAGTGGGGCCAGCAGGAGGATCATTCGGGGCCCTCTTCCAGCTCGAGTTCGGGGGCTACAGGAGGTGGTTCCTCGTTTGACAGGCTAGCGTCGTGCCGATTTTTCGCGATGCGGGTGCGCAATTCCCGCGCCCGGTTTTCCAGGGTCTTGCGGTCCGGGAAGGCATAGGCCAGGGCGCGCTCCCATTGTTCCAGGGCTTCCTCAAACCTGCCGAGCGAGAGCAAGGTTTCTCCGAGATGTTTACGGATCTCCGGGCTGAAGGGCGAGATTTCCGAAGCCTTGCGCAGAACCTCTTCTGATTCTTTTAGTCGCCCTTGCTTGAACAGCGCCCAGCCCCAGCTATCCATGGTGTTGCCATTCTTGGGTTCCTGCTTCAGCGAGGCTTCGATGAGCGCAGAGGCTTCCTGCAGTTGGCCATCATCCATTTCCAGCAACAAATAGCCCAGGTTGTTCTGCAGGGTGGGGTGCCCGGGATTCATGCGCTGGCCTTCCCGGAGTATTTGAACGGCCTCTTTCATGCGGCCCAGTTCCTGCAGGGCACTGCCCTGGAGCAGGAGCAGTTCCACGTCCCGAACCGGGGCGGTTTTTCGGGCCTGGAGGGCGAATTCGAGGCAGCGATCCCAGCGGCGGAATTCACTGAGCTGCCCCGCCATGGATTCGAGATCCAACTGCTGCAAGGCGTTGCGGGAATCCTTGTGGGCAAACAGGCTTTCGTCGAAACGATCCGCGGGGATGGCCTTGGCCAGCTGGAAAATGCCCTGGCCGGGGAAGCGAGCCATGCCATCCCGCAACACCTGGCGAGCCTGCTTCCAGGCCTTGGTCTGAATGAGACCCTGGGCCTGGAGCGCCAGTAGTTCCGGTTGAGTGTTGGTTTCCGCCCAGCTTTTCAGGGTGGCGAGCATCTCCTGGGCCTGCCCCCGCAACAGGAGCGAGGTGGCCAACAGGGCGCGTGCGTTGGCCGCCAGTTGCTCATCCTCTTTCGTGAACCGGGAAGCCTTCAGCACGGCCTTCCACCGTGGTTCTGATTCCTCGAAGCGGCCCAGGTTCATGAGGCAGAGGCCCGTGTAGTAATCGCCGCGGGGGTTCGCACGGAGTTCCTCGGCCCGTTTCAAGGTGTCCAGCGCGTCCTGGAACCGGGTGGTGCGCAGTTGAATGATGGCGATGTTGTCCCAGACCGCAGGTTCCTTGGGAAGATGGCGGCCCAGCAGCGAAAAGCTTTCCTCCGCGTGGCCCAGGAAACCTTTCTCCACCTGTTCCCTGGCAAGGTCTTCCAGCAGGCGCAGGCTGGGGGCATCCGGGTACTTGCCCTGGCAAAGGGCGAGCACAGCCTCCCGGCGGGCTTCGTACTGGGTTGGTCCTGAGGCGAGGGCCGCCACGCGACCCCAGGCGATTTCTCCCAGGCTCTTGCCCTGAATGGAAAAGGGCGGATGCAGGCGACCTACGCGAATCCAGGCCTTGATGGCGGCGGCGTCATCTTTACGTGTTTCCGCCACCTCCGCGAGCCGTGTCCAGAGTTCGGCGTCGGAGGGCATCAGCGCTGCGGCTTTTTGGAGCGCCCGCTGGGCCAGGATCTGTGCCTCTGGTAGTTTGCGGCCCCGCAGATAGTGGAGCATGCCAAGGTGGGCCCAAGCCTCGGCGTGGGTTGAATCCAATTCCGTGGCGCGGGTGCCAGGCTCCACAGCGGCTTCCAAGGAGCCTGATTCCATCAGGGCTTCGGAAAGACGCAAGTGGGCTTCTGCGCTTTGCGGAGAAAGGGTGGTGGCCTTGCGGAAAAGGGCTGCTGCTCCCGCTGGATCATCCCCGCCTCCGCGCCGCTGCAAGGCCCGCCCTTGTAGGATCAGGGATCGGGGATCGTCAGAACTCTGCGCGGGAAGAATGAATCCGGAACTGCAAAGAAGAAGGGGTATTGCCAGGCATTTCAAAGGAAGCACGGAGATGTCTCAGAAAAGGGAGGTCAACTTGGCGTGGGCATCGCCCCAGGCGGCGGGGGGAAGGAACCTCAACTCGGCACGGTTCCCAGGCTGGGGCAAAACACAGTGTACCGCCGCCTGGAGGCCTTTCGGGTCTGTGCCCATTTTTTTGTCCCGTTCCAGCCAGGGCAGGCAGTCCTCCCATGGGGCCACCTCGGCCGCCAGGGGCCGCAGGGCCGCAGCCAGTTTGTGGATCAGCGCTGAGGGAAACGGGGGCAACCCTTGGGCTTCGGCCAAGCAACAGGCTGCAAAGAGACCAAGGCCGACTGCTTCGCCATGGGAAAGGCGAAATTCCGAGGCGGCTTCCAAGGCATGACCCAAGGTGTGGCCAAGGTTCAGGAGTTTACGGTCTCCGGCCTCCTTCAGATCTCGATGGACCAACTCCGCCTTGATTTCCAGTGCCCTGGCCAGATCCCTTGGCGCGGGGGTGGGGGTGTCCAGGAGGTGTTCCGCCCAGGTGACATCCCCTTCCAGGAAGGCCATTTTGATCAGTTCCCAGCGGCCGGAATTCACCTGTCGCAGCGGCAGGGTTGCCAGGAATGCGGTGCAGATCACCATGCACTCCGGAGGGTGAAAGGCTCCCGCAAGATTCTTCCCCGCTGTGAGATTCACGGCGGTTTTGCCGCCCAGGGCCGCGTCCACCTGCGACAGGAGCGTGGTGGGCCACGCCTGCCACGGCACGCCGCGCAGAAAGAGCGAAGCCGCCAGACCCGCCATGTCCGTGACCACCCCACCCCCCACGGCCACGATCCGGGCCTCGCGGCTCAAGGGCAGGGCAGCCCAGGTCTCAAGCCATGGAATGATGGTTTCCAGGCGTTTGGTGGGTTCACCCACCTGGACCCAACAGGAACCTGCGGGCACCGGCATGGCAGCCGCTTCCCAGGTGGCGCGGATGGTTGCGTCGCCAACGAGAACCCAGGGACCTGCTGGCAAGAGCTCTGGTTCCAGGTGATCCAGGATATGAACGGCGGTGGGAAAGGCCTCGGGCAGGTTTAGCTTCATGGTGCGCTCAGCGGCCCTTGAGAATGGCGTCCTGTTCCATGGTGGTGTCGCCTCGCAGCCAAACCACGTGCACCTTGTCACCCGGTTTGAAGGAGGAAAGCACTTCCTGGAAATCGTAGAGATTGCGGATGCGCTTGCCTCCGAAGGTGGTCATCACATCCCCCGCCTTCATGCCGATGGCCTCGGCCACTGAACCGGGTGAGGTACCGTTGATCCGGAAGCCCTTGGGGTTTTCGGTGAAGTCGGGGATGCTGCCGAAGGCCACGCGCACCGGGCCGCCGTTGCGCATGGCGGGCAGCTTGGCAGTTTCCGGGTCAAAGGCAGGCACCTGCTCGGCATCCGCCAGATCGCGAATGATTTTTTCAGCCAGGGTCGTCACGATCACCATGCCCTTTACGTTGATTTTTTCCGGGGTATCCGAGGGGCGGTGGTAATCGCCGTGAACGCCCGTGAAGAAAAAGAAGGTAGGGATCTTGGCGGCAGAAAAGCTCATATGATCGGAGCCGCCCACCGCCACGCCCAGGTCATCTCCAATGGTCAGCCCCTGTGGGGCAAAGGTCTTGGCCCGGGCCAGGGCTGTTTTGGGGGCGCCGAGGCCACCGATTTGCAGGGTTGGTTTGGCCGTATCCAAGCGCCCCACCATATCGAAATTCAACATGAATTTGATGCTGGGCAGGGGAATGGTGGGGTTCTGCACCCAATGGGCGCTGCCCAGAAGGCCTTCCTCCTCGCCGGAAATGTGCAGCAGTAGCACTGATCTCCGGGTGGGATGGGCCTTCAACGCCTTGGCCAGCTCAAAGACCATGGCCGTGCCGCTGGCGTTATCGTCGGCACCTGGATGAACCTGACCGCGCCCGGCTTCGCCGCCCAGGCTGTGGCGTTCACCGCGGCCCAGGTGATCCAAGTGCGCGCCTAGCAAAATGAACTCGTCCTTTACCTTGGGGTCCGTGCCTGGGATGACGGTGGCGATATTGGGCAATTGAGCCTGGTGGCGATCCAGGGCGAGATCGAGGTTGAAGGTGATCCCGCAATCCTGGCTGGCGGGCTTGCCGGAGGCCACGATCTGGCTCAGTTTTTCCTCAAGGCCGCTGCAACGCTCCTTCAACACACGCATCGGGAGGCTCAAAACCGGGATGTCGAGCTTCAACGGACCTTCCTCCCGGGCCAGGGGGCGGGGTTGGTCTTCGCTTTCCAACACGATCACCGCGGCGACACCAGCCTTCTGCAGGCGAACCGCCCGGGCCAGGACACTGCGATCCGAGCGACCCACGGCGGCAAAAGTCCCTGACGCGGGTACCGCACGGGCGATGAGGGCGACTTTTCCCTGAATCTCAACACCTTCGAAATCGTCATAGCCCATGGTTTTGAGGCCGTGCCCCAGGAAAACCAGCGGTTTGCCCGTGAACACACCATCGGCGCTGAAGCCGATGGCGTCGATATCCTTCCCCCAAATCAGTGGCGCACCCTCGCCCATTGCTGCCTTGGCCTGAAGACGGGTGATCCGATCGACAAAGGCAAAGCGTTGCAGGGTGGGTTTGAGTCCGAGTGCTTCATAACCTTTGGATAAGAAGGCTGCGGCCTGATCCAGTTCCAGAGAACCATTGCCGCGGCCCTGGCGTTCGGGCCCTGCCAGGAAGGCCAGATCCTCCCGGATCCTCGTTTCCAGTGGCGCCTGGGCGGCAAGGGTGACGGCAAGAAAAAACAGGGCAGGGGATCGCATAGGGGCTCCAAGAGCTTTGCCCATGATGCCAGGGCTGGGCAGAACGTGAGGGGTTGAGACCGGTGAGCGTAAAAAAGGCGCAACCGTTGCCCATAAATCGTCTGTTTTCGTTTTTGTTTTTGCTTGTGGGCCCATATTCCATTTCTACACTTGTAGGTGGACCTAAATGGCACAAAGTGGATTGTATTGGACGAAAGTGGCCCAATTTCGAACCGCCGGTAATCCTCCAGGTTCTTGTTGAAAGGCATTACAGTTGCTTCGTCTTCGCGGAAATTCTCCGGCGACGGTGGATGAAAAGGGACGCCTCAAGCTCCCCACCACCTTCAAGGCCGATCTCGACTCCCTCGCCAAGGGCGAAGGGCAGGGGAATGTCCGCCATTACCTGACCTCCCTGGATGGCAAGAGCGCTCGGCTCTACCCCATGCCGGTGTGGGAAGCCTTCGAGGCCCGTTTGGCCCAGTTACCCAGCACCAATCCGGCCCGGCGCAAGTTGCTGGAATTCACCGCCTATTACGGCAGCGAAGTGGAACCCGACGCCCAGGGGCGCTTTGTCATTCCGCCCATCCTGCGGGAGGCTGCCCAGCTCACGGGTGAAGTTGCCATTCTCGGACAATTGGACCATCTGGCTGTGTGGAATCGCGGTCACTTCGAGCGCCGTCTGGCGGCGGAACCTCTTACCACCGAGGATCTGGCCCAACTCGCGGATCTGGGGATTTGATGACGGCTCCCATCGTCCATGTCCCCGTGCTGCTCCAGGAGGTTCTGGAAAACCTGCCCGTTCCCCCTGCGGGACGGGTGCTGGACCTCACCCTTGGGTTGGGCGGCCATGCCCAGGCCATCCTGGCCCAGGCGGAGCCAAGTCTGCGCTATCTGGGCGTGGATCGCGATCCCCACGCTCGGGCGCTATCCAAGAAACGGCTGGGCGGGGATGCCCGCTTGACCATCATGGCTGGGGCTTACGAGGGCGTCTGGGAAGACACCGCGTTCCAGGCCTGGTGTCATCTGCAGGCCCCCGAGGGATTTGATGTTGTTCTCATGGATCTGGGCATCTCCACGCTCCACCTCAAGGATGTCGCCCGGGGCTTCAGCTTCATGGAAGCGGGCCCCTTGGATATGCGAATGGATCCCGAACACGGCCTCACCGCGCTGGAATGGATTCAGGAACAAAGCGAGGAAAACCTCGCCAACGCCATTTACGAGTACGGCGAAGAACGGGCTTCACGCCCCATATCCCGGGCCATTCTCAAGGCGCTGGCCGAAAACCGGCTGCATACCACCCAGGACCTAGCCGCTGCGGTCTATACAGTGATCCCCCGGGAACCCGCCAAGCGCAAAGGTCATTCGGATCCAGCCACCCGCACCTTCCAGGCCATCCGCATCGCCGTCAATGGCGAGCTCCAGGGATTGAGCGAAGCCATCGAGAAAGCCGTATTCGCCCTCAAGCCCGGCGGCCGGATTGGCGTCATCAGTTTCCACAGCCTGGAAGACCGCATCGTCAAACAAACCCTGCGTCGGTTGGCGGGCATCCATGACGGCCCCGGCCGCACCCCCCCAAGCACCCTGCCCAAACATCTCCGGCTCATCTACGGCGGCGGCATTGCCCCCACCGAGGATGAAATTCGCGCCAATCCACCGTCTCGTTCCGCCCGCCTGCGCATTGGCGAGCGGCTGCTCGATGATTCTCCGAGGGTCCCATGAACACTTTCCAGACCCCTGTTCGCCGCTCCCCCATGCTGCCCGCCCGCCAGGTGGAAGGCGAGGGCGTGCTCCGCATGATTCTACTGGCCCTGGCCCTGGCCATGCCCTTGGCCTCCATGGCCTACCTCAAGATCCAGGAAACTCGCCTAAGCTACGAGATGAGCGATCTCCGCAGCCGCATCAAGCAGGAAGAGGAACTCAACCGCAAGCTCCTGCTGGAGCGCTCTCGGTACCAGCGGGATGAGGCGATCCAATCCTATGCCACCGAAAGCGGCATGCAGCCCCGGCGGCAGAGCCACCTCATCCACCGTTCCTTCACGGCGGACGATCAGCGTTTGGCCAAACTGCGGCCTGTCTCCTCCTTCGAAAACTAACTCGCTAGGATGTAGGGGGGCCACAGGGCCTCCAGAGTGGAAGGCGCGTGGCATTTGCGGGTTTGATGAACGGTGGCGTGCAGCCGAGGCGGTTGCTGGGAAAAGCGGAGGCACAGGATCTTTCTGTGGCTCGGCTGCCCTGGATTCTGGGCCTCATGGCCCTGTGGGCCTTGGCGATCCTGTTGCGACTTGTCTGGATCCAGATCATTTCCCACGAGCGGTATCACCAGCGGGCGCAGCACCAGCACATCACCCACGTGCCGGTGCCCGCCATCCGGGGTGAGGTGCGGGATCGGCGCGGCATTTCCCTGGCCCTTTCCACCAAAGCCGAAAGCCTTTTCTGCACCCCCACGAGCTTCTATCCGGATTTCAAATCCGGCCCAGGGGAAGCCGACACCACCTGGGGTGAGCCTGATCGCAAAGCTGCGGAAAAGGTGGCCCTTGCTCTGGCGCCCATCGTGGAGCGGGCTCCCCGCAGCATCGTCGAAAAACTGTTGCGCAAGAAACCCTTTGTATACATTGAGCGTCAGTTGCCGCCGGAAAAATCCGGAGCGATCAAGGCGTTGAAACTCGATGGGGTGGACTTCTTGCCCGAAAGCAAACGCCAGTACCCGCGGGGCAGCCTGGCCTGCCAGATTTTGGGTTTTACCAATATCGACGGGATAGGGCAGTTGGGCATCGAGCGCACCTTTGATGAACAGCTTTCCGGCAAGGGCGGTGAATTGATCGCCCCCAAGGATGCCAAGGGGCGGCTGCTCATTCTGGAAGAGAATTTCTCCAAGATCCCCATCAACGGCACCACGCTGCAGCTCACGCTGGACGCCACCATCCAGCACATCGTTGAACAGGCCCTGGAGGAAGGTGTGAACACCTACCACCCTCTGACGGCCTATGCGGTGGTGGTCGATCCAGGCACCGGGGAGATCCTGGCCATGGCCGGCACGCCCACCTTCGATCCCAATTTTCCCGTTTCCAAAAAATTCCGAAACCGCAGTGAAAGCGAGTTTTCCGCCGCCGACAAGGAGGAATTCAAACGCGAACTGGAGCGCCAGAAGGCTGCCCGCAAGGTGCATCCCATCGAGGATGCCTATGAGCCCGGTTCCACCATGAAGATCTTCACCGCAGCTTTCGCGCTGGAAGAACGAAAGGTTCGCCTGGGCGAGAAAATCAACTGCGAAGGCGGCAAGTGGAAATTCAGTAAGGATCTGACCATCACGGATACCCATCACCACGGGCTGCTCAGTTTCGAGGAAGTGCTCTGGCAGAGCTCCAACGTGGGCGCAGCCAAGATAGGGCTACGCTTGGATCCGGCCGTGCATTACCAGTACCTGCGGAAGTTTGGTTTCGGGGAACCCACGGGGCTCAATTTCCCAGGAGAAACCTCCGGACGCTTGATTGCCCCTGATCGCTGGAGCCGCACCACCCAACCCACGGCCTGCTATGGCTATGGGCTTTCTACCTCGCCGCTGCAGATTCTCATGGCCGGTTGCGTTCTGGCCAATGGCGGCAGGCTGATGCAGCCTTACCTAGTGCAGCGCGTTTACAACGACCAAGGCGCCATGGTGCAGGAGTACAAGCCAAAGGTTCGCGGGCAGGTCATCAGCGAAGAAACCAGCACCATGATGCGGGAGGCCCTGAAGGGGGTCATCACCCAGGGCACCGCCAAACGAGCCCAACTGGATGGCGGCGTCGAGGCCTTTGGCAAAACGGGCACTGCCCGCAAGATCATCGGCGGCAAGTACGATCCCAAGCGTCACTACGCCTCGTTCATGGGCTTTTTTCCCCGCGGATAAACCCCAGTACGGAATGCTCTTCATGTTCGATGAACCCGGCAGTACCGGCCTGACTGGCGGCGATGTGGCGGCCCCGCTGTTCAAGAAAATCGGTGATGCCATCATGCGCTACCGGGCCACGGGGCGGGGCATTGATCAGGAGCCCGATCTGCGCCTTAGCCTGCGGGATTGGCCCGTGAGTGAAAACGATGAAGCCGTGGTGCATGTGGAAGTGGGCAAGGTGCCTGAACTCAAAGGGCTCGCCCTCAAGGCCGCGGTGCATCGGGTGGTGATGGCAGGCGGGACGCCGCGCATCGAGGGGTTGGCCGACCTACCCGAAGGTCCCTATCTCGTGCAGGGGCAGAGCCCGGAGGCAGGCGGTGATCTGTCCTTTGGAAGTCCCGTAAAAATCAAGCTGAGGGCGCCATGAAATTTGGGAATTGGATGACAGCCGCAGGCATTCAGGAGTGGCACGGGCCTGCTGATACAGAGGTTCTCCATCTCGCCTGCGATAGCCGCGAAATCCAACCAGGATGGGCCTTTGCAGCCCTTCCTGGAGCGCAGGTGCAGGGCCTTGCCTTCGTGGATTCGGCCTGCGCCAAGGGGGCCGTGGCCGTGCTTGCCACCGAGCCTGTTCGGCTTCCCGAGGGCATTGCCTTCGGAGCGCTGGATGCGACTCATGCGCGCGAAGCCATGGCCCTGGCTGCTCGGGCCCTGTATGGGCAACCCGATGCTGAGTTGGCTCTGATTGGCGTGACTGGCACCAATGGCAAGACCACCACCACCATGCTCATTCGCCAATTATTGCAAGGCAGGGGCAAGGCCTGCGGCCTGATCGGTACCGTTGCCATAGCCGCAGGCACTGAAGAAATCGACGCCGTGCGAACCTCGCCGGAGAGCCCTGTGTTCTATCGGTGGTTGCGCAAGTCGGCCAATGCAGGGGATGTGGCCGTTGCCACCGAGGTTTCCAGCCACGCGCTTTGCATGGGGCGGGTTCACGGGGCGACCTTCAAGGTTGGGCTCTTCACCAACCTGACCCAGGATCACCTCGATTACCACGGCACCATGGAGGCCTATTTCGAAG
Organism: Holophaga sp.; assembly: GCA_016715205.1. Lineage (GTDB taxonomy): Bacteria > Acidobacteriota > Holophagae > Holophagales > Holophagaceae > JAYREN01. The sequence continues at coordinate 68,437 of JADKBC010000013.1, forward strand.
CCAAGTCGAGGCTCTTTGACCAGTCGGAACGAGTGCTGGTGAACGTGGATGATCCCTATGGCCGACGCCTAGTGGCAGTCCGAGCGGTCCGGACCTACGGTGTGGAACATCCTGCCGATTACCGTGCAGTTGAACCCAGGTTGAGCCCGACCGGCACCACCTTCAAACTCCAATCCCCCCAGGGTGAATGGGTGGTTGAGAGCCCCCTGTTGGGCCGCTTCAACCTCTACAACCTGCTCGCGGCCCTGGCGGCTTGCGGGGAAGCGGGGTTCGAGTTGGCTGAATTGGTGCAGGCGGTGCCCACGCTGAAGGGCGCACCGGGGCGCCTGGACCGCGTGGATTGCGGCCAGCCCTTTGGTGTGATGGTGGATTACGCCCACACCCCGGATGCCCTGGAAAAACTGCTGACGGCGGGAAAAGCTCTGCTGCCAACCGGGGGGCGACTGCATGTGTTGTTTGGGTGCGGTGGCGATCGGGATCGCACCAAGCGGCCCCTGATGGCAGCGGCCGTGGCGGCTGGCGCTGATGTGATCTGGCACACCAGTGACAACACGCGCAAGGAAAACCCTGAGGAGATTCTGGATGATGCCGCACTGGGCATTCCTGCCGAAATGCGGGGGGACGCCACCCGGTACCATCGCATGGCCGACCGAGCCCTGGCGGTGCAGGCGGCCCTCATCGATTGTCGGCCCGGGGATCTATTGCTGCTCGCCGGGAAAGGCCATGAGCCTTACCAGGACATCATGGGTGTGAAACACCCCTACAGTGATCGCAGCGCCGTGGAAGCGGTGTTGCGAGGAGAGCCAGTGCCCCGGCCGTGGGTCTAGAACGAACGTCCACGGGTTTTGCCAAAATATTTTTCCTTTTCAGTCCAATGTTCTCGGTGATGGCATGACGCTTTGGTCCCTCTCAGAAGTTGCCCATCACCTTGGGGGGCAGGTGCTGGGTGATCCTTCCATCGTCCCTGCGTCGCTGTCCATGGACACTCGCACCCTCGCACCCAACGCATGTTTCGTGGCCATCCGGAGCGCACGGGACGGGCATGAATTCGCCGCTCAGGCCGTGGCGATAGGTGCCTCCTGTGTGCTAGTGGATCATGTTCTCGGCGTGGACTGCGCCCAGTTGGTGGTGGAAGACACCTTGGCGGCCCTGCAGGGCTGGGGGCAGGCGCGGTTGGCCGCGGTCCGACCCCCAGCGGTGTTCGGCATTACCGGTTCTGTGGGCAAGACCAGCACTAAGGAATTGCTCGCGGCTGCCACCGGCGCCTGGAAAACTCCAGGCAACCGCAACAACACCTTCGGCTTACCGGAAGCACTGGCGACGTTGCCTGCGGAGACCAAGGCCGTGGTCTTGGAAATGGGCATGAGCACCCCCGGCGAGATCCAGCGACTCACGGAAATCGCCCCCTTGGATTTTGGCCTGATCACGCTGGTGGGCAAATCGCACATCGAAAATTTTGCCGAAGGCCAGCGGGGCATCGCCAAGGCCAAAGGCGAACTGGTGGCTGGTTTGAAGGCCGGCGGCACCTGGGTTCACCTGGCATCCGATGAGTGGTGCCGGTGGATCAGCCTTCAGCCCTGGGCCCTGCATGCCGCGGCCATTCCCGTGGGAGATCGCCAGCCCTTTGGCTGGGAGCACGCCACTTCCTTGGGGCTGAAGGGGGAACAGTTCACCCTGCGGCTGCCCCAGGGGCGAGTCGACATTTCGCTCAAGCTACGAGGTGCCCATCAGGTTCGGAATGCGGCTCTGGCCGGCAGTCTGGCCGTGTTGGCGGGGTTTGCGCCTGAGTCCGTGGCCGAAGGCCTTGGGCAGGTCGAGCCAGAACCGGGCCGCGGTCGCCTGCATCCCTTGCCCCAGGGGGGCTGGTTGCTGGATGAGACCTACAATGCCAGCCCGGATTCGATCCTTGCCTGCGCCGCGTCGCTGCTGGATCTGGAAGGTGGCGAGCCCGTTGCCGTACTAGGTTGCATGCGCGAGTTGGGTGCGGAATCCGCCCATTTGCATCGGGAAACGGGGGAAGGTTTGCGCGCCTTAGGGTTCCAGCGGATCTGGGTCTACGGGGATCAAGCCGAGGCCTTGGCCGGTGGGTTTGGCCTTGGCGCCCGCGCGTTCCCGGATTTTGAAAGCCTGCGGGATGGGGAGCAGGGGCTCGGCGCCATGCCCGCTGGGGCCCGAATTCTAGTGAAGGGCAGCCGTTATTGGCGTGCCGAACGTGTGGTGGAATGGGTTTTGGAACAGGGAAAGCAAGAAGCATGATTGGCCACCAGGAACCCAGCAAAAGGGCACAGGCAGAACAAATGAACCACGCACCAAGGGCAGGTTTTTCAGGGAACAGGCGGGCACCACAGGTTTGCCGGGAATGACCGATTCGATGGCAATCTGGGTGGTGAACCCGAACATCTGCCTCCTTCTCAATATTTGATTTTGGACTGATCCCATGATTCCTTGGCTTTTCCATCCTTTCCGCGAGATGACCGGCATCTCGGTGTTTCGTTATGTCACCTTCCGGGCGGGCCTTGCCGCGGCCACGGCGTTCATCCTTTCCCTGCTGTTAGGACCTTTGGTCATTCGAACCCTGACTCGGCTGAAAATGGGCCAGCACATCCGGGAAGAAGGGCCCGAGCATCACCAGGTGAAGGCGGGTACGCCCACCATGGGTGGCATCCTCGTGTTGGGGGTGATCCTCATTTCCACGGTGCTGTGGTGCGAGTTGAAGAGCGGCCCCATTTGGGTGGCGCTGCTGTCGCTGCTGGGCTTTGGCCTCGTCGGCGCCTTTGACGATGCCCAAAAGCTCATGAAAAAACAGAATCTCGGCCTCCGCAGTTGGCAGAAGCTGGCTCTGCTCACGGGCATTTCAGTGCTGGTGGCCTATTTGATCCTGCATTTCGGCCTGCGTGGCACCAACACCAGCCAACTGTCCGTGCCCTTCTTCAAGAATTTCCGGCCCGATGTGGGTTTTCTGCTGATCCCCTGGATCTGGCTGGTCATGGTGGGCACCAGCAACGCCGTGAACCTGACGGATGGGCTGGATGGCTTGGCCATTGGCGGCATTCTGATTGTGTCCGTTACCTTCGCAATCCTGGCCTATGTGGCCGGTCACGCCAAAATGGCGGCCTATCTCTTTGTGCCCCATGTGGCGGGGGGCGCGGAATTGAGTGTGTTCCTGGGCGCCATGGCAGGCGCCAGCCTTGGATTTCTCTGGTTCAATGCCCATCCGGCAGAAGTGTTTATGGGGGATACGGGCAGCCTGGGGCTAGGCGGTGCGTTGGGCACTGTGGCGCTGATGATCAAACAGGAACTGCTGTTGGTGATCGCGGGTGGCTTGTTCGTCATGGAAGCCATGAGCGTGATTCTGCAGGTGGGCAGCTTCAAGCTTCGGGGCGGCAAGCGCATCTTCCGCATGGCCCCTTTCCATCACCATCTGGAACTGGGTGGGCTCAAAGAAACCAAGGTGGTGATCCGCCTCTGGATCACCGCCATCGTTTGCTCCATCCTGGCATTGAGCTCGCTGAAGTTGCGCTAATCAGCCTTGAGGTGCAGGGGCACCGGTTCGCCAAAAATGTAGCCCTGACCCCAGGGCACGTCGGCATCGATCACGGCCTGCAATTCTTCGGCGGTTTCGATGCCTTCCGCAATGTAGCCCACCCCCATGCGATCCGCGAAGACCGCCAGGGCGTTGAGCAGAGCCGCTTGGTAGGGGCGACGATGGGCCTGGTACACCAAGGAACGATCCACCTTGATGAAATCCGGTGCCAGCCGTGCCATGTGGGTGAGGCTGGCGACGCCACTGCCAAGGTCATCCACGGCCAGGCGCACTTCGTAGCTCCGCAACCGCTTTGCCAGACTCTCCAGCTTGTCCAGGTCATGTCCAGCAAAGGCTTCCGTGATCTCCAGGACGATGCGATGAGGTGGAATCGACAAATTCCAGAGCCAAGGGCGAAGCTTTTGCCAGAATCCCGGGGCGTCCAGGGTCATGGGATGCAGGTTGATGAAAAGAAGATGATCTGTCACCGGCGTATTTGCCAGTGCCTCAAAAACAGCACCTACGCAGAGCAGATCCAATTCCACACGCATGGAAGGCGCCAGGGTTACATCTTCCAGGAGGCTGCCCACCGCGCACATCTTTCCATCCTCGCCCTCAAAGCGGGTGAGCAGTTCCATGGCCGCAAGTTCACCGGATTTCAGATCGATGATGGATTGGGTATAGGTGATGGCCGGGCGTTCGCCGCTCAGAATGCTGTGGAGGATTGATGCTTGCATGGGAACAGGGTAAGGCTTTTTTCTTTTCCGTGTGAGTCTCTTGCGAGATTGCATGAATGCATGCGGAAGGAGTGTCATTCTGGAAAATGGTTAGCAAAGGTGGGGGGAGCATGGGCCGAAGGGTAGTCATTGGAGCCGGGCGTTCAGGCCTTTCGGCAGCGGCGTACCTTGCGAAGGCTGGCGAAGATGTCGTTGTCAACGAGCGCCAGGGCATGCCTGGGGATCCCGTCATCGCCAAGCTGGCGGCCATCGGTGTTCCCGGCGTGTGGGGGAATCATCCCCTTTCTCTTCTCGAGGACTGCGAGGAAGTGATCCTGAGCCCTGGGGTGTCGCCCAGCATTCCCTTTGTGAAGGAGGCACTGCGCCGCGGCATTTCCGTGATTGGCGAATTGGAGCTGGCGCACCGAGTGCTCCGGGCCAGGGCAGATGGTGGCATGGTGCTGGCCATCACCGGCACCAATGGAAAAAGCACAGTTACGGATTTGACCGCCCACCTCCTGAAACAGGGAGGTCTTCCTGCCGTGGCCTGTGGCAACCTCGGGATGCCCTTGATCGAAGCCTTGGAGGACGCCGGACCGGGCACTCGGTTTGCCGTGGAATGCTCCAGTTATCAGCTGGAAACCATCCGGGATTTCCACGCGGAAGCCGCGGTCCTGCTGAACCTTACGCCTGATCACCTGGCCCGCCATGGGAACATGGAGGGCTACCTGCAGGCCAAGCTCCGCATCTTTCAGGGACAGGGCGGGGCCGATCTACGGCTTACGCCTGTAAAAGAAGGTTTCCATGCGCTGGCCCCGGGCCAGGGGCAGGAGGCACGGTTTGGCTGGACTGATGCTGGGCTGCCCGGTGCCTGGTGCGATGAGGCGGGAATGCTGCATCTGCGGGACACCACGGGCGAAACCCATAGGCTGGTGCTTCGGCAGGAACTGCGAATCCCCGGGGCTCACAACGTCGAAAATGCCCTGGTTGCGGCGGTGCTGGCCCGGCATGGCGGCGCCGGGGTCACGGCCCTGCGGGATGGCCTGCGCAGCTACCCCGGCTTGGCCCACCGCATCGCCTTTTGTGGGGAACGGGATGGCGTCAAGGCCTACAACGATTCCAAGGGTACCAATGTGGATGCCACGCTCACAGCGATACGGGCCTTGCCAGGGCCACTGGTGCTGCTGCTGGGCGGTGAGGACAAGGGCACGAGCTATGAACCCCTGAGGGCCGCCTTGGCCGGCAAACTGCGCACGCTCATTTTCCTGGGAGATGCCATTCCCAATCTGGAACGTGACCTTGGAGACTTGCCCCACGAAGCCATTTGGAGCTTCGATGCCGCCGTGGCGAAGGCCTTTGCTGTGGCCAGGCCCGGAGATCAGGTGCTGCTAAGCCCAGCCTGTGCGAGTTTCGATCAGTTCAAGAATTTCGAACATCGCGGCGACCATTTTGAGGCCCTGGTCAAGGCCTGGGCGCAGTGAGGGCAAAGGTCAACGCCATGCAATCGGCCACCCCGCCCATGGTCAACCCCAGCCGCTGATAGTCCAGGTTGAGTTCGGATAACCAGGCCTTGGGGCATTGCCGGGACTCGAGCAGGTGTTGCAGCCGGCGACCATCCCGTTTCACGCGTTGCAGGCCCTCGGGCCCGCAACGCTGAATGGCGGTGGTGTCCTCAACGGTTTGCATGAGCATGGCCATGAGGTAGAAGGCCGCGTCCTCCCTATGCCAGCCTGCATTCAGGGCTTCCAGGTACCTGGGCACACCGCATTCAAAGATGGCAGGCAAGCCTTGCTGCGCTTCCGCCTGGATACCGCCCACAGCCTGGCGGTGCCGCACGGTGTTCCCCCCCGGAGGGTCAAACTGCGTGAAAAACCGCGTGGCGAGTTGTGAGATGGTGCTTCGCAGGCGAGTCAGGTCCCCCTGGCATTCGCAAAGGGCAAGCAGCACCAAGCCTGAGAGGAAAATATAGCCCTTGTGGGCATTGGCCTGGATGGCGTGGACCATGCGGCCTTCGGCATCCCGGCCAGCCTGGACGAAATCCTGGAGCGGTCTCTGTTGCGAGAAGCTTCGCAAAATTTCGTCGAAGTAGATGGATAACAATCCCGCAGAAGCCTCCATGTTGATGTAGGTGAGATCACGGTGGGAACCGCTGTCGAGGCCATCCACCAACCCTGGCTTAGGGGTTACCTGTAACTCCTGCAGGGCTCCCTGCACGAGGGCCAGTGCCAGCTTGCCCGGCGTGGTGGAGGGAATTCCGGGAACCCACGGCCGCAGGTGCTGATCTACGACCTCTCGCAATTCGATCGCCGCGTGACGCCCCAGCCGAATGCACGCCCCTGCCGGTTCCGCACAAAGAAGACAAGGCCGCGCGGGCGCCTGCACCGCGGCGCGATCGACCTGGGTGCCATCCGACCGGTAAACGTCGATATCCAACAGGCGAGCGGCAGGGAGGTCTGTTTCAACCGCCATGGCCACCGCTTTCACGGCCTCAGGTGAAGCCTGGGCAACGGCCATGCGAAAGGGGCCCAGCAAATCGGAATCCGCATGCAGCATTTCCAGGCCGATGGCTGCCTGCAGCGAAACCACTGCGTGCTGAATCAGGGCCGTGGAGCCCGGGCGAAACTTATCAGGGCCGGGAATGTTGGTGCCGAGAAAAAGGACCGTGGCTTTGTGCGTGGACTGGGCTGAAGTAAGGGTCGCCCCGAGCAGGTGCTGCCGAGCGTCCCGTGCCTGAAGAAAGGCGGCCTTCAGTTCAATGTCATTCACGGACGCGGCGGACAACATCGATGATGGAACCATCCCGATATTCGATGAGGGCGACGATGTCATCTTCGAATTCAACGGGCCTCGGCGTGCCGGTGATCTGGGTGATTTCTTCGTGGAACTGGTGGATGTCTTTGACGGGCAAGTTGCGCCGGATCAGCTCCCGACGCAGGTCTGCGTGCTTTTCGGCCAGGCAGATGCCGCGCTCCGTGACGATGACGTCTACCGTTTCCCCGGGAGTGGTTACCGTGGTGACGGCATCTCGCACGATGGGGAGCCGCCCGCGAATGGAAGGGGCCACCACGATGGCAAGCTTGGCGCCAGCGGCCGTATCGCAGTGACCACCGGTGTTGTGCAGCAGGTAGCCGCTGGATTCGGTGTTCACGTTGACATTGAAATTCACATCCACTTCCGTGGCGCCTAGGATCACGCAATCCAGCATGTTCACTACCGAGCCGCGATTGAAGGGGCTGGCGTAGAGATCCGCGCTGATCTCCCGATGCCCTGCATTGCGCCGGATGGAATCGACGGCCTTGAGATCGAAGCACTGCACATCAAACAGGGTCTCGAAATAGCCCTGCTCCAGCATGTCCACGAAATAGCCGGTGATGCCGCCGCAGCCGAAGCTCCCCTTGATATGACCTTCGGTCATCTTCCGGCGGATATTGTCGGCCACGGCCAGGGATGTGCCGCCCGCGCCAGTCTGAAAGGAAAAACCATCCTTCAATAAACCGGAGGCTTCAATGACTTCGGCGGCGTATTTCGCAATCAGCAGCCCGGCTGGATCCCGGGTGATGCGGGTGGTGGTTGAGACAATCTTGCGAGGGTCTCCCAGGGATTCGATCTGCACCACATAGTCCACATCGCTCTGGGAAATGCTGATGGGCGCTGCCGGGTAACGCACCAGGTTATCTGTAACAGCGATGACCTTTTTGGCGTAGCGGGCATCGGTGTAGGCATAGCCCAGGGAACCGCAGGCCGAGGGGCCATGCACGCCGTTCATGTTGCCCGTGATATCGCAGCAGGGTGCGGCGATGAAGGCGGCATCCACTTCTACTTCGCCGGTCACCAGAGAGCGGGCACGCCCACCGTGGCTGCGCACGATGATGTCGCATTTCAGCTCGCCCTTGCTGACCATTTCCCCGATGAGGCCGTTGACGCCTGTCTCGATGCGGGTGATCACACCCTTGCGGATGTAGGGAATGATTTCAGCATGCACCGCGTGGACCGAACTGGACGCGATGCCCATGTCCCGCAGCCCCATGGCATCGAGTTCCTTGACCAACAGGTTCAGGAGCAGGTCGCCATTGCGCAGGTGATGATGGGTGGAGATGTTCATGCCGTTGCGCAGTTCGCACTTGTCCAACGCCGCGCGCAGGGAGGGCAGTAGCTTGCTATCGCCGGGGCTGCGCCGCACCAGGGGCCGGGTGGCCCGCAGCACTTCGGGTTTCTTGTTCCAGGGATCCACGTAGGGATCGAGGGTGCGTCCGCGCCATTGGGCGGGGATTTCTCGGCCGAGGCTATTTTTCGCCATGGATCACCTCGTCGGAAAGGGTGTATTCGATCATGCCGAAGGCGACCGCGGCACGCAGGGTGCGGGCTGCGCGGGTCACCACGGGAGCGTCGACCATCTTGCCGCGCAGGGAGATGACCCCCGTGCCCATTTCCCGCGCCCGCTTGATGGCTTCCATCACTTCCACCGCGTTCTCGATTTCTTCGGGCGTGGGCCGGAAGACATCATGGACAACTTCGATCTGGCGGGGATTCACCAGGGATTTCCCCGTAAAGCCAAGGCGCTTCACCAGGGTGGTTTCGGCCCTCAGGGCGTCCATGTCGTTCACGTCTGAAAAAATGGTGTCGATGACCTGCACGCCGGCCGCCTTGGCTGCCCATACCACGCGCGTGCGGGCCGAAAACAGCTCTTCTCCCGTCTTGGTGCGATCGATTTCCATGGAGGCGGTGTAGTCCTCGGCGCCGAAGGCCAGGGCCACGATGCGGTTCGAGGCTTTGGCTGTCTCCACGCAGTTCAAAACACCCTGGGCACTTTCGATGGAGGGGATGATCTTGAAGTGGCCGATCTCCAGGTTGAGTTTTTCTTCCTGTTCCGTGAGCAGCGTATCCAACCGCTCCACGATTTCAGGGTTATCCGCCTTGGGGAGGCGAATGCCATCGGGCAGGGCGGGGAGGATTTCCCGCAGGTCGGCGGCCGCGTACGGCGTGTCCAGCGGGTTGATCCGCACGAACATTTCCTTGTTACGGTTCTGGTAGAAACGCAGAAAATTCCGGGAGAGCAGTCGAGCAGCGTCCTTTTCCTGAAGGGGCACCGCATCCTCCAGGTCAATCATCACGCCATCGGCTTCAAAGACAGGAATGTTCTGGAGCATCCCCGGCATATTGCCGGGCACGTAGAGCAGCGAGCGTCGCAGCTTCATGGGGTTCCCCTGGTTATTTCTTTTCTTCGATGTACAGCGTGTCGACGCCGCTGCTGGCAGAGTAGTGGCGCTCAATGCCATCCACCAGATATTCGGCCAGCACGATCTCACAGGTGGCGAAGACTTCCGCTTCGACCAGACGCCCGCCCACAACTTCGCCACTGGATTTGGCACCCAGGATGTAGAACTGGCCGCCAAGCTGCTTCTCAGCGTTCGGCGCGATATTCCCCTCGAGGCCAAGCAGTTCAAGGGGTCCTTCAAGTTTGTGGATCTTGATGCGCGGGCCGGTCATGGGCAGGTGGGCGCCCGCCTGAATGCCGGTGAATTCAACGTTCCGCACGGAACCAAGGGCCGAGACCATCGACGCGAATTGGATGTTTTCAGAGCGGGCAAAATCCAGCAGGGCGGCCGTGATCTTGGTGCCGGGATCGATCTTGATGATGAAACGGCGGCCCGTTTGGCATTCTCGGTACCAGAGGTTTTCCATGGCTATTCCTCGGAGGCGCGGCGGATGGCGGTTTCAATGCGGGCGGCAATGGCGTAGTCGAGGGCACCCCGATCGGAAATCTGGATGCGGCCTGTGGTCACCCCCAGGTGCTCGAGGGTCGCGGTGATCTGGGCCCGGATCAGGTGTTCGAATTGTTTTTTGACCGTGGATTCGATTTCGATCTGGAGCAGGTCACTGGGTTCCACCGTAACCATGAGGTCGCTGGATTGCATGGTGCCTGAACTGGCTTTGCGCCGGATGTGCATGACGGGAACTCCAATCAACAAGAGCGAAGGCAATCTGCAATGGGTCGCGCGGGTGCAGAGCGAAGGAATTCGAAGGTGGATTCAGGCACGAGGTTTTTCAGGGCATCAATTTCGTTGTCGATAAAGGCCTGGCGCACGCGGGTGGCACTAATGGGGGAACCCCCGGCCAGGATGCGGGGTACTTCCACCCACTGGATGGCGTGTTCGTGCAGCACCTCCGACATCACCTGATTGTATGCGGCCGTGGTTGTGCAATGGGGCTCTTCGCCGACGAATCGGGTGGTGATATGGAATTTTGGCGCGATGCGCTGGGCAAAGAGGCGGACATCAATGCCCATCTGAGCCATGGCCACTTCATCCAAGCGCTTTAGGAAATAGGAGGGAAAGGTGCCAGCACTTACGGCGTACCGCGAGGTATCCAGCACCACAACGTTCTCAAGGTGGGTCGTGGCTTCCTGGGCCAATCGAAACCGAACATCAAAGGGGAAGGCTGAACGATCCTCCCGTACCACAAAGAGGTAGAGCCGGTCCACGCGCTGGGCGGCGGTTTCCACCAGGTGCAGGTGGCCCAGGGTGAAGGGATTGCCATTGATGACCACCGCGCCATTCTGGCCTGGAGCAATTTGCGCTGCGTGATCACCCAGGTAGGCCTCCAAGCCTGGGCCGTGTTCCAGCAAGGCCACGGGCCCTTGGGTCACCAGGAGTCGGAAATTCAAGGACTGAAAACTGGGGGCGCTCTGCGGCTGCGTATAGATGAACAAGGTGTCGTGGCCTGCCGCCATTCCCCCGAGGGTGAGCCTGGTCACGAGTTCGCCCAGCACGCTGGTACCTTGATAATCCGGAAGAATGGCCAGCATTTTCAGCACATATCCCTTGCGGGCCCCACAGCCCACCATGCGGCCGTTGTCGTAGAGACCCACCAGATCATCCAGATCGGGCTCGAAGCGCAGTCCCTGGGATTCAATCAGGGATTGCGCTTCCCGCAGGGTGGATGGGTCTGCCACGGCGTACTCCCTCGCAGGCAAGGGTCAACGGGCCAGTTGACGGTCTTTCAACAATTGTTCGGCGGCCGGCACATCACCGGGCGTGTCCACCCCGAGGCTGAGGTAGGGTGTTTCCGCCACGCCGATGGCAATGCCTGCGGCCAGGGCACGCAACTGCTCGAGCATTTCGAATTGTTCGAGGGGGTGCGGGGGCAGTTGCGTAAAGGCCCGCAAGGTGGCCGTGCGATAGGCATACAGGCCAAGATGCCGCTTGAACATCGACAGATGAGCCGGTTGCGCCCACAACCGGAAATCCGGCTCGAAAAGCGCGCTGTTGCGCAGATAGGGGATGGGGCTACGGCTGAAATACAAGGCGTGACCGCGGTCATTGGTTACCACTTTGACGGCATTGGGATTGAACACTTCATCCATGCTTGCGAAGGGGCAGGCAGCGGTGCCCATGGGCAGTTCTGGGTGGTCCGCCATCAGTTTCACTACGGCGGCAATGGTCTCTGGGTGCATGGCGGGTTCATCGCCTTGGATATTCAGCACCACATCAAAGTCTTCGCCCAATTTTTCCAGGGCCGCTGCCACGCGATCCGTGCCGGAGGGCAGATCAGGGTCGGTGATGATCACCTGTCCATCGAAATCGTGCACGGCGCTGCAGATGCGCTCATCGTCGGTGGCCACCACGACTTTATCCACGCCTTGGGCACGGTTTGCGGCTTCCCAGACCCACTGGATCATAGGTTTACCCGCGATCAGCGCGAGGGGTTTGCCCGGGAAACGAGTGGCAGCGAAACGACTGGGAAGCACGGCCAGAGTGCGCATGTGCGGCATCTCCTCACAAGGTGAATGGGTTCGATGATACCAAGGAGCCATGCGCCGCGCGGCACGCAGGGTGGACCTTCCTCGCTCCCCACGGCATAATCGGAGGTTTGATCTTCGGCAGCACTGAAGGAGGTTCCTTTGTCTCGTCTTGCAAAATCGGTTGGGATCACGGCTACCGGACAGTTCTATCCTCAGCGAATCGTTAACAACCATGAGCTGGCCCAGATGGTGGATACCAGCGACGAATGGATCATTTCCCGCACGGGCATCAAGGAGCGGCGTTGGGTGGAGCCGGGCGTAGGTTCCTCTGATCTGGGCGTGGAGGCCTTGAAAATGGCCTTGGCCAACCGAGGCATCACCGCCGATGACCTGGATGCCATCATCGCCTGCACCGTCACGCCCGATATGCTCTTTCCCTGCACCGCGGCCTTGATTCAAACGAAAGTGGGCGCCACCAAAGCCTTTGGTTTTGACCTTAACGCGGCTTGCTCCAGTTTTCTGTTCGGCCTCAGCACCGCCGCCAGCATGGTGGCCAGTGGCGCCTGCAAGCGCATTGCGGTGGTTGGCTGTGATGTGATGTCTTCCATCGCCGACAAAAAGGATCGCAATACCGTGGTGCTCTTCGGGGATGGCGCGGGTGCGGTGATTGTTGAAGAAGTGGAAGAGGGGCTTGGCATCCTCGATTTCGAGCAGAAAATCGACGGCAAGGGTGCGCCCCACCTGTTCATGCCCGCCGGAGGCTCCCTTAAGCCCGCGACCGCTGAAACGGTGGCCGCCAACGAACACTGCATCTACCAGAATGGGCAGGAAGTCTTCAAGAACGCTGTGCGGGAAATGGCCGAGGTCAGCCGTCTGATGCTGGACCGCAACGCCATCGACCCCAAGGATCTCAAACTGTTCGTGCCCCATCAGGCCAACAACCGGATCATGGAAGCTGCTGCCAAGCGCCTGGAATTGCCCCTCGAGCGCATGGCCAACAACATCATGTATTACGCCAACACGACCTCGGCCACGCTGCCCACCGCCATGCACCAATCCTTGGAAGCAGGGAAGGTCCAGAAGGGCGATTACGTGGTGTTGGCTGCCTTTGGCGCGGGTTTCACCTGGGGCGGCATGCTCATGAAGTGGGCCTATTAAGCCCTTTCTGATGCCTCCCATCTTCTAGCATGCGCATCATTGCGGGTTCGATCAAAGGTCGTCGCCTCCAGGGCCCTCCTGAAGGCGAGCTGGCCATTCGGCCCACGGCGGATCGCGCCCGGGAGGCCTTGTTTTCGATCCTGCAGGCTTGGCCCAAGGGGGCCTTTCTCGACCTGTTCGCCGGTACGGGGGCCGTGGCGGCCGAGGCTTGGTCCCGGGGCTATGGCCCGGTCATCTGTGTGGAAAAGGAGGCCAAGGCCTGTGCCCTTGCCCAGCAAAATACCCGCGGAACGGAGATCCAGGTGCTGCGTCAGGATGCCTTGCGTCTGAAGGAAGGTGCCTTCCGATCCGTGGATCTGGTGTTTGCTGACCCGCCCTACGAAAGCTCCGCCTCGTGTTTCGATCGTCTGGCACCCATCATTCACACCTGGCTCTGTCCCGGTGGGCTGCTGGTTTGGGAGACCGAAAAGCGGGTTGAGCTGGTTTGCCCGGAGGGTTTCACGCCGGTGGATTCGCGCCACTACGGTGCTGCCCGTTTCCATTTTTTCCAGGCGGGATAGACTCTTTCCATGCCGCGCCTCTCCATCAAGACGAAGTTCCTGTCGATCATCGGCTTGCTGGTGATGAGCGCCATGGTCTTCAACGCCTTCATCTATCCCCGGCGGGTGGAACAGCAGATCCGCAGCCAATCCTTGCTGAGCGCGCGCCAAGTGGCCGAGACCGCCAGCTATGCCCTGGGGCCGGCCTTGGCCAGTGCCAGCCAGGAAGAGATCGCCAAAGTGCTGGAAGGTGTGAAGAACATCCCCGCTTTTCAGTTCAGCGTGGTCTTTGACGACCGTGGCATCCAGGTGGACTCCACACCTTCCACGCCCCTTTGGGTCAAGGAATACAACCACAGCCAGGGGCGCAGTCAATCCTTCACACGGCGGGAGGACGGCATTCTGGTGGCCACCGCCCCGATATTCTTCCGGGAGCCGCATCCTGACAAGGTGGGCACCCTGGTGCTTGGCTTCACCACGGAAGATATCCAGAAGACCGTCAATGACAACATCTGGATGGGCATGGGCACTGGGTTTGTCCTGCTTGTGGTCGGAATTCTCGGTTCCATCTATCTGGAGCGGCGCTACATCCGACCCATCGAAAGCCTCACCGACATGGCGCAGCAGGTGGCCCAGGGCAACCTGGATGTGGGTCAAGTGTCCGTGCGCAGCGGGGATGAACTGGAGGATCTCAGCCTTAGCTTTGATTTGATGACAAACAAGCTGCGGGTCTCCCGGGATGAAATTGAACGCCAGAATCGCCTGCTGGAATTCCGCGTCCAGGAGCGCACCCGGCAATTGATGGAAACCATCTGGGAGCTGGAGGAAATCCGGGCGAACCTCGAGCACTTGGTGCAGGAGCGCACCAAGGGGCTGGAGGAGAGCCGCGCGGAAATCCGCGCCTGGGCCGAAACCCTGGAAGAGAAAGTACGTTCCAAAACCCAGGAATTGATGGAATTGAATGAAAGCTTGTTGGCGAGTTTCCAAAAACTGCAACAGGTCGATCGCCTCAAGGATGAATTCCTGGCCAACATGAGCCACGAGCTGAGAACACCCCTCAACGCGGTGATCGGTTTTTCGGGGTTGCTGCTGCAGGAGAGCTCGGATCGAATCCCGGATGATGTGAAGGCCGATCTTGAAATCATTCTTCAAAACGGTCGCAGCCTGCTCACCATGATCGATTCGATCCTGGATCTTTCCAAAATCGAGGCTGGCAAGTTCGAGATTGATCTCACGGAGTTCGATCCCATTCCCCTGCTGGAAGAAGTGAAAATGTTGGCGGCGGGCCTAATTCTGGATCGGAAGGTGCAGTTCCACTTTGAATCACCTGCCTGGGATGATGTGCGGGTGAAGGGCGATCCGGTGCGGTTGAAGCAGGTATTCACCAATCTGGTTGGCAATGCGATCAAGTTCACCGAACGCGGCGAAGTGCGTGTTTCGGTTGAACGGGATCGACGCTTTCTGTACATCGCCTTCCAGGACACCGGCATCGGCATGACGCCCGAAGAAATGACCCGGCTCTTCCGCCCCTTCCAGCAGGTGGATGGAAGCATCACCCGGCGTTTCGGCGGTACGGGGCTTGGGCTGGTGCTTTCGCAGCGCCTCATCGGGCTGATGCATGGCACGATCAAGGTTGAAAGCGAGAAGGGCAAAGGGTCCACCTTCACCGTGGAAATTCCGCTGCAGATTCCGGGGCGCCCATGACCCAATCCATCAAGATCCTTTGCATCGAAGACAACCCTGTCAACTGGCGGCTGGTCCAGCGACTGCTGACCCAGGCTGGCTATTCCATGCACTGGGCTGAAGAGGGCCTCAAGGGCTTCGAGATGGCCTTGGAATTGAAACCGGACCTGGTGCTGTTGGACATCAATTTGCCGGGGCTTTCCGGGTTTGAGGTTGCCACCAAGTTCCGGCAGCACCCGGATCTCAAGCTAACGCCCATCGTGGCCCTCACTGCCAAAACCCTGAAAAGTGATCGGGAAACGGCCCTGGTCGCAGGCTGCGATGGCTTTCTTCCCAAGCCCATCGATCCCTTCACCTTTGTGCGCCAAGTGGAAGGCTATCTGGGTGGGCAGCGGGAACACATTGAAAAATCCAGAGAGGGCGCTGTACTGCGCAGCTTCAATGTGCAGATGCTGGAACACCTGGAATCCCAGCTGAAGGAAGTCCAGGAGGCGAACAGCAAGCTCACGGTGGCGCAGAAAGAATTGGAATTGCGGAATCAGAGCCTCTCGCAGCTGCTGAGCCTTGGCCAAGCTTTGCTGGGGGAGCACGATTCGGCAGCCCTGCTCATCAAGGTTCTCGACCAGGTTAGGGTTGCCTCCAAGGCCACCCAGTTGGTGGCCTACCGGCTGCATCCCAGTGGTGGCTACTGGGAGGGTTTCCGCTGGCAGGGAGCGCACTTCGAGGCGGCCCCACCCTTGGCGCGGACCCATGCCTTTTGTTCCCGGCTGTACTTCCTTTCTGATACCGGCATGCTTCAGGGCAAAGCACTTCAAAACCACCGAATTTGGGAGGAAGGCCTGCCCCTTGGATTCTGGTCCCCCAACCAGGAATCCTGTCTGATCGTGTTGAAGGACCGACAGGCGGAAAACCAGATCTGGGGTTTCTGGAGCTTCACGCGCGAGGGTTCAGAGCCCTTTCAGCCCCTTGAAGTGGAACTGATGGCACTCCATGCGAGCCTCGCATTGGTAAGCATCGAGAACGCCGAGCTGATCCATAGTTTGCAGGAAAGCAGTCGTGCCCTTGAATCCAGTTACGAGCGGATGGAGGGCGCCTATCAGGATCTGCAGAGCGCGCGTGCGGAGCTCAGCCGTCAGGATCGACGTGCCTTGCTGGATGATCTGTTCTACAAAATCACCCACCGCCTGGTCATGCCCGTGCAGACCCTGGGCCATCAAACCCTGGAGTTGGATCGCCTCGTTGCTGCCAGGGACACCCTTGGGGACGAAGTTTGCCACCGGGCGCCCCAGGCAATCTCCGAAATGCGCCTGGCGGTATCCGAGATCGAAGGTCTGCTTAAAGCGCTGCTGCGTCGGGTCAATAAGGATGACCCGACGACACCCGAATGGCTGGATCTCCATGATCTCCTTGCCCAGGAATTGGAATTGCTCGCCGCGGAAGGTGTGGTACCGGTGGGTGCATCGGTGGAGACGGAACTATCGGCTGCGTCACATCGCATCTATGGCGTGTACGGAGATTTCGGCCGGTTGTTGCAGAACCTCATCCAGCATGGCTTTGGTGGCCCCACACCTTCACCCGTGGTGCGGTTGCGTTCCTGGCTGGACGCGAGCCATTTCCATCTGGAGGTGGTGGATGAAGGTGGCCCCATCCCGCCCTCTGAAATGAAGGCGGCCTTTGAGCCCTTCAATGAACTGCATCAGGAAACCATCATCGGAATCCGCAATCCCGGGCAGTCGTTGCCTTTATGCAAACAACTGCTGGCGGCCTACCACGGTGAAATCGAACTTCGAAACGAAGGCGAGGGGACTGCCGTGCATCTGCACTTTCCCCTGCACTAATCGATGCGCACCCAACCCCACTGACGGCCCTCAATATCGCCGTTGCGAAAGCTGAAAAACACCTCGGGCTCGCACCGGGTGCATCGGAGGATGGAGCCATCCTTGGCGGGATCCAGGCCCAAATCCAAGGCCTGGGCACGCAGAAGGCCGTGGAGATCGAGCCAGGCTTTTCCCTTTGCCCCTGGGGAGGCAAGGGCTTCCTGCCAGGCGGGATCCTTGCGTGCTGCCTCAACCACCTCCTGGCCCACTTCGAAATGGCACTGCCGGATGGCTGGTCCCAGGGCCCAGGTCAGATCCTGGGGGCGGCCGCCCTGCGCTTGAAAAAGGGCCACACCCCGACGCAGAATGCCCGCCACGGCGCCACGCCACCCGGCATGCAGGGCGGCGACCCAGGGCGTGTGCCCAGCGAGGCCTGCCAGCAGGATGGGGGTGCAATCCGCCACGCGCACGCCGATGGCCTCCCCAGGGGTGGCGGTCCAGAGGCCGTCACCGGCCTGGATGGTGTTGGAGGCGGCATGGACCTCGCACCCATGGATCTGCTTCAGGCGCACCGGAGGCATGCCTACCGGCGAATCCAGGCGCGTGGTGAAGCCCCATGAGAGGGGGAAGGGCGGCTGAATCGTGGGGATTAGCATGGTCACCCAGGCTGGATCAGAATTTGGGCCACAGAAGCATCAGGAGGCTGATATCCGAAACAGCCCAGGCCGCGAGGGCCTTGTACATCCCCGCTTCATGTTTCTTGGGGGTCCAGCGCTGCCAGTTGATGAACCAGGGCACCAGCACCAGGAGCCAGCCACCCAAGGAGAGGGCGAGCCAGGGCAAGCCAGCCCCCGAGCGCAAAAGCCCCCAAGCAAAACAGCCATGGGCCAGAATCATGGCCACCAACGCCAGCGCCAAGCTCAATCCCTCGCCCAGTTTGATGACCAGGGTGCGATCCCCCCGGGCGCGATCTTCCTCGATCTGATAGATCTGAGTCAGCGGATACAGGGCGCCAAACAGCAAGGCGAATCCGACGCAAAGCGCCAGAAACGTAGCCGTGGGCGGACGTCCGGTGATGCCCCAGCCCGCCATTGGCGTGAGTAGACCAAAGCCCAGGCAGTTGATGAGAACGTCCCAGCCTGCCCGGGCCTTCAGGCGAACGGGCGGCACCGAATACAGGAACGACATGACCACGCAGAGCCCGTTGCTCCACGCAAACAGGGGTGGCAGCAGGAAACCCAGGCCCAGGCTGAGAAAGAGCATGGCGGCCGACACATGGAACAGGTATTTGGGTGGCTTGGGAGGTTGCTTCAAGTAGCCGATATCACCTTCGTCCTGATCAAAGGCACTGTTGATGGCCAAGGTGCCGCCATTCATCAACACCACAAAGACAAACCAGCCGAAGGCCGCGGCGCCAAGCGGCACCTTGCCACCCACGGCCAGCAAGGTGCCCAGGAGGAAGTGGGCGGTCATGATCGGCCATTCCAGGGGCCGGAGATGCAACAGGTAGGCCATGACGGTTGGCCCAAACAGCCTTTCCAGTCTGGCGCGGAGTCCACGAGTGGGTGCGTTCATGGGATGAGCAGAACCTTTCCGATGGCACTTCGTGTTTCGAGGAAGGTGTGCGCGGAGCGGCCCTGGGCCAGGGGAAAGGCTCGGCCGATGTTCACTTGCAGGCGTCCGTCCAAGACCCAGGAAAAAAGTTCGCCGGCGCGTTGAATGCGCGCCTCGGAACTCGTCAGGACGTTCCAAAGGTCTCCGCCCGTGAGGGATTTGGACGTGTCCATGAGCATGCGGGGATCCACCGGTGCCGGGTCTCCCCCGGCCATGCCGAAGAACACCACATGGCCGCCCGTGCGCACGGCCCTGAAGCTATCCATGAGGGTGCTGCCCACCGAATCGAAGGCCACGTCCACACCCTCCCCGCTCCTGGAAAACGCCCGCACCTGCCTGGGCCACTCCGGGGTGTATGTGAGGACAGACTCCGCGCCAGCCTGCAGGGCGGCTTCTCCCTTGGCTTCACTGGAAGTCAGTCCCACCACCCGTGCCCCCAGCAACTTGCTGATCTGCACCAGCAGCAGGCCCACCCCACCGGCGGCCGCGTGCACCAGCACCTCTTCCCCCGCCCGCAAAGGATGACTATCCCGCACCAAGTATTGGGCGGTGAGGCCTTGCAGCAGCAGGGCGGCAGCGGTTTCGAAGGAGATCGGATCAGGCAGTGGAATCAGTTTTTCAAAGGGTACGGCCACCAATTCGGCGTTGGCAAAGGGGCTATCCGCAAAGGCGACGCGGGCACCCGCTGGAAAGGGGCCACCACCAGGGTTCTCGATGACACCCGCGGCTTCATAGCCGGGGATGTAGGGCGGTGTTCCCGCCAGGTGGTAGTTGCCTCGGCGACGATAGAGATCCGCGAAATTCAACCCGATGGCGCAGGTTCTCACCAAGGCCTCGCCAGGGGCCGGAATCGGATCTGGAAGTTCGCGATACTCCAGAACCTCCGGGCCGCCAAATCGGTCAAAACAGAGTGCCTTCACGCGATGCCCTCGCACTGCAGAGGCTGAACCTTGGAGTCCTCGCTCGGCTTGCGCTCGACCAGTGTTTCCATGGCTGCGATCAGGTTTGGAACGCTGTACGTCGTGTCGACGCACATGCCGTGTGGCAACTGCAGCGGCAGCACAAAGCAGGGCACCTCGGCCAGCTTGGTGAGGCCCTTCAGAAGGCGGTCCGCGCAGCTCACGGCCACGATGAGATCGGGCTGGAACTCCCGGGCTTCGCGGTAGGCCTTGTGGCTGCGGTTGCTGATCCGCACATTCCAACGGTTTTGCAAACCAGCCTCGAAGGTGTCCCCCACTGGGCAGAGGCCACATTCGTAGCAGTTCTTCAGATCTTCGAAAATATCCGCCTTGCAGCGCGCCAACTGGATGCAGTGGGGCAGCAGGATAAGGGCATTTCGCGCGGGCCGTGTCTTGAAAACCTCCTGCACCCGTCGGTTGTTCCAGGCGCAGAACGAGAGAATCCAGGTCTCCTCGTGCCCGAGGAACCGGGCCAGCGGCCTGAAAACGTAGGTCCAGAGTCCATCCCAGCGCACGATGGCGCGCCGGTTGCGCAGGTAGGTGTTGCCGCGGGTGAAGGTGGGCCAAACTTCGGCGAGGCACCCGACCAGGAGTAGCAAGAACCACCCCTGCCAAGCATTGTTTAGCAGAGCGCCGATCACTGCGAGAAGTGCGAGACCCAGCGGAACCCCACGCCGAACGGCCAGGAACGGCCATTCAGGTGCAGGTGAAGACACGACGTCTGCCATGGGATGCTACTTGCCAGAGCTGGCCAGTCCCACCAGTTTTTTCAGATCATCATCCTTCCAGCGGATACCACCGCCAGCGAAGACGCTGCGGAATTCCTTGTTGGCGAGATCCTGCATCCCAGCCTGGATGTAGAGTCCCTTCCAGAACTGGAAGCTGGAGGTCACGCGGTAGCGGGGGTTGGGCTTGTCATCGCGCTTGCCGAAATCGTAGGCCAGACCGCCGAAGCGCAGCCGATCATCCAGGAACCGCAACTCTGCGCCTGCCCCACCCTTGCCGTCGATGATGCCGGCGTGGAGCACAAAGTAATCCCCAAGGCGCTTCATGAATTCTGCCGAAAGGGTAACCACCTGCTCGGCGTTGACCGTTCGGACAGTCACCAGGCTCGTTTTGGGGAGCCCCGTGATGGGATCGATTTCATTGGTGGTTACCTTGCGGGTGCTATCGCTGATCTTGCCATCCGGTGAGGAATTGAGCGAAAGCGAATACCAATAGTCCTTGCGGGGCGCGAGCTCAATGCCCAGGCCGATCTGACTATCATTGCGGGCGGTCCAACGGGCGGCATTCATGTCCAGACGCAGCTCCATGCTCTTGAGCCCGCCCAGCATTTCGTTCACGTTGTCCACGGCGGCATTGAGCTTCTGCACGGTGCTTTCGTCGTTGAGCAGCTTGCCGATGGTGCCTTCGCCCCGGTTCATCTTGTCGGTGATCGAACGGATGTTTTCAGAGGTGGACTGGAATCCCTGGGCCAACTTACGCACATCGCCCAGCAGTCCCTTCATCTCAGGCTTGCTTTGATCCACCATTTCGTTGAGACCCTTGCCCAGATCCTCGAACTGCTTGGCAATCCTGGGCAGACGATCCCGCAACTCGCCAGTGATGGATTCCACGTTGGCCATGGTGTTGTTGATGGCGGAATGGTTCTCCTGGGCCATGGAACGGAATTCGGCGGTGAGGGTGCGGATGTTGTCCACGATTTCATCGATTTTCTGTCGACCGTTTTCACCACCAATGGACTGGTTCAGCGCATAGGTGATGCCCTTTACATCAGTGCCGATGGCGCCCAGGGTTTCCATGAGGTTGTCGAGGCTGATGCCGGTCTTGCTGGGGATGGTGCTCCCGGGCGGCAGGATTTCCTGGTTCGCCTGTCCAGGATCAAGCTCGATGTACTTTTCGCCCAGGATGCCGATGCTGCTGAGCGAAGCCACGGCGCCCTTGTTGATCGAGAACTTCTCCTCGACGCTGAAGGTGACCACGGCCCGGCCATGGAGGGCTTCGATTTCCTTGACGGTGCCCACGGGCACGCCGGCGATGCGGATTCGGGCCTGGGGGTTGAGACCCGCCACCTGGGCGAATTCTGTGCGGAAGACACGTTCCTTGGCTTTGCCAAAGATTTCCAGCTTCTCGGTGCGCAGAATGAGCACCCCAAGAATCACGATGGTTCCGATAAAAAAGGCGCCGACTTTGGATTCGAGTTTCATGGCAGGTCCGAAGGTTAATCGATGTGGACAGGATGGACGACAGGACGGGCCAACGCGCGCTTCGGAGGCGGTGGGTCCTGAAGGAAAGGACCATCGGCGTCACCCCGCAGGAACTGCTGCACCACGGGATGGGGATTGACCTTGAAGGCGGCGGGGGGCTCGCAGGCGATGCATTCACCCCGGAAAATCAGGGCGATGCGATCCGCAATTTCAAAGGCGCTCTTCAGATCGTGGGTGACCGTGATGCTGGTGACGCCAAGTTCGGCCTTTAAATCCAGGATGATGCGCCCGATCACGTCGGTCATCACGGGGTCCAGCCCCGTGGTGGGCTCGTCGAACAGCAGAATCTTGGGCTTGAGCGCGATGGCGCGGGCGAAACCCACCCGGCGTTTCATGCCACCCGAAAGTTCGGAAGGCTTGAGCTTATTGGTGTCCTTGAGGCCTACCATATTCAGGCATTCGTCCACGCGATCCAGGATTTCGGCCCGGGTCATGGTGGTATGGCGCTTCAGGGCAAAGCCGACATTTTCTTCCACTGACATGGAATCGAATAGGGCCGCCATCTGGAAACACATGCCGATCTTTTGGCGCACCTCGAACAGTTCGTCGCGGTTGAGATCCTGGATGATCTTGCCGTCCACGGCCACGTGGCCCGCATCGGGTTTAAGCAGGCCCATGATGTTCCGGAGCAGCACGGTCTTGCCGGTGCCCGAGCCACCCATGACCACCAAGCTTTCGCCGTCCTGAACCTGCAAATTCACGTTGGATAGCACGATCTTGGGGCCAAAAGCCTTGGACAGATTCACGACATCGATGACAGGTTCCATGCGGTTTGGGCCTCAGACGAGCAGGAGCTTCGTCAGGAAAAAGTCGGAAACAAGGATCCATAGGCTGGAGGTAACCACGCTACTAGTAGGCGCGTTGCCCACGCCTTCGGCGCCGCCCTGGGTGCGATAGCCTCGCCAGCAGCCCACCAGCGCGATGATGAGGCCAAACACAAAGGCTTTGTAGAGGGCGATGCGGAGATCACGGAAAGCCAGCAGCTTGTAGAAGTCATTGGCATAGACGAAGGCGCTCTGACCCTCCACGCCCACCAGCAGGAGGTAACCACCCCAATAACCCACATAGATGCTGAGGGCCACCAGGAGCGGGAGGGTGATGGCGGCGGCCAGGAGCCGGGGGACGAACAGATAATGAACGGGATCCGTGGCCAGGCATTCGAGGGCATCGATCTGCTCAGTCACCTGCATGGTGCCCAGTTCTGCAGCCATGGCGCTGCCCACCCGGCCCGCCATCATCAAGCCCGAGATCACGGGCGCCAGTTCCCGCACAATCGCCAGGCCATTGACCTGGGAAGCGAGCCCTTCGGCCTGGAACTGCTTGAAGCCATAGGCCAACTGCACCGCAAACACCATGCTGACCGCCAGGGAGGTCAGCATGATGACCGGGATGCTGTTCACGCCCACCGACTGGAATTGGTGCATCAGGTTCGCGAGGTCGAAGGGGCGGCGGAAAATCGAGCGGAAGGCCCGACCCGACACCACAGCGAAATCGCCCGCCTGGTCGAGGAAGCGGAGAATGTTGGTGCCGAGGGGTTCGAGGATCGAATTCAGCATGGCGCTTTCAGAAAGAGGACGAGCCAAAGAATTACTTTAACCCATGCTGCCCTTGCGCTTGGCCCTCATTCGTTCGGCGGCGCCTTCCTTGTTGACCTGGGGCACCCGTGAAAGGGCCAGAGCCTGTGCGGGAATATCCGACGTAATGGTGGTGCCCGCAGCCGTGACGCAGCCATCGCCGAGGGTTACGGGAGCCACCGCCTGGCAATCGGAACCCACAAACACATCCTTGCCGATCACCGTGCGGTGTTTTCGATAGCCGTCGTAATTGCACGTGATGAAGCCCGCGCCGATGTTGGTGCGTTCACCTATTTCGCAATCGCCGAGGTAGCTCAGATGGTTGGCCTTGGCACCTGCGTGGAGGTGGGCTTTCTTGGTCTCCACGAAATTGCCCATGTGGACCTTTTCCTCCAGCACAGTGCCTTCCCTCAGATGGGCGAAAGGCCCCACCTTGGCACCGTTGCCAATGCTGGCGTTCTGACCGATGCAGTAAGGCCGAACTTCAACGCTGGACCCCAGGACACAATCCCTGAAGACACACCCCTGGCCGATCTGCGTGCCTTCCCCAACTTCCACCCTGCCTTCCAACCGAACACCGGGCTCCAGCAAAACATCCGGTGCGAGCGTGACCCGGGGGCCAATCACCGTGGTTTCGGGAGCCAGCATGGTGACGCCAGCCTCCATCCAGTGGGCATTGATGCGGTGCTGGGCCAGGCTTTGCAATTCGGCCTGATCCAGCCTGGAATTCATGCCCAACAGTTCACTTGGGTTGCAGAGTTCCACCTGTACGGGCAGTCGGGCGGCCACCGCAGCCACGGCATCGGTCAGGTAGTATTCCCGCTGCGCATTGGCATTCGACAAGCCCGCCAACGCAGGCTTCAGGGCGCTCCAGGGCAGGGAGTAGGCACCGCCGTTCACGCGGCGCACCCGCAGTTCTTCTGCCGAGGCATCCTTCTTCTCAACGATGCCTTGCAATGAGCCATCCGCCCGTTGCAGCACGCGCCCGTACCCGGCGGGATCTTCCAGATCCATGGCCAGGATGCAGGCTTCTTTCGCGCCCAGCCGAGCCACGCTGGCTTCGGTGAGCAGGGGTACGTCGCCGCAAAGAATGACCACCTGCTTCGGAGCCAAGCGCTCCAGTTCCGGAACGGCCTGCTGCACGGCATGGCCAGTGCCCAGGGGCAAGTCCTGGTCCACCGTGTGCACGGGGCAGGGGAGCAACTTCAGCGCCTGCCACTGCGCAACTGCCGCTTCCACCTGGGCTTTGCCGTGATGCAGCACGAGCACTGCCGCCGAAATCGAAGGGGGCAGGGACCGCAGTACCCACAACAGGGAGGGATCCCCAAGCACGGGGTGTAGCACCTTGGGCACGCTTGATTTCATACGCGTGCCGAGGCCCGCTGCCAGGATCACCGCTACCGTTGTCATGCCGCCTCCATCCAAATTATTTCCAGGGGGCCCCTGGGGGCACCGAGGCCTGCCAGGCTTGGCCCTTGGCGCGCCCTGCCAGCCTCACCGCTAGGGCGGAGGCTTCCAGGAAATTCGTCGCATCCGCCGTCCATTTCCCGGCCTTATCAAAGGCTGTGCCGTGATCCGGCGAGCAGCGGATGAAGGGCAAGCCCAGGGTCAGGTTCACGGCCCGGGTGGCTTCCAGCACTTTCACGGGAATCAAGCCCTGGTCGTGGTACAGCGCCACCACCAGATCGAACTCGTGCTGCGCGGCCCGTTGGAACACCGTATCCGCAGGCAAGGGACCAAAGAATTGCGGGGCCGGATGGGTGGAAGGCAGTGGGGCAAGTGGCGTCCGTGAAACCAGTTCCATGCCGCTTTGTCGTCGGCTGAGGGTCAGGGGCGATGGGGTTTCGCCGGGATAGAGCTCCCAGCCCGCAGGCGCTGGGCCCGCAGGAAAGGGCGAAGGCAGGTGCTCGAAGGGGCTGTGCCAGGCCGTGGGATCGAAATTCAAAAACGCGGATTCAGCCATGCCCAGGGCTTCCTGCAGCAGGGTTTCTTCGTTGCCAAAGGCACCGCCTTCACCTGCATGGGGATTCAGCGCACACAGGGCCACGCGCAGGTCCGGGTTGCCCGTGAGCTGAATGAACCGGTCCGCGGCAAAGGCGAGGGTTTCCGCCACGGCCTCGGCATTGATTTCGTCCACCACGGAGCGAAGGCTTTGATGGACCGTATGCAGCACCACGCAAATACTAGGGCTCACAAAGGCCATGCGGGTCATGGGGGCGCCGGCAAGCTGCTGCAGGTATTCCGTATGGCCCGGGATATCAAAGCCCGCCTCGTGGGCCGCGGCTTTGGAAAGGGGCAGGGTGACCAACGCATCGGCCTTGCCATCCATCACCAACTGGGCGCCCACCCGGACGGCTTCCACTGCGCAGCGGCCCGAGGCCGCCGAACCCTGGCCCAGGATCAGGTGATGGGCCGTGATGTCAGGGGTGGGATCGATCCAGGTGCTGGATTGTTTCAGGCGCCGCGCGGCTTCGGCCCATTCGGCCTTGGTGCTGGTGAGGTCGAGCAGATCCAGCCCAGCCTTGGCACCCACGATGGACAGCTCGGCCCAGGATTCCAGGGTGGCCAAGCTGCGCACCAGGATCTCCGGCCCAATGCCGCAGGGATCTCCAAGGGTGATGACAAGGTGGGGGCGTCGATTCATGGCCTGGTCAGATTAACAGCCATGCGCCCTTCAATCGTACAGCGGCAAATCCACATCGGGTGCGCCGGAATCATCTTTCTTGCCCGATCGACTGCGGCGGATGCGCGGTTCTTCATCCTGTTTGTAGATGTACTTGATGTTGTGTTTGGGCACGAGGAGGTTGGGTTCCTTGATGCGATTGATCTTCAGGCAGTGCTTGTCGTACCACTCGATGATGCCGCGCAGTTTTTCGTCATTCTGCAGCACGATCACCATGGGCGTTTTGGACTGCATCTGCTTCAGGTAATAGAAGCTTTCCGCATTGGTCTGCTCGGGCGGTGCGATCTTGCGACGTGGGCTGCCCGTGCCCTGGGGCGCACTGGCGGCATTGGGGTCGGCGTTCCGGCCACCTGTGGCGAGATCCACCACCGGCTGGGCGATGGAGGGCAGTTCGGCGGGAATCGCGGACTTGGGGCTGCGCCCCATCTGTTCTTTGATTTCCCCAAAATTGGGTCGAATTAGTTTTCGATTCATATTGGATCCTGAACCTAAGGATACCCCGTTGATAGGGATTTGCCGCGTTTCTATCGGAATGCGTCGAAGCAGGGAAAAGGTGCATCTTGGATGCAGATTGGTGCAACTCCGTGCCGATCGTTCTTTAGGTGGTTTCCGGGGTCCCGGCGGCGGGAATCTTCAGCCTGATCCTGGTCCCCCGGTCGGGCTCACTTTCCAGGTCAATGTCCCAGCCCATGCGCTGGACAAACTGGAACACCAGGCTCATGCCCAGGCCCGTGCCCTCAGTAAAGCCGCTGGAAAAAGGCACGAAAATCGAGCGCACCTGCTCGGCGGTCATGCCGCAGCCGTTGTCGGTCACTTCGCACACCACAGCATTGGGCTCCTGCTGGAAACCCATGCGCAGGGTGGGCGTGGCGGTGTCTTTGAGGGCCTTGCGAGCGTTGCTGAGCAGGTTGCCAAACACCTGATGGGCACAGACGGGATCGCCCTGCACCCAGAGGGGCGGCACCACCTCCAAATAAAGGCCCAGGCCCTCGTTCCGGGGATCGATCTCGAAACTGGCCTTGGCTTCGTCCATCAGGGCCGGCAGCCACAGGGGTTGGAGCTTCACGGGCCGGGGCTTGCTGAAATCCAGGAAGCCTGAAACCAGGGCACTGACACGCTCGGATTCCCGCCGGAGGATGGCCAGCACCCGGTCCATCATGGGGGGCGGCTGTTCGCCCTGCTTGAGGATCTGCACGCACCCCATGATCGACGCCAAGGGATTGCGCAGTTCATGGGCCAATTCCGCAGAAAGTTCACCCACGGCGGCGAGGCGCTCGCTGAGGCGGGTGCGATCCTCCAAGGCCTTCAATTCAGTTAAATCCTGAAAGAGCAGCAAATGCCCCGATTGATGGCCCTCGCCATCCAACAGGGGCGCCACGTTGCCACCCACAATGCGACGTTGCCCATCGGGTGCCACGAAACTGCGTTCAAAGCGCTGTTCCTTGGGCAGGTTGCCATGCAGGGTCAAATCCACGATATCCAGCTGGTTCAGGGTCGTTCCGGGCACCAGGTTCTGCTGCAGGATGTGGCTGGCCGCGGGATTGGCGCTGGTGATCAAGCCCTCCAAGTCCGTGGTGATGAGGCCCGAGAACATGGATTCGAACACCCGGCGGTACAGGCTGGAGAGCACATCCACGGTGGCTTCGGATTGCGACAGGGTTTGCCGCAGGGTTTCCAGATGCTTGCGGATCAGTACCACCACCAGGGTGGCTGCGGAAATCTGTAGGGTGGCGAAGCCCAGGATGAAGGTGCGCTGGGGGGCATCGGCCTCCAGATCAGGCCCCGAATGTCCAAACGCCGGCAGGATGCCCGAGGTAAACAGCAACACCGTGGTGATGTGGGCGAACGCGGAAAGGGCGCCAATGCCCACGATTTCCGTGATCC
>JADKBC010000014.1 GCA_016715205.1 Holophaga sp.
TGCTGTCATTGGGGTCTTTCTATCTCAACCAGTGGGTGTATTCCTTCTCGGACGATCAGTGCACCTGGGTGGCTGAGCCCTACAAGACCGTGGAAAACGGCAAAAAGGTAACCCGGCGGCGGGCGATCATTCGGGAAATTCTGCCCAACGGGGTGGCTGAAGAGGCGGGTCTGCTGGAAGGTGACGAACTCCTGATGATCCAGGGGAAGAAGGTCAATCCGGATCGCCTGGCCACCGAGACCCAGCCCTTTGTGAATGACCAACCCGAAGGACGCATCCTGATCTATGTGGTGCGACGCTATGACCGGGAAAAGGAGGCCTACCGGGTTCTCCCGCTGCCCCTGAAAGTGGTTAAACCCTTTCACCCCACGCCGCTAATCGTGCTGCTTTCGGGCCTCATTGCCTGGGCCCTTGGACTGCTGGTGGTGGTTTCCTCACCCCAACGCAAGATTGCTCGTCATTTCTATTATCTGGGCGTCATGGCCCTGCTGCTGCCCCTGGCCGTGCGTGGCTTTACGGGCAACGTACCGGCTTCCATCCAAGTGCCAACGATTTTTGCCGCTCAGCTCATGGTGTCGGTGGCGCCCCCGCTCTGGCTGCACTTCTTCCTGCGCTTTCCCTTTTCGTTTAAGTTGCGCACCAATCGACGGTTCCTCCTGGGGCTCTACGGGGGCTTTCTCTGCCTGGGACTGTTGCTCGGCATTCCGCAGTTGGCAGGGGTCTTCCTGGGCCAGGAACTGCTCAATGAGTTTTTACGGAATTCGCCACTTCGCTTCCTGTTTCCCATTTTTGCCATTGCCGTTACCAGCGCCTTCGTGGGCGGCCTGGTGCTGTTCTGGATAGGGTCCTTCAAGCTGGAGGATCGACGCCGTCGGGCCCTGCTTTCTGCGTTGATTTTCAGCACGGCCATTCTGCTGGATCTGATTGCCTACGGCTTCCTGCAGGGGCGGGCGGGGCAGAGTCTGATGTTCCAGCGCGAGAGTTGGATCTTCTTCGCACCATTGCCGCTGGTGCCCCTTTCTTTCGCCTACGCCATCCTGCGGCATGGTTTCTTCGATGTGCAGCGGGCCCTGCTGCGATGGATCACCTACTTCCTGGTGCTTGGGCTCACGGTCGTGGCCTACCTTGGTGGCTTGGCCTGGGCTTTTTCCCAGGGTATTCAAGCGGTACCAGCCGCCTGGGTGGGCGCCCTGGTGGGGGCACTGGCTCTGCCCATCGGCTGGCTGCTGCGGTGGTTGCTGATGTCCCTGCGACGGCTCTTCCGCCGGGATCTCAGCCATACCCGCGAAATGCTGCTCAGCAGTCTTCGAGAAACCCGCAAGGGGCTGTCTGAAGAGGTGTTGCTGGGCGATCTGAGGGAGTGCCTTCGGGATGCCTTCCGGCCCCAGGTGCTGTTGATCCTGCCCGTAGAAGGACGCTGGATCACCCTGCCGCCGGTGCTAAATCAGGATGGGGACGAGGTGTCCGCGGACCTGCTGCAACTGCCTCGGAAGCTCAAACTCCCCTCGGAATTGATCCGCCATGCCCGGGAGAACCAGGAACTGGTGCTCGGCCTGGGCGGGGATGAATCCGATTGGATTCGGGAACAGGGCCCCGAATGTCGCGCCCATGTGGATGCCCTGGAAGCTCAGGTGATGGTGCTGCTGATGGCCAACCAGGTGCCCCACACGGTCATTCTGCTGGGCGGCAAGTATGCCGAACTGAACTATGGCCGGGAGGATCGGGAACTCCTTCGGGAAGTGGCCCTGGCGGCGGGCACGCTCCTGGAAACCAGCGTGCTGCATCGGCGCCTGTTGGATCAGGGGCGCATCGAGCAGGAACTGCAGACTGCCCGAAAAATTCAGGAAAGCCTGATCACCTTTGTGGCCCCCAGCATTCCCGGCTATCAGTTGGCTTTGCGCCTGGAACCCGCCCTGGAAACGGGTGGGGATCTGCTATGGGTCAAGCGGCGCCGCAATGGAAAGTGGATTGCAGCCGTGGGTGATGTGAGCGGCAAGGGCCTTGCGGCGGCGTTGTACATGAGCCAGGCCACGGCCCTGCTCAAGTTTGCCACCCAGAATGAAACCCTGGATTTTGATCGGATCCTGCCGGCCCTGGACCAGACCATGCGCAACCTCATGGGCTCCCGGGATTTCCTCACCCTGATCCTCCTGGAGTGGGATGAATCCGGCGCCTACCGGATTGCCCGAGCCGGACATCCGCCCGCGCTGCTCATGTGCGGTCCGCGGCCGGAAGACATTCAAGAACTGCCCTCGGTGGGTCGCGGTCTTGGCCTGCGGCCGCCTTCGGAGAGCATGTGGCAGATCTATGAAGGCATGCTGCGACCCGGCGAATGGATCGTAATGTACAGCGACGGACTCACCGAAGCCATGAACGAAAAGGGCGAGCTGTACGGATTGCCCCGCATGGAGGAACAACTCCTGCGGATGCACTCCATGGGTTCTCCCCGGGCGGCCTGCGAGGCTATTTATCGGGATGTGGCCAGTTTCGAATGTCAGAATCGGGATGATCGCACCCTCTTCATTCTTGGACGAGACGCCTGATGGACCCCAATCCTGCCCCTTCATCTCCCAACCCCTGGCTCGCACGGGCCGTAGTCATCCTGCTCTGTGCCCAATTGGGCATGTCCTGGGTGCAGGGGCGGTTGCTTCACCGGCAACACCAGGATCTGGTGGAACTCCGCGGCGAGATGCAGTACCTCACGGACAGCATTGAACAGGGCAGCGCTGAGGCTGGGCCAGATGAAACGAGCCTCGCACCCGCGCGGCAGCACAGGCACCACCGCGGCAGGCACCTAGTGCGGGTGAGCCATATCGGGATCCAGGAAGACGGCACAGAGCAAGCGACCAAGGACTTGGACGCCGCCAAGGCCAGTGCCCAGAAGGCGGTCAAGGATGCCCGCAAGGTGCAGGGGCAGCTTTCGATCGAGGAAAATGCGCGCAAGGCCGAGGAGAAAGCCAAGGTCAAGGCCATTGAGAATTCCGGAACGAAATGGATCTTTGCCTCGATCGGAGTCGGCCTGCTGGCCCTGGTGGTGCGGGCCTGGCTGCGGCGCAGGGGTTGATTCTTGAGCCCTCTGAATACCTTTTTTGAACTGGGGTCGGAACATCCTGCGGTCGTCATTGCCAGGCGCCCCAAGGCAGGCCTGGAGGAGGCGTTTGCGGCCTGGGCCCAGGGAATCTATCAGGTCATGGCCGAACAGCCTGGATTTCAGTCCTATCAGGCCGTGCCGCCCCTCCAAGGGGAAAGCCGGGACTGGTATTTTGTGTTCACCTTTGACACCCCGGAAAACCTCCGGCGGTGGTTGGGCAGCGACACCCGGGCGCACTGGCAGGCCCTGTCCCTGCCCTTGACGGAAGGGCCAGGCCACGCACGGGTGGCAAGCGGCTTGGAATCACTCTTCGGCATTCCCTCCCCGGAGGAATCTGACCCCCCGGCAGTCTGGAAGCTGGCTTTGGCTACGGAGTTGGGCCTTGCCCCCACGGTGTTTGCGGTGGGCCTGGTACTCATGAACCTGGGCTTTTATGCCGCCTGGAGCCAGGGTGGGCCATGGGGTGTGTGGTGGCAGGTGCTGCTTTCCACCTCCCTGTGCGTGAGCCTGATGACCTGGGTGGTGATGCCCCTGTTGACGCGGTTGCTGGGGCGCTGGCTCTATCCCCGGAAGGCGGAACGAACCCCATGAGCCAGGAGTCCCCGTCCACCACCGTGGTGCTTTCCCGCCGCATTAGGCGGGGCCAGGACGAGGCTTTCAAGACCTGGACGGAAGGTTTCCACGCGGTCATGGCCACCTATCCCGGCCACCTGAGCGGTCAAGCGGTGCCGCCCGTGGAGGGTGCCCAGCCTGAATGGGTGTTCGTCTACACCTTTGATACGCCCCAGAATCTGCGCACCTGGCTGGAGTCCGAAGACCGTCGCCAGTGGTTGGCCAAGGCTGATGCCATGGTGGAATCTCAGGGCCCAGCGCAGTTCATCAGTGGTCTGGAACAACTGTTCGGTCTCCTGCCGCCCGATGTCGCTCCCCCGCCGCCCGTATGGAAGGTGGCCTGTTCCGTGGTGGCGGGCCTGTTTCCCCT
Source organism: Holophaga sp. (assembly GCA_016715205.1). GTDB lineage: Bacteria > Acidobacteriota > Holophagae > Holophagales > Holophagaceae > JAYREN01. Next base: position 4,074 of record JADKBC010000014.1, read on the forward strand.
GACCGTAATGAATTATCTCTTCCTGGCCCCGCTCTTGAAGCCGCTGCCGTTAGTTCTCCGTGCCTTCGTGGGCACCGTGATCGTGGTGATCTTGATGACCTGGGTGGTCATGCCGGGCGTGACCCGGCTCCTGAAGCCCTGGCTGTACCCCTTGCGCCACTAAGGCTCAAGGGACTTTGCGAAAAAGGAACTCCTCGCTCCAGATTACTTTGCCATCCCTGGTTTTTGAGATTCGGGCATGCAATGTATCCGGGCTTTTGAGGGTATAGACCAAGGTCGTGCCCGTCTCGGGTCCGAGGCCCTCACATTTGAAATGGGCGCGGTCGGCTTCCACCAGCTTCAGGCGTAGGGGCTCGTCTTTGCCTCGCAGCGCCTTGTCGAGCCCTGGGCCGAACATCCGAAGGCGCAGGATCCAATCGCCCTGGTCCGGTTCCAGGAGCAAAAGCTCCAGGGAGGTGCTGGCATGGGCATGCATGCTCCGGGACACCCCAAGGAGAGAGCGTCCCTGGAGCGACCATTGTTCTTCCGTCCACCCTTGCCCGCTCTGACTGAGCCATCGGCCCTGCATCCAACCTAGAACCTGGATGTCCAGCGGGGCTGAGGGTTGCAACTGCACCAGCACCAACCATGAAAGGGCACAGGCATGGTTCATCACACGCTTCCCCCAGGGTTATCCCAGACCAAGAAAATCAAAGCTCACCTTTTTCTGGAGCAGGGAAACTTGGGCAAAGGCCTGTTTCAGCATGCTTTCTTCAAAGTGGGTGAGACTCTTCAAGTCCACTTGGTTATCCGCGGGGGCGCCTGTGGCGAGGAAATCAGCCTGGTGTTTCAGGCGGAAGGTCAACGCAAAATCATAGGCCTGGGAAAGCTCTTCGAACCCTGTGGTGCTCAGGATACCCATTTCCTGGAGGCGTCGGAACCGGTCCAGGGTGCTGCGCTCCTGAAGGTCATGGCGCAAAGCATAGAGTCGGGCGATGTGCACCAAGGGGGCCAGCGCCTCCTTGATATCCACGGCGTGGTGGGTGTGGGGCACCAGGTTGCCGAAGAAGCCCAAGGGAGCTTTGTACTGGAGGGTGGCCTGGGCCATGTGCCCCAGGAACGCCGGGCTGGAGGCCAGCTCCTCCTTCACCAATTCCCGCAATGCCTGGGCAAGATTAGGCTCTCCACACAGGCAGCGGAAATCGAAGAAGGTGCTGAATTCCAATAAATTCTGAGGCTCAGGCAGGCGAATCCAGCCGCGGAAATGTTCCCGCCACGCCGAGAGGGGCTGACACCACCGGGGGTTCCGGGCCATCATGCCGCCCTTGCAGGCAGGATAACCCGCCTGTTCCAGCCACTCGCCCGATCGCTCGGCCAGGGCCAGGAAGTAGGCCTGGATGGCTTGTGGGTCGCTGCCGGGAGGTGGATCAAAAATCAAGGCGCTGTCCTGATCCGAAAGAAGGGTCTGCTCCTCCCGTCCCTGGCTGCCCAGCACCAGGTAGGCAAAGGGCGCAGGTGCCTCGCCCAATCCTGTCAGGGCCAGGGCCAGGAATTTTTCGGTGGCGGCATCGGTTACGGAGGTGATGGCTCGGCACAGGTGACGTGGCCGGGCGCCGCTATCCACCAGAGCCTTCACCAGCATGGGCAGCCGGGAGCGCTGATGCACCACTTCCTCGGGACGGTTGGCTTCCCGGATGGCGCGGCCCAGAAGCGCCATGGGATAGCGGTCTGCCTGGAGGAGATCCCGCCCCCGCACCAGCCCCACCACGGGCCCTGATTTCTCCATGACCACGAGGTGCTGGACGCCTTTTTCCCGCATGTAGAGCAGGGCCTCATGGCCCTGGGTTTCCGGCGTTACGGTCAGGATGGGCGAACTCATCACTTCAAAGACGCCCCGTTCGCCGCGCAGATCGTGGGCTACCACCCGCTTGCGCAGATCGTGGTCGGTCACGATGCCCAGGGGTTCCCCGGAAGGCCCCTTGACCAACAGGGCACACATGTCCTGGCGGCTCATGAGCGTGGCCGCCTCCTGGATGGTGGTGCGCAGATCCACGGCCAGGGGCTCACGCATGAAACGCTTCACCGGTTCGCCCAGGTACAGCAAGGCTGTCTGAAGTTCCACGATCAAGGCGTTCCGTTCCTGGACATCCCGTTGCCGTTCGGTCACATCCTCCATCACGGCATCGCAAAATTTCGGATCGCCGTTTTCATCCCGCACCAGGGTGGCTGACAGGGCCACGGGGATGCCGCCCCGGTGCTCCGTGAGCCGCAGGATGCGTTCCTTCACCTCCCCTTGTGCCAGCAGTTCGCTCCGCCATGATTCCAGTGCGGCAGGTTCCGCAAAGACCTCTTCCAGCGGTTTCAGGGTGCCATCCGCCCAGCCCAGCAGGCTAAGCGCGGCGGCATTGGCTTCCAGGACCTTCATTCCCGATCCCACCTCGGCTCTGAAAACCCCGACCCGGAGGTTTTCAGCCATGGCCCGGAAGCGGGTCTGACTTTCCCCGAGGGCGGTGATCACTTCCTTGTGGGCGCTCAGATCCCGGATGATGAGAATCGCCCCTTCTTGGCCACCCACGTCGATGCGCTCCACGGCGAGCAGCACGTCCAGGCCACTGCCATCGCGACGGCAGAGCCGGGCTTCTGCAGGAGCGGCGCCCTCACTCCGCAGCACAGACTGGATCCAGCGCTGAAGGGAACCACCTTCTTCGGGAACCTCCAGAAGTTCATCCAGGTCCATGAGGTTCCACTCGGCCTCGGTGTAGCCCACCATTTCCAGGAAGGTTTGGTTGGCAAAGACGGGGCGCCCTTTCAGCACCATGATGGTGCCTTCCTTGGAGGCTTCCACCAGGGCTCGGTAGCGCTCGTGGGATTCCCGAACGGCCTCCTCGGCCAAGGTTCGCTTGCGTTCGCTGCGGAAACTCTGCTGGGCCACAAAGAGCAGAAGCAGGGCGATCACCACCGCCAGGAAAATCGTTACCCGCACCACCTTGCCCGTGAGAACGGCGATCTCGGTATGGACATCATCCAGGTAGATGCCCGTGCCCACCACCCAGCCCCAGGGTTCGAACAGCCGCACGTACGATTCCTTGGGCACCAATTTATGGGGATCGTCCTTGCCCTGCCAAACGTAATCCAGGTAGCCCTCCCGGCGGGCCTTGACGAGGTCGGCGAAGGCCACGAACACCCGGTTGCCCTTGGGATCCTGAAAGCCGCTGAGGTCGGTGCCGTTCAGGTCCTTGCGGTAGGGGTGCATCACCATCCGGGGCTGGAGATCTGTAATCCAGAAGTAGTCCTTGCCTTCCTTGCCGTAGCGCAGGAACTGGATGTGGGCACTGGCCACTTCCTGGGCCGCCCGGCGGCTCATGCGGCCGGCGGCTTCGTCCTGTTGATACTCCTGCAGAATGCTACAGGCCGAGGCGGTCAGTTCGCGGATCATCTCCCGCTTGCGAGCCAACAAGGCCTGCTCGAAGGCCGGCACCACATAGACAAAGAGGGGAACCACCAGCAGGGCGATGGCTGTCAAGGTTGGTCCTGCGATCCGCAGCGCAAAACTCTTCCAATCGAGTTTGGGCAGGGCGCGCTTGGCAGGAAGGATACGGCGAGGTGGAGCTGACCCTGGGTGTAGCGGCGAGGAGAAAATTAGGCTGCGGAAGGCCTGCCAATTCTCTTGCGGAAATTTGATGCCCAGATCAGACAGTCCAGGGTGATCAAACCCGTGAAAATCGCATCCGGCGCTAACTGCCAGCCCTTGGTCCTTGGCCAGTTCAAGCAGCGAAATGATGCGCTCGGAATCGTAGGGGGCATACACTGCCTCAAGGCCATCGAGGCCCAGGCCCTTGAAGGTATTGACCAGGGTTCGGAGATTAGAGAGGTCCGGCTCCAGTTCAAAGGGATGAGCTAAAAAGGCACGTCCACCGGCAGCATGGATGAGGGTGAGGGCATTCGCAAGCGCAAGGCCCTCGCCGGGTTCCTTGACCCGCGCCATGGCCTCGTGGATGGCCGGGGCAGCAGGATCGAAGCCATAGGCCAGGATGTGGACCGACCTCGCGCCAAAGAGGGTGCTCAGTTCGACTCCCGAAATCCACCCCACGCCATGTTGGGTCAAGGTCTCGCGAAAGCGCTCCAGTCCCGCCACCGTGTCGTGGTCTGTGAGTGCCGCGACCTTGACACCCGAGCGGGCCAAATGGGTGGCCAGAACCTCCGGGGCGAGCTGCCCATCGCTGAGGTCCGAATGGCAATGCAGGTTCACTCGGATGCTGGCGTCCATCGCAACATCTTGGGTCAATACCAAAGGCGGCGCCTCCAAAAAGGTTGGAGGCGCCGCACATTTTCAAGGTCTTTCGGCGTTAAACGAGGTGTTCCTTCTTCTCGGTGAGCAGGGAAACCACCACGAGTACCAAGAAGCTCAGGGGAATGGAAACGATGCCTGGGTTATCAAAGGGGATGGGTGCCCGTGCCGGATCCAGGCCGAATTGCTTGAAGATGCTGGGGGAAAGGGCGATGAGCGTCAGAGAACTGATGACGCCCACGCCGATGGAAGCGGCGATGCCCTTGGCGGTGGTGCGCTTCCAGAACAGGAGCATCACGATGGCTGGCAGATTGGCGCTGGCGGCCACGGCGAAGGCGAGCCCCACGAGGAAGCTCACATTCTGTCCCTCGAAAATGATGCCCAACATGATGGCCACGATGCCCACCGCAAAGGCGGCGATGCGTCCCGCGCGGACCTTCTGCTTTTCATTCATCTTGATATTGCCAAAGCGGTCCATGAGATCGTGGGCCACGGCGCCCGAGGCCGCCACGATGAGTCCTGCCACGGTGCCCAAAACAGTGGCAAAGGCGATGGCGGAAATCACGGCAAAGAGGAAGGTGCCGAAGGACTTGGCCAGGAGTGGCGCGGACATGTTGTTGTCCAGGGGGTTGATCACGCCATTGACCATGGCGCCCAGGCCCATGTAGAGCGTAAGCAAGTAGAAGAAGCCGATGGCGGCGATGGCCACGATGGTGGATTTACGCGCAGCAGCGGGGCTGGCCACGGTGTAGTAGCGGATGAGGATGTGCGGCAGCGCTGCCGTGCCCAGGAAGAGGGCGAGCATCAGGCTGATGAAGTCCATCCGTTCCAGCCAGGTGCCTTCGATCTTGAACTTGGCACCGGGGCGCAGAATCTTATTGCCGGTGGTGGTATAGGCGTAGTGGACGGAAACCTCGGCGCCGCTGGCGTCCTTCAGCTTGGCAATCTTCCACTGCTGGATCTTGGTGTCCTTGGCCCCGATCTTGGCAAGGAAACTGAAGGGGCCCACGGGGCCGGTTTTGGCTGTGGGGCTGGCGTCGCCGTTGATGGCAACCAGCGATCCCACCTGGCGCAGCTTGGCGTCTGGCTCACCGTTGATGAGCTTGGGTTGTCCCGGGATCTGGGATTCCCACTGGCATTCCTTGAGGACCGGTTTGCCAGCGCTTTCGGTCTTCATCCACCAGGAGGCTTTGCCATCCTTGGTGAGTTTTACGAAGGTGTGATCCTTCACCACCTTGGATTCCACGTGGGTCCAGGTTGGATCCATTGGAATCACCTTGTTTTCTGCCACCATGGCCGCGAGCTCGGCATAGGCGTGGAAGGGTACCCGGCCGCCCTGGTCAGGCTGGGTGCTAAGCCCACGAACCAGCAGTGCAATGGTTACGACCAGGGAGAACACGATAAGCAGACCTCCCTTGAGGAACTGCACGTAGGTGGTGGAGGTCATCCCCGCCGTGGCCACGATGATGATCACCACGGCACCCACGATGATCACGCCCGCGGCGTGGGGCAAGCCCAGCAGGGGCTGCACCAGCACTCCCGCGCCGACCATCTGCGGGATCAGGTAGCACAGAGAGACGATGAGCGTGCTGATGGCGGCCATGAGCTTGATGCTCTTGGAATTGAACTTGGCATCCACCGCATCGGTGAAGGTGTACTTGCCCAGGCGTTTCATGGGCTCGGCCACCACGAACAGCGCCACCATCCAACCCGCCAGGTACCCGATGGAATACAAAAAGCCATCGTAGCCGCTGGTGGCGATCATGCCGCAGATGCCCAGGAAGGAAGCTGCGGAAAGATAATCACCCGCGAAAGCGATGCCGTTCACGCCCCAATGGATCTGGCCGCCCGCGGCGTAGTAGCCGCTGGCGGATTTGGTTTTGGCACCGTAGTAGAAGGAGAGCCCAAGCACGAAGCCCACAAAAGCGAGAAAGATGACGATGGCCATGTCACTTCACCTCTTCGCTGCGGGTGGCGGTCAGCTCCGCTTCCTTTTTCCCGCACAGGTGGTTGTAAACCAGGGCGAGGATGAGGGCGAAGATGATCAGGAAGAAGCCGTACACCACGGCCAGATTGAGGCCCCAAAGCACTTCGGCCTCCATGAGTGCGGGTCGCGCGATGTTGATGGCCACGAAACCGACATAAATGAGGGCATAGAGCAGGAACATCCAGGTCCCGATCCGCGTTTTGTAGGGGAAGCAGCATCCTTCCCGCTTTGTTGAGCAGGTTCATGGAACATATGCACTCCTGGAAGGAACTGGGGAAGGGCGGGCCCGTTCAGGCCAAGGCTGAGAGTTGCTCAAGCAGGTTGAGGGTGGAACTTGATCTTGTCAACTACTCAACTGCGTCAGGTAGTGATCCACGGCGTAGTCCATCCAACGATGGGTTCCCGTGGGGGTGTTCCCCACGTACCCGCAATGCCCACCATGGGCTTCGATGTGGCGATGCACGGACGAAGAAGCCATCCCCAGGTCGGAGGCCGGAGCAAAAGGATCGTCTTCGCTGGTCAGCAGCACCAAAGGTGTTTGGACCGTGGCCAGATGGGGGCCACAACTGGATTGGGCGTAGTAGTCGGCTCGATCTCGAAAGCCACTTTGGGGCGCGGTGTAGGCCTCGTCGAAATCCCGCAGAGTTCGCATGGGCGGCAGAGTCGGTGCTCCGGGACAGCCTCGCACATGCTCCCGGAGCAGGTTCAGAAAACGGCGATCATAAAGACGATTCACCCCTCGGATCAGCCGCTGAGAGCAGGCCTCCAAATCCCCCGGTGGATTGATCGCAATGGCCGCGTCTGGCTGCGCCAGGTGGTGGTCCCGGCCCAGCAGGAGCACCAGCATGGCGGCACTGAGGGAAAAACCCACGGTCACGATGCGTTGCCCCGGGAAACGCTGGCGTGCGTAGCCCACTACCGCCGCCACATCCGCGGTGGAACCGCAGTGGTAGGGCTTCCGGGCCAAGCCTCGCCCTAGGCCCGCCCCGCGATGGTTGACGGCGATGAGGCCATGTCCCCGGTTTGCAGCCAGCACCGCGTTGCGTCGGAGATAGGAGGAATTCGCATGGCCGCCCAGGCCGTGCAGAAGCACCAACACCGTACCCGAATTCCCGGGCAGCACTTCGAGTCGGAGGGTCTCGCCCGGTTCCAGGTTTACGTAACCCGGCACCCACGGTAGATCCGGGCAGTGGGACTTCCATACATGGGAAAGGATCGTTTGGGCGTGGGGGCCAGGGGCCCAAGGAACTGGCACGAAGGGGGCAGGGTTGGCGATATCCATGATGTGAACCAGGATAGCGGGCCGCCTGTCGAAGCTGCCCCTTTGGCGATCAGGGCCTCACTACGACACCAACCGTTACCCGGGTTCGATTGAAGCTATGCCGATCAAAGAAATCACTGAGAAAAGCCGCTGCCACTCGGCCTTCGCAGGACAGGTGGGCGTTGAAGCGATACCCGATCCCTCCGGAAAGGGTGCCCCCAAGATAGGAGCCTTCCACATAATCCGGTCGCCAAGTCGCGATGGAACCACTATCCAGGTTTGGAGTTGATTCCTGGTGGTGGTGCACACCAATCCCCAAGGTCCATAGCCAACCCCGGGCTGGAGTGGGCCCTGTGTTCCAGAGAATTTCGTAAGAGATGGCGGTGAAACTGACCTTGGTGTGGGCCCGGACGGGCTGGGAGTCACTGGTGTAGCCAAAGATCTGCGCGTAGTTGGCCGTGCCGCTGTCGAGCCGGATGCGCCCTTGGATCGGCTGGTCCCGGGCCACATGGAGCAGTAGGCCGAATTCGTAGCAGGTCCCAACCTCGTTCAGATGGCCGAGGCCGAGGCCGAAGCCTACGATCGATCCCAGGGGCTCGACAGGTTGAGCGAACAGAGCAGGGGCCAGCGTCAGGGCCGGGAGGAGCCGCCAGAATGGCCGAATCCCGTTCAATGACAGGCGAGGGATCATGGGATCCTCCCGGTTGTGGATGGGTTTCCCTCAGTGTAGAAGGTACGTCAAAAGAAACATCTGCAGCCCATGGCGACTGTTTTTTTTGGGGTGGGATTGCAACGAAAACCAGGGGTGGTTGCTTGGGCACATTGCGCACCCCGTCCTTCCATGGTTCAACAGAGGTTATGGATTCCCTTCTGCCCTTACTCAATTTGCTGCTTGATTCCTGCACGAAAGGTTTTCCCCAAGATCATGGCGCTGTGAGGTTGGGAAACGTCGGCACCCAGGGCTGGAATTTGTTTCGGGGAGAACTGGGCAGCCCGGTGGCCATCTTGCGTCGGGAGGTGATGGAGGAGAATGCCCGCTGGATGCAGGATTTCCTGGCCCGGTGCGGGGCGAGCCTCTGTCCCCACGGCAAGACCACCATGGCCCCGCAGCTCTTTCAGCGCCAGGTGGCGGCCGGTGCCTGGGGCATCACCCTGGCCACGCCCCAACAAGCGCAGGTTGCCTTTGCCCATGGCATCCAGCGGGTAATGCTGGCCAACGAGGTGGTGGATCCGGCGTCCCTGCGGGGGCTTGCGGCCACCCTTAACCTGGATCCGGAGCGGGACTTGGCGGTATTCGCGGATAGCCCGGAAAGTGTGGCCCGAATGGAGGCCCATTGGTGCGGAGCCCGCCCACTGACGGTGCTAGTGGAAACCGGAATCATCGGTGGTCGCTGCGGCGCGCGCGGCTTACAGACAGCCCTGTCCGTTGCCCGAGCCATCAAAGCCGCTCATCACCTGCGTCTGGCTGGCGTGGCCTGTTATGAGGGCATTGTCCTTTCCCAGCATGCCGAACAGGATCGTCTTGCGGTGAACGAATGGCTGGAGGATCTGGCCACCTTGGCCCGGCAGTGCGATGGCGAACATTTGTTCGAGGCGGAGGAAATCATCCTCAGTGCCGGGGGCAGCGCCTACTTCGATCTGGTGGCCAAGGTCCTGAATGCCGTAAGGTTGAGCCGCCCCACCCGAGTGCTCCTGCGCAGCGGCTGCTATTTGACCCATGACGCAGGGCATTACCAGCGGCTTGTGGCGCTGCTCGAAGGCCGCCTGGACCGCGCATGGAAGCCCCAGGGACACCTGGCGCCCGCGCTGGAAGTGTGGGCACGCGTTTTGTCGCGGCCGGAGCCCGGGCTGGCCTTCTTGGATGCGGGCAAGCGCGATCTGCCCCAGGATCTGGGCTTGCCCCGACCCGCCCGCTGGGTGCGGCCCGGCGGAGCCGTAGTGTCTTGTCCTGGGGAATGGCGCCTGGTTAGCCTCTACGACCAGCACGCCCGGCTGGAACTACCCGCCAATGCGGATCTTCAGGTGGGAGATCTGGTGGGCTTGGCTGTCAGCCACCCCTGCACCACCTTCGATAAATGGGGCGTGATCTTCGAAATGGACGAGGCGGGTCAGGTGCTGGGGGCAGTCAAGACCTGTTTCTGACCTATACTGAATACAACCCTTTCCATTTCAGGAGCTACCATGCGACACGGTTTGTTAATTCTTGCCCTTATTGCTGGATCCAGCGCCATAGCCCAGGACGTGCGGATCAACGGTGGATTGCAGGTAGGGCTCGCGCTCCCCACAGGTGATTTCGCCACTAAGACGATCAGCACGACCTGGGGTGATGAATACCAGGGGGCCAATGATGGTTTAGGGCTCCACTTCGGTGGGCACCTGGATTTCAATTTCAATCCTCACCACCAGTTCCGACTGCATGGCACCGTGCATGGCTTTGCGAGCAAGGAACAACGAGTCTATCCCTACGGAGGCTACAGCAGCGAAACCCTCCAGAATGGGTTCGGGATTTTGCAGTTTGGCGGCGATTACGTCATCAATCTGGGAACGCCCTCCAAGGGCGCCTATTTTTTGGCGGGGTTAAATCTCAATCAAGTAACCAAAACCTTGAAGGTTTCAGGCTACGAAGATGAATCTGCCACACAGTCTGGCCGCATGGGGGTTCGGATCGGCGCGGGCTACACCATCAACCGCATCGTCAGTCTGGAAGGGCAGATAAACAGCGTGTCGGTGGATGCCAAAGGTGTGGATGGGTTCGGCCTTGATTCCCTGACCTGGGTTTCGTTTACGGCGGTTTTCCGGTTTGGAAGGCCCTAGCACCTTGCCTGCGGAAGTCCTTTCCAGTCGATCTTCGGTAACCGGCATCGCCTGTTGCTGGTCCGTTCCGGGCGGGCTGCCCGCTGAAGGGCCCGCGCCTGCAGCGGTGTTCTTTCTGAATGGCATTGGGCTGGATCAGGACGGCTTTCGGGAGGTGCTCCAGGCCCCAGAACTGGAGCGGCCCCGCTATCTCTATCGAAACTGCCTCCATGTGGCGCTGACGGTACCAGGATTTGAAGATGCACCGGACCGGGCGCCTGAAGCTCCCCTTGGCATGGTCGAGCAGGGACGGCGGGTGGCAGCCTTCCTGGGCGAGTTTCTGGCGCAGCATCCTGCCCTGGACGTGATCTTACGGGTTTTCCTTCGGCAGCGATCTGGCTGTAGAAGTGCTGCCTTGGCTCGGATCCGAGGTGCCGCTGTCCCGCGTGATCCTCACTGAGATGAATGTGAACGCGCACTCCTGCTTCATCACCAGCCGCCTTGCGGCCTCCTACACCGCGACCAAGCGCGAAGGCCCGGCGCGGAATCAGGAGGCTCACAAAGGTTTTGTATCCCTGGTGGTGAAGGCCAACACCGAGGGGCGCATCAGCGACAGCTTGATGCAGGACATGGCTGTGTATTTCCGGACCATTGCCAAGAAGGATTGGGCTCAATTGGCTCGGAGTGCCCAGGAGGCCTCCCAGGATCCCGAGGCTCGGGTGGCGCAGTTCCTTGGCCTAACCGCCGAGCATCCACGCACGCAGTTCGACCTCGTATTTTCAGATCCGGAGGACCTTCGGATTTTCCACCGCCGCGTGGAAACTTGGGGGGGAAAGCTCGGGCAAGTCCGGATCCTGGATGCCACGGCCCACGAGCATTTCCATCACATGAGCCGGGCCGGCGTTCTGGAAAACCTCGGCGGAAGGCAATCGCCGGGTGGCGGCCTTCCGGGGCTTTTTCCCTGAATCAGGTGGAATCAATCCGCCAAGGTGGATAGGTCGCCTGGATCTTCACCCATTTCCACGGCCTTGAGGAAGCGGCGCACGATCTTGCCCGAGCGGGTCTTGGGCAGGGACGTGCGCACTTCAATATCCGCGGGCATGGCGATGGGGCCGAGGTCCTGGCGCACGTGATCCTTGAGAGATGCGATGAGGCCTGGGCCCTTTTCGATGCCGGGTCGCAGCACCACGAAGGCCTTGATGCGCTCGCCCTTCACGGGATCGGGCAGGCCGATCACGGCGGATTCGGCCACGGCGGGGTGGCGGATCAGGGAACTTTCTACGTCGGCGGTGCCGATGCGGTGCCCGGCCACATTCATCACGTCGTCGCTGCGTCCTAGCACGGCGAAATAGCCATCCTTGTCGCGCACGGCGATATCTCCCGCGGTATAGACGCCCCCCGGAATCTGGCTCCAGTATTTTTCGTAGCGCGGGTGGTCGTTCCACACGGTACGCATCATGTAGGGCAGGGGCTTTCGCAGAATCAACAATCCGCCGTGACCATCCGCCACGGGATGCCCCTGGGCATCCACCACCTCGGCCACCACGCCGGGCAGGGGCTTGCCCACCTTGCCGGGCCGGGCGTCGAAAGTGGGCAAAGTGCCCAGCACCGGTGCGGCGATTTCCGTTTGCCACCAGTTGTCCACCACCATGCCGTGGCTCTGTCCCACTAGGTTTTTCTGGGCCCACAGATGTGCCTCGGGATTGAGGGGCTCGCCCGCGCAGGCGATGAGGCGCAGTCGGGAGAGATCAAATTTTGCGGGTGCTTCGGCGCCATGGCTCATCCACATGCGCACGGCGGTGGGGGCGGTGAACATGAGGTTGACGCCGAAACGTTCACACAGTTCCCAGGTCACATCGGGGCTGGGATAGTCCGGTACGCCCTCGCGGCAGAAGATGGTGGCCCCGCAGGACAAGGGCCCGTAAACGATAAAGGAATGCCCCACGATCCAGCCGATGTCCGAGGTGCTCCAGTAGATATCGCGCTCGGTGATCTGGAAGAATGCCTTGGCGAGGTACGTGGTGCCCACCAGGTAACCGCCCGTGGTGTGCACGATGCCCTTGGGTTTGCCCGTGGTGCCCGAAGTGTAAAGGATGAAAAGCGGTTCCTCGCTGTCCATGGGCTCGGGTTCGCAATGGATGGCCCGGGCCTCCTGAATGTCGTAGAAGTCATGCTCACGCTCGGATTCAAAGGTGTAGGGCTCATCGCCCGGGCGGGAACCGCGGCGGTGCACGATGATGTGCTCCACGAAAAAGAGTTCGCGGACGGCTTCGTCCACCGTGGGTTTGAGGGGCACTTTCTTGCCGCGGCGATAGGTGAAGTCGGAGACCACCACCACCTTGGCGTGGCAATCCTCGATGCGGGAGCGCAGGGCCTGGGTGCCCATGCCCGCATACACCACCGAGTGGATGGCGCCGATCCGGGCGCAGGCGAGCATGGTGATCACGCCTTCGGGGGTGAGCGGCATGTAGATGATCACGCGGTCGCCCTTGGCCACGCCGAGGTTCTTGAGCGTATTGGCAAAGCGATTCACTTCGCGGTAAAGGCGACCATAGGTGTAGGCGTGCTCTTCGCCGTCTTCACCCACCCAGATCAGGGCGGCCTTGTTTCGGCGGTCGGAGTAGACATGGCGGTCGATGCAGTTGACCGTCACATTGAGCTTTCCCCCCAGGAACCAGGCGTGCTTGGGTGGGTCGAACTCGCAGACCTTGGTGAAGGGCTCGATCCAGTCCACCAGCTTGGCCCGCTCGGCCCAGAAGTCTTCCGGAGCCTCCAGGGCATGGGCGCGCTCGATGGCGTCGTTGGCCAAGTAGGCCTGGCGGGAAAGCCAGATGGGGGCGGGGATCACGTTTTCATCCTTTTGGAGGCGCCGGATGGCGGCCTGCTGGGATTCGCTGAGCGGAGCCTCAGCTTCCTCAAAGGAAGGCACGGGGATAGGGAGTTCTTCGGCCATGGCGCGATTCTCCTGATTTCGTTATGAGATGCCTTATTCGTCTCGGCATTTTGAAAATACTTAGCAATCCGATCGGAAAACGTCAGGCCTTCCAGCGCCTGGGATCGGTTTCCCGGAGCCCAAGCTGGTCCAGCACCCGGGTGGCGAAGGCGTCGAACAGGTCTTCAATAGATTTAGGGCCGTAGTAGAAGCCCGGCATCAGGGGCATGACGATGGCGCCTGCATCGTGCACCCGCAGCATGTTTTCCAGGTGAATGCGATTCAGGGGTGTTTCTCGCAGACAGAGCACAAGGGGGCGGCGTTCCTTCAGGCACACATCCGCGGCGCGGGAAACCAGGGTCTCGCTGGTGCCCGAGGCGATGCGGCCCAGGGCGCCCGCACTGCAAGGGATCAACACCATCCCATCCTGGGGATGACTGCCGCTGCTGATGGCGGCGCCCAGATCCTTTTCGCTGTGGATCTGGATGTTGGGGCTCAGGGCCGCCAGATCCTTTTCCGTCATCCCGCATTCCTCAGCCAAGCAGCGACGTCCCGTGGGGGAGAGCAGCACCGTGACCCCTGCCACCTCGGCATTGGTGGCCAGGCGTTTCAACACCGCCACGCCAAAGCCTGAACCGGATGCGCCGGTGATCGCGAGTGTGAAGTGCATGTTCATGGGCCGATTAAACCCCGGATTGGGAATCTGACCAATGCCTACTTCCGATCATCGTCCGGCAAGTCAAGGCGGTAGGCTCCGAAGAAGAGCGCATTCAGGAAGGCCCGGGTGGTGAAGGGCGTGCTTGCCCGGAACACTGGATTTCCCGAAAACAGGATGACCGTGCCCTGGCCGCGTTTTTCCCGCAGCAGGTAGGCCGTTTGATGAAGCTTGGGTTCCAGAGTCTTGGGCAGCAGTCCCGAGATTTTTAAATCCCCCTTGGGGAAGTAGATGGGATTTTCACCGCCGGGGCTCAGCTCAAGGATCGGATCGGAGGTATCCAGCACCGTGGCCTCGGTGGCATTGAGGCCCCAGGTTAGGGGGTGGGTGGGATCAATCTTGACCCGCAGGAGCGCGCCGGGAATGGTTTCCTGGAGATCGCGATCCTCGCGCTCGCCCCAGGGCTGGGTCAGGTCCGTGGCGTCCGGTTTGGCAGCTTCCCGCTTGGGATCCTTCTCTTTGAGCCGGGCTTCTTCCTCGCGTTTGGCCAGGAAGTGGAAGCCGGTTTCTGTGAGACCTGCTCGGTTGGCAAACAGCGAGGCTCCCTGGAAGGCAATCAATGTTCCGCCATCCTGGATCCAGCCCTTGAGCGCGGCGCTCCCACCTTCGCCAAAGGTGCGCTGCCAGGCTTTGCCCTGGGCATGGTCGTCCACCAGCACCACGTGGCTGTAGCGCCTTAGATCGGTGCCCTGAAGACGAGAGGTGCGCAACTGCACAAAGGGCAGACCTGCCTCTGCCAGGGTATGGAACACGGCGCCGCAGGCCATGGGATCTGCGGGACTTTCAATGATCACCGCCACCTTCGGGGCGCGGAGGGAGAGCACTTTGGGAGAGCCGAGATCCGGGCCGTCATCCACATGGGCCGAATCCAGGACGCCCACGGGATGTTCGTACTGTTCTCGACACGCCAGGAGCCGTGCACGGAGTTTTGGGCCATCATTCAGGCTGACGGGAAAAATAACGGTTCCCGCACCAAAGCGCTGTTCGCCGACTTGAAAGGGTTTCGTGACGACACTGGCTTTGAACCCTTCCTGAAGCAACCTTGCAAGCGTGCCTTCCCGGTCCTGGGCGCCCGCTGGAAGCGCGTAGGCGTAGCGGGCTTCCGGAAGCACGGCTTTCTTTCCAGAGAGGTCATCTACCGTGGTGGAAACCTTGGGTTGGATGGGGGCAAACCAGCACGGCACATTGAATAAAAGGGGCAGGCTCCAGGCGGTGGTGTCGTAGCTGGGCTTCTGGGCGACTTTTGCTTCCTTTTCAAGCAGGGCGCTGGCCAGGGCTCCATGGGGTTGCGCCAACGAAACCAAGTAGCTTCCCGCAGGTGCCATGGGAGGAAGCGGCCCAGTGGCGATCGGCATGAAACCGGAGGTGGAAACCGATTCGGCGGTGCGGAGCACTTCAACCCCATTGCGCCGCAGCAGTTCGGCCAGTGCGCGGGCGCGGCCGGGATCATTACCCTCGGCCAGGACATAGGCACCGGCGCGATCACCCTTGGCGATGCGCTCCCGGCGAGAACGGTACCAATCCTGGAGCAGGGCTGCGCGGTTTTCGGCGGCGGTGGCCACCGTGGTGAGGCTTCCCAAAACGTGCCGCTGAACGCGGGATTCCAGGGTCACCAGGGCGCCATCCCGGCGGCGGTAGGTCAAGCCCCCCCCGCTGCCCACTTCGTAGGTCATGCCCACCGCGCCCATGAAGCTGGACCAGGAATCGCCATAGCTGGGGTAGAAGAGATCAAAGACATCACGGGTGAAGTAGGTGTAGGCGTTCTGGTCGAAGGCTTTCGCCATGGCCTGACCAAAGGTGGCCTGCCAAGGACCACCGAAGGGTTTGTCAAAGGCCGCGTGAACTGGCGCCATGTTGGGGGGAAAGAAATAGGTGTTTTCTGCGTACATCTCGTGGTGATCCACCAGCACCTGGGGATTCCACTGGAGAAAAAATTTGGCTTTGGCGCGGGTTTCCGTTTGGGTCTGCCAAGCCCAATCCCGATTCAAATCGAAGAGCCGATGGTTGAAGCGGCCGCTGGGCCAGCGGGCCTGGTTCTGGGCGTCCTGGGGATCAGGCGGGTTTTCCCCAAACAGAGCCTCCGCCACAGCTTGAATATGCCGTTCCCGCCCATCCGGGTTCTGGGTCAGATCCATGAGAATCATGGTGCGTTCCAGTTGCTCGAGTACGGCGGGATCCTGGCAGGCGGCAAAATGATAGGCCACGGCCAGGGCTGCTTCGCTGCCTGCGGGTTCGGAACCGTGAATCGAATATCCCAACCAGACAAAGGTGGGCTGTTTCTGGATCAGGCTTTGGGCTTCGGCTTCCGAGCAAATGCGAGGATCTGCCAGCTTAGCGTTCGCCTTCTGGAGTTCGTCGAGGCGGGCGAGGTTGGCAGGGCTGCTGATGATCAGAAAGGGCTGCGTGCGGCCCTCCTCAGTGACCCCAAGGGTGCTCAGCCGCACGCGGTCCTTGGCGCTGGCCGCCAGGGCCTGTACGTATGCCAAATAGGGCGCGTAGGGCGTGTGGGCCTTTCCCACCACGGGGCGCGGAACCTCCGCGCGATAGGATTTCCCCGGCAACAGAGGCTGGGCAATGGCCTGCGCAAAAAGAGGTGCAACCGCGAAAAGGGCCGGCAAGATGCGCATAGGGAGTCCCTCGGAAAGTAGTGCCTCGCATTACGAGTCTGTCCGAAGCCGCCTTGGCCGCCAAGAAAAAGGGCTTTATTGCATACTTTGTGGCTAATGGGTTCTGGCTAATCCCCGAGAATTCAGGGCAGTTCCAGGAATTTGGTTCCCACGTGGGTGATGCTGCCGGCGCCGAAGGTGATGAGCAGATCGCCGGGTTGCACCAAGCCATCCAGGAAGGTATGCAGGTCTTCCACCCGGGGGCAGTAATGGGCTTCCCGCTGGCCGTGGGACAGGATGTTATCAACCAGGGTTTGCCCCGTGAGGCCTGGAATGGGGGGTTCGCTGGCGGCATAGATATCGGTGACGGCTACCACATCCGCATTGAAGAAGGCTTGGCCGAATTCTTCCAGCAGCGCCTGGGTGCGGGTGTAGCGGTGGGGCTGGAAGGCCGCCACGATGCGACGCTCGGGGAAGCCCTTGCGGGCGGCTTCCAGGGTTGCGGCGATTTCGGTGGGATGGTGGCCGTAGTCGTCGATGACCGTCACGCCCTTGCGCTCGCCCCGGCGGCTGAAGCGACGATCAGCCCCCACGAAGCTGGCGAGGCTGGCGTGGATGATTTCCCGCTGAACGCCCATTTCCAGGGCCACGCCGATGGCAGCCAGGGCGTTCAGCACCATGTGGTGGCCTGGCACGCCCAAGGAAAATTCACCCAGATCTTCGCCGAAGGCGCGGACCTTGAAATGAGTGCGGAAAGCATCGGGTCGAATATCGTAGGCCCGAATATCCACCTGGGGATGGGTGCCATAGGTGCGGACTTGGCGCTTGAGGCGGGGCCGGATGGCGGCGGTGTTGGGGCAATCCAGGCAGGCGAAGACGCTGCCGTAAAAGGGAATCTTGTTGCCGAAGGCCACGAAGGCTTCCTTGATTTCGTCCAGATCCGCGTAGTGATCCAGATGCTCGCGGTCAATGTTCGTGATTACGGCGATGGTGGGGCTGAGCATCAGGAAGCTGCCGTCGCTCTCGTCGGCTTCAGCCACGAGATAGGGGCCCTTGCCCAGTTTGGCGTTGCTGCCAATGGTCCCGAGCTTGCCACCCACCACGATGGTAGGGTCGATGCCGCCCTGGCTAAGTACCTGGGCGATCATGCTGGTGGTGGTGGTCTTGCCGTGGGAGCCCGCCACCGCGATGCCATATTTCATGCGCATCAGTTCGGCCAGCATTTCCCCCCGGGGAATGACGGGGATCTTGGCGGCATGGGCGGCCACCACCTCGGGATTGTCCCCCCGCACGGCGCTGGAAATCACCACAACTTGGGCGCCTTGGATGCACTTCGCCTCATGGCCAATCTGCACAGCCACGCCCAGGTCAGCCAGTCGCTGGGTGGTGGGGCTTTCCTTGATGTCCGAGCCACTGACCTTGTAGCCGAGATTGACCAGGACTTCGGCGATGCCGGACATGCCGATGCCGCCAATGCCCACAAAATGGATCTGCTGGATCTTGCCAAACACGCCGAGCCCCCTAGATGGTGGATTTCAGTGTAGCCGCAGCGTCACGGGAGCCGTCCCAGGA
Organism: Holophaga sp.; assembly: GCA_016715205.1. Lineage (GTDB taxonomy): Bacteria > Acidobacteriota > Holophagae > Holophagales > Holophagaceae > JAYREN01. The sequence continues at coordinate 22,207 of JADKBC010000014.1, forward strand.
CATCCAAACCACGACGCGAAAGCCAAACGGCACAAGCTATGCTTGGGAAACCCTAACTTTCGTTCAGAGGAGGAGCCATGTCTCTGTCATTCAGTTCACACACCCTTGGTGGTCGTCGACTCGCCCTGGTTTTGGCTGGGGTTGGGCTCGCGGGTTCGGGCCTGATTTTCGGCCAGAGCCGTGCCGAGCGCCCCATGCCAACGCCGCAGCCCAGGCCCATTGAGCGACCTGTGGACCGGCCACGTCCCAGCGTGGAAACCACAGAGCGGCCCCAGTACCGTCAGCCGAACCCTGCACCCCGGCCGAACACAGGCCCGATTCCGCGTCCATCCAATCCAAGGATCATTGAGGGCCGGGCCATGGAGCGGTGCACGACCGCACCAAATCCAGGATTCTGGCAACGCCGAGATATCATGGCCGAAATCCAATCGATGGCTCGACGCGGCAATATTTTGGTGCATCCTGTGGCCGAGGAGGTCAAGGCTCTTACCGGCGTGGCTCAGTTCCCTGCGGGTTGGATCTCCTACGGATTCGTGGTGCCGGCCGGAGAATCCATCAAAGTTAGTCTGGATCACCCCAATCTGGGTTGGTTCCGTTTGATGATGGTAAACAAGTGGGGTGGCTTGGAAGAAGGCATGCTGCAGAATATCGTCCATACTTACGAGCCCGTGGTTACTTACAAGAACCCGAGCAAGGAGACGCGAGCGGTCTATGTGATTGTGGACGATCCCGGTTGGATGTCTTCCAAGGATAATCCCTTCAATCTTGCGATCACCCGCAGTTGGGAACCCGGTGGGAAGAAGGTGGATGACGCCATCGTTGTGACGGGGATTTGGGCAAAGAAATAGCCAACCTGATCAAATGCCACTTGGTTCGGGAATGAAATGCGGGGTTTGGTTGGGCCAATGGATTGCTCCCCAATGGGAAGGGGGGGGGGGGGGCGCAGTATTTGTCAGAAAGTCACAAAACACGAAAAGGGGGGCGGGATCTCCTTGTTTCAAAATCTTTGAGACGGATGCCAAAGGGCTAATCGTTTCGGCCCGCTACGAAGGTAATGGGTGTTGGTGATTATCAATCCACCAGAAGAATAAGCCTCACCTGGGAATCACAAAAAACATCACCGACACCACGTGGCAGGCGCTTCCTAACATGACGAAGATGTGCCAGGCCGCGTGGTGGTATGGGAGTTTCTTCCAGACGTAGAACACCACGCCCGCCGTGTAGAAAAAGCCACCACCGAAGAGGGTGAGCAAGCCGCCGGGGGGCAATGACCGCATCAAGGGGCCAATGGCGATGACCACCAGCCAGCCCATGGCGATGTAGACCGTGGTGGACAGCCAGCGCATGTGTGGGCCAAAAACAGCCTTGAAGGTGATGCCCAGAGCCGCCAGGCCCCAGATCACGCCGAAGATGCTCCAGCCCCAGGCGCCCCGTAGGGTCGACAGGCAATAGGGTGTGTACGTCCCGGCGATGAGCAGGAAGATGGCCGCGTGGTCCATCACATGAAACACCTGTTTCACCCTGGGTCCACGAAAGGCGTGGTAGAGGGTGGACATGGTATAGAGCACGATCAGGCAGGCACCAAAAATACTCGCCCCCACCACGTGGCGTGCGGTGCCCCTGAGGGCGGCGAGCACCACCATGAGCACCAGGGCGGCAATGGCCAAGGCGGTGCCAAGGCCATGGGTCAGGCTATTGGCCAACTCGGCGCGGCGGTGGTGATCGATGGTGTTCGAGGAGGCATAGGGCAGGGTGGTCATGACCCATGATGCCATGGGCGCAGTGCTAAGCTTTTGGCATGTTCATTCGCGTCTTTTTTGTGGTTCTGCTTGCGGCCAGGATGGTGTTGGCCGCAGCACCTTCCCCCGGCATGGTGGTGGCCCAGGAACGCCACGCGGCGGCCGTGGGGGCCCAGGTGCTCAAGGACGGCGGCAATGCCGTGGATGCGGCTGTGGCCACTGCGTTTGCCCTGGCGGTCACCCATCCCATCGCGGGCAACATTGGCGGTGGGGGCTTTCTACTGGTGCGGTTGGATAACGGCCGTTCCGAAGTAATCGATTTTCGAGAAACCGGGCCTACCGGTTCCCATCCCAAAATGTTTTTGAAGGATGGCCGGTACGACGAGGCCCTGCACCACGAATCTTATTTATCTGTGGGCGTTCCGGGCACGGTTCGTGGGTTGCACTTGGCTTGGCAACGCCATGGCAAACTGCCGTGGAAACGATTAGTGGAACCTGCCCAGCGGTTGGCGGAAGAAGGCTTTCCCCTGGGCGAGGCCCTGGCTGCCGCCCTCAAGGAATACCTACCTCAGATCACAAAAAACCCTGGCGCCCGGGCGCAATTCACCCAGGATGGCCAGTCCCTGGAACCCGGCACCCTCCTGCGCCAACCGGACCTGGCCCGAACCTTAGTGCGCATTGCCCAACAAGGGCCCGATGGTTTTTATCGGGGCGAAACGGCGCGGCTGATCGTGCGGGAAATGAAAGCCAACGGCGGTCTCATCACGGCCAAGGATCTGGCCAACTACCGGCCCGTGGTGCGCAAGCCGCTACGCGGTACCTACCGAGATCTGGAACTGCTCTGCATGCCGCCCCCCAGCGGTGGCGGCATCGCCTTATTGGAAATGCTGAATCAGCTGGAAGGTTTCGATCTGAAGGCGCTCGGTCAGGATTCCCCAGCCACGCTGCATCTCGAAGCCGAAGCCATGCGCCGGGCCTTTGCGGATCGTGCCCGGTGGATTGGCGACCCGGCCTTCAATCCTTCCATTCCCCTGAAGCGCCTGGGCTCCAAGGCCTATGGCGAGGAACTGCGATGCACCATCAATCCGGATCGGGCCTCCACATCTTCCCCCGATAGCTTTACCTGGGCCAAGGAATCTGAAGAAACCACGCACCTGTCCGTGGTGGATGCCCAACGAAATGCCGTGAGCCTGACCTACACGCTAGAGGACAATTTCGGTTCCCGCATCGTAGTGCCCGGCGCGGGTTTCCTGCTCAATAACGAAATGGGAGATTTCAACGGCGAACCGGGGCGCACGGATGCAACTGGCCTCATCGGCACCAAACCCAATGGGGCCGGGCCCCGCAAACGCATGCTCAGCAGCATGTGCCCCACGATCCTGACGCGCAACGGCAAGCTCTTCATGGTGACGGGCAGCCCCGGGGGTCGCACCATTCCCAACACCACCCTGCAGACCATCCTCAATGTGGTGGATTTCGGGATGGACGCCCAGGCCGCGGTCAACGCACCGCGCATCCACCATCAATGGCTGCCGGACGAGATCGCGTTGGAGCGCAAACGCTTTACTGACGGCCAACGCGAGGCCCTGAAAACCATGGGGCACAAGCTGGCAGAGCGGCGTCGCATCGGGGTGGCCCAAATCATCGTGGTGGGGCCCGATGGCGCGCTGCAGGGCGGGGCTGATGTCACGCGCTGGGCGGAGAGCGCCGTCGAATAAGGGAATTCGTGATCAGTCCAGCCGGTCCAGGTCCAGCAGGCCTTCGGGTGGATCTACCTCGATCCGATAGTTCGGCAGGTCCAGGGTGAACCAGGCTTTGATGAAGGGGATGTCGCGCTGGCCAGTGCGGCCCTTGCGGAGATCCCGCATGATCACCATGTCGTAGCCCATGGAGGTCGGATCCAGGCGCAGGACTTCGCCGACCTTTTCGCCCTTCACAAACACGTCGCAGCCGATCCACTGATGACGGAAACTCTCGCCTTCCTCCAGCGTTGCCTGGGGCTCCGGCATCCAGAGTGCCCAGCCCTTGAAGGCTTCGGCCGTGGTGCGGTCAGGGATTTCGTCAAAGGCCACGCAGGCCCGGTCCTGGTGCCAGCGGAAGGCGCGCAGTTTCACGACCCGCGCCGGGGCTGGGGCGGAATCCGCATGGTCCAGCACCATATCGGGTGGCGCCAGGATCAGGCCCTCGATGCGGGGCAGCTTTTCCGGTTCATCCATGATCTCGTGGAGCAGAAATTCGCCCTTGAGCCCCTGGATCTTGGCGAGGTGGGCCAGGAGGAACATCAGACGTCCTGCCGCGGCCTTTCGGCGCGGTCGGGGCGGTGGGCGCGACGTTCGTTTTCTTCTTCAAAAATCTCGACATTCACGCGCAATCCGGACTTTTCACCAGCAGCCTGGCAGATGGTGCGCAGGGAGCTGATCATGCGGCCGCTCTTGCCGATGATGCGACCGCGGTCCTTGGGTTCCGCATGGATGAAGACATCCCGCTTGCGGCCATCTTCCTTCACCTCGATGCGCAGCGCATCGGGATGTTCCAGGACCGGTGTCAGGACATCAAGCAGAAAGGCTTCCAGGTTCATGGAGACTCCAGAGGGAGACTTTTATCATGCTGTTCTCACCATCAAGCCCACAAGGTTATTTCCAGGCGATGGCCTACTGCGCGAAAAGCCGGGACGAGCCCGGCCTTCCGTATCCAGGAACGAGAATCTTAGAGGATCGCGTTCTTCTTGAAGAGTTCGAGGACGGTCTTGGAGGGCTGGGCACCCTTCTGGATCCAAGCCTTGGCCTTCTCGGCATCGATGCGGAGCACTTCGCCGGCAGTGGAAATGGGGTTCACAAAGCCAATGATCTCAAGAGCCTGGCCGGTGGGAATACGGTCATTCTCAGAGACGACGATGTGGTAGAAAGGCCGCTTCTTGGCGCCATTACGAGCTAGACGGATGGACAACATCAGGAACTCCTAGAGCTGACTAGTGTAGCGCGGTCAAGGGCAGGGCCCAAGACGAAATTATGGGCGGCACAATTCCCGCACCCATCAGAAGGGAAACCCGCCCCCGGGCATGCCGCCCATTTTCCCTGCCATGGCCTGCATGCGTTTCATGAATTTGGGATCTTTCATCTGGGTCATCATTTTTTTCATTTCCAGGTATTGCTTGAGTAGCTGGTTGATTTCATGCACGGGGCGGCCAGAACCCGCGGCGATGCGGCGCTTGCGCTTGGCATCCAGCAGCAGGTGGTTGCGCCGTTCCTTGGGGGTCATGGAGGTGAGAATGGCTTCCAGGTGCTTGACCCGTTTATCGGTGGCAACGGTGGCGAGCTGTTCCTTGATCTGGCCCATGCCGGGCAGCATCCCGAGGATCTTCTGCATGCTGCCGAGCTTTTGAACCTGGCGCATCTGGCTGAGCATGTCTTCCAGGGTGAACTGGTTCTTGACCATGCGCTTGGCCATGGCCTCGGCGTCTTTTTCGTCGATCTTGTCCTTGGCGTGCTCGATGAGGGAAAGGACATCTCCCATGCCCAGGATGCGCTGGGCCATGCGGTCCGGATGAAAGCGCTCGAAGTCGTCGAGCTTTTCGCCCGAGCCCACAAACTTGATGGGCTGGCCTGTGACATGTTTGACGCTAAAGGCGGCGCCGCCGCGGGTATCACCATCGGCCTTGGTGAGAATGACTCCGGTGATGGCCAGCTTGGCGTGGAAGGCCGAGGCCGAGCGCACCGCATCCTGGCCGGTCATGGCGTCGGCCACGAACAGGATTTCCGTGGGCTCACATTCGGCCTTGATGCGGGCCAGTTCTTCCATCAGGACATCGTCCAGGTGCAGGCGTCCCGCGGTGTCGAGGATCACCACATCCCAGCCCTTGAGGCGGGCTTCATCCACGGCGGCCTTGCAAATCTTGACGGGGTCCCGTTCCTCGGTGTGGAAGCTGGGCACGCCTGCATCCTTGGCCACGATGTGCAGCTGCTTGATGGCCGCCGGGCGGTACACGTCTGCGGGCACCAGCAGCGGTGAATGGCCGTTCTTTTTGAGGTATTTTGCCAGTTTGCCGCAACTGGTGGTTTTACCGGAACCCTGCAGGCCCGCCATCATCACCACCGTGGGCGATTTGGAGGCAAAGTCCAGGGGCTTTTCAGAGGCCATGCCACCCATGACTTCTGTCAGTTCCTGGTACACGATATCGATGAACTGCTGGGCGGGGTTCAGGCCCTGGAGCACCACGGCGCCCTTGCCATCCTCACCCTGGGACAGGGCCTTATCCTTCACCCGCTGAAGGAAACTGCGGGCCACCTGCACATGGACATCCGCCTCCAGGAGGGCCATGCGCACTTCGCGCAGCACATCCTCGAGGTTCTTTTCCGTCAGGCGGGATTCGCCCCGGAGGCTTTTCATCGCCTTGGTCAGTTTTTCGGAAAGGGACTCGAACATGGAACTCCCAGGCCGTTTTCAGGCCAATCGCTCATTCTATCGCCTTTGACGGGGCCTGGATATTTGCGCTTCTCTCCGGCATCTCAGGTGTATTCGGAGCCCCCATGGCCAATCGTCTTGCCCAAGCCACCAGTCCCTACCTGTTGCAGCACGCCAACAATCCTGTGGACTGGTTCCCTTGGGGCGATGAGGCCTTCGCCAAGGCCCGCCAGGAGGACAAACCCATTTTCCTCTCCATTGGCTACAGCGCCTGCCACTGGTGCCATGTGATGGAGCACGAGAGTTTTGAACATGAGGAGATCGCCCGGCTGCTCAACACGTATTTCGTTCCCATCAAGGTGGACCGCGAGGAACGCCCTGATCTGGACGAAATCTACATGGATGCCGTGCAGGCGCTCACAGGTCGGGGCGGTTGGCCCATGAGCGTCTGGCTGCTGCCGGACCTGAAACCCTTTTTTGGAGGCACCTATTTCCCCCGCGAATCGCGCCAGGGGATGCCGGGCTTTGGTGCCTTGCTGGCCCGGATCGCGGAAGTATGGGCCGAGCGCCGGAATGAACTGGCCCAGGATGCCGAGGCTTTGACCAGCACCCTGGTTCGCCGTGCCCAGGGGCTGCGAAAGGCTGCCAAGGTCGATGGCGCGCTGTTTGAAACAACCTTGCGCCAGCTTCGGGCGGACTTCGACCCCCATTGGGGCGGCTTTGGCCCGGCACCCAAATTCCCGGCGCATTTGGCGGTGGAACTGATTTTGCGCCGGGGCACCCCGCAGGATCGAACCATGGCCACGCGCACCCTGGACGCCATGTGGGAAGGGGGCATGTACGATCATCTGGGGGGCGGCTTCGCGCGCTATAGCGTGGATGGGCAGTGGCTGGTGCCCCATTTCGAGAAGATGCTCTACGACAACGCCCAGCTCGCCTGCTGCTACTTGGACGCCTTCCAGGCCACAAAAAACCCACGCTACGCCGCCATCGCCAAAGGCACGCTGGATTATTTGCTATGTGATCTCCGCGACCCCCTGGGCGGATTTCACAGTTCCGAAGACGCCGACAGTGAAGGCGAAGAGGGCAAGTTCTATGTCTTTTCACCTGCAGAAATCGAGGCGGTGCTCGGGCCGGAGGACGCCACCTTCTTCGGTGCAGCCTTTGGCATTACGGCCCAGGGCAATTTCGAGCATGGGAAAAGCGTGCTGCATCGGTTTTCTTCCCTGGACCTGTCGGAGCGGCTGGGCCTGACCCAGGAGGATTTCGATCGGCGGCTGGAGCGCCTGGGTGCCCGGGTGCTCGCAAGTCGCTCCCAGCGTGTTCGGCCCGGGAAAGACGACAAGCTTCTGGCCGCCTGGAACGGCCTGGCGGTGTCGGCGCTGGCCAAGGGCTATCAGGTGCTCGGGGACGAACGCTACCTTCAAGCTGCCACGGCCTGCGCCGAATTTCTGCATCGCGTGCTTTGGCAAGGAGGCACGCTGCTCCGGACATACCGGGCTGGGGTCGCCCATATTCCGGGCTTTCTGGAGGACTATGGTGCCGTGGCCAAGGGCTTGGTGGATCTGTATGAAGCGGGCTTTGATATTCGCTGGTTGCGCTGGGCCGAAACATTGGGCGAGGCCCTGCTGGTGCGCTTTCAGGATGAACGGGAAGGTGGCTTCTATTTTACTGAGGCCGAACAATCTGATGTATTGGTGCGGTCGAAAGGCGGCTGGGATGGGGCCTTGCCCTCAGGCACAACCTTGGCGTGCCAGGCCCTGCAGCGGCTTGCTCGACATTTGGACCGGGAGGACTTCAGCACTGCAGTGGCAAGAGCGCTGGTGGTATCCGGGGTCGAGCAGGCCCCACGCGCTTTCCTGGGCCTAATGGCGGTGTTGGACGATCAGTTGCGGGAGCCGATGGAACTGGTGGTGGCGGGAGCTCGCCAAGCCCCTGGAACCCAGGCTCTGCTGGCCATCGCGCGGGCCGACTATCATCCAGGCATGGTTCTTTCCCTGGCTGACGCAGACCCTTCCCTGCCATTGCACCTGGGACGCACCCCCATTGGAGGCAACCCCGCGGCCTACCTCTGTCGGTCCAGGTCTTGCCTACCGCCCTTCACGGATCCTGAGCAGTTGCGAGTTCACTTGATGGCGGCAGATTTGTCCTCTTGAAGGGGCCTTGGGCCTGCCTAACTTGGCAGTTGAGTCGGCACCATCGCCTTCTTCACCAAGCCGGGGCCATAAACCTACGAGCCCCATCCGCAGTGGAGGACCTCCGGAACCCCCACTGGCGCGACCAAACCAGGGCACCCCATGTGGGTGCCCTTTTCGTGCTTAGATCACCGTTCCGCCCACGGGCAGCACATCCCTGCCAAAGACATCCTGGAAGATGATGCTCGCCATCATGTACAGCGCGCTCAGAGCACAGAGGATCAATTCAAAGCCCGCCACCCTGGTCAGGGCCGGAAAGCCGAAGTGGGCCAGATCGAGCAGGATGAACCCTACGAGCAGCAGCGAGAACGTGACGAACATGGCCTTGTGCACCTTGAGGCTGGCTACCCAGAGAATCAGCGTGAACAGGGTGAAGGCCACCAGGAAGTAGCCGATATCCCGAGGGCTGCTTTCAAATACCTGGAAACGATTGCCCAAGAGGATCAGAGCGAAGGCCATCCAGAACGCGCCGTAGCCGGTGAAGGCGCAGAAGCCGAAGTTGTTGCCCATTTTCTTTTCCTGGAAACCCGCCACCAGTTGGGCTGAGCCGCCGAAGATGACGGCCAGGGCGAACACAGGTCCCATGCCGCAAAGTCCCAAGTTGTGGAACTGCAAGGCAAGGGTGGTGAGGCCGAAGCCGGCGAGGCCAACCACGGCGGGATTTCCTTGTTTGGGCTGTGACATGGGGCTTCCTTTTGAGTGCTTTCGCACAGGCAAACGCGTTGACTCCCGGTTGAACCAGAAGCAGCGAGCGCGAATTACCTTCCCGAAGGTCGGCCCAATTCACCCTCACGTGAATTTCTCATTCTACGGGTCGATGAGCCCTTTGGCCAAGGCTCCAGCGCCAACAAGTGACAATAGCCATTGTCGCCCCACGTGCTAGCGAGTTGGCGATCGGAGATGGGTCAGGAATTCCGAGTGGCCAAGAGGTGACCGATTGTCCCGCCTCCAAGAGCGCAGGGCCAAGGGCTCAAGCGAGTGGGAAGCAGGCTCCAGTGGAGCCTGCGATAGGCGGGAGTTGGCAATCGGCGATGGTTCAGGAATTCCGAGTTGCCAAGAGATGACCGATTGCCACCGCGGCGGCATCGGCGGCATCGACGGGTAGGGCCTCTTTGAGGTTCAATAGCACCTGGACCATTTTTCCTACCTGGTTTTTGTCTGCCCAGCCGTACCCGCTGACGGCTTTTTTAACCTGCATGGGGTTGTAATCGCCCACGGGCAGACCGTGGAGCCCCGCCGTGAGCAGGATGCCGCCGCGGATCTGGCCGAGTTTCAGGGCCGTGGCGGCGTTCTTTTCCACAAAGGGGGATTCCACGGCCATGAACGTTGGCTGGTGCGTTGCGATGACTTCCACCAGTTTCTGGTGAATGCAGAGAATGCGCTGATCGAAGTCGGCGCCTCGGGGATTGCGGATCACACCCGCGGCCAACAGTTCCATCCTGGAGCCGGACCGAGACACCACTGCCCAGCCACAGGCCAGGGAGCCAGGATCAACGCCAAGACAGATCGAGCGGGGTACCGGAGTCGCCATTCAGGGTTCAGTGGCTGAATACGATTTCTTTAACCTCGATGCCCTCGATGGCCTGCAGTTTGGCTTTCATGCCCTGCCAGACCCCCGGGTCACCCACAAGTTCAAGGAGCACCACGCCCTGGGGTGAGCAGAAATCCTTACCTGCCTCATGCAGCCCAAGGCGGGTCTTGATGTTGCAGCCGTATTCCGTGAAGACCTTCTGCACCTCGGTGGCGTGCTGCAGGCGGTCCGTGACATGGATGCCGAGGATGACATGGTCACTTTGCATGGCTTCTCCTATGGGGTTGGGGAGAGGCCCATGCTAACGCGATCAGCCGCGGGCGTAGCGCTGCAGCTTGGGCACATCCAGGATCCGCACCACGGGGAACGTGCTCTGGATCAGTCCAAGGTCCGCCAACAGACGCAGAGCGCGGCTGAAGGCCTCACGGCTGGCGCCGATGCACTGGGCGAGGTCTTCCTGGGTTTCCTGGAATTCCACCAGGGTGCGGGTGGGATTGCGGCTCTGGTAGTCCAGAATGAGCTGAGCCACGCGCTCGGGCACGCTATGCAGGCTGAGGGTTTCCACCAATTGAATGAGGTGGCGCACCTTGCCGGCAAAGTGTCGGATGATGACTTCAGAAACAGCGGTATTGCGGCTGGCCATGCGCTTCAGGGCCACGGCGGGAATGAGCCAGCATTCCGCGTCCCCATGGGCTTCGGCGGCGCTGGCGGTGGGACCGCCATCAAAAACCTGCACCTCACCCACGCAGGTGCCGGGCTGGAGCATATCCAACACCTGCACTTTGCCGCGGCCATCGGTGCGGAAGACCTTCAAGGTGCCTTGGACCACCACGAAAATGCCGGGGATCATCTCACCCTGGTTGAAGACGGGAGCGCCATCGGAATACCGGCGCAGTTCGCTGACGGAGGCAAGTTCCTCGGCTTCTGCCTGGGGCAGGCCCGCAAGGTAATCGACCCGTCTGAGATTGACGACTGCCTGACCCATAATTGTTCCGCCCGCTCCTCCAGTGATTTGTATCACAGATCGGGGGGAATTCGAAACGGGATTCGGGCGTGGGTGGGATCGGGGTGAGATTACCAAATGGAGGGCCGCTCAGAAGTGGAACGTTTCATGGGATCCCCATCCTTGCACCCGAAGGCGTCAAAGAATTCCTGCATGTTCGCCAAAGGTCCCAGGATGCGGTACTTGGCTGGGGAATGGACATCGGTCATGAGGCGCGAACGGAGGGCTTCCTCCCGATGTTTCAGGCGCCAGGTTTCGGCGTAGCCGAGGAAGAAACGCTGTTCAGGCGTGAAGCCTTCGATGAGACCCACCGGAGCCTTCCCCTGCTGGCTTAGCTTGAAGGCGTCGTAGGCGATTTTCAGGCCGCCCAAATCCGCCAGGTTCTCCCCGAGGGTGGTCTTGCCGTTGATGTGCATGCCGGGCAGGGGCTCGAAGGCGTCGAACTGTTTCACGACCTGCTGGGCACGGGCGTCGAAGGCCTTGGTGTCCTCAGGCGTCCACCAGTTGCGCAGGTTGCCCTTGGCATCGAACTGGCGCCCTTCATCATCGAAACCATGGGTCAGCTCATGGCCAATGGTGGCGCCGATATTGCCGTAATTCACGGCATCGTCGGCCTCCAGATCGAAGTAGGGCGGCTGCAGGATGCCCGCCGGGAAGCAGATTTCGTTCAAGGTGGGTTCGTAGTAGGCGTTGTTGGTGGGGGGTGTCATCAGCCACTCGCCCCGGTCCAGGGGCTTGCCCAGGCGGCCCAGGTTGCGGTGGAATTCGAAATGGCGCGCCGCCAGCACGTTGGTTACGTAGGAACCGCGGGCAACCTCAAGCTTGGAATAATCCCGCCACACATCCGGATAGCCGATCTTGACGCGGATCGTATCGAGCTTGGCGAGGGCCTGCTGCTTGGTGACGTCGCTCATCCATTCCAGGTTGAGAATGCGGCCCCGCAGGGCCTTTAGGATGTTCTTGACCAGATCCTGCATGCGGGCCTTGGCCTGGGGCGGGAAAGCTCGCTCCACATAGAGCTTGCCGAGGGCCTCGCCCAGGGCGCGATCCGTATGGGCCAGCACCCGCTTCCAGCGCGGTTTCTGGACCTGGGTGCCCTGGAGCACCTTATCGTAGAAGGCGAAGTCTTCTGCTTCGATGGCGCTGTTCAGATAGTCCGCCGTGCTTCGCACCAGGTTCCAGCGCAGATAGCTCTGCCATTCGGAGGCTGGCAGGACTTGAGCCATGCGGCCCAGTTCCTGGAAAAATTTCGGCTGGCGCACGATGAGTGAATCCACCTTGTCCAGGCCCAGGGTTTGGAAATAGACCTTCCAATCCAGCCCAGGCGCCAGTTTGGCGAGTTCGGTCGGGGTCATCTTGTGATAGTTGGCGTTGGGATCGCGCATTTCCTCCATGCTGTTGGAGGCCTTGGCCAGGCGCGTTTCGATGGCCATGACCTCCTTTGCATGCGCCTTGGCGGCCTCGGGAGCATCGCCCAGGAACAGGAAGTTGGTGGCGATGTGGGCCAGATACTTGCTCCGGAGTTCCTGGGATGCGGTGTCGGCCTTTAAGTAATACTCGCGCTCCGGCAGGCCCAGGCCGCCCTGGGAAAGCTGCACGATGTAGCGGTCGCTGGCCTTGTCGTCCTGGTCCACCCGGAACCGGAAACCGGGGCTGATGAGCTGGCTGTGCAAGGTTGCTAAGCGCTCGGCCAGGCCATTATTGGCTTTCAGAGCCTCGATACGGGCTAGGTGACTGGCCAGGGGTTTCAAGCCTTCTTTTTCGATGCGGGTCACATCCATGCCCGAGGCATAGAAATCGCCCACCTTCTGGCGTTCCGAGCCCTTGGCTGCCGCGGTGTCTTTGGCGGCGCTTTCCAGCAGTTCCTTCAGAACGGCGAAGGAGCGTTCCTCGATTTCCTGGTCCACGCCAAAGGAGGCGTACTCCGCAGGAATCACCATGGTTTTGTCCCAGGCGCCGAGGGCATAACGGTAGAAGTCGTCGCAGGGGCGCACCGTGGTGTCCATGTTCTTCGGGTTGAAACCGTGGTAGCCCTGGGCGAGGAGCCCCGAGACGAGGCAGAAGGAAAGGGCAGTGCTGCGGAGTATCAAGGGAACCTCGCGAAATCAGGAGGGCGCCTCCCGGATCCGTGGAAACAAGCAGTTTGAAGGAAAGCGTGCCGGGGATCGATGATCCCCAGCACTCTTTACCCCATTTCTACCAGATGGCTGGCCGTTCGGCGGCGGGGCGCATCATGGGCATGCCTTCGCCGCAAGAAAAGGCGTCGAAGAATTCGGGCAGGTTGGACAGGGGGCCGATCACCCGCTGATGGCCAGGGCTGTGGGGATCGGTCTTGAGCCGCACGGACAGGGCTTCGTTGCGGATGTGGTTGCGCCACACCTGGGCGGCGCCCAGGAAGAAGCGCTGCTCACCCGAGAAGCCGTCGATGGCCGGGGCAGGTTTGCCCCCCAGGCTCTTCTTCCAGGCGGCAAAGGCGATCTTGAGTCCGCCCAGATCGGCGATGTTTTCACCCACGGTCAGTTTGCCGTTCACATGCTCCCCTGGCAGGGGTTCATAGGCATCGTACTGCTTCACCACGAGGTCGGTGCGGGACTGGTAGGCCTTTTTGTCGGCATCGGTCCACCAGTTTTTGAGATTCCCGTCGGCGTCGAACTGGCTGCCGCTGTCATCAAAGCCGTGGGTCATCTCGTGGCCGATCACCCAGCCGATGGCGCCGTAATTCACCGCATCATCCGCCATGGGATCAAAGAAGGGCGGCTGCAGGATGCCCGCGGGGAAGGCAATTTCGTTCATGGTGGGGCTGTAGTAGGCATTCACGGTGGGCGGTGTCATGCCCCACTCCGTGCGGTCGATAGCCTTGCCCAGCTTGCCGATGTTTTCCTTGATGCGCCAGGCGGCGGCGCGGCGCACGTTACCAAAGTAGTCGTTCCGCTTCACTTCAAAGCCGTAGACCTTCCACTTGTCGGGGTAGCCCATCTTGACGCCGAAGGCCTCCAGCTTGCGGATGGCCTGCTGCTTGGTTTCGGCGCCCATCCAATCCAGGCCGGTGATGCGCTCCTTGAGGGCGGCGCGCAGGTTCTCGACCATTTCGAGCACCTTCTTCTTGGCCTCGGGGCTGAAAGCCTTGGCCACGTAAAGCTGGCCCAGCGCCTCGCCCAGGGTGCCATCCGTGGCGCCCTGGATGCGCTTCCAACGCGCTTCCTGGGTGGGAATGCCGTTGAGCACTTTGCCGTGGAAGGCGAAGGATTCTTCCACGAAAGCCTTGGGCAGCAGGTTGGCCGTGGCGCTCACCAGATGCCAGCGCAGGTAGGTGCGCCATTCGGCGGCGGGAACCTCTTGGGCCAGCTTGCCAAAGGCCTGGAAGAAGGAAGGCGTGCTGAGGTTGAGATCCTCGATGGCGGCGCCCCGGGCGGCAAAATAGCCTTTCCAATCGAAGCCGGGCGCTTCGGCCTGCACTTGGTCGGGGGTGCGCTTGTTGTAGCGTTTGACGGGATCGCGAAGTTCCACGCGGCTCCACTGGGCCTGGGCTAGCTTGGTCTCCAGTTTCAGAACGGTCTCCGCATCCAGCTTGGCTTGCTCAGGCTTTTCGCCTAGCAGTTCAAACATCTTGGTCACATGAGCGGCATATTTCTCGCGGATGCCCTTGGCCTTGGCGTCATCCTTCAGGTAGTAGTCGCGATCAGGCAGGCCCGTGCCGCCCTGGCCCAGGCTGGCCATGTAGCGGGTGCTGTTTTTGGCATCCTGGCCCACATGGAACCCGAAGCCGCCGCTCAAACCCTCGCTGTGCCATTTGGCCAGAAAAGCTGGGAGCTGCTTGGCCTCCTTAAGGCCTTCAATGCGGGCCAAGTAGGGTTTCAGGGGAGAAATGCCATGCTTCTCGATGGCGGCTTCACCCATGCCACTGGCAAAAAAGTCCCCCACCTTCTGTTCCTTGCTGCCCGGCTTCCAATCCTGTTTGCTGGAGGTTTCTTCCAGGATCTGGCGCAGCACCTCGCGGTTGCGGTCCGAAACCTCCTCGAAGGCACCATAGCGGCTCTTGTCACTCGGCAGGGTATGGGCCTTGAGCCAGCCACCATTGGCGAATTTATAGAAGTCCTCGCAGGGCTTCACGGAGGTGTCGATATTGATGGGGTCGATGCCGGGCTTGGCCTTGGTGGTTTCTGGCCCCGCGGCGATCAGGGCGGTCGCCAAACCCAAACCCAGGAAAAGAGGAGCGCGTCGATTCATGTTGTAGCCTCGTAATGTGAGGCTATAGGATCGCTCCCCCGGATCGGATGTCAAGGAGATCGCGGCACTGTGGGAAGCTATCACCGTGTTTGCCTCCCTGGATTCCCCCGCCTCCCTGCTGAAGGTCTTGGTGAACGCCCATTTTCTGTTGGGCGGGTTGGTGTTCGGTGCCCTTGGGGCTGCCCTGATGCGGACCTCCAGGGTGGGCTGGAAGGGGAGGGTGGGCTGGCTGGTGGCGGCGAAATACCTTTCCTCGACGCTGCTGCTTTTTCCGCTCTCGATTGTTTTTGTGCGGATTCTCCCCGCGTGGCTGGGGCTGGATCCTGTGGGACGCTTGCCCTGGCTGGCGGTTGGCTTCGCCCTCTTGGCCCTGGTACTTTCCGCCCTTGTCGAATGGCCCTTTTTTTACCGTATTCGGGGCGACAGGTGGGGTTCCCTGGGATGTTCGATTCGGGCCAATTCCCTCACAATGGTGCTGCTGCTGGCGGTCTATCTGCCCTTCTGTGAACTCGGCATCTGGGGCCTGCCCAACTCGTCGGTCATCGTTTCCGGATTCAAGGTCTTCTACCTTCGGGAGGGTGGCCTTTTCCTGGGGCAATCCAAGGGCAGCGAACACTGTCTGGTCTCGGGTTTGCGCTTCAGCACTGAGGCCCGCTTGTTTACGCGCCGAGGCAGGGATGGCTGGGATCTTTGGCTGCAGGATGCCCAGGCCGCGCCCCAATGCCTGCTAACCGCCGTTGCGCCCGAAAGCATGGTGATTCCTCAACAGGTGGCCCGCCATACCCAAACTAAAAAAACGGTCCAGACCGGGGAACCCACCCTGGCGCAGACCTACGGAAAACCTGCGGAAGGGGTGCCAGAAACCGAATCTGCCTGGTCCCTGCGCGTGGGGCAGTGGCCCTGGGAGGGCCTGCAGGTCAGTTCCCGGGATGTAAAAGGGTCGTACAGCGTGGCGCTGGATACGCCTTTGCTCTCCTGGAACGCTCGGTGTGCAACCCGGTTGCCCGGTGAACAGGTGCTGTTCCAGATGGGGCCGTACCTCTGGGTGTTGGACCTAGAGGCACGGCAGCTAGAGGTTTGGGCCAAGGGGCAAGGGGCGGTGGTGATATGGCCAGATGGAGTCAACGCCACCATCCTGCGGGAAAACCTTGTTACCGCAACACCAACCGAACGTCGGTGATGTTGTTGCTCAAGGTGGTAACCGTGTTGGTGGTGCTATCTGCTGAGCCCGCATGGCCATGGTAATACCGCAGGGCATTGTCATCGCTCATGCTTACCCCATGAAGGTTGCCCGGGGCCGAGGAAAGCTGAATAACCAGATCCTTGTTCGCGTCATAGGTGAAGGGGGTGGTCAGGGGAATCTCCAGCCAATCGCCCCATTTCAACCCGGCGGGCAAGGTGAAGGTGCCACGAAAAACCTCGGTTCCTCCGCCTGTCATGTTGGCAGAGAACGTTGAACCCAATTCGGGGCTGGAGGCATGGCCGAGCACCACCGAAAAATTTTCGTAGGTTGAAAGGGAAGTGTTGGCGTGCAGGCGGCAGGCGATCTTGGTGATGACACCGCTGGAACCGAGTTCCGCGGCGCGGTACAAATGCTGGCTTTTGGTGCTGAAGGCATTGGTAAAGGGCATGGATACCGTGCCTGAACCAGAGGTAATCACATCCACATTTCCGCCCCCGAAACGCAATTTGACCCCGTATTTCACCCTGTCAACCACGGTACCCACCAGGCTGCCGGAACTTCCTAGAACGCGGGTCACGCCTGCGGTACCAACACTGCGTCGCAGCCCCAGGGAGCCCGTGGCAGTGCTGACATCAAGCTCGATCACCAGATTGTCGGTGCCGTTATACATGAAGGCTGTGCCCGTCCACGGTATCCAGACATAGTCGTCCGCGGGAATGCCCGCTGGCACCGTAAAACTGACATGGTCTGCAACCATCACCGGAGTGCCGGAATTGAAATTGCTGGCAAAGGTTGTGTCCAACGTAGAAAGACTCGAATGGCCAACTTTCATGGTCACCGTAAAGGACTCTGCCGTTGTTTCCTGTCCCACGCGGATACCAATCCCACGGATGGGACCCGAGCCATCCATTTCATCGGCTCGGTACAGCATCTGCATTTTGTTGTTGCCGGTGGTGTTAAAGGGAGCCGTGTTGACCATATCGCTGGTGAGGAAAGGTACGTGATCGCCCCCAGCGAAGTGAAGCTTGGTCAACTGCAGAAAATCCAGGGTGGTCCCGGTGGGGTCATTAACGTAGGTGAATACGACAGATTGGTATCCTCGGGCTTGATCGCAGGCATCCAACACCCGCCCTGTGCAGGCGCCCTGGACTTCAAATTCGGCAATCAGGTTGTCCACGCCGTTGTAATAGAAGGGGGTCGCAAACGCGATCTTCTGCCACGAGCCTGCGGCACCCGCGGGAAAGGTGAAGCTGGCAGTGGGGCGAACAGTCACTTGGGCACCCTGGCCAGTGCCGAGGTTGTTCGCAAAGGTGGCACCCAGATTCTCAAGATTGCTGTGGCTGACCTTGATGGAAAGGTTGGGAACCGTTACAGCACTCGCCATGGCTCCCTGGTACTGAAATGAAATTCCGGTGAGATAGCCAGAGCTGCCAATTTCATTAGCCAAGTAAAGGTTTTGCCAATGGGAATAGGTTTGGGGGGGCAAGGGCGGGGACATCACGTCCATCAATCCAGTGATGTTCTCGACCACCCCAGGAATGACCTTGCCGAAGGTGCCGGCGGGCGTTGGGGGTTCGGGCGCAATCACAGCCTTGTTTCCGCTACCTCCGCAACCGGACAAGATCGCGATGAGACATGGACCAAGCACCGCTTTCATGGTGAATCCACGCATGGTTTGGGCCTCCATTGGTTGAAGTGGGGC
Source organism: Holophaga sp. (assembly GCA_016715205.1). GTDB lineage: Bacteria > Acidobacteriota > Holophagae > Holophagales > Holophagaceae > JAYREN01. The sequence goes on from JADKBC010000014.1 coordinate 40,188, forward strand.
GTTAAAAAGGGAGTGTCGGCACGCCATTGGCATGTCCCTGGATCGAACGCCTTCCTGGGGTTTGTGTGTTGGTGTATTTTACGATATCAAAAAAAACGATTGAAAACAAAAGATCAAAATCAGTAAAAAAAGGCATTGACTCAATATTGATATCGAAATGTTCATTTTAGGGAAGATGGCGCAAGGATCTGAGCCAAAGTTGGGCTTGTCGCACACCAAATGGGCACTGTGCGTCAGATTCCTCTTAGCCCTTTTGAGGAGGCGGCTCAGGGGGTTTGGACTGTTGGGCTTCCGGGCGTTTGATCTTTTCCAAAAACCCCGGAAGAATCCCCCGCATGAGGCCATTTCCAAGGAGCTTCCGAATGGCTTCCCATTCGCCGGCTTTGGGATCCCCGGTGGCACCCGATATCCGGATCACCGTCGCCACATCCTTGGTGGTGTGGTTCTTGAACAGATTGGCGAGGAATTGCAGCACGTGCATTTCAACGCGTTTCCCGAAGCGCTTTCCTTTGTCCTTCTCGCGATCGTAGATCTTCAGGTTCTTGATGAGAGGCTTCAGGTAGCCTTCCACTCTTCCCTTTTTTATGGTGAGTTCGGTGAACAGAGAGAACTGGCCGTCAGCTACATCCACACCGGCATAGGACCGGAGAAAACCGTTCAGTGAGGTCAGCTTGGCGTCATCCATTTTGAGGTGAATATCGAGATCCACAGGGCTGGCTGTGGATCTGAATCCACCGGATGCCGCGGCACTGCCACTGCCCATGAAGGCACCCTGCACCCGATAGTTGGACCGTCCTTCCGATGCTTGGTTGCTCAGGTTTTCCAAATCCAAGTTCACCTTGGAAAGGAACAAACGGTAGGGAGGTTTGGAAACCCTGTTTTCAAATCCGATTTGGCTATTGGTCAAGCGGAGGGTGTCCACTTTTAGGAGGAGTCGCGGTGCATTGCGCAGACGCTTGGCCAGCTTCAGTACTTGCTTGCCGTGTTCTTTCTCGATGCCCTTGGTGGCTTTGCTGGTGACGTAATCAACCTTGAGATTTTCGAACAGAACCTCCTTGAAATGGGCCGTCTGAGTCTCAGGCGTGTATTCCAAGGTGCCCTTCACCGACAGGTCTCCGCCGGTGGTTTTCAATTGATAGTCCTGGGCAAGGGGGTCCAGTCGATCCAGGGGGACTTGGTCCAGCCGAAGCTCTCCCCGGGCGGCGGCATGGGGTTTTCGAAGGAAGTCGGCCTCGCCCTTGAACCAGATCTTGCCGGTGTCGAACAGAACACCTTCCAGCATCACGGGTGAGGGGTAGGTATCTTTAGCGGCCGCGATGTTGCGCACGTTCTTGGCAACCATGAAGACCTTGGTGAGCTGGATGGGTTTGCGGGTGGTGTCCTCGGAAAGATAAAGGAGAGACCCTTCTTGCACCTTCACCTGATCCAGTTTGATGGGATAGATGGATTCGACTGCACTCTGCCACCCACGATCCTTCAGGCTCACTTGGCTGTGGGCTGCCTCTGAAATCTGGGCCAGGTTGATGTGCAGGGCGGGGCGCTCAATGGTCAGGTTCCCAGCCATCCTGAAGTGAATCAGCTCTGCCCAGAGCAGAGAAAATTTCAAGGCCTGGAAATCGGCAACGGGCGGGTCTGGATGGGTGTTCTGCGCAAGCACCACGTTGTCCAATTCCAGGGCCAGCCTCCAAATATGGGGCCGAGCCTGGCCAATGCGCACGGTATAACCGTTCAGCTTGGAGTTCGCGACACGTTCGGCCCAGGCGCGCAGAGGCCCCGCAATCAGGGCATCCGTAAAGGCTATCGCAAGGGCCAAGAACAGCATCAGAACAGATGCGGTCGCTTTGCCGTGATGGGCTTGGCAAAGCTTCTGGAACCGCTGCCAACCTCTGGCGAAGAGGCTGGTCACTGGGGCTTGCCGGCTTGCACGCATCTACTTGTCGAGACTGGTGGGCATGGTTTTGGTCGGCACCACGGCAGGCGCAAAGACAGAGATCTCCACCCAGTGTTCCTTGCCAGGCTCGATGGCCAAGTCTTCGCCCATTCCTTTCGTCTTCAACTTGGTGTCGTCGAGTTCGAATTTTTCCGCCAAGTGGTTGCGCACCACCATCGCCTGCGCCTGGGTGAGGGTCAGGTTGCTTTCGCGGTCACCCACTTGGCTGCAGAAGGCCTGGACCACCGCGAGGCTGAAGGGATTGACTTCAAGGAAGGCGCCTACCTCTTTGAGTTTTCTCTTGCTGCTCAGCTTGCTTGTGGTGGATTTGGTGAACAAGTCCTGAGCAAGGAACACGAACGTCTTGATGGGCGCAGCCTCAGGCATTTTTTCGATTTCCCATTCTGTCAATTCCGAGGCGTCCAGGTAGCCACGATCCTTGAAATACCCACGGAAGAAGAAACTTCGTTTCAGGGCCTGCATGTTTTCCTGGAAGGCCGTTACGCCAACCTTGGCCTGAACCAAGGTTGCATGCGTCTCGCCGGAAATGGCGCTGAACTCGTTATAGAGCTTTCGATCATTCAGCAAGGCACCAATGGTCCCATCGCCTCGATTGATGCGGGCGGTCATCACCCCGACGTGTTCCGCAGTGGTGTCAAAGTGCTTGATGGCGCTATGGGTGGTTTCCAGGATCTCGTTGGATTTCTTGAGCATGTCGGAAACGTCCAGCGGCGGTGCGCTGTCAATGGTGTCCCAGTCCTTGACGCCGGGGGCGGCTGGGCTGCCGAAGGAAATGGCGAGAAACTTGTTGCCAAGCAAGCCTTCCGTCTCGATGGCCGCGATGGAGTCTTTCTTGATGAGGCTGGAGGTCGAGTTATCGATCGACACCGACACAACGACTTTGCCGCCGGGTTGAGACGGTAATCGAATCTCATCGACGATCCCTTTGCGTACGCCTCCAATACGGACTTCAGCTCCACTGGTGAGTCCCGATACCGTGGAGAATTCGGTTTGAAGGCGATAGGTCTTAGAAAACAGCCGCTGCTGATTACCAATGATGAAAATACCCACAAAAAGAATGGCCAGCGATGTGAGTATGAACATTCCTAAAAGTGCTATTTTTGTCATGGTATTCACCCATTTTTAATAAATAATGAAACAAATTTGTTATCGCTATTTTTCATGTCTGAAAAATTACCATCAAACACGATGCTTCCCTGGTCGAGCATGGCCACATGATTTGAAATACGCTGCGCACTATGCATTTCGTGGGTCACGACGATGGAGGACATGGCGTGCTCCTGCTGCAGCTTGAGGATCAGCTCGTTGATTTCTTCCGATGTGATTGGATCCAGCCCCGCGGTCGGCTCGTCGTATAGCATGATTTTGGGTTTCAGTACCAAGGCCCGGGCCAACCCGACGCGCCTTTTCATACCACCGGATAGTTCAGTTGGCATCATGAGCGCCGAATCCTGCATTCCCACCCGGGTCAGGATTTCCATGGCTTGTTCCCGGCGCTGCCCCACGGTCAATGCCGTGTGGTATTTGAGCGGGAATTCCACGTTTTCCGCCACCGTTAACGAATCGTATAGGGCCGCATTCTGGAATACGAAACCTACCTTTTTGCGCACTTCGTTCAAAGGCTTTTCAGCAAGCTGGGTGATTTCTTGGCCTAACATTTGAATGGACCCAGAATCTGGTTGTTGCAAGCCAATCAGAAGCTTGAGCAGCACACTCTTGCCTGTACCGCTGCGGCAAAGCACAACTAATGTTTCACCAACATTAACATTCAAATTTACATCATTAATAACTTTTAGGCTACCGAAGGCCTTGAATAGGCTCTCGACCCGGATGACCGCGTTACCCTGGGCAGGTGGTGTCATGGCCGGAACACGATCTGAATCAAGCGAACGAGCCCGACGTCCGCGACGATGACGAATAGCGAGGCAAGTACCACGGCGCTGGTGGCGGCGCGGGCCACGCCTTCCGTGCCTCCCGTGGAGCGGGTGCCCTGAAAACACCCAAGCAGGCCGATGATGAATCCGAAAATGGCCGTGCGAAAGGTGGTGGGAAGCAGATCCTGGAAGGTGAGTTGCTTGAAGCCGTCCTGGATGAAACGGACCAGGGACACATGTTCGACCAGGGTGTTCGCCAGCCAGCCCACCAGGATGCCGGAAAGGTCGGCGACGATAGTCAACAGAGGCAGCATGAGGATGCACGCCAGAATGCGGGTCACGACGAGCAGCCTGAAGGCATTGATGCCCGAGGCCTCGATTGCATCGATCTGCTCCGTCACCTTCATGGAGGCCAGTTGAGCTCCAATGCCCGCGCCAACCCGGCCGCAAACGATCAGGGCGGTGATGATCGGGCCGCTCTCCTTGATGATCGTCATCACGATCACCACGGGAAGCAGGCCTTTCGCGCCAAATCGCACCAGGCTTTCCCGGGTGTGAAGGCTGAGAACCACGCCTGTTGAGGCGCTTGCCAACACCACCAGGGGCAGCGACCGCGTGCCGATCTCGTGCATCTGCTGGAGCAACGCTTGGAAATGAAAGGGGCGCGAAAAGGTCGACCTTACAAATTTGCCGACGAAGCACCCCAGTTCGCCAAACCATTCCAGAAAGGAAGGAATGGATCCCAGACCTCCAAATCCCTGTTGGGGTGTCTTCATGGCGATGGGCTCATGGGGTAAGTCCGGTGCACAGGAAATTGGTTCGAAGAACGAACAGCTCCACCCAGACGGGTGGAGTGCGGTGAATGGTGACCAGTGCTGCTTGTGCATCTTGTGTGCCACAAGCTAAACGAAAGGAAACAAACGGCCTGAAGGATTGCCTTGGTCATGGTTGGACCGTTGATTCGATCAATCTGAATGGGTGCTCTGCTCAAATCGAAAGGGACGCTGATGGCCTGCCTGGAGGGCGCCGGGCTTTGTCAGGGATTGCGGGAGTCTGATACCCTCAGCTGAGGTTTTTCGCCTATTCCGTCGCGTTTTTTTCTTTGCAGGGCCCCGAACCATTGGGAGTTTCAACCATTCAAGCCGAGGTGTGACCCTGGGAAACGATAACGCCAGCCTAGACGCTCCATTGGCCGACCCGCATTCTGCTGGAGCTGCTCCGGTGGTGGTGGCCATTGACGACGACGCCATGATTTTACGGGCGGCGGCCAAGGCGCTCTCTTCCGCCGGCATGGTGTGTCATACGGCGACCACGGGCGCGGAAGGACTTCAGCTCATCCGCGAGCATGCGCCGGATTTGGTGCTGCTGGATGTGGTACTGGTGGGCGAGGATGGCTTCGCCGTTTGCCGTGAGATCCGGCGCACCTGGTCTCACGAGGAATTGCCCGTGGTGATGGTTACAGGGTTGGATGACCTTGCGTCGATCCAGGCGGCCTATCAGGCGGGCGCCAACGATTTCCTCGCCAAGCCCCTGCACTGGAAACATCTGCCCTATCGCATTCGCCACGTGCTGCAGGCGAACCAAGCCTTCACGGCCCTTCAGGACAGCACGCGCACCTTGCGATCTGTTTTTGCGGCCCATCCCGATCCCATTTTCACGGTGGATACCCAAGAACGGGTGACTTTGGTCCATTCCGGCATCCGGGGGGAGGACAACGATTCCCGGCCGCCCCTGGGCACCCTGGATGAGCTGTTACCCAAGGAATTGGCTGCGGAGGTTCGGGACCACTGCCAACGAGCCTTGGCCACGCCAGCGGAAGTGCTCACCTTGGAAATTACCCATCCCTACGAGAACGAGCCCCACTTTTGGGAAGGCCGTTTCATTGCGTCGGCGGAGGATCGGGTGCTGGTGATGATCCGCGACATCACGGAGCGCAAGGCCTTCGAGCAGCAGATCCGCCACATGGCCTACCACGATTCCCTCACGGGGCTCTGGAACCGCCATGCCCTGAGCTCGACCTTGGAGCGGATCTTTCAAGACACGATCCGTAGTGAAGGCACGCCCTATCCCAAGACGGCCGCCTTGCTTTACCTGGACCTCGACAATTTCAAACGCATCAACGACACCCTGGGCCATGCCCTGGGGGATGACCTGCTCAAGGTGGTGGCCTCGCGCATTGCCGATGTGCTGCGGCCCACCGACCTGCTGGCGCGGGCCGAAAGCACCGATGTAGAATCCGTGGCCCGCATTGGTGGCGATGAGTTCTGTCTGATTCTCAAGAGTCTCGGCAGCCCCATGGACGCCGGGCGGGTGGCCCAGCGCATCCTGGACGCGCTCCGCCAGCCGATCCTGCTGGAGGGTCACGAACTGGTCGTAACGCCCAGTATTGGCATCGCCTTGATGCCCCAGGATGGTCGGGATGTGGATACCCTCCTGAAAAATGCCGACCGGGCCATGTACGCCGCCAAGGAAGGTGGTCGCAATCGTTTCCAGTTCTTTGATTCGTCCATGGCCTGCCGGTTGCAGGAACGCTTCGCCCTTGAAGCAGGCATGCGTCGGGGCTTGGCCCACGGGGCTTTCCACGTGCATTTCCAGCCCCAGATCGATGCACGCACCCACACCATCATGGGCATGGAAGCGCTACTGCGCTGGGATGATCCCGAGATGGGCTCCATTGCCCCCACCAAGTTCATTCCCGTGGCCGAGGAAACGGGCTTGATTCTGGAATTGGGCGAATTCGTGTTTCGGGAGGCGCTGCAGTTCAGCCAGCATCTCCAGACCGAAGGCCTGCCGCCCATCCGCGTTGCGGTGAACCTCAGCAGTGTTCAGATGCTGGATCCACAGTTGTTGGAACGAATTGAATACTGCATCGCCCTCACGGGCGCCGATCCCCACAATTTGGAAGTGGAAGTCACCGAAAGTGTCTTGCTGGAAGGTTCTGGTCAGGCTCTTGCCACCCTCAACCGCATGAAGGAATTGGGCATCACCCTGGCCCTGGATGATTTCGGAACGGGTTACAGCTCCTTGAGCTATCTGCACCAGTACCCCTTCGATATTCTCAAGATCGATCAGTCCTTTGTGCAGGCCCTTTCGGGCGCCTCCCAGGGCCGCAACCTCGCCACGGCGATCATCGCCATGGGCAAGAGCCTGGGCATGGAACTGATCGCCGAGGGCGTGGAAGATCTGGATCAGGCCAATTTCCTGCTCGCCCGCGGCTGCCACAAGGCCCAGGGTTTCCTCTATGGCCACCCCATGAGCCCCACGGATTTTCGGGCGTTCTATTGGGATCGGGTGGGTGGCGAGCCAAAGTCCTAGACTATCCTTGGCTGGGCCGGAGGCGTGATGGAGCAGGTCAGCAGGCGCAGTCGCAGGCTTGAGTGGTGGGTCCCGGGGATCTACGCGGTCATTGCAGGTGCCTGGATTTATTTTTCAGATAACCTCGTGGCGGCCATTGCGGGTTCCATTGAGCGGCAGCATGCAATCTCGTCGTACAAGGGGTTCGGCTTCGTGGTTGTCACGGCAGCAATGCTGCATGCTGGGTTGCGGTGGGCATTGCGGCGGGAGCGGGCCAGTGCCCAGCGGGTAAGAGAAAGCGAAGCGCTGCTGCGCGCCATCACCTCTGCGATCCCCGATCCGGTGTTTTTGAAGGGCCGGGACGGACGTTGGATTTTTGCCAATCCCGCCACCCTGAAAGTGATCGGCAAGACGATGGCCGAGGTCATTGGCAAGACGGATGTGGAAATCTACCGCGACCTCGAATTGGGGGCCGTGCTCATGGAGACCGATCGCCGCATCATGGAATCCGGTGTGGAGGAAGTGGTCGAGGAGAACATTTTAGGGCCCCAGGGTTACCGGACTTTTCTCTCCTCCAAAGCGCCCTATCTGGATGCCGAGGGCCGGGTGATCGGCTTGATCGGCAATGCCAGGGATATCACCGAGCGCAAGCTGGCGGAAGACGAACGTCATCGCCTTGAACTCCAGCTTCAGCAGGTACAGAAAATGGAAAGCCTGGGCAGCTTGGCAGGCGGCGTGGCCCACGACATGAACAATGTGCTGGGCGCCATTCTTGGGCTGGCCTCGGCGAATATTGAAATCCAGCCTGCCGACAGCGCAGCCCACCGGGCCTTCGGCACCATCATCCAAGCGGCCGAGCGGGGCGGCAAGATGGTGAAGAGCCTCTTGAATTTTGCCCGACAGAGTCCAGTGGACATGCGCGAACTGGACCTGAACTTGGTTCTCCAGGAAGAAGTCCGCCTGCTCGAACGAACCACGCTATCAAGGGTCAAGTTGGAAATGGATTTGGCTGCGGATCTTCGTCCCATTCGAGGCGACGCAAGTGCCCTGACCCACGCGTTCATCAACGTCTGCGTGAACGCCGTGGACGCCATGTCCGGCGCTGGAACACTCCTGCTTCAAACCCGGAATGTGGATTCCGATTGGGTGGAAGTCGTGGTCGAGGATACGGGCACCGGGATGTCCAAGGACGTGCTCGAAAAGGCCATGGATCCCTTCTTCACCACCAAGGAACAGGGCAAGGGCACCGGTCTCGGGTTGTCCCTGGTGTTCAATACCGTCAAGGCTCATCAAGGGCTGCTCTGGCTTGAAAGCGAACTCGGCAAGGGAACGCGCGTCAGAATGCGGTTTCCCGCCTGTGAGGCAGGGGAGGAATTGGCCGCAACCCCAACCACCTCCGTTCAAGCAGCGGCAAGCGGGGGACTGAAGGTCCTTCTGGTGGATGATGATGAATTGATCCAGTTCGCTGTCCAGGCTCAGTTGGAAGTGCTCGGCCACCAGGGCACCGTGGTTGCCAATGGCGAGGAGGCGCTGGTTGCACTGGAAGCAGGATTCAACCCCGATGTGGTGATCCTGGATATGAACATGCCGGGCCTCGGTGGCGTGGGAACGCTGCCAAAACTGCGGGCATTGCGGCCCACGCTCCCTGTTCTGCTCTCCACGGGCCGCGCCGATCAGATCGCGCAGAACCTTGCGGCGACCATTCCGCATGTAACGCTGCTATCCAAGCCCTTCACCATGGACGTGCTCAAAAACCACCTTGAAACCCTCGGGCAGGGCTGAAACCTAGTTGCAGTCGGTTCTTACAAAAGCCCTCAATCGCCGAAGCAGATCCCCATGTCGCGCCCCGTTTGCAGGGTGTCGCTGTCCATGGGCACGCCCTTCATGCGCCCAGCGACTTCCTCCAGGGGCACGTAGTTCACGTTGGGGAAGGCCAGGGCCACCATGACACCGGATTGGCCCTCTTCCAGGGCGCGGACGGCGGCGGTGCCAAAGCGCATGGCGGCCAAGCGGTCAAAGGAGGTGGGGCTGCCGCCTCGCAGCAGATGCCCCAGCACCACCACGCGGGAATCCTTGCCGGTGAGGCCTTGCAGGCTCTTTGCAACCCGCTCACCGATGCCACCCAGGCGCTCTGCATGGCCAATCTCCGCGGGAGCCTGCAGGCTTCGCTGGCCATCGGCGGCCTGGGCCCCTTCGGCCACCATGACCAGGGAATACATCCGGCCATGGCTTTCCCGCTCACGGATTTTGGCGGCGACCTTTTCGAGATCGTAAGGAATCTCGGGAATCAAAATGGCATGGGCGCCGCCAGAGATCCCCGCGTGCAGCGCGATCCAACCGGCGTAGCGCCCCATGACCTCCACGACCATCACCCGCTGGTGGCTTTCGGCGGTGCTGTGCAGGCGGTCCATGCATTCCGTGGCAAAGGCCACGGCCGTATCAAAACCGAAGGTGGTAAAGGTCTTGTCCAGGTCGTTATCGATGGTCTTGGGCACGCCCACCACCCGCAGGCCCTTCAGATGCAGGGCGTTGGCGATGGTCAACGAACCGTCCCCGCCCACGGATACCAAGGCATCCAATTCCTTTCGGGCGAAAAACTCCAGGATTTCATCGGTGCGATCCACTTCCTTCACGGTGCCATCCGGCATTTTCATGGGGAAGTGCAGGGGGTTTCCCTTGTTGGTGGTACCCAGGATCGTGCCACCCAGATGGCCGATGCCGCGCACCCGATCCCGGGTCAGGCGGAACACGCCACCTTCCGGATAGCGCTCAGGAAACAGAATGCCGTTGAAGCCCTCGCGGATGCCGTAGCATTCCCAACCCCGATTCGAAGCCGCGATCACCACGGAGCGGATCACCGCATTGAGCCCCGGCGCGTCCCCGCCGCCGGTGCAGATGGCTATGCGACGGATGGGGCTGGGCATGGGAACTCCTGGGGTGGCAGTTAGGGGCTCAATTATGGGGTGACCGTCAAACGTTGAACCGGAAGTTGATCACGTCGCCATCGTGCACGATGTATTCCTTGCCTTCGAGGCGCAGCTTGCCCGCTTCGCGGCATTTGGCTTCGCTGCCCAGGCGCACCAGTTCATCCCAGTGAGTGACCTCGGCGCGGATGAACCCGCGTTCGATATCGGAATGGATTTTCCCGGCGGCCTTGGGGGCCGTAAGGCCCCGCCGAATGGGCCAGGCTCGGCATTCATCGGGGCCCGCGGTGAGGAAGGAAATGAGTTCGAGCAAGGTGTACGCCTCGCGGATGAAGCGCCCCACAGCTGGTTCTGTCAGGCCCAGGGAGGCCACGAATTCCTTTTGGTCCTCGGGCTCCATCTGCGCGATATCCATTTCCACAAGGCCCGCCAGCACCACGAGGCCCAATCCGGCTTCATGGGCATGGGCGGCCAGATCCGCCGGAGCCGGATTGGTGGCGTTGCCTTCATCAACGTTCAACACCAGCAGCAGAGGCTTTTGCGTCAGGAAGCGGTACCCGGAAAGGGCGACCCATTCCTCGGCACCCACGCCTTCCAGATTGCGCAGGGGGGTGCCCGTTTCCAGGGCCGTCTTCAGGCGCTCAAGGAGTTCCACCTCACTGGATTTGCTTTTTTCCTTCTTCAATTTCTCCAGCCGCTTTTCGATGAGGATGAGATCGGCGAGGTTCATTTCGTTTTCCAGGTTCTGGGCCTCGCTCAAGGGCTCGGGCGCTTCGCCCGCCGCGCCCGTGAAGCCACGCACCACCTGGCAGAGTGCATCCACTTCGCGCATGGCCCGAAGGGTGGCTTCGTCCAGGCTCTGGCCCTGGGCGCCCGCCGCCGCGGCGGCCACATCGCTGAAGGCCACCTCGGCAAAGGTGGTCTTCTTGGGATGGTAGAGGTCGGCCAGGGCCGACACCCGGGCATCCGGCACCTTCACCGCGCCCAGATTGGTACGGCCCCGGGCGGCCGTGAAGCCCGTTTCGGCGGAAAGGCCCGTGAGGGCGTTGAACACGGTGGTCTTGCCACTACCTGAGAAACCGACGAGTCCGATCTTCATGGCGATCCTTTTTCCTTGAGTATAGTGCGCTTCATGGAATGGCCGAGGCATCCCCTGGATCGAATCCAGAAGTGGCGAAGAAAGGAAACCTGGGCCCCTGGCTAGGCGAACAAAGCAGGGCTTCGTGCCGCTGTGAAATCACCCAGTCAATGGGGCTGACATGCCGCTACCCCAGGTAGCCCTGAAACCAAATGCCTAGGGTTGCGCTTCCGCAACTTCACCTTCTTCGGTGTCAGGCGTTTCCACCGAAGTCAGCTTCTTCTCGGCCTTTTCTGCCTTCTTTTTCTTCTTCTCGTCCTCTTTTTTCCGCTTCTCAAACTGATAATTCGGCTTTTTCACGTGGACCTTTCCAATCGAGACACTTACTAAAATACCAACTTCTATGCCCTTCTCCGAAAGTGTCTTTGTGAATGGCCCGTTAAGTGTTGAGCCAAAGGAGGCCCTCGACGGTGCCGTTTGGGGCTCGAATTAAGCCAGGGCGCTGTTTTTGGCCAGGCACTGGGGCGGCCCCCTTTCATGTAAATAGTCGGGCCAGTCCGGTATAGGGCAGCAGGGGAATCAGGTCGAAGTAGATCAAACCCTGCCGTACCAAGGGGAAGGTGGCCGTCACGGCCTGGGCCTGGGCAAGGTCGTCGCATTCGAGCACCAACACGGCGGTGTGTTGGTCGGCACGGAAGTAGGCCTCGCGGAGGATGCCCTGTTGTTGCAGTTCCCACACGTGGCGGGCTTCGGCCTGCAGGTGTGGCTCGAAATCCGCGGCGGTGGCGGTGTTGGCTTCGATTTCCAGGGCGATGAATTTCATGGGAAACCTTTTCAGGTGATGGATAGGTTTTCGAAATGCTGCCCGATGGGAGTTCGAATTCCGAAACTTGCCTTTTCCCGAATCCGAGCCTCGACGCCTTGAATCGCGTGGCGACTCATTTGCGTCCCTACTTCGATAAATTTCCTGGCTGATCCATGAATGACAGGCCGATGCAACTCACCCACACGATTCCTGACACGCTCGGCAGGCTTGGTTAGCGAAGCCCACGCTCTCATTTATCCCTATAGACCCCCGCCCATTCGAAGCGGATTCCCTTTTCCCCACATGCCTAGGAAGGCTGTGCTCAAGTAGGTAAACCAGACGCACCATCCGAAGTGGAAGAGGCGCTGTTTGAGCCCGATGTACGAACTCAACACAGATGGGAAAAACGTAAGGAAGCCCAGTGCCATAAAACCAAAGGCAAGACCGGCCATGACTTGGAGATTAGAGGGCGATTTGGTTTTCCGCCAGAGAAGCAGGCTTGCCAGTGGCGACAGGAACAAGAGAACGGAAGGCATTCCAATGAGCAGGTGCAGGCGCGTTGGAAAGGGGAATATTCCAGCTCCACCGATGGAAACCGAGTAAGAGAGGAGTAGCCAAACCGGCACGGCGCTTAGCTTGGCATGGCGGCAGGAGATCAACAGCCCAACGATGAAGGCCACACTCAGGAGGGCGCAGACCACCAACCCGGCGGTAAAGAGGTACTGGGTTGGCGTTCCCAGGGCACCTAGTTCGCTCACCATCCTTGTCAGGTGGTTGTAGTCGCCAAGGATGAAACCGCACAGGAGGGTTGTTCCGAAAAAGAGCAACGGCGTGACGGTGCCGCAATACAGCAGGGAATGGGCAAGCGCAGCGGGCGCCGTGTCTTGAAGATGAGGCTGGGTGTCAGTTTGGGTCATGCCTGTGGCGCCGGAGGGGGTTGAACGATTGTCGCGATTCGTGGCTGCTGTCGCGGCGCAAGCGCTTTGCCTCAGATCGTGGGTGCGTGGAGGGCGATGCGGTTGCCCTCGCTATCCAGGATGATGGCGCCGAATCCGTGGGGGCCCATCTCGTAGATAGGCTTGAGGATCTGCCCACCATGGGTGGTGACGGCCTCCACCGCCTGGTGGAGCCGGCCCTCGGCATTCAAATAAATCAGCGGTCCCATGGTGGAGGGTGCGTTGTCGGCATCGGGCACATAGAGGCATCCGCCCACATCGCCACCCGAATGGGGCAGCAGCCCAAAGGTAAATCCAGGTCCGCCCTCCTTGGCGACGGGTTGTCCAATCACTGCGGAATAGAACCGGATCGCGCGATCCACATCGATCACAGGGATATCAACCCAGACGATGCGATTGCTCATGGAGGGCCTCCTTGAATGATGGGAAGTAGGGTAGCAGCGCGGTGGTTGATGAAATCAGATGGCAGAGGTTGTGTCCGAATTTAGCGAAGGATTAGACGTTGGAAGCAGATATCGAAAATGACCGATTACATTCCAAAAAAACAGGACGTCATCGGAACGAACCCCGTACCCAATGTTATGGATAACCATCGGGCGATTTTGGATTTTCAAGTCCGACACAAGGCCAATATGCAATCGCCCATTTGGTAAGCGCCAGATGACGATATCTCCTTTGGAGAAATCAGCGGGATTCCGGGTTATCGGCAGAGCCGTGGCATTGTGAGAGAGGAATTCCTGGAGAGTGGCAACGCGCCGGTGATCGATGTTCCTATCGGATTTGCCCTTGGTGAGGTGTTTTGTGTACCAGGCAAAATGCTTGGTGATGTCCTCATGAACAAGCTGTTGGAGATCAATGTCGAACCTTCGATAGGCACGGATGAGGACATCCGTACAGCAGCCGATGAGTGGTGAGAAGTCTCCGTTTGGATACTTGATCGAAATATATGCATCGCTGTAAGAAAGCGTAATCCCGATTTGGCTCTTAGCTGCTGCGATGAGTTGATCTGCATTGATCGTAGTGCTTGAAAGCGAGGCTGAGACAAGAAGGAAAGAAGCAGGAGCGATGCGCATGAAAGACCTTCTGATAGGAGTTTGCCAATCCACTCGCAGCCTTGAGCAATGTACCAAGTGCCTGAACGCTTTGTGAAGCCAGGAGCAGTTCTTGGATCACGATTAAGTCCAATCTTTGAATTCGATGACCTCAAAAACCTTCGAGATCTTCGTGACGATGGGACATGTAGGTTGAATCGACTGTGCTACATCCATGGTAAGGCTATCCCGGGTCTTCCGCCTGGCGATGGTTCTGCATTTGGAGGTTCAACAAACAGATGAACCGCAGAATTCGCAGAGGGCGCAGAGTAAAAACGAAAGCTCCCATTTCGAACTATTTCATGCGAACCTCGGCGCCCTCTTTGTTTTAAGCGTACATCCGAGTTTCTACCCCAGAATTCATGCTCACGTTTTTTCATTTCTCCCTATTCATTCGGCGTCAACCTTCACCCCCCCCAAAGAAAAGGGCGGCCGAGGCCGCCCATTTTTGTGTTCACCTAAAATGATCTTCCTTACTTCAGCCCACGCTTCACAAGTAAAGCTTCCACTTTTGGATCCCGGCCGCGGAAGGTGTGGAAGAGTTTGGCGGGTTCGGCGGTTTGGCCTTTTTCGAGCACTTCTTTGCGGAAGGCTTTGGCGGTGGCGGGGTCGTAGAGATTGCCCTTTTCTTTGAAAGCCTGGAAGGCATCACTGTCCAGCACGGCGCTCCAGATGTAGGCGTAGTAGCCTGCGCTGTAGCCGCTGGCCCAGATGTGATTGAAATAGGGGGTGCGGTAGCGGGAGGGAATTTCGGGGATCAGGCCCCACTTGTCCAGGCTGGCCTTTTCAAAGGCATTCACATCCTGGACCTTGGTATCGGTCAGGGTGTGCCAGTCGAGATCGAGCAGGGAGGCCGCCATGTATTCGGTGGTGGCAAAGCCCTCGCCAAAGGTGCCCGCTTTTTTCATGCGCTCCACCAGGGCTGCGGGGATGATTTCGCCGGTCTGATAGTGCGTGGCGTAGAGCTTCAGCACTTCGGGTTCCATGGACCAGTTCTCCATGATCTGGCTGGGCAGTTCCACGAAATCCCGGGGCGCGCCGCCCAGGCTGCGGTACTGACCGGCATAGAACAGGCCGTGGATGGCGTGGCCGAATTCATGAAACAGGGTGCGCACTTCATCGGGCGTGAGCAGGGCGGGCTTGTCGGCGGTGGGACGGGTGAAGTTGCAGACGTTGGTGGCCACCGGGTTGATCTTGTGGTGATCCCGGGCCGGGCGCAGACTGCCGCACCAGGCGCCGCCGCGCTTGCCGGGGCGCGGATGGTAGTCGGTGTAGAGCAGGCCGAGATGACGGCCATCCTTTTCCTTGACCTCGAAGACCTTCACTTCCGCGTTGTAGACGGGCATGTCCTTGAGCTCGGTGAAGGTCAGGCCGTAGAGCTTGCCCGCCACCTGGAAGGCCCCGGCGCGCACCTTGTCCAGGGCGAAGTAGGGCTTCAGGGCTTCTTCATCGAGATCAAATTTGGCCTTGCGCACTTTCTCTTCGTAGAAGCGCCAATCCCAGGCTTCCAGCTTCTGGCCGGGCTGTTCCTTGTCCATCATGGCCTGCAGTTCGCTACGCTCGGCCTTGGCCTTGGCCAGGGCGGGGTTCCAGACCTGTTCCAACAGGCCGTATACGCCCTTGGCATCCTTGGCCATGTTCTCTTCCAGGATGAAATCGGCCCAGGTCTTGTAGCCCAGCAGCTGGGCCTTCTCCACGCGCAGCACTGCGATGCGGCTGGCGATTTCCTTGGTGTCGGTGGCGCCGCTCTGGCAGCGCTCCAGATAGCCCATGAGCAGGCGTTTGCGCAGGTCGCGGTTTTCGGAATATTGCAGGAAGGGCCAGATGCTGGGGCCATCCAGGGTGAACAGCCACTTGCCCTCCAGCCCGGCCTTCGTGGCGGCCATGGCGGCGGCGCTGCGCACGCCCTCGGGCAGCCCGGCGAGTTCTTCTGTCCGGTCGAGGATCAGTTTGAAATCTTTGGTGGCCTTCAGCAGACGATCCCCGTAGTCCACGCCAAGCTTGGCCTGTTCGGCGTTGATGGCGCGCATGCGGGTTTTCTGAGCTTCGGTCAGGTCCGCGCCCGCGCGTTTGAAGCCCTTGTATGTGACCTCCAGCAGGCGCGCCTGTTCGGGGTTGAGCTTGGCTGCCTTGCGCCCTTCCCACACCTGCTTGACCCGCAGCCACAGGGCGGCATTCAGGTTGATATCATCGCGGTGGGCGGAGCGCAGGGGCGAAATTTCGCGGTTGATGGCTTGCAGGGCCGGGTTGGTTTCAGCGCTCGAGAGCGCGCCGAATACGATGGAGACTTTTTCAAGAAATTGCCCTGACTGTTCCAGTGCCTCGATGGTGTTCTTGAAGGTGGGTTTGGCCTTGGAGGTGGTGATGGCCAGGATTTCCTGCTTCTGGCGGGCGATGCCTTCCTTCATGGCCGGGACGAAATGTGCCTCCTTGATTTCCGCGAAGGGTGGCACGCCAAAGGGCGTTTTCCATTCGGTGAAAAAGGGGTTGGCGACCTGGGCAGGATCGGGGGCGCCCGCCATTGCAGGCAGGCAGAGCGAAAGGGCAGTCAGGGTTCGCATGGGACTCCTTAGGGAGGGTGCAAAGCGTCGAGAACAGTAAGCTTTAAAAGCTCGTTGGACTGCCGAGGCCGCAGAGAAACATGATGTGGATTTCTCTCTTCTTCCTCTGTGCACTCGGCGTCCTTTGCGGTGAAATTCCTTTTTGGGAAGCGATCAAACAGACCTTCGCCCTACTTCAGGCCGCGCTTTTCGATGAGGGCTTCAACCTTGGGATCGCGCCCGCGGAATTCGCGGTAGATGGCGGCGGGGTCTTCGCTGCCGCCCTTGGAGAGCATCTTGCGGAAGGCCTTGGCGGTGGCGGGATCAAAGAGGTTGCCCGTTTCCTTGAAGGCCTGGAAGGCATCGCTGTCCAGCACTTCGGACCAAGTGTAGCTGTAGTACCCGGCCGAATATTCATCGGCGGCATGGGCGAAATAGGTGGTGCGGTAGCGGGGCAGGATTTCAGGAATCAGGCCCCATTTGCCCAGGGAGGCCTTTTCGAAGGCGGTGGCATCCATGGGCTTGGCATCGGTCAGGGTGTGCCAGTCCATGTCCAGGAAGGAGGCCGCTAGTTTCTCGGTCCAGGCGAAGCCGATGTTGAAGTTGCCAGCCTTCTTGAGCTTCTGCACAAGGGCATCGGGAATCACTTCCCCGGTCTTGTAGTGCTTGGCGTAGAGCTTGAGCATTTCGGGCTCGAAGACCCAGTTCTCCATGACCTGGCTGGGCAGTTCCACGAAATCCTGGGCCACGTAGCCGCTGCCACGGAAGCGGCAGTTGGAGAAGAGCCCGTGGACGGCGTGTCCGAATTCATGGAACAGCGTTTCGGCTTCATCGGGTGTGAGCAGGGCTGGCACATCGCCGGCGGGGCGCGAGTAGTTACTGACGTTGTACAGGATCGGTGCGATGAATTTCCCGTTCTGGATCCACTGTTCCTGAATGTTGGAGCACCAGGCGCCGCCGCGCTTGCCGGGCCGGGGATGGAAATCCATGTAGAGAATGCCGATGTGTTTGCCGGATTTTTCTTTCACCTCAAAGGCCTGGGCTTCGGGGTGGTACACCGGCAGATCCTTGCGTTCGGTGAAGGTGATGCCGTAGAGCTTGCCTGCCAGGGCGAAGGCACCCTTGCGCACGCCTTCCAGGGGGAAGTAGGGCTTCATGGCTTCCTCGTCCAGGTCGTACTTGGCCTTCTTGACCTTCTCGGAGTAAAAGCGCCAATCCCAGGGCTCCAGCTTGAAGCCGCCCTTTTCGGAATCGATCATGGCCTGAAGATCGGCCGCTTCCTGCTTGGCCACCTTGAGCGACGGCTTCCAGAGCTGTTCCAGCAACTGGTAGGCATTTTCAGGGGTCTTGGCCATGTTCTCGTCCAGCACAAACCCGCCCCAGTTCTTGAAGCCCATCAATTGGGACTTTTCAACTCGCAGCGATGCCAGCTTGGCGAAGATGGCTTTGTTATCCGTATCGCCGCCCTTGTCGCAGCGGGTGGAATAGGCCGTGAGGATCTGCCTGCGCAGCTCGCGGTTTTTCGGCGCTCTGCAGGAAGGGCCAGATGCTCGGTGATTTCAGCGTGAACACCCACTTGCCCTCCAGACCCGCCTTCTTGGCGGCCTCGGCGGCGGCGTGGATCTGACCCTCGGGCAGCCCAGCCAGATCAGCCTTCTTATCCACCACCAGCCGGTACGAGTTGGTTTCCTTGAGCAGGTTGTCGCTGAATTTGATCTTCAGGGTGGATAGCTCGGCGTTGATGGCTCGCAGGCGGTCCTTCTGGGCAGGCGCCAGGTTGGCACCGCCCCGCACGAAGCGGCGATAGGTCTTTTCCAGCAGGGTGGTTTCTTCGGCGTTGAGCTTCTGGTGGGCGCGGCCATCGAAAACAGCCTTCACCCGCTGGAACAGGCCTTCGTTCAGGTTGATGTCGTCCTGGTGGGCCGCCAGCATGGGACCCGCCTTGGCCTCGATGGCTTGAAGAGCATCATTGGTTTCGGCCCCGGTGAGGAGGCCGAATACGTTGTAGACCCGGCCCAGCAGCAGGCCCGAATCATCCAGCGCCGCCACGGTGTTCTTGAAGGTGGGTTTGGCGGGGTTCTTGACGATGGCGTCGATTTCCTGCCGCTGCTGCTGCATGCCCTTTTCTAGGGCGGGCATGAAGTGCTCGGCCTTGATCTGGGCGAAGGGCGGCACCTGGAAGGGCGTTTTCCAGGGCGTGAAGAAGGGATTGGCAGCAGGAAGGGGTTTGGCCATGGCGGGGCTCGCAAGGCAGACCAGAACGGTCAGGGGAAGAAGTGATCGCATGGGGTTGGCTCCTGAGGGAGGGATGAGATGGGCTCGGTTGAATGCCATACCATCATAATACGAGGTGACACCTGGGGCGAGGCCGGAGGCTTTTGCGGATGGTCGGGTTCAGGAGCAACCGGCATGGCCGGGCCAGCGAGCGTCCGATCCCAACCCCTTGGCGATCCTCCTGGACCGCCATGCATTCGATCCGGTAGCGTCAACGGATGAACTACGCCCTGGAATTCGAAAATCTGACCAAGACCTTCGGCGAAAAGGTGGCCGTGGATAACCTTACCTTGCGATTGGAGGCCGGGAGTCTGTTGGGCCTGTTGGGCCGCAACGGCGCGGGCAAGAGCACCACGCTCAAGATGGTGACGGGCCTGCTGAAGCCGACCCACGGCCGCATTCGGGTGCTTGGCCTGGACTTGGCCACCGACGACCTTGCCATCAAGCGCCAAATTGGCGTGATGCCCGAAGACATGGCGCTGCTGGAATACCTCACGGGGCCCCAATACCTGCGCTTTGTGGGCCGCATGTACGGGCTGGAGGATGCCGTGATCGATGCGCGGCGCGAAGAACTCTTCGCCAAGCTGGATCTCACGCCCGCGCCCAAGGGCCTGGTGGCCGACTACAGCTATGGCATGAAGAAGAAGCTGGCCCTCTGCGCGGCATTGATCCACGCGCCGCGGGTGGTGTTCCTGGACGAACCCTTTGAGGGCATCGATGCCGTCACCAGCCGTACCATTAAGGACATCCTGAATTCCTTGCAAGCGCGCGGCGTCACGATCATCCTTACCAGCCACATCATGGAGGTGGTAGAAAAACTGTGCCCCCTCATTGCGATTCTGGATGAAGGCCGCCTGCTGGGCTTTGGGCCGCTCACGGAATTGCGCACGGCTGAAGGGGCTGAGAATCTGGAAAGCCTGTTTGTGGATTTGGTGGGTGGCGCGAAAACGGGTGAGCTGTCATGGCTTTAGTGGGCCCGGTCCGCACCCTTTTGGTGGCCCATCTTCAGGCCGGATGGAACCGCTCCCGCAAAGAGTTGGGCAAATCGGGGCGCATCGCCCTGGTGCTCACCTTCGCCGTCATTGTTTTGTTTGCCGCCCTGCCCACGGTGTTCCTTAGTCTGGCGGGAGGCTACATGCTGGGCCGCGAGCTGCCGAGTGCCGCCTATGTGCGTGCCATAGGCGGTGCACTGGCTTTGCTGGCGCTGTTGGGCGGTCTGGTGGGGGGCATCTCCGGGGGCAATCGCGTGCTGGGTTGGGACACTACCCGCATCTTTCCCCTGCGTCTGCGCAGCCTGTTCACCGCCGAGTTGATTGCGGGCCTGGGTGATCTGCTGCCCCTGACGGTGGCCCTGATCACCGCGTGTTTGATGGTGGGCATGGGCGTGGCCAAGCCCCTTTTGTTGCCATTCCTACCCTTGGTTTGGCTGGGTACCGTGGCGGCCATGCTCTGCATTCAATACCTGGTGGGAAGTCTCACCGCACGCATCGCCAAACACCTCAAAGTGGCCCTGATGGTGCTCGGCTTCCTCCTCTGGATTTCCACCACCTTGCTCCCTACCACCGCCCGCATGGCCCAGAAAAGACGCGGGCCCGCTGCCAACCCTGTGCAGCTGAAACAAGGGCTCGCCTACCTGGGGAAGATGATTGATGTGCTGCCCTCCACCCAAGCCATCCACGGGATGGGGGAGGCTCTCACGGGCCGTTGGGGCCACGCACTGGGGCGCCAAATCTATCCTCTGGCGGCGCTCATGCTCCTGCTGGTGGCGGCGGCCAGTACGCTGCAGCGCGATGCGGACCCTCACGCACTGCGCCTCAAGGTTTCAGGCAGCAAGGAAAATCTCTGGAGCTTTGCCTCGCCGGTCCACGGCATTGGCCGTCTCCAATGGCAGGCGGTCATCCGCAGTCACCTTGGCAAATTCCAACTGCTGGTGCCACTGATGGTGCTGGTACTCATCAAGGGGCCCTTTGCCTCGGTTCGGGGCACGAGCCTCTGGAGCGTGCCGGCGGCTTTCGCCTACCTTTCCATGTCAGGTATGCAGATTCAGCTCAACCAGTTCGGTCTGGATGGTTCCGGCGTGAAGGCCTTGCTGCTGCTGCCGGTGCGCTCTGCGGACCTACTGCTGGGGAAGACCTTGGGTCTCCTGGCCTTCCTGGGCGTGCAGGTAACCCTGCTGCTGATCATGCTGGGGCTGCTTGGCAACCTAAGCCTCTCCCATGCGTTGGCGGGGCTTTGCCTGTCGGGCTGCCTGTTCCTTTGGCAGGTGAGCCTGGGCCACTGGACCAGCGCCTGGCTGCCGCGGCCCATGCCCCGGGATAGCCTCAAGAACAACAACATGGCCCAGCCCGTCATCTGGTTGGGCATGGGCGCGA
>JADKBC010000015.1 GCA_016715205.1 Holophaga sp.
AGCTTCCACACCTGGGCCATCTGCTCTGCCTGGAAGAAGCTCACTCGTGTCCTGCTGTCCCCCGCAGATCACCTGAGGAAGGGATATCCATGCCCTTGCGAACGTCTTCTGGGTTGTTGGGACGACGCCCGGCACTTTCTGGTGGCGCGGCCTGGGCCGTGAGGGAGCGGCGCACAGGATGGTTGCGGTAAGGATCGCCAGAACGGCTGCGTGGGCTGCCTCAGTTTCAAAACCAGTGTGGCGCCTGGAGATGCCACCAACATGCGGGAATAGGAATTGAGTTGCTCTCGAAAGATCCCAATATGTTGCCCGCCACCACGGCTCTGTTGCTGATCGATTGCCAGTTGGCCTGGGATGATCCTTTTTACTGGGGTGCCCGCAACAACCCTGGCAAGTGGAGGGGCAGATCGCCAGGCTTCTGGGCGGCGTTCCGACAGGCGGGTCATCCTGTGATCCACGTGAAGCACAACGCCAAGGATCCCCATTCGCTCCCTGCATCCTGCGGAGCCAGGCAATGCCTTCAAACCAGAAGCTATGCCCCTTTCCACGGAAATGGCTTTTGAGAAATCCGTGCACGCCGCCTTCATCGGGCATGGGGCTGGAGGCTCACCTGGCAGAACAGGAAATCGATCGCCTGGTGATCGCGGGCTTCATCACCAACTGGCATATCCAGCACCGCGCATGGCCAACAACCTGGTTTCAAGGTGGTGGTGGTCCACGATGCTTGCGCCACCTTCGTTTTCGAGGATCCCTTCGGGGAAATGGTGCCCGCGGACACTCTCTCCACCGCGTGGGCTCTCACCGAACTCCACGGCGCCTTTGCCATGGTGCCAGTACTGACGATCTATTGGCCATGGTCTAAACGAAAATTTGACCGGGGGATGCTTTTTTCCATAACGGAACTTCCTGCTGAACATCCCCCAGGCACTCCCTGGCGCCCGACCCGCTACCATCACAGATCGGGTATTTCGACCGAGCGGAATCCATGACCACACTCATTCTTGGCGGCGGCATCACGGCCCAACCGCATGGCATCTCCACGAACGCGGTGAAACCGTGGAAGTTGCGAAGCCGAAACCGCCTTGGCGGTTGGGTGTGAAAACTCGCTCCTGGGCCACATGGAAGATGGCCGACCAGGCCGTCTGGAGAAAGGGCCCCAGGCATCCAGTGCTGGAGGCAGCCCCCTCCCACCCTGCTCTTCAAGAAACTGAACCTGCCCCTCAAAAGCCCTGGTAAGGCGCCCGCTGAATGGGAAGAAAGGTCGCCTGATCCCGGTACCCGCCCACCCGGTCGGCCTGATCACCAGCGACCTCATGCGCTGGTCCACCAAGTTCCGCATGTTCCTGGAACCTTTCCAGCCCGTGCGCCCCGCCGAGCCCGAAGAAGGGCTGTCCGATTTCATCGCCCGCCGGGCCGGTCGCGGCATGGCCGAAGAACTGCTGCCGCCCATGGTGGCGGGCATTCTGGCCACCCCACCGCACCTGCTGAGCGGATGCCATTCCCCTGCTGCGGAAATGGGAATCCCACGGCAGCATGTTCAACGGCGTGCGCAAGAGCGGCATCAGTCATTTGATGGTGCCCGAAGGCGGCATGGGTGCCCTGCCCCTTCGGCTCGCGTCCCTGCTCCCCGCCGTACGCGCAGGCCTGCGCGCCACGCGCCTGGAGGCCCTGCCGGATTCACGCTGGCGGGGCACGCTGCAGAGCACAGCTTGGACGTGGACCGCGTGATTCTAGCGTTGCCTGCATTCGAAGCCGCGACTCTATTGGCCCCCATGCCATCGCCAGCGCCGAAGCCCTGGCGGCCATTCCGGGTATACTTCGGTCAAGCTCTGGCACAGCCGCCACGACATTCTGCCGCCGTACACGATGGCTTTGGCTTTCATCGATCCCCCGTCAGGGAGGCCCCTACCTGGGCACCCTGGTGCCCAGCTGGATCGACAAGGGCTGTGCACCTGAAGAGCGGATGCAGCTGCGTTCGTTCATCGGGGATTCGAAGCTCTGGGAAGATCCCCATCCGGAAGAAACCAAGGATTGGGCCTGGACGGAAAAGCGCCTCAAACAGTGGCTCCCCGCCCTTTCGGCCCCTTCCCAGACCCGGGAAGAGATCAGCACCAACGCCATTCCCCGCGCCGAAATGGGCCATCGGGCCCGGGTGCACACCGCAGTGGCAGGCCTGCCCCGCAACGTGGATTGGCTTTCCAATGCCCGCTTCGGCCCCGGCGTACGTGACGTCATCGAAGGGCTGGAAGAATGGTTGGCGGTGCGATGATCGCCCTGCTGGATGGGCGCCTGCCTGTAGGCTTGTCCCTCTGGCACATGGCCCAACCCTGGTGGGAATTCGTGCTCCGGGGTGTTCTGATCTACGGCTTTCTACTGGTGGCCTTTCGCCTGACCGGCAAACGCCAGGTGGGCCAACTGGCGCCCTTCGATCTGGTGTTATTGCTGGTGGTGAGCAACGCCGTGCAGAACAGCATGAATGCGGGTGATAACAGTGTGAGCGCAGGCCTGATCCTGGTCACCACCCTGGTTGGGTTGAACGCGGGCCTTGGCTGGCTCAGCTTTCGGAGCAAAAAGGCCGAGAGTCTACTGGAAGGGGTCCCGGTCATCCTCATCCATAACGGAAAGGTCATGGAGCCCGTGCTGAAGACCGAACACATTACCCGGCACGAACTCCTGAGCGCCCTCCGCCAGGAAGGGCTCAGTGAGACCAGCCAAGTGCATCTGGCCTTACTGGAAACCAACGGTCACATCACGGTGATCCCGCGAGTCGAGGCCAAAAGCTAGCTTTTCAGCCCCAGCTTTTCCCGGATCTGGGCTTCCACTTCGTCAGCCAGTTCAGGGTTATCGGCAAAGAGCTTCTTCACATTCTCGGCGCCCTGGCCCAGACGGGAATCCGGCAGGAATACCAGGAGCCGCTCTTCTGGATGATTTCCAGCTGGGTGCCCAGTTCCACCAATTCGCTGGTGCGGCTGATGCCTTCGCCGTATGATGTCGAAGGTGGCCACCTTGAGGGGCGGGGCGACCTTGTTCTTCACCACCTTCACCTTGGTCTTCTTGCCGACCACGCTGGAATCTTCATCCTTGGCAGCCACGAGCGGATCCCCCGTGTTGCCCTTGATGCTCTGGACGCTGCGCACATCCAGGCGCACGGACGCGTAGAACTTGAGCGCATTGCCGCCAGTGGTGGTTTCGGGGTTGCCGAACATCACGCCGATCTTCATGCGGATCTGGTTGATGAACACCACGCAGGTGCCCGTGCGGCTGATGCCGGAGGTCATCTTGCGCAGGGCCTGGCTCATGAGGCGGGCCTGCAGGCCCACATGGCTGTCGCCCATCTCACCGTCGATTTCCGCCTTGGGCACCAGGGCCGCCACGGAGTCGATGACGATGATGTCCAGGGCGCCGCTGCGCACCAACTGATCGCAGATTTCCAGGGCCTGCTCGCCGCTATCGGGCTGGCTGATGAACAGGTTGGCGATGTCCACCCCCAGCTTCTGGGCGTATTCGGGATCCAGGGCGTGCTCGGCATCGATATAGGCCGCCAGGCCGCCTTTCTTTTGGGCCTGGGCCACCATGTGCAGGGCCAAGGTGGTCTTGCCGCTGGCTTCCGGACCATAGACTTCCACCACGCGGCCCTTGGGCACCCCGCCCACGCCCAGCGCGGCATCCAGGCTGATGGAGCCGGTGGAGATCACCTCGATGCCTTCGGAATTCAGGTGATCGCCCAGCTTCATGATGGCGCCCTTGCCAAAGGCGCGTTCGATGTCGGCCAGCGTGCGGTTCAGAACTTTCAGGCGATCATCTTGCTCGGTGGCGGCCATGGACTTCTCCTTGATGGGTGATCAGACTGCAAGATTGAAGCAAAAAGCGAAAAAAACAAGAATAAAATTCAAGATCGGTGATCGGCGGCACTTCGCCCCGGAACGCCCCGTCCAGATCACAAGCCCCGGCCATCCCGGCCGATAGGATACTGACGGCAACCACGCATGCATCCCACCCTCGCCCACCATCTGGCCCAGCTTGAAGCCTCCGGCACCGCCCTTCCCCAAGGCGCGGCCTGGACAGCGTTCCTGAACGGGATGGAATCGGCCCTGGCCGAACAGCCCCCCACCGAGCTGGCCCGCTACCAGGGGTTGGTGGCCCACCTGAAGGAAGTGATTTTCCAGATCAACCGGGAGGGCCACTGGTCCTTTCTCAACCGTGCCTGGACCGAACTTACGGGCATCAGCCTGGATGACAGCCTGGGCAAGCCCTTCCTGAACTTCATGCACCCCACCGATAAATTGCGGTACATGAATGTCCTGAACTACGCCATGGAAACGGACCAGGACGCTCCAGGGGAATTCCGCATCACCACCCAATCGGGGGACTACCGCTGGGTGGAAATGTCCAACCGCATCACCCTGGATGCCCATGGCGCCGTGGTGGGGGTTTCAGGCACCCTCACCGACATCACGGAGCGCAAGCTTGGCGAAGCCGCCCTGGCCACCATCACCAGCCGCCTGAAGGCCCTGATCGAAACATGGAAGCCGGCATCCTGGTGGAAACGGAAGATCGCCAGGTGGCGCTCATCAACGAAACCTTCTGTCGTCTCTTCTCCATTCCCGTTCCCGCCCACCTGCTGGTGGATGGCGAGGCCGAAGAACTCCTCGCCATGTGCTTGTGCCAGATGGGCGACGAGGCCGATGCCCGGACGCGCGCCGACAATGCCATCAGGGCAGGCGTCACCTCCCTGGGCCAGGAAGTCACCATGAAGGATGGGCGCATCCTATCGGTGGATTTCATTCCGATTGCGGGTGCGGAAGGCTTCTACGGTCACTTTTGGCAGGTGCACGACATCACGGAACGCAAGCTGGCCGAACAGCAGGTCACGCAGTTCTCCATGGATCTGGAAATCAAGAACTGGCAGTTGGAGGAAGCCCGGGATGAAGCCCTGCGGCTGGCGGGCCTGAAATCCGAATTCCTGGCCAACATGAGCCACGAGATCCGCACCCCCATGAACGGCATCATCGGCATGACGGATCTGCTCGTCTCCACGCCCTGTCTGAAGAACAAACCGACTACGCCCACACCATCCGCTCCAGCGCCGGTACGCTGCTGAATGTCATCAACGACATCCTGGATTTCTCCAAGATCGAGGCGGGCAAGCTCGAACTGGAATCCACTCCCTTCGATCTGCAGGAATTGCTGGATGACCTTCTGGCCGTGCTGGGCGTGAAGGCCCACGGCAAGGGCATCGAACTGCTCACCCTGGTGGCCGGGGACGCGCCCACCCGCCTGCTGGGTGACCCCGTGCGGGTGCGCCAGATCCTCACCAACCTCACCGATAACGCCCTGAAATTCACGGCAGAAGGCTCCGTTACCCTGCATGTGAAGCCGGAGCACCGCGAAGATTCCACCGTGCTGCGGGTGGAAGTGCAGGATACGGGCATCGGCATGAACCCCGAGGTCGCCTCCAAGTTGTTCCAAATCCTTCTACCAGGGCGACACCAGCACCACCCGCAAATGGCGGCACCGGCCTGGGGCTCTCCATCTGCAAGCGCCTGGCCGAACTCATGGGAGGCGAGATCGGCGTCTACAGTCAGCCAGGGAAGGCAGCACCTTCTGGTTCACCCTGCGCCTGCAGGTGCAGCCCGAAGCCGCCATCAACTGGAATCCGAACGCCCCTGCCATTTCTTCCTGGCGGGGCTGCCCCGAGCCACCGGCGACATCCTGCAGGCCCAACTGCGCGCCTGGGGTCTGGAAGCCGAACAGGTGCTGGATCCCGATCAGGCCCTGGCCCGGTTCCAGGCCCTGAACAAGGTCGAAGCCATTCTGCTCTACCACCCACTGGGGCCCTTTGCCCTCGATCAATTGCGGACGCGGCTCACGGAGGCACCCGTCCTCCCCGTACGCATGGTGGCGGTACGTTCCTTATACGAAAAAGGAGCCGGAGGGCGCCACCGAAACCCTGCCGCTGCCCCTGCGCAAATCCCATCTCCGGGCCCTGCTGGACCGGCGCCTGGATGCCCAGTCCGTGCCCATCAAGGCCGCCCACGTGCGCGCCCCCCTGGTGCTGGGTGTCGAGCACTCCGCCCTGAAACTGCTGCTGGCCGAGGACAACCTCGTCAATCAGCACGTGGCCATCGCCATCCTGAAAAAGCTGGGCCTGGGCGCCGATCTGGCCACCAATGGCCGCGAAGCGGTGGAAGCGGTCCAGGCCAAGGACTACGACCTGGTGCTGATGGACTGCCAGATGCGAAATGGACGGCTTCCAGGCCACCCGGCTGATCCGCGAAAACGAAGCGGGCCACCGCCACGTGCCCATTCTCGCCATGACTGCCAACGCCATGCAGGGCGACCGGGAGCGATGCCTGGAGAGCGGCATGGACGATTACCTTCCCAAACCGGTAACCATCGATAATCTCAAGAATGCGCTGCGGCAGTGGCTCCCCACGGCCCCCTTTCTGATGGCTTGCCATGTCCCCCTCTGAACGCCTGCTCGAAGACGCCCTGGCCATCCGGATGCTGTTCCAGCGCCTGCTGCTGGCCAACGAAAAAGTGACCATGGCCTTCCGCACGGAGCGGCGTGAATTCTCACTCTGGGCGGTAGAAGCCGATGGCATTGCACTGGCCATGGAGCGCCCGGAATTCGAGAACTGGAAATTGGCCCCGGCGGAAAAAGTTTCCATGAACCTGGAAGACCGGGGCTTCAAATACGAAGCCGTGATGGCCTGCGAAGGCCTGGGCCGGGTCGACGATCTGTCGGTTTGCAAGCTCGAACTCCCCCGCACCCTGCGCCGGGCCGATGCCCATCGGCTGGTGGATTTCGCGCCGGATCATAGCGATCTGCCCAAGGGCACCTTTTCCAATGCCAAGAATCTGTTGCTGGATGGCCAGGTAACTGGGTTCGGCCGGGAAGGCTTGGAATTGTCCCTGCTCGATCCGCGCCAAAAGGTGCAGGACTACTTCCGCATGGGCGACGTGTCCACCATGGATCTGCCCCTGGGCGGCAACCTCCACTTGGTGGCCCCCGCGCGGGTGGCCTACGTGGGCGACCGTGTGGTCGGCCTGGAATTCACGGAAAAGGCCGACAAGGATCTGTTGGGAAGTTATCGCACGTGGCTGGATGGGCAGGAACGCCTGCAGGCCCAGCGGGATCGCGAGGATTTTGAATCGGGTGGCCGCAAGATTGCGCGAACGCCGGCGGATCTGCCCCCTGCCCGCCTCCTGGTGGACCGGGATCCCCTCATTCTGCTGCTCACCGAGAACGAAGAATTCGGACGCCGTATCGCCGAGGGGCTGGGACGCAAGTTCGGCTTCCTGGTGCTGGATTACATCAAAGGCCCCGTGATTCCCCTGCTCAAGGACTGGGCACGGCCGGAAACTGGGGCCGGGTGCGCCTGATCCTGATCCACAACCGCCTGCGCCTGGCCAGCCGCCTGGAACTCGCGCGCCAACTGGCGGAACAGGAAAAGTGCCCGCTGCCCATCCTCATCGCGGGGACCGATGAAGATCTCGACCTCAAGCGCCTGCGCGCCGTGGAAGCGGGTGCCGTGGACTACCTGGCGGTGGAGCCCTTCAAGATCCTGTCCGTGCTGAAAAAGCTGGACGAGATGATCCAGCTCTTCCAATAGGGGCGACATGCTACTGGCCTTGCTGAACGCCGACCCCTTTGCGGGCACCCTGGCCCTGTTGGCGCTGGTGTGGCTGGCGGCCAAGGTGGGCGGGGAAATCGCCCTGCGCTTGAAGCTGCCTGCGGTCACCGGCGAACTGGCTGCGGGCTTGGCCCTGGCAGCCCTGCACCACCGTTTCCCCGGGGTGCCCGATCTCATCACCAGCCCGGCCGCCGAAATTCTGGCCAACCTGGGCGTGATCATCCTGATGTTCGCGGTGGGCCTGGAAAGCACTGTGCCCCAGATGCTCAAGGTGGGCCTGCCCAGCCTGCGGGTGGCGGTGGTGGGCGTGGTGGTGCCCATGGCGGCGGGCCTGGGGGGCTCCTGGGCCCTGCTGCCGAGCGGCACGCCCTTCGCGGTGCATCTCTTTATTGGTGCCTGCCTGTGCGCCACCTCCATCGGCATCAGCGCCCAGGTACTGCGGGAGCAGGGCGCCGGGGCTTCCCCGGAGGGCCGCATCATCGTAGGCGCGGCGGTTATGGATGATGTGCTGGGCCTCCTGGTGCTGGTGGGCGTCAGCGGCGTGGCGGTGGCACTGGCTGGGGGCGGTGGTCTGCCCTGGGCGAGCCTGGCCAAGACCCTGGCCCTGGCCCTGGCCTTTCTGGCGGTGGCCCTCACCCTGGGCCGCCGCACCACGCCGTTTTCTTCCGGTTTGCCAGCCGCTTCCGCAGCGAGCAACTCCTGCTGCCGGTGGCCCTGGCCTTCGCCTTCCTGCTGGCCTGGCTCGGCAACCTGGCGGGCTTGGCGCCCATCGTAGGCGCCTATGCGGCGGGCCTGATCCTGGAACCTGCCCACGTGCAATTCCTGGAAGCCCGGGAAGAACACGAACTCGAAGCCCTGGTGCACCCCCTGGTGGTGACCTTTGCGCCGATCTTTTTCGTGCTCATGGGCGCCAAGGTGGATGTGACCGCGCTGCTGGAGCCCCGCACCCTGCTGTTGGCGGCCCTGCTGGCATTGCTTGGCATCCTGGGCAAATACGTGGCGGGCTATGCGGCGGCGGAACCTGCGCAGCGCCGTCATCGGCTGGGGCATGGTGCCCCGGGGCGAAGTGGGCCTGATCTTTGCCGGCCACCGGCAGGCCATCTGCTGATCACCGCGCCCCCTGCTGAATGGCCATGTGCAAGCCAGCATCATCGGCGCCCTGCTCCTCACCACCATCGCCGGCCCCGTGGGCCTGGGCTGGGTGCTGCGGCGGCGATGACCGCAAGGACAATTGCCCCGGCGGCCCAGGTGGATGCTTGGGGGGGCGGTATGTGGGTCATTTTCCTAGCAGCACCCCCGACCCTTCTTGAATTCCCCAACAACACACCAGCACCAACACTGGTACCATGAGCAACTTAGCCCATGATGCCCCGCAGCCCCAAACCCCCCTCCCTATTCCATGACCCCCTCCACGCACCCCAGGTGCGGCGGGTGGTCAAGGTTTCGCTGGATGCCCTGCTGGGCATGACGGCCTGGATCCTGGCCCGCAAACTCGAAGGCGGGCCCAGTCTCAGCGGCCGGGGCATCCTGCTGTGGGGGTGCATCTGCTTCCTGGTGAGCCTATCCACCAGCCTCTGGCGCCAGCACTACCGCACCACCGCCTTCAAAGACTTTTTACGCATCATCTGGGCAGCCTCCTCCTGGTGCTCATCGCCACCGGCCTGGGCCTGCTGCAACCCCTGCCGGGCATCGGCCATGATGTCTGGATTTTTGCCGGTCTCCTTACCACCGTGCTGTGGGGCTTCCTGCGGGCCCTGGTGCGCGGGGTCCACGATTTCCGCACCCACGATAACCACCACTACGACACCAAACTCACCCTGGTGGTGGGCGCCGGGCGGGCGGGCGTGCTGATGGTGGATGAAATGCAGCGCCACCCCGAGCTGGGCAGCCAAGTGGTGGGCTTCATCGATGATGATTTTGCCAAGCAGGGCGTATTGATCCATGGTGTTCCCGTGCTGGGCACCCATGAATTGATCCCACGCCTGGTGCGCGAGCGCGGCATCGAGCGCATCGTGCTGGCCATTCCCAGCGCCCCCGGCCCCGTCATGCGCCAGTTGTCCGACGACATCCTGGATCTGGGCGTGGAGATCAAGACCGTTCCCGGCCTGTTCAATCTGCTGGGCGACCATAGTTGGCGCCCGGAACTGCGCAACGTGAGCATCGAGGATCTGCTGCGCCGCGAGCCCGTTTCCCTGGATCAGGAAGGCCTGCGGGGCGCCCTGGAGGATCGCGTGGTGCTCATCACCGGCGCCGGGGGTTCCATTGGCAGCGAACTGGCCCGCCAGGTGTGCCGCTTCCGCCCCAGCCGCGTGGTGCTTTTGGGCCGGGGCGAAAACAGCCTGTGGACCATCGAACGCGAACTGCGCCACACCTATCCCAACCAGCCCCTGAGCCTAGAACTCTGCGATGTGCGCAGCCGCCGCCGCTTGGAGCAGGCCTTCAACCAGTGGAAGCCCACCGTGGTGCTGCACGCCGCCGCCCACAAGCACGTGCTTTTTTTGGAATAGCATCCGGAAGAGGCCATCGAGAACAATGTCTTTGGCACCCGCAACGTCCTGGATGCGGCCCGGCGCCACCACGCCCAGTACGTGGTCAACATCAGTACCGACAAGGCCGTGAACCCCACCAACGTGCTGGGCGTGAGCAAGCGCATTGCCGAGTACCTGGTGCTGGAAGCCGCCAGCCACGCCCCCGCCAGCGCTCGCTATGTTTCCGTGCGCTTTGGCAACGTGCTGGGCAGCCGGGGCAGCGTGGTGCCCATCTTCCGCGAGCAGATCGCCCGGGGCGGCCCCATCACTGTTACCCACCCCGACATGACCCGCTACTTCATGACCATCCCCGAGGCCAGCCAACTGGTGCTGCAGGCCGGGCTGCTGGGCACCAGCGGCAAGGTGTACGTGCTGGATATGGGGGAGCCCGTGCGCATCGTGGATTTGGCCACCGACATGATCCGCCTCTCCGGCCTGGAGCCGGGCCAGGATATCGAAATCGCCTTTTCCGGGAGCCGCCCCGGCGAAAAGCTCTTTGAAGAACTCTTCTACAACGCCGACCGCACCCCCAGCCCCGTGCACCCCAAAGTCTACGAAGCCGACATGGAATGCCTTTCCACCGAGCCCGTGGCCGAAACCCTTGCCCAGCTCGAAGAAGCCCTCAACCTCCACGCCCCCGATCGCTACCGCACCTTCCTGCGCACCTTCCAGGCCCTGGTACCGCATTATCAGCCGGCGGAGAATGGGTTGGCGAAGTTGGCAGACAAAACATAATCGCCTAACGCCCGTGCCGGGTTCGCCTCATTCAGGAGTTTCAACACCGTGAAAATTCTCATTACTGGCGGCGCGGGATTCATCGGCAGCAATCTTGCGGAAGCCCTGTTGGCCCAAGGCCATGCCGTGCGCATCCTGGATAATTTTTGCGCAGGCGATCCACGCAACCTGGAGGGGCTGCAAGGCGATCTCGAGGTAATCGAGGGCGATATTACCTCTGCCGCCGATTGCGCCCGAGCTTGCGAAGGCGTGAATGTGGTGTCCCACCAAGCCGCCCTGGGCTCCGTGCCCAGGTCCATGCTGGAACCCGAGCTTTATTCCCTCAATAACCTGCACGGCTTTGTCACCCTCTGCAACCAGGCCCGCCTGGCGGGCATCACCCGCATCGTGTATGCCTCCTCCTCGTCGGTGTACGGGGATCTGGTGGTCAGTCCAAAAATGGAAACCATGCGGGGGCGACCCCTGTCGCCCTACGCCGCCAGCAAACAGGGCAACGAAGATTTCGCCCAGGCCTTCCACAACGCCTACGGCATGACCCTGGTGGGGTTCCGCTATTTCAATGTTTTTGGCCCCAGACAGGACCCCCGGGGAGCCTATGCCGCTGTCATACCCTTGTTCATTTCCAAGCTACTGCGGGGCGAAGCCCCCACTATTTTTGGGGATGGGGAGCAGTCCCGGGATTTCACCTTTGTGGGCAACGTGGTGCAGGCCAATGTTAAAGCCCTACTTGGGGATCTGCACCCCGGCGCCCACCTGCTCAATGTGGCCTGCGGGGAGCGCAGTACGGTCAACGATCTTTTTCAGGCCATCGCCGCCGAAATGGGGTCTTCGCTGATGCCCTCGCACCCAGCCGCAAAGGCGATATCCGCGATTCCCTGGCCGATGTCAGCTTAGCCCGCACGCTCCTGGGCTACGACAACCAGTCTCCCTTCGACAGGGCTTAGCTGCCACCGTGGCATGGTACCGCCAGCACCCGGAGCGAATCTCATGAAACCCACCCTTGGCATCATCGGTCTTGGCTATGTGGGTCTGCCCATGGCGGTGGAATTCGGCAAGAGCTTCCCAACCCTAGGCTTCGATATCAATCCACTGCGCATTTCCGAACTGCGGGCCGGGATGGATAACACCATGGAGGTGAGCCCCGAGCAATTGGCCGCAGCCACCCTCCTGGAATGCACCGACGACTTGGAAGCGCTGCGCCGCTGCACCATCTACATCGTGACGGTTCCCACTCCCATCGATCGCTACAACCGCCCAGATCTGGCCCC
>JADKBC010000016.1 GCA_016715205.1 Holophaga sp.
GTCGTGGATTAGATTTGCTACTGAAGGCTATTGTCGATGCTGATTCGACCATCCATTTGGCCATCCTAGGTGTGGAAACACGCTCGGGTCAGTTTCTTTCAGAGGCAGCCCGTCTGGGCATTGCAGAACGATACAACTTCTCCTGGGGTTTATTCCAGAAGCCGTGTCGGAGGCCTTACAAGGGGCAGATTTAGCAATCATCCCCCAAACGGACAAGTGTCTGAACAATGCTTACTGCCTTCCCAACAAACTCTTTGAAGCCATCCATGCTGGGCTTCCTGTTGTAGTCAGTAGGCTCCCTGAGATGAGCGAGATGGTGACAGCGCTGGGCATCGGATGGACGTTTCAACCAGGTAGCGCAGAAGACCTGACCAAAGTAATTCAGAAGGCTTTGTCAAATCCTTCGGAATTGTCAAAGCGAGCGGCCGCCGCCTTTACTGCACGTCAGTCCCTAACCTGGGAAAAAGACGTGGTGCCCTACCTTAGCGCCCTTGGGGCTCCATTCGATAAAACCACTTCCTCGACATCCTGAGGTTCTATCCGTCAGACTCACATTGCCTTTCCCTCTAGGTTTGCGCGGGATAATCCCGAGCATTCATGCCTCAGGAGACACCCATGAAGCGGGTTTGTTTAGTCGGTTGTGGTCGCATTTCCAAGCGCCATATCCAGGTTCTAACGCAAATGCCGGGCTCCAATTGGTGGCCGTATGCGACGTGATTCCGGAGCGGGCCCAGGCCAGTGCAGCGCCCCTTGGAATCCCGTTCTATACCGATGCCCTTGAAATGATTCAGCAGGAAAAGCCTGACATTGCCAGCATCCTGACAGGGTCGGGATCCCACCCACGGATTGGGGCGCAGTTGGCACCCCATGTACCCGTACTGGTGGTGGAAAAACCCATGGCGCTCACCTTGGCCGATGCCGACAACTTGATTGAAACCTGCGAGCGAGCAGGCACGCGTCTTTTCGTGGTCAAACAAAACCGCTTCAACCCTGCCATCCGCAAACTCCGCCAGGCCATTGATCAGGGCAGATTCGGGAAAATGGTTATGGGCACCGTGCGAATCCGGTGGACGCGCTCCCAGGATTACTATGATCAGGATGCCTGGCGAGGCACTTGGAAAGAAGATGGTGGTGTATTCACCAACCAAGCCAGCCACCACATCGATCTGCTGCAGTGGCTCATGGGACCCGTAGAATCCGTCAAGGCCTATGTCGCCACCCGGCTCCTGGACATCGAAGTGGAAGATACCGGCGTGGCTGTGTTGAAGTTTCACAACGGTGCGCTCGGCGTGGTGGAAGCCACCACCGCCACCCGCCCGGTGGACCTGGAAGGCAGTATTTCGATTTTGGGAGAGAAGGCATCGGTGGTGGTGGGCGGGTTCAGCGTGAACCGGATGGTGACCTGGAATTTTACAGAGCCCACCAATGAAGACGAAGAGGCCAAGAAGGCCATTACCGATCCGCCCAATGTCTACGGATTTGGCCATCAGGCCTTTTACCAGGATGTGCTTGATTGCCTGGAATCAGGTCGGCGCCCCATGCTGGATGGCCTGGAGGGGCGCAAATCCCTTGAAATCATCAATGCCATCTATGAATCCGCCTTTACCGGGCGGGAGGTTCGCCTGCAATACGTGCCTGAAGGCGTGCCCCTCGGGCGAGGATAATGAAAATCACCCCACGCGCCTCAGCCCAGGAGCTAGTGTGAATGCCAAAGAGAACCTTCTAGCAGCCCTCGACGCTCGGAATGCAGTTGTAGGTGTCATAGGCCTTGGCTATGTGGGGCTTCCCTTCGCGGTCGAAAAGGGTAAAGCCGGATTCAGGGTGATCGGCTTTGATCGCAATTCCATGCGTGTTTCGGATGTGAATGATGGCCGAAACTACATCGGCGATGTGGATGACGAAGACCTAAAAACCCTCGTCAATTCAGGAAAAATTCAGGCCACCACTGATCTGGACCGCTTGACGGAAGTCGACGTGGTGGTTGTGTGCGTTCCGACACCCTTGAATCGAAACCTGATGCCTGACCTCCAATACGTGGAAAACAGCACACGAGAGATCGCCAAACGTCTCAAGCCGGGCCAATTGATCAGCTTGGAAAGCACCACCTATCCGGGCACCACTGACGAGGTCATGAAGCCAATCCTCGAAGCCAGTGGACTTACCGTGGGTATCGATTTCTTTTTGGCCCACAGCCCAGAGCGCGTAGACCCCGGCAATCAGCGCTATACAACCAAGAACACCAATAAGGTGGTTGGTGCCAGCGATCCTGAAAGCCAGGAAGTGGCAATCGCCTTTTACAGGCAAACCATTCAACACGTGGTGGCGGTTTCCAGTGCCCGGGCAGCCGAACTCACCAAGGTATTCGAGAACACCTTCCGGGCCGTGAACATCGCCCTGGTCAACGAATTAACGCTGTTGTGTGACCGCATGGACCTGAACGTGTGGGAAGTGCTGGATGCCGCCTTCACAAAACCCTTCGGCATCATGCCCTTCTACCCGGGGCCAGGGGTTGGTGGGCATTGCATTCCCCTGGATCCGCATTACCTGGAATGGAAAGCACGCGAATACAACTTCAACACACGCTTCATTGCCCTCGCGGGTGAGATCAACCGCAAGATGCCAGAGTTTGTGCTGCAAAAGGCCATGCGCATTCTCAGCGATCGCGGGTTGGGGCTGCGTGGTGCAAAGGTGCTGCTACTGGGTGTCGCCTACAAAGCGGATATTGATGACCCGCGGGAAAGTCCCAGCGCTGAAGTTTTGCACCTGCTGATGGAACGTGGTGCGGTGGTCACCTATCACGACCCCCATGTTGGCCACTTCACGGAAAAGGGCCATGATCTCTTCAGTCAGCCACTAAACGAATCCTGCTTGCGGGAGGCGGATTTGGTATTGATCCTCACAGATCACCATGATGTGGATTACGGCCTTGTGGTCCGAGCCTCCCGGATAATCCTGGATACCCGAAATGCCACACGAAATATCCCCGGGCGCACTGCCAACGTAATTCTGCTCTAGCCTTGGAGAACAGAATGGAAGCACCACCCTACATCCACCCCACCGCCATTGTTGACGAAGGTGCACTCATTGGAGAGGGTACCAAGATCTGGCATTTCTCCCATGTGTACGGCAAGGCCGTCATCGGTAAACACTGTGTATTTGGCCAAAACACCATGGTGATGAATCATGTGCGTATTGGAGATCATTGCAAGATCCAGAACAATGTTTCCCTGTATGAAGGCGTCGTGCTCGAAGATTACGTGTTCTGTGGCCCGAGCATGGTGTTTACCAATGTGAAAACGCCCCGCTGCTTATACCCTCGCAATACCAGTGCGGATTACACGGAAACCCGGGTCAAACGAGGTGCCTCCATTGGCGCCAATGCCACCATCGTGTGTGGCATCACCCTGCACGAGTGCTGCTTCGTGGCGGCAGGTGCTGTTGTAACCAAGGATGTGCCCCCCTTTGCCATGGTGGCTGGCGTCCCCGCGAAAATCATTGGCTACATGTGCGAGCGAGGTGAAACGCTGAGTTTCGATGCCGCAGGAAGGGCCCTCACAACATATGGCCAGCCCTACCATATCTCCCACGATGGCATCGTCACCAAGGTCGACGAATGACCCAACCACCCAAGTACCCAGTTCTTGACCTTCAGCCGCAGATTCAAACCCACTGGGCGGAGTTCCAGTCTGCCTTCCAGAGAGTTCTGCAATCTGGCCAATTCATTCTTGGCCCAGAAGAACATGCCTTTGAATCGGAATGTGCGACCTATCTCGGAGCACCGCACGCCATCGGGCTCAACTCGGGCACAGATGCTCTTTTCATCGCGCTGCGAGCCTTGAATATTGGCCCCGGTGACGAAGTCATCACGACACCGTTTACGTTCTTTGCGACGGCAGAAGCCATCAGTCACGTGGGCGCAACGCCTGTCTTTGTGGACATCGATGAGGGCACCTTCAACCTGAATCCAAGCCTGATGGAACCTGCCATCACCACACGAACCCGAGCCATAATTCCCGTTCATCTTTTCGGGCGCCCCGTGAATATGGATCCTATTTCATCCCTGGCTGAGCATTACGGGATCAAGGTTATTGAGGATTGTGCACAGTGTTTCGGGGCGCCATGGGGTGACAAAAAAACCGGGTCTCTTGGCGAATTTGGATGTTTTAGTTTTTTCCCCACCAAGAATCTAAGTGCCTTCGGAGATGGCGGCATGATCGTCACCCATGACGATGCCCTGGCATCCCGGGCACGCATGCTCCGCGCCCATGGGAGTCGGCGGAAGTATTTCAATGAAGAAGCCGGCTACAACTCTCGCCTGGACGAACTCCAAGCCGCCATGCTTCGGGTCAAACTCCCTCATCTTGATGGTTGGAATCAGGCCCGTCGGGTCTGCGCGGAACGCTACAACCAATTACTCACGGGCATTCCTCAACTGATCACACCAGATATTTCCGAAGGGCATGTCTTCCATCAGTACACCATCCGGCTTCGGGGGGGACGGAGGGACTTGGTACAGGCAGGTCTGGCAGAAGCCGGCATTGCGTCCATGATCTATTATCCGGTGCCGGTGCATCGGCTGAAGCTTTACGAAGAAAGTCATCGGCATACTTCCTGCCCCGTAGCAGAGCAACTTGCCACCGAAGTCTTGAGCTTGCCGATCTATCCGGAACTGCCCCTCGAAAGTCAGGTGTTCATTGCTTCAACCCTTCGGCAAATCTGCCGCGAGACGTTGACGTGAAAATTCTCACCATCGTCGGGGCTCGACCCCAATTCATCAAGGCTGGCCCCGTTAGCCGAGCCATGGCCAGCCAGGGCGTTGAAGAAATTCTGGTGCATACCGGGCAGCACTACGATCTGGAAATGAGTTCCCTGTTTTTTAAAGAATTGGACCTGCCCGAACCCAAATTCCATCTGGGTGTTGGCTCGGGTAGCCATGGCTCGCAAACGGCTTCCATGCTTGTGGGCATTGAGCGGGTGGTCATGGAAATCCAGCCGGACGCTGTACTTGTCTATGGCGACACCAACAGCACCTTGGCAGGCGCCCTAGCTGCCTCCAAGCTCCACGTGCCCGTGGTGCATATTGAAGCCGGACTCAGAAGCTGGAACCGCCGGATGCCGGAAGAGCTCAACCGAATCACCGTGGATCACCTCAGCGAACTTCTTCTGGCTCCCACCCATCAGGCCTGTGAAAACCTTAGAAACGAGGGTTTCCAGGAGCTAACCCATGGCAATCCGAGCGGTACCCACCAGCAACCCTACGCCTGGGTCGGTGACGTGATGTTGGATGCTCTGAATCATCACCTCCAATCCCCCAACGCACGGCGCGCTTGCCCCGAGCTTCCAACAGGTGGTTATTACCTCGCCTCCTTGCATCGAGCCCAGAACACCGATGATCCCGAACTCTTGAAAAGTTGGCTGAACGCCTTCTCTCAAGCGGATCGACCTGTTGTGTTTCCCCTACATCCCCGCACCAAGGCTGTGATCGAGCGCTTTGGCCTGCAGGAACAGTTGGGTGGCTCTTTAAAAATTCTGCCGCCATTGGGCTATCTGGCCATGCTCGGCACGCAGCGTGGTGCCGCAGCCATTCTCACGGATAGTGGAGGTGTGCAAAAAGAAGCCTACATTTTAGGTGTACCGTGCATCACCCTGCGCCAGGAAACGGAATGGACCGAGACCCTGGAAGGGGGCTGGAACCGCCTTTGCGGTGAACCTTCGAAGCTCTGGGAATCCCTTGGCGCACCGAACGGAGATCGTAAACCTGTGTACGGCGATGGTACGGCTGCACCGAAATCAGTGGCGCTCATGTTGCAGCTGTTCGGGCACTGACATGGGGATTGCGGCTTGAGTGGGTTGCGGATTCTCTGGGTGCACCAGGAGGCCATTCCGCCTTCGAAAGCCGGGCCCACCCGCAGTTTTAGTTTGATGCGGGAATTGGTTCGCCGGGGCCATACCGTCACCATCCTTGCCTCTAGCTTTGATCGTTTTTCGAGAAGTGATGCTTCCGAGGCTGACTCAAATGATTTGAGGGAAGAATGGAGCGAGGGTGTTCGTTTCATATGGATGAAAACCCCGCCCTATCAAAATAACGACCGCGCGCGGATGAAGAACCTGCTCGCCTTTGCTTGGAAGACCAGTCGGCTTGCCAATAACCCGCTGCTTGGGCCGTTGGATCTGGTGGTGGGTTCTAGCCCCTATCCCTTTGCAGCCTTTGGCGCAGCCCGCCTCGCCAGCACCCTGAAGGTGCCCTTTGTTGCCGAAATTCGGGATCTCTGGCCACAGACCTTGATCGAGCTTGGCCGCTACAAGCCCTATCATCCCGTTTGCCTGGTGCTGGCCTGGATGGAGCGGTACCTCTATCGCCAAGCTCAATGCATTCTTACGCCCTTGAAAGATATCGCCGACCATGTGCACCAGCATGGGGGTCACGGCACGCCAGTCCAGTGGATCCCAAATGGCGTCGACTTTTCACTTTTCCAGACACCCCAGGCACCTCCGCGCCAGGGGCCTCTCACTGTGCTTTATGCCGGAGCCATGAACCTCGGGAATGACCTGGGAACTCTCTTGGGTACTGCGGCGCTGCTTCAGGAAGAGGTCCAGCAAGGCCAGGTGCTGTTCCGCTTTCTTGGGGATGGTCCCGAGCGAGAACAACTTCGTACCTGGGCTGCAGCGCACCACTTAAGCGGTGTTGCTTTCGATCCGCCGGTTTCTAAAGCAGCACTCGGTGCGGAATTGGCGAAGGCTCATATCCTCTGGGCTGCGGTGAGGGATCTGCCCCTTTATCGCAAAGGGTTGGCGCTCAACAAGTTTTTCGATTACATGGCGGCCGGTCGACCGATTCTCTTTGCCGGCCCTCAGAGTGAGATCAATCCCATCGTGCTTGCCGATAGCGGGATCTGTGTTCCTGCGGGTGAGCCGAAAGCCCTTGCTGCCACATTACGCCGCCTTTTATCCCTATCGCCCGAGGCTCGGCAGGCTATGGGATTACGGGGTCGCACCTACGTTCAGCAACACCACGATTTCTCCCAAATTGCCCAGGACTTGGTGGATGCTTTGCAGCGGGTTGCCGACATTCGGTGCCAGTCATGACCCAAGTGCACCCCCTTTGGACTGGGACCCTCGGCTTGCTGCTGGCCCTGGCCTTTTCGGGCACGGCGATGCGGTGGCTCGCCCCCTTGGGTTGGATGGACCACCCCGATTCCCGCAAGCAGCACAGTCATCCCATTCCGCGCAGCGGGGGTTTGGCCCTGTGGGCCACGCTTTGTCTTGGACAACTTGCTGGGCTACTTAACCTTCCGATCACCCCTCAGGAGTGGCTCTGCCTCCACGGCCTGGCCCTCTTGGGCGCGCTTGATGATCGGTTCGGCCTTAGTTCCAGAGTCAAAGCCATGGTGGGGTTGGGGTTGGCCTTGACGCTAGCCAGCCCCGTTGCCCATACCTTTGCGGTGGATCGACCCCTAGCGGTGCTGATGGGGATCCCCATTCCCACCTCACCGCCGTTCCTCATCATCACCCTTCTCACCCTCTGGTTCTGGGCCGTTCCCCAAACCTTCAATTTGATCGATGGCATGGACGGCCTTGCCATTGGTACATCGGTCATCGCCCTGCTGGCTCTGCAGTTGGATTTCAAATCCGGGCAAGGCGTATTTCTGCTGGGAGCACTGGGGGCGATTTTTTTCCTAAACTGGCCCAAGGCTTTTCACTTTCTTGGCGATTGTGGCGCTTACCTATTGGGTGGTCTACTGGCCTTGGTGGCTCTTAAAACCAAGGCCTTTATTCATCCCTCCCATGCTCTCTGGATCTTTGCCTATCCGATCCTTGACACCCTCCAGGTAATCATCATCCGATTTGTCACCCACCGTCCCCTCGGCATGGGAGATCGCAACCACCTGCATCACCATTGGAATCGCTTGCTTGGGCCTTATTCCAGATGGGCGGTACCCATCCTCTGGATACAAATGATCGCCTTGGCCACCCGCCCGTTGCATTTCCCGGGAAGCGGATGGGTTGCTGGGTGTTCCCTGATCCTGGTGCTGGTCCAAATAGTCATCTTTTCCAAATGGGCCGTCCGCAACGCCTGCCCTCCTGCGTCACACTCCTGACGCAATGGGGACAATCCTTGGCCCAAAAAAACTGGACAGCCCCCCTGGAAAGGTGCAATCTTGAGCCGTTCCACCGATTTTTGAACCCATCCTACTTGGCACGCCCCTTGATCTAGGTGTAGTGTCGTAGGCCACCTCAACCTCTCTCAAGGAGTTGCCATGAAGAACCAGAAGGGCTTCACCCTCATCGAGCTTTTGCTCGTGCTTGCCATCATCGGCATCATCAGCGCCATCGCGATCCCGGCCCTGCTCGGCCAGCGTGAGCGCGCCAAGGCCACCGCCACCAAGGACAACACTGTCTCCGTGTGCGCTGACCTCACCAGCACCCTGGCCGTGGTCGGTGACCCGCCCAGCGAACGCCCCGCCGCCATGGCCGCCACCCTCTGGACTACTTCCGCCGCCGATTATAAGTCGAAGGCCGACGAAGCCGTCAAGTTCACCATCGGCGCCAATGGCAAGTCCAATTTTACCAATGCCAAGAACCCTTATAACGGCGGGGCCGTTTATACCGCTGGCGTTGCCACAGTCGCAGCGGCCAACGCAGGTAATCGTTTACATTGATACCGCCACGGCAAACGTTGGCCTCAAACCCCATTATCACGGTTACGGGCGTTTACAAGGACAACAACGGTGTAGCCCAGAGCCTTGCGAAGACAGTTCCCTGCGACTAAGGCTTTACTGGATTCAAAAAAACAGGAGCGCAAGCTCCTGTTTTTTTTGTTTCAAAACTGGAATCATTCTTGATATCACTCTGCATCACCAAGAGGTTTCCCATGAACCGAAGCAAGGGCTTTACCCTGATTGAGCTCTTGATCGTGCTAGCCATCATTGGCATTATTTCGGCCATTGCCATTCCAGCCCTGCTTGGCCAACGAGAGCGGGCCAAGGCGACCGCCACCAAGGACAACACCGTTGCAGTTTGCGGCGATCTGGCCAGCACCTTGGTGTTGGTATGCGATCCAGTCTCTGAGCGCCCCGTGAACATGGCCACCACCCAATGGCCTGCCACTGCCGCAGGGTACAAAGCCCGGGCAGACGAAACCGTCAAATGGGTGATCGGGCAATACGGCAAGCAGAGTTTTTTGAATGCTATCAATACCTATGGCAGTGGCCCGGTTTACTTTACGGGATCCGCGGCCTCTGCCACGGCCAACGACGCGGGAAAGGTTTATGTGGATACCGCCAGCGCCGCGGTGCCTTCCAACCCATACATTACGGTTACTGGTATTTACAAAGACACCAACGGCACCATGCAGACGCTCGTCAAAACGGTGCCCTGCGATTGATCTTTCCCGATTGCCAATTGCCTACCGAGACGGAATTGCCTTTGCCCTAAGCATGTTGGTTGTAATGCGATGACTTGGTCCAAAGCCAGGTTGTTTCTCGGCCGCATCCAAGAGTACTAATGCAGCAGCGGGGCGGCCTGAATCCAGGGCGTCTTTCGCGAACCTCAGGAACCTTTCGGGATCCATTGGCGCAACTTCTTCGTACCGTGACAGGCATTCCTTGGCTTTGACCTGATCGCCCAATTTGCGGGCCAACTGGGCCCGCGCGAGCAGCAAGTGGTGATCGTTGGGATCCAGGTTAAGCAAGTAATCCAATTCAGGGGCTGAATCGGCATTGGGTGCCAGGGCGATACGAGTAATGGCCGCTTTGCTGTAGAGATCGAAGAGCTCCGCATCGAAGGGGTAGCGCTTCCATGCCCTTGTTGCTAAATGATGGGTTTCCACGGGAGAACCCTGCCTACCAAAGGTCTCCAAAATGACCGGTCGTTGGGTCGCCGTCCAGGCCCGTGAAAGCCCGAAAATAACCAGCAAGGCGGACGCGGCTCCGGAGACCAGTCGCACGGCATACGATGGGCGGGCCTGTCGATTGGTTGAAGGCATGATCGCAACCGCAAACCACAGCATCCCAAATGGGTTATGTAAGGGGAAATCCAGCAGGCAAAGCCCAAGCAAGGGCAGCAGGGCCCATGGCCGGATGGTTTTCTCTTCTGCTTTGGAATCTAGCCATAGGCCTAGGGCAAGAAAAAGCACCAGGGCTAGGCCGCCTTCCACAAGGATTTCTAGCGGTTCCGAATGGAGATTATTAGGTCGGGTGAAATCCCCATAGGCAATGTCGTTTGAGGGTCGGGCACGATCCACAAATTTGGGGTAGAGGGGACGGGCCGAGCCAAGCCCTTGGCCCAGGAAGGGATTGTCCAGAAAGGCGAGCAGACCTGCATGGTAATAACTGGATCTTTGCGAGGATGATACGACATTTAATTGGCTAGTAACGGGGCCTTTGATTGAATGGGTGGGTAGGCTAGGTAATGCAAAAACCACAGATAAGCCCACACCCAGGATCACAGCCCTGAGCCCAGGTCCGGGGTTGAGAGATTCTCGGGAGTCACCCCCGGTAGGCTTCAAATAACCGGCAGCCATTCCCACCAAAGGGAATAACCAGCCCCAGCGGTGCACAAGCAGGCTCCAGAGCAGCGCCAAACCCGCCAGGAGATACCCTTCCCAGCAAGTTGAGCCCTTGAACTGCACGCCCTTAAGAGATTTCAATGCGGAAAAAGCGAGCATTGCCGTGCAAACGCCGATGGCCAGTCGGCTATCCGTTAGGTGAAGGGCCGGCAACACCCAAATGAGGTGAATTCTCCCCCAGGCCCGCTGTTGTGGGGGTGATAACACCAACCAAGCCGCCACCAGCAGCAGGGGCTGGGCCGCCATGTTGGTATTGTGAAAAAACCCTCGGCCAATGCCCTGTTGCAGATCTAGCCCGATGGAGGGCGGCAAGGCTGCCCGAATCGAAGGGACCCACTGCAGGAAAATCAGTAGGGCATGCAGAGAAGTGCCCGCCAGCACCCCCTTCATGAAAGAGTTAAAGTCCTCTGTTTCGCATAGATAAGAGGCAATTCCACAGGCAGCCAGGAACCAAAGCACCCGTTGCAAGCCGAGAAACGGGGCCGGACTCCAGAAGGCTGTAAGCAGGAGCCAACCCAATGGAAGCACCACCGTCCAGGGCACCTTGCCAAGGGGGCGCCCCTTGAAACTGAGCCATCCCCAGGAGAACCCTCCCGCTAGGAGAAGAAGGGCACTTTTGGGCTCCATGGCCGGCTGGCTCCAGCCTGGGGCATAGGCCACAAGCAT
The DNA here is from genome assembly GCA_016715205.1 of Holophaga sp. GTDB lineage: Bacteria > Acidobacteriota > Holophagae > Holophagales > Holophagaceae > JAYREN01. Next base: position 11,234 of record JADKBC010000016.1, read on the forward strand.
GGCAAAACCAAAGAGAAAGGCAAAGTACCTGGTCATAAATCCCATGTTAGGAGGGATGCCCCTAACCGTGGGACAGAAGATCTGCAGACCTAGCTGGCTCTAATGGACCAGGACGGTCTTGGTGCCAACCTGATCAAGGGTCATTAGAGAGGTTCCGCCTACAGGTCCGTCATGAACAGTTATGGTGTAAGTAAGTGGTTGCACCGCCACCACAAAGCTCATTTGACTGCTTCCCTTGATGGAAAACCCTGGCACTGGATTCGCCGTGTAACCAGTCCAGGTGGGATCAGCCCCAGGTGTCCAGGTGGCCGTGGCACCTGCAGGGCCGTAAATTCCATTTTCCGCCTTCACAGCCTCAAGCCCCATGGCCAGCACCCGGGCATTGGTTTCGGCATCGCCTATCATGCGTGCTCGCTGGCGCTGACCCGATAAGGCAGGAATGGCAATTCCGCTGATGATCCCAATGATGGCTAGAACCAAAAGCAGTTCGATGAGTGTGAAACCGCGGGAAGCATGAGGTCGCATAGGAACTCCAGGAGGCACAGGTTCAATCTACGCACGTTTCGTGCTCAGTGCCAGCCATGGGGGTGATTAAACTGAAGGCATGGATGCTTGCTCCCGCCCGATCGTGGATTACCCAACCCGCGTGCCACTGAAAATCCTTGGGCGCGAGGGGGAATTAGTGCCAAAGGATGTTGCGGCCTTGATTCTCCAATACCTTGGCCCCCAGCCCGAACCCGATTTGGACCACACCACCAATCGAAAAGGCCGTTATCTTTCCTATACGTTTTGGGTCACCTTGCCCGATGCTGAAGCGGAGGGCCCCCTACGGGCCGCCATTCAGAAACTACCGGGTTATGTAATGCAGTTATAAAGCGGAACACTGGACTGTTATACCCCAAGCCAAGGATTCCTTGCATGACCGACACCCCCCTTTTTGGACACCGATTTCAGGTCGAACGCTACGTGCTTTGGTGTGTATTACTTGGGCTTAGCATTGCCGCCTTGGTCATGTGGGAGATCCCTAAAAGTTCAGGCACGGCCAAACTGGCGGTAAGCTGCCGCCCCCAAGGGCTGCCGGCGGGGTGTCGCGTGAAAGCCTGGGTAGGCCCGCGTAGTAAATGGGCTGGCGCGGCATGGGACGGGGAAGGCGCCTGGTCCGAATTGCCGGCCAACAACGGCGAAATCGTATTTCCGCCTGTCGCCATCAATGTGGGCTATCGGCGGTGGGTCAAGAATTACATCCCACGGAAAACATCGGATCTTCTGGTGCTGAAATTCCAGGCTCCTGCGGTGGCCCCGCGCTATTTCGTTTTACCGTTGGGTAATGATTGGATCCACGGATCCTTCCGCGCCGACCGCCAAACGGGCATTCGTGCTGATATCACGTGGGACGGACTCTGGCAGGATCCTTCAGCTTTCAGCGCGATGCGGTAGCGATTCCTGGCCCCTTTTCGGTTTCCAAAGGATCAGGCCCAAAATCCCGATCACCGCGATCCCCGCACACACCGCGCTGCCCTCCAGGCCGACAATACCGCCCGTCAGCCATTCGGGGCGGTCGTGGAGGATCGGGGTCCAAAAGCCTTGGGCTTGGGTGGTGCCGCTGACTTGGAAACCCAGGAGGTTGCCCTGGGCCCAATTCCATCCGAGATGCACGCCGATGGGCAAGGCCAGGCTTTTGGTTTTGAGATAACAAAGGCCCAATAGCACCGCCGCCAGGGCGATGTTGAGGGTAGTCCAGGCCTTGAGCGCGGGGGCGGCGGTGTGGATGCCAGGGTTGCCCCAGTGATCGAAGGCAAAAAGGGCCGCCAGGAGAACCTGGGTGGGCCAGGGGCCCAAATGTTCGACCAGACGTTGAAAGGGGTAGCCGCGATAGATGGTTTCTTCGTTAATGGCCACAACCAAGAAAATCACCAGGCCCAGCAGAATGCCCATGAAATTGCCGTTGGGGTTGCGCGTCCAATGAAAACCGCCCAGCGCCAGCAGGCCAAGGGCCGTGAAGACCATCACCAGCAGGCCGCCCAGGATGCCCAGGGCCAACTCCTTGGCCCATCGTGCATTCAGGTGAAAACCCACGGTACGGAAGGGTTTCCGTTCAATGGCCAGAAAGGCGGCCGTCACAGCCAAGCCTGCCAGAACGCCCATGAGCGGGCCAAATTTGTAATCCACCAGGGGGCGCAGATCCATCTTCAGGGCCAACCCTGCCACCACCACGGGAATCACCAGTACGTTGCTGACGATCCAAACGGCCACCAGGAAGAGCAAGGCTTTCCAGCCCCCGCGCACCCGACCTTCCGAATCCAAAAACAACGACACCATGCAACACCCTAAGGGGAAACGGCCCACGAAAGGGAAAGGTTATCCCAGGAATGGGAAATTCCGGTTGCCGGAAAGGTTCTACCTATTTTCTGAACGTGAAAAACACCGCGCCCACGAGACAGCATCCCGCCCACAGGTGGTTCAGGGTGAGCTTGTCTTTCATATACCAAGCCGCAAAGATCGCAAAAACAGTGAGGGTGACGACCTCTTGAATCACTTTGAGCTGAGGCAGGGTGTAGCGCCCAAAACCCATGCGATTGGCGGGCACCATGAGGGTGTATTCGAAAAACGCGATGCCCCAACTCACCAGGATGGCGATCCAGAGCGGGCTCTCCCGAAAATGCTTCAGGTGCCCGTACCAAGCGAAAGTCATGAAGATGTTTGAGACCACCAACAGCAGGATCGGAAACCAGGCTCGGGCGGTTGACATGGAACCTACCTCGCGTACTCCACGGCGCGGGTTTCGCGCATGACGGTGACCTTGATCTGGCCGGGATACTGCATTTCGCCTTCAATGCGCTTGGTGACATCCTTGGCAATCCAGTAGGCCTGATCATCGTTCACCTGGCCCGCATCAACGAGGATGCGAATCTCGCGGCCCGCCTGCATGGCATAGCTCTTCTGCACGCCCTTGTAGCTATTGGCGATGGCTTCGAGCTGCTCCAGGCGCTTGACGTAGGTTTCCAGCATTTCGCGGCGGGCACCGGGGCGCGCTGCGGAGAGCGCATCGGCGGCGGTGATGAGCATGGCTTCTACGGTCTTGGGTTCATGATCACCGTGATGGCAGCTCATGGCGTGGATGACATCATCCTTCTCTCCAAACCGTTTGAGCAGTTCCATCCCGATCTCAATGTGGGTGCCTTCCACTTCCCGATCAATGGCCTTGCCGATGTCGTGGAAGAGCCCGGCGCGCCTCGCCAGCTTGGCGTTGGCGCCCATTTCGGCGGCCATGTACTCGGCGATGTGGGCCACTTCCTTGGTGTGATCCAGCACGTTCTGGCCATAGCTGGTGCGGTAGTTCAAGCGACCGATGAGTTTGTGCAGCTTGGGATGCACATCCGGGAAACCCATGGCGATGGACACGCTCTCACCCAACTCCTTGAGGTGCTGGTCCATGTCCACCTTGGTTTTTTCGACCACTTCCTCGATGCGGGCGGGATGGATGCGCCCATCGGCGAGAAGTTTCAGAATCGCTTGTCGAGCGACTTCCCGGCGGATGGGATCGAAGCTCGATACCACGATGGTTTCGGGCGTGTCGTCCACGATGAGATCGCAACCGGTGGCCTTTTCGAGGGCGCGAATGTTGCGGCCTTCACGGCCAATGATGCGGCCCTTCAGGTCGTCGGAAGGCAATTGCACGCTGGTGACCGTTACGTCGGCCACCACATCGGAAGCCACCCGTTGAATGGCGGCGCCGATGGTCCACCGGGCCTTCTTCTGGGCTTCTTCCACGGCTTCATCCTCGATGCGACGCACCATTTTGGCGGCGTCCATCTTGGCGGTGTATTCCAGCTGGCCGATGATCTCGGCCTTGGCTTCCTCACGGGTCAGACCAGCCAGCTCTTCCAGCTTTCGGCCCTGTTCCTCCACCAGCTTCTTGGCTTCGGCACGAAGGGCATCCAGCTTTTCCTGGTCTTCGCGGGTCTTGTCCGTTTTTAGTTCTAGTTCTTTGGTTTTCTGTTCAACCTGGGCGAGTTTTTTATCCAGGCTCTCTTCTTTCTGCTGAAGACGCAGGCCTTGCTTATCCAGGTTGGCCATGCGCTCGTTGACAAGGTTTTCCGCCTCCTGGCGAGCCTGGATGGACTGTTCCTTGGCCTTCAGTTCTGATTCCTTGCGCAGGGCGTCGGCCTCTTTCTGGCCCCGCTCCAGGGTTCTCGCGGCCTCCCGTTCGGCCTCGGCCAGGGTCTTTTCCCGCTGGGCCTTGAGGTCTTCTTCGGCCTTGGCGGTGGCCTTGGAAACATCCACCACCGCCTGCTGCGCCTTCTTGACCTGCAGCAGGAACCCCGCACAGGCCGCCACGGCGATAATCAGCAGAATCCAATCAATTGCGTTGTTCATGGGCAACTCCTCGATCAATAGGAGCCGTCAGCATGATGCCAAGAATGATGATCCCCGCTTGGTCGTGGAGGCTTGCCAGTTCCCTATGACTAGGGGGGCGGTCAGATACTCGGTTTAAGGCGCTCCGTCGCGCGGCGCGCACAAGGCCGAGGGAAGACCTCCCTGGCTAAATTACGGAACAAGCGCTTGGCCGTCTCACGGGCTTCGCAGGGATCAAAATTGGTCCCGCCACCGAATCTAGTCTTCCCCTTCGAAAAGGGGGCCGGGAGCGAGGGGGTCGTCCGGAACATCATCGAGCAGTTTCGTCAGTTTCTGTTCCAGGTCTTGGGTTTGCTGGCTGGCATCCTGTTCCATTACCACCAATCGGTGGGCCAAGTTCAGGGCCCCCATCAGCATCCAGGTTGAAGTATCCAGAGCCGATGGCGGATTCCCCCATCTTAACCGATAGGCCTGCTCCATGTCCCGGAAGGTCTGCTCCAAAACCTCCACAGCCCGGGCCAAGGCCTCCTGTCCCTCCTGGGAATGAACCCTTAAAGGGTGGCCCAAGACTTCCACCCGAAGCTCTCCTGGACCCATGGGGGTCGCTTGGTTCAGCAGTTGGGTCACGCCAGATCCTCAAGGGTCTGAATGATGGCCTCAATCTGCTGGCGAACTTCGTCCCGCTCTTTCACCAGCATGGCCTTTTCGCCCTGGAGGTCCTCCAGCCGGCGACGGAGGCCATGGAGTTCCTGCTCCTGGGGCTCCCGCTCCGCGGTGAGCCGGGCGACCTCCTCTTTCAGGGCATTCCGTTGTTGAACCAGGGCCTGGAGCTTGGCTTCAAGTTGTTTGAGGATATCCATAGGGAAGCTCCAACCTTCATTAAATCAAAAGATCCGACCTGCATTGGCACAAGGGGCTGCCTGTCACTCGCCATCCAGTTTACCCCCGAAGCTCCGCGCCCAGGGTGCGGGCAGCTTCCAGGGCTGCAGTCACCCAACCATCCACTTCGTCGGAGGTCAGGGTTCGGTCTCCCGCCTGGAAGCGGAGGCGCAGAAGCCATGCCTGGCGGCCCGCAGGCAGGCTCTTGTGGCGGAAGACATCCACACAGCCTAAACCCTTGAAGCACTCCCCTGCGGCCTTGCCAACGGCCTCCGTCATGGCCGACGCGAGGACTGCGTAGGGTTGGGCCAGGTCCACGAGCAGGGAAAGATCCCGCTCCAGGGCCGGGAACCGGCTGAAGGGTGTGAACTTTGGAATGATGCGTTCCTCGTGCGCTGGCAGGTCTGCCAGCGGTATTTCCAGGGCGAGCATGCCCTCTCCGAGTTCCCGCACCTGGGGTGTGCCCTGGGCGCCAAGATCCCGGGCCACACCCAGAAGATCCGCGGCCTGCACGGCCCGGGCCCGCGTAAGGTAATCCTCGCCACCGAGGGTCCCGGTCCACACCAGCGCCAGCACCATGACTTCGGAGGGGCCGTTGCCGGTGCTTCGGTAGATGGGCCCAATTTCGAACAGCTTCACTTCCTTGGCGCCCTGACGAAGGTTTAGCTCGGCGGTGGCCCGGAGGGAAGTCAGCAGGGAGGCCCGCATGACCGAATACTCCTGCCCCAATGGGTTGCCCAGGGTACGGCCTTCCGCTGGATTATCGGACCCTGCGAACGCGGCATCCGCATCTGGACTGATGAAACCCAGGGTGACGGTCTGATGGAAACCCACATGGGCCAGCCGATAGGCAAGGTTGCGGGCCTGTAGGTAGTTCGGCGCCAAAGGTAGTGGTGCGCCTTCCAGTGGTGGCAACACGGAATCGATGCAGTCGAACCCACGCAGGCGCAACACCTCTTCCGCAAGATCTTCTTCCAACGCCAAATCGTGTCGCCAGGTGGGTGGAACGGCGCAGAGTTCTTCGCCCTGAATCTTCACAGAACAGCCGAGCTGAACCAAATGAGCCGCGGCCTCCGCTAGGTCGATGGGCGCTCCTGCAATGCGGCCGAGGGTACCCAGTCGAAGGGTGACGGCGGGACGAGCTTCTGGGATCTGACCAGCGGTCCAGGCTCCTTTCAGGGTGGCACCTGCCCAGGCTTGCAGCCTGGCCGCCAGAAGATCCCGGGCGATCTTGGCCATGGCTGGATCGGCGCCCCTGCCAAAGCGATAGGAGGCATCGCTGTGCAAGCCGTGGCGATGCGCCATGCGCCGCACGACGCGGGGGTCGAACCAGGCACTTTCCAGCAGCACCCGTTTCGTGTCTGAGGTCACCTTGGTGGCATCCCCGCCCATGACACCCGCCAGGGCGATGGCACCCGCCTCATCCGCGATCACCAAATCGTTGGACGTCAGCTTGCGGTCCACCCCATCCAAGGTTCGCAGCGTTTCACCTTCCCTGCCCCAACGCACCAGGAGCGTGCCTTTCAGCGTATCGGCGTCGAAGGCATGAGTCGGATGCCCATAGCGGTGGAGCAATTCGTTGGAAGCATCCACGGCCGGAAGCTGCTTGGCGTTGGAACCCATGGATGCCAGGAAGGACACAACCTCTGTTGGCGTGCCCGCATTTGCACCTAAATCAAGAATCGCCGTGGCGTAGATCGGGCAGGCATCTGCTTCAAGGCGCACGGGAAAAAGCGCCGGGCCTTCGGTGAGCTGGGTGTGTGGCAGAGAAGCAAGCGGAGCCTTCAATTTGGCGGCCAAATCCCGCGCCATGCCCCGCTGTGAAAGGGTATCGCCGCGGTTGGCGGTGATATCCACTTCCAGAATGGTTTCGCCCTGCTTGGTTTCGACGCCATCCACAGGGAAGCCGAGGGAAGCCAAAAGCTCACAGAGATCCACATTGCCAAGGCCCGCAAGGGCAGGGAGTTCCGTTTGAAGTGCGCGTCGTTCGAGGAGCATCAATCAAGCCCTCCCATGGCCTTGAGAAAGCGCTGGTCGTTTTCGAAAAAGAGCCGCAGGTCGGGGGTCTGACTGACCATCATGGCGGTGCGCTCCACGCCCATGCCGAAGGCAAAGCCGCTCCAGATTGTGGGATCAATGCCGGCGAAGCGAAGCACGTTGGGATGAACCAGGCCGGCGCCGAGGATTTCCACCCAGCCGCTGCCCTTGCACACGCGACAGCCCGAGCCACCGCAGAGTGGGCAGCGCACATCCACTTCGCAACCGGGCTCCACAAAGGGGAAATACGAGGGCCGGAACCGCACGTCTGCAGCGGGGCCAAAGAGCGCTTTCATGGCGTAGGCCAGGGTGCCCTTCAGATGATGCATGCCGATGTTGTGGCCCACCAGCATGCCTTCAACCTGATGGAACATGGGGCTGTGGGTGGGGTCAATTTCATCCTTCCGGTATACCCGTCCCGGCGCGAGGAATCGAATGCCACCCAGCTTCTCGATGTCCGGCGCGAGCCGCTTCAACACGCGTACCTGCACGGGGCTGGTGTGGGTGCGCAAGAGCTTGCCTTCGTGCGCCGCAAAGTAGAAGGTATCCGCACTGCCTCGGGCCGGGTGATCCTCGGGGATGTTCAGGCCATCAAAATTGTGCGCTTCCGTTTCGGTTTCGGGCCCTTCTTCCACGTGGTAGCCCAGGGGACGGAAGACGTCCACCAAGCGATCCATGAGGCGATTCAAGGGGTGCCGCGCACCATGGGCGGGCATGGGTGGAGGCAGATCGGGATCCCAGCTTGAAGCCAGGGAGGTGCCTCGCTTCTTGCTCGCTTCCAGTTCGCTCTGGCGTTTTTTGATGGATTCTTCCCACGCGTTTTTCAGGCCATTGATGGCGGCGCCGAGCTCACGCTTTTGTTCCTTGGGCGCAGTCTTCAGCAGGTCCATCATGCGTGCAGCGTGGCTGCCATCGCGGCCCGTAAATTCGCCCTTCAAGCGCATCAGCGCATCCAGGTCCGCACATGCGGCCACGGCCAGTTCAAAGCCGCTATGGGCTGCGGTGATATCAGGAGGAAGCAGTGTCAGATCCATGAATGCCCCGGAGTTGTAAACAAAGAAAGGCCGCTTTCGCGGCCTTTCAAGCTTAATCGAAGTCGATGTCAGCCCTTGGCCACGGCCACGAGCTTGCTAAACGCTTCGGGATTGCGCACGGCGAGATCAGCCAGGATCTTGCGATCCAGCGTGACGCTGGCCTTCTTGAGGCCACCCATGAACTTGGAGTAGCTGGTGCTGTTCATTTCGCAGGCAGCGCTGATGCGGACGATCCAGAGGCGACGGAAATCACGCTTCCGCGCCTTGCGATCGCGATAACCATAGGCCAAGGCCTTGGCAACGGCCTCTTTCGCAGAGCGATACAGGCGGGACTTGGCGCCGTAAAAGCCCTTGGCAAACTTCAGCATCCGCTTGCGGCGCTGAACACGCTTAAATCCGCGTTTAACACGAGTCATGGTGTTTCCTTTCCTTGTGGCAGCTCAGGGAGCTTTGAAGGCCACGTCGGGGGTGGCCACAGCCACCGGGTTGAAGAAGAGAAGACCGCGAGTGCCATCACCAAAACCCAGGCAAGCTTGGCTTGTGATGGGCATGGGGTTCGGGGAGACCTTAGGCCGCCCCGGACAATGGATCACGCGTAGGGAAGCATCGCGCGAACGCGTCCCAGATCGGACTTGTCCACCATCCCGCCCATATCGAGCTGCCGCTTGCGCTTGCTGCTCTTGCTGGTGAGGATGTGGCGCTGGTGCGAGCACCCGCGCTTGAACTTCCCGGTGCCGGTCTTCTTGAAGCGCTTTTGGGCGCCCTTGTGGGTCTTGAGCTTGGGCATGACGGACCTCTAGGCTTGGTTTGTTTCCACGACGGCGGTGGGCTTGGGGGCTTCAGGCTTGGCAGCCTTGGGCTTCTTCACGACTTCCACAGGCTTGGGCGAAATGATGGCGTGCATATCGCGGCCATCAATGCCTGCGGGTTTTTCAACAACACACTTGTCCGCAACACGGCCAAGCACTTCTTCAATGATGCGGAATCCGATATCACGATGAACAACCTCGCGGCCTCGGAACATCACCACCACTTTGACTTTGTCGCCTTCCTCCAGGAAGCGGAGGATGTGTTTGACCTTGAAATCGAAATCGTGATCATCGGTGCGAGGCCGAAACTTCACTTCCTTGACCACGATATTTTTCTGCTTGGCGCGGGCGGCATGTTCACGCTTCGCTTCCATGAACTTGTACTTGCCATAGTCCATGATGCGGCAGACAGGAGGGTTGGCTGTGGGAGAGACTTCCACCACATCCAAACTTTTCACTTCGGCGATGCGAATGGCTTCGCTAGGCGTCATGATGCCGAGCTGCGCGCCATCTTCTCCGATGACCCGAATTTGGGGGCAGCGGATACCATCGTTGATTCGTGTTTCTGTCGTGCGAATACGACCCTCCTAAACAGCACAAGGAAAGAAATCCTACCAGCGAAACGCTGGAATGCCAATGAAAGAATCCATTGGCATGGGTGATCAACGTGCTCTTGTTTTGACCTCTTCGAGGATTTGCGTGAAGAACGCATCCAAGGACTGGCCACCAAGGTCGCCCTGCTGGCGATGCCGCACAGAGACGGTACCCTCAGTTGCTTCGCGATCCCCAACCACGAGCATGTAGGGGACCTTCTGCATCTGAGCATCACGGATCTTGGCATTGACCTTTTCGTTGCGAAGATCCACCTCCACCCGCAATCCCAGGGCGTGCGCCTTATCACGAATTTCTGTTGCGTAGCCCTGCACGCGATCCGTGATGGGCAGGACGGTGAGCTGAACCGGTGCGAGCCATACCGGGAAGGCGCCCGCACAATGTTCGATCAGAATGCCCATGAAGCGCTCCAGGCTGCCCAGAATGGCCCGGTGCAGCATGACTGGTGTGCCCTCCGTGTTGTCGGCCCGGGTGTAGCGCAACCCGAAACGCTCGGGCAAGAAATAGTCCACCTGGAGGGTGCCCAACTGCCAGGGACGCTTCAGCGCATCCAGCACCTGGAACTCGATCTTAGGCCCGTAGAATGCACCATCCCCGGGGCTGATCGTGAAGGTCATGCCCGCATCACGCATTCCTTCCGCCAGGGCGTTCTCGGCCTGGTCCCAGAGTTCATCGCTCCCAATACGCTTCTCTGGCCGAGTGGAAAGCACCACCCGCACCTCTTCGAAACCAAAGGTGTGATAGACATCCATGATGAACGCGAAAAAGGAGGCCATTTCCGGCTTCATCTGCTCGGGAGCGCAGTAGATGTGCGCGTCATCCTGACAGAAGGTGCGTACCCGCGTTAGCCCTTGGGTCACGCCGCTGCGCTCATAGCGGTGCAAACGACCGAAATCCGCGTAGCGAATGGGTAGGTCACGGTAGCTGTGTTTACCCGCGCCATAGATCAGGCAATGGGTGGGGCAATTCATGGGCTTGAGGGCGTATTCCCGCTCCTCAACCTCGGTGAAATACATGTTTTCCTTGTATTTGTCGTAATGCCCTGAGGTCTTCCACATGCTCACGTCCAGAGCCTGAGGAGTGATCACCTCGCTGTAGCCCTCAGCGCGATAATGCTCCCGCATGAAGTCCACCAGTTGGTTGTAGACAATGGCGCCTTTGGGATGAAAGAAAGGTGAAGCGGGTGCCTCCGGGTGGAAGGAAAAGAGTCCCAGCTCCCTGCCGAGTTTGCGATGATCCCGCGCTTTGGCCTCTTCCAGGCGTTTGAGATGCTCTTCGAGTTCCTTTTGGGTATTGAAGGCCGTGCCGTAGATACGGCACAGCTGAGCATTTTTCTCGTCACCTTTCCAATAGGCCGCCGCCACGTGCAACAGCTTAAATGCCTTCAATTTGTTCGTATTCGGAACGTGGGGACCGCGGCAAAGGTCGTAAAAATCTCCTTGCCGGTAGCCTGAAATGATTTGATCCGCGGGAATATCAGAGACCAGTTCCACCTTGAGCTGCTCCCCCATGGCGCGGAACCGCTCCACCGCGCCATCCCTACTAAGCTCCTCGCGCACAACCAGATGGCCTTCCTCGGCCACTTTTCGCATTTCGGCTTCAATGGTGAGCAGATCTTCAGGGGTGAAGAATTTTTCAACCTGAAAATCATAGTAAAACCCATCTTCGATGACAGGCCCAATGCCAACCCTGGCATCTGGAAACAGGCGCTTGACCGCTTGAGCCAACAGGTGGGCGGTGGAATGGCGAATGACGTCAAGACTATCGGGGTCCTTGCTGGTAACAAGTGAAACCTGGACCCCATCCGCGAGGGGTGTGTTCAGGTCTTTCATCTGGCCATCGATTTTGATAGCTAGAGAAGCTTCCAAGAGTCGCGGTCCGATTCCACCTGCCAGGTCCGCACCGGTGGAACCATCCTGCAACTCACGGACAGAATCGTCGGGAAGGCGCACTGAAATGGTCATGGGGGCCTCGTGGAAATTTAAAACCAGATGAATTTTTGAGTAGCTACGCAAACGCCCCCGTTCTCGTCATGAGTTTGGGGGCGTGTGTGATATTAACGTCGCGGCGACCTACTTTTCCACACTTAGAAATGCAGTATCATCGGCCCTCTGGAGCTTAACTGCCGTGTTCGGGATGGGAACGGGTGTGACCTCCAGGGTATAGCCACGACGAAGGGGTTGGAAGGGTTGTGTGTTGCGAGGCGTCTCTCATGGGACGCAAACAGGTTGGATAGACGATCCGTGCTGTTCGGCAGGTTGCTTGGGTAAGCAGTCTGCGCTTTTGTATGTAATTGATTGATGAAAGGTCAAGTCTGTGGACCGATTAGTATCGCTCAGCTCAACGCATTGCTGCGCTTACACATGCGACCTATCAACGTCGTGGTCTACGACGGGTCTCGTGGGGATATCTCATCTTGAGGCGTGCTTCGCGCTTAGATGCTTTCAGCGCTTATCACTTCCCGACATAGCTACCCAGCATTGCACCTGGAGGCACAACTGGAACACCAGAGGTCAGTCCATCCCGGTCCTCTCGTACTAAGGACAGCTCCTCTCAAATATCCTACGCCCACACTAGATAGGGACCGAACTGTCTCGCGACGTTCTGAACCCAACTCACGTACCGCTATTGATCGGCGAACAGCCGAACCCTTGGGACCTGCTCCAGCCCCAGGATGCGATGAGTCGACATCGAGGTGCCAAACCTTGCCGTCGATATGAACTCTTGGGCAAGATCAGCCTGTTATCCCCGGCGTACCTTTTATCCGTTGAGCGATGGCCCTTCCATGCGGAACCACCGGATCACTATGACCTGCTTTCGCATCTGCTCGACGTGTGTGTCTCGCAGTTAAGCTCCCTTATACCATTGCGCTCTGCGGCTGATTTCCAAACAGCCTGAGGGAACCTTCGCACGCCTCCGTTACTCTTTAGGAGGCGACCGCCCCAGTCAAACTACCCATCTGACACTGTCTTCCACCCGGATTACGGGCGCGAGTTAGAGATCAGCATTGCGCAGGGTGGTATCTCAACGTTGACTCCACCGACCCTAACGAGCCAGCTTCAAAGTCTCCCACCTATCCTGCACAGCACAATACCAACCTCAATGTCAGAATGTAGTAAAGGTGCACGGGGTCTTTCCGTCTAAGTGCGGGTAACCGGCATCTTCACCGGTGCTACAAGTTCGCTGAGTCTCTGCTGGAGACAGTTTCCAGATCGTTACGCCATTCGTGCAGGTCGGAACTTACCCGACAAGGAATTTCGCTACCTTAGGACCGTTATAGTTACGGCCGCCGTTCACCGGGGCTTAAATTCGTAGCTTCGCTTGCGCTGACCACTCCTCTTGACCTTCCGGCACCGGGCAGGCGTCAGCCCCTATACCTCCTCTTTGGAGTTTGCAGAGACCTGTGTTTTTGTTAAACAGTCGCCTGGAACATTTATGTGCCACCACCTCGGGCTATGAACCCTACCGTGGTACCCCTTCTCCCGAAGTTACGGGGTTAATTTGCCGAGTTCCTTCAGCAGAGTTCTCTCAAACGCCTGAGGATTCTCTCCTCGACTACCTGTGTCGGTTTGCGGTACGGTCACAAACAGCTCTCCTTAGCAGCTTTTCTCGGCAGTGTAGGATCAGGACCTTTCGTCAGAGTTCTTGAGCTCACGTGAACCGGACTTCCCTGGCTCACACCCTTGAAAACTTTCACAGGACATTCCATAGTCCTGCGCCCCTACCTTCCTGCGTCCCTGCATCGTACAAACGAACTGTTCATGGTGCGGGAATATTAACCAGCTTTCCATCGCTTACGCCTCTCGGCCTCAGCTTAGGGACCGACTAACCCAACGCGGATTGACCTTGCGTTGGAAACCTTAGTCTTACGGCGGACGGGGTTCTCACCCGTCTTTACGCTACTTATGCCGACAGAGTCTCTTCCCATGTCTCCAGCTGTCCTTACGGTCAACCTTCGCAGACGTAGGGAATGCTCCCCTACCACGTATACGTTCGCAGCTTCGGTAATCAGCTTAGCCCCGTTGAATTGTCGGCACAGACCCGCTTGACCAGTGAGCTATTACGCTTTCTTTAAAGGATAGCTGCTTCTAAGCTAACCTCCTGGCTGTCTAAGCACATCCACATCCTTTTCCACTTAGCTGATATTTTGGGACCTTAGCTGGCGATCTGGGTTCTTTCCCTCTCGACTACGGATCTTATCACCCGCAGTCTGACTGCCGGACTTCACGGCGTGCCATTCGAAGATTGGTTGGATTCAGTAAGCTGGTAAGCCCCCTAGTCCATTCAGGTCTCTACCTGCACGACGAAACATCCGACGCTAGCCCTAAAGCTATTTCGGGGAGAACGAGCTATCACGGAATTTGATTGGCCTTTCACCCCTATCCTCAGGTCATCCAAGCGGTTTTCAACCCACACTGGTTCGGACCTCCACTACGTTTCACCGTAGCTTCATCCTGCCCAAGGATAGATCATCCCGTTTCGCGTCTATTCCCAGCGACTATTCGCCCTATTCAGACTCGGTTTCCCTACGGCTTCGTCTCTTCGACTTCGCCTCGCCACTGAAAATAACTAGCCGGCTCATTATGCAAAAGGCACGCGGTTCCACTTGTAAACAATAGTGGTTCCACTGCTTGTAGATTGACGGTTTCAGGTTCTATTTCACTCCCCTCATCGGGGTTCTTTTCGCCTTTCCCTCACGGTACTGGTTCACTATCGGTCTGATGGACCTATTTAGCCTTACGGCATGGTCGCCGCAAATTCCAGCAAGGTTTCTCGTGCCCCGCTGTACTTGGGAACTCCACTCAGAGATCGATGTGTTTTCGCATACGGGGCTATCACCCTGTCTCGCCGGCTTTTCCAAACCGTTCCGCTAACACTCGATTTTGTAACTCTGCGCCAGAATTGCAGCTCTGACATGTGGCTCCCACGACCCCCTCTACGCAACGCCTGCAAGCTTACACGTAAAAGGTTTGGGCTCTTCCGGGTTCGCTCGCCGCTACTTCCGGAATCACTATTGTTTTCTCTTCCTGTGGGTACTGAGATGGTTCACTTCCCCACGTTCGCTTCTCAAAGCCTATGAATTCAGCTAAGAGATTCTTTGGCTTTCACCAAAGAGGGTTTCCCCATTCGGACATTCCCGGATCAATGTTCGCGTGCAACTCCCCGAGACTTTTCGCAGCTTACCACGTCCTTCATCGCGGCCATCAGCCAAGGCATCCACCGTCAACCCTTAATCACTTGACCTTCCATCAATGAATTACATCGATTAAAAGATCCCTTCTTGAGAGTTTATTGCTTCAAATCCACACCTTCGTGTGTCATTGAACTTGCCTCGCCTTAAGCCCACCATGCCCTTAAGCACGATGGATCACCCTTCCATTCCACTCTATTCATCTGTCAAAGAAATTCACTCGTCAGTCCTTGAACTGATTTCAACAGCACTCGCTGCTCACATCAGCTCAACTCCCTACTTGCCAACCCTACCCCTGCGCGCAATCTCAAATTTTTACAAAAAAATTTGAACTGGTGGGCCTAGGTGGATTCGAACCACCGACCTCACGCTTATCAGGCGTGCGCTCTAACCAGACTGAGCTATAGGCCCCTGTTTCACTCAAACTTCCGCTTGAGGGTTCCACTCGGGAGGGTTCGGTGGTGGACCCGACCGGGTTCGAACCGACGACCTCCTGGATGCAAACCAGGCGCTCTCCCAGCTGAGCTACGGGCCCCTTACTAACTTGGTCTCGCCCTCTGCACTCGCACCAAAGATCCCATGCAAACCCTGGGCATCTTTGAAAGCCGGATAGATATCGAGCCTTTTCAGACTCACGAATGGAAACGTTGACCTTTGCTGTCACTCATTCGAGTGACGCTCCTTAGAAAGGAGGTGATCCAGCCACAGGTTCTCCTACAGCTACCTTGTTACGACTTCACCCCAATCACCAAGTTCACCATCGAGACCTAGCCCCCTTGCGGGTTACCACAGCCTCTTCAGGTGCTCCCGGCTTTCGTGATGTGACGGGCGGTGTGTACAAGGCCCGGGAACGTATTCACCGTATCATTCTGATACACGATTACTAGCGATTCCACCTTCATGTAGTCGAGTTGCAGACTACAATCCGAACTGAGGACGACTTTCTCCGATTAGCTCCACCTCGCGGCTTCGCGACGGTTTGTATCGCCCATTGTAGCACGTGTGTAGCCCTGGACATAAGGGCCATGAGGACTTGACATCATCCCCACCTTCCTCCCGGTTAACCCGGGCAGTCCCTATAGAGTTCCCGACATAACTCGCTGGCAACTATAGGTAAGGGTTGCGCTCGTTGCGGGACTTAACCCAACATCTCACGACACGAGCTGACGACAGCCATGCAGCACCTCTACTACTGTCCTTGCGGAAAGGCACATCTCTGCACCGGTCAATAGCAGTTCAAGCCCAGGTAAGGTTCTTCGCGTTGCGTCGAATTAAACCACATGCTCCACCGCTTGTGCGGGCCCCCGTCAATTCCTTTGAGTTTCAGCCTTGCGACCGTACTCCCCAGGCGGAACACTTAACGCGTTAGCTCCGGCACGGCAGGGGTCAACTCCCACCACACCAAGTGTTCATCGTTTACAGCGTGGACTACCAGGGTATCTAATCCTGTTTGCTACCCACACTTTCGCGCCTCAGCGTCAGTTACTGTCCAGGTGGCCGCCTTCGCCACTGGTATTCCTCCACATCTCTACGCATTTCACCGCTACACGTGGAATTCTACCACCCTCTCCAGTACTCTAGCCTTCCAGTCTCAGATGCAGTTCCCAAGTTGAGCTCGGGGATTACACATCTGACTTAAAAAACCGCCTACGCGCCCTTTACGCCCAATAATTCCGAATAACGCTTGCCCCCTCTGTATTACCGCGGCTGCTGGCACAGAGTTAGCCGGGGCTTCCTCTCCAGGTACCGTCAAGCTTAAGGGTTATTAACCCCCAAACCTTCGTCCCTGACGACAGGGTTTTACGATCCGAAGACCTTCATCACCCACGCGGCGTTGCTGCGTCAGACTTTCGTCCATTGCGCAAAATTCCCCACTGCTGCCTCCCGTAGGAGTCTGGACCGTGTCTCAGTTCCAGTGTGGCCGATCACCCTCTCAGGCCGGCTACTGATCGATGCCTTGGTGGGCCGTTACCTCACCAACTAGCTAATCAGACGCAGGATCCTCTTCTTGCGCTAGGCCTTGCGGTCCCCAGCTTTCACCAACAGCATCCCAGCCATTGGTCTTATGCGGTATTACCATTCCTTTCGGAACGTTATTCCCCACAAAAAGGTAGATTCCCCACGCGTTACTCACCCGTCTGCCATGCACCTTGCGGCACATCCGACTTGCATGTGTTAGGCACGCCGCCAGCGTTCATTCTGAGCCAGGATCAAACTCTCATGTTTAATCTCTTAAGCTCTTCCCTCTGACACATCAAAGGGAAATTGCTGACTTATTGTTTGTCTTGCTTCGATCGAAATCAAAACAAAACTCAAAGGTTTCCATTCTTCTCTATCCGGCTGTCAAAGATGCCTGAGTCACACACACAACCAAAAACCCTCGAGTCCCTGATTGCCTAGGTCAACTGCACACTTCCGAACCGCTGACCCCTCGTCTCGCGGCCACACTCTCATGCGCCGGAAAATCTAGAATACACCATCGACGGGGGAACGCAAGAAAAAATCTTCGAAGAGTGGCGCTCCATTGATGTGCAGGGGATTGATAAAGGAAGATGTTCCTATGCAAACCATCCGAAAAGCCCTCATCCCCGTGGCCGGCCTCGGGACCCGATTCCTGCCCGCCACCAAGGCTCAGCCCAAGGAAATGCTTCCCCTGGTGGACAAGCCCGTCATTCAGCATGTGGTGGAGGAAGCCATCCGCTCCGGAATCCAGAGCATCACCCTGATCACTGGACGCGGAAAGCAGGCCATTGAAAACCACTTCGATGTCGCCTTTGAATTGGAGGACACCCTTCGCCGTCGAGGCAAGACCGAAGATCTGGATCTCGTCCAGACCATCACCCACATGGCCCAATTTGCCTACGTGCGTCAGGGCGAACCCCTTGGGCTTGGCCACGCCGTCCTTTGCGCGGAACACGCCATCGGCAAGGAGCCCTTTGCGCTGCTCCTTGGCGACGATGTGTTTGATGAGGAAGATGTCGCCCTGGGCGCACTCATCGCCGCCCACCAGGCCACTGGCAAATCCGTGGTGGGTGTGCAGCAGGTGCCCTTGGAACACGTTTCGCGATATGGGGTGGTGAACGCGCCCATTACGGATGGTGAATGGTGGAACGTCAGCACGATTGTGGAAAAACCGCAGCCAGAATTCGCTCCCAGTCTCTGGGCCGTGGTAGGGCGATACATTCTCACACCCGAGGTATTCGTCCACCTTCATCAGGTGCAACCAGGTGTGGGCGGCGAGTACCAGCTCACCGATGCCCTGGCGATGTTGGCGCAGGAAGGCAACCTGGTGGCTGCCCCCATTCCCGCCAGACGCTACGACACCGGCAACAAGCTCGACTACCTTAAGGCCAATGTGGAATTTGCCCTGAAGCGGGAAGACCTTGGGCACGACTTTCTGGTTTACCTGAAGGAGCTGGTTGCCGAAAGGGCCTAGCTTTTCGCAATCAGCAGGTGCATGAGGGTTACTGCTGCGGGTGTTATGCCCGGAATACGCGAGGCCTGCCCAAGGGTTTCTGGGCGATGCTTGGCAAACTTCTCCTTCACTTCCCGACTGAGTCCCGGCATGTCTGCAATACGAAAATCAGTGGGAATGCGCACGTGATCCCAGGCTCGTTGTCCCTCTAGCAGCCGCGCTTCCCGTGCCTGATAGGGGGCGTAGCGGATATCGAAAAGCAGGAGATCCCGCTCCCAAATTGGATCTTCCAATCGGTTGGTTTCATTCCATACGGATAAGTTTGCCAACAAGGCGTCCGCCAGCTCCTCGGTGATGTGCTGGCGCTGGAACAACTCCGCTAGCGTAAGCCCGGAGGCAAGGCTAAGGCCCGATTCCAGGGCGATGGCACCAAAGGGACTGGCGCGGGTCACCCAGATTTCATCGCACGCCAAGCGCAGCCGGGCGCGCCATTCCACCTTCCGCTCAATGGCTTCAATGTCTGCCACCGAAAGCGCACCGATGGTTTGTGCAACAAGCAGCAGTCGCACGTCTGCCAAATCGCAGGCCAATCCAAGCCGATGCTCAGCCCGCGCCGTGAGCATCCGATAGGGTTCATCCGTCCCCTTGGTCACCAGATCATCGATCATCACGCCAAGGTAGGCCTGATCGCGCTGTAGCACGATGGGCTCCTCGCCCCGCAGCCACCGCACCGCATTGACCCCCGCGAGAAAGCCCTGTCCAGCGGCCTCCTCATAGCCCGTGGTGCCGTTGATCTGACCCGCGAACCAGACTCCTTCGAGGCCATTCACGGACAAATCCCGGTGCAACTGTAGCGGGTCGAAAGCGTCGTATTCGATGGCATAGCCGGGTCGCAAAATTTCTGCATGTTCAAACCCCACCATGCTCCGCACCATGCGCTCCTGGACATCCACTGGCATGGAGGTGGAAAGCCCGGCCAGGTAAATTTCATCGGTTTCCAGGGAATCGGGTTCCACAAATATCTGGTGGTGGTCCTTATCTGGGAATTTGACGAATTTATCCTCGATGGAAGGGCAATAGCGCGGCCCCACACCTTCGATGTGACCGCCATACATGGCGGAACGATGGAGGTTTTCCCGCACCGCTGCTTCCGTCCCCGCCGTGGTGTGAGCGATATGGCAGGGCACTTGCTGCAGGGTTGGGCGAGGACCAAGAAAGCTAAAGGGGCGGGGTGGGTGATCCCCGGGTTGGGTTTCGAGTTTGGAAAAGTCGATGCTGCCCTTGGCGATCCGAGGACTGGTACCCGTCTTCAGTCGCCGCCAGGGCAACCCCAGCGCCCGCAGCTGCTGCCCGAGCTGCACCGAGGCGGGCTCGCCCGATCGCCCCGATTCCACCCGTCGCTCACCGATCAAGACACAACCATTCAGGAAAGTTCCCGAGGTGAGCACCACCGCATCGCAGGGCAGGAAGGAACCATCCTCCAGCTCGACTCCCTGAAAGCCGCGGGTGCCCTGTTCCCAGCGCAGCCCAGCCGCCATGCCTTGGCGCAGGTGGAGATTCGGTGTGCTTTCCAGCAAACGCCGAGCGCCCTGGCGATATTTCACCCGATCGGCCTGGGCCCGCGGACCTCGCACCGCCACGCCCCGACTGCCGTTGAGGATCCGGAAATGAATGCCCGCAGCATCCGCAAGGCGGCCCATCACGCCACCCAGGGCGTCGATCTCGCGCACCATGTGGCCCTTGCCCACGCCGCCAATGCTGGGATTGCAACTCATCTGACCAATCTGATCGAGGTTCAGGGTCAGCAGCGTAGTGGAAACACCCATCTTGGCCGCAATGTGTGCGGCTTCCACTCCGGCGTGTCCACCTCCGATGACGATCAGGTGCATTCGTTCCCCCCACCTTTGAGCGTACTCCCTCTCGCTCTGTTCCGAGAAAGGGAGGAAACTGTTTCCATGCGAAAGCGCCTGACTCCCGAAGAACGCCGTGACCGTCGCCGCAGGGCCGTGCAGCGATCCAAATTCGCCTTGCCCTCAATCGTCACCATGATTTCCGTGCTTTGCGGATTTTCCAGCGTGGTGATGTCCCTCAACGCCGCCGGGGATAACCCGCAGGGCTATTTCCTCTGGGCCGCCGTGCTGCTTGTGTTGGCCGGCGTGTTTGATGGCCTGGATGGCCGCATTGCGAGGGCCACCAACACGGCCACGGAATTCGGAGTACAGCTGGATTCCCTGGCCGATGCCTTGAGCTTCGGCATGGCGCCCGCGATCCTCGCCTACCGGTATGGCTTCTTCCAACTGGGCATGCTGGATCATCAGTTGCGGGCCGTGGGTTGGGCCGCTTCCTTCTTTTTCATTGCCTGTGGAGCCCTGCGGTTGGCGCGCTTCAACGTGCAGGTGGGGACTGTGGATTCGCGATTCTTCGTGGGAATGCCCATTCCAGCGGGCGCGGCCTGCGTGGCATCGGTGATTCTCGCCTGGCCCGCCCCGCTCAACAGCACGGTGGCAGCCTATGTTTTTGCGGCGGGACTGTTCGCGGTGAGCCTGCTCATGGTCTCCACCATTCGGTTTCCCAATTTCAAGAAACGCTCCCATCACCCCCACGCCACCATGTGGATCACCGTGGGCTTTGCCTTCCTGCTCTCTCTGTTGATCATCTTCCGCCAGCAATTCTTCCTGGGCTTTTTTGCCATCTACATCCTGATGGCACTCGGCTTGAACCTGGCCTGGAAGCTGGGCTGGCGAGGCGTTCCGCCGCCCCAGAAAACCATCCTCCCGGCCGAGCCTGAGCTGGAGGACACCGCCCACTAGGAGGCTCCATGGCTGGAATCGGACGACGCGAATGGTTCCAGTGGAGCGCTGCAACCGCCGCCGGGCTGCTGGTTTCCCGGCTGGATGGCCGTGAGGTTGCCATTGCGGCACCCACTCACGAGCCGCCCCGCAACATGCGCACGGCCCAGGCCATGCCCACCCGCAACCTGGGCCGCACCGGGCACTTGGTAGGGATCTTCAGCCTTGGTGGTCAGGCCAGCATCGAAAAGCCTGAAAATGAAAAGATCGCCGTGCCCCTGATCGAGCGCGCCCTGGACCTGGGTGTGAATTATTTCGACACTTCAGCCCGCTATGGAGGCGAAGGTCGCTGGAGCGAACGCTACTTCGGCCAGGTCATGAAGAAACGACGCAACGAGGTTTTCCTGGCGAGCAAAACCCATGACCGCACCCGGGATGGTTCCCTGCGGCACCTGGATATCTCGCTGAAACTCCTGGAAACCGACCACCTGGATCTCTGGCAATTGCACAACATGCAAACCATGGAGGACGTAGACAAGGTTTGCGCCAAGGGCGGCGCTCTGGAAGCCTTTCTCAAGGCGCGCGAGCAAGGCCTGGTGCGCTACCTGGGCATCACCGGCCATGCGGACCCCGATGTGCTCATGGAGGGCATTCGACGCTTTCCCTTTGATACCGTGCTCATGGCCTTCAACGCGGCCGATCCCCAGCATCGGAGCTTCCGGAACCTGCTGTCCGTTGCCGTGGAAAAGGAGATGGGCATCATCGGAATGAAAGTGCCTGCCCGTTCCCGCCTGCTCACGACCTTCCAGCCGCCCAAGGATGCCCCCGCCGGAGCGCCCAAACTGGTCCCAGGCACATTAACCATGCAAGAAGCCATGCGGTATGTGCTGAGTTTCCCCTTTTCCACGGTCATCATCGGCTGCGACACCATCGCCCAGCTCGAAGAAAACGTGGGCATCGCCCGGAATTTCCATCCTTTCAGTGAAGCCCAACTGGCTGCCATCGAGGCCAAGGCCAAACCCGTTGCCGAGCAGAGCCTGACCTTCCGCAAGAAATGAAGAGGGCCAATTTCGCCCTTTTTCCGCCTATTTGAGGCATTCTGGATCCATGCCGCATGCCATGGATCGCACCTTTGCGCCGCCCGAGGGCCGCATCTTCAGCTGCTTCCCGGGCGCTGAAGAGCGCCCGGGCCAGCGCCGGATGGCGGAACTGGTGTTTGATGCCGTCCAAGAGGCCACCGCGATCTTTGCCGCTTGGCGAAGTGCCGGTGGGGATTCCGAGGCTCGCCCCAGCGCCGTGCTGCAGGCCATCGAGGCAGGCACGGGTACCGGGAAATCCCTGGGGTACCTCATTCCGGCCCTGGCCGCAAAGCGCCACCCCATCCTGGTGGCCACCCGCACCAAACAGCTGCAACGGCAACTCCTGGATGATGATCTGCCTCGGGCCAGGGGCATCCTGGGCACCGAAATCAAGGCGGTGCTGGCCAAGGGCCGGTCCAACTACCTCTGCAAGGCCGCCTGGATGGCCATGGAAGGGGCGCCCCCCGTCGAACTGGCGCGGCAAGATTTTGGACTTTGGCAGGCGCTGCCCCTCTGGACGCGGGAAACCCAGACCGGTGATCGCGAGGAACTGGGCCGTTACGGGGAAGGAGAATCCGAGCTCTGGGATCGCCTCAATGCCCGCGCCGAGCGCTGCACTGGCAAACAGTGCCCCCAATACGAAACCTGCTACCTCACCAAACTACGGGCTCAGGTGGCGGAAGCGGACTTGGTCATCGTCAACCACGCGCTTCTGCTCGCGGATCGCGTGTTGCGGGAAAGCGCCTTTGGCCAAGTGCTACCCGATGCACCGGTTCTCATCCTGGACGAGGCTCACGAAATCGAGGAACAGCTTACGGAAAGTTGCAGCGAGGCCTGGTCCAGCCGGGCCATGACAATGCTCTTCCGGGACCTGGAAGAGGAATGCGGCAAAGACCCCGAAGGGGCGGCGGTGGAAGCCTTCCTCCTGCCTTGGAAGGACGCCTGGAACAGCCTTCTGGCCGTGGTGCCCCATGAAAGCGGCACCCTCGGGTTCGAGGATTCCCGCATGCCTCTGGGGGATTTGGCGGATGCGGTCGAGGCCTGGATTAGCGCAGGCCAGGCCACCTTGAAGGAAGGGCGACGGCTCGCCGCCCGGCAGAAGGGGGACGCGCCCGAGGATCTCCAGTGGCGAAAATTGACCGAGCGTATCGGCACGGCCTTCAGCCGCATGGAACAGATCTTCGCGCAGCCCGAGGGCTGGGTGAGCACGCTGAGCCGTGAAGGACCGCAGTCCGTGCTCTTCAAGGCCAATCCTGTCGACGTGAAACCCTTCTTTCACCAGCATCTGCGACGAGGGTTTGAGACCGTGATCCTCACCAGCGCCACCCTGCGGGACGGCAAGGGTTTCAACGGCCTCAAGCTGCGCCTGGGCCTTACCCATGACGAGGGGGAACGGGCCGAACATGTGGAGAGCCCCTTCGATTTCGGCAGTCAGGGGCTGCTGTTCGTGCCGCCTGGTTTGCCCGAACGGCGTGCTGGCCGCGATGGCGTGGGTGAACCCGCTTGGGTGGAAGCGAGCCTGGAGGCCATGGAACGCCTGCTGCGCGCCAGCCGAGGCCGTGGGCTGCTGCTGTTCACCAGCCGCAAAATGCTGGCGGCCTTTCGCCCCCGACTGGAAGCCGCCCTACCCCAAATGACCTTTTTCGTGCAGGGAGAAGGCCTCACTCGCCACGCCATGTTGGACCGCTTCCGCGCCACGCCGAATGCCGCACTGTTGGGCCTGGCCAGTTTCTGGCAAGGCGTGGACCTCCCCGGAGAGGCACTGAGCCTAGTGGTGGTGACGGCGCTACCCTTCGCACCACCAGACGACCCGGTGCTGCAGGCACGCATTCGCGAAGCGGATGCCATTCGCCAGGGGCTTGGTTTCGTTGGCATTCAAGTGCCTGCCATGACCCTCAAGCTCAAACAAGGCATTGGCCGGTTGATCCGCACCCGCACCGACAAAGGCGTGGTGTGCATCCTGGACCCCCGATTGATGCTCCCCACGGAGGATCCCAACGGCAAACGCTACGCGGCCCAGGTGCGGGCCGCGCTGCCGCCCTTTCCCATCACGCGGGACTGGAGCGAGGTCGAGGATTTCCTTGGAGAGCTCTAACCTGTCTTGTCTCATGGCTTAGCTCTGCATTTCTACCTCTTACAACCAAGGCAAATACACGGTTCCGTATAGGCTGGGCACCCTTCAGCCTGGATCAACCTATACTGGTGCTATGTCGAAATGGCTTCCCTGGGTCTGCCTACTTGCGCTGCCAATGGTGGCGGGCAGCGCCAAACCCAGCAAGGGCAGCACCTATCTCTATACCTATTACGACCGCAACGGCAATGTCGTCATCAACAACCTCCCGCCAGGGTTCATGCAGGGCCAGGGCCTTACCTTGAAACACGTGGGGGTGGGCCACATTCGTTTGGCCATGTCCAAGCAGGAAATGGCGCGGGTGCTACGAAGCCCGGAGTTGTTGTCCCTGGTGGACGAGATCGCCACCAGTGTCGGCGTGGATCCTTTCTTGGCCCGGGCCATCATTCAAGCTGAAAGCGCCTTCAACTACAAGGCGCGCAGCCGCGCGGGCGCCCTCGGGCTCATGCAGTTGATGCCGGCCACGGCAGAGCGCTTTGGTGTCGTGGATCCCTTTGATCCCCGCCAGAACATCTCCGGCGGTACCAAATACCTACGCTGGCTCCTGGACTATTACAAAGGCGATGTAACCCGCACCGTAGCCGCCTACAACGCTGGTGAAGGGGCTGTGGACCGCCATAAGGGCATTCCGCCCTTCCGGGAGACCCGAGCCTATGTGCCCCGGGTGATGGACCTCTACGCCCGTAAACTGGTGCAACCGGACCCCAAGGCCGCAGGCGCCATGGAACTGCTAAAAAAGGGCCATGGGGGCTTTGCCTTGGAGGAAACCAAGGTAAAGCCCACCCTGGCCAAGCAAGTGGAGCCCCAGGAACCCCCTTCAGAACGCCGCACCACCGCTCTTTTCCAATGGGTAGATGCCAATGGGCGCCTGCAGATAAGCGATCAGCCTCCGCCCCGGGGAACCAAGGGCGTGAAGGTCTTCGGCGGCGCAGCGAACTAGGCTTTAGAGGCGATAAATCGCTCCAGCTCGACCAGGGATTCCGCAAAGGCGGCTTTCAGTTGGGCCACCAGTTCCACTGGGTTGCCTTCGCATTTCCCGTTGCGCCCAGCGCTTTCCAGAATCTGCGCCAAGGCCCGCACCTTGAGGATTCCCATGGTGCTCGCAGCGCCCTTCACGGCGTGGGCCATATCGCCCATCTGGTTCCCATTCCCATCCTGGATCGCCTGCTCCAACTGGGCGATTCGAGGGGGTGTGTCATCCCGGAAAAGGACGTACATCTCCTGAAGAAGCCCCAGTTCCCCGTCATCCAGATCCAGCAGTTGCTGCATCGTGTCCAGGTCCAGGATCTGGTGGGAAGGCACGGTCTCTGAATTCATGGGGACTCCTGGGCCCATTATTCCAGAGGGGGCGAGTTCCAGGTTCAATCATTGCGGCCGCGGCGAAGGGCGCCGGTCCGGTAGAATCCCACCATGGACGTCCTGACACCCGCCGAAACGGCTCTACAGATCCTGTTCAAAAAGCTTCATCCCCACCTTGAGGATGCGGCCCATGCCCTGGCGACAGGCCTCCCAGCTCCGGCCCTGGAAAAGCTCCATGCCAAGCTCTTGCGGGCCCGCGAACAAACGGCTGAAGTTCTGGAGGGTCTCATCGAGCACTGCGACGAAGATCTGGCGGACCTGCTGTCCGACCTGGCCACCAACCTCACGCCCGTGGGTGAAAACTATCAGCAAAGCTTGACCCTGACCCAGCTCTGCCTCGAAGAGGCGCCAGGGGAATTGCTGCCCTTTGTCCCCGATGGCCGAACGACAGGAAGCCCTTGGGCCAAGCGGATGGAATCCTTCCAGGGGCAAATGGAGGACCCCACATTCCACGCGCTGGCTCGGTGGGCTGCCATGGATCCGGATATCGGCGATGAACCACCGGAAGACTAGGGCTACTGAATAGGTTTTGCCTTGGGTACCACGAGTGCTTCAAAACTGGAGGCCTGCTGGGCTTCCAGAATGTGGCCGAATGCTTCGGCAGCCATGGGTTTTCCCAACAAATACCCCTGGAAGGCTTCGCACCCCATGCGCCGCAAGGCATCTTGTTGGGCATCGGTTTCCACCCCCTCGGCGATCACCGTGAGGTTCAGGTTTTCTCCCAGCTGGAGAATGGTCTGAACAATGGCCCTCGAACTGGGTTCAAAACTCTCGGGGTGAAGCCCGGCCACGAAAGACTGATCGATCTTCAGGGTATCGATGGGCAGACGGTGAAGATAGCTGAGGGAGGAATAGCCGGTGCCAAAATCATCAATGCCGATGCGCACGCCCACTGCCTTTAGTTCGTGGAGCGGTGCATGTCCAAGCTTCCCGTTTTTCAAGAGCGAGCTTTCGGTTAGTTCCAGTTCCAGGCAGGCCGGTGGCAGCTTGGTTTCTTCCAAAACCCTGACCACGGTGCCCACCCACTGGGGATGCGTCACCTGCTGGGCTGAGACATTCACAGCCAAACGCAATGGCTTCAGACTCAGTGACTGCCAGGCGGCCACCTGTCGACAAGCCGTGCGCAACACCCATTCACCTACGGCGTGGATGAGTTGATTTTCCTCGGCCAGGGGAATGATTTTGGATGGGGGCACCGCACCCAGAATCGGGTGATGCCAGCGCAGCAGCGCTTCTACGCCAATGAGCTTGTCGGCCCAGTCGTACTGAGGCTGATAGAACACTTGAAGCTTTTCCGTGGCGATGGCTTCGCTGAGGTAGGTTTCCAACTCCCGTCGCTCCAGGAAGGCCTCGCTAAGCGTGGGGGTATTGCACTGCACGCAATCGCCACCCTCAACCTTGGCGCGATTGGCCGCGCTCTCGGCTTGTTTCTGAAGGGTGAGGGAATCCAGGCCATCCTGGGGAAACAGGCTGATGCCCATACTGGCGGTGAGATGGATCTTCCGCTTTCCCACCCATAGGGGAATCCGGAGGGCTTCCAACAGCCTCTGGGCCACGCTGGAAGGCTCCAATGGATCACGCAGATCTGGAAGCAGTACGGCGAATTGGTCGCTGCTCACCGCAGCCAAGGTATCGCCCAATCGCAGGGGCGCAATGAGACGCCGGGAGACTTGATGGATCAGTTCGTCGCGCTCCGGGAATATCAGCGTCTGATTGATGGCCTTGAAGCGATCCAACTCAATGAAAATGACAGCCAGAAACCGCTCCTGTCGCTGGGCTAGAAGAATGGCCTGATCCATGCGATCCGTGAGAAGCAATCGATTGGGAAGCCCCGTGAGCAGATCCAACTGCTTCGATTCCAGGAGCTGGCTGCGCAGCTGGAGCACCTCAGCTTTCGCAACATTCAGTTGATCCATCAAGGTGCTGGCATCCACTGGCTCGATTGCGGCTGGCTTCTCTGGGTCGGGTTCGAATGACAACGGGGAAGCTCCATGAGAACTGCGGCCCAAACATGCGAACAGGATCCGCTTCGATTCACCCGTCCATCTTACTCCGACCCAAGCGTCCCACTGTTCGGGAGAACGGCTAGAATCAATAACACTCAGGAGCCTGTTATGGATCGTTTTGGCAGCAGCCTTTTCCGCATCGTCTGGGCTTGCGCCTGCCTGCTGCTGGCGGGGCTGGTGCTGGGTGGCATCCAGGGTTTCGGCGGTGATGGCAGTCAGTTGGTCATTTTTGGAACGGGCATTCCCCTGGGCTTTCAGGATGCCAAACCCTATGTCACCGATGGCCTGGGTCGACTCATTTACACCATCGTTCCGGCTGTGATTCTACTCGGCGGCTTTCTCCCGGTGGCCGACTGGACTGCCACCGCCAATAAGGGCGAACGGTTCAAAGGCCTGTTTCTTGGGCTCGGGCTTGCCATTGTTCACGGATTGTTCCTCAGCCAACTGGCGATGCTCCCCATGCTGGCCGCCGGGTACCGCCTTCTGGGATCGCCCTTTGCGCCCTCCATTCTGCAAGCTGATCTGAACGCCCTCCTGTTGGGTCTCCAACTGCTCCTCTGGACCGTGGCCTTGTCCCAGGTGGTGAAATCCAATCGCGGCATCGCCATCCTGCTCGCCTATGCCCTGGCCTCCATCGGCAAACTGCTGGCCTGGATTGGTGAATTTGGCCAGGATCTCGAAATGCCCAAGGCCCTCGTCCGCGGGCTGGCCTTCATGGGTCACCTGTTTCCCACCGAGAGTCTGCCGCGGGATCCCCTTGCCTGGAACGCCCTGCCCCTGTGCCTCGGTGGTCCTCTTCTGCTCGCCGTGATCTTGCTGCTGCTACCGGGTAAAGCCTCCAAGCGGAGCAAGGCTTGATCTTTCCCCGCAGAACGCTGGTGGCTGTTCTCGCCACGATCCTTGCACCGGCCCAGCCAAGCCAGGACCCGGGGCAGATCAAGCAGCGTCTGGCCGAAGTGCAAGCGCGCCTGTCGCAGGTGGATCAGCAGGTCAGTGCGCTCAAAAAACGCCGCAAAGGTGTGCTGGTGGATCTCCAGGGGATCTCGCTTCAGGCGGATCGCGTGCGGGCCCAAGCCGAAGGGGCAAGGCTGAAGCGCGATCAGGCACAAAGCGAAGTACGCCTGATCACCACGAAAAAAGAAGACATCCATAAAGACATCCTGCGGCTGCGCACTGAGATCCGAAAACAGATCCGCTGGATGCAGGCGCTGGGACCCATGGGAGGGTTGGGACTTTTCCCTTCCACCGAGGGCTTTGAGGAATTCCTGGTGCGCGGCCGGTATCTGGACTACTGGCGCAGCCAGCAACGCCGCAAGCTCACCCAGGTACAACATCTGCAAGGCGACCTGGTGTTGCGCGAGCAGGAACTGCAGCTCGCGTTGGCGAGGCTGGCCCAGGAGGAACGGGAAGCCAGTGAGTTGCAGAGCTCCTTGCAGTTGAGTGAAGAGCGCCTGCAGGGCTTTTTGGACGGCTTGCGCCAGGATGAGTCTCGGCAGAAGGAAGTGCAGGCCGAACTGGCCGAAGAAGCCCTGCAATTGGAGCGCATGCTCTCCCAACTTCTGGGTAAAGCGCGAGGCGAGGCCTTTGAAACGGCCCAGCCGTTCACCAGTCTCAAGGGGGAATTGCCTCGGCCGGTGGAGGGCATCTTGGCACAGGGTTTTGGGGAACACCTCCATCCCCGATTCAAAACTAAGACCGTCCAATCCGGCTTGCTCATTACTGCCGAGGCAGGTGCGTCGGTGCTGAGCACCGCCGAAGGTAAGGTGGTTTTTGCCGACATCTATCAGAGCTATGGCCCCATGGTGATCCTGGATCATGGCAGTGGCTATTTCAGCCTCTACACCCACCTGCGGAGCTTCCAGGTGGCCAAGGGCCAGATCCTGCGGCAGGGCGAGCCCCTGGGCACAGTCGGTGAAACCCTGGATGGCCCGCGACTGGGATTCGAAATCCGGTACCTCGCTCAGCCCACGGATCCCCAGAAATGGCTGAAGCAAAAGTACAAGTGATTTGAAGGCCGCTAAATTTCCTTGGCGGCCTTGAGTTCTTCAGCTCGCTTGCGTTCGGCTCGCGTCAAAAAGGCAACGGCCACCAGCACGAACCCGAGGCTTATCCAGTTCTGCAGGCTCGGGAACTTGCTGCCAAAAAAGGCCCAGCCCAAGAGTGTGGCCGTAGTACCCGCCACCAGGGAGGTGAGTCGATTCACCAGGCCCGTGAAGGTAGCGGTGCGTCCCTTGAACATGAAAATGAACACGCTGAAAAAAGCCACCGCGCCAAAGGCCACACCTGAAAGGGCCGCCCACATCCACGTAGGTACGGGTGACTGAATGGAGGCCACAAAATCCGATATCTGCCGCAATTGACCCCACCCCGAGAATATTCGTGGTGAGAAATACACGAAGGCCGCGATCATCGCCATGGTGAGGGACGCGGCAATCTGCTCGGTGGCAAAGAAGGCGCGATTGTCCAAGGGCTCGCCCTTGGGGCGAGTGTTCTTGTAGTAGTTCATGATGTAGATGCGGATGGCATAAGCCGTGATGTAGCTGGTGAGTATAATCATGGCCACACGGTTGTGGATGAAATCAAAGCTCCCGCCCTTTGATCCGAGCAACTCGATGCTGGCCGCGAACACCGCAAAGGCCACCGCTGCGTTTTCCTCCCAATACACTTTCTTGGTCAGGATGCCCTGGGCGATCTGGACGCCATCCACCAGGCGACCAATCACGATGACGCTGGCCCGCATGATGACCATGGCCACCATCACGGAAATGGGCAGGGTGTACATGAGGGTGGTGGTGGGAATGACCACGGCGGTGCAGATACCGCTGGGAATGATATACAACAGCTCCGAAGGGAACTCCCAACGCCCCACCCGAAGGGGCCGGATGCTCTTCATCCGCCACCATCCTAGTACCAGTGCGGGAAGCAGGCAGGTGAGATTGGCCCCCAGCGTGTTGTAGGTGAGAAAGGCGATATCGTTCATGCGTGGGGCGCCGGTGTTCACGCTGCCTGTGAAGAATTTCACAATGAGCCCGGTGGCCACATAGAACAGGAAATAGCCCGTGCAGAGCTGTATGAGGCGTCCGGTACTGCCTTCTGATGTCTTTCCAAACACGCGACTCTCCAGGCGATCTGCGTAAGGATCGCAAACTCGCTAGGGTCCTCCTGACAGGGGCCGCTGTCAATGGACCCGCGTTCGGAGGTCCCCTGCGCTAGACTTTCCCCATGATTTCCCTCACCCATGTCGGCAAACAGTACGGGCGCATCCACACCGCGCTCGCCGATGTCAATTTCCATATCGAGCCGGGCGAATTCGTTTTTCTCACCGGCCCCAGTGGCGCCGGAAAATCGACGCTGCTGAAGCTGCTGTTCCGCGAGCAGGTGCCCTCCAGCGGCGAAATCCGATTGGCAGGCCACCGCTTGGCCACCATGCCGGAAAAGGAAATCCCTTTTCTGCGTCGAAAGCTGGGCGTCGTGTTCCAGGACTTCAAGCTCATTCAGGCCCAGACCGTTTTCGAAAACGTGGCCTTTGTACTCAAGATCCTGGGCGTCAGCCACGCTGAGCAGAAACAGCGGGCTTTTCGTGCCCTCAAGATGGTGGGTCTTCAACATAAGTTGAGCAGCTATCCCATGCAGCTTTCCGGTGGGGAGCAGCAGCGCGTGGCCATCGCCCGGGCCCTGGTCAACGACCCCCTGGTGCTGCTGGCGGACGAACCCACCGGGAATTTGGATCCCGATCTGGCCCAGGAGATCATGCAACTTTTCGAGCGCATCAATGGTTCCGGCACCACAGTCATGGTGGCCACCCACGACCGCAGCCTGATCCAGCGCATGCGCAAGCGGGTGCTTGGCCTGGATCACGGCCGCATGGCCTTCGATCTGCCGGCGCCTGCCAGCACCGTAACGGTTTGAACCCTTCAGACCCTTGTGCGCCTCCCGGGATCTGGGATCAGGCGACGACGTTGAGCACGAACACCAGGTTGCTCTTCCCATTGTTGACAAAAGCGTAGGGGCGATCCGATGGAAAGGCGATGGCATCCCCTGCCTTCAGCAACTGGGTTCCTTCTTCGCGTTCCAGGGAGAGGAAGCCCCGAATGACATACAGCATTTCCCGATAGCCAGGCAGATCAGGTTCGCCCTGATACCGGTCGCCAGGCGCAATGGTCCATTTCCAGAGTTCCACCGAGCGAGATGCGGGAAAACTCTGCAGGAGATCTACCTTGGTACCCGGACGACTGCCCTGCCACACCTGCAATCCCCGTTCGGGCCGGATGCCCGCTGCAGCGCCCGAGGCATCCCCGGTGCCCACCAGTTCGGAAAACGTGATGCCCAAGGCGGCGGCCAGGTGCCCCAGGGTGGCCAGGCTGACGTTACTTTCACCGCTTTCGATCATCCCGATCATCCGCCGGCTCACCTGGGAGTGATCCGCCAGATCCTGCTGGCTCCAGTCCAGCTCACGCCGCTTCTGTAGAAGTTTCATGGCGATGGCTTGGAGAAGATGAGCTGGATCAAAGGGCATGCAAACCTCTGGCAATATATTGCGCACACGAACAGATTGGCAATATACTGCCCCATGTGCCCTCTCGATGATGCCATGCCCCGAGGGGAGCCAATAGCCGGATCCTGTTATCCGCTCCGGCCGCGACCATTCAGGAAAGAGCCCATGACCAAGAAGATTGCGTTCAGCGTGGTTGGTGGAAAGACCTTCCCAGAAGGGCGGTCGTTCAGGTCAACAGAGAACCACGTTCTTGAAATTCAATAAATTCAAACACTTAAATTGGCTTAATGCTGTTGTCATACTTGCGAAATCGGCGTACGGGCCACCCTGACATCAACGAACCGACCGTCATCACTTAACAAGCAACCCAAACAACCGCATGGGAGAACCACCATGAAGAAAAAAAACGTAAAGGTCGCGATCTGGGGCTTTGGCGCCATGGGCAGCGGCATGGCCGAAGTACTGCTCCGCAAGAAAGGCGTGGACGTCGTGGGTGTTTGTGACATCCATCCCGACCGCATGGGCAAGAGCATGTTCGAAGTGCTCGGCGTGCCCAAGGGCGACCGCAAGGATGTGGTCATCAAGGGCGACATCACCAAGGTCATCAAGAAGGAATCGGCAGACGTCGTGCTGCTCTGCACGGACAGCTTCACCGCCAAGACCTTCGACAAGATCAAGCTCATCGTCGAACTGGGCATCAACGTTGTGTCCACCGCCGAAGAAATGTCCTACCCCAAGGCCCAGGAACCCAAGCTCGCCGCCAAGATCGATAAGCTGGCCAAGGCCAACGGCGTCAGTGTTCTCGGCACGGGCATCAACCCCGGCCTCATGATGGACCTGCTCGCCATCCTCATGACCGGCGCCTGCACGGATGTGGAATACGTAAAGTGCGAGCGTGTGAACAGCCTCAGCCCCTTTGGCCCCGCCGTCATGGAAGAGCAGGGCGTCGGCATCACCCTGGACGAATTCAACAAGCAGTCCGCCGCCGGGCACCTGGCCGGCCATGTGGGCTTCAACGAATCCGTGAACATGATCTGCGATGCCATCGGTTGGAAGCTCGACAAGCCCGTGGAGCAGACCATGGCGCCCATCGTGTCCAAGGTCCACCGCAAGACCAAGTACGCCGAAGTGCTGCCCGGCAATGTCGCCGGCTGCACCATGAAGGGCTATGGCTACGTCGATAACAAGCTGGCCGTGGAAATGATCCACCCCCAGCAGATCGAACCCGAACTCGAAGGCACCGACACGGGCGACTACGTGGTCATCAAGGGCACACCCAACGTCAATCTCTCCAACAAGCCTGAAATCCCCGGCGGCATCGGCACCATCGCGATGTGCATCAACATGATCCCCCACGTGATCAATGCGCGACCCGGCCTGCACACCATGATCGACCTGCCTGTGCCCCGCGCCATCATGGGCGACATGCGCGAATTGATCTGCGATTAGCTATTCCACACGCCACGGAGGCACGCGGACCCGCTCCCGTGCCTCCTTCGCCATTTCCCCGCGAGGATGACCATGCTCAAAGCCGGAACCTGGGTGGAGATCGAGGCGGTGCTCCTCACCCCCGCCGAACGCGCCCCCAACCTGCCTTCCGATACAGCCCAGGTACCCTACATTCTGAAGCTTTCGGGGTTTCTGACCGAGGATGCCGAACTGGGCATGGAAGTGGCCATTCGCACCCTCATTGGCCGTGAACATCGTGGGGTGCTTAAGATCGCCAACCCGAGCTACGCCCATAGCTTTGGCGCTACGGTGCCTGAGTTGCTGATGATCGGAACCGGAGGGCGAATCTGATGCCTGACATGTCTTACGCCGCCGTGCTTGGGCGCAAAAACGAGATCATGAAGAAGGCCCTCGGCATCAATTTCGAGGACTTCATTCAGAGCCCCATCGCCTTCGACTACGAACGCATGATGCGGGAGACCGGCTATTCCCACGACGACATCGTGCGCATTCAAACGGATTCCAAGGTCGGCAACACCCCCCTCTTCGAACTCAAAAACCTGACCGAAGCGGTGCGGAAAGTCGCTGGCCCCGGCAAGGGCGCCACGATTCTCGTGAAGGACGAAGCCGCCAATGCCAGTGGCAGCTTCAAGGCCCGTCGCGCCTCGATCTCCGCCTTCGAGGCCCAGAAAAAAGGCTTCCAGGGCCTGATCGCCGCCACCAGCGGCAACTACGGCGCCGCCGTGGCCAGCCAGGCCGCCATGCGTGGCCTCAAGTGCATCATCCTGCAGGAAGTGTTTGATTCCCGAAATGTTTGCCAGCCCGAAATCGTGGAAAAAAGCCGCGCATGCGAAGCCTACGGCGCCGAGGTTTTGCGGCTGTCGGTAGGGCCCGAACTCTTCTATATGGCCCTGCGCACGCTCGAGGAAACAGGCTTTTTCAACGCCAGTCTCTACACACCCTTCGGCATCCGTGGCGTAGAAACGCTTGGGGTGGAAGTGGCCGAACAGGTGCGGGCCCGATTCAAAAAAGATCCCGATGCGGTGGTCATCACCCACGCCGGTGGGGGCAACCTGACGGGAACGGCCCGTGGCCTGTTGCTAGCCGGCTGCGACCAAACGCGCATCGTGGCGTGTTCGGTGGATCTGGGAGGCCTCCACATGGCCTCGGACACGGATTTCAACAAGAAGTCCTTCACCACGGGTCACACAGGCTTCGGGGTGCCCTTCGCCACCTGGCCCGATCGTGTGGACGTGCCGCGCAACGCGGCCCGCAGCCTGCGCTACATGGATGAATACCAACTCGTTACCCAGGGTGAGGTCTTCTACGTCACCGAGCTTCTGACCAAGCTCGAAGGACTGGAACGCGGCCCCGCAGGCAATACCAGCCTCACCGCCGCCGTCACCCTGGCCTGCCAGATGGACCGCGATCAGATCGTGGTGGTGCAGGAAACGGAATACACGGGCGCCGGCAAGCACCACAACCGCCAGTTGTCCTTCGCCCGCGAAAACGGCATCGACGTCCGGGTGGGCGACCCTGCTGGCAACATCCCAGGCAAGACCATCGTGATCCCCGAGCATCTCGGCCAGGTTCGCGGAAAGGTGCAGGACATGGACCGTCTTCGCGTGTCGTATTTGAAGAACGCTGTCAAAGCTCACGCTGTCGAACTCTGGAACGAGAACGATTACGCCTTTGTCGCTGCGGATCTCAAGACCAATACGGAATGGGTAAAACAAGCACTCTCGAATCTATAAAAGCACTTTCCACGGATGCACAGGTTTAATACCCAAAAAACATTCCTTTCCGTGTCCAACGGGCTTCATCCCTGAATTCCTTCTTTTCCATTACGGAGAAATCCATGACCGACGAACGCATTGCCAAGTTCGACACGCGCCGGGAAGAGCTCGCCAAGTTGAGCAACGACCAGCTCAAATCCAGATTCTGGGAACTGACCAACAAGATGGTCGAGCCCATCATCGATCTCGCCAAGACGCATACTTCCCCTTCCATCGAGCGCGCCATTTTGCTGCGCATGGGCGTGGATAGCGTTTCCAGCCACGGCGTGGTGGATCGCATCCTGGAAGCGGGCCTGCTGGGAAAGGGCGCGGGGCACGTGGTCCTGAAGCTCTCGCAGACGAGCGGCAAGGATATTCGCGGCGCGGCCCAGGCCATCCTCGATGACAAGAACGTGCTCAACGGCCTCTTCTAGGAAGGATCAAGACATGACCATGCAACCGCTGGATCCCACGAAGAAACTCGATATCGAGCACATCCTCGAAAACCTGGAAACCTACCATCCGCCCCGCAAGGGTTGGACCTGGCGCGATGTGCCCACGGAAGGCGTCAACATGGGCCCCTTCCACTTTCGGGATATGTCCAAGCCCCTGAAGAACTCAATCGGGCTGCCCGCCTCCAAATATTTTGAAAACATCGACCCACAGCCCAGTTGCGTGGTCACCACCGAAATCGCCTCGGGGCGCTTCGAGGATGATATCCGTCGCATGCGTATGGCGGCCTGGCATGGCGCCGATCACATCATGGTGATCCGCACCACCGGCCAGAGCCATATCGATGGCCTGCTGGAAGGCACGCCCGAGGGCATTGGTGGAGTGCCCATCACCCGCAAGCAGATCCGTGCCAGCCGCAAGGCCTGCGACCAGATCGAAGAAGAAGTGGGCCGCCCCATCAACTTCCACAGCTACGTTTCCGGCGTGGCTGGTCCTGAAGTCGCCGTACTCTTCGCCGAAGAAGGCATCAACGGCGCCCACCAGGATCCCCAGTACAACGTCCTGTACCGCAACGTGAACATGTACCGTTCCTTCGTGGACGCGGCAGAAGCCAAAAAGGTCATGGCCGGTGCCCGCATCTTCCAGATCGATGGTGCCCACAACGCCAACGCCACCGCCAAGGCAGGCTGGTTGGTGATGCCCGAACTCATGGTGCAGCATGGCATCAATTGCGCCTTCTCCGTGGCCGTGGGCATGGATCCCAACCTCATCGGCCTCAGCACCGTACCCCCCAATGCACCGCCAGCGCCCAAGCTATGGTACGACCTGCCGTACGCCGTGGCGTTGCGCGATTTCTTCAGCGAATTCAAGATGCGCGCCCAGCAGAACACGCGCTACATCGAAGCCGACATCGAGGAAGCCGTTCGCACCCACACCGTGGATACGCTCATTTCCATGCTTACCCGGGCGGACATCCAGAGCACCATCACGCCCGATGAAGGCCGCAATGTGCCTTGGCACTACAACAACATTCGCGGCGTGCAGACCGTCAAACAGACCTGGGCCGCCTTGGATGGCATCAAGGAACTGCTCACCCTGAATCACGACGGCCCCCTCGGCGAGATGGTGCGGGATCTCAAGGAACGGGCCGTGGCCTTCCTGGAAGAGGTCATCGAGAATGGTGGCTATTTCGCGGCGGTCGAAAAGGGCTTTTTCGTGGATTCTGCCAAGTACCCCCAGCGCAACGGCGATGGTATCGCCCGTGACGGCAAGGGCGGCGTGGGCGCCGGAACACTGATCGTTCGCGATGCGGATTACTTCGCCCCCGTGTGTGATCACTTTGGCCACAACCACCTACCCACGGGCATCACGAAGGCCTGCGATGCCATTGGCGGCTGCACCCTTTGCAAGCCCGAAAAGATTGTCTTCATCGACGAACTCGATCCCGAAGACAGTTGCAACGCCCGGTTAGCCAAGACCTTGCCCTACCGAAAGGGCAACGCCATCAAGCCCGAGGCAGAATGGGCTGGGGATGGCACCGTGCTGATCCAGCTCTTCGTGCCCCAGAACGAGGATATTGCCCCGGTCTATGCCGTGGAAATGGCCAAGAAGATGGGCCTGCTTGATCCCGAAGTCATCAACACCATGGTGCTCCACCCCTCCGAAGGCTGCTTCGTGGAAGTGAAGGGCAAGGTAGCCTTCGATATCGACAAGACCACGCTGAAGATCCCCGAAAAGGAAGTGATCCTGCCCGAACAGGAGTTGCGCGATGTGGCCAAAGCCCTTGGCCTGCGCGTGGTGGCTGGCACGGTGGGCGAGGATGAGCACAGCGTGGGCATGCGCGAAATCCTCGACATCAAACACGGCGGCATCGAGAAGTACGGCGTGAAGTACCACTACCTTGGCACCTCCGTGCCCATCGGCAAGCTCGTGGATGCCGCCATCGAAACCGGCGCCCAGGCCATCCTCATCAGCACCATCATCAGCCACAACGATGTGCACCGCGCCCAGATGAAGAAGCTTGCGGAACTCTGCAAGGAAAAGGGCATCCGCGACCAGATCATCCTGATCGCAGGCGGCACCCAGGTGAACCGTGACATGGCCAAGGAAACCGGTCTGGATGCCACCTTCGGCCGCGGCACCAAGGGCATTCACGTGGTTAACGCCATGGTAAAGACCCTCAAGGCTCGCGGGGTCGTCTAGAAAGACCCGAACCGCCAGGACGCAAAGAAAAGATCAGGAGTTGTCTAAATCTTTCTTCGCGTCTTGGCGGTGAATCTTTTTTGAGGTTCGCATGCCTGCTGAAATCGAGATCCTCACCATCGAAGTGGGTTCGACCATCACCAAGGTGAATGGCTTCAATCTTCTGCCCGAAGGTGGTTTCGACCATGTAGCCCAAGGTTTTGCACCCACCAGCATCGCCCAGGGTGATGTGGGGATCGGCGTGGACCAAGCCAAGGCGGATCTCGAAGCACGGTACGGCCACCCCATCGGCACCCCCGAAACCTTCGTGAATAGCTCCGCCGCAGGCGGACTGCGCATGACAGTGCACGGCCTGACCTACAGTATGACGGCCCGGGCCGCCCGGGAAGCCGCCTTGGGTGCCGGTGGCATCGTCAAGATGGTCACCGCCGGGGCCCTGGACGAATTCGAGTTGGATGAAATTCGCGCCACGCATCCCAACATCATCCTGTTGGCGGGGGGAGTCGATTTTGGCGAGAAGAGTATTGTCCTTCGGAACGCCGAAGCGATTGCTTCACTCGGCTTATCCGTTCCGGTGGTGTACGCCGGAAACATCGCCCTGCGCAAACCCATCCACCATCTTTTCCAAAGCGCCGGGCTGGAAATTCTGATCGCAGATAATGTATTTCCTGATGTGGACGTGCTCAACGTGGAGCCCCTGCGCCACCTCATCCACGAAGTCTTCAATCGCCATATCATTCACGCCCCAGGCATGGCGCGGTTTGCGGATCTTACCCATTGGGGCATTCTGCCCACGCCCGGGGCCGTGCTTCGCGGGGCCGAGTTGTTTGCGGAAGCAATGGGCGATTGCCTGGTGTTTGATGTGGGCGGTGCCACCACTGATGTGCATAGCGTGACCGAGGGGGCCATGGAGTGGGCTTCCAAAATGGTCGAGCCTGAGCCCAGGGCCAAACGCACCGTGGAAGGCGATCTGGGCGTTTTTGTGAACGCACGCAACATCGTCGATCTGGCCGGAAATTCAGACTGGGAGGAACGCCTGGCCGAAGTGCAGGCCATGCCTGCCACCGAGCGGGAGCGGGAACTGACTCGCGCCCTGTGCACCTTTGCCGTGCAGACCGGAGCCAAACGTCATGCGGGCGTTGTCACGGATCTCTATACCGCCACGGGGCGCAAACAGATCGTGAAGGGCAAGGACCTTAGCGCCGTGAAATGGGTGATTGGCACCGGCGGCGCCCTGACGCGTATTGAGGGTGGAGCTGAAATCCTGAAGACCATCTGTACCGGACCCGGCAAACACCTGCTGCCGGTTCCAGAATCCCGCATTCTGCTCGACCGGGATTATCGGTTTTCAGCACTTGGCACCCTGGCCCAGGCCTACCCCGAGGACGTGAAGGCCACCTTCCGTCGCTGGGTTGAACAGGAAAGGTAAGGAGAATCCGA
Source organism: Holophaga sp. (assembly GCA_016715205.1). Taxonomy (GTDB): domain Bacteria; phylum Acidobacteriota; class Holophagae; order Holophagales; family Holophagaceae; genus JAYREN01. The sequence goes on from JADKBC010000016.1 coordinate 50,745, forward strand.
TGTACATTCGCACCCCCCGATTGGAAATCTATCCTGATCGCATCGCCACCAACGCCCGGTCCGTCATCAGCCTTTGCCACGATCATGGCGCCCAGGTGGCCGCAGTCACCAAGGTAACGGCGGCCCACCCCGCGGTGGTCCATGCCCTGGAATTGGGCGGTGCGGACATGATCGCCGATAGCCGCATTTCCAATCTCCAGTCCATGGCGAACACCGGGCTGGATCTGCCCCTGATGCTGCTGCGCATCCCCGCGCCCAGTCGGGCGGCGGATGTGGTGCGCTGTGCCCATATCACCTTGAATTCCAGCCTCCAGACCATCCAGCTGCTTTCAGAAGCGGCCCAATTCATCGGGGTTCGTCATCAAGTGATTGTGATGGTGGATGTGGGGGATCTGCGCGAAGGGGTCTGGCCCGATAAGGCCATTGATCTGGTGAAGGACGCAGCCAAGCTGCCCGCCGTCGATATCATCGGCATGGGCTGCAACCTGGCCTGCTACGGTGGCGTCATCCCATCCACCAAAAACATGCGGGCCCTCATTGAAATTCGCAACGCCTGCCGGGAGGCCAGCGGACTTGAGCTGAACGTCCTCTCCGGCGGGAATAGCGCCAACCTGCCCTTGCTGCTCTCGGGCGCCATGCCCAAGGAGATCAATCATTTCCGAGTGGGCGAAGCCATCGTGCTGGGACGCAATGTCATCGACCGCAGCCCCTGGCCCGGCACCCGGCAGGATACCTTCAAGCTGGTGGCCGAGGTCGTAGAGGTGGCCCGCAAACCCTCCATCCCCATCGGGGAAACGGGTCAAGATGCCTTTGGCGGCACACCGACTTTCGTGGACCGTGGCGTCCGCATGCGCGCCATTTGCAACCTGGGCCGCCAGGATGTGGTGGTGGATGGCATTGAACCCGAAGATCCCGGCATGATCGTACTGGGCGGCAGTTCGGATCATCTGATTCTCGACGTGGAAGATGCCCGCAGCGAAGTGAAGCTGGGCGATGAAATCACGTTCTACCCCGGTTACGGCGCGTTGCTGGCCTTATCCACGTCACCCTATGTGCAGAAGGTTGTCGTGAAAGGCTGAGCCATGTTGAAAATCCTCCCCCTGGCGTCGAGCTTTCACGATCCCGCGCAGGTGCGCCAATCCGTGAACCTTATCGGCTCGGCCTTGGCGTCCCATCAAATCGCCCACGATTTCGTTCCCGAGTCTGGCGACATCCCGAATTCGTTGCTGATTGTCACGGGAGGCACGGAGCATCTGGCCCTGGCCGCCCTGGAGCGCATGCAAGGACCGGCCATTCTGCTGGCCCACCCCCACCAGAATTCCCTGCCTGCGGCGCTTGAAATCCTAAGTCGCCTGCAGCAGATGGACCGGCCCGGGCGCGTCGTCCTGTTGAATCAAGGGGCTGAAGGCTATCATTCCCTGGCCACCTTATCCAACCTGCTGGGTGCCTATGCGCGGTTGCAGGGCCTTCGCCTAGGCCGCCTCGGAGCACCCTCCGACTGGCTGGTGGGCAGCATGCCGGACCCGAACTTGGTTGCCAAGACCTGGGGACCGAACACCATCGAGGTTTCGCTCGACCTTTTAACGGCCGCCATTCACGAGACTGCACCGGAGGATACCCTTCCGTTTCAGGCTTCGTTCCAGAACGGTGCTCGCCGCATTGGCGAACCTTCAAGCGCGGACCTCAACACAGCAGCCAAGGTGGGTGTGGCGTTGCGCAAGATTGTTCGCGAACATGGCCTGGATGCCTGCACCGTGCGTTGCTTCGATCTCGTGAAGGATCTGAACACCACGGGCTGCCTTGCGCTCTCGGCGCTGATGGATGAGGGCATTGTTGCGGGTTGCGAAGGTGACCTGCCTGCCGCCCTCACCATGGTGTGGCTACAGGCGGTAACCGGCCAAATCAGTTTCATGGCCAATCCCCAGGATCTCGATCCAGCCGCGAACACCCTGTGGCTGGCCCACTGCACCATCGCCCGCAGCATGGTGAAGGGCTATGCCCTTCGATCCCATTTCGAATCCGCCACGGGTGTGGGCATTCAAGCCGATCTGGAGCCCGGACCCATCACCCTTGCTCGCATTGGTGGGCGGGATCTGCGGGAGGTGTTTCTAACCGATGGTGAACTGTTGACCAACGGTGACTCGGATCTCCGTTGCCGCACGCAAATTCAGCTGCGACTAGAGACGGATGTCCGAACCTTGCTCGAACACCCCTTGGGCAACCATTTGGTGCTGATCCGGGGCCACTGGGCCGAGCAGCTCCGCGAATACCACCGCTTGTTCATCCATTAGGATCCCAATGCTCTACCAGACTCACGTTCGCATTCATCTGCAGCACATCGCCGCAAATCTCGCGGGGATCCGGCAGGCTGTGGGGCCCCACCGAAAAATACTCATCGCGGTCAAAGCCAATGCCTACGGGCATGGCGCGGTCGAAGTGTCCCGCCTGGCCGAAAACAGCGGCATTGATTGGCTGGGTGTGGCCACGGTGCCTGAGGGGCTGCAGCTTCGGGAGGCGGGTATTCAACTGCCCATTCTGAAATTCAGCCCCAGCTTTCCTGAGGAACTGCCCGCAGCAGTCGCCGGGAATATCACCCTCGCGGTGTGCAGTCAGGCCAATGCCGAGGCCTTGGAAACGACAGCCTGCGCCACTGGCCGAACCGCCATCGCCCATCTCAAGGTGGACTCCGGCATGGGGCGGGTGGGGGTGACCATGGACCAGGCTCCCGAACTCGCTGGCTTCATCGAAACCAAGTGCCCCCACATTAAACTGCAAGGCATTTTCACCCATCTTCCCGTGAGCGATGAGGCCGATCCCGAGTTCACCCGCCTTCAGATTGCGCGCTTCAAAACCACGGTGGAGGCCGTCGAAGCATGGCTTGGCCGCAAGCTCGATCTGGTTCACTGCGCGAATTCCGGGGCAGTTCTGGGCCATGAGACCGGCTGGATGGACATGGTTCGTCCCGGCATCATGATCTACGGGTTTTATCCGGATGCCGGCACGCCGCGCACCATTCCGCTCAAACCGGGCCTGAGTTTCCTTACGCGGGTTTCGTTCTTGAAGAAGGTACAGGCAGGCACCTCCATTGGCTACGGCCGCACGTGGATAGCCCCAGAGGACAGCTGGATCGCCACCATTCCCGCTGGCTACGCGGACGGTTTCAATCGCCTCTTTTCTAACAATGGCCGGGTACTGATCGACGGCCGCAGCTACCCCATCGTGGGCCGGGTCTGCATGGATCAGAGCATGGTCAACCTGGGCCCTGAAACCAGCGTTTCGGTGGGAGATGACGTGGTGCTCATCGGGCCCAGCGGCGATCAAGAGATCACCGTGGAGGAATGGGCCCAGCAACTGGGCACCATCAGCTATGAAGTCACCTGCCAAATCAATGGTCGGGTTCAACGAGTGCACGACGCTCCCTGAAGGCGGCGGTACACTGGAGCCATGGCCCAACCTCTCCACGATCTCAAATTTGTCACCTCAGCCTCCGATGTGGCCCAACTGGGCGCCTGTCGGGCGGAGGTCGCCTTTGTCGGACGCTCCAATGTAGGCAAGAGCTCGTTGCTCAACGCCCTGGCAAAGCAGACCCAGCTGGCGCGGGTTTCCAAAACGCCCGGTCGCACCCGCCTCATCAACATATTTCAAACAGGCCCGGATCGTTGGGTGGTGGATCTGCCCGGCTATGGGTACGCCGGCGGGCCAAAGGTTGAAAAGGCCACTTGGCAGGGCATGATCGAAGGCTACCTGCTGGGCCGCCGCAGTCTGCGGATGGTCTTTGTCCTGGTAGATGCGGAAATCGGCCCCACCAAACTGGATCACCAGATGATCGAATGGCTTCGTCATTCCGAGGTGCCTTGCCGGATCGTCGCCACCAAGGCCGATCAGGTGAAACCAAGCCGGCAACTAGCCCAGCGCCGGGATGTGGCTGCATCCCTGAATCTTCTACCCGGGGATATCGCCTGGGCCAGCAGCCTCAAGGGCACCGGCATTCCCGAACTTCGCAACGAGGTGGCTTCCCTGCTGGAGCTTTTGTAGCCCCTTCAATCGGTCTGCCCCGGTCTACCAAATCCCATAAATCGCAGGTTCTGATGCCTGCGGTCTGCTCCAGGCTATTTATTTGAATTCAGTTTGGTGATTTTCTCGGGAATTCAACGCAAACTTTGGGGGCAATGACCCCTGAACCCACCCTCAACCCTGGCGCCGCGAGCCCCCTGTATCTCCAACTTCAGCGGAGCCTGCGCGGGTTGATTCAGCAGGGTGAATGGAAGCCGGGGATGCGCCTTCCGGCGGTGCAGGATCTGGCCCAACGCTTCCAGATCCACCGCCTCACGGTACTGAAAGCCATCGCAGGCCTCAAGAATACCGGGTGGATCCAAACGGTTACTGGACGGGGCACCTTTGTGGCCGACCGCCTGCCCCAGGCGCCTGCGCTCCGTGAGCCCAGTGGCTTTCCCTTTGAAGGATCGGCCCTGCGGGTGCATGAGGGAGAACTTGGCCCCTGGCTGGGGGAAACCCTGGAACGTGCCCAGAACCGTCAACTCATCAGCTTTTCCGCCGGATTTCCTCCATCCGACCTGCTGCCCGGGGATGCCCTCCGACGCATCTACACCCGCACCATGAAGGACCTGGGTTCTGCGGCCTGGGTCTATTCCGCCCCGGCGGGCCACCCTCCTTTCCTGGAGGCTGTTGCCAACTGGTTGACCAGTGAAGGGGAACCCCTGCTTCCTGGTTGGGGCATGCGCGCCATTCCCGGCGCTCAAAGCGGCCTTGCGTTGGCCGTTGAGGCGCTCACCGTACCGGGGGATCGCGTGCTCGTGGAAAGCCCCTGCTATGTGGGCACCTTGGCCTTGTTGCGCACCTTGGGGCGGGAGGCCGTTCCGGTGCCCGTGGACGGCAGTGGCCTGAACCCCGACCGGTTGGCTTCGGCCTTACAAAAAGGCGACGCCAAGTTGATGATCCTGGTGGCGACCTTCCACAATCCTACCGGCATGACCCTGAGTCGGGCCCGACGGGAGCGCGTGCTCGCCCTCACCCGCGCCCACGGCGTGCCCCTGGTGGAAGACGACACCTACGCGGATCTCCGGTTTTCAGGCCAATCGGTACCCAGTTTTCGGATGCTGCCGGGCGCTGACCACGTCATCCATGTGGGCAGCTTTTCCAAATCCCTCGCCGCTGGTCTGCGGTTGGGCTACGTGGTGGCGCCAGAATCCCTGCTCACCCGGCTCACCCCCGTGCAGGAAGTCCATACCATCGCCTTGCCTATCCTGTCCCAGGCCGCCGTGGCCCGCTTCATCACTGAAGGCGGCTTCAAGCGCCATGTAACAAAGCTCCGGCGCGCCCTGAAGGAGCGTCGGGATGCCATGTTGGAGGCCCTTCATGCCCATTTCCCCTCGGAGGCCGAAATCACGGAGCCCAAGGGGGGCATGCACCTCTGGGTGGTGTTGCCGGAGGATTTTTCGAGCTTGGAACTTTTGAAGGATGCCATTCCCCAGGGGCTTGGCTTTGCCCCCGGACCTCTCTTTTTTGCCGATGGCCGGGGAACCAACTGCCTCCGGTTAAACTTTTCCACCCATGAGCCTGGCGTAACCCGCGAGGCCATCGCACGGCTGGGCCGCCTGATCCACGGGCGTCCTGCCGTCGCCCTTTGAACAAGGAGTCTCGATGAGCCCCACCAGCCGTTTCGATATCCAACTGGCCCAACCGCGCCTATCCGATGAGGAGCGCGCGGTTCGGATGCAGAACCTGGGCTTTGGAAAAGTGCTCTCCGAACACATGGTGGTGGTGCCCTACCAGGAAGGGGAAGGTTGGCTCAAGGGCAGCCTGAAGCCCTATGCGCCGCTCTGCATCAGCCCCGCGGCCAATGTACTGCATTATGGCCAAGCCATTTTTGAGGGCTTCAAGGCCTATCGCCAGGCGGATGGTGGCATCAAGTCCTTCCGTCCCAAGGCAAATGGACGTCGTTTCAACGAATCCGCGGCACGCTTGGCGATGCCCGAAATCCCCCTGGATATTTTCATCGAGGCCGCCGACCTGCTCTGCACCACCGATATGGCGTGGGTGCCCGGCACTCTCGACGCCGCGCGCCTCCATGACCAGAGCTACTATTTCCGGCCCTTCATGATCGGACTGGGCGATTTCCTTGGGGTGAAGGCTGCCGAGGAGTACCTTTTTCTCATGATCGGCGGGCCCGCCGGTGCCTACTTCCAGGGCGGCATCAAGCCTGTGACCATCTGGGTGGAAGAGGAATACGTTCGCGCCGCTCCGGGTGGAACGGGCCGCGCCAAATGTGCCGGAAACTATGCCGCCAGCCTCCTGCCCGGCAAGCTTGCCAAACAGCGGGGCTGCGATCAGGCCCTTTACCTGGATGCCACCCATCACAAGTATCTGGAAGAATTGGGCGGCATGAACGTATTCCTCATTCTTCAGGAGGGCAATCGGACCGTCATCACCACCCCTGAAAAGACCGGTACGATTCTGGAGGGCGTCACCCGGGACAGCCTCATCACCGTGGCACGCGAATTGGGCTACGACGTGGAAGAGCGCCGCATTTCCATTGATGAAGTGGAACAGGCCCATCGCACCGGTAGCCTGAAAGAAGCCTTTGCCTGCGGCACAGCCGCCGTGATCTCTCCCATCGGAACACTCATGTCCCGGCGGGGCACCTGGGTCATCAACGACAACAAGGTGGGCGAGATCTCCACCCGCCTCCGGGCGGCCCTGCTGGATATTCAATACGGCCTGGCGCCTGATACTCGAAACTGGATGCACACCATTCGGTAGCATTTCGAGGTACACAAAAGAGCGGGTCCTCGCGGACCCGCTCTTTTGTAATTAAAGGAAGAAGCTTACTTCTTCTCTTCAGCCTTGGGCTCGGCCTTCTTGGCTTCCTTCTTGGCAGCCTTCTTGGCCTTCTTCTCGGCCTTGGGCTCAGCCTTGGGCTCGGCCTTCTTCTCTTCCATGCTCAGGGCCTTCTTCTCGGCCTTGGGCTCGGCCTTTTCGGCCTTCTTGGTGCAGCATTCTTTCTTGCAATCCTTGGCGGCGCAAGCCTTCTTCTCGGTCTTGGGCTCAGCCTTCTTCTCTTCGAGGCTCAGGGCCTTCTTCTCAGCCTTGGGCTCAGCAGCCTTCTCGGCCTTCTTGGCAGCCTTCTTGGCCTTCTTCTCAGCCTTGGGCTCAGCCTTGGGCTCGGCCTTCTTCTCTTCCATGCTCAGGGCCTTCTTCTCGGCCTTGGGCTCGGCCTTTTCGGCCTTCTTGGTGCAGCATTCTTTCTTGCAATCCTTGGCGCAAGCCTTCTTCTCGGTCTTGGGCTCAGCCTTCTTCTCTTCGAGGCTCAGGGCCTTCTTCTCGGCCTTGGGCTCAGCAGCCTTCTCGGCCTTCTTGGCAGCCTTCTTGGCCTTCTTCTCGGCCTTGGGCTCAGCCTTGGGCTCAGCCTTGGGCTCAGCCTTCTTCTCTTCGAGGCTCAGGGCCTTCTTTTCAGCCTTGGGCTCAGCAGCCTTCTCGGCCTTCTTGGCAGCCTTCTTGGCCTTCTTCTCGGCCTTGGGCTCAGCCTTGGGCTCGGCCTTCTTGGCTTCAGCCTTGGGTTCAGCCTTCTTCTCTTCGAGGGTCAGGGCCTTCTTCTCTTCCTTCTTGGGCTCGACCTTCTTCACTTCTTTCTTGGCTTCCTTCTTGGGCTCGACCTTGGCGGCTTCAGCCTTCTTGGGCTCGACCTTTTTGTCTTCGGCAAAGGCAGGGCTGATGAGGGCAGCGGCCACGAGCAGGGCAGCAAGCTTGTTCATGTAAATCTCCCAATAGGTTACCGGGCACGGCCGGATGATGGCTAGACAGGAAGCACGAATTAAGCCAAACAATAAAATTAATCAAATCTCTATTTAAATAAAATTACATTAGAAGTTGTATGTGGGAAAATGCTACTCGCGGCAATTTGCAACACGCCCTACGCCCCTTCTTCGCCGCCTTCGCCAAGTCCCATGTCCCGAAGTTTGCGGTACAAGGTGGTCCGATCCTTTCCCAGGATTTCGGCGATACGGCTCTTTTTGTGCTGATGCTTCAACAGCACTTGGATGTACCGCCGTTCGAGTTCATCCAGCGTCGGCAAATGATCCCAGTCCACGATGAGCTCCAGCAAAGGCGCGGCCGCATGGGGAAGTTCCACGTGCCGTGTTCGCATTTCTTCCTTGATCTTGTCGGGGAAATCCTCGGGCGTGATCTCTCGCCCACGGCTCAACTGGGTGAGATGCTCGATGACATTGGCCATTTCTCTCACGTTGCCAGGCCAGGTGTAGCGTTCCAGGATCTGGCGTGCATCCTGCCGAATGGCGTAGTTTTGCGAATTCCTTTGGTTGAATTCCGCCAGGAAATGGTCCAGCAGCAGCGGTATATCCGAGATGATGCGACCGCTGTTTTCATCCCGGGACCATCGCTCGCGAAGCGCGGGAACACGAATTTCCACCACGCTCAACCGGTAGTAAAGGTCCTCGCGGAACTTTCCGGTTTTAACCATTTCAGCCAAATCCCGGTTGGTGGCAGCGATGATGCGCAGATCCACCTTGACCATCTTGGTGCTACCAACCCGGCGCACCTCTTGCTCCTGAAGCACACGCAACATCCGCACCTGGAAGCTGGGTGAGGTTTCTCCGATTTCGTCCAGCAGGATAGTGCCTCCCGTGGCTTCTTCGAAGAGGCCCTTCTTGTCGCTGACGGCCCCCGTAAATGAACCCTTGGCGTGACCGAACAATTCGGATTCCAGCAGGGTTTCCGTCATGGCGCCGCAATTGATGGCCACGAAGGGACGATCCTTGCGGTCACTGCTGGCGTGGATGGTGCGCGCCACCAGTTCTTTTCCGGTGCCGCTTTCCCCCGTGATCAGAACCGTGGTGCGACTGTTCTGCAGTGAGGCAATGGTTCGGTAGACATCCATCATCTTGGGGCTGGACCCAATCATCACACTGCGCTGCAGGCGTGGGTTAGAACTGGGCGCCGACCGGCTTTCTTTTCGGACAATGGCCCGCTTGACAAGGGTTTTCAGTTCCTCGTTGTTCCAGGGCTTGGAGATGAAATCAAAGGCACCTTCCCGCACCGCTTCCAGGGCCTTTTCCAGGGTTCCGAACCCCGTGAGAAGAATGGTTTCCACCCCAAGGGGCTTGGCGAACCGAAGCAGATCCAGCCCATCCAGGCTGGCCTCCAGGTTGATATCTGAGAGCATCAGCTCGAATCCGCCGCCGCGCAGCAATTCCATCGCCTCTTCGGGGCGAGTGGCCTTCACCACCTCCAGGTCCATGCCGACTTCCTCTTTGCTTAGGAGCAATTCGAGGAGGTCACAGGTTTCTCGGCTATCGTCCACCACCAATACGCGGATCATCGGTTCCCCTTTTTCCCAAGCCTACCTTATGCAGTGCTGGATCTGGATAACAGGGCGTCGTAAGCTATCCCAAACCCCCAAAGGAGAGTTGTATGAAAAATGCAATGCGATTCCTTTTTGCCGCCCTTTTCGCCGTGGGATCCCTGACGGCAGCCGATCTCACCATCACCTTTCAGAGCAAGGCCGCGAAAACCGAAGGCCTTGAGACCCACTACTACAGCGCCACCCATCACCGCACCAACAATGAGGCCACCAAGACGGATAGCTTGGTGGATTATCAGAGCCTCACCACGTACACCATCAATCACGACAAAAAACTCATTCAAAAGTTGAGTTTCGAGGATGCGCTGGCGGCCATGGAATCAGCCCAATCCGATATGCCGGAAGGCATGAGCGCCATGATGGGCGGCCTTTTTGGTGATCCCAGCAACTGCAAGGTGGAAGAACTTGGCAGTGAGGTTGTCGCGGGAAGGAAATGCAAGAAATACAAGATCACCGTTGGCAAGATTCTGTTTGAATCCAGCAACGACCCCACGCTCGTGCCGCCGGTCCCCGCCGCCAGCTTTGCCAAGATGATGAAGGCCAAAGGCGCCTTGACCCTGGCCATGGGCCCCATGGGCAAATCCATGGCCAAGCTCTACGAGGAATTGAGCAAAATCAAAGGCTTGGCGCTCAAAACCAATATGTCGGGCTTCATGGGCATGAAGGCCGCCACCGAAGCCACGAAAGTGGTAGAAGGCCCCGTCCCCGCAAGTGTTTTCGCCCTTCCCACGGGCTACAAGACAGAAGACCTAGGAAAACAGATGAGAGAGTCCAAGGCCAAGAAATAGGAACCCACCTTCGGATCTTGCGGAAAGGGGGCTCTTGGGCCTCCTTTCCCGTACAATCGAACCCATGTCCGAACCCGCTTCACCCTCCTTTGCTGATGGCCTCGATCACCTGGAAGCCCTGGTGCAACAACTCGAGGGCGGCAATCTCAGCCTGGAGGATGCCCTGCAGCGCTTCGAAGAGGGCATAGTCCTCAGCAAGGGACTGCAACAGCAGCTTGCGGATGCGCACCGCCGAGTGGAAGTGCTGAAACAGAGTTTGGGCGGCGAGTACCGGGCCGAAACCCTGGACGGAGAAAACGCGTGATGGTTGAGGCTTCCACCCAGGTTCGCGCGGATTTGGATCGCCTGCTCCCCCTGGTGGAGCCTCTCTTCACGGAAGCTCTGCAGGAGGGCGAAGCCAAGCGGGTGGCAGAAGCCATGCGTTACAGCCTGGCCGCAGGTGGCAAGCGCGTCCGCCCTGTCCTCTGCATGCTCGCCGCAGAAGCCATTGGCTCAAAACCTGAACGGGCACGGAGCTGTGCGATCGCACTCGAATTCATCCACACCTACTCGCTGATTCACGACGATCTGCCCGCCATGGATGATGATGACCTGCGCCGCGGTAAGCCCACCTGCCACATCGCCTTTGGCGAAGGACAGGCCATACTCGCTGGCGATGGCCTGCTGACCGAGGCCTTTCAGATTCTTGCAACCGATTCCAATCTCTCCCCTGAAGCCTGCGTAGAAGCGGTTCGTATTTTGTCCGAGGCGGCGGGATGGCGCGGCATGGTGGGTGGTCAATCCCTTGACCTGGAAGGGGAAGCCCTCACCAGCTCTGGTGGCACTTACGACCTGGAGCATCTGAAACGGATCCACCGCCTGAAGACCGGCGCCTTGCTGCGGGTTTCCCTTGAACTGGGCGCCATCGCAGGGAGTGCCAGCCCTCTGCAACGGGGCGCGCTTCGGGAAGCTGGCGCCGCCCTGGGCCTGGCCTTCCAGATTCAGGACGATATCCTCGACGCCACCAGCACGGCGGAACAAATGGGCAAGCGCGTGGGCAAGGACGAAGGCAAGGGCAAGATCACCTACCCACTCTTGCTGGGACTGGAGGGTGCCCGCCTCGCCTTGACCGAGGCCACCTCCACGGCCCTGACCCATATCCAATCCCTTCCAAACCCGCGTTCGCTGACCGCATGGGCGCATTACTTGGCGGAGCGCACGGCGTGAACACTTACCCCTTGCTAGATTCCCTGGCGGCCCCGCAGCAGATTCGCCATTTCTCACTGCCCCAACTGGAACAACTGGCCGAAGAGGTGCGGGGGTTCCTGATTGATTCCGTAAGTGAAACGGGCGGGCACTTCAGTTCCAACCTGGGAACAGTGGAATTGACCGTGGCGCTCTTCCATCACTTTGATTTCCTGCTGGACCGCATTGTGTGGGATGTGGGACACCAGTCCTATCCCCACAAGATCCTCACAGGCCGCAAGGATCGTTTCCCCACCCTGCGCCAGCATGGCGGCCTCTCCGGCTTCCTCAAACGGGATGAAAGTCCCTACGATCATTTCGGCGCTGGCCATGCCAGCACCAGCATCTCCGCCGCCCTGGGTATGGCCATGGCGCGGGATCTGCAGAAACAGGATTTCACGAGCATCGCCGTTATCGGGGATGGCTCCATGACCGCTGGAATGGCGTTTGAAGGCCTGAACCAGGCGGGCTACCTGGAGACCCGCAAGTTCATGGTGATCCTCAACGACAACGACATGAGCATCAACCCCAATGTCGGTTCTCTGCAGGGCTACCTGAATCAAATCATTTCGGGTCAGTACTACAAGCGGTGGCGGGACCGCATCGAAGGTGCCATCAAGGCGATCCCAGTGCAGAGCGTCAGCCTGCGCCTCGCCAAAGCCGCCAAGTGGAGTGAGGAATCCTTCAAGCGCATCGCCGTGCCGGGTCTGCTCTTTGAGGATCTCGGTTTTTGCTACATCGGGCCTGTCAAAGGTCACGATATGGGCGCCCTGATGAAAGCCCTGGCCGAAGCCAAAGAGCGTATGGCCGAAGGCCCCGTGTTGCTCCATATCCAGACCCAGAAGGGCTATGGCTATACCCCTGCAGAAAAGGACCCCCTCAAATGGCATGGCGTAACTGCCTTTGACGCCGAAGCGGGGGAGATGCTCAAGGGGGATGCTTCGAAACCCACCCTGCCCTCCTTCACCCAGGTTTTCGGTAGCACCTTGGTGGATCTGGCCCGTCAGGACGAGAAGATCGTGGGCATCACTGCCGCCATGCTTGATGGCACTGGTCTGAATCTTTTACAAAAGGCCATCCCAGAGCGGTGTTTCGATGTGGGCATCGCCGAGCAGCATGCCGTTACCTTTGCCGCAGGACTGGCCGTCCAGGGCATGCGGCCGGTTTGCGCCATCTACAGTACCTTCCTTCAGCGTGGGTTCGACCAGGTTCTCCACGATGTCTGCCTGCAGGATCTGCCCGTCACCTTTGCCCTGGACCGGGCAGGCATCGTGGGCGCCGACGGCCCCACCCACCATGGGCTTTACGACCTGGCTTACCTCCGCTGCATGCCCAACATGATCCTCATGGCGCCCAAGGATGAAAACGAACTGAAGCGCATGCTCTTGACCGCCATTTATTCCAACCACCCCGCCGCGCTGCGCTATCCGCGCGGCAGTGCGTTGGGCGTGACCCTGGATGACCCCATCACGCCCCTGCCCGTGGGGAAGGCGGAACTGTTGGCAGAAGGTTCGGATCTGCTGATCACCGCCCTCGGCGCCATGGTTGCTCCCGCGGTGGCCTTGGCCAAACAGTTGGAAACCGAAGGAATCTCCTGCGCCGTCATCAACGCGAGGTTTGTGAAGCCCCTGGATGAAGCCCTACATGCCCATTGGGCAACCCACACCCGCGCCTTTGTTACCTTAGAAGAGGGCTGTGAAACGGGCGGGTTTGGCACAGCGGTGGCCGAAGCCCTTAGTCGCCGGGGCATCACCCGGCCCTGGCTCTGTTGTGCTGTGCCAGATCACCTTGTCCAACATGGTGACCCCCGGATGTTGATGGATGAGGAAGGGTTAAGCCCTGAGGCACTCCTGCGGCGCACGCGCGCCTTCCTGCAAAACCTGACTTAACGAAGGATTTGAATTAATCCGGACCAGACCGTCATCCCTTCTTGCCCATCTGCCGACAATTGTATAAGGTGTGGGCACCTAGGTTTTTCTAAGTCCCGGTTTTTTGCTTCGTCCTTGCCTGCAAGGAGGCTCCTTTGTTCGCCAAATTTGGTCTAGCTGTGGCATTGGTTCTGTGGGCACCTGCATCTATTGCCCAGGCACAGACCTGGGACGCCCAGAAATCCGCCAAAGGATGGACCCGCTTTGACCCCATTGGCGGCGCAACCTTCTACGATCCCACCTTGAAACAGCTGATCACCTGGATGAAGGATGGCGGCGTCATGGCGCAGTTGGATATCTCCAAGGGTGAAATGAACCCTGATCACTGGGTGGTGGATGATGACCGGGCCTGGATCATGGCTGGCAACACCATGAAACAGCTAGGTAAGACCGGACAAGTCAACCGCACCGTCAGCCTTCCGGCGGAAGTTGCGGATACGGACTTCCTTCCTCCGGATGGCATCGTATTGTCCTTCCGAACCCTCAGTCCCTACGTCGAGCGGCGGGATATCAAGAATGGGAATCTGGTCTGGTCCTTTGGCACCAAGCCCAAAAAGGAAACCGTCACCTCTCGCATTCTGCACCGCATCCTGCGCAACGAGGAATCGAATGTCCTGCTCGTGAGTGATGGGGATCTTTTTGCCACGATGCTCGACGGCAAAAAAGGCCAAAACCTAGGCCAGTCTGTTTTCACCTTTAACGATTCGGCGGCTCCGGCGGTGGTGCTGGGCACCAAACAGCGCGGTCCCTTCGTCTGGTGGTGGGGCAACAATATCGCTTTCAGCTCCGTGGCGGCCTCCACGATCCCGAGCTTGAAACAACTGGGCCTGCTGTTGGCCCGGATGGATTTTTCCACCTCGACCATCGACTTCCTGCCCACCGGCCTCACCGAAGATTTCACCTTGACGGGGGTTCAGGACAACCGCGCCGTATTCATCGCACCCGAATGGTGGCTTGGTCTACATCGCTGTGAAGTGATTCAGGCCTGGGCAAAAAGCTGACGGATATCCACGAGCAGGCGGCTTAGTTCATCCTCGGTCATATCCAACGGCACTTGCCGTTTGACCTCATCCTTGCGGTAGAAGGCGATGCGCTTGAGGCTCACTTTGTCGCGGGCGATCGAAATTTCATTGAATTGGATTTGGGTATCGTCCTTGTAGGGCGGCAAGCTCCGAATCTGGATGTACATGCCCCGCCGATCGTGGTCGACGATCTCCAATTGTTCGTGGAGGTAGTTGACCTGGTGGGTAAGGCGCTGGGCCCGCGAATGGAGCTTTGCAAAACTCTGCTTTTTGGCCGATTGATGTTCCAGGCTGAGATGCCCCAGTTCAACGGTCAGGCCCCGACGACGAATTGCCCCTTGCAACCGGCCGTTGTGAACGGGATCTCCATCCTGAAACGACTCAAAACCCTGAAAATCCCCAGGAAGTACAGAGTCATCGTACCGCTTGGCCTTCCGGGACATTTTCATGGGGCATCCTTGCAGCAATCGACCGTTCAGAGAGGAAATTTCTTCCTTATGTATCGGTTTATTTTCAAAAAGGATGAGCTGAACTTGGGGGTCTTAGGCGATACCTGCCGGGAATATCGGGCAAATCTTCCCGCTTGTCGATCCTAAATTTTTTGAGATTTTCAACACCGTGTGTATCTAATCGGATTCCAGCCGCACTGCCTTGGGCCAGCGCACTTTGTAGATCATCCGCTCCAAAGAACGCGAAAAGGGCGTCCAGTTTCCCATTCCCGCTTCATCTGCAATGGCACGGAACATCCCTTCCAGTTTCCCATCCAGGTCATCCAGGTAGTGCAAAAGCAGGGCCTCAGGGGTTTTGGGCACCACCGGCGAACCGAATTCCAACTTGCCGTGGTGGGCAAGAATGCAATGCAGAATCTGCATTCGCAATTCTTCAGGGAATTGCGGGATGCCCGCAATCGCCCGGGAAACCCACTCACTTTCCATTGAGATGTGACCAATCAGATTGCCGGCATCGGAATAGCCAAAGCTTCGTTGGTAGGCCAATTCTGCGGTCTTGCCCAGATCGTGCAGAAAAACACCAGCCAGCAGTAAGTCCCGATTCATGGCGGGATAGTGCGCGCAGGCCTTTTCCGCCATGCCAGCCACGGAAAGCGTGTGTTCCAGCAACCCGCCTAGATAAACATGGTGCAGGCTTTTGGCAGCGGGCGCCTTGGCGAAGGCGGCTCGCAATTCGACATCTTCAACCAGCAAGTTGCTCAGGAGTTTCCGAATCCACGGGTCGCCGATGGAGTCAATGAGCGCATCCATTTCGGCCAGCATGCCTTCAATGGGTCGTTTGCTGGTGGGGAAGAACCGGGAAAGATCCCCGGCCTCGGCATCCTCGG
The DNA here is from genome assembly GCA_016715205.1 of Holophaga sp. Classification (GTDB taxonomy): domain Bacteria; phylum Acidobacteriota; class Holophagae; order Holophagales; family Holophagaceae; genus JAYREN01. The sequence goes on from JADKBC010000016.1 coordinate 66,440, forward strand.
CGAAGCGCACCTTTTCAAGACGCAGCTGCTTCCGCCCTTGGAATTCTTCAACCTTGGCTTTGATTTTGAGAAAAACATCCGGCCGGATGGCTTCGAAGTCTCCCTCAACAGCGCGCAGATCCCACAAAAAACCTTTCAGGTCTCCGCTGCAATCCGCGACTTTCACTTCCAGATACTCGCCTCCGCTGCGGCTGGTCTTGTAGGCCGCTTCGGAAGCCAGCAGAAACCCGACAAAGGGCTCCCCAGCCTGGAGATCCCGGATCAGAGGTTGATCAGGCACGGTGCCTCCTAATGGTCCGAGGGGCGTTTCGGGCGAGGGGCCATGGGATCTTCCAAGGGCCCCTCATCGAAGGACATCCGCTTTTCTTCAAGCACTTCCACAAAGGACCATTGGTCGGACTTGGCAACGCTGGCTTCGGGCAGGCCCAGGATCTGAACCTTGAGCAGCCGGTTGAACACCGGGAAATCCAGTTGATCCCCAGCTTTCACTTCGAAACTCGCTTTGCGAGGCGCGCCATTCACCCGCACCATGCCTTCATCACACAATTCACGCGCCATTTCCCGGCGTTTCAATAAATGAGTCTTTTTCAGGAACAGGTCCAACCGCACGCTCACCCCTTGAGGATTGTTTCCTTGGGGACCAGATACCGGACATTCGCCCGGATGCGCAGTCCTTGCAGGTAGTTCTGGATGGCATTCTGCGCCTTGGGTTCCTGGAGCTTTTGCAGGATCTGGGCCTTCACCTCGGTGAACGGCTTCACCACATCGTCCTCAGCGGCGATCAGCTGAATTAGATAGATGTCCTTGTCCGTTTCGATGGGTGCCGAGACCTGATCAGCCTTCATGGATAAGGCCGCCTGCTCAATGGCCTGGCGCATGAGCCCCTTGCCGATCCACCCCAGATCACCGCCCAGTGATTTGCTGGGGCTAACGGAGTGTTCCTTGACCATATCCTCGAAGGACTTGCCAGCCTTGAGGGCAGCCTGGATTTCCTCAACCTTGGCCTTGGCCGCCGCTTGTTCCTCGGCGGTGGCACCCTTGGCCAAGACCAGTTCGCGAATGCGGAACCGGCTGGGCATGCGGTACTCGTCCTTGTGGTCCTCGTAGAACGCACGCAGTTCCTGGTCCTCGATGGCGATCTTGGCGTAGACCTCTTTGCGCAGCACTTCCTGTTGGGTCAACTGAAGTTTCTGCTGCTTGATCCAGTCTGGCAGGCCAATGCCAACGCTGCCCTTCAGCGCCTTTTCAAAATCCGCATCGGTGGCGAAGTTGTACTGCTTCTTCATGTCGTCGACCACGGATCGCATGTAATCGTCGGGAATCACAATGCCGATTTCATTGGCCTTGTCCTGCAGCACAAAGGCATCCACAAGGCCCTGAAGGGTTTTTTCGCGGGCATCCCGGAGCTTTTCGTCCAACTGCTTACCGGAAAATTGCCGGTACAGGGCGGCTGCATCCTGTTCAACGGACTGCTGGAAGCTCCGCCGGGTGATGGTATGGCCGTTCACGATCACGAGAATCTCTTCACGCACATCGGCAGCCATGACAACCGAAAGGGCGAAAACCGGCAGGACTGAATGCAAAAGCTTCTTCATTTTTTAGTTCCGATCTTTTTGGTGGGTTTGCCCTGCTCCTGCGTGGTCTTCTGGGATTCCTTGCCGCTGGGAGTGACCGCTGCGCCATCCATGAAGCCTATTTCCTTTTTCAGACCATCCACATAGGCCTGCAGCACCTCTTCCTGTTTGGCGCTCTGGGCTTTTTGGCGAACCTGATCTTTGATGGTGTCAAAGGCGGGAATCGCACTGGCAGTGCGCTTTTCCACCTGGATGAGGTGATAGCCGAACTGGGTTTTGACGGGCTCGCCCACCATGCCAATGTCCTGCTTCCGCACCGCCGCCTCGAATTCAGGCACGAAGGAACCATAGGAAATGTTTTCGTAGAGACCGCCCTTCTCCTTGCTGCCGGGATCGTCGGAAAACTCCTTGGTGAGCTCTTCCAACTTCTTGCCGGCCTTAAGGGCCTCCTGGACCTTGGCCAGCTTGGCCTTGGCTTCCTCTTCGCCCTGTCCTTTTTCACCGGGTTTCAGGCTGATCAGGAGATGCCGGGCGTTGAAGGATTCGGGGCTCTTGAACTTGTCCTGGTTCTTATCGAAGTAGGCCTTCACATCCGCATCACCCACCACCACCTTCTTTTCCAAGGCGGGCGAATCGCGCTTCATCAGGGCCTGGATAAGCACCTGGGCTTCCATCAGCTCACGCTTCTTCTGGTATTCCGGGCCTTTGTCCATGCCATCCTTGCGGGCCTTGGTCTCCATCACCTTGAAATCCAGGAACTGCTTGCGGTACTGATCCTTGGCGCCCTGCACCATTTCCACCTGCATGCGCTGCTGTGGGTTGAGGGCCATGGACAGGAAGAGTTCGAAATCCGATTCACGGAAGGTGCGGTTGCCCACCCGAGCCAGCACTTTGTCTTCTTTCGGGGGAGCTTCCACCTTGGCGGGCATGGGCTTGGGTGCCTCAACCTTGACTGGAGCGGGCTTGGCCACTTCAGGGGCCGGCGTCTGGGCGGCCAGGAAGGCAGCGGTCAGGGTGATCAGCGACTGTCGAAGCATGGAATTCCTTATCTTGAGGGCCCTTCCGGGGCGAACTTGAATCTTACCATCCGCGCACCCGTTGCCCGCCGGACGGTTGCGGGGGCAGACTGGGTCTGGACTTCAATGAGTTGCGGTCCCCGAAGGTTCCCTGTGCCCCTCGATCACATCCCCCATCCCTGGCGTGAGCGGTTCGAAAGGGCTGCGACGGAGCGTCGCCTGCGCTCCCGGAACCGTACCATTGGCGAACCACGAGGCATCGACTTTTGTTCCAATGATTACCTGGGGCTGCGGGGTGACTCTCGCTTGGCCGAAGCCTCCTCCCGGGCCGCACAGGCCTGGGGTTGCGGCAGCGGCGGCGCCCGTCTGCTGCGCGGAACCACGCCCCTACACGATGAACTGGAACGGGAACTCGCAGCCTGGAAAGGCATGGAAAGCTGCCTGCTTTTCAACACCGGATTTCAGTGCAACACCACAGTGATTCCTTCCCTGGTGCGCCCCGGCGACGCCGTTTTTTCAGATGCCCTCAACCATGCCTCCCTGGTGGATGGCTGCCGTGTTGCCAAAAGCCGCGGGGCTGACCTGAGCATCTTCCACCATCTGGACTTGAAGGATCTCGAGGCCCGCCTTCGCCATTGGCGCAGCCAGACGCCCGACGAGGGCTTAGCCCTGGTGGCAACCGATGCCATCTTCAGCATGGACGGCGACGCGGCCGATCTTCCTGGACTTGTGGAGCTGTGTGAACGCCACCAAGCCCTGTTGATGGTGGATGAAGCCCACGCCTCGGGCCTACTGGGGACCACAGGCGCAGGCCTGGCGGAACTCCAGCAGGTGAAGGGCCGCATCCCCATTCTGATGGGCACCCTGGGCAAGGCCCTCGGCTCCTTCGGAGCCTTTGTGGCCTGCGAGCAGATCCTGCGCGAAGAGCTCTTGAATACTTGTCGGGGCTTCATTTTCTCCACGGCCCTGCCACCCCCTTCGGTGGGCGCCTCCCTGGCTGCCCTCCGCATCGCACAATCCGAACGTTGGCGCAGCGCCAAGGCCCTGGCCCAGGCCGCAAGCTTGCGAGAAGCCCTGGGGTTGCCAGAGGCGACCTCTGCCATCGTCCCCATCCAGATCGGCACCGATGCCGAAGCCGTGACGGTTGCCCTCGCCCTTCAGGAACAAGGCTTCGATGTGCGCCCCATCCGCCCACCCACCGTGCCCGAAGGCACGGCCCGCTTGCGTATCACTACCGGTGCCCACCTGGAAGAACATCAGCTCGAGGCCTTGATTCGGGCCCTGAAAGGACAGGTGCGCCCATGAGTCTCGCCTCTCTGCCTAGCCCGCTATGGGTGCTGGGTACCGATACGGGCGTCGGCAAGACCTTTGTGGCCAGCCGCATCGCCCGGGAATGGGCCAAGCTGGGGCCCGTTGTGTACCGCAAGCCATTCCAAACTGGGGTCAGCTCGACGGAAGATTCTGACGCCGACGCCCCGATGGTGCGAGGGCCCGGCATTACCGTGGAAACAGGTGTGGTGCTGCGGGAGCCCTTGTCCCCCTTGGCTGCGGCCGAATCCGAAGGTCGCACCCTGGATATGCAGGAGCTTGCTGCCTGGACCCTTCGCCCTGTGCCCGACAACACTCACTTGCTGCTGGAAGCCGCAGGTGGTGTGATGGTTCCCCTAGCGCCCAACCAGCATTTTCTGGCCTGGGCCACGGATTTCAAGATCCCTGCTGTACTCGTGGTGCGGGGCGGACTCGGCACCCTGAATCACACGCTGCTGACCTGCGAAGCCCTGATGCTGCGTGGCTGGACCCTCCCTGCGGTGATCCTGAACCCGGGCCTGGATCAAAGCCACGGCGCGGCCCTCGCCAATGCTGCCATCCTGCGCCGGTTCCTGCCGGTACCCGTCTGGATCCTGGAGCCCTGATGTCCTTCCTCAGTCCCGAATGGCCAGAGCGGGTGGCCTTTGACCGCGCCCATGTATGGCATCCCTTTACCCAGGAAAAGGAACTGATGGCCGACCCCCCAGTGCCCGTGGTCGGGGCCGAGGGTTGCGATTACCTGCTGGCGGATGGCCGCCGCGTGCTGGACGGCATTTCCAGTTGGTGGTGCAACGTGCACGGCCACGGGCATCCGCGGTTGGTGGGCGCCCTGGAACGACAGGCCGGGCGACTGGATCACGTGATGTTCGCAGGGTTCACCCATGAGCCCGCCCTGGAACTGGTGGCCCGGTTGCGACCCCGATTGCCCGCCAACCTCACCCGTGCCTTTTATTCGGATAACGGTTCTACCGCTGTGGAGGTGGCCCTGAAAATGGCCTTCCAGGCCCAGATGCAAAAGGGTGAACGCCAGCGCGCGCGCTTCGGCGCCCTGCGCGAGGGCTACCACGGGGACACCCTGGGTGCCTTGGGTGTGGGGGAATTGGAGAACTGGCTCACGGGCCTGTTCAGGCCCCTGCTCCTGGCCTGCGATCGGCTGGCCGTGCCCGAGGATCCCCGACGTGAATTGAACCCGGACCTCACGGACTGGCCCGAAAAGTTAGAACAGGCACGCGCTGAAATTTCCGCCTTTTTTGAATCCCATGGTGAAACCCTTGCCGCGTTCATTGCCGAACCCCTGGTGCAAGGCGCTGGCGGCATGCGCTTCTGGCCTCCGGAACTGCTCCAGGAAATCCGAACCCAGTGCGATCAGCACGGGGTGTATCTGATCCTGGATGAAGTGATGTCGGGCTTTGGGCGCACTGGCAGCTTTTTAGCACTGGAGCAATGCAACGTCGTACCGGATTTCCTATGCCTCTCCAAAGGGCTGACAGGCGGCCTGCTGCCGCTGTCCATGACCTGGACCACCGAGGCCGTCTACCAGTGTTTCTGGGGCGAGGTCAGCGAAGGCAAAACCTTTTTCCACGGCCACACCTTCACCGCCAACCCCATGGCCTGCGCCGTGGCCATCGCCAGCCTTTCGCTCTTTGACGAAGAACCCGTCCTGGCGCGAGCCCAACAAATGGCCGTGGCCCTGCAAACGGCCTGGCAGGATCTCGCAGAGCTGCCGTGCATTCGCCGGGCCCGCACCCTGGGCCCTATTGTCGCGTGCCAAATCGTCGATCCAGCCACCGGAAAACCCCATGCCGCCGAACTGCGCCATGGGTGGAAGCTCCATCGACGCGCCCTGGACCATGGCCTGCTGGTGCGCCCCATGGGCGATTGCCTCTACATGATGCCGCCCCTGGCCACACCGCCCGAACGGGCACAACAGGCGGTTGCCACCTTGATCGAGCTGCTTTCCTGAATGAAAAACGCCCCAGAAATCTGGGGCGTTTTTCAATGTGTTGAAAGGGGTCAGAAGTAGATCTGGAAGGCCGCCACGAGACTATCACCCCCCTGTTCACCAACCTGCCCAGCGCGCGGGGCCAGGAAGTTCTTGCTGCGTGCAATGTAATTGAGCTTCACATTTGCCTTGCGCACCAACTCTGGCTTGAAGGCGTAGGTATATCCGGCAGTGATCTCTGTGTACTTAGGCGTGTAATCCCCACCATCAGTCCGGGCCACCCCTGGCGCGCTCTCGTTATAGGGGTTGAAAGTCGTATACCACTTGTCGCCTTGATTGAAGTTCGCATAGTCGTACCGCACCAGAAAACTGTGGTGGCCCACGGTGTAACCAGCGGTGAGATAGAAGCCCAAGAATGCCTGATCGAGGTGCTGGCGCTTGGCGGCAATGGTGTCGGGAGCTGTCGGCGTACCGTTGATGAGGCTGGGGAATCTGCGGCCCAGGAGCCCTGTCATGACCTCAGTGTCAAAATGCCAGGGACCTTGATTGAAATAGTAGTACAAACCGTAATTGGTTGTTTTGTCGTTGTTATCGCGCACAGCGGCATCAAACCCGGTGCTCGGTGCAAGACCCGCAAACTGCCGGGCAGTGGCTGCCGCAGTACCGGTCTTGTCAGTGAGGTCGGTCTGCCCCTGCCCAAGATAAGCACCGAACTTGTGGGCGGCGCCCAGATTGAAATCCACTCGGAGGGTTACGTCCTTTTGAGCATTGTTGTCATTGACACGATCAGCGCCTGCTCGAAGTCCGTTGAAAACGCCAGCCGTGACTTTCCCGCCAAAGTCTTTGTTGCCGAAGAGATAGGAGCCCGAAACACCCCGCTCACGAAAATCCACAAGACTTCGTTGAGCCATGGAGCGGTCCACGAACAGCAGGTCTGGTGACCCCACGGAGGTAGCCTCGTAACCTACGAAGGACTTGAACTGCCCGATGCGAAATTCCAGATTTGAGGTGGGCTTGTAGGTGATGAATGCATCGAAAAGAATTGGCGCGGCCTGATTGGGATCGATCATCACGTTTGCGCTGATCTCATCTGTGACTTTTGCGGCGAGGTAAATTTCGGCGCGCCGAACACTGAAGCCATTCTCATTGAGAGGATTGGTGGAAGAACCACCTTTGGTGCCACCAAGGGAGTAATAGCTCAAACCACCAGCAGGGGCGGCGTTCAACCGCAGGTTGTTGTCCAGCATCTGGGTGTACCAACCGATGAACAGCGCGTTCACCTTCACATCCTGGGCCTGGGCCGTGGTGACCCCTCCAGCGACCAGTGCCGCGATAAGGGCAAGGCAAGACTTCTTCATTTCAACTCCTCGAAACAACGGGGCTTGCCCGGAATGTAAGGATCGGATTTTAGCAAGCCCTGCATAAAAAAAGACAAATCACTCCGTGTTATCCCGGACCGCGGCTTGGCGATAGAGTTCCGAGGCCCCCCGCCCGAGATGACGGCTCAATGGTTTAACGGCTTCCCGCAGGGTCATGCCGCCTTCCCGGGCCGCTTCCAGAAAGCGCCAGACCCATTCGGGAAGCTCTTCTCCTTCCAGTTCCACGCCCTCGTCGCCCACTACCCGTTTTGCGGCGGCCCCGGCGATGACAAGCACCATTTCGCCGCGGTGTTCAGAGCCTAGCTGTTTCTGTACCTCCGCAGGAACCCCGCGGTACCAGGTCTCGTGCAACTTGGTGAGCTCCCGCCCCAGCGCAATTTCACGATCCGGCAAGATCTCCCCAAGCTCGGAAAGGGTCGCGTGGATCCGATGGGGCGTTTCGAACACCACAGTGGTTTCTTCACGCCCCCCAAGCTTCAGAAGGAAGGCCCGTCGGGGCTCACCGCGACTTGGCAAGTAGCCCAGAAAACTGAAAGCGTGATTGGGCAGGCCTGAAGCCACCACCGCCAGCGTGACCGCCGAGGGCCCTGGGAGCACTGTGATCTTTGCACCCTGTTCCCGGGCCAGCCGGGCCAGCTCAAAGCCGGGATCGTTGACCCCCGGCATCCCCGCATCGGAACAGTACGCCACCGTTTGGCCCTGGGCCAGGGCCTGCAGCACCCGCGCGGTGGCTTCCTCGGAAGCATGATCGTCGAAGCGTGAAAGCGGTTTGTCGATTTCCAGATGTTTCAACAACCCGCCTGTTCGGCGCGTATCCTCGCAGGCCACCAGATCACTGGATTGCAGCGCGTCGATCGCCCGTTGAGTGAGATCGCCCAGATTGCCAATGGGCGTTGGCACCAGAATGAGATGTCCGGCCACGGTGGCTCCCTTGGTTCCTGCTAATTCATTTTGTTCAATAGCCTTCGCCTTCCGGCGCGGCCTTTACCTTGCCCCGATGAAGATGGAAAAGATAGGCGAAGTAGCCCAGCACAATGGGGAAGCCGATCAACCACCACACCAGGCCTGCGCGCAGCCCGTGGGCTTCCACGCTGCTGTTAAGGGCGGTAAGTGACCACCTGGGATCCAGGGTGGAGCGGAGCATCACCGGGAATACACAGGCCGCCGAGGTTGCCAGGATGCCCAAAATGAAAGCCCCGGAACCCACGAAGGCCAGCAGGTGTTTCTTGAGGACAAGCCCGATAAAAACCGAGCCCAGCCCGACCAGATACACTCCAAAAAACAGCCACGCCAGCGGGGCATGGGGAAACGCAGCGAAAAGTGCAGGATTGACCACCCAGGTGGCCACTGTGGACCCAACCCAAAGCGCCACCACCAAGCCCCAGAGCGGCAGGGCGAATTTCACACTGCGCGCATGCACAGGCCCCTCGGTTTTCCAGGCCAGGAATGCAGCACCGTGGGCGGCCACGGTCACCAGCGCGAATACTCCGATCAGCACCGTGTAACCAATCCAAGATGCCCACGGGATTCGCGGTTCCGAAGGTGGTGAACAGGGGAATGTTGAATTCCCCCTGGGCGTTCAGAGGAACGCCCCGCAGCACATTACCCAAGGCCGCCCCCAATAGGATCGGCAACAACACGCTGCTCAAGAAGAAGGTGCCATCCCAGAAGGACCGCCACATGACATCGTGAACGTGGCTGCGGAATTCGATGGAGATGCCCCTCAACAACAACACCCAGATCACCAGAAACATGGCCAGGTAAAAGCCCGAAAAACCGGCAGCGAGCACCCTGGGAAAGGCCAGGAACAAGGCGCCACCACCCGCCAACAACCACACTTCGTTGCCATCCCAGAGAGGGCCGATGGCGCCCAGAACCTCCCGGCGTTCCTCATTGGTCTTCGCCACAAAGAGGTGCAAGATCCCTGCGCCGAAATCAAAACCATCCATCACGACATAGATCGCAACCATCACGGAGACCAACCAGAACCAGAGTTCACGCATGGCAAACCTCCATGGTGTTGACGACACGCTCAATCCTTGATCTCTCGCGTATTCCCGAAGGGGATACCGAGATAACGGAGACCAGCCAGAACCATAGCTCACGCATGTTCATGTCCTCCATGCTTGGGAGCAATGGGGCCATGTGCAATCTCACGGCCAATCAGGAAGAAGAAGAGAAGACCCAACACGAAGTAGATCCCTGCAAAACCAAGAGTCGTGAACACCGTTTGCCCCGCGTGAACCATGCTGCTGGCTCCGTTGGCCGTGCGCATGAGGCCGTAGATAAGCCACGGCTGGCGACCCATCTCCGCCACCATCCAGCCCGCGGTGTTGGCGATGTAAGGGAAGGGAAAGGCGAACATCAGAAGCCACAACAACCAGCGGTGGTTTTCCAGTTTCCTGCGCCAGAGGAACCATGCGGCCAACCCCATGAGGCCAATGAACAATGTTCCCAGTCCCACCATCATGTGAAAGCTGTAGTACAGCATTTCGATGCTGGTGGGCCATTGATCCATGGGGAATTCGTTCAAGCCCTTCACATCGCTGGAGAAGGAGCCATAGGCTATGAAACTAAGCACGCCCGGCAACCGTACGGGGTTGTCCAATTTCCGTTCCTGCACATTGGGCTGGCCAATGAAATTCATGGCGGCCCGGGGCCCGCTCTCAAAGCGACCCTCCATGGCGGCCAAGGCCACGGGCTGGTGTTTGGCCACGAGCTTGCCCTGCAGATCACCCGTGGGAAAGGCCACCAGAAGGGCCGACACCAGGCCTGCAATCACCCCCACCTGGAGGTTTCGTTTTGCATGTTCGAGGTGCAGCCCCTTGAGCGTCCAGTAGGCACCCACCGCAGCCACCACAAAGGAAGCCGTTACCACCGCTCCGATCATGTTGTGGGCGTATTGAACATGGGCCCAAGGGTTCAGCAGGAACTTCCAGAAACTGGCGAGCTGCAGCGTGCCATCGGCGCCAACCGTATATCCCACCGGATGTTGCATGAAGGCATCCGTGGCCACAATGAAATACCCCGAAAGCCAACTCCCCACCAGGAGCGCCACCGCGGCCCAAAAATGTCGACGGGGACCGATCTTCTTTTCGCCCCAAATCAGTAGGCCCAGGAAGGTGCTTTCCAGAAAGAACGCGAACATGCCCTCCATGCCCAGGGTTTGTCCAATGACCCCGCCCGAGTACCGACTAAAGGCTGCCCAGTTGGTGCCGAACTGGAACTCCAAAGGAATGCCGGTCACCACACCCACGGCGAAGTTGATGCCGAATACACGGATCCAGAACCTGGCCAGATCGTTGTAGGTCTCCTGCCCCGAGCGCTTCGCAAGCACCTTGAATAGAACAATGAGCAGGGCAAGGCCCATGGTGAGTTGGGGAAAAAGGTAGTGAAAGGATGCTGTGAAGCCGAACTGCAGCCGGTGCCAGAAAACGGGATCGCCCATGCGTGCTCCTAGTTGAAACGTGTTTCTTGCCTAGAAAATCGAGGTCATGGCAAGACCTGCATTCACTCGAGTAAAGCCCTTCAACGCACCATCCGTTAGTACGGCATCTCGATCGAGGGCACCGCGCTGGGCCGATGGTGCACAATGCGCTGGGGAAGGGGCACGGTGATGCCCTCCTTCCGCAGGGCCAACAGGTAGCGCCGCCGGAGTTCCCGGGCAACCTCCCACTGCTTGCCCGGGGCAACCTTGGTGAGGGTGCGCAGGGTGATGCCCGTGGAACCAATGCTCTCCACCCCCAACACTTGGGTCGGCTCAAGCACCCGATCAGGCCATTCGGTGGCCAAATTCGCCCCCACCTGCCCTAGCAGAGCCATGACACCATCGATGTCAGCGTCAAAAGCCACTTCAATATCCACCAAAGCCCGGGCGAAATCCTTGGAGAGCACCACCACTTGGTTGATGCTGCCATTGGGCAGGTAATGGGCCTTCCCTTCGGCATCGCGGATTTGGGTGACGCGCAGGGTCATGCGTTCCACCGCACCGGTATGGGAGCTATCCACGCTGATGATGTCACCCACGCCGAACTGGTTTTCCATCAGCAGGAAAAAACCTCCGATCCAATCCTTGACCAAACTCTGGGCCCCAAAGCCCAGCGCCACGCCAGCGATACCAGCGCCAGCCACCAAGGGGCCCACATTCACCCCAAACTCCTGGAGGGTGCTCAACACCAGGAAAGCCGCCACCAGCACCCAGGCCAGGTGATTGAGCACCGAGGCCAGCGTATCCGCCCGCCGCTCGGCCTCGGTGGTCACGTCATTGTTCCCATCGTCCACGGCCTTACGCACCGCGCGCCCAATGAGGCGCACTGCCCAGAGCAGCACGACGCAGGTAAGGAGCACCAAACCGAGCTTCTGGACCTTGCTCCAGCCCACCCGTTCCATCCAGGACGTCAGGGAATCCAGCTTCCCATTGAAAAACACACTAAGGTTCGGCACGGCAGATCGCTCCTGGCTAGTCCTTTAGACTATCAGCCAGTACCACCCGCCCCTTGCCATCCGCTTTGGCCTGGAACAGGGCCCGATCGGCCCGCTCCAGGAGGTGCTCGGCGCCATCCGCATGGGCCGGATAGGCGGCAATCCCAATGCTGACGGAAACCGCGATGGCCGATTCTCCCACCCGCACGGGCACTTCCATGAGCTTTTGGATGAGTCTTTCGCCCATTTTCCCGGCGCCCTGGGCGGTGGTTCCAGGTATCACAATGCAGAACTCATCTCCCCCATAGCGATATAGATGGTCCAGGGCACGGATGACCCGCTGGGCCTCGATGGCCACATGGGTCAGTACCTTGCTACCGGTGGGGTGGCCGAACTGGCTGTTCAGGGCTTTGAGGTTGTCGACATCCAGGAACAGCAGCGACACCGGTTCGGCGCGGGAAGCCGCTTCGCGAATGAACCGTGGCAGATCCACCTCAAGGGCACGACGATTGCGAGCCACGGTCAGATCGTCCCGGAAAGACAGTGCCTGGCTGGTTTCCAGATTCCAGGCATTCACCAGCAGATCTTCCACATCCTGGATCCAACCCAGGTAATGCTCTGGATCACCTTTGGGATCCTTCAGCCGCAGAATGCCCATCTGGGCATTGGGGCAAAGCAGCCAAGCCTGGCCCTGACGCACCAGTTCGGCGGCTTCCTGATGGCTGAGGGGCGCCTCGGGAAAGCCTTCCCCGCAACGCTGAAAGAAGGCCTCCTCCTGTCGGATCCAGATGGCGCCCAACGGGGTGCCCGAAAGCTGCTCGGCCCTCACCAATACCAGTCGCAACAATTCATCCAAGGTGGCCAGGTGCAACATCTGACGCAGCCATCCTTCACTACCTAGATCCCGCTGTTGCATGTGGTGGAGCGCGGCGCGCACGGTTTCCAGGAGCATGGATTGGCGGATCACCCACCCGGGTCGTCGCGCCAAAACATCACTGACTTCTTCGGGGGTTGCATCGCGCACCCACCACAGGATTTCCAGGGCTGCCGAGGGGATAAGCCGAGAATCCGGGCGATCCGCCACGATCAGAACCGTGCCGCGGCCTGGCCCGGTCTGGCACTGGAATCCCCATGCTTCCAGAGCTTGGCGCAATGCGCGCGCGCCCTCAGAACGGTGGATTTCCATCCAATACACATCCGCCATGGCCGCCTCAGTCCAGGGCGGCTTCAAGCCGCGTGGCGAGATGTTCCAGGTGGGAGCTCAAGGATTCCAGGGCCGTACCCGATTCACGTCCGCCCCGCTCCGATCGAACCCATCGCTTCAACAGGCTCAGGGCCTGGGCATCCCGTACGCCAAGGGGTTTGGTGGTCTGAATGAGTTTGTGGGCCGTGCGGGTCCGTTCGGGAGCATCGGGAGTCAGGCCCGCCAATCGGGTGCAAAGGGTGTAGGCTTCCCGGGCGGTGGTCAGATCCAGGCGAATCAATGGCACGCGGGCATTGATTCGCAGCAGGAATACGTCCATGAACCGCAGCAGCTCGCCCACGAGCTCAGAACCCTCCCGCATGGCTGCTTCAATATTTTCGGGGTTATCCAGCAGTCGGGCAAACTGCTGGGTAAGGCGGTCGAATTCCAGGCGATCCTGACTGCGAATCAGCAGGAACTCGGAACTGCGCCGAAAAGAAGCAATCTGGTTCTGGGCCTGCCCCAGGGCCAGCGCCAACCTGGGGAGATCCTGTAACTCCAGGTGAAGCTGAATCTGTTGATGGGAAGGATCCAGGAATTCCCAAAGGCGGTGAAGGCGCTGCCGCAGCCGATCGCCCTCTTCGGTAAGGGAAGGTGAATCGGGAAAGAGCCGTTGCCGTAGTTCTGGCGAGAACAACCCCACAAGATCGGCCATGAGTTGGCGCTGATGGGACAGCAGAAGGGCCCGCAGGTTGTCGAGGCTGCTCGCCAGCTGGTCCACATCGTTGTTGGCGAGGGTCTGCTGGAGGAGTCCGCGAATCGTAGCTTGATCCTGCAGCAGGGAAAGCACAGCCTGGCGCAGGAAGGCCCCGAGTAGCAGGCTCTCTTCACTGCCCTTGGGAAGGCCTTCCGCCACGCGCGGATGGTAAACCCGCTCAGCCAGCCTTCCTAATTCGGATTCCACCACAAAATAGGTGGGGACCGCAGCGTACCGCTCTGCCACGGAGCCGTTGGCCGCGGGTTCCATCCGCTCCACCATGCTCAGAAGGGAGAGGTGGCTGGCCAGGGCCCGGGCGACCACCAGGAACGCCGGAGGATGCTCTTTCCGGAGCTGCTTCAACAAATCCCGAACCTCGGCGGGAAGGCGCTCTTCGAAGAAACGGCCCTCGACCCGGGGCAGCGTCCATCCAAGGTGGTTCCAAAGCCACTGGAGGCTACCGCGTACATTTTCGACGGCAGGCCAATGGATGCCACGATCCAGCGGGCGCACCAGGGTCATTCGGAGGCTGGCGATCACATGCTGGACCAGGAGCAGGGGCTCCGCCCGAGTGCGCGTGGCTTCGGGCAGGGCGCCTTCCAACAGGGCTTCCAATCGGCGGGCCTGCTCCAGCGGTCGGCCGGAGGTTCCTTGCAGGGCATGGTTCAGGGCTTTGAGTTGGTGGTTGAGGCGGGACCGGAGCTCAACGGCACCCTCGCCCTCGCCCACTACCAGGAATAAATTTCGATTTTCCTGTAGGAAGGCGGACCAGTGTTCCATCAGCTGCGGACCATCTTCCGACCCCAGGGAAGAAGACATGGCGCGCAGGCTGGCGATGAGATCAAGCAGATCGATCACCCAGGACGGCTCCCGGTGCTGATTCAACAGATCCCGATGGGCCGCCTTGGCCATCTCGCCCAAATGCACCAGGCTGTGCTGGAGAACCAGCCCCATGGCAGGCCGAGCCTCGCCCAGCCGACGATCCGAGAACTGGTTGAGGAAGGCCAGAAAGAGCCCGAAGGAGCGCCGCAGTCTCCCCAACAGGGGCGATTCCTCCAGTTTTAGTGGAATCTCCACGACCGTTTCCAGCATGGGCGGCAGATCCGAGGCCCCCAGGCGCAGGATCTCCTCTAGCAATTCCAGGTCTTGGCGGGAAAGCCCCTTTTCCCGGATGAGTTCCCGAGCCTTGTCCAGGCGCTGGATGGGCGGGATAGAAGAGGACATGTTGAGAAGCATAGCCGATCATTTGAAACTCGCCATATGCAGCAGACGGACTTTCAGAGTGGTAGACTGCAGGCCACCCCCCTGTCGGAGGCAAACTTTGGCCAGCAAACTCGGCGATATGCTCGTGAAGGCTCAGCTAATTTCTGAGCCCCAGCTGGAAGAGGCTTTGAAGATTCAGAGGCGGGAGGGCGGCAAACTAGGCAGCATCGCCGTTCGCCAGGGTTTCTGTTCCGACCAAGATATCGTCAGTTTCCTGGGCATGCAGTACGGTGTGCCCGCCGCAGACCTGGACCAATGGCCCTTGATCGAAAACGCGGTCATCGCCCTGGTGCCCGCGGAATTAGCCAATAAACACAAGGTTCTTCCCCTGCAGCGCTCAGGGAACGTGCTGACCTTGGCCATGTCGGACCCCACCGACATTTTCGCCATGGATGATGTCCGCTTCCATACGGGCTACAACATTGATCCGGTGGTTTCCTCGGAGATGGGCCTGGTTCGCGGTATTGAGCGATACTACGGCGGCTCCAGCGGTCTGAGGCTCCGGGACGATGTGGCCGGAGGGAAACGAACCGGCTCCGGAGGAGCTTCTTCGGAACCCATAGCCCCAAACGCCTTCAACCAGAATGCCTTTGATGATGCCGCCGATGGTGCGCTGGATCTCAAAGAACTTGAGAATGAGCTGGAAGAATCTGACACCGAATATGAGGCTTTCGAAGAGGAGGAGAACATCAATGCCGCAGCCCTGGCCAAGGGCAGCGAAGAAGCCCCGGTGGTGCGGTTGGTGAACATGGTGCTCATCGATGCGATTCGCAAGGGCGCATCGGATATCCATGTGGAACCCTATGAAAAAAGCTATCGAATCCGCTTCCGCATTGATGGCCTGCTCACGGAAGTGATGCGCCCCAACATTAAGTTGAAGGACCCCGTCACCTCTCGTATCAAGATCCTGGCGAAGCTCAATATCGCCGAAAAACGGCTGCCCCAGGACGGCCGTATCAAACTGCGCGTCAACCTCGGTGGCCAGCAGAAGACCATCGACTACCGCGTTTCCATCCTGCCGACGCTCTTTGGCGAAAAAATCGTGCTGCGTCTCCTGGACAGCGACAAGTTGATGCTGGACCTCACCAAACTAGGCTTCGAGCCGGAGAGTCTCCAGCAATGGGACCGCCAGATCTCCAAGCCTTACGGCATGGTGCTGGTGACGGGGCCCACGGGATCCGGAAAGACCAACACCCTGTATTCCTCCATTGCCAAGCTCAACCAGACTGATGTGAACATCATGACGGCGGAGGATCCCGTTGAATTCAACTTCGCGGGCATCAACCAGGTGCAGATGAAGGAGCAGATCGGCCTCAATTTTGCCGCGGCGCTCCGCTCCTTCCTGCGCCAGGATCCAAACATCATCCTGGTGGGCGAAATCCGTGATTTTGAAACCGCCGAAATCGCCATCAAGGCGTCGCTGACGGGCCATCTGGTGTTGTCCACCCTGCACACCAACGATGCCCCCAGCACTATCAGCCGCCTCATGAACATGGGTGTGGAACCCTTCCTGGTGGCCACCTCCGTCAACATCATTTGCGCCCAGCGCCTAATTCGACGCATTTGCGTCAACTGCAAAGCGCCGGACCCGCACCAGCCCCCGGCCGAAGCCCTTCTCAAGATCGGCTTCACCGAAGCGGAGGTCGGCAAAGGCATCACCATCATGAAGGGCATGGGCTGCGACATCTGCAGTAAAAAGGGGTTCAAGGGCCGCGTTGGGCTCTACGAAGTGCTGGAAATGTCCGAAACCATGCGGGACATGATCCTCACTGGCGCCAGTGCCATGGAACTGCGAGAACAATCCGTCAAGGAAGGCATGATCACGCTTCGCCGCTCCGGTTGCCGCAAGGTGCTGGACGGGGTAACCACCATCGAAGAAATCGTCCGAGAGACGGTGCTCTGACCTTCGGGAGGCCACCATGGTCGAATCCAACAACCAATACGTCGTTCCCCTTCAACAACTGCTTAAGACCATGGTGGAGTACGGAGGCACGGACCTCCACATCACCACGGACAGCGCGCCCCAGATCCGCATCGATTCTCGTATGGTGCCGCTGAAACTGCCCCCGCTGGATTCAGCCCAGACGCGCTGGCTTTGCTACAGCGTCATGACCGATCAGCAGAAGCACCGCCTGGAGGAGGATTGGGAAGTCGATTTTTCCTTTGGTCTTCAGGGTGTCGCCCGTTTTCGCGCCAATGTCTTCAACCAGCGCGGCGCCACCGCCGGTGCCTTCCGCACCATTCCGGAAAATATTCGCAGTTTCGAAGCTCTGGGGCTTCCCCCCGTGGTGGCGACCCTCTGCGAAAAGCCCCGCGGCCTGATTCTTGTGACCGGCGTAACCGGCTCCGGCAAATCCACGACCCTGGCCGCCATGGTGGACTACATCAACGAGCGGGAGCCGCTGCACATCCTGACCATCGAAGATCCTGTCGAGTACGTCCACAAGCACAAGCGCTGCCTAGTTAATCAACGGGAGATTCACGCCGATACCCATAGCTTCAAGAAGGCCTTGCGCTCCGCGTTGCGTCAGGATCCCGACGTCGTGCTCGTGGGTGAATTGCGCGATCTGGAGACCATCGAAAGCGCCCTGACCATTGCGGAAACGGGCCACTTGACCTTCGGCACTCTGCACACGAATTCCACCGTGCAGACCGTCAACCGCATCATCGATGTGTTCCCGGCCTATCAACAGCCCCAGGTGCGGGCCCAGCTTTCCCTGGTGCTCGAAGGGGTGATCTGCCAGTCCCTCATCCCCAAAGCCAGCGGCAAAGGCCGGGCCTTGGCGTTGGAAGTCATGATCCCCAATCCCGCCATCCGCAATTTGATCCGGGAAGACAAGATCCACCAGGTCTACAGCTCCATGCAAACCGGCCAGCTCAAATTCGGCATGCAGACCTTCAACCAGAGCCTTTCGGGGCTCGTCCTCAGCGGCGAGATCGCCCAGGATGAAGCCATGGGCTACAGCTCCAACCAGGACGAACTCCGCGAACTGATCAATCGGGGCGTCAGCACCCAAGGCGCCGCGGCTCCCGCGGCCACTCAAAATGCTCCTAAGGGAGCCAGTTCTGCCCTGCTCGGGGGCCGAAACCCCAACATCAAATATTCTTAAGGGCTTTCCCTAGAGCCCTTCCAGGCCTATTCTGATTGCACCATTGTTTATCAGCGACTGAGAGGTTCCCATGCCTGCATTTGTATGGAAGGGCAAAAATCGGCTAGGCGAGGTTCAGGAAGGCGTGATTGTTGCCGACACCAGAGACCAAGCCTCGGCAACCTTGAAGCGCAATGGCCTCCAAGTCCTGTCGATTAAGACCCAAGCCACCGCCACCAAGGGCTTCGGAAAAGTGAAGGCGAGGGATCTCGCCATTTTTACCCGGCAATTCAGCGTGATGATCGACGCGGGCCTACCCCTTGTGCAGTGTCTGGAGATTTTGGCCGCCCAGCAGCCCGACAAAGGCTTCCAGAAGATTATCGAGAGTGTGCGAGGGGATGTGGAGCGAGGCGCCACCCTTCAGGCCGCCTTGGCCAAACACCCCAAAGCCTTCAGCGATCTTTACGTGAACATGGTGGGCGCAGGCGAAGCGGGCGGCATCCTGGATGTCATCCTGCAGCGCCTTTCAATCTACATCGAAAAGGCAGTGAAATTGACCAGCAAGGTCAAGGGCGCCATGACTTACCCCATCGTTGTCATAACGCTGGCGATCACGGTGGTAACCATCATCATGGTCAAGGTCATCCCGGTCTTTTCTCAGATGTATGAGGGCATGGGTAGTAGCCTGCCCTTCCCCACGATTGTCTGCATCGCGATTTCGAATGTATTGATCAACTATTTCTATATCGTTGGCATTTTTGTCGCCTTGATCGTCATTGGGCTTCGGCAGTACTACAAAACGATTAACGGCCATTTGCAGATGGATGCGCTTTTCCTGAAAATTCCTGTCCTTGGGGATATTCTGCGAAAGACCGCCGTGGCGCGCTTTTGCCGCACCCTTGGCACTCTGACCAGTTCTGGTGTGCCCATTCTGGAAGGCATGGACATCACGGCCCGCACCTCTGGCAACATGGTGATTCAGAACGCCATTCTCAAGGCAAAGGATGCTGTGGAGCAGGGTCGTAACATCGCCACACCCCTAGCGGAAACGAAGGTTTTCCCGCCCATGGTGGTTCAGATGGTGGGCGTGGGCGAAGCAACCGGGGCCTTGGATGCCATGCTCTCCAAGGTGGCGGATTTCTACGAAGACGAAGTTGACAACGCCGTTTCTGCGCTTACCGCGCTCATGGAACCACTGATCATTGCGGTGTTGGGCGGCATCATCGGTTTCATCGTGGTCGCCATGTATATGCCGATCTTCAACCTTGCCAACGTGATGGGCAAGGACTGAACGAAATCTAACTCACTACCAAACGAATGGCCCGATCTTCCACTGGGGACGATTGGGCCTTTCGCTTAGCACCTGGCCCAGGTTCAAGGTGAATTGGGTTTGCTGAAGCATGCCCCGGAGATCCCAGGTGGGGTCATAACGGTCTGCGGGCTTGTGGTACTGCTTGGCTACGTAGCCCTTGGCCTTGGCCGCATCCTTCATGTCCTGGAAATCCCACCCCCCATCCAGAGAAAAGCCCGGAGAAAAGGCTGGAACACCCGCTTTGATGAAGGGGAAGTGGTCGGATCGGAAGAAGAGTCCCGAGGGGTCTGGCCGGGTGGGTGTAACCGATAGCCCCATTCCCTTGGCAACCTCCACGGCCAGATCGTGCAGGGTGCTGCCCTCCGAGCCCGCCAGCCCAATATCCCGCGTGGGTCCGGCGAAATTCAGGCTTTCCAGGTTGATGGCAGCGGCTATTCGATCGATGGGCCACAGGGGATGGGCCAAAAAGGCTTCCGTCCCCAAAAGGCCATGCTCCTCCGCGCAGGGAAACAAGAACATCTGGCTGCGGGAACTGGGTTTCCCCGCCAGCGCCTGGGCAATGGCCAGAACCCCAGCGCAGCCCGAGGCGTTATCCACGGCCCCGTTGAAATATTTGCCACTGACCGAATCCAGGCCCAAGTGATCCCAATGGGCGGAATAGATCACCAATTCCTTTGCTAACACCGGGTCGGTGCCGGGAAGAATTCCTGCCACGTTCATATCTTCAAAGTGCCGAACTGCGCTGTTCACGGTCCCCCGGAGTCGCAATCCAGCCATTGGAATCGGCTGAAACGATTTTTCATCCGCCTGCCGGGAAAGGGCATCAAGATCCATTCCTGCCGCTTGGAATAGTTTTCGAGCTGCGGTGTTGGAAAGCCAACCCTGCAGGCCGGCACCTGGCGCAGCGGGGTCCAACTGGAACCGTTCCGTGGTCCATCCAGCTCGCACCACGCTCCAGTCATAGCCTGCGCGAACCGCATCGTGGATCAACAGAATGCCCGCCGCGCCGCGCCGTCGAGCCTCGGCCAGCTTGTAGCCCCACCGGCCCGCCAAATGACCAGGCGTGCAGCAACCTTCCTTTTGATCGGGGCGGTCCCCCACCATGGCCACGAGAATTTTGCCCCGGACATCCATTCCCTTAAAATCGTCGCGGTCCCCAAGCGAAATGCCATGGCCCACAAAGAGAAAGGGAGCATCCACGCCCAAGGCCGGCACTGCGACGCCAGACCCGGCCACATAGTCCGCCTCAACCGATAAAGGGATGGCGCCCGCCGGGCCCGCAAATTCCAATTTAGTCGTGGGCAGGGTCCGGGTGCCTACCATTTTCACCGCCTGCACGAAGGAATCCCCATTGGCGGGCTGCAGTCCCAGTGCCTGTAATTGGGCTTCCAAGTAGCGCACCGCCAACCGGCCACCCCGGGACCCGGTACCCCGCCCTTCCAGCTGATCATCCGCCAAAAAGGAGAGATGGGCGCGGAGCGGAGCCTCCTGCACCACGGGAGGCTGGGCAAGTAGCGATAGGGAAGCCACCCAAACCAGAAGCCACACACGATTCATGCAATCCCCCTAACCGTTTTCATTCCATCAAGCTCGAACCAAGGCAAAGGCCTGAAACCCCTCGCCATCCCAACGCAAGGGGTCAGGCCTGAAAAGGGACGTGGCACCGTCTTGATCACCAAAGACAGACGCCCATAGCGCTGCGGGCCTGAGGTCCGCATGCGCTTCCAGGACGCCCGTGTAATGGGCCGCCCCCTCCTGAGGCAGCCAAGAACAGACCGCATAGATCAACAGCCCGCCTGGGGCAAGGCGCGGAATGGCGGCTTCCAACAAAGCCCGCTGATTGCGCACAAGGCGAACCATATCCAGCCGATCCCCAATCCAGGCCAGCTCAGGATGTTTGCGAAGGGTGCCGGAGCCCGAACAGGGCGCGTCCAACAATATGAGATCGAAGGTTCCCTCGGTATCCCGCAACCAGGCCACGGATTCGGCCACTTCCACCTGGGCGGCGACCCGGCGTACGGAAAGGTTTTCCTCCAGTCGCCTAGCCCGGCGGGCATCGGCTTCCAGCGCCACCAGCTTGGCCTGGGGCCAACGGCGGGCCAGGGCGGTTGTCTTGCCACCTGGTGCCGCGCAGGCATCCAGAATCCGCTGGGGAGGCTGATCCCACGCGAAGGCCATCAAGGCCTGGGAGCTGAGGTCCTGCACCATTCCGGCCCCGGAACGCAACCACTCCCGAGGGAAGGTTGCCTCGGGGGTCAGGCGCAGAGCCTCCGAAAAAACGGGATCAGGCTCCAAACCTTCGGGTAACGGCTCGTTTCCAAGGGCTTTGAACCAGGGACGCGGCGGCCGCTGCAGCGCGCGCCAGAGCTCTTCCAGATGAGTTTCCATTTTACGGGGGGCCAACGCGGCCGACAGGGCCATCTCCACAAAGGGCGAACGGTCCAGGGCCGCAGGCAAACCATCCAACTGGGCCCGCAGGCCTTCGCGATCCTTGGAGGCTTGGCGCAGCAGGGCATTGGTCAGGCCTTTGTGGGCAGGAAAACCAAGGGCCGGGTCCGCCGCCAGCAGCACGGATTCATTCACCGCCGCATGGGCCGACACACCGGGCAGCCACGCCAACTGCGCCAAGCCCATGGCAATGGCCGTGTGGCTACCAAGGGGCAGGCCGCGATCCGGGGTTTTCAAGCGGGGCTTGATCCAGGCATAGAGGCGGCCCCAATGCCGCAGACAAAGCCCCAAAATGGCCTGGGCCAGCGCGGCATCTTCCGAAGAAAGGCCCTCATCCCAGGACTCGGGCACCCGGTACGAGCGTCCAAATACACCCTGAAGGGCAACGGCGGTGCGGCGGCGGCTTTCGGTCAGCATGGCCTTGAGGGTACCCGAAGCGGGGCCGCTTCACCCGCTACACTGGAAACATGACGGAATCTCTTACCTCGGCTCAGGTCATTCGAGCCCTCACTTCGGATCACCACATTCGCATGGCGGCCCTGGATGCCCGCACCCTCTGGGACGGCGTGCGACGCGGCCACCCCTATCTGGACGCCGGAGCCTGCGCCTGTCTAACAGAACTGATGGCGGCGGCTCTGCTACTGCAATCCCGGTCCATGTTCGCGGAGCGCTTGCAACTCCTGGTCCGCAGCGCGGGGCGCGCCCAGGCCATCGTGGCCGATTCCTGGCCCGACGGGATGCTTCGGGGCTTCCTCGATGTGGCCGACGACAATCCCGATGGGCCCTGGGTCCATGCCCCTGGCCTGCTCCAGGTGATGCGCTCGGGCGCCAAGGGCGAACCCTATGTGGGCAAACTGCCCTTGGTCGAAGGGGGCATTTCCACCCAGATCGAGGCTTACCTGCAGCATTCGGAGCAGGTGCACGCCAGCTTGACCGTCTGGTGCGATGCCACCACGGGGGAAGTGGGCGGGCTGCTGGTGGAGCCACTCCCCGGCTGTCCACCCGAACGCATGCAGCGGCTGGTCCAGGCTTTGGAAGGACTGGAGGTGGTTCCTCTTTGGGAGCGGGAACCGGATTTTCTCATCCGGTGGGTCAATCAAGGCGAAGGGGCCACCCGCCTTTCCACCCACGACGTGGAATACCGCTGTCGCTGCAACAAGGAAACACTGCTGGGCATTTTGAAGGGTTTCCAGCAGGATCGCCTGGACGAGCTATTTGCCGAAAGCGAAACCACCGAGGTCCGCTGCGACTACTGCAACCGCGCCTTCACCATCCATCGCCAGGAGCTGCTCAGCGATGGCCAATAAGCCCACGATCACCATCGCCCAGCGCGGGCGCCCCCTGGGATCACCCTTTTCCCAGTGGGTGAATTTCCGGCTGATTCCCTTTGTGGCGTTCTGTATCCACTGGCTACTGAAAGCCACCTTGCGGGTGCAGCGCGAAGGCTTCGACGTGGTGCAGGGCATGGTGGATCGGGACGAGCGCTTCGTGTTGTCCTTCTGGCACCGCCGCTTGGTGATGATGCCCCTGGCCTATCCGTGGCGGCGGCAGAATGCTGCCGGAGACAGACGGGGTGTGGCCATTCTTTCCAGCGATAGCAAGGACGGTGAGCGCAGCGCCGCCACCTGGCGCTGGTACGGCATCCATGCCGTGCGCGGTACCACGGGCCACAGCGGCGCCCAGGCGCTGGTGAAAATGATCCAGATCGTGAAGCAGGGCTGGGATCTGGGCATTACGGTGGACGGCCCGCGCGGCCCCCGCCAGCAGGCCAAGCCCGGCGTCCTGGCGGTTTCGCGCAAGACCGGCGCGTGGTTGGTACCTGTTTGCGTGGCCTACAGCCGCGCCTGGCAACTCAACACCTGGGACCAGATGCTCGTGCCCAAGCCCTTCTCCAAAGTCATCGTCCATTACGGCAACCCCTTCAAGATCACCGACGCCCACGACGAAGCAGCCCTGGAAATCCAACTCAACGAACTGGAAACCTGGGCAGAGGCTTTCCATGGCTGAACTTGCGGTAGTTTCCCTTTCCGGCGGTTTGGACTCCTGCGTGGCCGCGGCCATGGCCAGGGCCGAGGGCTTTGATCTGGCGCTTCTGCACGCGGATTACGGCCAGCTCACCGAAGCCCGCGAACGGCGAGCCTTCCAGGACATCGCCGATTTCCATGCCGTGCCCGAACAGCGTCGGCTGGTGATCAGTTTTGAGAACCTGCGCATGATTGGCGGCTCGGCCCTGACCGATGCAAGCATTCCCTTGCCCGAAGGTGATCTCCATCGCCAGGGCGTGCCCGTGAGCTACGTGCCCTTTCGCAACGCGCACCTGCTGGCCACGGCCGTGAGCTGGGCTGAAGTGCTGATGGCCTCGCACATCTTCGTGGGGTTCGTGGAGGAAGACAGCAGCGGCTATCCCGATTGCCGCGAAGCCTTCCTGAAATCCTTTGAAGCCACCGCCAACCTGGGCACCAAACCCGAGACGCACCTGAAACTCCACGCGCCCCTCATTCACCTCAAGAAGGCCCAGATCGTGGCCAAGGGCTTGGCATTGAACGCACCGCTGCACCTTTCCTGGAGTTGCTACCAGGGGCAAGCTGAGGCCTGCGGCCATTGCGATTCCTGCCTGCTGCGCCTGCGCGGTTTCCAGGAAGCCGGAAGCGCCGACCCCATCCCGTACGCATTTATCCCCGACAACCTTCGTGTCTGACGAGAGCACCATGGCCACTCAAAAAAAAGCTGAACCCACTCTGAAAACCCTGCCAAAGCGCCGGGTGACGGAACCCACCAAAAAGCTGGACACCTTCGCCAGCCCCCGCCCTGGGCGACCCTTCGAGATTGTCTTCGAGACCGAGGAATTCACCTGCCTTTGTCCCATGACGGGCCAACCGGATTTCGCCAAGCTCCGCATCACGTACCAGCCCGATCAGCTCTGCGTGGAAAGCAAAAGCCTGAAACTCTACCTCTGGAGTTTCCGCAACGAAGGCGCCTTCCACGAAGCGGTAACCAACCAGATCCTGGATGA
The DNA here is from genome assembly GCA_016715205.1 of Holophaga sp. Lineage (GTDB taxonomy): Bacteria > Acidobacteriota > Holophagae > Holophagales > Holophagaceae > JAYREN01. Next base: position 91,146 of record JADKBC010000016.1, read on the forward strand.
TCTCGTGGCAGCCACCAAACCCCAGTGGATGCGCATCGAAGGGATTTCCTCATTCGCGGCGGCATTCGTACCCTGGTAATCGCGGAGCATGGCACCCGGAAATGATGCCCCCTCGTCTCGATCTGCCCGCGCTCCTGGCCAGTTTTTCAGACCACTGGCAGCCGCGTACCATCGGGCGATTCAACGGCAATGAGCTCAGGCTCGTGAAGTTCCAAGGGGAATTCGTATGGCATCGCCACCCTGCCGACGAGATGTTCCTGGTGGTCGCGGGCACCATGACCCTGCGGTTTCGGGATGGCGAACATCGGCTTGAGCCCGGCCAAGCGTGCGTGATTCCCGCTGGCACCGAGCACATCACCCTGGCCGAATCCGAGTGCCAGGCGCTGGTGCTGGATGTGGAAGATGAACCCAACACAGGCGACGCGGGAGGTTCCATGACAGCAATGTCGGCTCCCATTCAAAGCGTAATGCTTCCATGATCGCCCTCATTGCCCTTGGCTCTAATCTCGGTGATCGCCAGGGGTACCTGAACGCGGGATTAAACGCGTTGCGTACCTTGGGTGAAGTGACACCCTCGCCCCTGGTGCTGGAAACGCCCGATGAATCCGGCCTCGGCCCCGCCTACCTCAACACGGTGGTGCGGCTGGAATGTCGCGAAACGGATCCGCGCCGCCTGCTCGAAGTCCTTTTCCGCATCGAGCTGGCCCAGGGCCGGGATCGCAGCACCGGCCGCAACGCGCCGCGTACGCTGGACCTGGACATCATCGCCATCGAGGGGGAACGCGGTGCCTGGCGGTGGCCGCGCCCCGAAGACCTAGCGGTGCCCTGGGAAGATCTCTGGCTGGATCTCCCCCATCCCCGCGCCCTGCAGCGCGAGTTTGTGATGGCACCCCTGCGGGCGCTGGGCCTGGAATCCATGCTCCATTAGCAACCGGGCCCCTTTCGGGGCCCGGTGTTCAGTTCACTTGCCCCACTTGTTGCACCAGGCCAGCATGGTTTCGAACCACAGTTTGGCGTTGGCGGGCTTGGCCACGAAGTGGCCTTCGTCCGGGAAGATCAGCAACTGGCTGGGAATGCCCCGCAGTTGGTGCACGTTGTAGAGCTGGAGCGCCTCGGTGTAGACCACGCGGAAATCGCGCATGCCGTGGATGACCAGCATGGGCTTCTTGAAATTCGCATAGGCGTTGTGGGGGCTGTGCTTTTCCCACAGGGCCTTGGTCTCGGGGCTATCCCAGGGGAAGCCGTTGAACTCGTGCTGGGGGAACCACATTTCTTCCGTGGCCAACTGCATGCTCTGGGTGTTGAAGATGCCCGCGTGGCTGATGAAGGCGGCGAAACGATCCGCATAGTGGCCCGCGATCCAGTTCATGGCATAACCACCGTAGCTGGCGCCGGCGGCGATCACACGGTTGGAATCGATCTGGGGCACGGTCTTCAAAACCCCATCCAGCACATTCATGAGATCGCCCATCACCAGGCCCGACCAATCACCGGAAATCTGGTTGGTGAATTCCTGGCCGTAGCCCGTGGAACCGCGGGGATCCGGCGCCACCACGATGAAGCCTTGGCCTGTGAACACCTGATAGTTCCAACGGGGATGCCAGTTGTCTTCGTTGGAGCCCTGGGGGCCACCGTGCACCAGGAACACCATGGGATATCTCTTGGCGGGGTCGAAGCCCACGGGTTTGAGCACCAGCGTATGCACCATGGGCGCTTTGCCATCGGTGCCCGTCGCACCCTTGAACCAGAGACTTTCCGCCCGATTCAAGCCCAGTTCCTGGCTGAGGGCTTCGTTGTGCCGCGTGGCGCGGGCGGTGGCACCCGTGGCCAGATCGATTTCGTAGAGATCGGGCGGCGTGGCGGAATCGTTCACCAGCGACAGCACTTTTTTGCCGCCGGGCATGACGGTGAAACCTGCGATGAAAAGATTCTTGGTGATGACCTTGGGCTGAGCCTGACCGTCCCAGCGGAAGAGTTCCTGGTGGGCCTTGTGGGCGGCGGTGAACAGGATGTCCGAACCAAGCCATTCGAAGTCGCTCACCTGGGCATCGAAGGTCTGCGTGGTGCGCACCACCTTGCCGCTGGCGCGGTCCATCACCCACAGTTCCCATTTGTCGGATTCAAAGCCGGGCACCCGCTGGGCACGCCAGGCCAGCGATTTCCCATCTGGCGAATAGCGAGGTGTGGAATCCGCCGCTGGATTATCGCTGAGCTTGCGGATGGGCCCACCCTCGGCACTCACTTCGAAAATCTCGTGGTTGGTGCTGGTGCCCTTGCCCGCTTCCAGGTTGCTGGCAAAGGCCAAGGACTTGGAATCAGGGCTCCAGGAAATATCATCGCCTGCGGCCACGTGGGCAGAATTGAAGCCCGGCGCATCCTGGGTCCAGCCGGCGGTGAGATCCTTGGGCGCGCCACCCTCCACCTTCACCACAAAAATGTGGGACACCTGCTTCGCATCCCGCCAGCTCATCCAGTGCTTGTACATCAGGGTGTCGAACACCATGCCGGTGGCTTTGCGCTCGCCTTTGGCTTTCAGGTAGGCCGCGTTCTCGGCGTCGTCCCCACTGGGAACGGTGGTGCTGGTGAAGGCCAGCGAGGTGCCATCGGGGCTCCAGATATGCCCTTCGGCGCCGCCGGAAAGATGCGTGATCTGGGTTCGTTTCTGGGTGGCCAGATCCAGTACCCAGATCTGGTCCTGGGCTTCGTAGGCGAGGCGTTTACCATCAGGGCTGAAGCGAGGTCGCCCCTGGCTGCCGGGCCCGAAATCCAAGGCCTGGGCGGGAGCTCCGGCAGGCTGGAACCAGATCTTGGTGGTGATGGTGTTGGCCACGGGATCGGGTGTGGCCACCGTGTAGGCACGGGCACCGGCCACGGAAATCTGGGGATCGCCCACCCGCTTCACGGTGAACAGATCGTCCACCCGCAGGGGGCGAGCCGCCACCAGGGAAACGGCCACGAGGCCGAAGGCTAGGATCGGAATGCGCATGGAAACTCCGTGAAAGGGTTCAGAGTTTGGTGGCGATGGTCTTCCCTTCCTGGGCCCGTTCGGCCAGGACTTTCTTCTTCATCAACTGTTCCGCTTCCGTGAAAACCTCCAGGGCCTTTTGCACCTGAGGATCCTTGCCGCAGATGTAGCGACGACCAGCTTCAACGCCGTAGGCCACGTTCTGGAGCTCGAAGGCGATCTGGTCCCGCATCTCGATCTGGTTCTGGGCGTCGTTCCATTCCGCATCCGTGATGGGCACCTTCTGGGCAGCGGCCCATTCGCGGAACCGGCCCATCAGGGCATCATCCGCCACCTGATTGGCCTTGATGCCGTGGGTTTCCTTTTCGGCCACCGCGAATTTAAAGAAGGGTGAAAAGCGGAAGCGGAGCGTCGCCACGAAGTTGGTGAGCTTGGAGGTGTCCACACTGTAATCGGGGGTGATGCCGCCGCCGCCGTAGACCTTGCGGCCCAGGAAGGTCTTGTACTCGGGACCCTTGGGTTCTGCGTCCTTGCCCTCTTCCGGCAAGAGGTAGTCGTCCAACCCATGCTGGTAATCCCGCTGAATGCAGCGGCCCGAGGGCGTGTAATACCGGGCCGTGGTGAGCGCCAGGCCACGCACGCGACCAATGGAGAGCACCACCTGTACCAGCCCCTTACCCCAACTGGTTTGGCCGATGACCAACCCACGATCATGATCCTGGATGGCACCTGCCACGATCTCTGAAGCCGAAGCCGAACCACGATTGATGAGCACAGTGAGCGGGAAGGGGTCCAGGGCGGAGCCCTTGGGCGTGCGGGTCTCACTCACCAGCACCCCGTCACGCCCGCGCTGGCTCACGATGATTTCATCGGGACCCAGCAGTTGGCGGCAGATTCCCACGGCTGCATCCACCATGCCGCCGGGATTGTCGCGCAGATCGAGAATGAGTTCCTTCATGCCCTGCTTCTTGAGAGACGCCACGGCCTTTTCAAATTCTTCCGAGGTGGTTTCGCCGAAATCCTTCACGTTGATGAAGCCCGTGGTGGCCGTGAGCATGAAGCTGTAGTACACGCTGTTGGAAGGAATTTCCGCGCGGGTGAGGCTGATGCGGAGGAGATCGGGGGAACCGGCCCGTTGGATCGCCACCTCCACCACCGTGCCTTTGTCACCGCGCAGCTTTTGCACGGCTTGGTTGCTGGTCCAACCTTCGGTCACCTTGCCGTCGATCTCTCGAATGTAATCGCCGGGCCGGATGCCCACCTTTTCGGATGGCCCGCCGCGCACGGTACTGATCACCACGATGCCATCGGGCTGCTGCTGGATGATGGAGCCGATGCCGAAGAAGGTGCCGCGCTGCTCATCCCGCATCATGCGGAATTCACTTTCGTCCATGTAGTTGGAATGGGGATCCAGCGTGTGCAGCATGCCCTGAATGGCGGAATGGGTGATCTGCTTGGGCGTGGGCGGTTCCACGCTTTCCTTCTGCACCAGCCCCATGACCTCCGTGAGCACATCCAGCTTCCGCTGCTTGGCCCGCTCATCGCCGCTGCGCCCCGCCAGCGGGGCATAAATGACGGCGGTCCCCAGGGCCAACGTCCACATCCAATGTCTGCCAACCCAGCGCGCCATGGTTTTCCCTGTTCCGTCCTGCACTTTGGATGATGCCACCGCCGCTCCCGCGCCAGGACTAATTGAAGGTCTGAAGAATTTGCCGCGCGGTGCTTTCCATGCGCGCCCGCCTTGCCCGTTCGGCCAGCACGATGGCTTCCATGCCTCGATACGCGGTTTCCTGATCGTCATTTACCACCAGGTGATCGTAATGGAAGGCCTGTTCCATCTCGTGGCGGGCGTGGGCCATGCGCAGGGCGATCTGCGCGTCATCCGTATCGCCCCGTCCCCGCAGACGCTGGGCCAGCACCTGGGCGGATGGGGGCAGCAGGAAGATCATCACGGCCTCGGGTAAGGCCTTTTTCACATTCATGGCGCCCACGGTTTCGATGTCCAGGAGGATATCCACACCCTGGGCCAGCTGCTCGCGCAGCCAGGCCTTGCCGGTGCCATAGCGGTTGGCGTAGACCTGCACCCATTCCAGCAGACCCTCTTCGGCGATCATCTGGTCGAAGGTGGCATCGTCCACAAAGAAATACTCCCGACCATGCACTTCCCCTGGGCGGGGTGGGCGGGTGGTGAAGGAGATGGAAAAGATCAGGCCTGGGGTTTCGGCCACCAGGCGCTTGGCCAGGGTGGATTTCCCGGCCCCGGAGGGGGCCGAAAGCACAAAAATGGATCCGGTCTGAGGCAAGGCAACTCCCAGCCACCATCTTACTTCGCTTATACTCAACCTCCCACTGATGGGCCTCGCGGGGCCCAGAAAGGGAACCTTGGGGGTGACCGGTTTCGACAGGTTGACGCTGGGGTGCGGAGTGCAGGCGGGGGTTGATCGGTGGGCCCCCATATCAAGCCGATCAAAACAAAACTGCCAACGATAACTTCGAACTGGCCCTCGCCGCCTAACCGGGCGGATGAGCGAGTCCCCGTGATCTTCCGGTAGCGGGCTCGTAAAACCTTCCAATGGGTGGCTTCGGCCTGCCGGAGGGGGGAACGGAATGGGATGCCGCAGTGCCTCCGGGCGGTGTCTGAGACAAGGGGGCAAGTCCTCGATCAGGGTTGTCCGAACTCCCCTGCAGAGGTCACGCAAAACGGACCAAGCCTGTGGATGAGCTTCCACATCACGCTTCTTGGACGCGGGTTCAACTCCCGCCACCTCCACC
>JADKBC010000017.1 GCA_016715205.1 Holophaga sp.
CTCATCCGTATGGCCTGCCCTTTTGTCTTCATGTCGTAATCAGAGAACTCAACCCATCACTCGCTTTCAGAGCCCGCAAGCCGTCCCAGCAACTCCGGGCAGATCACGCCCATGCCGGTATTCAAACGGCCTTCGATGAGCTTGATCTTGTTCTCCATGATGGTGCGGCCACGGCCATCAGCCACATTCATAGGGTTTCCAATCATTCGCTCAAGGTATTCGTCGATCCAGGCATCATCCACACAAACTGATGCGAGTTTGCCGGCAATTGATCTCTCAGCCAAAGATCAAAGTGCTCCTTATGCGGGTAGCGACCATAGCTGCCATTTCCAAGTTTCTGGCGCATGTTCGTGGTGTGGCGAATCGAGATGACGCCTCGACTTCCTTTCAAGCGAGGTTGAAAGTGTTTGGGCAAACGACTCGAATTTTTACGAAGCGAACTTCGGTCTTCATCGTCCCGTCATGCGAAGTTGTGCCCAATAGGTATTGCTCTACGCCATCTCCAGCAAGCGGATAGAACACTTCAGGCAACTTCGCGAGCATCCAAACCTTCTCACCTTTACCAATGGCACCGGCAGTTTGCAGTTTTCCGCCTGATTCATTGAGCAAGATGTCGAAGAAGTCGAATGCCTCTTTGTTCTGAAGCACTTCGTAGCGGTCACCAACGATTCCGAGGACATCTTGCGTGTGGCCATTGATGGTTGCGTAGGCTTCGGTTGGTTCGGTCATTCCTGGACCAGATCTGATCGCAGGCGGTGAAGTTGCTCTTTCGTGACAGGGTAATCCAGACGGGCGGCGGGAAATGGCTTCAGCACTGGTGAATTCGTTTTCGAATTGAACACCTAATTTGTGCCATGGACGCTGGCCAGTAATTAACGTAGGTGTTTTAGTAGGAAGAGAGAGTTATGCATGGGGTTCCTTTCAAATGGGAAGGCTATTCGGGATCCATACCGCTTCGGTGGGCATGGACTAAGACCCACTCTGGTCTGGGTGCAGGCCGTTCTGAATGTGATTGGTGTTTGTTTGGCATCACGATTTTGTAAGGTTGGAGCCCACTGGATTCGGAAGCTCCATCATATTGGTTACTCACAAAAGTCGTAGGTTTTGAAAGCCCCCAGTAAGGGGGCGTGTGATTGAAGAATCAGCTGTTGTGGATCAATTCACCCATCAGAACAAAGCAGACAGGCCCAATTCAGAAGCACGGACTTCATTACCAGTATCGAAGCTCCAGAAGTAATGCTGAACAATGTTCCGTGGTTGTCGAGCATGGTTTTTTTCTCCATGAAAAAGCCCACCGGAATGGTCGGCACTGGGGTTCAGAGACTTATAACGGATGGGAATGGGAATCTGGATTGCAGGGAGTGTCCTCCGTTGAAACCCCGGCAACTGAGCAATTACAGCCAGCCCTCTGGTGACACATTCCTTGCCCAGTTTGACCGAGGGTCCGCAACGAGGGCCTCCGCCAGTTACCCCACTCCAGCCGCACTCGTCCACCGAAGACGTTTGAGAACCACCAAGATCCAGGAAGAGGTTTTTGACTTCTCTTTGACTTGGTCGCTTTTTGACTTGAACCAATGCCGCTTATATACAAAAACACCCTTGATTTCTCAAGGGTGTTTGCTGGTAGGGCCAAGGGGAATTGAACCCCTGTTACCGCCGTGAAAGGGCAGTGTCCTAACCTCTAGACGATGGCCCCATTACTTACTGCTTTTTGTTGCTGGTGGGCCCAGCAGGACTTGAACCTGCGACCAACGGCTTAAAAGGCCGCTGCTCTACCGACTGAGCTATAGGCCCATGCCGTGGGTGGCACGAACAATCATTGTGCCTTCGGATTCAAAGAGGGTCAAGAGCGGATCGCAATCCGATCTCCGGCGGAGAAGAATAGCCTATTTCGCGCCCAGTTCCTTCACGAGATGCGGGGCATCCATGATCTTGCGCAGGGTCTCCAGGATTGCCCGGGCGTCGGCGGCCACGGCGCGCTTGGTGGCATCGTCGTACACGTAATAGCCACCCTGCCCTTCGTAGACGCTATCGAAGTTAATGCCCACGAATTCGCCCGCCTTGTTCACCACGGGGCTGCCCGAGTTGCCGCCCACGGTATCGCAGGCATAGATGAAGTTGAACGGTGTGGCGAGATCCAGCCGGTCCTTCCGGTCCAGCCAACGCTGGGGCAATGTCCAGGCACCCTCCTCGGCGGCCGCAGCATTCCCGCCCCAGCCGAGATGACGATCAAAGAGCCCCAGGAAGGTGGTGAAGGGCTGGGCCTTGGTGGCGCTCCCCGTATCGTAGGTGGCCACGGGGCCATAGCTGAGACGCAGGGTGAAGGTGGCATCGGGATACTGGGATTTACCGAAAGCCTTGAAACGCGCATCCGCAATGCGGCCGCCGTGTTCACTCAGCACGCTTTGAACCTGCTCTTCCCATTGCTTGCGAATGGCCCGCTGGAGCGGATCCAGCTTGCGCGCCAGCGCCAGCATGGGGTCCGTGATCTTGGCCCCTTCCATCACCTGTTTGCGGAAGGCAGGATCGTGCAGTTGCGTGCCTTCCACGGCGGCCTTGGCCACCTCCTCGGGGGATTTTCCATCCAGCATGGCCTTCACAAAGGGGTGGTCCTTGCCCAGGAGATCCAGGGCTTCCCGCAGACCCGCGGCCAACCGGGCGGCATCGAGGGGTTTCTGGATCGGGCGCGGATTGGTGAGACGCCCTTTGGTGGCTTTCAAATTGCCTTCAGTGAATTCGCTCAAACGCTGGTCAGAGGGTTTGGCCTCTTCATCCGCAAGGCGCACCAGCGTGAGGGCATGCCCCAACAGCGCGCTGCCCCGGGCATCGATGCAGAAATACTCCTGAAGCAATGCCTTCTGGCGTTCCACGGCCTGGGCCACGCGATCCCAGCTCTGCCCCGCCCGTTCCTTCAACTGCGGATCCTGGGCAACCGCAGCCTGTAGGGCCAACTCGCGTTCCCGGACCTGCACCAGGCTCTGGGGTTTCATCAGGCCTGCCAACTGTCCTGAGAAGCGTTTGTGGCCGTTGTCGATGCCGTAGATGGCATCGGCTGAAATCCGCCGGGCTTCCTCGGAGGTGGCCGCAAACGTTAGCAGGGCTGCCTTCTGGCGTTCCATGGAACGCAGACGGAAGGGGATGTAGACCTCCTTCGCAAAGAGCATCTGCGCCAGGGTTTCCTTGCGGGAGGTGGTGCCGGGGTGGCCGGAGATGAGCGTGAGATCCCCCATGCGCAAATCCTTGGAGGCAAAGGGCAGATAGGCTTTGGGCTGATAGGGCTGGCCGTTTTCGTAGACCCGGAAGAGCGCGAAATCGAGGTTCCAGCGCGGGTAGGTGTAGTTGTCGGCATCGCCGCCAAAGGAAGCCACCTGCAGTTCCGGGGCCGCCACCAGGCGCACATCGCTGAATTTCTTGTACTGGTAGATCCAGTACTCGCCGCCCTGGTAGAGCACCACGGATTCACAGGTGAGCCCCGTGGCCTTTTCCTGTTCGGTCTTGATGGTGCTCAGTTCGTTCTGCCGGGCCTTCAGCGCATCCTTTTCGGGCGTTCCTGCCTTCACGGCGCCGTTGACGCGGGCCGTTACATTTTCGGAAGCCACCAGCATCATCAGATCCAGGCCAGGCACCTTGATTTCCTGCTCCCGGGTGGCGGCCGTGAAACCATCCTTGATGTAGTCCACCTTGGCGCTTGAAACCTGCGCGATGGCACCGCGTCCCACGTGATGGTTGGTAATCACGAGGCCTTCGGGACTCACGAAGGCACCCGTGCCGCCGGGGAAACGTAAGGTGGCCAACTGAAGGCGTTTCAGCCAGGCGGCGTCGGGTTCAAACCCGTACTTGGCCTGGATTTTTTTGGTGGGCACGTTATCGAAGGTCCACATGCCCTCGTCCGCCCGCAGAACAGGGAAGGCGCACACAAGGCTCAGGGCAAGAATCGAAAGGCGCATGCTGGCTCCAGAAAAGGTTTCAAAACGAGAATCCAATGTTGGCATTAATCCACCTCCAACCGTCTACTTCACGCCGCCCAATTCTTGAACCAGGTGGCCCGCATCGTAGATCTTGGCAAGCACTTCGCGGATGGCGCGGGCATCCACGCATACGGTGCGGTTGGTGCGCCCGTCGTAGTAGTAGCGACCCCCGAGGCTTTCCAGATTGCCATCAAAGGCCAAGCCCACCAGTTCACCCTTCCGATCCACCAAGGGGCTACCGGAATTGCCGCCGATGATGTCATTGGTGGTGATCAGGTTGTAGGGAAGGCGCAGATCCAAGCGCGCCTTGCGCTCGATCCAACGGGCAGGTAAGCGCCACGTATCGCGATCCAGGTTGAAGGTACCGCCACCCCAGCCTTCATAGCGATCGTACAAGCCAAGGAACGTGGTGAAGGGCTGAATCAAGGTCCCGTTGGCGGGATAGTCCTTCACGGTGCCGTAGGAGAGCCGCAGGGTGAACGTGGCATCGGGGTAGGTTTCCTTCCCATAGGCCGCAAACCGCGCCCGGGCGATGCGAGCCGCATGTTCGCGAAGCGGCCCTTCCACCTTCCGTTCAAAGATTTCGCGCACCTTGCGCTGAAGGGGATCCAGTTTCCGGGCCAGCAGAATCATCGAATCCTGGATCCCTTCCAAGGCTGCAGCACCGCCTTCCAGCAGGCGTTTCACCTCCGCGGGGTCCTGGAGCTTCGAACCCGCTACCGCTTCGCGGGCCACCACCTCGGGCGATCGATTTCCCAGCATCGCCTTGACGAAGGGATGGGCGTTCCCAAGAAGTGTCTGAGCTTCCTTCAGCCCTTCGGTCAGAAGGTGGGTTTCCAGTTCTGCACTGAACGGTGTAGGACGCGACTGAGTCAGGCGGGTTTTCAACGGGGCGAGCGCAGCGTCGGAGTACTCCGCAAGGCGCGTGGATTCAGGCTTCCCGGCCTCCACCGGCATGCGCACCAGATGCAGGGCAAGGGCGAGCAACTCGGAACCACGGGCGTTCACCAGCATCTGCTCCACCGCCAGCTTGCGGGATTGCGCGAGCGCCTGCTTCACCTGCCCCCAGCTTGCCCCTGCCAGGGTCTTGAGCTTGGGATCCTGGGCCACCTTGGCCTTCAGGTCCGCCTCGGACTTGGCGACGCCGTTCATGGCTTCCGTATCTTTCAAGGCTGCCAGGTAGCCGCGCGTGGCCTTGAGTCCGTTATCGATGCCATAGATCTGTCCGCCCACCAAGGCCCGAGCTTCGAAGTTTTTCTGAGCGAAGGCCTCCAGCATGGCGCGGCGGCGTTCCATGGCGGCGATCTGCAAGGGAGTGCCCAGGTCACGGGCGTACTCCATCTGCGCCAGGGTCCAGAGGCGATTGGTGGTGCCGGGGTGACCCGAAACCAGCGCCAGATCGCCCGCCTTCAATCCCGCCGAACTCCAGTGAAGGAAGGCTTCCGGTCGATAGGGTTTGCCGCCCTCGTACACCCGCATGAGGGCGAAATCCAGGTGATGCCGTGGGTAGGTGAAATTGTCGTGATCGCCGCCAAAGCGCGCCACCGCAAGCTCAGGCGCCATCACCAGTCGCACATCCGTGAATTTCCGATACACGTACAGCCAGGTTTCGCCGCCCTGATAGAGCGACACGGGTTCCACTGTTAGGCCCGTCTTGGTGCGCAAGGCTTCGCGGGCCTTCTGGATTTCCCGTTCCCGGGCCCGCAGCGCCTCGGCTTCGGATGTTGCGCCCTGGCCGGCCTTCCCCACCTGATCGCTGATGTTTTCCATGGACACCAACAGCAGAAGTTCCATCCCCGGAACCTTCTTTTCCTGGTCGCGGTCGGCAGCCACGAAGCCATCCTTCAGCAAGTCGTGTTCCCGTGTGGAAAGCCGCTGCACGTAGCCGCGCACCACATGATGGTTGGTGAGCACAAGCCCTTCGGCACTGACAAAGGAACCACTGCCGCCGGGAAACCGCACGGAAGCCAAGCGCACATGATCCAACCAGGCCTTGTCTGGCTGAAAGCCATACTGCGCCTTGAGGGACTTCAAGGGCAAGTTGTCAAAGGTCCACATGCCTTCCTCGGCCCGAAGCATGGGAACGGCGCAGGCAAGGCCCAAGGCAAGCATCGAGAGGCGCATGAAGACTCCGAAAAATTGGGCTAACTGATGAGCAGAAACCAGAATCGTTGGGATACGTGATGGCTTTCTTCCCCGAAGGTTATTCAGTTCCCCAGAATTTCATCCGCGATCGGCTGCGCATCGTAGATCTTCACGATGGCTTCCAGAATCGCCCGGGCATCCACGGAAATGCCGCGGTTGGTGGTGCCGTCGTAGAAGTAGCGCCCCGGCAGCATCTCGATGTTGCCATCGAAAATGAGGCCCACCAGTTCGCCCTTGGTGTTGATCACGGGGCTGCCGGAATTTCCGCCAATGATGTCCACGGCATGGGAAAAACAGAAGGGCGTATCGAGGTTGAGGCTGCCTTTGCGATCAAGCCAACGCTGAGGCAAGGCCCAGGCGCCATTTTCGGCCTTGGCTTCATTGCCGCCCCAACCCACGTGGCGATCGTACATGCCACCAAAGGTGGTGAAGGGCTGGATCAGCGTGCCGTTGGCGGGATAGGTGGCCACGGGGCCATAGGTTAGCCGCAGGCTGGAGGTGGCATCGGGATACATGGCTTTGCCATAGACCGCGAAGCGAGCCTTGGCGATGCGGGCGCCGTGCTCGTCCAGGATTGCCTTGATGCCATCCTGTTGCTTGCGCAGTTCCAGCAGCATGGGTTCGATTTTGCGAGCGAGCACCACCATTGGATCCTGACTGGCATCCACGGCGCGCTTGCCACCCTCCAGTAGCAATTTTCGGGCGGCAGGGTCCTGCATCCGGGTGGCGGCCAGGGCCGCTGCGGCGACCTCGGCAGGCGCCTGGTTGCCCAGCACGGCCATCACAAACGGATGCTGAGCGCCCAGCGTGGCCAGGGCTTCTTCCAATCCACGGGTGAGCTGGAGCAATTCCAGTTCAGGATTAAAAGCGCCTTCCCGCGGCCCACCGGGACCCACAAGGCGGTTTTTCAGGCTCTGGATCGAGCCCTCGGAATACTCCGGCAACCGCTCTTGATTGGGTTTGCGCTCCTGTTCCACCAACCGCACCAGTGACAGCGCCTGGCCCAGCGTCGCCGAGCCGCGGGAGCCCAGAATGGTGGCTTCCTTGGAGAGGCCTTCCTGGGTTTTCATTGCCTGCTCGATGCGCGCCCAGCTCTGACCTGCCTCGGCGCTCAGCGCGGGCTCCTGCATCACCTTGGCCTTGAGTTCCGCTTCCGCCTTGGCGATCACCGCCATGGCCTCCGGGTTCTTGAAGCCAGAGGCATACCCCTTGGTGGCCTTGAGCCCGTTCTCCACGCCATAAATCATCGTCTTTACCTGGCGCTCATGCTCTGGGGAACGCTGGGCATATTCCTTGAGGATGGCGCGGCTGCGCTCGGCGGCCTGAATGCGCAGGGGTAGCGAAAAATCCCGATCGTAGTGCATCTGTGCCAGGGTTTGAAGCCGCGCGGTGGAACCCGGATGGCCGATGACGAAGGTGAGATCTCCCGCCTTGAGGCCTTCACGGCTCCAGCGCAGGAAATGCTCCGGGTGATAGGGCTTGCCATTTTCGTAGATGCGGAACATGGAAAAATCGAGGTTGTGACGGGGGTACGTGAAGTTGTCCGGGTCACCGCCGAAGGAGGCCACTTGCCCCTCCGGTGCCATCACCAGCCGCACATCCCGATGCACTTTGTAGCCGTATAACCAGGTTTCGCCGCCCTGGTACAGGGTTACCTGCTCAAACACGAGCCCCGTTTTCTGCTCCAGTTCGCCTTCCAGTGCGTCCAGGGCGGCCTTGCGGTGCTTGGCAGCCTCCTTCTCGGGGGTGCCGGGTTTCACCGCCTTGGCCACCCGCTCGGTGACATTTTCCATGGCCATGAGCGTGCGCAAGGTGAGACCCGGAACTTTCAATTCCTGGTCGCGGGTCAACGCCACAAAACCATCCTTGATGTAGTCATGTTCCTTGCTGGAAAGCCGCTGCACTGCGCCCCGCCCCACGTGGTGGTTCGTGAGCACCAGGCCATCCTTGCTGATGAAGGAGCCCGAGCCGCCCCCAAAGTGAATGGCCGCCAACCGCACATGTTCCAGCCACTTTACATCCGGTGCAAAGCCGAACTTGGCCTGCATTTTCTTCACGGGCAGATTGTCGAAGGTCCACATGCCTTCATCGGCTCGCAGCGAGGAAACGGCACAGACAAGGCCCACGGCAAGAATCGAGAGACGCATGAAAACCCCACTATGAGAGAGGTCCACGAACGCAAACGGACCCAAAAAAACTAATGTTGCTGTTTTAAATCCGTTTTCATCCGTGGACGTATTTTTTTATTTGCTGAGGATTTCATCCGCAATCGGCTGGGCGTCGAAGACCTTCACCAGGGCTTCCACAATGGCGCGGGCATCCACGGAAACGCTGCGGTTCACCTTGGGGTCGTAGAAATAACGGCCCGCATTGCCTTCGATGTTGCCATCGAAGAGCAAGCCCACCAGTTCACCCTTGCGGTTCACCACGGGACTGCCGGAGTTGCCGCCAGTGGTGTCCACGGCATGGGCGAAATTGAGGGGTGTCTTCAGGTCCAGCTTGTCCATGCGATCCAGCCACCGCTGGGGCAGTGTCCACTCGCCCTGCAGGGCCTTGGTCTCGTTGCCGCCCCATCCGAGATGGCGATCGAACAAACCCATGAAGGTGGTGAAGGGCTGCGTGAGGGTGCCGTTGGCAGGATAGGTATCCACCGCGCCATAGGTGATGCGCAGCGTGCCGGTGGCATCGGGGGGAACGGTTTTCCCGTAGACCTGGAAGCGTGCCTTGGCAATCCGGGCGCCGTGTTCCTCGATGACCGCGCGGACATCGTCCTGTTTCTTGCGCAGTGTCAGCAGCAGCGGTTCGATCTTGCGGGCAAGCTGAATCATGGCATCGGGGCTATCCAGGATGGCTTTCTTGCCGCCTTCCACCAGGGCCTTGCGCACAGCCGCATCGCTGAGTTTGGTGCCTGCGAGCGCAGCCTTGGCAACCACCTCGGCCTTCTTGCCTCCCAGCGCAGCCTTCACAAAGGCATGCTGCGGTCCGAGATCTTTCGCGGCATCTTCCAGACCGTGGGTGAACAGGAACAGCTCTTGTTCAGGATTGGGGGCCACGCCCATGGGGCCTGAAGGTGCGCCGGTCAGGCGGGTTTTCAGGGTTTTGAGCGCGGCTTCGGTCTTGTATTCAGTGAGCCGCTTTTCAACTGGGAGGGCTTCCTGATCCGCAAGACGCACCAGCGCCAGCGCCTGGCCCAGGGTGGTGGAACGCGCGGCGCCCACAAACTGGGAATCCTTCAAATACGCCTTTTGCTGTTTAAGGGCCTGTTCAATCTTGGCCCAGCTCTGGCCCGCGCTTGCCGTAAGCTTCGGATCCTTCGCCACGGCGGCCTTGAGGGCCTTCTCGGCATCCTCCAGGCGCTTCATGGCTTCGGGATCCTTCAGGCCGCCCAGGGCCCCTTCATTGGCTTTGATGCCATTGCTGACGCCCAGGATGGTGGTCTGAACCTGACGCGCATGCTCTGGGCTCTGGGTGCCGTACTGCTCAAGCAGTTCCTTGGTGCGGTAGGAGGTGCGGAGCCCTGCGGGAATGCCCAGCTCGCGGTCGTACTTCATCTGGCCAAAGGTCTGCATGCGGCTGGTACGGCCAGGATGACCCACCACAAAGGTGAGGTCGCCCAGCTTCAGACCTTCGGTGCTCCATTTGAGGTGATGGGGTGGGTTGTAGGGCTTGCCGTTTTCGTAGACCCGCAGCAGGGTGAAATCCAGGCTGTGGCGTGGATAGGTGAAGTTGTCGTAATCGCCGCCAAACATGGCCATGCCGATTTCCGGCGCAGCCACCAGGCGGATATCGGTGTAGGTCTTGTAGCCGTACATCCAGGTTTCACCACCCTGGTAGAGGTTCACGGCGGTGTAGGAAAGCCCACTTTTCTTTTCCAGTTCAGCCTTGAGGCTTTCCAGTTCCTTGGCGCGAAGATCGCTGGCGGTCTTCTCGTCCAGGCCCGGCTTCACGGCCTTGGCCAAGCGTTCGGTGACGTTTTCCATGGCCATCAAGGTGCGCCAGGTCAGGCCCGGGATCTTGAGTTCCTGGTCGCGGGTGGTCGCCACAAAACCGCTTTTCACCAGATCCTTGTCCTTGGTGGACAGGCGCTGGATGTAGCCACGACTGCAGTGATGGTTGGTAAGCACAAGGCCATCGGCGCTGACAAAGGAGCCCGTGCAGCCGCCCAGACTGAGGGTGGACAGCCGCACGTGATCGATCCATTCGCTGCCCGGCTCGAACCGGTATTTTTCCTTCAGCTGTTTCAAGGGCAGGTTGTCGAAGGTCCACATGCCCTCCTCGGCACGCAGTTGGCCAGGAAGCGCAAGGGCGCTGAGGAGGAGGGCAAGGACCGGAAGACGCATGGTTTCCCCTTGGGTTATTAAAAACGTTATTTGCCGGTGATTTCAGCAACGATGCGCTGGGCATCGTAGACCTTGGCCAGGGCTTCCACGATGCCGCGGGCATCTACGCACAGGGTGCGGTTGGCCGTGCCATCGAAGTAGAAGCGGCCCGGCAGGCTTTCCATGTTGCCGTCGAAGGCCAAACCGACCAGTTCACCCGCCCGATCCACCACGGGCGAACCCGAATTGCCACCGGTGATGTCATTGGTGGTGATGAAGTTGTAGGGAGTGAAGAGATTCAACTTGTCGCGCCGCTGCAGCCAACGGGCAGGCAAGGCCCAGGAGGCCTCTTCAGCCGTGGGGCCCCAGCTCGCCGCGCGATCAAAGAGCCCAGCGAAGGTGGTGAAGGGCTGCATCAGGGTGCCGTTGGCGGGATAGGTCTGCACCTGGCCATAGGAAATGCGCAGCGTGAATGTGGCATCGGGATAAGTGGAAGTGCCATAGACCTTGAAACGGGCCTGGGCAATGCGCGTCAGGTGTTCGGAAATGACCGCCTGGGCCGCCTTATGCTGGGCCTGACTGGCCTTGAAACTGGCATCAACGTCGGCGGGCAGGCCCTTCTGCAAAAGTTCCATAATCTGGGGCAGATCCTTGCCGGTCAGCACGCCCTTCACAAAGGGATGATCAGCCCCGAGTTCCTCGCGGATGCCCTGCAGGGTGGCTTCCAACTGCACGGCCATGGGGGCTGGCAGGGCGGCACCTTCTGGACGCATTTTCAAGCCTCCCAGCACACGGGCCAACTGACCGGCCACGGCCACATCCTTAGCGACCGCCTTCTGCTGACTGAGGGCCTGTTCGATCTTGGTCCAGCTTTCCCCCGCCAGTTTGGTGAGCTGGGAGTCTGCCGCCACCTTGGCGCGAAGTTCCTTCTCGGCAGCCGCCACGCGGGCCATGGCCTCGTGGTCCTTGAGTCCAGCGGTTTCACCAACAAACACCTTGTAGGCGTTTTCGGTGCCCATGATCTGCGCGGAAACTTGGCGGGATTGTTCCTCGCCCTGGTTGGCAAAGGTTTTCAACGCCTTCCGGGTGCGGTCCAACAGGCGAATCATGGCCGGGTTGGTGAAATCCCGCTTGGTTTCCATCTGGGCCAGGGTTTCCAGGCGGCTGGTGCGGCCAGGATGCCCCACGGTGAAGGTCATATCGCCATAGGCGGTGCCCTTCTTGGTCCAGGCGAGGTGATGGGCGGGCTGGTAAGGCTTATCGTTTTCATAGACACGGAAGAGGCTGAAATCCAGATCGTGGCGGGTCCAGCTGAAGTTGTCCCAGTCCTTGCCGAAGGCGGCCACATCGTATTCAGGGGCCATGACCAGGCGCACATCCTCGTGCTTCTTGTAGCGGTAGATCCAGATCTGCCCGCCCTGGTAGAGATTCACCGGCTCACAGACCAGTTTGGTGCGCTCGGTTTGGGCCTTCACCAGCTTGGTCAAGGCCTCGCTGCGGGCAGCGGCCGCCTGCTGATCGGTCATTTCGGGAAGCACCGCCTTGGCCACTTCTTCCGTCACGTTTTCCATTTCGAGCAGCGTGTAGAGCACCAAACCTGGAACCTTGACTTCTTCAGCGTGGCTCTGGGACACGAACCCGTTTTTCACGAAATCGTGCTTGGCATCAGAAACCTTCTGGATCCAATCGTGGCCCACGTGATGGTTGGTGAGCACCAGGCCATCCTTGCTGATGAAAGAGCCGCTGCCACCAGGAAAGCGCACGGCGGAGAGGCGCACATGATCCAGCCAAGCCTGATCCGGGGCAAAGTTGAACTTGGCCTTCATCTGCTTGGTGGGCAGGTTATCAAAGGTCCACATGCCCTCATCCGCGCGGGCAGCTACGGCCAGCAACAGGGCCAGGGAACTGAGGGTAATGGCTCGTACCGAACGACGCATGAAGTCGACTCCTAGGTGCATCGGTTTACGATGCCTTTTCCCAGATTATCCCAATCGGATCTTTTGTCCGAGATATCGATGTAGAACGCAGCGTGATCGAATTCACAAGCCAGACTCAGGACATTGCCAAACCATCTATGGATAACTGAGACTCATTCTCGAAGAACCTTCTTCCCCTGGAGAACTCCGATGATTCCGAGCCGCACCGCCCTTTCCCTCGTCCTTCTGTCCGTGCTGAGCCTGGGAGCCCAGGAGGCGTCCAAACCCATCCAGGACAATTCCTTCCTGCTGGAGGAGGCCTACAACCAGGAACCCGGCGTCATCCAGCACATCAGCACGTTCACGAAGTACCGCCAAACCAAGGACTGGTTCTACACCTTTACCCAGGAATGGCCTGTGCCTGACGAGAAACATCAGCTCAGCTTCACCCTGCCCTACCAGCGCGTGGAAACCTCCCTGGATGGGAAGCAGGCGGTGGGCGATATCGCGCTGAACTACCGCTATCAGTTGCTCGGAGATGGAAATTCTGTGGTCGCCATGTCACCGCGGTTCTCCCTGATCCTGCCCACGGGCGATGAAAAGCAACTGCGCGGAAACGGCGCCGTGGGTTACCAAGTGAACCTGCCCATCAGCGTGGCCCTCTCCAAAGCCTTCGTAACCCACTGGAATCTCGGCGCCACCTACACGCCCAGTGCCAAGAATCCTCTGGGCCAGCAGGCGGATCTTTCAGCTTGGAACTTTGGCCAGAGCTTCATCTGGCTGGCCCATCCCAACGCCAACGTTATGCTCGAATTTGCTTTCAACAGCAATGAGGTGGTAGCTGGCCCAGGCCGCAAGGATCGCGTAAACAGCTTCTACATCAATCCTGGCCTGCGCTTCGCCATCAATTTCGAGAACGGTCTTCAGGTTGTGCCCGGCATTGCCGTGCCGATCGGTGTTGGCCCCAGCAAGGGAGAACGGGCGATCTTCCTGTATGTGAGCTTCGAGCACCCCCTCTGGAACCCCAAGAAGTAGGCGCCGAATAATCAACGAGCCCTGATCTCAGCAGATCAGGGCTCGTTCGCGGTTGCTGAGCCTCAGCGCTTGGCCGCCTTTTTCCTGACGGGCTTAGAAGTGGCAGTGGGATCGAATACGGTGGTTTCCGTGCGCTTGACTTCAACTCCAACGGCCTTCACGTCGATTTCCACCCGGCGGTTTTTCGCCTGGCCTTCCTTGGTCTTGTTTTCCGCGATGGGTTGATCTGGGCCCATTCCGGCGGACTTCACGCGGTCCCGAGAAATGCCTTCGGCCACGAGGATCTCAGCCACGGCCTGGGCGCGTCGGAGGGAGAGCGCCTTGTTGTGCGCCTTGCTGCCCACGCTGGAGGTATGCCCGGTCACCAGCAGATCGTAGGTACCGGTGTAGCCCTTGAGGCTCGTGGCAACTGTCCGGATTGCCTCGACGGCCTCGGGGGGCAGCACGGCTTGGTTGTTGGCGAAATGGAGCAGAGCTTCGTCCAGGATGATCTTGGCGGGTGGTGGCTCGGGCGCCTTGGGCGGTTCCGGGGCGGGCGGTGGAGGTGGGGGTGGGGGTGGCGCCACAGGTGCCTCCACGGGTTTTTCGATCACCGGTGCAGGCGGTGACACTTCCACGGGAGGCGGCACAGCCACTGGTGCGGGCGCCACTGGAGCAGCCTTAGCGCCCCAACGATAGCCGACGCCGAGCAGGCCCTGGTATTCAATGCGCCGGGTGGAGGTTTCCACGCTGACGGAACGGCCCTCAAGGCTGGCGATGCCATGATCTCCGAAGAAATACTGCACACCCACGCCGCCGTGGTAGGCAAATCGGGTGGTGGTGTGGGTCGACAACGAATAGGGCGCATCCACGCGAGTGAGGCCAACACCCGCCCGCAGATAGGGGATCCAGCGGGTGTTTTCGGGCATCAGGCTGAAGAGCGCAGACCCGAGCAGATGTTTTTCATCGGCGGTGATGTTTCCCGTCTGGCTTTTGAGAGAGCCATCGATGAAATCCACTTCGGTGCCCCACCGGGACGTGAACCACTTGCCTACCCCAAGGCCAAAGCCGGTGGTGTCCTTCAGACAATTGCTGCCCTGGGCCTTCAGGTGGGCAACCTTGAACTGCGCCCAGGTCTGGGAGGCCGGGCCGGCGGACTGGGCCGCAAGGCCACTGGCCAAGGTCAGGGAGAGCGTTCCGATGAAACAACGCATGGTGACTCCGAAAGGGTTGCGCCTGGGCGCGGAATCAGGATCGAAAGGAAACCGGAAGGCCCTGTTCACTGGCAGCCAACGCTATCGATGTAGGCGTAGCCACCGTGGCCACCGCGGGTGCAGTCAGAGGCGGTAACCGTGATTTTCAAGTGTCGGTCGGTGGCAGAGGCACCGAGATTCAGGCTCACTTTCTGCCAAGGAATACCCTTCCAGCCACCCACCACAATCCAGCCTGGGTAGGTTTGATCCCCACCGTAGAAATGGGCGTAGTAGAGAACCTTCGGGTACCCCAGCGTCACGTCATCCAGGTTCTGAACAAGCACATCCACATAGGGCTGCTCGGAGGCAGGATGGCCTGGATCCTCCAGAACCGCGGCCCAATAGAAGGTCAACTTCGGCGCGGCCACCGTGGATGGGACGGTGATGGACTGATACAGGCGACTGAGGTGGCTGCCATTGACTTGGTCATTCACCCGGAAGGCAAAGGTTCCATCCAACACCGTATTGATAGCCGGAATGTGCGCATCTGTCCCCGGGGCCACAATGGCACTATCAATACTCCCGTTGACCCAGGTTCCAGTCACGTTGTAATTGCTGATCTCACCGGAGAGGTTCCAGGTGGGTGCGGCAGTTGCCTGGACAGCCGTCATGTTGTTCATAGGGTAGCGCCGGGTGCTGCCAGAGTTGCCACTCTGCTGGAGCACCCATGGATTGGATGAGCCATCTTCAAAGCAGATGTTTGGCAACCAGGGTGAGAGGCCGGTCTGCTTCACCACGAACTTTTGGAATCCAGAATGAGAGAACGTGGGATCGCAGGGCGTGGCGGTGGTTTCAATGGCCACGGTGGTGCCATAGGGATCCGCCAAGGCTGGAATGGTGAATGTAAATGAACTGTGGGTGGCGTCGATGGGGGTCAAGGGCACCGCGGTGCGGGGAGCCGTGCCGTTCTGACTCCAGAAGATGTGGGTGGCGTTTTCATCACCATCGGTAACCGTCCCACTTACGGTCACACTGGTGGCACTGCCGACCAGCACCGTTTGAGTGATGTCAGGATTGGCCGTTCCGCCGATGTTATCAACGGAAATGGTGGCAAAGGAAACCGTGGGGAATCCAGTGGCGGCGCCGGAGAACACGCGATCATAATCCGCCAAACGATGAATGCTGGTTTGACCTTCGAAGGCGAACTGCACCAATTGCGGACTATAGCCCGCGGCGCGGTCATAGAGCGAGAAGGCGCCAGTACCCGAGTTCCAGGTAATGGTGAGTGCATTGCCCGGATAGTTGGGGTCCATGACATTGAACTTGCCTGTGGCGGCGTTGTAGCCATAGACCGCAGCGGCCACAGACGTGTTGACGGCAGGACGAGCATCACCCATCAGGAAGATCTGCGGCTGGCCAGTCACCATTAGCCCGGTGATCAAGGCCAGGCCGGTCTGTTTATTGGTCAAGGTGTAGTTCTGTTGGTTCCACACCTGCTTCCAGCTGTCCACGGTGCCATTGCCGATGCGGCTGATGAGTGCCTGAGCATTGGCATCGGTGAGGGACGGGAAGACGTTGTAGAGACCGATCCCACCATTCACAACCTTCTCAAAGGGGAAATACCAGGAGGCAAAGGAACTCATGCCAAGGCTGGCGCCACCCGGCAGGTCATAGACCGAGGGGTTGTTCTGTCGCCAATCATCCGTGGCGCTGGCAAAGCCAAGGCTCTGGTTGGCGAGGGTCAGGCCAGGGATACCCAGCACCGTGTAGCGACCAGGCAACAAGGTCGTGAACGTGACGGTGCGATTGACCGTGTCGATGGCCTTGAAGCCAGTGGCGACCCATTTGTTATAGCTGGGGTCCCAGTAGAAGGGCACGGGCAGGTCTGCAGCGCCGAGGTTGGGCGATGCCAGGGTGGGATCGTATTTCAGAGTGATGGTGATGGGCACCCGGAAGGGGTAGCCCAGGTTGGAGGAGATGTTAAAGGTGTTTGAATAATCCCGGGCACTGCCTAGAATCGCGCCGGGCAGCGGCGTTTCCTTGTTCACCGTGAGGGTCACATCCCCGCAGGTGCTCTGGCCCTGATTCGGCACCGTCACTGAGATTTGGCCGTTGAGGAGATTTCCTGCTCCCGGGACATAGGGACCGCCGCCACCCGGAGGAATGGTGACGGTCCAGGTATCCGCAGGAACAGGTATCCACTGCACAGTGGTGGTGCTGGTCACGGTAACACCCACGGAATTGGTCACCGTGAGCGTGTAGGTGTGTGTGACAGGGGTGGCTTCGATGCCCGTGGGAATGCTGGTCCCTGAAGTCACGGTAACGGGGCCGGAAAGGTTGCCGCCGGAAATCACGGCGGTACCAGTAGCCGCCCCCGTGAACAGCGCCGTCAGGCTGGAGGACTGACCCACGGGAACCACAGAAGGATTCGCCGTAAGCGAAGCCGTGGGATAGGCGAGCACCGTGATGTTGACGGTTTGGAAGGTCGAGCCCGTAGCATTGGTACCCGTGATGGTCACGGAAACCACACCGGCGGTGGCAGCCGTTGGCGTGCCAGAAATGACCCCCGTAGTGGGGTCGAGGCTGAGGCCCGCTGGCAAAGAGCCAACGATGGAGTAGCTGGTGGGTAGGCCGCCGGTTGGATTGGGGTTGTTGGTGACAGGAACGGTCGTGGTGTAGACCACCGGGGTGGCATAGTTCAGCAAACCGGGCGCAGCAACCACCACGGTGATGGTGATGGATTGGGTGGTGCAGCTGCCTGCCGCGTTGCACAGGTTGATCGATGCCGTATAGGTCCCGGTGGCCGTCGGAGTCCCTGAAATGACACCCGTGGTGGGATTCAGGCTCATGCCTGGAGGCACTGTACCAGGGGCACTCAGCAGGGTCGCCGAAGCAATGGGGCCACCGGCGGTGGGGTTGGGAGTGGTGGTGAGCAGTGTGCCCACGGGACCACTGGCGTTGGTGTAGGTGGCCACCAGCGCGGGACTGATGGTGATGGTCACGCTCCGACTGGTACAGCTACCGGCGGCGTTACAAAGGGTGATGGTCGAGGTGTACGTTCCCGCAGCTGTGGGGGTTCCCGAAATCACCCCAGTGGCGGCATTCAAGGTCATACCCGGAGGAATGGTGCCGGGGGCGCTGGTGAGGGTCGCGTTGGTGATAGGACCTGCCGTGGTGGCGCTGGGCGTCACAGTCAGCGGATTGCCTGCGGGGCCACTGGCGTTTGTGTAGATGGCCACCAGGGCCGGGCTGATGGTGATCGTAACGCTCTGGCTGGTGCAGCTTGCGGCGGCATTGCACAGAGTGATGGTAGATGTGTAGGTGCCAGCGGTGGTGGGCGTTCCACTGATCACGCCCGTGGCGGCATTCAAGGTCATACCGGGGGGGATTGTCCCAGGCGCGCTGGTCAAGGTGGCGCTGGTGATTGGGCCTGCGGTCGTGGCATTGGGTGTCACGGTCAGGACGTTACCTGCAGGACCGCTGGCATTGGTGTAAGTCGCCACCAGCGCGGGGCTAATGGTGATGGTCACGGTTTTGCTGGTGCAGCTGCCGGCGGCGTTGCACAGGGTGATGGTGGATGTGTAGGTGCCGGCGGTGGTGGGGGTTCCTGAGATCACCCCGGTGGCGGCATTCAGCGTCATACCTGGAGGAATCGTTCCAGGTGCACTGGTCAGCGTGGCGCTGGTGATGGGACCTGCCGTGGTGGCATTGGGTGTCACAGTCAGCGGATTGCCGACGGGGCCACTGGCGTTGGTGTAGGTCGCCACCAGAGCGGCGCTGGTGGTGATGGTCACGCTCTGACTGGTGCAGCTACCAGCTGCGTTGCACAGGGTGATGGTCGCCGTGTAGGTGCCGGCGGTGGTGGGGGTTCCTGAGATCACGCCGGTGGCGGCATTCAGGGTCATGCCCGGAGGAATGGTGCCGGGGGCGCTGGTGAGGGTTGCACTGGTAATGGGGCCCGCTGTGGTGGCATTGGGCGTCACGGTCAGCGGGTTCCCTGCCGGACCACTGGCATTGGTGTACGTCGCCACCAACGCCGGGTTGATGGTGATGGTCACGTTCTGGCTGGTGCAGCTGCCAGCCGCGTTGCACAGGGTGATGGTGGCCGTGTAGGTTCCCGCAGCCGAGGGGGTTCCTGAGATCACGCCCGTGGCGGCATTCAGCGTCATGCCGGGAGGAATGGTGCCGGGTGCACTGGTAAGGGTCGCACTGGTAATGGGACCCGCCGTGGTGGCGTTGGGCGTCACGGTCAGGGCATTACCCACGGGGCCACTGGCATTCGTGTAGGTCGCCACCAACGCGGGGCTGATGGTGATGGTCACGCTCTGGCTGGTGCAGCTACCGGCCGCATTGCACAGGGTGATGGTGGCCGTGTAGGTGCCGGCGGTGGTAAAGGTTCCTGAAATCGCACCGGTAGTGGCATTCAGCGTCATGCCCGGAGGAATGGTGCCGGGGGCGCTGGTGAGGGTTGCGCTGGTGATGGGGCCCGCTGTGGTGGCGTTGGGCGTCACAGTCAAGGCATTACCCACAGGGCCACTGGCGTTGGTGTAAGTGGCCACCAGCGCGGGACTGATGGTGATGGTCACGCTCTGGCTGGTGCAGCTGCCGGCCGCGTTGCACAGGGTAATAGTCGCCGTGTAGGTGCCGGCGGTGGTGGGAGTTCCTGAAATCGCACCGGTAGTGGCATTCAGCGTCATGCCGGGAGGAATGGTGCCGGGTGCGCTGGTGAGGGTCGAACTGGTGATGGGGCCCGCCGTGGTGGCGCTGGGTGTCACGGTCAATGGATTGCCCACAGGGCCACTGGCGTTGGTATAGGTGGCCACCAGCGCGGGGCTGATGGTGATGGTCACGCTCTGGCTGGTGCAGCTACCAGCGGTATTGCAAAGGGTGATGGTGGGCGTGTAGGTGCCAGAGGTGGTGGGAGTTCCACTGATCGCGCCCGTGGCGGCGTTCAATGTCATGCCGGGAGGAATCGTCCCGGGTGCGCTGGTCAGTGTCGCGCTGGTGATGGGACCTGCCGTGGTGGCATTGGGTGTCACAGTCAGCGGATTGCCCACGGGGCCACTGGCGTTGGTGTAAGTGGCCACCAGCGCGGGACTGATGGTGATGGTCACGCTCTGGCTGGTGCAGCTGCCGGCCGCGTTGCAAAGGGTAATAGTCGGCGTGTAGGTGCCAGCGGTGGTGGGAGTTCCACTGATCGCGCCGGTAGCGGGCATTCAGTGTCATGCCGGGAGGAATGGTCCCGGGTGCGCTGGTCAGGGTCGCACTGGTGATGGGGCCCGCCGTGGTGGCGCTGGGTGTCACGGTCAACGGATTGCCCACGGGGCCACTGGCGTTGGTATAGGTGGCCACCAGCGCGGCGCTGATGGTGATGGTCACGCTCTGGCTGGTGCAGCTACCAGCGGCATTGCAAAGGGTGATGGTGGGCGTGTAGGTGCCAGCGGTAGTCGGTGTGCCACTGATCACGCCGGTGGCGGCGTTCAATGTCATGCCGGGAGGAATCGTCCCGGGTGCGCTGGTCAGTGTCGCATTGGTGATGGGACCCGCCGTGGTGGCATTGGGTGTCACAGTCAGCGGATTGCCGACGGGGCCACTGGCGTTGGTGTAAGTGGCCACCAGCGCGGGACTGATGGTGATGGTCACGCTCTGGCTGGTGCAGCTACCGGCCGCGTTGCACAGGGTAATAGTCGCCGTGTAGGTGCCGGCGGTGGTGGGGGTTCCTGAGATCGCACCGGTAGCGGCATTCAGCGTCATGCCGGGAGGAATGGTGCCGGGTGCGCTGGTGAGGGTCGCACTGGTGATGGGGCCCGCTGTGGTGGCGCTGGGTGTCACGGTCAACGGATTGCCCACGGGGCCACTGGCGTTGGTATAGGTGGCCACCAGCGCGGGGCTGATGGTGATGGTCACGCTCTGGCTGGTGCAGCTACCAGCGGCATTGCAAAGGGTGATGGTGGGCGTGTAGGTGCCAGAGGTGGTGGGAGTTCCACTGATCGCGCCCGTGGCGGCGTTCAATGTCATGCCGGGAGGAATCGTCCCGGGTGCGCTGGTCAGTGTCGCGCTGGTGATGGGACCTGCCGTGGTGGCATTGGGTGTCACAGTCAGCGGATTGCCGACGGGGCCACTGGCGTTGGTGTAGGTCGCCACCAGCGCGGCGCTGATGGTGATGGTCACGCTCTGGCTGGTGCAGCTACCAGCGGCATTGCAAAGGGTGATGGTGGGCGTGTAGGTGCCAGCGGTAGTCGGTGTGCCACTGATCACGCCGGTGGCGGCGTTCAATGTCATGCCGGGAGGAATCGTCCCGGGTGCGCTGGTTAGTGTCGCGCTGGTGATGGGGCCCGCTGTAGTGGCACTGGGCGTCACGGTCAACGGATTGCCCACGGGGCCACTGGCATCGGTGTAGGTAGCCACCAGCGCGGGTAGCACGGTGTATAGGAGGTTCGCCGTCGCCGTTCGGGCGCCATTGGTGGCAGTTACCGAGAAGGTGTAGTCGCCGATCACGGTGGGGGTGCCATTGATGGTGCCATCGGGATTCAGCGTCAATCCCAGCGGCAGTGCCCCAGAACTGAGGGTAAAGGTGGTGGTCAGAGTTGAGAGGGCATTTCCGACAGTCGCATTCTGGATCGCGATGACGCTGCCAGCAATGAACGTTCTGGGAGTCCCATAGGCCAAGGTGAGCGGCAGGTTATTCACGGTGATCTTCAGGGGCACCGTCACACAAGCTCCGCTTGCGTTGCACAAGCGGATTTCCATGGTGTACAGGCCACTGGTGGTGGCAGTACCCGTGATGGTGCCGTTGGGATTGAGTGTCAAGCCTGGAGGCAGGCTGCCGGTAGCCAACTGCGCGCCCACCACGGGGCCGCCACTGCCAACCGTCGGCATCACGGTCACCACGGAGCCCACGGTGGTGATGTAATCGATGTAGCTCGCCGACAGGGCGGTGGCACCCACGGCATAGATGGTGATGGTCACGTGCTGGGTGGTGAGGGCACCGGAAGCATTGCGAAGGCTGATTTCAGCCGAATAGGTGCCAGGGGTCGTGGGAGTTCCCGAAATGGAACCATTGGCATTCAGCACCATGCCGGGAGGAATGCTGCCGGAGGTGAGGGTTGCGACCACCACGGGCCCACCCGCAGTCACATTCGGAGTCACGGTCAGGGCTGTGCCCACGGGCCCCACGGCATCTGTGTAGGCTGCAACCAGAGCCGTAGAACCACTCTGGCTTACCGTGATCGTAACGGGTACCGCCACGTGGCCACCGGCCGCATTCGCCAGATTGATGGTGAGCGGGAAAACACCGGCCGTGGTGGGAGTGCCGGAGACAACCCCTGTGATGGCATTCAAGGTCATGCCCGGGGGCAGGGATCCCTGGGCCAGTACGGCGGAAGTGGCCGGACCGCCGCTGATCACGGTGGGCGGAACGGTGAGAGGCGTCCCCACGATGGTGGAGGCATCGGTGTACTGGGCATTGATGGGGTCTGCGGCTGCGGTATTCACGGTGATCACGACCGGTCGAATGATGCACTGGCTGCCGCTGCAGAGCTGGATCTGAAGCGGGTAGACACCCGCCTGGGTGGGCGTGCCCGAGATGCTGCCATTGGGCTGTAAGGCCATACCTGGAGGCAGGGTGCCCGCACTTACGGTGGCGCTGGTAATGGGTGCGCCAGTCCTGGAAGGAACCACCGTTAAGGCCGTACCCACCGTGGTGATCGCATCCTCATAATTCGCTGCAGGCAACGGGGCCGAGGAAGCGATCTGGGCTTCCGCCACATCGCAGAATGAGCAGGTGCAGCTGATTGCGAGCCCCATCCAAAGGGAAAGGACAAGAATCAGGAGGGCATTGATCGCGGGGTTCTTGCTGAATTTCATCGGGTTCCTCATGGCAGAACTAGCGCATTCATCGCGGTGCGAAGGGATTCAAGGCGAATGCAAATACATTCAAAGGATCGGGTTTCAGAGCCTTGAAACCCAATCTCATTATCCTAAGACTAGTAAAGTTTAATTCCTTACACTTTCTTACAATCACGATTCCCGGCCTCGTCTCCCGTTTGAATGTGAAATGGACGCTGAGGTTCCAACCGCGCCAAGCGCTGGGGCCTCCAACAGTAACGATCCGGTCACCAAAAACGACACGGGAAGGTTGAGCCCTGAACCGACACATGGAAATGGTGCTTCTTCCGCAGCCGCCTATTCCTCCTGGGGAACTTCAGGTGGCTCCAATCGGCTGGCCTGGCCGTGCCGGGCGTAGGCCATGTCCTGGGTCCGAATATGGTGGGTGAGGCGCATCAGCATGTGGCCAGGAATTCTTTTGTGGAACTGGGCGCCATTTGCTAAAAAGGCAATTCGAAGCGTCTCCATTTGAGCCAGGAACCGGCGATGCTCCGCGGCATGTGCATCCAGTCCGGGGTATCGGATGCGCCGCATATGGGCTTCCTCATCCTGGAAATGGTGCTGAGCATATTTCTGAAGGGAATCCATGACGACATCAAGCTCGGCCACGATGCGCCCTTCCCGCATGGCCTCATCCAGGTGATAAAGCGTCCGAAAAAGTCCCTGGTGTTGCCAATCGAGGGCAGGGATACCCATCCCAAGGCCCACAAATGCGCTGTATGGCAGATCCACCATGGAATGTCCGTCCGAAGCTCTGATTATTGAGGGGACGGCGCATGGGGGTTCCTTACACTTTCTTACAATTTCAGGCTGAATCCTCATCCTGCGCATTGGCTGAAGCAATGCAGAGAAACGCATAGCCTCTGCCATGACGGGCGCGCACGGGCAACGGTTCTCCAGGGCAAAGGCGCTGGACCTTGCTCCGTAGCCGACTCAACAGCGTTTCCATGCGGCGCATGGCATAGATATCTGGCACATGATCCAGGGCCCGCGCCAAATCCTCGCGATCCACTACTTCCCCGGAAGAAGCCAGCAGAGGCGTCAGGAAGCGCAACTCATTATCCGTAAGCTCCACGCTGGTGCCCGAGGGCGCCAGCAGGCAGGATTTCGCGGAGTCCAGGCGCCATGCTCCCGGGGCTGGTTTTTGCACCGAAGCCAGGCGGCGATAAAGGCTTCCCAGGGCGGAGGCCAGTTCCCGCAGATCCACGGGCTTGGCAAAGTAGAGATCCGCCCCGCAATCCAACCCCCGCACGCGATCATCAAGTTTGCCCCGGGCAGTGAGCATGATGATGCCGATGTGCGGCCGATGCCGCCGCAGGCGAGTGGCGATGGAATAGCCGTCCTCATCGGGCAGGCCGATATCCAGGATCACGATATCGGGTTCCGCAGTGGCCATGGCCTGATCAAGCGCCCTTCCCGAGGCCACACCCGTAACTGTGATGCCGAAGTGATCCAACCCCTTCACGAGGTATTCCCGCATCAATCGAGAATCCTCGCAGGCGTAAACCCTTCCTTTGAACGGCTCGCGACCGTTCACATCGACCTTGGTATCCAGGGACGAGGGTTTGGGGGTCATGTTCAGCGGTGGTCCTAAGCGTCATCCCCATTGATCAGAACTGGAACTTGACCCTCGTGGCCCAGGTGCGTGGGGGCGTGACATGGGTACCGCCAAAGGTGCTGAGGAAATTGTAGAGGCCTTTCGCATTAAAGGCATTGAGAAGGTCGGCGCCAAATACGAGTCGGCGTTTGCCGCCCAGGCCCAATTCCTTGCCCAGGCTCAGATTCCAGGTGGTGCGGGGCTTCACCCGCCAGGTGCCTTCCGAATCCTGTCGAACATAGGGGATGCCGAATTCCAGATCAGGATCGCCCAGGGCTTCGGTCGGATTCTTGGCCACCAGTCCGGAATCATATCGACCCACCACCTGGGCAAACAACCCGTTCTCTTCGTATCGAAGCCCGAGTTGACCGGCTAGCTTCTGGTCATGGTCGATGAGAAATCGCTCGCCTGGGACCGCTTCGGGGGCTTCCAGTTGCAGCCCTCCCACCACCGGCGCCTGGAAGATCGCCCGGGTCTTGCCCAGGCTCAGGTAGGCGGAAAAACCATGGATCGGCACTAGGTCAACGCGCAGATCCACGCCCCGGAAAAGCCCCTGCTCCGCCGCAATGGGGAAGAGAATCCCCGTGTTCAAGAACTGGGCGTTATCCCCGGAATCCCGCGAATGCTTTTCCCAGTAATCGAGCGTCAAGCGGCCCACCTTGCCGAACTGCTGTTCGGCGCCGAGGGTGAAACTATGCTGGGTTTCGGGTTTCAGTGTGGGAACCGGCGTGCCGGCGTTCGGGCCCAGATCCCAGGCTCGCTGGGAGGTAGACAATGCCAGGTTCTCGTTTTCCCTCGTGATGAGGAGGCGGTCGTACGACGCCCGCAGGATGGTACGCGTGGCAAAGGTGTAGGAGATGCCCAACCGGGGCTGCACCAGACCTTGATCCACGTTGCGCATGCTGAAACGATCGTACCGCAAGCCCAGGGCCAGGAACCAGCGATTCAGGTGCACATCGCTCTGCATAAACACGGAGGCCAACGTGGGTTTGATCCGTTCGTCAAACGTGAAGATGTGGCCGCCACCACTGGGTGTGTAGGCATACAAGGGGCTGGCGGTATCCACTTGGCCATCCTGGGTGATGGCAAACCGGAACTGCTCATGGATGGGAAAGGCCACGTATTGCAGGCCCAGCTTTACCGTGCTGCCCCCTGGGAAACGCCGGGTCAACGCGGTCTGGGCACCCCAGTTTTCAAGGCTGCGGTCCTGGTGGACCCACACCGGCGTGTCAGGCCCGCCGGCGGAAAAACCAGGTGCCAAATCGCGCGTGGGATTTAGCTTCGAAGTGGCGCGCCGGTGGTAGAACGCCGCATCCAGGCTGGTGTCGGCGCTGAAGAGGTGGCTCCACCCCAGGCTGCCATTGAAATCCGTGGTGAGGGCTTGCTGGTTCATGCCCGCCTGTTCCTGCGAGGCCAGGTTCACGACGTCCCGATCGGTGCGGCCACCGCTCAGGGAGGCGCGAAGGGTATCCCGGTCTGAAAGCAGCCAATCAAAGCGGGTGAAAACGCGCCGAGTGCTGCCTTGGTTGTGGAGGTTTTCGAAATTGACGGGATCCAAAAATCGATCACTGCGACTGGCGGCGGAGGTCACAAAGTAGCCGAAGTGATCTGAGCCACCACGCAAGGAAACACTTGCTTCCGTGGTCTTGAAGCGGCTCACACCCAAGGTCAGCTCGCCTTCCAGGTCATTGGCCATGCCAAGGCCCGACTTGGTGGTCATGTTGATTACCGTGACGGGCTTGCCGCCGTATTCAGCAGCAATGCCCCCGGTGATGATCTCCATGCTTTCCACCTGGGCCGGATCCAGGCTGTTGGAAAAGGTGGCCTGCATCTGGTCACTGACGGGAATGCCGTCGATGACGTACGTGGCCTGGCCGTGGCTGCCCCGGAAATGGAACCGGCCGTTCTCATCCGCGATAAAACCTGGCGTAGTGAGCAGGATGGATTCCAGGGCACGGCTTTGCACCGCTGCGGGCATGCGCTCGATGGTGGTCTTGTCGATGTCGAGGTGCACGGAAGGGTGATCTTCCACGATGGAGAGGGTTTCCTCCACGGCCACCACCGCGCCCTGGGATTTCAAGGGAATCTGGAGGTCCAAGGGGAGCGTGCTCCGCAATTCCACGGTTTGGTGAATGGGATCCATCCCCGAGGCAAAAACCTCCAAGTGGTAGTCATTGAAGGGGACATTGAAAAACCCAAACCGCCCTTGGGCATCGGGCTGGGCGCTTTGCCGATAGCCCGACACCTTGTTCAGGAGAATCACTTTGGCCTGGGCCACGGGGCGGCCCCGGTCATCCACCAGGCGTCCAGTGAGGCTGGCGCTGGCGGCCGCCATCATGGCTGGAGCTGCGGCCATACCTAGAATGACAAGCGATAGAGAGAATCGAAACAAAGGGTGCATGGGTATTCCTTCGAAGATCCAGGGTATTACAAATAGAAACGATTTCCAATAAACACTCAAAAACAATTACCCTGATGCGCCTTGGATGCCCTAAACCGCCGTCGCCCTGCTGCGAATCCATCCCGTGAAGCCGAACCCGCGGCCGGAGGCATTGACATGAAGCGTAGGAACATCTGGATGTTGGCCGGGGGCGCGCTGCTGATCGTGATCATCGGGGTGGCTGCCACCCGCGGTGACAAGGGCCTGCCCGTGCAGGTGACTGCCGTGAACCGGGAAACCATCACCGCCAAGGTGAGCGCCAACGGGAAAGTCCAAGCGGTGGCCAAGGTGGATATCTCGGCCAACATCATGGGCCAGGTCACACGCCTGGCTGTCAAGGAAGGCGATTTCGTCAAGAAGGGCCAGTTCATCATGGAGATCGACCCAAGTCGCTCCCGAGCCAACGCCGAAAGCCTCCAGGCCAATGTGGAAGCCGCCAACACAGAATTCCAGAGCGCGGAAGCCCGGCTGGCCCAGGCCAAGGCCGATTTCACCCGCGCGGAAGCCAATCGCAAAGCGGGCATCATCGCCCAGGCGGATTTCGAGCAGCAGCGCACGGCCCTCACCACCGCCACTAACACCGCCCAGTCCGCCCGCCGGCGAGTCGAGCAGGCCAAGGCTGATCTTCGCGGGGCCTCCGTCAGCCTGCGCTATTCCACCATCACCGCCCCCATGGATGGCGTGGTGACCGCCCGCCGCATTGAGCAGGGCGAAACCGCCGTCATCGGCGTTCAGAATCAAGCTGGCACCGTGCTGGTCACCATTTCCGACATGAGCAAGGTGGAAGCCGAACTGGAAGTCGACGAAGCCTCCATCCCCAACGTCAAGCTGGGCCAGAATGCCCAGGTGCGCATCGACGCCTATCCCAACCAGAGTTTTGATGCGGTGGTGACGGAAGTGGGTGGTAGCCCCCTGCTGAAGCTCACTCAAAACGAAGCCACCAAGTTCAAGGTCAAGGTGCAGATGAAAAATCCGCCCCTCACCATCAAGCCGGGCCTCAGTGCCCAGGCGGAAATCTTCACGGGCAGCCGGGAGAACGCACTGGCCATCCCGCTTCAGGCCCTGGTGATGAAGGAAATCAAGCTAAAGGACGGCGAGAAAGCCAAGCCCGGCGCCGCCAAGGAAGAAGAAGGCGTCTACCTGATGGAGGGCGGGAAAGCCAAGTTCGTGCCCGTCAAGACCGGCCTCATGGGCGAATTGAATGTGGAAGTCACCGAAGGCCTCAAGGGTGGCGAGAGCGTGGTGACGGGCCCCTTCCGCACCCTGCGCGACCTCAAGGGCGGCGAAACCGTTCGCGTGGATAAAACCCGCAAAGGCAGTGCCGCGCCCGACGAACGCAAGGCGAGCTGAGCCGAACGCATGAACTATCGTGAACTGTTCCGGGTGGCGCTCCGTGCGCTTCGGGCACACAAGCTGAGGAGCTTTCTCACGCTGTTGGGCGTCATTATCGGCGTCACGACCATCGTGGGCGTGGTGAGTGTCATCAGTGGCTTGAACACCTACGTGCGAGAAAAAGTCATCGTTCTTTCTCCGGATGTCTACATCCTCACCCGGTTCGGCATCATCCAGAGCCGGAAGGAATTTCTGGATGCCCTCAAACGCCCACCCATCACCTGGAGCGAGTACGAACGCACCGCAAGCTCGATCCAGAGAGCCACCATGGTGGGGGTTGGAACCGGGCGCAGTGGGGCCGTCAACTTTGGCAAGAAACGCTTGGCTGATATCACTGTCACCGGTGTAACGCCCAATTTCGCGCAGCTCTTCAGTCTAGAATTCGAATCAGGCAGCTTTTTCACCGAGCGGGAAAACGACGCGTTCCAACCTGTGGCGGTCATTGGCGCGAACATCCGTGACGAGTTGTTCCCTGGCCTGGACCCCATCGGCAAAACCATTCTGGTGCGTGGCCTGCCCTTCCGGGTGATCGGGCTCATGCCCAAACAGGGTCGCAGCATCGGTTTCACCCAGGACAACCGTGTCTACGTTCCGGTGCAGGTCTATCGCACCAATTTCATGCCTACCAACCAATCGCTGGAAATCTACATCAAGGCGGCAGGTGGTATTCCTGGCATGGATGCTTCCATGGACGAAACCCGCGCGTTGTTCCGCGCCATGCGTCACACCAGCTTCCGGGCACCGGATCCCTTCGGCGTGATCACCCAGGAGGCTGCCCAGCAGATCTGGCGCCAGATCAGCGGCGCCGCCTTCATCTTGATGATCCTGGTGGCCTCCGTGAGCCTGGGCGTGGGTGGCATCGTCATCATGAACATCATGCTGGTGAGCGTTACCGAGCGCACACCCGAGATCGGCATTCGCCTCGCCATCGGCGCCCGGAAAAAAGATATCCGCCGACAGTTTCTGTTGGAGGCCGCCCTCCTTTCCATGGCAGGTGGCGTGGTGGGTGTGCTGATGGGCAGCGCCATCGCCCTGCTTGTCAAAGCCGTGGCTGGTTTTCCCGCAGAAGTCACCCTTGGCATCGTATTCACCAGCATCACCCTTTCCACCCTGGTGGGCTTGGCGGCGGGATTCCTGCCCGCGCGCCGCGCGTCCAACCTCGTCGTCATCGACGCCATCCGAGCGGAGTAACCATGGCTGCCGCTCTCAAGAAACCCAACATCCTCCGCGCCGTGGGCAAGGAAAATTTCCTGTTCGCCCTGCGGGCCATGTTCTCTCAAAAACTGCGCAGCTTCCTCACCCTTCTGGGCATCGCCGCAGGGGTCGCCACCGTCATCGCCATGGTGAGTTTCGTGGTGGGCTTCAACAACGCGGTAACGGAAGCCTTCACGGCCTTTGGTACGACCCTGGTCCAGTTCCAGAAGTACGAACCACGCTTTGGGCAAGGTGGCCCATTGCCCGAAGAACAGAAGCGACGCCGGGATCTCACCCGCGATGACGCGGAAGCCCTGAAACGTCTGTCCACCTTGGCGGCGGCAGTGTCTCAGGAACGGTATTCCTTTGGCACGGGCGTGACCATCAAGAACCGGAAGGGCGAAGAGGCCAACGGCCCCACCTTCTGCGGCACCAATCCGGATTACGCTCCCGCAAACAACAGCACCGTGAACGACGGCCGCTTTTTTGTGGATGCCGACGTCATCCACGCCTCCCACACCTGTGTCATCGGCCCCGATGTGGTGAAGGCTCTCTGGCCTCGCAAGGATCCCCTGGGCCAGGAATTGATGGTGAACGGTGTGCCTTTCCAGGTGGTGGGCGTACTCGACAAGAAACCAGAATTCGGGGATGGCGGTGCCAACAACATCGTCTTGATTCCCATCAGCACCTTCGATGAGATGTTCCCCCAGATCAAGAATGGCGGCGGCGATACCATCCACATCGCCACCATTCCCAAGGATCCCGCCCGCATGGACGAGATGACCGATCAGGAAGTGGCGATCCTGCGCGCACGGCGCGGGTTGAAACCCAACCAGCCCAATGATTTCGCCATTTTCACCAGCGAGGGACAGCTTCAGCAGTTCAAGCAGATCACCGGCGGCATCGCGGGTGCCATGATCCTCATCGCAGGTATTGCCCTGGTGGTGGGCGGTGTGGGCGTCATGAACATCATGCTGGTGACGGTCACCGAGCGCACCCGGGAGATCGGCGTGCGCAAGGCCCTCGGCGCCACCCGCAAAGACATCGCCGCGCAGTTCCTGGTGGAGGCCGTCTCCCTGACCGGCGTGGGCGGCGCCATCGGCATCGCCGTGGGGCTGGGCATCGCCCTCCTCGCCCGGGTCGCGCTGGATTTCCCCACGGCGGCACCGCTCTGGTCCATTGTGCTGGGCTTTGGCGTGAGCACCGCCATCGGCCTCATCTTCGGCATGTGGCCTGCCTTGAAAGCAGCCAAGCAGGATCCCATCGAGGCCCTGCGGTACGAGTAAAACTGGAGTCCGCCTCCGCCCGCGCCGATAGGCCAAAGGTTGTCGGAGGTCTCCCATGCTCGATCTGCTCCTTGCGGCCTGTCTGAGTTTCCCTGTCCATGCGGCGATGGAAGAACCACCCAAGCCCGAAGCGCCCAAGGCTGAGCCAGCCAAGGCCGCCAAAAAGCGAACTTCGGTGGCGGTTCCCGAAGAGGACGCTGCCGCCAAGGAGAAATCGACCACCCCTCCGGTACCCAAACCCGCTCCAAAGCCGAAACCACTGGCACCGCCTCCCGACACCAAACGCCTGGTGGAGGCCGAAGCCCGAGCCACCAAGCTGGCCGCCGAAAACGCGAAACTCCAAGAAGCTCTGGCGCGTAAAGAAGTTTCTGGAACCAGTGAGATCAAGAGCCCTGGCGAAGCCTTGGCGGAATTGAAGACAGGCAATCTTCGTTTCGTGGAAGGCCGTCGTGTCCGCACCCTGCTCGCCTCCCAGGACCCCGAGCTGCGCCAGACCTTGGCCAAGGGCCAGGCGCCCTTCGCGGTGATCGTCACCTGTTCCGATAGCCGCATGATGGATAACTTCATTTTTGATCAGGAACTGGGCAGGCTCTTCACGATCCGGGAAGCGGGTAACTGTCCGGATATCCAGGGCATCGCGTCGGTGGAATACGCGGTGGAACACCTGGGTTCCAAGGTGGTGATCGTGCTGGGCCACACGGCCTGCGGGGCCGTGAAAGCCGTTGCTGAAGCAGGCGGAAAGCCCCTGCCCGGCAACCTCTGGTCCTTTCAGGCGGCCATGGCTGGGCTGCTGGAAACCACCCCCGAGGATCCCAACGAAAGCGCCGGGGATCATCTCCGCCATCTGGAACGGAACAACGCCATCCGCCAAGCTCAGATCGTATTGGATCGCAGCGAGATCGTGCGGCATCTCGTGGGGGCGGGCAAGGTCCAGGTCCTGCCCGCGGTCTATGACCTGGGCACGGGCCACGTGACCTTCCTGGAACTACCCAAGGCTGCCAAGCAGGGGGAATCGGCGCATCATTGAGGGCATGGACACTCACGAATTCCGCCGCCTCGGACATGACCTGATCGAATGGATCGCGGCCTACCGCGAGGGTATCGAAGGATATCCCGTCATGAGCCCCGCCCAGCCTGGCGACATCAGCCGCCAGCTGCCCCGCACACCGCCCCTAAAGCCCGAAGGTTTGGAGGCGATCCTGGGCGATCTGGACCGCATCGTGATGTCTGGTATCACCCACTGGAATCACCCTGGTTTTTTCGCCTATTTCCCTTCCAATTCCAGCCTTTCGTCTGTGCTTGCGGATCTCGTCTGCGCCGGGCTGGGCAGCCAGGGCATGAGTTGGCAAACCAGCCCCGCAGCCACGGAAGTGGAAGACGTGGTCATGGATTGGCTGCGCCAGATGCTGGGCCTTTCCGAGGCTTTCACGGGCGTCATCCAGGACACGGCCAGCACGGCCACCTTCTGCGCCCTGCTCTGTGCCCGGGAAAGAACCTCTGCCTTCAGCCAGAATCGCGGCGGCCTGCAAGCCGAAGCGGTGCCGCTGATGGTGTACGCCTCTGATCAAGGCCATAGTTCCATCCCCAAGGCCGCGCTGCTGGCGGGCTTCGGCAAGGATCATTTGCGCCTGATCCCCACCGATGCTGACCATGCCCTGCGGCTCGATCTCCTGGAAGCCGCCATCCAGGCTGACCTCGCTGCGGGCCGTAAACCCTGCGCCCTGGTCGCCGCCATTGGCACCACCGCCACCACCGCCATGGATCCTCTGTGGGCCATGGCCGTGCTAGCCCAGAAATACGGCCTCTGGTTGCACGTGGATGCGGCCATGGCGGGCACGGCGATGATCTGTCCCGAATGCCGGAGCCTGTGGAACGGCGTCGAAGCCGCAGATTCCCTGGTGCTCAACCCGCATAAATGGATGGGCACGGGCTTTGATCTCACCGCCTATTTCGTGCGCGATCCCGAACATCTCATTCGCGTGATGGGCACCAATCCCAGCTACCTGCACACCGCCCAGGATGGCGAGGTGCGCAATCTGCGCGACTGGGGTATTCCACTGGGGCGGCGCTTCCGGGCCCTCAAGCTCTGGTTCCTCATCCGCGACCAGGGGGTGGAAGGTCTCCAGGCCCGCATCCGCCGCGACCTTGCCAATGCCCAGTGGCTGAAGGAACAGGTTGATGCCGCACCCGGATGGGAGCGCATGGCACCCGTGGCGTTGCAAACCGTGTGCATTCGCCACGTCCCCGATACCTTGAGGGGTGATGAAGCCGCGCTCAAAACCCACAATCTCGCCATCGCGGAGCGCATCAACCATGCAGGGCGAAGTTATCTGACGCCATCCGTATTGAAGGGCCAGCAGATGATCCGCGTTTCCATCGGTGCCGAGGCCACCGAGCGGAAACACGTGGAAGCCCTGTGGGCGGATTTACAGGCCGCGACGCTGGGGCGCTGAGCCATCCCAAGCCAAACGGTCGTTGCCGAGGATGCGCGGGTCTTTTCTATTCTTTGAACGCATCCACCAGTTCCTGCTGTACCCAGAGATTCCCGGCGATCACGCTGCCGCTCTCGAACCACCCTTCGCCGCCTTCCCAGTCCGAGATGAGCCCACCGGCTTCCTGCACCAGCAAGACACCTGCGGCCATGTCCCACTTCTGCAGGCCCAGTTCGAAAAAGCCGTCATAGATGCCCGCCGCCACGTGGGCGAGATCCAGGGCCGCGCTCCCCGCCCGGCGGATGCCCTTGGCGCGGTAGAACGTCGCCTCCAGCGCCTTGGTGAAGAGCTTGAACCGCTCTCCCAGTTGAAAGGCGAAGCCTGTGGCCAGAAAGGCGCCATCCAGGCCTGACTGCTGGGAAATGGACATGGGCTGCCCGTTCCACGTGGCGCCTTCGCCGCGCGTGGCAAGAAAGAGATCTTCCCGTAGCGGATCCCACACGCAGCCCACCACTGGCCCCTGCGCGTCCCACAGGGCGACGGAAACGCACCAATGGGGAAAGCCCTGCACGAAATTCAACGTGCCATCCAAGGGGTCCACGATCCACACCCGGCTGTTCTCGCCCGAAGCACCCGTTTCCTCGCCAAGAAAGGAATACTGCGGAAAGCGCAGGTCCAGCTCAGCCTTGATGGCGGCCTCGGAAGCCCGATCCGCATCGCTCACATAATCGTTTTTCGATTTTTCGGTGACGGTGCCGGGTTCCAGCTTGCGGAAATAGGGCACCAGCGCCCGACCTCCAGCCAGGGCGGCTGCCACGCAGGCTTCACGTTGAGCTTCGAACATGCGAAAGCGCCTCCAGGTTCATGGCTCAGTATGGGGGGATTTCGGATGGTCAAACCTGACAGAAATGGTAAACTTTAAAGGTTCGAGGTCAGCCGATGCCCAAGGTCATCAACATTGAGCCCACTCCAAATCCAGATGCGCTGAAATTCATCCTTCAGCGACCCATTCTCAAATCAGGGGTGCGTTCGTTCCGAGATTTTGCCGCTGCGGTGGGCGATCCCTTGGGCTCTTCCCTGTTTGCCCTGGGCAAGGTGACCTCCGTTTTCTACATGGATCGTTTTGTTACCGTCAACAAGGAGACCACCGCCGAGTGGAGCGATCTCATCGACGCGGTCTGTGAAGTGGTCGAAGAGCACAACACCGAGGAAGAGGTCGGCTCCACCACGCCCGGCCTGCCTTCGGGCAGCACGGACGAAAAGTTGCTGCGCATCAATGCGGTGCTGGACCAGCAGATCCGACCTGGCCTTGCAGGCGATGGTGGAGGCGTGGAAGTCATCGATTTTGATGGCACGACTTTGCAGATCAGCTATCACGGTGCCTGTGGGTCCTGCCCCAGCGCCCAGGGCGGCACCCTGAGCTACATCGAAGGGTTGTTGCAGGATCAGGTCGATCCAGGCATTCGGGTAATCAGCTATTGAAGTTTGCGGATAGCTATCCATCGGTTACCTCGTTGGGGGGTATATTTCTATCCACCCCTCGAGTCAGCCGATGACCGAAACCCGCCCGAAACCGAAGCGCAGCCGCCCGCGTACCCGCAGCGGCGGAAATTCCATGAGCCACCTTCAGGCCTTGGGAGAACTGGTCGATCATGCCTTTCCGGATCCCACGCGGCTCTTCGACCACGGGCTTGCCCTGATGGTGCAGGAGCTGGGCGTGGATCACGCCGTGATGAGTCGCCTAACGGCCCTTGGCTGGGAAGCCTTCTGGTGGGCCACCGCCCCCGGCATCGAACCGGATCTGGCCATCCACGAGCCCGCCCACAGCTTCTGCCCCCACGTGCTGGAGCACCCGGGCCGCAGCTTGATGATCCGCGATGCGACCATCAACCCTGCCTGGAAAAACCACAGCGCCACCAAACAGCAGGGCGTGAAAGCTTATCTAGGCGCAGCCCTCAATCAATCGGGGCGGATCATGGGCGTGCTTTCGGTAACAAGCCGCAGCCCCAAACAATTCAGCCGGGCCGAAGTGGCCATGGTGAAAGCCCTGGCCAATCTTTTTGGCAAAAGCCTCGAAGTGGAGCAGCTCAAGCACGAACTCCAGATGACCCGGGATGCCCTGGATCTAACCACCGCCGTGGTGGAAGACAGTGCCCTGGAATCTCCCGCCTCCCGCCTTCCCAATCTGCACTATCTAGATATTTGGTTGAAGGCGAACCTGTTCCTGGCCCGCCGCCGGGGCGAGGCCATGGCCGTGGTGCGCTGGGCTCTCCCCCTGACTCCGAAATCCCGACGATCCCTGCAGGAAGTCTCCGAGGCACTGCGGGGCGAAGACCTGCTGGTGGATCTGGGGCAGGAAGAATTCCTGCTCCTGCTGCCGCGCACCGAGCAGGAAGGCGCCCAGATTCTTCTAGGCCGCATCCGGGAAAAACTCGGCACTGTACCCATGGGCGCCACCCTTTGGAGCCCTTTGCACCGCATCGACCGGGATGATTTCACCCTCAAACGGGCCACCAAACGTGCCGCTCTGGCGCTGCATCGCAGCGCAGAAACGCGCACTGCCGCAGAAGCAAAGATCGTGTGGGACATCCTAGTCGTGAATCCCGACGAATTGGCTGATATTACAAATCCCTGGTGAACGCCCCCACCCCCTGCGTGCATCGAAGAACCGGAGGCTAGATTTGGAAACACCCATGCTTGACACCACCATGCCCCTGGAAACACAGCCCGACTTGATGCCGGATGCTACGGAACTGAAGCGTTGGTACGGGCTCATGCACATGGGTCGGGTGTTGGACGACAAGGCTCCCAACTATTTAAAGCAGGCTATTGGCTGGTCCTATCACGCCCCATGCGCCGGTCATGACGGTATTCAGTTGGCCTTGGGCCTCAGCTTCCGTGCCGGGCAGGATTTTCTGTTTCCCTACTACCGCGACATGCTCACCTGTCTGGCCGCGGGTCTGACGCCTCTGGAAATCATCCTGAACGGCATTTCCAAACGCGACGATGTGGCTGGCGGCGGGCGCCACATGTCCAACCATTTTGCGAAGCCCGAAATCGGCATCCAGAACGTTTCCAGCCTCACGGGAAACCATGTGCAGCACGCTGCTGGCCTGGCTCGAGCGGCCAAGTATTACCAGAGCAATGCCATCACCTTCAGCAGCCAGGGGGAATCC
Organism: Holophaga sp.; assembly: GCA_016715205.1. GTDB lineage: Bacteria > Acidobacteriota > Holophagae > Holophagales > Holophagaceae > JAYREN01. The sequence goes on from JADKBC010000017.1 coordinate 35,960, forward strand.
AGCCTCTCCGAAGGCTACTGCTACGAGGCCATCGTGGGCGCGGACCGGGAAAAGTTGCCGGTGGTGTTCGTGGTGCAGGACAACGGCTATGGCATTTCCGTGCCCAAGTGCGATCAGGCCGCCAACGAACAACTCTGCGACACCTTTTCCGGCCTGCCCAACCTCCGCATTTTCAAATGCGACGGGCTGGATGTGATGGATAGCCTGCGCGCCATGCGCGCGGGTATCGCCCATGCACGCTCCGGGGCAGGCCCTGCCATGGTCTACGCCATGTGCGTTCGCATCGGTTCCCATTCCAACTCCGATCGCCATGATTGGTACCGGGATGAAATGGAATTGGCTGCGGCCAAGGCCAAGGACCCACTGCCGCGATTCCGCGATTTCTGTCTGCAACAGGGTCTGCCTGAAACAGAGCTGAAGGCCTTGGAACTTGAGAATCTGGCTCGGTACAACGAGGCCTCAGAAACGGCGATCAAGTCCGCAGACCCCGATCCCGCTACCATTTTCGACTACGTGCTCCCCGAGCCTTGGGTCAGTGAGAAATACCCCGAAGGCCTGCACACGGAAGACGGCGAAGCCGTCACCCTGCTGCATGCCCTGAACCACACCCTCAAGGAAGAGTTCCGCCACAACCCCGACACCTTCATCTGGGGCCAGGATATGGCCAACAAGGAGAAGGGCGGCATCTTCAACGTTTCAAAGGGCATGCAAGCGGAGTTCGGCAAAGCGCGCGTCTTCAATGCACCCATTGCAGAAGATTTCATCGTGGGCACTGCCAACGGCTTTTCCCGCTTCAACGACAAGATTCGTGTGGTAGTGGAAGGCGCTGAGTTTGCCGACTACATCTGGCCCGCTGCCGAGCAGATCGTGGAATGCAGTCACGATTATTGGCGCACCAACGGACAATTCAGTCCCAACATCACCATCCGCCTGGCCAGTGGCGGCTACATCGGGGGCGGTCTCTACCACAGCCAGAACGTGGAAGGCTGGCTCACCACGCTGCCTGGCATTCGCGTGGTGGTTCCCGCCTTCGCCGATGATGCGGCGGGCCTGCTGCGCACGGCCATGCGTTCCCGGGGCACCACCCTCTATTTGGAGCCCAAATTTCTCTACAACTCCGCCATGGCCAAAACCCACATCCCTGCTGAATTTGCGGTCCCCTTCGGCAAGGCCAAGATTCGACGCGCGGGGAAGCACCTGACGATCCTGGCCTACGGCACACCGGTGCATTTCGCGCTGGAAACGGCCACCAAACTGGCCAAGGAAGGCGTCGAAGTGGAAGTGGTCGATCTGCGCAGCCTGTTGCCCCTGGACACGGAAACGATTTTCGCCAGCGTCAAGAAGACCCACCGCGTGCTCGTAGCTCATGAGGACAAGGTCTTCGGCGGATTCGGCGGCGAGTTGGCCGCCCAGGTATCCAAAGAATGCTTCGCCTGGCTCGATGCGCCGGTGGAACGGGTGGGCTCAACGTTCACGCCCGTGGGCTTCAACCGCATCCTGGAACGCGCGATTCTGCCCAATACCGAAAAGGTTTTGGCCGCCGCCCGGAGCGTATTGGCGTTCTGAACTGATAACCTTTGGGAATGCGCCTACTCCTTGTGGAGGATAAAGACAGTTTCCGGCGCCTGCTGATCCAGGCGCTGGCGGATTCCCCCTGGGAAGTTACCGCAGTGGGCGATTCCGCCGAGGCTCTCGCCGCCTTGCAGGGCGCTGGCTTCGAGGTCATGGTGACGGATCTCCGCCTCCCCGGTTTCAGTGGTCTGGAACTGCTTAAGCGCGCCAAGCGCCTGCAACCTGCCCTACGGGTGGTGCTTATGAGCGCCTTTGGCGAACCCCACGACATCGTGGAGGCCATGCGCTGGGGGGCTGAGGATTTCCTGCCCAAGCCCTTTGATCTCGACCGGTTTTTGGATGTGCTGGAACGACTGCGAGCCCTAGTGGGCGCCCCTCCGCCGGATCCGCGGGAGCCCTGGATCGCTCAAAGCCCTTCCCTGAAAGCCTTGAATGAAGGGCTTGCCCGTGCCGCGGAATCCGGGGCACCGGTGCTGTTCCTGGGGGAACGGGGGGCGGGGAAAACCCGCGCGGCGCGCAGGCTCCACAGCCTTCGCCATCCCGGCGCACCCTTTCTCCTTCTCGCACCCGAAGCCCTGGATGCGGAGGCCCTGGCCCCCCGGCGCCTGGCCCTCCTGAAGGGAGGAAGCATTTTCCTCCCGGATCTGGAATGTCTGACGGAATCCGCCCTTTCAGATCTCCTGCAAGCCATGGAAAGCCCAGAGGGGCGGGCCATTTGCTGGTCGGGCAGCGCCCGTCAGGCTTCGGATTTGCCCGATCGCCTCAGGGAACGGATTGGGGTCCTCTGCTTCCCGTTGTTGCCGCTGCGGGAGCGCCGAGAGGACATTCTGCCCCTTTTCCGCGCCTTCCTTGAGGCTGGCGCCCGGCAGCAGGGCCGACAGTTGCCCTTGATTGAACACAACGCCGAGCGTGAGTTGTTGAAGCGGGATTGGGCCGGCAATGCCCGGGAACTCGCCTGGTCCGTGGCCATGGCGCTCCGGGCCCAGGAGGGCGCCATTCTCAGCCCCCTGCCCCATGTGGCGGTCGGAGCGGGCGATTCACCCTTGGGCCTACCCTGGCCTGCCCCAGCCTCCCTGGAAGCCATGCTGATGGCCATCGAAAAAGCCGCAGAGGCCCCGCTTCTGCGACGTGCCCTGGCCACTCAGGGTGGTGACTTGGCAGCCACAGCCACAGCCCTGGGGATCACACCCCGCACCCTTTCCCAGCGGCTGCGGGACCACCATATTTCCATTGAGGAACGCCCATGACCCCTGCCTCTGCGCCGGAAGCCCTGAAGGCCGGGGCCCATGCGGGCATCCTGGCCTTGTCCCGAATCATCGTGGGCAAGCCCACCCAGGTGCGCCGGGCCGTCGCGGTGCTCCTCTCGGGAGGCCACCTCCTTCTGGAGGATCTGCCCGGCGTCGGGAAAACCACTCTGGCCAAGGGGCTCAGCCGCCTGATGGGAGGCAACTATCAGCGCATTCAAGGAACCAATGATCTGTTGCCCTCGGATCTGCTGGGGGTGAATCTCTGGGACGCTGCCAACCAAGCCTTCCGCTTTCATCCCGGCCCTGTGTTCACCAATGTGTTGCTGCTCGACGAACTCAATCGCATTGGTCCCAAAACCCAGAGCGCCCTCCTTGAAGTGATGGTGGAAGGGCAGGTGACCATGGATCGTGCCCTTTATCCGCTGCCCGATCCCTTTTTCGTCATCGCCACCCAGAATCCAATGGACCATTCGGGCACCTTTCCATTGCCGGAAAGCCAGCTCGATCGCTTTGCCTGCGTCGTTCACCTTGGCTATCCCGATCCAGGTGCCGAACGCCAGGTGCTCCTTGGACAGGCGGGGGCAGAACGGCTTGGCCAAATCAGCCCGGCCATGACAATTGTCGACTGGTGCGCCGCCCGCCAGGGAGTGAAAGCCCTGCGGGTTTCTGAGGCGGTACTGGACTATCTGGAACGGATCGTGGCCAGGATTCGCAAGGAGGGTGGTTTCTGTTCCACCCGAGCGGCCAGCCATTGGCTGAATCTTGCCAAGGCCGAAGCATGGCTTTCGGATCGAGATTTTGTCACTCCTGATGATCTCCAAAGCACCCTGGGGGATGCCATGGCCCACCGGGGCAGCATGGACGAACGCCGCCTGAACCGTGAAGAACGGCGCGAGCAGCTTGCCCGCATTCTCGCAGAGCTCCCGGTGGGGTGGCGGGCATGACCCAGGACCTCGACCAGACCAGCCTGGGCGCAATCCTCCGGGGTGCCCGCGTGGCCAAAGGTCTGAGTCAGCAAAACCTCGCCCAAGATCTGCGCATGCCCGTGCATCTATTGGCGGCCATTGAAGCCGATGACTGGCCCCGGGTTCCCCCTGGCCGAGAACGGCCCCTGGCGCGGCGCATTGCCTTGCATGTGGGGCTGGATCTGGAAAGCTGTGTCGAGGCCTGGAATCAGGTGCCTGGGGCACTTGCTCAGGAGGCCCCGGACCCTAAGCGTGAACGGTTGGAGCGCATTCTCACCGGCGTTCTGACGGCGGGAAGCGTGGCACTGCTGCTGTGGCTCGTGGTGCCCGGTCGCGGCATCAAGGGCGAAGATTCCCGATCAGAAAGCCATGCACCCGCCAGTGTCGGAACCGCCTGGGTGCCACGTACCTCCACCTCGGTCTACCCGGTACTGGGCGAAGTGCTGCCAGAGGCGCCCATCAATGCGGATGGAATTCTGGTCAACCTGCGTGCCCTGGACACCTGCACCGGCAAAATTGCCGCCAATGGCCTGGAGACCATCCAGACGCTGCGCGTTTCCGAACCCTGGACCCTGCGGGTGAAAGGACCGTTCACCCTTGCCCTGGATAATGCCGGTGTGGTCACCCTGGAGGTGGCTGGTCGGCGCATCCTCCATGGCGTTGCCGTGGGTGAGCCCTGGACCGGACGTTTTGACGACGAAGGGCGCTGGATTCTTCCCGAAGACTTGGCACCCAAGGTCCCGCTGCACATCCCCCAGTCTGAAACCGAAGCCCCCACCGAGGAATGACATGCATCCGATTGTGGCGCAATTCATTGCGGGAACGCTCGCAGCACCCATGGCGCAAACCCTGGTGGGCGGCGGGCTGCCACTGCCTCCGCTGGATATCCTTCAGGCCCTGAGCCACGCCGTATTTGCGAACACGCCCTACGAAGAAAAGGCCCAGGCAACTCTGGCCGAAATGCCAGAAAACATGCTGATGAATGCCATCATCGGCCCCGTGGAGCCCCCGGATCCACTGGGTTTGATCCTCTCCTATCGCAAAGAACCAGCCCTGTTGGAAACGGCGCTGCTTCATGAAAGCCTCCATGCGGACTGGATGGAACGGGTGATTCCTTTCCTCCCGGGTTCCATGTTGGAAATTCCCCTCAACAACCAGGTGTTTTGGATCGAACGGCCCAAGATCCTGGACCTGATCGAAGAACATCCGGATGCCGTCTACAACGTCAAGCGGAAGATCCAGGAATTCCGGCGGGATGTGCTCTCTCAGATCACGCCCGAGGTGGCCAAGGATCGTCTTGAAATCATCAATGATGTGGAGGCCGGAAAGCTGGATAAGGCTTGGGCGGAGCTGCCGCTGCCCGTGCACAGCGACGAGGATGACACCCCCGAAACCGAAGCGGCCCGTGCCGAGCGCCTGCTAAGCCCCATCATTGACGATGAAGGCCAGGAGATCTCCCTCACCCTCACGCAGCGCGTCATGAAGCTGCGCACCAACCAGAAGATCATGCTGGCGCAGAAAGGCGGCAAGGAAGAGCGCACCCTGCTGATCCGCGAATCCAACCGGCTGATCCAGACCGCCGTGATCCGCAACGGCCGCATCACCGAAGGCGAGGTGGGCTACATCGCCCAGATGCGGACTGTGCAGGATGAAGTGTTGCGGATCATTTCCCAGAACCGGGACTGGATGAAGAAATACACCATCGTGAGAAACCTGGTGCAAAACCCGCGAACTCCCATCGCCATCTCCCTGAACTTGCTGAAACGCATCAACGACTTCGATATGAAGATGATGGTGAAGGATCGCAACGTGGCGGAACTGCTGCGCCGGGAAGCCAAGCGCATCATCGAGAACAAGCGGGATGGCAAGGGCTAGCCGAGGCCATTACCACCGTCGTTTCCATTCATGTTGCACAAATATTTCAGCATTGGAATGAAACCGCGATTCTCAAGGGCACCTTTGAAATCCGCAGGGAGATCTCCTCAACCCCTGCGGAAAACCCGCCCAGCCACATCGTATGCTGGACCCATGCGTGTTTCTGATTCAGCCCCAGCCCCCGAGAACCCAACCCTCAAGGCTTTCCAAGACTTACTTCACGAGGACACCCCGGAGGCCGCTGCCCTGGAGGCCCTCCTGGCCCGAATCTTGGCCGAGCAATCCGCAGGGAAGGCGCTCCACTTTCTCAACCGGTCCCGCCCGCGGTCCAATTCCCCCAAGGAACCCCGTTGGCATGCCGCCCGCACCCGCCTGGAAGCGGCCGTCGAAGCCGCCCGCAATATCCGCCTCCATACTTGGCAATTGGATCCCAATCGCAGGACCGTCCGGTTCCAAGTGGAGATCCGCCACCCGGCCAGTGACCTGAACCCATCGGCCCTGGGACATCTCTTGGCAGAGCTGCTGTTGAAGGCGGGCTGCCCGGCAGCCCTTGGCCTTGAAAAAAAACCGCGGCCAATGATCACCTTGGGGCCGCCACTGCCGCTGGGCGTGGAAGGGCTTTGCGAATGGATGGATGCGGTGCTGCAGGCACCCCCGAGGGTCCCCATGGAGCCCTGGGTGATGGAACTGAATGCCCTCTGCCCGTCAGGCTTTCACATCCGCAACGCCCACCCCATTCCCAATCACAGCTCCGCCCTGGTGGACCTTGCCAGGGAAGCACATTGGCGCTGGGACATTCCCGCAGACCTGTTTCAACAGGCGGCGGACCGTATCCAGGCCTTTGGCGTCGCCAAGTCCTTCACAATCGAAAAGAGCGGAAAGGTGGGCGGCACCAAAACCCTCAAGCGCCTGGAGGTGCGTGGGCTCGTTACACGTCTGGATTGGCACCAGCAATCCCTGCATTTTTCTACTCGGCTCCAACTGGGCGAGGGGCTCAGCCCCATCAAGCTGTTGGCAGGTATCCTGGAGGTGGAGCCAGCCTGCATCAAGGGCTTGACCCGGCTGGAAGTTACGCTGGCCGAGGATGCCCGACTGGCCCAGGCCCAGAAATATGAACCCAAACTGCACAACATCTATGAGGATGCGGTGCTGCTGGAATCAGGCGACATCCCCATGGTCATGGATGATGACGAGGACGACGGACTATTGATTCGACGTTAGCCCAGGAAAGGTTCTGGGCCACTGGTGCCGGCTTCCATGGCGCGCTGCCAGAGGAGGCGTGGTTCTTCACTCATCAGCCACTCGGCCCGGAGAGGGAGCAACGCCCAGGCCTTTTCCTTCACCTCAGCCTCCAGCTGGCCCGCGGACCAGCCCGCATAGCCCAGGAACAAGCGGAAACGTGCATCGGGATCCAGCAGCAGAGATTCGAGCAGATCCTTGCGGAAGCTCACGAAATCTGTGAAGTTCAGCACCGTGTCCTCGTCTGAAGGCAGGCCACCGCGAACGAGAATGATGCCCCGTTGTGGTTCCACAGGGCCGCCGCGAAAGGCGGTGGATTCATCATCTCCGGCGAAGGTGAGATAACTCTCCGCACAGATCTGCGCCAGATTCAAGGGCAGCGGGCGATTCAGGATGATCCCCATCGCGCCCTTCTCGTCGTATTCGATAAGTAGAACCACGGCGTGGAGGAAATTGGGGTCCAACAGCAGTGGGCTCGCCACCAGAAGACAAGGCGCCTGGAGTTTCATGCGGGCCATCATAGCGCGGACTCGGGGAATTCCTCAGGCCTCCCACGCTATCCTGCTGGAATGCCTGAACGCTCCGCTGGCCCACTCGCCCTTTTTGCCACCGCCTTTGGGCATCTGCGTCGACATCCTGCGTTGACCTTCGGCATCGCCGCGCTGGCGGCGCTGTTGTCAGCCCTTGGGCCCTTGCTTCAAATCAAACTCGGGCTCCCTGGGGATCCCATCACAGAGCTGGCCTTGCGGGGGGTGTGCGTTCTGCCCCTCGAACTATATTTTGTGCCGCGCTTGATGGCGCAACTGGACGCCGAAGCCCTGAACCATTCTGAAAACCCTGAAGCGCAGTGGCAGGAACGTTTTGAGGATCGCTGGCTGAAAGCATTTGGTGCGCGAATCCTGCTCTACCTGCTTTGTGGCATCGGCCTTGCGATGTTCGTGGTGCCTGGTGTGGTGGTCCTCGCGTTGTTCGGCTGGGCACCGTTGCGGGTGCTCCTGCGAGGCGAATCAATCTTGCAGGCCTTGCGGAGCAGCTTGGCCCTCATGGTCAAAACCTGGCCGCAGGTTTTACGTGGAGCCTCAGCGATCCTGGCTTCCTATCTTCTGCTGTTGATTGCCATCGGGTGGGGTTTGCAACATCTGCTGCCTGATCCAACGCCCTGGCAACGCCTGACCCATCCCCTGATCTGGGCCGTGCAAACCTTCAGTGGGCTGATGGAACTATTCCTCAGCACCTGTTTCCTGGCCCTCTTTCACGCCGTGGAGACGTCGGATCAATCCTCGTCAAGGTAGCCAGGGTCCTCGATCTCCACAGCCTCTCCGGCCTCCAGGCGCGCACGGAGGGCCTCTGGCAAAACATGGTCCCGCCAACGTGGATCCAGTTTCGGATTGAAAAAATGAGCCGAAGCCTCGCCGGCCTCAAAGGCCTCCCGGGACGGCCAAAGGTGAATCCAGCCAATATGGTTGAGCCGGGCCAGCATCCTGTCCTCACTTTCGGAAATGGGCGCGGATGCCCTTCACCAGTGCCTCGGCGTAGCGCTCTCGAAAACCATGCGCCTTCAAATTTTCGGCATCCTCTTCATTGGCTAGGTTCGCCACTTCGATGAGCACTTTGGTGCTGGCGGAACAGTGACGAATTACCGCCGGAACAAAACTTTTGCCGGAACGATGGATCACGTTGCGGATGGGACGATTGGCATGGACAGGGATCTTTTCGCTCTTGAAGGTGCTCAAAAGCGTTTCTGCGAATACCCGGCTTCGGGCCTCGGCCTGGAGCCGTTCCTTGCCGGTGAAACGAACGCTCCCTCCGCGCTTCATTTCGGCGACCCTGGCTCCGCGGGATGTGGTCAGCGTAAAGCTGGGTGGCACATTGGCCGCACCGGCCACGTACACCATGGCGCCCCGGGCGCTGGGATGCAGGCTATCCGCGTGCAGGCTGATGAAAAGGGTCTTTCGCGCATCGCCTGTCTTCACAAAGGAGGCCAGCATATCGTTGGCCAGCACCCACCGGAGGTGCACGCTGACGGCGGAGGGTGAATCCCCGTCGTTGGCAAAGGGCGGTGTGGTAAGAATTTCCGCAGCTCGGGTGGGCGATGGAATGGCATCCCGCACTTTGAAACCAATGCCCGGATAGCGGATGGTCGAAGAAACGATGGCCTCCGTATCCTGCTCCAGAATCCGCCGCACGCGCATGGCGATGTCGTACACGAAATCCGATTCCCACACGCCATTGGCGGCGGCCCCAATATCGACGCCACCATGGCCCGCGTCCAACACGATCCGCAGCCCCTTGAGCCGTGGCCCGGCATCCACTCGGGGCGTGCGGCGGACCTCTTCCCGAACTTCCCGCTCTTCCTGAAGCGCCTGGGTGCCTTCGGGTTGAAAGGGATCCGCCAAGTGCTCTACGGGAATGCGAATCAACGTGCCGGGATGAATGCTGCGCACATCCTCGATGCCGCTGCGGCCCGCGATCACCTTGGCCAATTGATTCACTTCCTTGGGATCCACCCGATCCGTGTAGCGCATCACCACACTGGAATAGAGCGCTTCGCCCTTGCGTAGGCGATAGGCAGCGAAAGCGCCCGAGGCGTCCTTGTCGAAGGTCAACAGCTTTCGATAGGCCGCCACCCGTTCTTCATCGTTGAGCTCTTCTTCGGGATGGCTGCGATCGAGAATGCCCTTGACGGTGCCACCTAGATCCACCGATAGCAGGCCTTTGGGAATGCGCCAGACATCGCCTTCCACAAGTTTTTCGGGGTTCTTGGGATTCGCGATTTCTAACTGATCGTAGTTCTGCCCATGCCCTGTGAACAGCGCGGCCAGGAGCCATACGGATTCCAGCTCGGCCCACCGCACCCGGTGGCGCACTTCGTCTTCACGCCATTCGTCCTCAGGCCAGAAGACCTGCAAGGCCCAGCGTTTCCCTTCCTTGGACAGTTCTTCGAACCCCAGCCAGCCAGCGCTGGCCGACCCTGTACCACGAAAAGCTTTGGGAAGCTGATCCGCCTCCACCTGGATGCCCTTTCGGAATCCAAGACGAAGCTGCACCATGCCGCCACCAGGGGCTTTGACTCGCCGCTCGACCGGCGATGGATCCGCCGCCGCCAGCAGCCCGGGAATGAGGAAAAGGGAAAGCCCCCTCATTCCTCCCATGGCACCTCACCCGCAGGCACTCCGCGAAGGCTGTTCTGCACCCAATCGCACAGCACGGCTTCCATCGCCTTGGGATCCTGGGTGCGCCCTTCCAGGAAGGCCGCAAACCGGCGCTCCAGATGGGCCAGGCCTTCCTCCAACAGGAAAAGCCGATCCGCCACCCGGCCAGATGGATCCTTGGACTGGGTGGGCGGCAACTTCATGGCGCTGGTATCGAGGGTGGAAGCATTCAGAACGAAGGTCCATTCCATGTCCCCGGACAGCAGGCGTACTTTGGCTTTGGTGGGTCTCATGCCACGGGACAGCGCCTCGAAAGCTTCACGGCTTTCGGCCGGATTGCCCTTGCGCAAGGAAAGCTCTTTCACGTCGCCCCGTTCGCTCACCAATTGCACGGAATCATCCAGGAAACAGGCGCTGAGATCGCCCTCCAAGCCGCTGGTGCCCCCTTCCGTGAGCCCTCGCATCCACAGCCACAACAGAAATTCTTCGCCCAGAAAACGGCCTTGTTCCAACAACTCCATGGGTTTCATCATGCGATCTCTTCGGTTTCAAGGTTCAGGGGATCCAGCGCCATCAGGGATTCCACGGGAATGTGCGGGGTCAGTCGACCCGCCAGGAGCAGCGGCGCCAGGGGCTGCAATTCGCAGCCGAAGGACTTCATGAACAGGCCGGTCAACGCGCCCTGGGACTTGCTGGAGGAGGCCGTGGTCCAGAGCATGCCACCCTTCAAATCCCAGGCCACCTCGACGATTCGTGGCGTAGGCAGCACCTTGCTCAGAAGCTCGACCTTGATCTCATCCTGAAGGCTGGTGCGGGCTTCCTTCCCCACGAAGGCGAGATCCTTCTCCTTCATGAGCTGCTGAATGCGCAGATCCACATAGGCCTTGAGCAGCGAAGGCGGAACCCGTCGTGTGTCGATGCGAAGACCAAACACGGCAAAGCGCTCCTGCACCACCCAGTCCTCCTCGGGCGGACAGATCAGCGGATTGCGCCAGTCGCACCAACCCATACGTTCCTCTTCCACCCCATCTTCGAAGGGGCGGAAGCGATCCTGGGCCAGGCCGTCCATCAGGTCCTGCTCGGCAGGTACGGGGCCAAGCACCAGAAATCTCCGAAGAGAAAGGGTTCCTTGCAGCAGGCTCATGGTTGACTCGAAAAAATGCGCCCAATACGGGCGAAAACGCCTCGGCCATTGGAATCGATGGCCTTTAGGTTCGGAACAATTACCTGGATCGTTTCCTCCGCAAGCGGCAGGGGAAAGGCGGGATCGTCCAGGTGCAGAAGTAAAGCCGTGATGTTGTCGCGCCCGCCATGCTCCAGAGCCGCCTCTAGCATGAGTTCCAGGCTTCGACGCGCGGAATAGCCCTGTTCCAGAATGCCAAGGATTTGATCATCGCTAATCTCGCCATGCAGGCCGTCACTGCAGATCAGGAGTCGATCCCCGCGCCGAAGCGCCACACGTCCGAGGGCCGCCTTGACGGGTTGGGGGCACCCCAGAGCCTGGGTGATCATGCTGCGCTGGGGGTGGGTTTTGGCTTCTTCGGGCGTAATGAATCCCGATGTGATCATCTCGTTGACGAGGGTCTGATCCACCGTCAACTGGCTTAATGTGGGCCTGCGGTAGAGGTAGGCGCGGCTATCGCCCACCTGGCAGAGGTACAAATGCCCGTTCCAAACCACCGTGGCGGTGAGGGTGGAACCCATGCCTCGAATTCGTCGATCTGTATCGGAGTAGCGAAGGACCGCGGCACTGGCTTCCTCAGCGGCCCCCATGAGCGCCCGAAAAAGCCCCTCCTCAGTGGCTTCCGAAGCCGGAAAGCGCCCCCAATGGCCAAACAGGTTGACGGCAATGGAGGCCAACCCTTCGCGGCTGGCCACTTCCCCAGCGGCGGCCCCACCCATGCCGTCAGCCACGGCGGCCAACAGACCCACCTTGCAAACCTTGGGCGTTCGGCTCAATGCGTTGACCCCAGGCTCCTCGCCATCCATGGCGCTGACCAGATAAGCGTCCTCATTGTTTTTGCGGACCTTACCCTGATGGGTGATCGCAGCGTAGTCAATCAACATGAAGCGCGTGTCTCGGCATGGGTGTCGGAGGGAGAAGGGAATCAGGTCAGGTACGGCAAAGGCACCGATTCCCTGGCTTGCCATGGCAGGTGCCTTCATCATATCCCGTGGAGGCGCCCATGACTGATGCAACCCGCGAACTGGATCTCCTGGTGATCGGAGCGGGTCCCGCAGGCATCGCCACCGCCGTGGAAGCCCGCCAGGCGGGGATCGAGAAAATTCTTTTGGTGGAAAAGGGACCTACGCACAGTTTCTCTATTGAAAAGCTCTATACACCCGGCAAACGGGTCGACAAGGTCTACCAGGGGCAGGACGTGGCATGCGAGGGCAGCGTCTGCATCGTGGATGGCACTCGGGAAAGCGTGCTGGAGACCCTGGACCGATTCGTCCACGAGTTCAATCTGCCCATTGCCTTTGAAACCGAGGTTACGGGCATCCGCCAGCAGGAAGACGGCTTCTTCCTTGTGGAAGATAACCATGGGCAGCGTTACCTCGCTCGCACGGTGGTGATCGCCATCGGTGTGTATGGACGTCCCAATAAGCCGGATTTCCCGGTGCCCACCACTCTGAAGGGCCACGTCCATTTCGATTTGACTCAGGAAATCCCACCCGGGGAAAGCGTGCTCGTAGTGGGGGGCGGCAACACGGCATTGGAATACGTCGCCTTTCTCTATGCGAATCATCCAACCACGCTCGCCTACCGAGGTGCGCATTTTGGCAGGGCCAATGACATCAACCGACGCATCCTGGAGGAACTCCAGGACCGGCAGCATGTCACCGTCTGGACAGAATCGGACCTTGGCGGAGTGCGCGATACAGGCGCATCGCCTCGAGTCGAAGTCACCTTCAAGGATGGCCGTATCGCCAGCTTCGACCACGTGCTCTTTGCCATTGGAGGCTCGACACCTCAGGGCTTTCTCCAACAAGCGGGGGTCGAACTGGACGGTAAATCGCCCCTAGTCGATCATCGATTTCATACCAACGTTCCCGGGCTATTTCTGGCTGGGGATCTGGTTGCAGGCGGCAAGGGCTCCATCGTGAAGGCCTTCAACACAGGCCATACGGTGGTCTGGGAAGGCCTCTGCGCGGATCACCTGGAATGCCGGATACCCGGCCTGCAGGAGCCTTGATGGGACCTCTGGTCATCCTGGGCCCTGGCACCCTTGGCCTTTCCCTGGCCCGTCACGCGGCGGAGTGTGGGCTTGAGGTACGCCTCGTTGGGAGAGATTTCACCCATGCCAGGACTGGTGCGCAAAAGGTGATTGCGATCTGGCGACGGGCCCTGGATGATGGGCGCCTGAATACGGCCACCTTCCAGGTTTTCAACGAACGACTCTGTCCCTCCGAGAGCTTGATGAAGGCCCTCGCGGGCGCCGGTGCGATGGTAGAGTGCCTTCCCGAGGACATGGCACTCAAGGCTGCGGTTTGGAGTTTTCTTGGCACATCCTGGCCAACGGAAGTGATGCCTTTGACCGCCAGTTCCTGTCTTCCTGCCAGCCTGATCCAGGAGACCGCAGGTTGTGACCTGTGGATGCAGAACTTCCACCTCTTCGTCCCCGTCCATCGCCACCCAGTGGTGGAAGTGGCCTCGCCGCCGAATACACCTGAAATATTCCGATTCCAGGCCCAGGAACTGGCGAAGCGCCTGGAATTGCAACTGGTCACCGTTCAAGAAGACCTGGGCCTAGCCGCTTCTCGAATGGGCCTGATCCAGGGTCTTGAGGCCATGAGGCTACTGGAAGCCGGACAGGCTACCACCGAGGCGTTAGATGCCTTGATGACCCTGGGCTACGGGCACCCGTGTGGACCGCTGGAGCTATCAGATCGCATTGGACTGGATCTTCGCTTCTCCATCGCCGAATATCTCCATCGCTCCACCGGAGATTGCAGGTTTGAAGCCCCAAACCTTTTGAAGGAAATGGTGGCCAAGGGTGAGCTGGGCCGCAAGAGTGGAAGAGGGTTCTACACCTGGAATCCGGATGGAACCAAATCATGAGGAATGCGCATCTTTTTCTCCTTTTCATTGCCCTATTTATCGGGCTCTGGGTTGCCTATAAAATCGGGAAAGTCATCCTTCGCCTCCTGGTTGGCCTGCTCGTATTAGGCCTCATCGCATTCCTCGTCTACCGCCTGTTTTTGCATTGAATTTCCCACCTTTCCAAGGAGCCAGCATGGCAGCCATCGCGTGTCCCAACTGCGGCACAGATCTCACCGCACCCCAATCGGTGCGCATCGCCGAATATCAATTTGGTCACCTGGAAAAGGTTGCCCAGGACCCCATGGAAGGTCCTGGATTTGTCTATCACTTTGAAGTTCCTGACTCCTACACAATCCTCTGCAACTCTTGCAAACGACTGGTGCGCACCCTTCCCCTTGCCAAGAAATAACCTCATTCCTGAATAGAGAAAGGGCCCTCAAGAGGGCCCTTTCTCTATTCAGGTAGAAATCTAGGACTTGAGAATCCTGGGAGTAATGAAGATCAACAACTCTGCGGTGTTCTCCTTCTCGCTCTTGGTTTTGAAGAGCCAGCCCAAAACTGGAATCCGGGAGATAAATGGAACACCGGTCATGCCGTTAGTGGTGTTGGTGGTGTAGACGCCACCCAGCACCGCCGTGCCGCCATCCTTCACCAGCACCTGGGTATCAATTTCCTTGCGCAGGATGGTGGGGCTGCCCTGCACGGTGCGGCTGAAATCCGCCTCTGATTTCTCCACCTTGATGTCCATGATGATGGTGCCATCGTTGGTGATCTGAGGGGTCACATCCAATTCAAGGTTGGCTTCCACGAAGGCCACAGTAATGGCACCGCCCGCTGCCCCACCCTGCTGGGTTGGGTAGGGGATTTTTTCCCCGGACAGGATCTTGGCCTTCTTGTTGTTCTGAGTGACCACCTTGGGCGTGGACACGATTTTGACTTTGCCTTCTTTTTCAAGGGCTTGAAGAATAACGTTCACGCTCATACGGTTGCTGAGGAAGGAAACCCAGAACTCACCGGCGGCACCGGCGATATCTGTGACCCCAGGCTTGCCGCCTGACCATGCTGCACCAATAGACTGGCCGGAAGTCGGGCGATTGAATCCACCGGCACTATTCCAGGAAGGTGCTGTGCCATAGGTACCCCATACAGCATCTGCACCGGCGACCTGTAATTTGGCATCGCCGCTACCGGAGGTAGGCCACTTCACACCCCAATCCTGCTCAAAGCCCTTGGAAGCTTCGACCACGCGGGCCTCAATCTGCACCTGCTGGATTTGAACATCCAACTGGGCAATGAGATCGTCGATGAGAACAATGTTGCGAGGCAAGTCCGAAATGATGAGTGTATTCGTGCGTTCATCGGTAATGATGCTGCCACGCTTGGTAATGATCCGATCGAGGATAGGTTTGACTTCAGACACCTTCGCAAAGGAAAGCGGGCGGCTAATGTTCTGGGTTTCGCCTGAAAGGGCTTTGGCATCTTCGAGACGCTTGCGGTCTTCTTCTTCCTTCTGGAGCTTTTCGACCTTGGCAACACGGATGACACCGTTGTTCACTTCCTTGCCCAACCCGGCGTGTTTCAGGATCATATCCAGCACTTGATCCCAGGGCGTCTCGACAAACTTGAAGGTGTAGATACCCTGAACATCCTGATCACAGATGAGGTTCAGCTTGGCCACCTCGGCGATCAGTCGCAGGAAATCCTGCAGATCTGTGCCCTTGGCATCGATGGTCATCCGCGTCCCGGAATAGCGGGTTTGAGTGTCCCCCAAGGACCGCCCACTCCGGACATCTTCCTTGGCCGAACCGGCTTGTGGCTGCGGAGCTTTTTCCTGATTCACACCTGGCGTAGCTGGCAAAAGAGTGGAAGCTGCAAGCCCGGGCAATGAGCGGAACGGCATGCCAACAGATGGCATCGGTGTCAGTTGCTTGGGTGCGATGGCGGCCGGAAGCAAAGGTGTTTCGGTCTTTGCCACAACCACTTCCGTTTCCATAGGAGTCGGAGGAATGGCTGGCGCCAGACGGGAAGGAATGAGCCGGGCTTGAACGGCACCCTCACCCGCCTCGAGCGAAACTTTGACACCACCTTCGAAGGTGGAAACAGAGACCTGAGTTCCCTTGGGGACTTCGAATACTACGCGGGTAATCGGAAGTGGATCCGAGGCAAACTGCGCAATGCGGCTCTTCTGAATAACGCCTTTGCAGAAGGCGGCGATATCCTTCTTGGTCACGGCATCGCCACGCACCACACCAGGCAGGTCCATGACGACCCGATTAGGATTGTTCATCACCTGGAGTCGCGGTTTACCGACGAAACCAGGAATGGCGAAATTCAAAACGTTGGCATCGCCGTTTTCGAGAGCTGCGCTCTTGAGCGTGCTCGCGCGGATCGAAGCATCCTGTTCAGCGGTTGTTGCCATGAGCGAACCAGACGGGATCGCCGCCAGGACAACGCCCCCTGCCACCAGCAAGGAACTCAGGCGAGCATTCATCGTTTTCCCTCCTCGCGCTTGAACGTCTTAACGACAGTTCTATAAACGGTCTTATTGCTTGAACTAACATCCCATTGATGGAAGGTGACGGATTTCTCATCGATTCCGACAATCTCTCCATCTCTAAATCGATAGCCAACCGGCAAGCGCTTGGTGTTTCCACGGGAGTCCGAGACTACCGCATAAGCAATTCCCCCAGCCTTCAACCAACCTTTAACCCCAATATCATCCACAAGATCACCCTTTGTGGCCTGTTCCACATCCGTGGGAGCACTAAACGGATCCCGAATCAAGGAAGGGCGATAGGGGACGAGAACCACCCGGGTGACTTCTTCTTGGGTGGGAGAACCATCCGCGGGAGCCGTAGGGGCAGCAACCGGAGATGCTGGAGGGGTTTTTTGAGGATTTTTTGCCGCCTGCGCACTGAGGCAAAGTCCAAGTAAAAAAATCGGAATGGTAGCGATTCGGTAGGCCATGAGGGTCAGTCTCCCGCATCTTTCTTGCCCGCTTTAGCCGGTGCAGCGCTTGGTGTTGCGGGCGGCGGCGGGGGCTTGGGCGGAGTTGGATTATAGACAAATGCACTGATACGACAGGTAATGCCAGCGGACCAGAAGGCCTTGCCGGTCTCCCGCTTCATCTGCATTTCGCTGACATTGATAATCTTTTCGTAACCGGAAACCTGCGAAGTGAATTGGCCGAAAGAGTGGTACCCAGCCTTGAAAGCAAAGGTATAGGGGTATTCCGTGTAGTAATCCTTTTTGATGGCACTCTCAACATTGAAGGAAACCTGTTCAATGCCAGCCAAATCGGCGAGCTTCTTGATCCGGTAGGGGATCTCACCTTTATCGGTGTCCGTAGGCATCAGCTTGATGAGTTCTTCAATCAGCTTTTCTTGCTGGGCGACTTCGACTTTCAACTTTTCGTAGTTCGCCTTTAACTGATAGCCCTTATCGACCTCTTTCTGGAGGGTTTCGATGTTGCTCTTCAGGGCCACAAGCTCGGTGCGCTTGCTGCCCAGAAAAACCCAGGTGAGCACGGTAATCAAGATCCCGGCGAGCCCACCGATCAGAATCTGCTTCTGGAGTTGGGAGTTCATGGGCTACCTCAGACGGGGTTCTTCAGGTCGAAGGAGATGGTGAACTCAACCACGCCGGCCTTCTTGTTGGCCGTGGGGTAGTTCACGTTCCCAAACCATTTGGTTTGTTCGATGAGCTTGTTCCGGAAGAGATTGATGGCCTCAAAGCTCGTGCTTTCTCCCTTGATGGTGATGGAAAGCCCCTTCTGGGTGACTTCCTTGAACCAAACGTCATCAGGGAGTGCATTGGCCAGCTCTTCAAGCAGATGAACGGGAAGCTGCTGGGCGTTTTTGAGACCCATCATGACTTCCTTCTTTTTCTGCAGGGCCTCTTTCTGCTCGCGGAAAGTCTTTTCGAGCGCGATGTACTTGGACAAGTCTTGCTTTTCTTGTTCCAACTTGACCACTTTTTCCTGTGCCTGGCCGACTTCGCGCTCAAGCATCAAGTAGTAGACAAGACCGATAGAAGCCAGGAGCAGACCAACCAGGATTCCTGCGATTGGAAGGCTGGCGCGAGCAGGTTCGTCACCCTGGGCGTAAACTTGCGCCGCCTCGGCCTTTTCGGATTTCTTGCCCACCGCCTGGGCAAGGGTGTCACCAAGAAGATTGATCCTGATCATCGGTCCCCCACTTGGCGCAGTGCCAGTCCGACTGCGATGGCAGCGGAACACCCAACCTCGCGTACTGCGGCGGGATCCACCGAGCGGTCATCAAGCTCGATGAGTTGGAAGGGATTAAAACGGTCAACCGACACCCGCAGGCGATCTCCAAGGATATCGGTTAACCCCGCAACCTTGGCACTGCCTCCCGAGAGAAGGATTCGGTCGAGGCGATCCACTTTGAAGCTGGAACGGAAAAAATCGATGGTGCGACCAAGTTCATCGGCAAAGGAATCAGAAATCGCAGAAAGGGAAGGCTCCACTTCTTCGGGCGTTCGCCCCTCAGCGCCGTGTCCCTGTTTCAGCATTTCGGCGCCCTCGCGGGAAACGCCCCAATCTTCCATTAACTTATCGGTGAAACGATGGCCGCCCCATGCGATGTCGCGCCAGAAAACCGACTTGTTGCCCACCAGCATGGTCATGTTAGTGAAATTGGCTCCCACATTCACAAGGGCAACCACTTCATCCCGGGCCCCAATGGCAGACATTTCATAAGCGTTCTGAAGGGCAAACACGTCGACGTCGACAATTTGAGGTTTTGCACCGGCCTGAGCCACGCAGGTCATGTAGGCTTCCATTTTGTCTTTGCGGCAAGCCACCAGCACAACGTCCATGTTGCCATCGCCGGGCCGCTCTTCGATCACGGCGAAGTCCAGGGCATAGGAATCGAGCCCCTGACCGGCCGGGAAGAAACTTTCGGCCTCCCAGCGCACGGATTCAGCCAGTTCCGCTGGGCTCATCAGAGGAAAGGTCACTTTTTTGACCATCACCTGCTGACCTGACACCGAAACTGCCACCTCTTTGGCCTTGATCTTCTGTTCCGCCAATACTTGGCGAATGGCCGTGGAGACAGCATTGCTGTCCATGATATCCCCGTCGACAATGGCGTCGTGGGGCACGGGCGCTATCCCGAGCTTCTGCAACCGATACCGCTGGTTGCCCCCCTTGCCTATGGCTTGGAGCTCACAGACCTTGACGCAGCTTGATCCAATATCCAAGCCGACAAGTAGTTTTTTCTTGCTACCGAAAAGACCCACTGGGAGCCTCGCTAAAGAGATTTTGAAGTTAATACTAGCGTCGCGTTCAGCCTCGTCAAGGTTTTTCAGTGAATTGGCTACCATCATCTGGTTCAAAACCGACAATGATGACCGTTATATTATCTTCGCCTCCATTTGCTCGTGCCCTTTCAACCAAATCATGGGCGGCTCGCTGAAGGGAGGGTGCCTGTTGGACAATCCCCCAGATGTCAGCGTCTTGAACCATTCCCGATAATCCATCAGAGCATAGCAATAGCCGCTCCAATTCCCGAACCTGTAATTCCTGAACAGCAACATCTAGCTCACCGCCATTTCCCAATGCCTGGGTAATGACATTTCGGAAGGGGTGTTTCCGGGCTTCTTCGGGGGTGAGAATGCCGTTGGCGACCTGTTCTGCCACCCAAGAATGGTCCCGGGTCACCTGGCGCATCCCTTCCGAATCCAGCAAGTAGGCTCGGCTATCCCCCACATGGGCAAGCGTCACCCGAGAGCCATGCACCAGGCAGGCCACCACAGTGGACCCCATGGACTCACGCTCTGGGTTGTTTCGAATGTCCTCTACGATGGCTTGATCCGAAAGCATCAAGGCCGCTTTCAGGCGATTTCCATCGTAGGGAATGGTGACATCGTATTCCAGCGGCCAGGTTCGATCCTGTTCAACCGTTTGGGCAATGAATTGCCCTATCTTCTCTACCACGATCTGACTAGCCACCTCGCCGGCGGCGTGGCCACCTAATCCATCGGCCACAACGTATAGACCTAACTCGTTATCAACAAGGAGGTTGTCCTCATTGCCTTTTCTGACGCACCCAACATCCGTCTGCCCGGCGGCATGCACCCGCATGTTCATCCCTTTTTGAAAAGACGTCCGATCAAATCACGCAGTTGCCCCAGCATGCCCTCAGCCTGGGTGGCCTTGGAAGATGTCCCCTTGGCCGGGGATGCTACCACCTTCCGAAAGATTTTATGGTTTGGAGCCAATTGACGGGCTTCTTCCCGTATCCGATTAGCCTTGGCCTGCATGCCCAGCTCTTGAAAAGTGCTGGCGAGGTGGACCATCGATTCCACATCCTTGGGATTGATCCTGATGGCGTTTTCCAAGGCGCGCACCTTGGTGCGCTTATCGCCCCCTGCCAAATCCAGCAACTGTGCCATGAGCACCCAGGCCTCAGCCCGGTTGGGGTCGAGGCGAATCGTGTAATGGATCAGCCCCAGGGCTCGGGAATAGTCCTTGGCCTGGAGGGCCTCCTTGGCCTCCTTGAACCAATCTTCCACAGAGCGCTCTGCAACCGGCTTCTGGCTTGCCGTCGCCGCAAGGACTCCTGCAGATTCGCCGCCTTTTGTAGCCCTGCTCTCCATCTCGAGTCGACGCGCCGGGTCTTTCAGCATGTTGAAAGCTTCGGCCAACTTCCTGAATCGGTTTTCAGCTTCGATCTTTTCTGCCCCCACAAACCGGTCCGGATGCCAAATCTTGGCAAGCCGATGGTAAGCCGCCTTGATTTCATCGGGTGTGGCCCCGGGGGCAATTTCAAGGGTGTCAAAAGGGTTCATCAGGTTTCCAGGGTGCTGCAATGCCTTCTATAGGTTGGCTGGGAGATGCGGCTTGATACTGAGGATAGCCTAGTCCAGAGGTCGGAAAACCACCATGGGAACTCAAAGGCCATGGTGTCAAAATGCCGACCACTCAATTCCATCCAGGAATACTGGCACACTCGATTCCCTGGAGGCCCCACGTATGGGCGCGATGACGCTATCAGACTGGCAGGCAAAATTAGAGACAGGTGATCTCACTTCCGCCTCGCTCACCGAAGGTTGTTTCACACGGATGAACGCCCTGGAGCCCAGCCTTAACGCCATCCTTCATGTGAATCAGGCTCTCTCCCTGGCTGCCGCCGAAGCGGCGGATCTCCGTTTGCGCCGCGGCGATCGAGGGCCGTTACTGGGCATTCCCATCGTGGTCAAAGACAACATCAACGTCACCGGCATGAGCCTTAGCCAGGGATCCAAAATATCGGGGGACTTTAGGGCCACGTACCACGCCACGGTGATCCAACGACTCCTGGATGCGGGTGCTGTCCCCTTGGCCAAGGCCAACATGGACGAATTCGCCATGGGCTCCAGTGGCGAGTACAGCGCCTTTGGTCCAACCCGTAACCCCTGGGATCTGGATCGGGTACCTGGCGGCAGCAGTTCGGGAGCCGTGGTGGCGGTTTCAGCCGGCTACGCACCCTTGGCCTTGGGCACAGATACCGGGGGCTCGGTTCGGCTGCCGGCGGGTTTTTGCGGCGTCAGTGCCTTGCGGCCAACCTACGGGGTGCTAAGCCGCTACGGGGTCACCGCCATGGCTTCTTCCCTGGATCAGGTGGGGCCGGTGGCGGTAAGCGCCAAAGACCTCGCCACGGGGCTCGCCCTCATGGCCGGACGGGATCCCCTCGATAGCACCAGCCTGGAACTGCCCCGTGCGGATCAGCTCACGGGGTTGCGCGCTGCGCCACTCAAAGGCCTGCGAATTGGATTGCCGAAGGAATACTTCGGCGAAGGCCTTTCGGCCGGGGTCCGGGGTGTTCTTGAGACAGCTCTGGGTCGGCTGGCATCCGAAGGTGCAGAGCTGGTGGAAGTTTCCCTGCCTCACACCCGTTTCGCCATCGATACCTACTACCTCATTAATACCTCCGAGGTATCCAGCAATTTGTCCCGTTTTGACGGCGTTCGCTACGGCGCCCGGAATACCAGCGAGGGCCTTCACAGCATGATTTCCAGCACCCGCGACGAAGGGTTTGGTCCCGAGGCCAAACGTCGGATTTTGCTGGGAGCCTTCTGTCTTTCCAAGGGGTACTACGAGGCCTTTTACCTGAAGGCATTGAAGGTGCGCACCCTCATTGCCCAGGATTTCCAGAAGGCCTTTAAAAATGTGGACATCATCGCCACGCCCTTGAGCCCAACCACCGCATTCCCCATTGGCTCCAAGACCGCCAGCCCTTTGGAAATGTATTTGGCGGATGTCTTTACAGTAACCATGGCCCTGGCAGCCCTTCCCGCACTGGCCGTGCCAGCAGGATTTTCGGATTCGTTACCGGTGGGCCTGCAGTTGGTTGGGCCTTCCCTCTCGGATGTCCGATTGCTGGAAGTTGGTGCGGCCTTCCAGGAATTGACAGACCACCACCTTAGACAACCCCCACTGGATATTTAGGAGGCACCATGGCTTTCGATGTTGTCATGCCGCAGATGGGCGAATCCATCGCCGAGGCCACCATTCTCAAATGGCACCGCAAGGTTGGTGAAACCATCGGCAAGGATGAAACCCTGTACGAGATATCCACGGACAAGGTGGATGCTGAAATTCCTTCCCCCATCGGTGGCACGCTCATCGAGATCCTTGTTCCTGAAAACCAGACCGTGCCCGTGGGCTCGGTGGTGGCCCGGCTTGGGGATGCCACAGAAAAACCGGCTTCTCCCAGCCCGGCACCCATCGCCAGCCCCGCCGCGGCAGCCCCTGCCGCGGTTCCGGCCTCCCCCGCCGCAAGCCCTGTTGGTGATGACAATTCCCTGGCCGCTCGGCTCGCCACCAAATCCAGCCCCCTGGTCAGAACCATGGCCCAGGCCCATGGCATCGATCTGAGCACCCTCCAGGGGTCGGGGATCCAGGGACGTGTCACCAAAGAAGACATGGAAGCGCACCTCGCCCAGCGCCACGCCCTGGCCCCCACCAAGCCTTCCCTTCCTCCGGTTCATGACCCTTCCGCCCCCACCCTCGGGCTGGTGCCTGCCCTCGCGACCCCGGTGGCCGCCCATGTTCCCGCCTTTGGTGCGGGTGAGCGGGTGAAGGTGGAACCCATGTCTCGGATGCGTAAGATCATCAGCGACAACATGCTGGCTTCCAAGCGCACCAGTGCCCACGTCTACACGGTGTTTGAGATTGATATGACCGCCGTGGCCAAACTGCGGGAGCGCCACAAGAAGACCTTCCTGGAAGCCTACGGCACCAAACTTAGTTTCCTACCCTTTGTGATGGCAGCGGTGGCCAAGGGTCTGAGGGCCTTCCCCGTCATCAACGCCTCTGTGGACGGCGATGCCATAGCCTACAAGCAGGATATCAACCTGGGCGTAGCGGTAAGCCTGGATTGGGGCTTGATCGTGCCGGTGATCAAGAATGCCGATCAATTGAACCTGGGCGGCCTCGCCCGGAGCCTCAACGATCTGGCCGAGCGGGCCCGGGCCAAACAGCTCAAACCCGATGAAATCTCCGGTGGCACCTTCACCATCACCAACCCCGGTGTCTATGGAGATGTCTTTGGCCTGCCCATCATCAATCAGCCCCAGGTCGCCATTCAGGGCGTGGGTGCCATCGTGAAGCGCCCTGTGGTGATCACGGCTGCAGATGGCACCGATTCCATCGCCATCCGGCAGATGATGTTCTCCAGTCTTTCCTTCGACCACCGCATTATCGATGGCGCCACAGCTGACCAGTTCATGGCCCTGGTGAAAAAGGAACTGGAAACCTCCGCCTTTGGTTTGGAATAGCAGATCCACCTCAAAACGAATCGCCCTTCGGGGCGTTTCGTTTGTACGGCCCCTTGCGTTATGCTATTCATCCGCGCCGGTGTGGCGAAATGGCAGACGCGGCAGACTCAAAATCTGTTTCCCGCAAGGGAGTGTTGGTTCGACCCCGACCACCGGCACCACAAGGCTTAACAAGAACGGTCACCTCAACAGGTGACCGTTTTTCGTTATGGCGCTGTTTTTCAATGGCTGCAACCAACAACCTCAGCCTTCCAGCCCCGCCACGGTTTCCCGAAGATCGCGGATCATGCTGCGGAAACCAGGATCCAGACTGGGTTCATCCTGCACCAGGGCACCAAAAATCCTGGCCATGGAGCGGTAGTACCAAAGGGTGCCTTCCCGGTCCCCACGAAACCGCTGGAACACGGAGGGGCCGTGGTCTCGCAGATCGCGGGCAATGGCGGATGCGTTGTGCAGTTTGTCCGCACAGGCCACCCGCAGCACGCTGAGGGGCGCTTCGACCATGTGCTCCAGGTAGTCCTGTTTCCGGTGCAGCCAGGGTGCCTTCTCAAGTCCCGAATCGTCATCGGTGCAGCCGTCGACGATGGCCGCAACCTCCTCGCCGAATCGCTGACGAATCTCCACCAGCACCGGTGCGCCCCCGCCATCCTCCACGGCATCGTGCAGCAGGGCCGCCATCATTTCCGCTTCAGTGCCGCCGCTCTCGCCCACCAGAGAAGCCACAGCCAGAAGGTGGGTGACAAAGGGGATGGTGGTGCCTTTCCGCGTCTGGCCCCCATGTTTTTCGATGGCAAATTGAAGGGCTTCGGCCAGTTTGGGGCTGGGCTCGAACGCCGCGCGGGGTTGTTCAGCGATCGTCCCCTTGGCGGGAAACACCGAGCCGCAGGCGCCAAGGGCGGCCTCGAGAGCCTGGTACATCGCAGCGCGGGGGGATTCTTGGGGTTCAGTCATAGACCTCTCTGGGCAAAGCAGACCCTACGAGGATACCCAACAATCAAACCTGACCCGGAAAACGTGCCGAAAGGCACCTTGCCATTCGCGCCTCCTGCCCTATGTTCCAGGCATCCGCCTTCCAAACGATTTTTTCGATATGCCGGAGGCACCATGGCCAGGACGTTCGACTCCCTGATCCCTAGCATCGAGCA
The DNA here is from genome assembly GCA_016715205.1 of Holophaga sp. Classification (GTDB taxonomy): domain Bacteria; phylum Acidobacteriota; class Holophagae; order Holophagales; family Holophagaceae; genus JAYREN01. The sequence continues at coordinate 60,983 of JADKBC010000017.1, forward strand.
GCGCGAATCCGCTTGGCTCCAGGTGAAAGAACGCCTGGGCCGCAACCCGCGGAAGCTGGCCCGGCCTTCCATCACCATTTCCCGGGAATACGGGTGCGAAGGTTATCCACTGGCAGAAGCCCTCAAGGAAAAGCTGGAAGCAGCTACGGGCGAACCCTGGAACATCTACGACAAGGCCCTGGTGGACAAGGTCGCCGCCGATGATCGATTGTCGGCAGAACTACTGAATCATCTGGGAGATGAAAGTCGGGCCGTGGATGTGCTGAAAACGCATTTTGGCTACCTCACGCACGATGAGGCCTACGCCACGTTGGTGAAGCATCTGGTGCAGATCGCGAGCGCTGGGAATGCGATTCTGGTGGGCCGGGGTGGTGCGGTGGTCTGCCAGGATATGGCTAATTGCCACCACTTTCGCCTGGAAGCCAGCTTTGCCTTCCGCGCAGCAACCCTCTCGAAAAGGCTCGAAATTTCCATCCCCGAGGCGGAAGCCATCGTCCGGGCGCAATCCAAACTGCGGGAAAAATTCATCAGCGAATGCCTCCACCAGGACATCACCTCGCCCCGCTGGTACGACGCCGTTTTCAACAACGAACGGCAAAGCATTGAAGCCATCGCCCGGGCCGCCTTCGAACTGATTCCCCTCACCTGACTCCGGTCAGGGGAATCCGGCGGCCGCGGCCAAAGGCCCTGGGGCTCACCTTCAGTGCAAAGGGCAACTGTCGTCGCTTGAATTCACTGCCCTGAAGCAGCCGCATCACCCGGGGAATTGCCGCCCGAGCCAGCACCAGATCCTCCCCTTCCAACACCTCGGCCAGATCATCCGCAAGTGCTTCCAAGGGGCGCCTAGTTTCAATGAAGGCCGCCAGGATCGCGTCGAGAATTGGATAGGGCAGCAGGCTGGCCTCATCGGTCTGACCCGGGGCGAGTTCGGCGGTGGGCTTGCGCTTCAGCACGCCCTCGGGCACTTGGTCGCCCAGCTCCCGAGCCAGGGCAAAAACCCGCTGTTTCAAGCAATCCCCCAGGATGCCCAGGGCACCAATGCCATCACCGTACAGGGTGAAATAACCCGTGGCAGCCTCGCTCTTGTTGCCGGTGTTGAGCACCGCCACCCGGGCGGTGCCCAGCATTCGGTGCACATCTGGTTCAGTCGTAAGGGCCATCAGCAGGGTACCCCGGGCCCGGCTTTGCAAGTTTTCATCGGTCAGGCCGAAGGTGCGGTTTGGAAACACGCTTTGCAGGGCAGCCTCAGCCCCGGCAAAGGGCGTATCTGCGCTCAGGCAGAGGTAATGAATTCCAAGCTGATCCGCCTGTTCCTTGGCCAAATCCAGGCTCTCCTGGCTGGTGTAGCGCGTGGGCAGCGCCACCCCCAACACCCGCTCCCGGCCCAGGTTGGCAGCGGCCATGGCCACCACAACGGCGCTGTCGATGCCACCGGACAGCCCCACCACCACGCCTTCCAAGCCCTGTTTTGCAAGGTTTTCCCGCAGTCCCAGGCCCAAGGCCTCCCGGAGCCATCGAGCTTCGGTGGGATCTGCCTCCCAGTTCAGGCCCCTGCCTTTGGAATCGATCACCTGCACCGATTCACGGAAATGGGGCACACCTTGCCAGGATCCATCGGGGTACACCACACCCGAGCCACCATCAAATGTGAGCCAGCTTTCACTGCCAACACGCGAGGCATACGCAATGGGCACACCGTGGCGTCGCGCGTGCCCCTGCAAGAGCCGTCGCCGGAGTTCCAACTTCCCCGGAATGGCCCAGGAAGGGGTTCGCCCCGCCGGAAGCCAGGTCCCAAGATGGCCTGGGCTGGCGCTGGCGTTGAGGATCAAGGTCGCCCCCTGCGCGGCCAGATCCTGAATGGGGTCAAAGGCATAGCGGATGGGGCCAGGGGCCAGGATGGGATCGGCCCAGAGGTCCTCGCATACGGATAACCCTACCCGTTCCCCCTTGAAACTCACCAGGGGCGTGATCTCCTGGCCGGGATCGAAGTAGCGCGTTTCGTCGAAAATGTCGTAGGTGGCCAGCACCCGTTTGCGGGCCACGCACTTCAGGCTGCCCTGTTCGCACCACCAGAGTTCGTTCCAAAGACGGCCCGAAGGGCTGGGACTGCAGGTGCCCAGGACCAGTGGCACTGCTCCGGCAATCCCCCGCAGCCGGTCATTTTCGGCAGCGGTGCGGCGCCTTAAACCAGCCTCCCAGAGGCGATCTTCTGGCAGGTAGCCGGGCACGGCCATTTCGGGTGTGAGCACCAGTTCAGCGCCCTGGGCCACCGCCTGGATATATGCCGCCTCGATGGCGCGGCCATTGGCCTCGGGGTCCGCGAGGCTGGCGTTGAGCTGAAGGATTCCGATGCGCATGACAACCCTTACCAGATGATGAATACCCTTGTTCCGCCTTCGGCCCTGGACTCGAAACGCAGGTCGGCACCTTGGGCATTAAGCCATTTCAGGGCCAGGGGCAGGCCCAAACCGGTGCCTTCAGGACGACCGCTCTCGAAGGGGCGCAGCATTCGGATGAGGGTTTCTTCTCCAAAGCCCGTGCCTTCGTCGTCTATTTGCAGAAAACCTTCCTGGATTTCCACCGCCACCTTTCCGCCGCTAGGCATGGCCTGGCAGGCGTTTTCCAACAGGTTCACCAGGGCCTGATGCAAAAGCATGGGGTCCGCCTGGGCACTACCCTCGCCAATCACCTGGAAAGCCGTTGACCGAGAAACGGGTCGCTTTCGCACCTCTTCAACGGCCTGCACCACGGCCTCACGAAGGTCCTGGTCCACCCGGTGGGGCTCAAGAGGTTTGGCCCATTGCAGAAAGCGCTGGGCCAGCCGTTCCAGGCTTTCGGTTTCCTCCAGCAATTCCCGGGCAACCTCCCCATGCCCAGCCCGGGTGAGCAACTGCCCATGGCCCTTGAGCACCGCCAAGCCGTTCTTGAGTTGATGGGCCACGCCGGCGGTCATTTCACCCAATTCAGCGAACCGGTCACGCAACGCGCGGCGCCGTTCTTCAGCCTCCCGCTCCGTGATGTCCTCGAATTGCAGCAGTGCACCCACCTTATCGGGCGCCTCTACTCGGCTCAGTTCCCAGCGTCGCCCACCGCCATCGCAGCGCCAGGATTCCCCAGGCACCTTGGCCAAACCGTCCAGCATCCAGGGGAAGGGTTCCAGCACGAAGGTGGCTTCCAATCCCACCACGCCCCGCTTGACGCCCAGCAGTTCGAGGCCACGGGCATTCAGCGCCGCTACCTGATGACGCTGGTCCACCCACAACAATCCGAAGGGCAGCGCATCCAGGATACGTTCATGAACCGTGCGCAGCTCTCCCAGGGTGGCGGCGAGCTGACCGCGTTCCCGCAGGCTGGCTGATACCGCGCCCAGAATCACCTGCTCCGGATCCTGGGGCACCCGTCGTTTGAGGCGCACGAGACGCACCGCAAACATGAGGATCCCCAGGAGCCCGAAGCTCACGGGAATGCCCCAGATCAGCCAGGACGATGCGGCAAAGGTTGCTTTCACCCTGCGATCTTACCGTGAGCCCATCACAGTGCGTCTTCCAGCCTTTGGCAAAGGGTTTTGAGGATCTTGATCCGCCCGTAGTACTTGTCTTCGGATTCCACCAGGGTCCAGGGCGCGAATTCCGTGGAGGTGCGCTCCAGCATGTCGCAAATGGCGGTTTCGTAGATCTCCCACTTTTCGCGGTTGCGCCAATCTTCGTCGGTGATCTTGAACCGTTTGAAGCTGGTGACTTGGCGGGCCTCGAAGCGACGGAGCTGTTCCTCCTTCGAGATGGCTACCCAGAACTTCAAGAGGATGGTTCCGCTCTTGGCCATCTGGGCCTCGAAATCATTGATTTCTCCGTAGGCCCGCATCCAATCGGCCTCGTCACAGAAACCCTCCACCCGTTCCACCAGCACCCGGCCGTACCAACTGCGGTCAAAAATCTCGACTTTGCCCCGGCTCGGCAAGTGCCGCCAGAAGCGCCAGAGGTAAGGTTGGGCGCGTTCCTCTTCCGTGGGTGCGGCAATGGGCACAATGCGGCACATGCGGGCATCGATGGCCTGGGTGATGCGGCGAATGCTGCCGCCCTTCCCCGCAGCATCCACGCCTTCAAACACACAAACCACGTTGTGTTTGCTGAAGTTCCGATGGCGTGTGAGCAAGGCCAGCTTCCCTGGTATTCTTCCAGTTCCTTTTCGTACTGGGCCTTTTCAAGGCTCTTGGTGAGGTCCATTTTCTGCAGCAAATTCACGCCATCGATCGAGGTAATCGAGGGCGGCGCCTGCACGATGGAAGCTTTGGTACCAGGGTTATCGAGCCGGGCACGCAACTGCTCCAGAAGAATTTTCCCGACGGTGAGTTTCTGGTAGCGGGGATCCAGCGCCTCCACCACGATCCAGGGGGCCTGGGCCGTGCTGGTGTGGCGAAGGGCGCGTTCGCTCACTTCCCGGAAGGTGTCGTAGAGCTTGAAGTGCCGCCAGTCCCGTTCGGTCACGCGCCACCGGGTTTTGGGATCGCCTTCCAGCTTCTTCAGCCGCTTCTTCTGCACATCCTTCGAGAGATGCATCCAGAACTTCAGTACCAGGGCACCTTCATCGATGAGCATCTGCTCGAAGCGCCGCACCAGTTCCATGTCCTGATCCAAGCGATCCGAACTGATCTTGTTGTAGGCCCGCTGGAGGATGGGCCAGGAGTACCAACTGCCATCGAAAATCCCGATCTTGCCTTTGGGTGGCAGCGCCCGCCAGTAGCGCCACATGTACGGCCGTTCCAGTTCTTCATCCGAAGGGTCATCAAAACCGTGGGTTTGGACATGGCGAGGGTCCATCCATTCATTGATGGTTGCCACCACGGCACTTTTGCCCGCGCCATCGACACCTGCGATGAGCAACACCACCGGGAACTTCTTGGCCGAAACCAAATCGTACTGGGCATCCAGAAGGGCTTCCCGGAGAGCCGGGATCTCCCTTTCCCAAACTTCCTTATCGATGCGGTGCCCCAGTTCGGCTGATTCGAACATCGTGCGCTCCTGAGTGGAATTGGACGGCTAGGAGCATACCGCCAAGCCGACGGGATTCACCCTCGTTTTTCATCCTCTGGTAGTCCCCAGTGCCGGTACCGAATCAACAGCAGCAGACCTGGAATCGCCGCAGCCGCGCAAATGAGAAAGTAGGCAGACCAACCCACCCGCTGGGCCAGGAATCCTGTGGCCCCCGCAAACACCGTGCGAGGCAGCGCCATCAGGCTGGAAAACAGGGCGTACTGGGTACCCGTGTAGGCGCGGTTGCAACTGCCGAGAAGCAGGGCAGCGAAGGCGCTGCCGCCCATTCCGTAGGCTAGGTTTTCGAGGGCATTGGCCGCCACCAGCAGGCCGAGGCTCGGGCCCAATTGGGAGATGGTCCAGAACCCGAGAATACTGGCGGCCTGCAACAGCCCAAAGGCAAATAGCGCCTTGCGCAGACTGATGCGCGTGAGAATCAAACCACCGATGAGTCCGCCGGTTATGATGGCCGCCATGGCTGTGGTTTTCTGCACGGTACCCACCTGGGCCAGGGTGAAACCAACCCCCCGCAGCAGGAAGGGCATGGTCATGGCTTCCGCCAGCCAGTCCCCCAGTTTGTAGAGCACGGCGAAGGCCGCCAATTCAGCGATTCCTGGTCGACCCAGCAGATCCCGAAGGGGTTCCACGATGGCGGCTGCCAAGGTGCGCGGGGCCTTCGCCACAGCATCGGTGTTAGTGGCCAACAGCGTGCCCGCCATGCCCAGCAGCGTAAGCCCCGCCATGAACAGATACGTGGCTCGCCAGCCTGTGTGTTGCGCCAGGATCAGAGCCCCGCCGCCACTCACCAACATGGCCACCCGGTAGGTGGCGATGTGGATGCTGCTGCCCAGCCCCAACAGAGCCTGGGGAACTGCCTCGCCGCGCCAGGCATCCACGGCGATATCGAAGGTGGCCGAGGTGAATGCCACCACCAGGGCCAACAAGGCCACCGAGAGCAAGCTGGCATGGGGCTCTCTGAGCGACATGGCTGCAAGAGCAAGGGCCATCCCCAGTTGGGTAAGGAGCATCCACCCGCGGCGGCGGCCAAATCCAGGCAAGGTGAAGCGGTCGAGCAGGGGTGCCCAAAACACCTTCAGGCTGTAAGGCAAAGTGACAAAACTGAAGGCCCCGATGGTCTTGAGGTTCAGGCCTTCCTGGGTCATCCAGGCTTTCAAGGTCGAACCCGTGAGGAATAGCGGCAGACCCGACGCAAAGCCCAGGAGAAGGAGTGATATCCAGGCCCGCGGACTCAGCGCACGAAAGGTGCGCATCCAGGTGGAGATACCTTCGGCTCGTGGTGGTGTTTCCATCCTTCGAGCATGGCAGGAGGCTCGATTGACGTCAGGCCTTCAGATCCAGGGCGGAACCAAGAATCTCGTTGGCGGTCTGGATCACTTTCAGGTTGGCTTTGTAGGCGCCAGCCTGGACCTTCAAATTGGTCAGCTCCGTTGCCAGATCTGGGCTGGGAACCAAGTTGGGTAAGGAGTTGCCCTGATCCGCGCGGGTGGCTCTGAAATCCGGTGTGGCCCCGTTGGCAATGTTATTCGCCGTACCGGCGATCCCCGATGAAGCCGCCCTTAAGCCTGATAGCCCCGTTGACATCAGATCCATGGCGCACCTCGCTCGAATCCAGCATAGGCCAAGGCTCCCTGCCCACAAGAGGCAGGAATGCCCCAGCTACTTAAAGATGGTTGCGCTTTTCATCACCTGGGGCGAGAGGGTGACCCCGCTGCTTTTCAGGGCTGTGGCATTGATCTCCAAACGCGTGCGACCTTCCACGGGCGCCAAATTCACAATGACACCCCGGCTGGCAAACCCCGGCGTGTCACCGATGGTAATGATTGGCTTGCCCCTGAGCCCCGCCAGAATGCTCCCAAGGTTTTCCTCCGAGGTTTCAGGGATGAACAAGACATCACACTGACCCAACTGGGAAATCCCTCGAAAAAAACGAACCTTCAGTGGCCGCCCCTTGATAACCAGATTCCCGAGCTCCTTGGGCAAATAGTCACCAAAGGGAGAAGGTTCCATGACTGCCACCACCAGGGCTTGGCCGCTTTCCCCCATGGGCCATTCTAGGTAATCCAGCAGTTTGCGAATGATTTGCGCTTTGACCAAATACTCGGGCTTGGATTGGGGATCAGCCATCGCCAAGTTGGCGGTGAAGGCAGGGGCCACCAAGGCCGGAGGGAGGATCAGCAGGGGGAGCACAGGCGTAGCTTTCGCATAGCTTATCGCTGAATACCTTGAATTCCTGAACTCTGGATCAGGCGTACCACGTGCTGCCGCTCTCGAAGCCATGGGATTTTTGTTTCATTTGCTGATGACGGGCCAGGGCAAGTTCGATGAGTCGATTGAGCAGTTCGGGATAGGGAATGCCGGAGGCTTCCATGAGCTTGGGATACATGGAAATGCTGGTGAAGCCGGGAATCAGATTGATCTCGTTCAAGAGAATGCGATTGGTGCCGCGCTCCAGGAAGAAATCCATGCGGGCCATGCCATAGGCATCCAGGCTGCGGAAGGCTGCACGGGCATAGGTGCGCAGCCGCTCGGCCAAGCCCCCGGGCAGTTCGGCGGGAATTGAGGTGGAACTCTTACCGTCCAGGTACTTGTCCTTGAAATCGTAGAACTCTCCAGCCACGAGGACTTCACCGGGAACGCTGACAAAGGGTTCGTCGCCCCCCAACACGGCGATTTCAATTTCCCGGGCATCGATTCCGCGCTCCACCAGCACCCGACGGTCGAATTTCAGGGCATCCTCGATGGCGTCGGCGATCTGGTCGAAGTCTTTTACCTTCTGGATGCCGATGCTGCTACCGGTGTTGGCTGGCTTCACGAACACCGGCAGACCCAGGGCCCGCACCGACCGAAGCGCCTCCTCGGGCGAGCGGCGCCATTGTTCCTCGGTCAACCCGACGTAAGGCCCCACGGGCAGGCCCTCGGATTCCCAGATGCGCTTGGTGATCCATTTGTCCATGCCTGCTGCCATGGCCAGCAGCCCTGCTCCGGTATAGGGGCGGTGCAGCAGTTCGAGATAGCCCTGCAACTGGCCGTCCTCTCCGCCCGCCCCATGGATGGCGTTGAAAAAGACATCGGGCAATTGCATTTGCTCGGCGCCCTTCTCTAGGGGAAGAAACGCATGTTCGCTCCGCTCAGGCTGCTCCCCCGCCGATAGCCGCGCGAAGGGATCGCCAAGCATGACCCAGACGCCGTTGCGGGCGATCCCCATGGGCCGCACTTCGAAGCGCATCGGGTCCAAGTGCTTCGCAATACTCTTGGCCGTGACAATGGAGACTTCGTGCTCCGGGGATTCCCCACCAAAAAGGAGGCCGACGATCATAAGATTTGCCATGAAGAGAGGATACTCTGGGAGGTCTTCTCCGGAGCAAGCGTGCTGAAAGCCATCTATCCAGGTTCCTTTGATCCCGTAACCCTGGGGCACTGGGACCTAATCCAGCGGGCCGAAAAGCTGGTGGATCGCCTCGTGGTTGCGGTGCTGCACAACCCAGCCAAGCATCCCGCCTTCAGCGTGGCGGAACGGGTGGATTTCCTGCGGGAACTGGTGGCGCCCTACGACAACGTGGAGGTGACCACCTTCCATGGGTTGCTAGTGGATTTTGCCCGGGAGCAGGAAGCCCAGTGCATCATTCGCGGCGTGCGGGCCTTCAGTGATTTCGAATACGAATTCCAGATGGCCCTGATGAACCGCAAACTGCACCCCGATCTGGAGACGGTGTTCCTCATGCCCAAGGAAGAATTCAGCGTGCTCTCCAGCCGCATGGTTCGCGAGGTTGGCATGATGGGCGGGGATATTTCAGGGTTTGTGCCCGAACCCTTGCGGGAACGCATCGCAGCGCGCCTTCGGAATCCTGGGAACTACGCCTAGAAGCCGGTGGCAAGGTAGCGGCGGACTTCCTCTTCCAGTGCATCCAGGCGTGAAGGATCCGTGGACGCCACAAAGATCGTGTCGTGACCGGCCACGCTGCCTGCCAAAGAGGGGAGCTGCGCGGCATCAAGTGCCACGGCCAGAGCCTGGGCCGAGCCCACATGGGTGCGAATGATCAGCAGGCAGGGGAGCACTTTGCGCAGGCTGACCGGTTGGGTCACGGCCCTGGCGGGCTGGGCCATGCGATAAAAACCCCGCTCCTTGCGCACATTCAGCTTTTTCATGCGTCGTGAAAGGGTCGACAGGGTCAGCTCAAAGCCCTCGGCTCGGAGGAGTCCGAGCAGCACACTTTGATCCCCGATTTCGCGGGAACCCAAAAAGCGAAGAATGGCGTCGTCCAAGCGCATGGTTCAAATTTGCGCAAATTTGCACCGGTTTGCAAGCACTGGAATTGTCAGGAAATTGGAAATTTTTTGAAAACCAAGGAAACAAGCTTGACGAAGCAGAAGAAGAAACGCACTATTTGCATCAGTGGTATGGAATTTCCAGCAATTTGCATTTTTTCATGCAAATCTGCACATCCTACCCCCTCGACATCAGCCTTCCCGCTTGGGAAATGGAGGCCCCGTGAAAGGTCAGCAGACCACCCAGAAACAGGTGCCAGCCCTCAGTTCTCCGCAACGTAGAATCCCGACCACCTCATCACCCCGCTGCAGCCGCAGTGTGTGCGGTGGTTCCACCTGCCCCGGCTGGCGCTTCTGCACTCCCGCCACAGCTTTTGCCGGTGTCCACGTTCAGCTGCACTAGCTGATTTCCGCCAACTTCAGGCGTGCCTGTTCCTGGCGTAACCACACCAACTGCCCTTCGCTCAGGCCCCTGGCCAAGGTGGTCTCAGCAACGTCACGGCACGTCCCCAGGAGCTTGCGATCCCGCAGGAGGTCGGCCACCTGAAACTGGGGAATGCCCGATTGCCGGGTGCCAAAGAATTCGCCAGGCCCCCGCAATTCTAGATCTTTCTGGGCAATGCGGAACCCATCCTGGGTTTCCACCAAGGCCCGCAGCCGCTCTGTCTCTGCGCCGCTGATCATCAGGAAATGGCTCCGGGCCGAGCCGCGCCCCACCCGCCCCCGAAGCTGGTGAAGCTGGCTGAGGCCAAAGCGTTCCGCATGATCCACCACCATCACCGTGGCATTGGCAACATCCACACCCACTTCGATGACCGTGGTGGCGAGCAGGATTTTCACTTCGCCTGAGACAAAACGCCCCATGCGAATCGCCATTTCATCGGCCTTCAGGCGACCATGGACCACCTCCAAGGGCACCTCGGGAAACCGCGCCCGCAGTAGGGCTTCCATGGCCTGGATATCCCGCAGGGGAACCTTCGCTTCATCCATGGGGTCGATGGCCGGGCTCACCACATAGGCCTGATGACCCTTGGCCAATTCGCGCGCCACCGCGTCCCAGGCTCGCTCCGCAGCATCAGGTTCGAGCAGTCTGGTATCAATGGGCTGGCGCCCTGGTGGCAATTCATCCAGCACAGATTGTTCCAAATCGCCAAAGACGGCCAGTGCCAGACTGCGCGGAATGGGCGTGGCACTCATCACCAACCAATGGGGATCCATTCCCTTTTCTTTCAAACTTTCACGCTGCTTTACCCCAAAGCGATGCTGCTCATCCACCACCACCAATTGAAGTCTGTCGAAACTTACGGCCTCTTGAAAAATGGCGTGGGTGCCAATGATGTATCGGGCTTCTCCACGGGCGATGCGAGCCAGGGCCTCCCGTTTTTCGGCTGCCTTCATGGGCCCCAGCAGCAGTTGCATGCGGCTGGCTTCCTCGCCGAGCAACCGGGCAAAGGTGGTCGCGTGCTGGCGTGCCAGAACCTCCGTCGGCGCCAACAGCGCAGCCTGGCCACTGGTCTCGGCCACCATGGCCATGGCCAGGAAGGCCACCAGGGTCTTGCCGCTACCCACATCCCCCTGCAGCAACCGGTGCATCACCCGACCTGAGGTCAAATCCTCCACAATTTCCTTGAAGGCCCGACGTTGTGCGCCGGTAAGGTGGAAGGGCAAAAAGGCCCGCAACTTTTCCCGCAGTTCAGGGTTGGTGGGCACCACAATGCCGCGCCGTTTCATGCGACCTGCCCGACGAAGGCTGACGCCCATGGCAAACGCAAAAAGCTCTTCGGTAGCCAGGCGCACATGAGCTGGGGTGCTCCGAGCCTCCAAATCCCTGGCGTCCGCCTCATCGGGCGGTTGGTGCAACATGCGCAGCGCACTGATCTGGTCTGGTAGCCCCTTGGCCAGCTCGATCGGCAGCCAATCATCCGGAGCATGCACCTTGCCAAGGGCATCCTGGACAAACCGGCTCCGGATCCGCCCCGTGATAGGGCCGAGCTTGCGATAAAGGGGAAGATACCGCTGTACCCAGGGTTCCTCAGGGGTATTGCCCCGCCCCATCACTTCCAAGGCTGGGCCACGCATCTCTAGCCCATGGCGCCCCAGGGAAAGGGCTCCAAATACCAGCAAGCGATCACCCACCTTCAGCAGGCGTCCCAGGTAAGGCTGATTGAACCAGACCAGCCGCAAGACGCCACTGGCGTCCTCAAGTAATGCTTCGGTAAGGTTCATGCGCTGAACCCGGGTGGTGCTCTGCCGCAAATCCTTGAGGGTTCCCATGACGGTCACGATTTCCCGGTCCCCGCCTGGCCGGTGCCAGCGATCCAACTCCGCGATCTTGAGCAGTGAACCTCGATCCACATACCTGTATGGAAGAGACCAGAGCAGATCACGAACGGTCTCGAATCCAGCCTCCGCAAGGATGGTGGCATAGGCGGGGCCGATTCCCCGGAGGGCTGTCAGCTTGGAGGACAGCGGCAGATAGGCGAGCGAACCCGCGCTCACGCCTCGTCCGTGCTGCGCTCCATTTCGCGGTAGCGCGCGTACTCGGCCTCGAAGTAGAGCGGCACGATGGCGGTGGGGCCGTTGCGGTGCTTGGCGATGACCAGTTCGGCGCTGCGATCTTCCTCTTCGCCTTCCAGCACGGGCTTCATCTTGCGATGAATGAACATCACGATGTCGGCATCCTGTTCGATGGCGCCGGAGTCGCGGAGATCGGACAGCTGAGGGCGGCCGCCCTGCCGATGTTCGACCTCTCGGTTGAGCTGGGACAGCACAACCACGGGAATCTTGTGATCCTTGGCGAGCAGTTTGAAGGCACGGCTGATTTCACCGATACGCACTGCCTCGCTCTGTTTCGCGCCGCGACTATCCTGCGGGCTGCTGAGCAACTGCAGGTAGTCGACGATGAGCAGATCTAGCTTCTGATTGGACTGAGCCAAGTGGCGCTCCACCATGGCCGTGATTTCCCGTACCGTAATGGCCGCCTGGTCGTTCAGGAAAATGGGCAAGGCCCGAAGATCGTCCCGGGCGGCCAGCAGCTTGGCCTGCACTTCATCGTTGAAAGCCCCCGCTTGCACGGCCTTCATGTTCACGGTGGCCTTGGCCGCCAGGAGGCGATTGAACACTTCCTCGTTGGACATTTCCAGGCTGAAGAAAGCGCCGTGACCCCGCTGGCGACTATCGGCGGAACGCAGCAGCCAATTCAGGGCCAGGGCGGTTTTGCCGATGCCGGGCCGAGCGGCCAGGATGATGAGATTGCCAGGCTGGAAACCCTGGGTGATGGCATCAAGACGCGAGAAACCCACCTTCAGCCCCACCGACCCCTTGCCTTCCAGACGATCCAGAAGGCGCTCCATGGCCTCGTCGGAAACATCCCCGACATGTTCCAGCCCCTTCTTGCTGCGGCCCTGGGCCAGCCGAAACAGATCCTGGGCAGCTTTTTCCACAAGGGTTTCCGGGGGAGCTTCCTCTTCGGCAGCCTGACGCACGAGTTGGGCACCCAGTCGGATCAACTGCCGCAACTTGCGCTTGCGCGTGAGCAGGTCCGCCAAAACCATCGGCCGAGAAACTTCTTCGCCCGAAAGCAGCTCCACCAGCCCCGCATAACCACCTACCCGGCCCAAATCCCCAGCCTGATCCAGGGCGTCCTTCAGTGTGAGAGGATTGACCTCCACCTGGGATTCCAGGAGCGTGACCAGGGCTTTGAATACCGCCCGATGGGCTGGATGAACAAAGTCATCCTCGGTGAGCTGCGATGCAATATCCGATGCTGCGGACTCGGCCCCCGGCGCGCAGCAGGTGGCCAACAGGGCGCGCTCGGCGTCCACGTCCTCCGGCAGGCGTTCGGGAATCCACTCCGCCATGATGATCAGAGCCCAGGCGGTGTGTAGCTGGCACCAGGTGCGTTGGCCTTTACGAAGATCGGGTTGGTGACCGCGATGGGGTAGATGCCCTTCATCAAGCGGCTCCAATCCTCATAGGCAGACGTGGCTGGGACACTGGGATCGTAGAGAACGCCGGACTTGGTCAAGGGAGCACCCGCTTCCACCACGACCCAGGCATCCTTGCCGGGAGTCAGGACATTCAGGTCCAACGGATAGGCCGTGAGAGTCCACAACCGCGTGTCCGTGGCGTCCTGGGTGAAGGAGCTGAAGGGGACAACGGTGGCAACGCCATTGACGATGACTCGGACTTCCTCCACCGGCACCCAGGGGGCGGCATAAACTTTGATATCCAGTGTCCAGGTGGTGGCAGGGCCGGGCACCAGGGAGCCGGGGCCATAGGCGGTGGTAGAACCAGGCTTGATGGCAACATCCAGCAGAGGCCCCGTGGAAGCCACCGCAGCGCCACTCTGCAAGGCCTGCAGAATAGGGGAAAGGTTGTCCTGAGCGAAGCCAGTGGCCTTGAGATAGGTCCGGGCCAAGCCGACCGGGGTATCAAGACTGAACTTGGCAGCGGAAAGCCCGAGCGCCTTGGTGAAGGCTGTGGGTGTTTGCTGATTTAACAAGGCAAACCAATCGGCACGCACAGCCTTGAATTCCGCAAACCACGCCGTGGCGTTGGCCCCATCGAGCAGGCTCAAAGGCTGGCCGTTGGCGTCAGAGTACTCCGCACGCAATAGTTCAAGGGCATCGAAGGCACTTTGTTTTTTCCCATTGGAAAGAGCGCCGGTGGCATTCCACCAGGCATTCACGCCCTGACCCAGGGGTATCGTGCGATCAAAGGCCTGGGCCGTGAAAAGCCCCTGGGGTCCGCGCGGCCGGTGAACCACGTGGTACTGCCCTTCGGCTTGAGCAATGAAGTCAGCCAAGGTCCAGCCGTTTGCGTTCCGGGCTCCCCCAGCGCGCTCATTGCGAGGTGCAGGCGTGAAGAGCGCAGTCACCGAGCCAAAATTGGCCAGATCAGAGCTGCGTCCGCCCATGGCAAAGGGGGCCGACCCGATGGGCGTTCGATCATCATCGGCAAACAAGGTGCTACTGAATTCAGAGCGGAAATCGTTGGCGATGGCCGTGGCGTCCGTCAGACGATCCGTTTCCGTGAGCCCCACCACATCCACAGCCTCGGCCAAGGCAGAGGAAAGTTTTTCCACGGGCAGGGTGCCACCAGAAGTGGCAAGGGAGGCCCCTGGCAAATCAAAGGTAGTCCAGCCGGTGGGAATGGCGGGGGGCTGAAAGGTAAAGGTATGGTAGGTGGACGTCTGCCCGTCATAGGAGGAAACCGGCAAGATTTCCAGGGGAGCTAATGGACCGCGAATGGCGAGGGCGTCGAACTCACCCTTCTCGAGCCACAAACCCGCCGGGCTGCGGGCGGGCAGTGAGGCCGCAAAGATCTGATTGTCCGCCTGGAAGCCGAAAACGCCGTAATTGGAGCCCGCAAGGGCGACACCGCGTAAAATCGAGCTAAACCCGGATCCTAGGGACATGCTTCGTTTGTTGTTCGGATTGGGGGTGGAATCCTTCCCGAACAGCGTGATCCGCACGGGCTGAATGGACGTCGCAGTGCCATCGGCGCGACGGGAAACAAAATAGTGGGGGTGAGCCAAATAGGTCCTCGGGGAGCCCCCCGCACTAAGGACGTTGGAACGCTCCGGACAGAGGTAATTCAGGCTGTCATTACTGGTCAGGAATTTTTTAGATTCGATGGCAAAGGGGGTGAACAGGTCTGCGCCAGTTGTGCTGGAGCTGTTGACCAGGTTCTCCAGAATGGTCTGGTTGAAGGGGGCTGGCTGCCCGTTCTGGATGACCATGCGATAGGTGCCAACGGGTAGGTAGGCCACGATCTGGGGAACGGCAGCTGTGGAATAGATCCCAGGAGTGTTGCTATAGGGCTCCATCCACTCGAGGCGCTCCAACTTCCAGGTGGAGCCGACCTTCTGTTCGATGCGGAATTCAGCGGGCCAGGGTCCCTGACGAACGGCAGTGCCAGAAGGTTGAAATACCACTGCGCCGAAATCCTTAGATTGCAGGGATAAGCGATCACCCACCATCTGCCCGAATACGCCGGTGGCTTGGTTGGGGTAATTCCCAGCAATGCTGGAGCCACCCACGATGTAAAGGCGCCGCAGATGAACGAGTTTCGCACCGGGAGCCAGACTGGCCACGGGCAGGGAGCCCGCGATCAACCGCTGGGGCGCCACGGGGCGGGACTGGTTGAAGGCCTGCTGGGGATCCGAGGTTACCACCAGCCAATCGGAATCGAGATGGGCCGTGTCCGTGTTCATGGGCATGAGTCCCAGGGTGGAATGAATGTCTTCCGTGGTGCCGGAAGGTTCCACCCCCATGAAGGCCACCATCGCGGCTTTTACGCCTTGGGTGGGTTGCCCAAAGACGGTACCAGGCCCACTTGCGGGGATCTCGACGCCCCAGTTGGTCAACAGGTTGGGTGGGCTGGCCATGTCCTCAGCCGCGGGCACACTGAACCGGAACCCACCGGTTTTCTGGAAGAGATAGTCACCGATGTTTTTGACGGGTAACGAAGTGGCAGAATTGTTCACAACGGTGGTTTCGAGCGTAAAGAAATGGTCTTCCTTGCTCAGGGAAATCGAATGGGTGACCGCGAGTCCCTGCACGCGGTGGGCAGAATCCCAGGCAGCACCCGTGAGCTTATGGGCTGGGTCGTGCACATAACCCAGCATTTCAATACGACTCAGGGCCGCGGTGTTCATCGGCTTGAACTGGTCAAACACTAGGCTAATGGAGGGATCCTGGTTGATTACGGGCGTCAACCTCTCCAGCATGTCCATGGGCGGGGAAATGCGCTTGTAGTTCTGGTCCAGCTCAACAATGCAGGCATCGATGATACTGCCGCCAGAAACAGCCCCGGCAATGCTGCCCGGCTGGCCAAAGGGAGTGCCATCCACAGCGATTTCGAGGTAATCATTCCCCAGGTAGAGATCGCCGGGGGCCGCTTCGGCCTTCAGGCCGTAGGTGCGATCGCCGCCGATGGCAGGAATTTCCTCGGCTACCGCATCTGGGCGCTGGATTCCTGTGGCCCGATAGCAGCCCACACCCGTGAGCCCGAGGAGCGCGACCGGCACAGCAGCCAACCAAGGACGCCGGGAGTGCCGGAAAACCATGGAGAAATTTGAAATCAGGTTTGCGTATTGCTTCATCAGGGGATGCTCCCGGTGGGACCCGGTGGGGTAAGGGTCTATGCTAACTCACGATGCGCCTATCTGCCTTGACGAGTCTTGCCGGGGGACCCTGGCGTCGAATAGGGATCGCCCTGGCGTTCCTCCTCATCGGGGACCTGCTTTGGACACTGGGAAGGTTCCCCAGGCATGCCAAAGGGCGCATTCTGGCCCCGGCAGATTTGCATATGCATGACATGCCTTCGCTCATATTGGGGGCGGGGGTACTGCCCGGGAAGGAACCCACCCACGTCCTGCAGGGGCGCCTGCAAACGGCTCTGGATCTCTACCATTCCGGGCAAACCCGATGGTTCCTGGTGTCCGGGGACAACCGAAGCCCCTACTACAACGAGCCCCAGGCCATGCGGAAATGGCTATTGAAACAAGGGGTTCCACCCAATCGAATCGTGGCTGACTTTGCGGGCCGACGCACCTACGACAGCCTGCGGCGAGCCCACGTGATCTTCGGTTTGCGGCGTGTGATCATCGTCACCTCTGACTTTCATCTACCCCGAGCCATCTTCACCGCCCAACGCTTGGGGTTGGAGACCTGGGGAGTTGCTGCTCCCACTGAGCATCTCCCCTGGCCCCGCCGCATGTCCTTTTGGGTCCGGGAGTACGTGGCACGTCACAAGGCGCTTCTGGACGCCTGGTTTCCCCCGGATACCTTGCTTGGCCCCCGGGAACCCACGCCTGAAGACTGGTTGCGCCCTGAGTCCGAGGTAGTTCCATGAAACCTGCGGGTGAACTGTTCGTCCTGGCAGCAGGCCGCCTTCCCCAGGGACGGTTTGGCGGAGCCCTGGCAGGGGAAGGTGCGGTTCGACTTGGGGTGACCGCCGTGAAGGCGCTCATGGCTGACCCCGCCCTGCCCCGCCCTGGACGCACATTCTGGGGTATGGCCCGTTCCCACACCCAAGGCATGAACCCCGCCCGTACCATTGCCATGCAAGCGGGGCTCGGCGTGGAATGCGTGGGAACCACCCTCAACATGGCCTGTGCCTCCTCGCTGGAAGCCGTCTTTCTCGCGGGCCAGGCGCTTAGTGCCGGCTTTCCCCGACCGATCCTGGCCGGAGGTAGCGAGGCCATGTCCGATACCCCCCATTTGGCCCCAGGCCTAAGATGGGGCCTAGGTTTTGGTCATGCTCAGTTGCCGGATGTCATGCACCAGGATGGCCTGCGCTGCCCCCTGACAGGATTGCTTATGGGAGAAACCATTGAGCACTTGGTGGCCGCCCGGGGAATTACTCGGAACGAGGCCGATGCCTATGCCCTGGAAAGCCACCAGCGCGCCACCCAGGCTGATTTTTCGAGGGAATGGCTCAATCACCCCAGGCTGAGCCACGACGAGTGCATCCGACCCAGGGATACCCTTGCCGCTCTTTCTGCGCTGCCACCCGTGTTCAACCCAGATGGCCAAGTGACGGCGGGCAATGCCAGCGCGCTGGCGGACGGGGCCGCTGCGCTGTTGATCGCCCGACCGGATCAGGCAGCGGGCCAACGTCCCCTGGCGCGCATTCTGGCCTGGTCGGAAGTGGGGCTGGAACCCTTGGAAATGGGGGAAGGCCCCGTTCATGCAGTCAGGGCGCTCCTGACCGAAACTTGCCATTCCGTGGCCGATATCGACCTGTGGGAACTCAATGAGGCCTTTGCGGCTCAGGTGCTCTGCTGTGCCCAACAATTGGAAC
The DNA here is from genome assembly GCA_016715205.1 of Holophaga sp. GTDB lineage: Bacteria > Acidobacteriota > Holophagae > Holophagales > Holophagaceae > JAYREN01. Next base: position 79,111 of record JADKBC010000017.1, read on the forward strand.
TGCCCCACCACCGTCTGAATGTGGCCGGAGGCGGCATCAGCCTGGGGCACCCCATTGGTGCCAGCGGTGCCCGCATTCTGGTCACCTTGATTCACCAGCTCCGGCAGAGGGGTGGCGGGCTTGGGGTCGCCACCCTTGGCATCGGTGGAGGCATCGGGCAGGCGATATTACTGGAGGTTTACTGAGAGCCGACCGATAGGAGGGTGTTCGTCCTCCCTGGTCCCAATGCGTCAACGCCACGTTTCCCTCCGCACCCTGCTGCTCCTCCTGGTTTCGATCGCCATGCTTCCGGTGGCGGGAATCGTGATCTATTCGGGGCGGAACCGTCAGGATTTGGCCCTGCGCAATGCCATGCAGATCACGGAGAACCAGGCCAGCACGGGCGCTGACCAGCTCCAGCGGGTGGTGGATGGTCTCCATCAGTTGCTGACCACCCTGGCGGAACTGCCTCAAATCCGATCCCGGGACCCCAAAGCCGCCAATCAACTACTCGCGGGATTGCAACGCCAGAACGAACGGGTGGTATCGCTGTTCGCCGTAGGAACGGATGGTCAGATCTTTTCGGCCCATTCGCCCATCAATCAGGCTTCCGTCAAGGACCGCAAGTATTTTCAGGAGGCCATGAAAAATCTCCGATACTCCGCGGGGGATTTTGTCATCGGCCATTTTTCGGGCAAGCGGCTCCTTCATTTCGCGCTCCCGGTCATTGATGGAAAAACATTCGTGAATTCCATTCTCGTGGGTGCCATCGACATCACCCACCCAAATTCCCTGGTGGGCAATCTGGCTTTGCCCAAGGGCACTAGGGTCACCCTGATGGACCGAACCGGCACCGAACTTGGTGGGGCTGATCCCGGCCCAGACAAGGTGGGTTTCCCGACCAGTCCAGCGCGGTTCCAGGCACTCGCAAGAATCAGTGCCGAAGGCACCCATCGCGAGCATCTCACCGATGGCACCTATCTCGTGGCCGTGCGCGCCCTGGTGCTTCCAAGCGAAAAAACACCCTACATGTTGATCAAGGTGGCGGTGCCAGAACGGGTCGCGCTGGCAGAAGCACGGTGGGATTTTCAGCGCAATCTGATGCTGCTGCTGGTCGTGGCCGCAGGAACCAGCCTTGCCGCTTGGCTGCTGGGCAATCGCATGGTCGCTCGTCCAATTCTCTTCCTGGCCCAGGCTGCGGATCGGCTGGGCCACGGGCAGTTGGAAACCCGCTGTGACGTGACAACCCGGGCTCAAGAAATCAATGGCCTTGCCCGTTCCATCGATGCCATGGCCGATGCCCTGCAGGCCCGCGACCGCGAACGCGAGACCAGCCGCACGGCCCTGCTTCAAAGCCAACAGCTCCTGGATCTGTTCTTTTCACAATCCTTGGATGGCTTCTACATCGCCATCGCCGACCACCCCATCCGTTGGGATGACACGGTGGATAAAGAATCCGCGGTGGAAGATTTCCTGGACCATATGCGGATCCAACGGGTCAATGCAGCCATGTTGGCCCAGTACCAAGCGGTGGAATCTGATTTCCTGGGTAAACCCATTCGCACCTTCTTCTCTCACGACCTGGATTCCGCCCGGATCTCAATCCGGAAGTTCCTCGATACCGGACGCATGCAGAACGAGGCCCTCGAATACAAGCCAGATGGCACTCCCATTTGGATCGAGGGGGACTACCTCTGCATGTACGAAGAGGCCGGGTGGATCAGCGGGCACTTTGGCATTCAACACGACGTGACGGAGCGTCGGATGCTCGAAACCACCCTTCGTGAAAACGAAGAACGGGTGCGAATGCTCTTTGACGCGGTGAACGACGCCATCTTTGTGCACGATCTCACCACCGGCCAGATCCTGGATGTGAACCAGAAGACCCTTGAAATGTACGGCTACACCCGAGAAGAGATCCTCCAGATGGAGGTAGGACAGCTGAGCGAGGGTGTTCTCCCCTTCACCCAAACGGAAGCCATGGTGTATGTTCAGCGTGCTGCCAATGGGGAACCGCTGCTGTTTGAATGGCGAGGTCGGCGCAAATCGGGGCAGGTTTTCTGGGTCCAGGTCAACATGCGCCGAGCGGCCATCAAGGGCGAGAACCGCCTGATGGCAACCGTACGCGACATTGATGCCGGGAAATTCGCTGAGTCTGCGTTACAGCATAGTGAGGAGCGCTACCAGGGCCTCTTCCTGCATTCGCCTGATTCTATTTTTTGGATCGCGGTCCAGGAGGATGGAACCTTCGTGGTTGAAAGCATCAACCCCGCCCAGGAAACCATGATCGGGTTCAAGAACCAAGACATCGCGGGAAAACAACTTCAAGAATTCCTGCCTGCCGAGCTTGCCGAGGGGATCACGGCCCACTACCGGCAATGCGTGGAAAACGGCCACCCCGTCACCTATGAAGAAGACGTTGATTTAGGGTCCGGTCCGCAGTACTTCCAAACCCAACTGGTGCCCATCCGGGATGCCAAGGGACGCATTCATCGTCTTGCGGGAGTCAGCAAGGACGTAAGCGCTCGCCGCAGCGCTGAAAATGCGCTCCGGTCCAGCCAGGAAATGTTCCGGGCGATTTTTGATCAGGCTTTCCAACTCGTGGGCCTGTTGGACACCGAGGGCACGCTGATTCAGGTCAATCAGACCTCCCTGGACTTCCTGGGGCTTTCCGAAGACCAGGTGATCGGCCGACCTTTCTGGGAAACACCCTGGTGGAAAGACTCTGCGGCCAACCAGGAAACGCTGCGCGAAGGCATTCTCCAAGCAGCCCAGGGACGCCTGGTCCGATTTGAAACCACGCACATGGACAAAGAAGGCAATCTTCACAACATTGATTTCTCTTTGAAACCCTTCACCGATCCCAGCGGCAAGGTGCGGCTCCTGATCCCTGAAGGCCGGGACATTACCGAACGGAAGCGGACCGAAGAATCCCTAAAGGAAAGGCAGCAACTGTTCCGGCTGTTGTTCGAGCATTCCGGAGACGCCAACTTGCTCCTGGATGAGGGTCTCTTCGTGGACTGCAACGAAGCCACCCTCCGCCTTCTGGGGGCGCAGCACAAGGCGGAAATCCTCAATACCCATCCCTCCCAGCTTTCACCTGAATTCCAGCCCGATGGTCGATCCTCCATGGAAAAGGCTGAAGAGCTGATCGCCACGGCCTTTCGGCTTGGCAGCCTTCGGTTCGAATGGCTGCACAAGAAGTTGGATGGCAACCTGCTGCCCGTGGATGTGATGCTCACGGCCGTTCCCTGGAAGGGCAAATGGATCCTGCACACGGCCTGGCGGGATCTGACCGATTCCCGGCGCGCAGACGAAGAGCGCCGCAACCTGGAAAGCCAGATGCAGCAGGCCCAGCGGCTGGATAGCCTTGGCGTGCTGGCTGGCGGCATCGCCCATGATTTTAATAACCTGCTCACGGCCCTGCTGGGGAACCTGAACCTTGCGCATATGAGTATTCCGGAGGATTCCCCCGCCGCGCCCTACCTGAATAGCGCCGAAAACGCCGTGATGCGCGCCTCGGAGCTCACCCAGCAAATGCTCGCCTATTCCGGCAAAGGCCGCTTTGTGGTGAAGCTCCATGACCTGAACAAAGTGATTCAGGAGATGGCCCATCTCATGCAGGTTTCGATCCCCAAAAAGATCTCCCTGGTGCAGTTCCTGGCCGAAGAATTGCCACCCATCGAAGCTGACGGGGCCCAGATTCAGCAGGTGATCTTGAACTTGGTCACCAACGCCGCCGATGCCATTGGCAGCCAGGACGGCGTGATCACCGTTTCGACCGAGTTACTGAACCTGGACAGCCAAGCCCTGGCCCATGAGTTCCCGGCTCAGTCCCTGACTCCCGGGCCATATGTTTGCCTGGAAGTGCGCGACACGGGGTGTGGCATTCCACCGGAAACCATGGCGAGAATTTTCGAGCCCTTTTTCACCACGAAGCCCACCGGGCGCGGCCTTGGCCTTTCCGCCATGCTCGGCATTCTCCGGGGCCATCACGCAGGCATCAAGATCCACAGCAAGGTCGGATCCGGCTCGACCTTCACCCTGGTTTTCCAGGCCAAGCAAGGAAACGTGGAAGCTGCCCCCACCGTTGCGCTGGCGCCCGCCGTGATGGCCACCGAAACGATCCTGGTGGTGGACGATGAACCCACGATTTTGGAGACGGCCCAAGCTGCCCTCGAGGGCATCGGGTATCGCGTCCTTCTGGCCAACGATGGGCTGGAAGCGGTTGAACGGTTCCGGGCGGAACATGCTGAAATCGCGCTGGTGATCATGGATCTCACCATGCCCCGCATGGATGGGCGGGAAGCCTTTGAGGCCATGCTGGCCATCCAGCCGAATGTGCGCGTGATTCTTACCAGCGGCTACAGCGAACAGGAATCGGTGCAACAGATGTTGGGGCGGGGCTTGGCGGGGTTCCTTCCCAAACCTTATCCCATCTCGGACTTGCGGAAGATCGTTCAGCAGTCACTGCGCCCCGAACCCTGAGCGCCTGCCTTCAGGATCGCGGTGGGCCAAGGCCGGGCCATGGCATTCGCCCACGCGGTTGATCGTGACTTCCCTGCAATTCATCGGAGGGAATAAACCACTGGGCTCCCTGGCCCGAAGACTGCTAGTCAAGGCGCAGCCCTTGGCGCATCATGTCACGAGGTTAGTTCTTTCAGAGGTCCCCATGTCCGAATCCCCGCTCATCCGGCTGCGCAACATCACCAAGGTCTACCTGATGGGCGACATGGAAGTGCGGGCGCTCGACGGTGTGGACATGGACATCGAGCGCGGGGAATACGTGGCCATCATGGGCCCCAGCGGCTCTGGCAAATCCACCATGATGAACATGATTGGCTGCCTGGACACGCCCACCAGCGGCGAATACGACCTGAACAGCAAGGTTGTTTCGGCCATGTCGGACGACGAATTGGCCCAGATCCGCAATGAAGAAATCGGATTTGTGTTTCAGACCTTCAACCTGCTCGCCCGCACCACGGCCCTGCAGAATGTGGAACTGCCCCTGATCTACGCAGGGGTCACGCCCCAGGAACGTCACGCCATGGCCAAGAAGGCCCTGGAAGATGTGGGCCTTGGGCCCCGCTCCGACCACATGCCCAACCAGCTCTCCGGCGGCCAGCGTCAGCGCGTGGCCATCGCCCGCGCCTTGGTCAATCACCCGTCCATCCTGCTGGCGGACGAGCCCACCGGCGCACTGGATTCCAAAACCAGTGTGGAAATCATGGCCCTCTTCGAAGAGCTGTACCAGAAGGGCAACACCATCATCCTCGTCACCCACGAGGAGGATATTGCCCGCCACGCCCACCGCATCGTCAAGCTGCTGGACGGCAAGATCATCCACGATCAACCCAATATACCCATCAGCGCCGAAGAACACATGGCGCATATGCAGCTCTGAATGCTCCGGAACCCCTACCGGGTTTCCCGAAACGAGAGCCTGGGAAATTTACCTTCAAAAATTTTGGCGAATTCGACGACCCCGAGCCACGTCACCTACCGGAACATCCCGCTTCCAAGCCGAGGCGAAAAGATACGCTTTTCCCGCGAAGATCACGAAGCCATGCGCCCGCTCCACGTGAGGGTTGCTCTGGTCCTGATTTTTAACAATAATTACTAGGCATCGCGCCGTCAAACAAAGGGGTTTCCTTGGACTCTTCCTGGAGCCTGCTCCGGCGCGGGAGCCTTACTCCGGATTGCCGGGACGGGCAGGCTCCACACCAATCAAACTGCGCCCTCGAGGCAGGGAGTTCCTTATGAAACACCTTTACCGATTCATCCCCGGGGACATTCGATTTGGAGTGGCCTCCACCGGTTTAACCCTCCTCCTCGCGTGTGGCGGAGGGAATGACCCAGTGGGCCCCGAGGGTAAATCCGGCCCTGTGACCGTCACCTTACCGGATTCGGTGTCTCCCTCCTGGATGGCATACCAGGACGGGGACGGAGCTTGGAAGACCCTCACGGGCTCCCACGGCACCTATACCTTCCAGGTGACGAGCGGGGATGGGCGCTACGGCGTGGCCCTGGGCCTAGCCAATCCACTTGATAACGGGACCACCGAATACGTTGCCCAGGTATTTCAGGCCAGCCGTACGGAGATGAAAAGCCTCACCTACGGCGGCCCATCCACCCATCCGGCCACGGTATCTGGCACGGTGACCGGGATACCTGCAGGTGAATACACTTCCGCCCACCTCAAGCTCAACGGTGGGATGGTTTCAGGAGGGGCTTTTACGATTGCAACAGATACGGGAATCAACGATGTCTTTGTGAAGAGCGGTCTTAGTTTCGAATCCCCCGCCCGGTACTACCTTCAGCGCGGCGTGAACATAACCAGCGACACTACCCTGCCGGCCATCGATCTCGCCAGCTCCGGAGCCACGCCTGCCCAGGCACCCATGGCGGTTACGGGGCTGAACGGTGCCACGGGAACTTTCTATCTCCTCTACCTGAGTCCCAATGGCACCTGGCCATCCCTAAACTACGGCAACACCGCGGGAAGTGCGACGGGGTATGTCCTCCCTGCTGGAATGCGAGCTTCGGGTGATCTCTACTACCTGGGGGCCCAGGAAGGAACTCGTTTCGGCTACAAAGTAACGAACCTCTCCGAGGCCACGCCCACCGTGGATCTGCCCACGGCCGTTGTTTCGAATCTCCAGGTGTCCCTCGTTCCCAATCCGACCCGCGGCCGCCTTCAATGGAACGCCGTGGCTGGCACGTCGTTTTACACACTGTGGGCCTCCCAGCCCCAGACGGCGGGGACCGCCACCTGTGATGTTGCGGCGACTGCGGGCTGGCTGGGAGGGGCGGGTACCCTGCAATACACCCAGCCGGATTTCACGGGGGTGGCTGGGTACAACCTCAACTGGCTCTTCTCCACCCTTGCTCCGGCCGAACTGCAGGTGGTTTCCTACACCTACAGCGATGGTTGGACACCGGGAAACACCAGGACGTCTTTCAAGGCCGGTGACGCCTGCCGATACTCCTGGCAAAACGCCACGGTCACTCCGGTGGGCGGTACCCAGCAACGGCTTGCGGCTCCTAAGTCTCGGCGGCAGCCTCGGGATCTGCGCGCCCCGGCGATGGGGAAGGCAGAGTAAGCGTTCGCGAATCTGAGAAAGAGGGGGCTGCGGGGCCCCCTCTTTTTGTGGACCTGCAAAACAGGCGTTTCTCGGGCCTGGGCCGCGGCCTTCGGGTCAGCGGCTGGGGAGCCTCACAGACTCCTATGCCTCCGCCCGAACCTCGGAGTCGAGCAGGGTGGTGCAGCCACCGGATGTGCGCAACTCATTAAGCCAGGATTCTCCATTTCTCCCACAGATCCCTTACGACATGAAAGCATTTCTGGATGACGCTCCAACTGCGCGATATTACTGTTCCTCGAACGGAAAGCGCGCCCAGGCGAGCAGCCCAAAGACCACGGCATAGCCCACTAAAACGCCCGTGGGCGCCAGGGCGGCCTGAAAGCCCTGGCCGCGCCAGGTCATGGCCTCCAAGCCATCAATGGCCCAGCGGGTGGGGAAGACCAGACTGGCTTTCTGAAGCCAAGCCGGAAAAATGAAGGCGGGCACCCAGGCACCGCCCAGCATGAGCATGAACAGCGTGGCCATGATCGCCAGACCACGGGTGGCTTCGGGGGTGCGCCCGAGGGCGGCGATGAGCAGCCCGAAGGCACCCGTGAATAGCGCGAACCCAAGGGTGATGAGCAGGAATCCCGGCAGGCTGCCTTGTACCTTGACCCCAAAGACCACCCGGGCCACCGCAAAGATGCCCAGCAGAAGCACGGCCGCGATTACTGCGGAACTGAGGATTCGAGCAATCAGGATGCTGTGGCGTCCGATGGGTGCGGTTCGCAGGCGCTTCCAGAGCGAACTGCGGCGCAACAACAGCAGCGCCATGCCTCCCTCGATGCCCATGAAGAGGATGAACTGCACGCCCATGCCCGCGATGCTGTGGGCATAGCCGTTGTAGCGAATCCCGGACTTGGCGGTGACCGCCTCCTCCTTCAACTCGTAGGGCAGGCTCATGCCCGGCGCCCGATCTCCGGTGGTGGCACCCGTCTCATTCAGGGTGGCGACGTTGCCATAGAGTTCCTTCAAGGCCTTGCGAGTGGCGGGGCTGATCGCAGGATTCTTCTCCACGGATTCAGCGCTTTCCTTGAGCATGGCGAGGCCTGAAGGCCCCCCAAAGACCTCTGCGGATACAGCCTCCATGCTGTGCTGGGCCAAGAGCCCGCGCACCACGGAAGCCTCGGTGGCACGGGAAGGATCCACCAGCAGTGTCAAGGTCTGCTTTGGGCCAGTTTGAAAAAAGTTGCGAGCAGCGGAATCACCGAAACCCTTGGGCAGAATGAGGGCCGCAGCGGCCTTGCCCTTCCGCACGTCCTCCCGGGCAGCAGACAACTCACTGGCACGCAGTTCGAGGGCTTTATCGGCCCCAAGACCACTGGCCAGTTTACGGCTCAC
>JADKBC010000018.1 GCA_016715205.1 Holophaga sp.
CCACTGCGGATCAGGCCCATGCACTTGTCCACCAGGATGCCCGCGCAGGTGGTATCCACGCCAAAGGTCAGGAAGCCCACGCGGCCGCCGAAAAAGCTCAACTCCTTGGTGATGCCATCGCACTTCAGGGGAATGAGGTTGGTGCTGCGGCCGATCAGTTCGAAGAAAAGGCTCTTGGAAGTTGCGGCGGGATCAAAGACCAGGCCGTGGTAGGCGTCATCGCAGAACACAATCACCGCGCGATCTGCCGCAGCCTCGACGATCACATCGGCAATGGCGTTCATCTCCGCAGGCGTGGGGCTGTACCCGTTGGGGTTGCTGGGGAAGTTCAGGAGCAGATGCACCTTGCCCTTCACCGAGGCCAGGACATCGCGCAGGCCTTCGAGGTTGAAGCCACCCTGCGCGTTGTAGAAATGGAAGGTCTTGAAGGTGCCCTGCAATCGGATCTGGAAAATCTGTTCGTAGTTGTCCCAGTAGAGATCTGGCACCACCAGCGTGTCGCCCTCGGCAAAGAAGAGTTCCGCCGCCATGTTCAGGGCATGGCAGATGCCCGCGCTCACCACGCCCATGGCCACTGTTTTTCTTCCATGCGGGCGTCTTCCACCCCACCCAAACCGGCGTGCCAGAGCCCTTCGGACATACACAGGCCCTGAATGGGGGCTGTAGAGGAAGAAGGCATCCGGCGTTCAGTGCAACAAATTTTCCGCCATGAGAACCAGCGGCGTAGGTTACCAAAGCCAAATCTGATCCCGATGGTCGCATTGATACTGCGACAGTTCTTTCTCGAAAGCCCGCCTGATGGGGAATGCCCTTGGGAAGAAGGAACGCCGACGGGGTAGACAGGGACTCGAAGATCACCGGATTGATGACGCCGGTCCGATCGTTGCGTTCCTGGGCTTCGGGATGGATGGACACATGAACCTCGCAGAAGGGCGCTTTCTGGAAAGAGCGTCTATTCTAGAGTATCAAGGCCCTGCTCACTTCTCGATGCGGAAGATCAGGCTCGTGTTGATGCCGCCGAAGGCGAAGTTGTTGCTCATGAAGGTGTCGCAGGTCATGGGGCGCTCCTGGTCCCGGATGTGGTCAGGTCCGCACCTTAGGGTCCCGGGGAGTTGTGCGGGTTGAGGTGGGGGGGGCCCCAGCCTTCCCGCAGCATCTGGATGCCCACCCAGGCCTCGATGGAGCCGCAGGCGCCCAGGGCGTGGCCGAAAAAGCTCTTGAGCGATGAAATGGGGATGGCTCGGCCAAAGGTCTGGCGGGTGGCGTGGCTTTCGGCGATGTCACCGGGTTCCGTGGCGGTGCCGTGGGCATTCACCCAGCCGATGCGTTCGGGCGCGATCTGGGCATCCTCCAGGGCCAAGTTCATGGTGACGGCCATGGTTTCCGCCTGGGGCTGGGTGACATGGGCGCCATCGGAATTGGTGCCAAAGCCCAGCACTTCGGCGTAGATTTTCGCGCCCCGGGCCAGGGCCCGTTCCCGTTCTTCCAGGATGAAGGTGCAGGCGCCTTCACCCAGCACTAAACCTTCCCGATCCTTGTCGAAGGGCTGGGGTGTGGTGGAAGGCGAATCGTTGCGCAGGCTGGTGGCGAAGAGGGTGTCGAACACGGCCGCATGGCAGAAGCTGAGTTCGTCGCAGCCACCGGCCACCATCACATCCTGTTTGCCGTAGCGGATGGCTTCGAAGGCGTAGCCGATGGCCTGGCTGCTGGAGGTGCAGGCGCTGCTGGTGGGGATCACGCGGCCCTTGAGGCCGAAGAACACGCCGATGTTGACGGCCGCCGTGTGGCTCATGGCCTGGATGTAGCCCGTGGCGCTCACGCCGCGGAAATTGCCTTCCACCACACCGCGGCCCAGGGCCAGCATGGGCTCCAGGCTGCCCGAGGACGAGCCGTAGGCTACGCCCAGACGGCCGTTGTGGATGCTGGCGTCATCGCGTAGCCCGGCATCGTTCAAGGCCAGTTCCGTGGCCCGCACGCCCAGCATGGCCACTCGGCCCATGGAGCGCACGATCTTGCGGGGATAGTGGGCGGGAATTTCGAAATCATCCACGGGCACGCCCAGGCGCGTCTGCAGGTCCGGGTAGATATCCCATTCGGGCATGCGCCGCACGCCGCTCTTGCCGGCCTTCAGGGCCGCCTTGATGGAGTCCCACGTATCGCCCAGGGCGGTCACCCCGCCCATGCCGGTCACCACCACGCGCCGCATCAAACCATGCCTCCGTTGACGCTGATCACCTGGCGGGTGATGTAGTTCGCGCTGTCTGAAAAAAGGAAACCCACCAGGCTGGCGACATCCTCCGGCACCCCCACGCGCTTCATGGGCACGGCCTGCAAGGCGTATTCGAGCGAAACGGAATCGAGCATTTCCGACGCGATGAGCCCCGGCGCCACGGCATTCACGGTGATGCCGCGACCCGCCAGTTCCACTGCCAGCGCCTTGGCCGCACCGATGAGGCCCGCCTTGGCGGCGCTGTAGTTCACTTGGCCGCGGTTGCCGGTGATGCCCGAAACCGAGGAGATGCAAACGATCCGGCCGCCCTTGCGGGTGCGGATCATGGGCATCATCAGCGGGTGCACCACGTTGTAGAAGCCTTCCAGGCTCGTGCGCAGCACCAGGTCCCAGTCATCTTCCGTAAGGGCGGGGAAGGCGTTGTCCCGGGTGATGCCCGCATTGCAGACCACCCCATAGAAGGGGCCGTTGGCCTCCACGTGGGCTTCCAACAGGGTGCGGGCGGTGGCGCGATCTGTCACATCGAACTGGATCACATCGGCGCTGCCACCCCTTTGATGGATTTCCGTTTGCAGGGCTTCGGCATCCGCGCGGCGACTGCGGCAGTGCAGTGTCACCTTGAAGCCATCCTGTGCCAATTGCAGGGCAATGGCCCGACCGATGCTGCCGGTGGCGCCTGTCACGAGCACATGTTTGAGAGTGGGGTTAGGGGCTGGATTCATACCGGTTCAAAGGTTTTCAACATAGCACAAGCCACCCGATGTCCCTGATGACGGATCTCACATCGGAAGGCGCTGAGGCCGGTCTCATCCAGGAAGTGCAGTTTGGCTTCGACTTCCAGGGTTTGCCCGCCGGGGAAGGCCTGCTGCGGAAGTTCGTATTTGAGGGACCCCAACAGGAAGCCAACCCGCGGTTCCTGGCCCTGGAGGCGCTTTTGGTAGCCGCTGTAGGCCGATACGGTCTGGGCCATCAGTTCGATTCCGAACCAGCCCGGCATGGCGCCCTGCGCGTCGGCGTACCAGGCCCCGGGGTCCACCTCTACGCGCGCGATGCACCGCGCCTCTGATACATCCTGGATGGTGTCCAGCAGGAGCATGGGCCGTCGATGCACGACCAGATCCTCGGGGATCAGTGGGGATGGTGAGTTGGCAGCATTCATGGCGTTTCGAGTACGCGGAGGGTGGCCTCGGCCACGACGGTTTCATTCAGGCGGATCTCGCAGACGAAGGCGCTCTGGCCAAACACGCCGGCGTAATCCAGGTGGGCATGAACTTTAAGCAACGCCTGGCTTGGAAACCGATCCAGGGAACTCAGATAGCGCCGGGTGCCCAGCAGATAGCCACCCTTGGCGGCGGGGGCGTTCCGGTTCTTCCAGCCGCTGTGGGCAGCGGCGGTCTGGGCCATCAATTCCAGCCCGAGCCAGGCGGGCATGGCGCCATCGGCTTCGGCGTACCAGGCGCTGGGGTCCACCCGCAGTTCCGCCTGGCAGTCGCCTTCCGAAACTGCCTGAATGCTGTCCAGCAGCAGCATGGGCGGGCGATGGGGCACATAGTTCTGCACGGCGTCGATCATGGGCAGCCCACCACCAAGGCCAGGTTATTGCCACCAAAGGCGAAGGCATTGGAAAGACACATTCGAGAATGGCCGAGATGCTGGCCTTCCTTGACGAGATTCAGCAGCGGCAGGTTGGGATCCGGGTTGCCATCCCAGCAATGGGGTGGCAGCAGATCGTCCGGGTTCCAATGGGGTTGCAAGGCCAGCCAGCAGAAGGCCAGTTCCGTAGCCGCAGCGGCGCCCAGGGTGTGGCCGGTGAGGGGTTTGGTGCCGCTGCAGGGCACACCCTCGGGGAAAACCAACGCCACGGCCCGGCTTTCCATTTCATCGTTCAGGGGCGTGGCGGTGGCATGCAGGTTCAAATACCCGATGCGCTCGGGCGTCAGGTCCGCATCGGCCAGGGCCATGCGCATGGCGCGCTCCGCTCCCTGACCCGTGGGATCCGGGGCCGAAATGTGGTGGGCATCGCTGGTTTCGCCCACGCCCAGCAGGGCGACCTCGGACGGTTCTCTGCGCAGGATGAACAGCACCGCGCCTTCCCCGATGTTGATGCCCGCGCGATGCTGGCTCATGGGGTTGGTGAGGCTGGCGGACGTGGCATCCAGAGCCGTGAAGCCGTTCAGGGTGAGCTTGCACAGGGAATCGGCGCCCCCCGTGATCACCGCATCGCAGATGCCCAGGCGGATCAGGTTGCGGGCGGTGGCGATGGCGCGACCGCTGCTCGTGCAGGCGGTGGATACCGTGATGGCGGGGCCGCGCAGGCCCAGATACTCCGCCAGGAAGGGCGCGGGGCGGCCAATCTCCTGCTGGAAGTAGTGGTAGGAATCCGGGAAAGCCTGGTGCTCCAAGTGATGGGCCATGGCCCGCTCCCCGGAATCCATGCCCGAGGTGCTGGTGCCGAGCACCACGCCGATGCGGCTGGGTCCATGCTTCCCAAGTTCCGCTTCCACCTCATCGCGGATTTCTTCCAAGGCCGCGAGCAGGAGTCGGGCGTTGCGACTGTCGTCCACGTGGAAACTCGGCGGCAAAGGTGCCAAGGCATGTTGGACGCGACCCACCCGGGCCTCCTTGCCTGGAATCCAGCCCGATTCGAGGATCAGGCCCGAAGTGTCGCCCCGGAAGAGCGCGGGGGCCACCTGGGCCTTGCCCTTGCCCAGGGCATTCACCAGACCAAGCGCGGATAGATAGAAAGGCGTTTGCATGGGATCAATCTTCCAGCGTGGTGATGATGGCGCGGATGGAAGCAGCGGGGAGATCCAAGGTCACGGTCTTGAAATTGGGTGCCTGGCCTTCTCGCCGCAGGGTGAGCACGGTGCGGCCCTTGCGGCGCAACTCGCGCAGCTCCCCGGTTTCCTCAAGGGTGGTGCCCGGATCCAGTCCTTTGCGCAGATCCTCCAGGGGCCAGTTGGCCAGTTGGATCAAAGCGGGCAGTAACCGGGGATCAAACATCTGGGGCAGGGGAATCCGCTTGTCCACGGTGACGGCGCCTTGCTGCAGTTGGATGGTGAAAAGGGTCTGCCCCATGGGTGTGGAGGCCACGATGCTCATGCGCTCAGAGGTGTTTTCCACGGAGGTGACCAATAGTTCTTCACTGCCGTCGGGCATCATGAAGCGCACGGACTGGGTGGAAAACACAGGGCCATCGGCGGGGGCGCGCAGGGTAAAGGGCACCCCGCGCCCCAGAAAGAGCGGGCCGTTGGCGGGAGGGCGGCAGCCCAGCAGACCAAGCGCGAACAGGGGAGCGAGCCAGAACCATTTCATGCGGAGACCTTGGGTTTCGGCGCCAGGGCAAGGATTGAGAGCAGCGTGGAGGCCAGCACGCCCAGGGCCACGGCGAGCCCGAAGCCCTGGAGAGCCGGGGTGTGGCTAAATGCCAGCATTCCAAAGGAGATCAGGGTGCAAAGACTCGCCACCTGAACGCCAATGAAATACGTGGGATCCTCGTGGCCACCTTCCCGCATGAAGATCGGGTAATCCACGCCGTACCCCAGCACCAGGATCAGGGCCAGCGTGCTGAAAAGGGTAAGCGGGATTCCTGCGAGGGCCAACCCGGCCAAGGCGAGCAGGATTCCACCCAGCGAGGGCAGCAGGATGATCGTGCCGATGCGCAGTCCGTAGGCCACGGCGAGCAGGATCCAGACCAGGAGTATGGCGCCGATCAACGACCACGTGGCGATGTGGCGGTAGTGGCCCAGCAGGTTTGAAACGCTACGGGCCTTGTCCACTAGGCTGACGCCAGGAAGACCTTGAACGGAAGCTTCAAGCTCCTTCGAATCGGGGGATCCCATGGGAAAGACCACGGAAGCGGTGCCTCCGGAGGCTGTCCCCAGCCACAGCCTCCGGTAAGGGGCGGCAAAGGGGGTTTCAAGCCACGTGGCCACAGAAAGCGGGCGGTCCAAGGAATCCGTCAGCCCCTTCATCAGCGAGGCGGTAACCTCTGCTTTGAAGCCAACGGCTTTCAGAGCCAGAGGAAGGAAGGGGGCCAGGGCAGAATGGCGATGTAGGTTTTCCTGCTGGCGAGCCGGAGAGGGTACGAAGGTCGAAATGGCCTGGAAACTCTGGTGCGTGCTGGTTTTGGGCAGCTTGTTCAGCCGATCTAAAAGGGCTTCTTCCCGCGTCAACACCTCGGCTTCACTGGCCCCCTGCACGAGCAAGAAAATCCCGGAGTTGGAAAAGCCGGTGAGCTCGCTGATGCGGGCTTCCTGGGCGCGCAAGGTGCGGGAAGGGAGGATCAACCCTTGCACGGCATCATCCACCCGCAGGCGCACCAGGCAGAGCCCCGTCAACAGCACCAGCAGGAGGATGATCAAATGGGCGCGCCGGGTCTGAGAAAGTCGGATGCCCCAATCCAGAATCCATCGCTGGGCCCGCATGAACCGGGGCTGGGGAGGCATGGGCCGGGGAAGCATATCCGGCAGGATGAACAGAACCGTGAAAAAGGAAGCAATCAGGCCGACGATAGAAAAAAGCGCGATCTGGCGCAGGCCCGGAAAGGGCGCCACGAGCAGGGCGGCGTAGCCCAGCAGGGTGGTGAATAGGCCCATCCAAAGCCCAGGGAGGATCTTTTTCAGGGCTGCAAAAGGATTCCAACCTTCCCCTGCGCCCAGGTGTGTGGCGAAGTAGTGGACCGTGTAATCCACCGATACACCCATCACGCTCGATCCGCAGACGATGGTCAGCAGGTAGAGCTTGCCGTAGATCAGCAGGCACACCGCCGTGGCCCCCACAAAACCCGCCGCGATACCCAGCGCTCCGAGCAACAAGTGGCGCAACGAACGGAATACGGCCACAAAAAGTATGAAAATGCACACCATGGAAAAGGTGCTAATGAGATTGGTCTCTCTCTGGGCGGATTCCCGGGCATCCGAGGCGTAGAACACGCCACCGGTGCGCAGGATCTCAACCCCTGGGAATTCGGCTTTCAGGGCCTTTTCAGCCCCCACGGTGGCGTCGAGGGTACGCTGCTGAACCTCGGGATCAAAGGCCGAGCCACGCAGGCCGCCCGTGAGCATCACATAGAGTCCCTGGGCGGAGGGAATGACCAGGAGATCATCCTCCAGGGTGACCCCAGAAGACAGGAAGGGCAGGTTGCTGAGGAAGGCGTTCAGGTTGCCAAGGGGGTCTTGGCCCGGGCCAACGATCGAGAAACTTCCGGGGGAGGCCAGTCGGGCCTCGATTTGCGATCGGAGCGCCTCCGTGGAGGCTTCGATGCCAGTCTCGGGCGGGGCCACCCGCCAGGCATAGGGTGCATAGAAGCGCCCCACCATGGCGGGATCAATGGGGGGCAGGGTGGCCGTTACATCGGCAAAGGCGCCGGACTGACGCATGCCTTCGGCCAGGCGGAGGGCGGCGGCCTTGCTTCCGGAAGGCGTCTCGGCCCGCACCAGGAACACCGCGCGCTCGCCGGTGGTCTTGGCGAGGGCCTTGACCGCTTGTTCGGCCACGGGATTGCGTTCGGTGTCCGGCAGCATATCCAGCAGATCCGTCTGGATCGCCTTGCCGCCCACCAGGTGCCAAACCGTAAAGGCTGTCATTCCCGCCAGCGCGAGGGCCCAAAGCCAGGCTCGAAGACGCATGGTGCCTACTCGAATTTGAAGAGGCGCTGCTCTTCATCGGAAAGGGGTTCATCGGGTCGAGGCCGTTCGAAGACCAGGTCCATGGCATCGCCCGAAGGCTCGTCCACATGGATGCGATCGATGAACTTCCCGCCGTTGACCTGGACGCCCTTCAGGAAGGCGGCGGTCTGGGGCTTGGGTACCAGGAAAATTTTCCAGTGCTCCGAGGTGCCTTCACCGCGCAGGGTGAAGAAGTCCTCCAGCGCGCTCCAGCGCCCCTGCAGTAGGGCCTGAAGAATGCGCCCCATCTGGGCCACCATGGGTACATCCTTGGCATTTTTCAGCTTGGCCTTGCCGTCCGGGCCCACCTCCAGCATGCCTTTGGGGCCCACGACGTAGGTGAGGTTGAGGGGCTTCTGCACCTGCCAGATCACGCCGTATTCCCGGGCCAGCACCAGGCGGCCAGAGGTCTTGAGGGGCCGCGACAGGGCCGCCAGCGTGCGGGTTTGCGTGAAGGCCACATGGAGCCGTGGTGTGTTTTTCAGATGGGCCGTGAGGACTTCGGGCAGGGACGGTTTGGACGCTTGACTAAAAAGAGCAACCGCCGAAAAAAGAACCAGGAAGGGTTTGAGCATGGTCATGGTTTGAGGACCGCCGCGAAAAGATGGGGAGGAAGCGTGAATTCCAGTTCGCCCGTGTCGCCCTTCACCGCCACTTGGGTGGTCCAGGCTTTGTTCAGGCGGGCACCGGTGGCCTCGTCGGTCATGAGGTAGGTGATTTTTACGCGGTTTTCGCATTCCACCAGCGTGGCTTTCACGCGCACCTTCATGCCGTACAACAAGGGTTTGATGTACTTCAGGTGGCACTCCACCACGGGCCACATGTAGCCGCCTTCCTTGAGCTGGGCATAGTCCAGCCCAATCTTGCGCATCATGGCGGTGCGGGCAATTTCCAGGTATTTGACGTAGTGGCCGTGCCAGGCCACGCCCATCAGATCCACGTCGTGGAAAGGGATTTCAATGATGACTTCTTCGCTGAGATCGGGCGTCATGCGTACAGGCTCCAGCGCTGGGTTTGAGTTCCCGCCACCAGATCGCGCAGCAGGGAATCCAGCGCGAAATCCTCGTTGATGAAGGGGAGAGCCTCGCTGAGGGTTTCAAAGAAATGTCGGGCATCGGGGGAGAGGCGGTCCACGGCGTGGGTGCCTTCGCGCATGCGCAGCCGCACACCCTGAACCGTGGCCATCAGCAGGGCGGCTGCCACCTGTTCGGTGAGTTCCAGTACCCGCAGGCAATCCCGGGTGGCGATGGTGCCCATGCTCACCTTGTCCTGGTTGTGGCATTCGGTGGAGCGGGAGAACACGGAGGCGGGCATCGTGAGCTTGAGGGCCTCGGCGGTCCAGGCGCTGCTGCCGATCTGCACGGCCTTCAGCCCGTGGTTGATGGCCGCGCGGGGGCCGGTGGCGCCGGAGAGGTTCTGTGGCAGGCCCTGGTTGTAGCGCATATCCACCAGCAGGGCGAGCTGGCGGTCCATGAGATCCGCCAGATTGGCCACGGTGTTCTTCAGGCCATCCATGGCGAACGCGATGTGCCCACCGTAGAAATGCCCACCATGCAGGAGCAGCCGGTTTTCCCCGTCGAAGAGCGGATTATCGTTGGCGCTGTTCAATTCGTTTTCCAGGTCCCGACGGATCCAGGGCAGGGCGTCACGCAGCACACCGATGACGTGGGGGGCACACCGGATGGAATAGCGATCCTGGAGGCGGATAGGTTCTTCCGAGCCGGGGTCACCCCCCAGATCCTGGTAGATCCAGTTCGCCACGTCCGCCTGGCCCTGGTGGGGCTTCAGCTCGAACAGTCGCGGATGGAAATGGTCCCGGTTGCTCCGCAGGGCCACCCCGGCCAGGGCAGTCAGGCGGGTGCAGAGGCGGCTCAGGTAATCGGCGCGGTGGAAGGCCAGGCAGGCCAGGCCGGTCATCACGGCAGTGCCATTCATGATGGCCAAGCCTTCCTTGGGAGCCAGGGTGAGTGGCGTCAAGCCAGCTTTGGCCAAGGCCTCTGTGGCGGGGACGATTTCATCCCCGTAGGTCACATCCCGTTCCCCGATGAGGGCGGCTCCGATGTAGGACAGGGGCGTGAGATCACCACTTGCACCCACCGAACCTTCCGAAGGAATGCGGGGCAGGATGCGGTGATTGATCAGATCTGCCAGGCCCTGGAGCAACTCCCAGCGCACGGCGGAAAACCCCTGGCCCAGCGAATTCAACCGCGCCACCAGCACCGCTATTACCTGGGGGCGATCCAGGAAGGTGCCCAAGCCACAGCCGTGGTATCGGGTGAGGTGCGTGGGCAATTCCTTTACCAGGGAGGGCGGAATGGTAACGGTGCAGTTGTCGCCGTAGCCGGTGTTCACGCCATACACCTCGGCGCCCTGTGCGAGCAATTCGTCCAGGAAGGCCGCGCTGGCTTCCACGTGGGCTCGGTAGGCGGGTGCTTCGGAAAGTCGGACAGCGCGCTTTTCAAGGGCCACGTCCACCACGTCCTCGATCCGGAGGCGGGAACCACCGATTTGCAGTGCCTCGGAAACGGGGTGAAGGGGGTGTTCGGAATGGGGCATGGTTGGTTCACCTGTCTATGGAATTCAGCTGGAAACGAGTTCGACTGCCGCACCCCGTGGACGTGCCACAGGGCAAGCCGTTTTCCCCCAAAAAAGTATCCCGCCCTTGCAGAGTGGGGTCCATCGCAAGTTCCTACCGGGAGAAGTGGATGGTCCCCATGGATTTCCGCTCGGTTTCGCCCTCGTACCGAAAGGTGAGTTTCCCGGCGTTGGCATCAAAGGTGAGAAACAGCGTCAGGGGTTCACCTGGTCGAACAAGCCCCATGAATTTGAGGTTGTGCATGCCGGAAAAGGCACCCAATGGGCCGAAGGCTTCGGTGCCCAGCCGCACGGCCCAATCCACTTGGATGACCCCTGGCAGAATTGGGTTTCCAGGGAAATGGCCCTGAAAGGCCAGATGGTTTGGTTCCAGGGCCAAGACAAAGGTTTCTTCGGCACCGGATTCGCGCCGCACCACAATGGGCATCACGGTCGTGGCAGTCATGGGGATGAAACTCCTGGTTCAACCGCAAAGAGTGCGGCAAGGGCCTGGGGCGTAAGTTTGCCCCGTTCGTTGTAGGGCAGTTCCTCGACAAAGCGCCAGCGTTTGGGAATGGCCACGGGTTCGAAGCACTGAGCCAGATGGCGGCGCAGGGTCTGGCCCAGTCGATGGCGATCTTCGTGGGAAAGGTGGGCCAAACCCGGGGTCAACACCACGGCGGCGCCCAGGATCGTACGCGGGCCCTCCACCCGGGCAATGGCAGCGCGGTGCACCCAGGGATGGGCCTCCAAGGCCGCTTCCAGCTCCGGGAGCGAGACCCGTTTTTCTTCCACCTTGACGATGCGATCCAGGCGTCCCAGCAGATGGAAACGCCCATCCGGCAAGGGTTCGGCCGCGTCTTCCATGCGGAGTGGATCCGGGCCAACTCGGTAGGATTGCACCCGCAGGGCGCCGTCCGCCTCGAACCCCACCGTGACATCCGGGAAGGGTGTCCAATGGGAAGTATTCGGATCATTCGATTGCACCCGCCAGGCAATCCCGCCGGTTTCTGTGCTGCCATAGATTTCCGCGATGCCCCCGGGAATCCATTGCCGCCAGATAAGGGCATCGGCGGTGGCCAGGGGGCCGCCCGAAGAAAAGATCACCGAGGCCGCCGAGGCAAAATGATCGAGATCCACCAACTTGGGCAGGCGCCCCAGCAGGGCCGGGCTGGAGACCAGAGCCGGAGCGGAAGCCCGGTTCAAGTGCAAGCGCAACCGATCCGGGTCACCGCAGACTTCGGCAACAAAGGGGCGTCCCGCCGCCAGGGGCCAGAGAATACGGAACAGGCAGCCGTAGATGTGCTGATGGGGCACGGTGCCCAGGACCGGGCCACCCTCGAAGCGGTGGCCAAAGGTGGCTTCCAGCACCTCGACTTCGGCGTTGAGTTGGGACAGCCGCTTCTCGATGCACTTGGCTTCACCTGAACTGCCAGAGGTCCAGAAGGCCACGAGGCCATCAGCCAAGGGGGCGAGATCTGTGGTGCAGGCCTGCGGCTCAGGCAGGCGATGGCCTGGGACGGCGCAATCCGTGAGGATGCCGTCCACGTCAGGGCGCAGCCGTTCCAGGGTGGCGGGCAGATGGTTGGGTGGAATCGCCACCGAACAGCCCGCCTGGAGCAATCCAAACAGCCCCACGCTGAAGGACCAGGCATCCTCCATGGCCAGGAGCCAGCGGCCAGAACCTTCGACTAGGTTGGCCACCGCCGCTGCACTGCGGCAGAACAACTCAAAGGATAGCGGCTTGCCCTCGGCGATGGCCACAGGAGCATCGGAGGCCCGTGGTCCAGTCAGGACGTGGGCGAGCGGTACCAATCCCACGATGGCTCAGGGCTACTTGAGCATCTGGTGAACGGTCTCGACCACATCGCCCACCGTGCGCACGCCCTTGAATTCCTCGGCTTTCACGCGACGACCGGTGATGTCCTGCAGTTGGATGGCGAGTTCCACCGCATCAATGCTGTCCAGATCGAGGTCATCGAAAAGATGGGCCTCCAGAGTGATTTTTTCCGGATCAAGTTGGAAGGCATCCACCAGCACGGTGCGGAGCTTGTCGAAAATGTCGGCCTTGGTCATGGTCATGGGGAACAACTCCGTGGGTTCAGGCGGGGGACTGAGATTTTTCAGCAACAAAGGCGATCAGTGAACGAACCGTGGCGAGGTGCTCCCGGTTGGCTGGCTTCTCTTCGCTGACCTCGATCTGGAACTTCTTGCGCAACGCGATATCCAATTCAAGACCATCGATGGAATCCAGGCCAAGGCCTTCGATGAACAGGGGCTCGTCATCACCGATGTCCTCGGGCTGGGTGTCTTCCAGCGCCAGGGTTTCGATGATGAATTTTTTCATTTCAAGGGGTGTGATTTCCAGACTCATAGACTTCCCTGTTGAAGTGCTGTTCCAGTTCCTTGGTTAGCAGGCGGGCGGCTTGATGGGCAGGCAGTTGATCGATCCCCGGCAGGTCCAAGGTGAGCGGCGCCTGGATACGCACTCGGTATCGGCAGGTTTCAAGGGGCACATCATACCATTTCGCACCTTTATCGAGCAGGGGCGGCTCGCAGGTCACGATCAGGGGCACGATGGGAGCGTGGCTTTGGAGCGCGATATGAGCCGCTCCCCGCTGAAATTTCAAAGGGAGCCCTAAGCGGCTGCGGGTGCCTTCCGGGAACAGGATCAGGCTGTTGCCCTTGGCGAGGGCCTCGGCGCCCGCCGCGATGACCCCCTCCGGATCGCGGTTGGGCACATGGCCCGCTGCCCGCACCACTCCGCCAAAAAACCAGCTGTCGTAAACAGGTTCCTTGACCACGCAAGCGGCCTCGCCCAGCAGGGAAATGATCAACACCACATCCAGGTAGCCGGGATGGGTAGGCAGCAGCAGCATGCCATCGAAGGCCCGGGGATCTTCGGGCAGGCCCTCCACTTCCAATCGCAGGATGCCGCTGGCCTCCAGGGCCCATACAAAGGCCCTGAAAAACTGATGAATCAAACGTCGGCCCCGGCGTTGTCGCACCGCGGGTCCGCCAGGGGCCAGCTTCATGAAAGGGATGACCAGAATTGAGACCAGCATGCCGCCGATGCCGAGCACCGAAAATAGAAATCCGCTGACCAGGATCTTGCCGCCCTGGCGAATCCTGCCGCTAGCGGACATGCCAGTTCCAAGTGCCGCCCCGGCCACGCCAGGAAAGGGGCTCCGAATCACCTAGGGTTCGAAGGAAATGGAGGGATTGCGGCGCCGTGGAAGGTTCCCCGACCGCTTCGGAATCCCAGGTCATGGTCAAGGTGCGCTCGGCGGGGCCACCCAGCAGCAGCGCCAGGGCGTGGGGCACCACCTCTGCGGGTGCATAGGGCTGGAAGAGATCGGGCAGTCGGTCATCCCCGAAAACGAACAGCACGGGTTTTGAAGGATTCTCTTCAATGGCGGCAAACGCATCCAGCAGGCCCCAGCCAAAGGTTTCCGGGCCTGCGGCCAGGGCGGTCGAAGGGCCGCGATTCTCCTTGAGGATGGACCACAGGCCCGCCACGGAGTTGTGCACGGAAAGCGAAAAGAGCGTGGGGGAAAGCTCGGCCCCCAGGGCAAGATCCCGGAGGACCGCCACGGTGCGTTCCATCTCGCCGTGCCGGGACGCGAAGACCACCCGCATATCCCGGGGCTCGGGACAGATGCGACCCGCACAGTGGAGCATGCCCCGAGCCAGGCGACCCAAGCGTCGGCGGTACAGGGGCGCAACGTAGGCCACATCGGCGGTGCCCACGGAGGGATCAAAAAAGGAATCCATGGGCATTTCTGGCTGAGGTGCTTCCTCAAACCAGACGGCGGCACGAAGCAAGGGAATCTCGAATGCGCGTGGGGACATGAACGCTCGCAGGTGGCGAAGGGGATAAATACGCCTCAAGGCGTGATCCGAGGATCATACCCGGTTCCAGTGATTTCACCTGGCTTTGCAGGCTCGCCAAGGCGCGCCAGGATTGACATTTTACGCAATTACTGGCATCAATCTTCATCCCTCGCCCCAGGAAGGATCTCCTTCCGGGGCACTTTTTCACTCACGGTTTTTTTCTGATGCCAGGTCGATGATCTTTCCCCTCGCTCCCTTTCATTTTGTCGTTTTGGGTGTGGCGCACCTCTGCGTGCTTTTCTGGTTCCTGGGGCCCTGGTGGGCCCTTTTTCCGGTGGGGCTCTTTGTTCTGGTGAACTTCCTGGCGTCCTTGATCCCCAGCTTTCCCTACTACCTGCCCATCATCAGCCGAGGCCGAAAGGGCAAGGACGGAGTGGCGCTGACCTTCGACGATGGACCGGATCCATTGGTTACACCGCGCCTGTTGGAACTGCTCGACCGCTACGACGCCAAGGCCACTTTTTTTGTCACGGGAATCAATGCGGAGCGCTATCCCGACATCGTGCGTGCCATCCTCGCCAAGGGTCACACGCTTGGCAATCACTCCTATAGTCATTCACCGGCGCTGATGCTGAAGGGCAAACGGGCTCTCAAGCAGGAGGTGGAATCCGCCCAGGCCCTGCTGAAGGCATTCGGCGTTGTGCCCCTGGCCTTTCGCCCACCGGTGGGGATCACCAACGCGCATCTTTGGCGGATTTTGCTCGAAGCGGGCATGTTCTGTGTCAATTTCAGCTGCCGGGCCGGGGACATGGGCAACCGCCGCATCGCGCACTTGGCCGCAAAAATTCTTGCCAAGGCAAGGCCCCGCGACATCATTCTGCTGCACGATGTGGCTCCCCCCGGGGGTGACGTGGCACACCTGATGACGGAATTCGAAACGATTCTGGTTGGGCTGCAAAAACAGGGCTTGAACGTGCGCCCTTTGGCCCAGCTCATTGGACAAGAGATCATGCAGAAACGTGTCAGCGCTGGAGCGAACGCTGCCGAGCTTTTCTACGATGGGCTGGCTGCCACCTACGACCAGGAACAGTTCTGCTCCAAGGTTTCCATTTCACGGCGCACGGAATTGGCGCTGTTCACGGCCCGGATTCCCGAGGTATTTGAAGGCGCTGGGCGGGTTCTTGAGATTGGCGCAGGTACGGGCATTTTCACCACCACCATCGCTCGCCATTGCGGTCACGTGGAGGCTTTGGATATTTCCGCCAATATGCTGGCGCTGCTCGACGAAAAATGCCGCGCC
Organism: Holophaga sp.; assembly: GCA_016715205.1. Taxonomy (GTDB): domain Bacteria; phylum Acidobacteriota; class Holophagae; order Holophagales; family Holophagaceae; genus JAYREN01. Next base: position 15,608 of record JADKBC010000018.1, read on the forward strand.
GAGGGCATCACCAATGTGCGGTCCCGGGTGGGCAACGTGGAGACCATGAACCTGGAAGGCCCCTACGACGTGGTTTGCGCCTTTTCGGCCCTGGAATACCTGAAGGATCTTCCCGCGCTGCTCAAACGGTTGGCACCGCATGTGCCGCCAGGCGGCAGGGTCTACTTCATCACAGCTCGGACATCCCTGTTCCGCCTCTTCACCCAGATCGGCAATGCCATGCGGCAGGGCATGTGGCTCAAGTCTCGCAGCCGCCGCCAGTTCGAGCGGATGTTGAAGGAGGCTGGATTCGAACCTGTGTCGATCACATCCCACCTTCTCAAATGTGTGATCTCCGGTGGCATGCTGCTGGAGGTTGTGGCCCGCAGGCGGGGCACCCCTTGACGCGCACCCCCAGCGCCCTGGTTCTGATTCCGGTCTTCAACCACGGGAAGACCCTGCGCACGGTGGTGGAAAGTTGCCTCAAAGAAGGCTTTCCCGTGTTGGTGGTCGATGACGGCAGCACGGATGGCAGCCTGGATACCGTGATGGACCTGCCCATTCATCGGCATCGCTTGCCCGTGAATCGCGGCAAGGGCGCAGCGCTCCAGGCCGGGGCTCACGTCGCCCAGGCGTTGGGCTTTGAGGCAATCATCACCCTGGACGCCGACGGGCAGCATGACCCTGCGGATGCGCATGTGCTGCTGGAGGCGGGCGCCGCTGCCTGGCCGGCCATCGTCCTGGGCGCCAGGCGCATGGAAACGGACAATGTGCCCACCTCCAGCCTATTTGGGCGGGCCTTTTCGAATTTTTGGGTGCGACTGGAATGTGGGCGGACGTTGCCCGATACCCAGAGTGGGTTTCGGCTGTACCCCGTGGCACTACTGACCCTTCCTGGTTTTTTATCCCGGCGGTACACCTTCGAGATCGAGGTGCTGGTGCGGGGTTCCTGGGCTGGGTTGAACATTCTTTCAGCGCCCGTCTCAGTCTATTACCCGCCCGGGGATGAACGTATTTCGCACTTTCGAGGGTTCAAGGACAACCTCCGTCTGACCGTGCTGCACACGTGGCTGGTGATCCGCTCCTTGTTGCCATGGCCCCACCGGCGGCTATTTGGAGAGAAGGAAACCGAAGGCTCCCTGCCAAGTCTCCTGCACCCCATTCGTTTCCTGAAGCGGTTGAGCCAGGAACACACAGGGCCTGCAGAACTCGCTGCGGCCGTCTGGGTGGGCATCTTCATCGGTTCCCTGCCCATCATTCCCTTTGGGGTGGTGACGATCCTGTACGTCTGCCATCGACTCAACCTGAACAAACTAGCCGGGGCGGGTGCCAGCAACCTGTGCGTGGCTCCCTTTGTGCCCTTTCTCTGCATTGAAGTTGGCCACCGATTGATTCGAGGCTCCTGGTGGGCCACCTTCACCCATCAGACCCTGGTCAAGGAAATCCACTTCCGCCTGGGGGAATGGCTCCTGGGTGCCCTGATCCTCGGCCCCATCCTGGGTGGCCTGGGGGCCCTGGTTACCTATGGCCTGGTGAAGGGACTGCGGAAACCATCCAACTGATTTTCGCCAATCAGAAACTTTTTTTTCGCCACCCCTTGCGTAAACAAGAATAAAAAGCGAAACTACTCCAGGTCAGGGCAATTGGAGCCCAACCCCCGATTCTGGAGCGGACCATGCTCAAGTCGTTCGGATACAAACTTCCCGGTTACTTCATGGAATACGGCCCCGTGTTGGCCCTGGACGAGGATGACGCCCGTCGGGTCATTCGCCAGCGGCTCAACGCCAAGCGTTTGCCCTGGGGCTTACAGGTTTGGGATCTGGCGGCTCGGCCATTATCCAAGTGGAAGGTGGCCGAAGCCTCCTGATTCAGCCCTTCTGGCCGCGCAGCATGGTGAGCAGCCAATGGGAGGGTTCGACGGCTTTGACACCGTGAGGCAGGCCCTTGGGCAAATCCTTGCGGTCGCCCGGAGCCAACTTTGACCACAGGCCGTCGACCATCACCTCCAGGGCACCGGCGACACAAAGGACGGTGGCGGGGAAGGGCGTCGTGTGGGCGCTGATTTCCTGTCCCGCGTCCATGGCAAAAAAGACCAATTTCAGATCGTTGGGCAGATCGATCAGCGGCCGGGAGGCAATGGCGCCCTGGGAAATCGGAAGGGTTTCACTGAGATTGGTAATCACGGTGGTCATGGGAATCTCCGGAAGGGCAAGGTCAGGGGTGAGGGGTTTCTCAACCGCATCCTCAAAAGGAAGTTTGGCCCTTTGCCACGCGCTCGCCTTGATGGCAGTCAAGGCACAGCGGATTGGCGGCTCGGTCGGCTCCCGGCGCTGATGCCGCTAGAATGGCGGGATGATCCTCCCAACCTGGCACCAGGCACCCCTCTTTACGTCCCTTCAGGCACCCCAGCGTCATCGCCTGGAAGCCATGGCGGGAACGCGGCGGTTGGATGCGGGGGAAATGCTGTTTCTGGAGGATGAACCCTGCACGGGCTTTTTTGTGCTGGTGGAAGGTGCCATTCAGCTCACCCGCAGCGGCACGGTGCCTGGGGCGCATCCCACCCTGGCAGTGATTCTCCCCGTGAATTCCTTCGCGGAAGCCGCCATGTTCGGGGGTGAAGCTTTTCCCGCCACGGCCACGGCCATCAAGCCCTCCCGGGTGGTGCACTTTGGCAAGGCTCCCTTTATGGGTGCGCTGCGGGAAGATCCGGATCTGGCCCTGGCGGTCATTCATGCCCAGGCCGTGTGGCTGCGCAAGATCACCCAGAAGGTCCAGGAACTCTCGGGCTCCGATAGCCTGGAGCGTTTGAGGTCCTGGCTGCGCGCTAACCTCACGGACCAGATTCCCTTCGCGCTACCGGTTACCAAAAAAGCCCTGGCGGCCCAGCTTGGCATGACCCCGGAAACCCTTTCCCGCGGCCTGCGGGTTTTCCAGGATCAGGGGCTTCTGGAAGTTCAAGGGACGCGACTGTTGAAAAAGGGCCCGTTCTGAAGGGGAGTATCCTTGGTGGAACGACGTGTACGCATGTTCGCCCTGGCTTTTGCAAGCCTGATCGTAGCCGTCGGGACTGCCGCCGATCCAGGCACGGCCTGCATGGGGTGCCACCTCATGCGTCCCCAACTCGATTCGCTCCGGGCTGGCAGCCATGGCAAGGTGACCTCCTGCCCGGATTGTCATGAACCCCACGATTCCGCAGCCCACAGGCTCTATGCCGTGGCTTCCGATGGCCTCCGCCATCTCTTCCTGACGTCCTTGAATGCGGCACCGGCGCGGATTCGCATCCACCGGGCCGGGGCCGAGGTGGTGCAGGCCAATTGCATTCGCTGCCATGGTGTGGCTGAGAACCGCACGGTGCAGGTCAACCCCACTGTGCCCAGGCCTATGCCCCAGCCAAAAACATCAGCCCACGTGCATTCCGGTCAGATGTGTGCAGACTGTCATGGAACAACCTCCCATTCCGCTTGGTTCCAACAGGTTGGACAGAAAAGTCCAGTCCCTTGACGTGCGTCAAGGCACATCCCTGGGCTCTGCGCAAAATTGAGGGTTGTGAATTGATGAGGATACCTCTGTCGTGAGTGGAACCCGCCGCCTGCTTTTTTTGACGCTCCTGGCCAGCGTATTGGCTGGTGTGTTCATGGGATCTGGGCTCTTCACCTTTGTCTCGGCTCATGGCACTTCATACCTCTCCAACGACCCCGCGGTGTGTGTGAACTGCCATGTGATGCGGGAAGAGTTCGATGGTTGGCAGCATGGATCTCATCACGCGGTGGCGGTATGCAATGACTGTCATCTGCCTCACGACAACGTGGTGCACAAGCTTTTCGTCAAGGCGAGCAATGGGTATCACCACTCCAAAGCATTCACCCTGATGAATTTCCCCGAACCCATTCGTATCAAGCCCGCCAATGCCGAAGTGCTGGAAGCCAATTGCATTCGCTGCCACGCGGCCATCACGGATGAAATCACGGCCCACGGCACTCTGGGTGTTTCCACCGATCCCGGGCGGAAGGCCGATCTTTATGGGTGTGTGCGCTGTCATGAGGGTGTGGGCCATGGCCCCACCCGCTGAACGCCTTGGTTTTCGATTTCGCAACATGAGTGTTCCGCTGCAGGAGATTTCCCATGACTGATTCCAAGCTTCCCTTCCTTTCTCGCCCTCTGGTGCGTATGGGCCTGATCGCAGTGGCGGCAGCCATTGCGACCATCGTAGTGATGGCGCTGTACACCAGCGTTTCCTCGCGGAAAGCCGAAGCCCGCCAGACCAGCCTGAAGCTGGTGGATCTCGATGAAAAGACCGTGGACCCGGCCCAGTGGGGCAAGAACTTTCCCCGGCAGTTTGATTCCTACCTGCGCACGGCGGAAAAGTACAGCACCAAGTATGGTGGGGCCGGGAGCGAAGGCTTGCCCAAGAGCCGCATCCAGGAAGATCCTCGGCTGGTGTCGATCTTTGATGGCTATGCCTTTGCCATCGATTTCAACCAGCGCCAGGGTCATGCCTACATGCTGAAGGATCAGCGCGAAACCAAACGCGTCACCACCAAACCTCAGACCGGTGCCTGCATGCACTGCCATGCCTCCAACACCGTGGCCTATCGGGAGGCGGGTCTGCAGAAGGGTGCCCCGGGCACCTTGGACGAGGCCTTCGCCAGCCCCAATGCCCAGGCGCAGCTCATGGCTGGTTTCGAGGCCATCTGCAAAATGCCCTACGCCGAGGCCACCAAACTGGTGAAGCACGCCGTGGCCTGCATCGATTGCCACGATCCCAAGAACATGGCCCTGCGCGTCACCAAACCCGGTTTCATCCGGGGCATTGATGCCCTGGCCAAGAGTGGCGAGCCTGTGCCCCACCTGCCTTCCATCGAAAAATGGCGAAAGGGTGATCGCAGCGCGGCCTACAACCCCAACCTGGACGCCACTCGGCAGGAGATGCGCTCCATGGTTTGCGGGCAGTGCCATGTTGAGTACTACTGTGGCCCCAAGACCACGCTCTTCTTCCCCTGGAACAAGGGGCTGAAGGTCGAGCAGATCGAAGCCACCTACGATGGATACAAGTTCCCCGATGGCCATCGCTTCTTCGATTGGAAACACGCCAAGACAGGTGCGGAAGTGCTCAAGGCCCAGCATCCCGAATTCGAGATGTGGAGCCAGGGCATCCACGCCCGCTCCGGGGTTTCCTGCGCTGATTGCCACATGCCCTACATGCGCGAAGGCGCCATCAAGGTCAGCGACCATCAGGTGCGCAGCCCGCTGCTCAACATCTCCCGCTCCTGCCAGACCTGCCACCGCTTCCCTGAAGAAGAACTCAAGGCGCGTGTTGTGGCCATCCAGGACCGCACCAAGGCCCTGATGGATCGGGCCGAAGATGCCGTGGTGCAGCTCATCGGGGACCTGGACAAGGCCAAACAGGCGGGTGCGGAAGAGGCCAAGCTCATGCCCATCTTCGAATTCCAGCGCAAAGCCCAGTGGCGCGTGGATTTCGTGAACGCCGAAAATTCCATGGGCTTCCACGCCCCCCAGGAAGCCGCCCGCATCCTCGGCGAAGCCATCGACTACGCGCGCCAGGGGCAGTTGGCCCTGCGGGATCTGAACCCCAGTCAAGCCAAAGCCAAGAAGTAGGAATTCAGCCAGGAAGGCACACGAAGCAAAGCCAATGAAGCCTGTTTGCTTTTCTTCGTGTGCCTTCCTGTGTCTTCGTGGCTAATTCCTGCGAACCTGGAAGCATGGCCGCAACCCTCTACGATCTACTGCCCCGGGATAACGATTTCAGCAGCGATGCCCTGCTGGGGCGCTTTCTCGAGTATGTGGAAGGGAAGCAACTCGCCCTCTACCCGGCCCAGGAAGCGGCGATCCTGGAACTCTTCGAAGACAAGAACGTCATCCTGAATACGCCAACGGGATCGGGCAAATCCCTGGTGGCCACGGCTCTGCATTTCAAGGCCCTGGCCCAGGGGCGGCGCTCGGTCTACACCTGTCCCATCAAGGCCCTGGTCAACGAGAAATGGATGGCGTTGTGCCACGAGTTCGGGCCGCAAAATGTCGGGCTCAGCACCGGCGATGCCACCGTGAACCGCGATGCACCGATCCTCTGCTGCACGGCGGAGATCCTGGCGAATATGGCCCTCTCGGAGGGCGAAGATACCCTTGCCCACGATGTGGTGATGGATGAATTCCATTACTACGCGGATCGCGAGCGGGGCGTGGCGTGGCAGGTTCCCTTGCTGGTCTTGAAGAAGACGCGGTTCCTGCTCATGAGCGCCACCCTGGGTGACACAAGCTTTTTCGAGAAGGAACTGACGCGGCTCAATGGCCGCCCCACGGCCACCGTGAAATCCGTGGATCGGCCCGTACCTCTGGGTTTCTCCTACGCGGAATCGCCCCTTCCCGTAACGCTCGAAAAGCTTGTGGAAACCGGCAAGGCGCCGGTGTACGTGGTGCATTTCACCCAGGCCGATGCCGCCACCAGTGCCCAGGATTTCATGAGCCTCAATGTCTGTTCGCGGGAAGAAAAGACAGCACTCGCCGCCGAGATCGACGCCTTCAAGTTCAACAGTCCCTACGGCCCTGACATGAAGCGCTGGCTGAAGCAGGGCATCGGGTTGCACCACGCGGGCCTCTTGCCGAAGTACCGCATTCTGGTGGAACGCCTGGCGCAAAAGGGCCTGCTCAAGGTCATCTGCGGCACCGACACGCTCGGCGTGGGCATCAACGTGCCCATTCGCACGGTGCTGTTCACCAAGCTCTGCAAATACAACGGTGAGAAGACGGGCATCCTCAGCGCCCGGGATTTCCATCAGATTGCCGGGCGGGCCGGGCGCAAGGGCTTTGATGATCTGGGCTGGGTGGTGGCCCAGGCCCCTGAACACGTCATCGAAAACATGAAGCTGGCGCAAAAGCCCGGTAAGAAATTCGTCAAGCGCCAGGCGCCCGAGCGCAACTATGCGCACTGGGACGAGGACACCTTCCAGCGCCTGATCGTGGCCCAACCGGAACGGCTGGGATCCCGCTTCCAGGTATCCCACGGCATGCTCCTGAACGTGCTGAGCCGCCCCACTGATGGTTGCCAAGCCATGCGGCAGCTCCTGCGGGAGTGCCATGAAAGCGAGCGCCAGAAAGAGGCCCATCGTCGGCGCGGCTGGCAGCTCTTCAAGGCTCTGTTGGCGCGGCGGATCGTGGAATTTGTGCCACCCGATGAACGTGGCCGCAAGCTGCGGGTGAATGTGGAACTGCAGGACGATTTTTCCATGAACCAGACGCTCTCGCTGTTCCTGATGGACACGATTCCGCTGCTGGAGCCTGCCTCGGAAACCTATGCCCTAGACCTGCTGACGCTGGTGGAAAGCATTCTCGAAGATCCGGAACTGATTCTGCGCAAGCAGCTGGATCGTCTGAAGGGCCGCGCCGTGGCCGAAATGAAGATGGCGGGCATCGAGTACGACCAGCGCATGGCGGAACTGGAAAAATTGGAATACCCCAAGCCCCTGCGGGAATTCATCTACGGGCATTTCAATGAATTCGCCGATAAGCACCCCTGGGTGGGCCAGGAGAACATTCGCCCCAAATCCATCGTGCGGGAGATGTTCGAGGGCTACCTCAGCTTTGGCGATTACGTGCGGGCCTATGACCTACAGCGGGCGGAAGGCCTGTTGCTGCGCCACATCAACAGCGTGTTCAAGGTGCTGGCCCAGACCGTGCCGGATGGTGTGAAATCTGACGAGGTCCGGGAGATGGAAGCCTACCTTGCAGCCATGCTGCACCAGGTGGATTCCAGTCTGTTGGATGCCTGGGAGCGCATGCAGAACCCGAACTACCAGCGGGAAGAAACGACGCTTGCCATGCCCGGCTCTGAGCTTCCCGATATCACCCGGGACCGCAAAGCCTTCACCGCTGCCATCCGGGCTCGGATCTTCGCCTTCCTGCGCAACCTTGCCAGCGGGGACTGGGAGCCAGCAGCCACCCTCCTGGACGACATGGCCCGCCGCGCGCCACAGGATGCGGAGGGCCAATCCTGGACGCCGGAACGCCTAGCTGCGCTCACGGCGGAATACCTGGCGGGGCACGGTGAGTTGCGCCTGGATCCCGAAGGTCGCAACCTGCGCCACACCTATGTCAAGCCTACGGAAGATGGAAAAGGCTGGTTGGTGCAGCAGATGCTCGTGGACCCTGACGAAGCCAATGACTGGGTGGCGGAATTCGTGGTGGATCTGGGGGCTTCCAGGGAATTCGATGAGCCCGTGCTGGATCTGATGCGGCTGGGGGCCTACCGCTGAGCCAGGATCCGCCGTGCCTTCGCCATGGCCTGCCGCACTTCCTTGGTTTGTTCGGTCTTGAGGGCCATGGCCCTTTGCCCGTGCTGCAGGGCCATGCGTGCCTCGGGTTTGGCCTCTCCGTGCCGGGCTAGGCGCACCTCCGCAGACAGGGCGTGAACCATCGCCAAGCCTGCGGGGAAGGCAGCCTCTTCGGCGTCCTTGGCCGCGGCCTTCTCGTAAAAGCCCTGGGCCTGGGCCAGCGCGGGGCTGGGATCCTGTTGGTTGCGCCAAGTCCAGCGGGCGTCCAAAAGGTAGCCGTCTCCCAGCATGCCCATGGTTCCAGCCTGGTCGGGCAGCACCACGGAGGCTTGTTGAAGGGCTTCCCGAGCTTTGGCGAGGGCGGGCCGGAGATCTTCCCCCCGGGCCAGTCGGCGCTCGGCCTGACGATTCAGAATTTCTCCCAGGTTATTCCAACTGGCCGCGCTGGGATTGAGGTTCGCGCAATCCCGCAGTGCATCGCCTGAGCGCTCCAGTGTTTCCAAGTTTTCCAGGCCCATGGCCTTCTGGTAGTCGGAGAGATCCAGATAGAGGAGGGCCTTGTTTTGATGGGTTTCCCATTGGGCATGGCCCTCGGCCAGGGTCTGGTCACAGATCCGCAGGCCTTCCTCCACCCAAACCTGGGGATCCTGTTTGGCGTTCACGGCGCGGGCGGCGCGGGTGTGGGCTAGGCTGGCCAACCGTTCCTGGGCCTTGGTGCGGATGGCCGGTGGATGCGATCCCGGGCCCTGGGCTGGCGCTTCCAGGATGGCCTTCATCACAGCTTCCGCCCTTCGGAAGTAAGGCTCGGGGTCCTGGCCCTGCCGGGCTCGCGCTTTCCCGAGTTCAGTAAGGATCAGGGCGTGGGAGTTCCGCATATCCAGTCGGGAACTGTTCACGGCATGCAGGATTTCGCTGGCGGCCAGGGCTTTTTCTCGGGATGCCAGGAGATCCAACCCGCCCAATTTCATGGAATCACCCACCAGCCACACGAACTTGCGCACATCCTGGATGCGATCATCACTGGGGCCAATGCGGCCGGGGGTTTCCAGTACCTCCAGGGCCTTTTCGAAATCAGCCTTTGCCTCGGCGCCATGTCCCGCGTCCTTGGCTTCACGGCCACGAAACGCCAGGGCCTTGGCCAGGTAGAACAGGCCGTCGTAGCGCCAGGGCTCCAGGTCATGGGCGGCCCGGGCCAGCCGCGCCGCATCATCAAACCGCTGGTCCACCAGGGCCAGGCGGGCTTCCTCCTCCATGGAAAAGGCAGCGCCCAGTTCCTGGCGAGCGCGACGAAGGTGCGCCAGGGCGCGGTCCCGCAGGTCTCGTCGGATCTCGGCCTGGCGCTGGGATCGCTTGACCGGGTCCAGAATGCCCAGGGAGGCCGAATATTCCCGATCGTAAAGGTCGATCAGGCTATGGCCCAGGGCCAGGGAAACCTCGGCGGAGCGATGCCCCACTTGCCAGGCGGTTTCCAGTTCCCGGCGCCCGGCTTCCGTGTCACCCAACAATAGGAACCCTTGGCCCAGGGTGAAATGGCCCGGCCCGCGGCTGGCAGGAACCTGAGCCATCTGGCGGCGCACGTCTGCCATGCGATGGCGCACTTGGTTGAATTCCTGGACCACATCATGGGCGGGTAGCATCCGGCCAAAACGCACCACGCTATCCATGCGCATGGCTTCCTGCCCAAACCGCTGGGCCCAGTAGGCACGCGTTTGGGCCCGCCGTTGGCCAATCTCCCAGACCAGCACGGTGGTCAGCAGCGAGAGCAACACCAACGCGGCCAGGGCGCTGGTCATCCGGTTCCGGCGAATCCACAATCTCAGCCGTTCCAGTGGGGAAACCCGGCGGGCCTGAACCGGTTCGCCATCGAGTAGGCGCTGAAGATCATCGCGGAGGGCGGCGGCACTGGGATAACGGCGGGCAGGATCCTTGGCCAGGCAGGTCTGGAGCACGGTTTCCAGGTCCTTGGGTAGATCTGGCTGGAGTTCCCTCAGACGCGGTGGATCCTGAGTTTGCACCTGCACCAGGATGTCGGTGGCCTGTCCATGAAAGGGCGGACGCCCTGTGAGAATTTCAAAGAGCGTGGCACCCAGGCCGTAGACATCGGTGCGGACATCTACCCAGCCTCCGGCGACCTGTTCCGGCGCCATGTAGGAAGGGCTGCCGAGCAGCATCCCGGCTTGGGTGAGGGAGCCCGAACGTTCATCCCGGGCAAGGCCGAAATCCATCACATAGGGTCGCCACCCGCCCGCTTCATCGGGTTCCACCATGAAGTTGGCCGGTTTCAGATCGCGGTGGATGAGCCCCTGGCGATGGGCGGCATGAACGCCATCCGCCAAGGCGGCCATGAGCCTGAGCTTGGTGGCAAGGCTCAGCGCAGGGGCCACCTTGTCCAACGTTTGCCCCTGGATGAGCTGCATTACCAAGTAGGGACAACCCTTCCATTCGCCCACCTGATAGACACGACACACGGCCGGGTGTTCCACCCGAGCATGAAGATGGGCCTCCTGGCGCAGGCGCTCCATGGAGGCCGGAGTGGCCTGGAGAAGCCATTTCAGCGCGACTCGGCGGCCCAGGTCCACATCGAAGGCAAGGTACACCACGCCCATGCCACCTTCGCCTAGGCGTTCCAGAATGCGGTAGTTGCCCATTTGCTCCGGGGGAGCTCCGGTTGGTTGGATTTCAGCCATGCCGCAACTCCCGGGTTAGAACACCAAGGGCTTGCTGCATGTCCTCGGCTTCCAGGTGGCCATACCCCAGCCGCAGGGCATTCAAGGGCTGCCCGTGAAATTCAAAATGGCGGCCCGGATGCATTTTGATCCCTGCCCTGAGACAGGCGGTGGCCCATTTTTCCAGATCCAGCCTGCGGGGAGTTTGTACCCAAAGGGCCAACCCGCTTTCGGGAACCGTGATTTCAAAATCCATGCCCAGGCATTTTTGGGCCATCTCTGCAAAGGTGTCCCGGCGCTCCCGGTAGATCTTTCGGGCCCGCGCCAGATGGCGCTCCAGGTCCCCATCCCTGATCAGATCCGCCACGGCCCACTCCAGCACATGGTCCCCCTGCAGGTCCAGGCGCTGGCGTACCCGTGCCAGACGATCCACCAGTGCGCTGGGCGCCACTAGGTAGCCCAGGCCCAGGCCCGACGCCAGGATCTGGGACAGGGAACCCAGGTGAATCACCCGACCTGCCGGATCCTCTGCGGCAAGGGGCAGGGGGATCGGATTGGCCCAGGAGAGTTCCGCGTCGGGATCATCTTCCACCACGGCGAAGCTATGCTGGGCGGCCAGGGCCATCACGTGCTGGCGCCGCGCTGCGGCCAGGGGCACTGTGGTGGGGAAATGGCGCCGGGGCGAGAGGTGGAGGAAGGCGATGGCTTGGCGTGACAGGAGGGCTTCCAAGGCTTCGGGGATAAGCCCCTGTGCGTCCGCGGCCACAGGATGGAGGCGGCACCCCGCAGCGCGCAGGGCTTCCCAGGCCAGGGGCTGGCCCGGGTTTTCCACGGCGGCATCGCCCTGGAGGGCCGAGGCGATCAGGGTGAGCGCCATGGGAATGCCCCGGGTCACGAGCAGATTCTCGGCACGGATTTTTAATCCGCGGCTCTCCCGGAGGTGCAGGGCGAGCTGTTCCCGCAACAGCGGGTTGCCGCGGGGTTCCCCTCGGCCCAGCAGGTCATTGCCGTGGCGCTGAAGGGCCCGGCGATAGCCCTTGGCCAGCGCTTCCTTGGGGGCCAAGCGCGCATCGGGGAAGCCATCGGAAAGATCCAGCAGAGTGGCGGCCAGGGTTGAAACGGGCCGGAGCTGGCTGGAGAGTTCAAAGGCCGGTGTCTCGGGCATTCCGGGCGATTCTGCGGGTGTGCCCCACGTTGGGGCTAGTTGATCAGGTGGTACCACCGAGACATAGGTCCCACTTCCGGGGCGGCTTTCAACCCAGCCTTCCAATTCCAATTCCCGCAGGGCGGACATGGCCACATGCCGGGAAAGATGCAGCGCCTCGGCCAGGGCGCGGGAACTGGGCATGGCTTCGCCGGAAGCAAGGTGCCCGTCCCGGATTTCCTGGGCCAACAGCCGAGCCAACTGGAGGGCCAGGGGCAGGGGGGCCGCGGCATCCAGGCGGAGGGCGAGATCAGGAAAGGACATGGATGGAAGGCTCACAGCAGGTGGGGTCGATGTCAGCCTATCGCATTCACGCTTTCGACGTGGGAGACCAGACCTGTGCGGACGGAGCGGGTAATCTGACCCAAATGACCAGCCCGCAGCCCACCTTCACCTTTCAAACCCTCGGCACCGTGCGTTCGCCCTACGCGCAGCGAATCGATGCCCCGCATCAAGCCACCGTGATCGAGGGCACCGAAACCGGGCAGGTGGCCGAAGCCTTTATCGATCTGGAGCCCACCCTGCCGGTGGAGGTGCTGCGGGATCTGGAAGGCTTTGAGCGGATCTGGGTGATCTTCGCTTTCCATCGCAGCGAGGGCTGGAAGGCGCTGGTGAGGCCGCCTCGGGGCAAGGTCAAACGGGGCGTGCTGGCCACGCGCTCACCGCATCGGCCCAATGCGCTTGGGCTCTCTGCGGTGGAACTGGTGGCCGTGGAGGGGCATACCTTGCGGGTGCGGGGCATGGATCTGCTGGATGGCACCCCTGTGCTGGACATCAAGCCGTACGTTCCCTACGCGGATGCCTTTCCGGCAGCCAAAGCGGGGTGGATCGATGCGGTCGATGCAGCGGAGGGGCCGTTGTCGGCGCCCGGCCCCAAACGCCCCCGGGGCGGAGGCGGGAAGGGACCGGGTCGCGTATGATGGGCTGCATCACCGCTCGTTTCTTTTGAGGTTTCCCTTGGCCAAGGTCTACTTTCGCTACGCCGCCATGAATGCTGGGAAAAGCACCCAGCTGCTCCAGGTGCGACACAACTATCACGAGCGCCACCAGAAAACGCTGCTATTGAAGCCGCACCTGGACAATCGCGATGGTGAAGACCTGATCAGGCCCCGCATCGGTGGGCTGGAAGTGAAGGTGGACGCCCTTGTCTACCCTGATACCGACTTGCAGATCCTGGTCGAAGGCAAGCTCCAGAAGGGCGAAAAACTGGATTGTGTGCTGGTGGACGAGGCGCAGTTCCTGAGCGGTGAGCAGGTGCGGGAACTCTGCGGCGTGGCGGATTTCCTGGGCATTCCCGTGATGTGCTACGGCCTGCGCGCAGATTTCCGGGGCGAACTATTTCCCGGTTCCGCCGCCCTGATGGCCCTGGCTGACGACATCGAGGAACTGAAGACCATTTGCTGGTGCGGCAAGAAAGCCACCATCAACGCCCGCATTTTGGATGGACATGTGCTTACCGAAGGCCCCCAGGTGATGATTGGCGGCAACGAAACCTACACGTCGCTCTGCCGTAAACACTGGGCCCTGGATCAGCCACTACCTCCGGGCGTGAACCTGGAGTAAGCCTCGGATTGAAACAAGGCCATTCCGCAAGCCTCGAAGCAGGTGTTTTTTCCTAACTGGCCTGCCCCGCGCCGATTGGTGACGCTGGCGTCCTCGTTGTCGCGGGGGAACGGGTGTCGGTGGGGCATGTCCTCCGCGACATCAGCCGTTCTCTAGGCCCCCCTGCGGAGCCATGTTCCCAGGGCCTCCTCATATCACGCATTGACGATTAGCGCGGCAGAAGGCAGAAATGGGCCTCAATTCTCGAACGTTGACCCTCAAATTCAGGTCATTTTCTTTCCTGGCGCCTTGTTGATTCTCCATGGCTGCAGATAAAGGTTGCTCTCAGCGACAAATTTTTTATTTATATTATCTGTACACGCAGCCTGTTAGGGCTATGAAAACCAGAGTGAAGAGGGTCCGGATTCACCTTTGAATTCCTGTCAGGAAAGCCTCAGGCCCCGAGTCGGGGCATGAGGCTTATTTCCATTCAGAAAGACCGCCGCTCACCAACAACCGTTCCCTTCGTACCGCGCGGAAAGGATGATGCCTTGGGCGTTCGTTTCGAGCATTACCCGACAATATTGGTTGTTCTGCAGAACCACAGACCTGTCTTTGACGATGACGCTATTGCTTTGAGAATCTCTGACCCAACCGGTTGGCTGCCGGGTCCTAGTTCAACCCGGGCACCAGTGTTGAGGTTGGTGTATTCAGTATAATTAAGCGAATCTTTATGAGTAACGTTGGTGGCGAAAACATACGCCTTCCCTCCTTCCGGACGATCTAAGGTTTCAGCCGGAAGCTGATTTGCGTTAATGAACGCGGTGACAGGTTGTCCCACCCACCGGTTCAGTTTCGTCTCAAAATCCACTTTCAATTTTGGCGCGAGGCAGGCTATTGACGTCGTCATCAGTAGTGACGCGAACAGTGCTGGTAACTTCATGACATCTCCTTGTGGTGGTTTCACAAGGAGGAGCAGATACTGTGCCAAACGTGAAATCGAATCAACTTGGGTGAAAGCAGCGTGAATTTATCTCCGAAGGGTGGCACTTTGCTGCAGCCGGTCGCAATTAACGACATCTACGATCCAGGGCTATAGCAGATCCAGTGGCCCATTCCGAGTCCCACCAGCGATGATTCCAGCTTGAGGCCCGACCATATGCGGGAACGCTTTCGGTAGGGGCGGGAGGAGATCCGAAGACGGGTTGAAAGCCTGAGGGGCGTGATCGGCCTGCGACCTAAAAATACAGACTTCTATTGATTCCGGATGGGCACCTCTCTGGCTACTACGATGGGGTTATCCCTTTTGCGGGAGAATTCGGAATGTCCCATTTCAGGCCCAGGATTCTGATGTCGGATGACACGCCATCCGACATCGAACTCCTAAATACGGTAATTGTCGGTTCGGGTTCTCGTGGTGGATGACGAGGCTCCGGCCCGGGCCAAGGCGCGGCGGCTGCTAGCCTCGGATGCCCGCCTCGTGGGGGTTGGCGAAGCAAAGGACGACCAGGAGACGCTCAACCTGGTGGAAAGCCTGTGGCCAGGCCTGCGGTGATCTTTGCCATGGCCTTCGATCAGTCTGCCGTGCAGGCCTTCGGGTTCGCAGCCCTGGACTACCTTTTGAAACCCTATGCTGGCCCCAGCCTCACAAAGGCCCTAGACCGAGCCGCCGAGGGTCTCGCTTCAAGAACCCCGAACCTGGGGGCACTGGAAACCCTGCTGGGAACTACCCGCCAGGGGCCAAAGCCTCTGGATCGCCAGTCTTCACCAACAGGCGATCATTGGCTGCCCCTGCGCCTGGATCGGGTCAGCCAACTCAGCGCGGAGGACAAATGCATTCGGGTGTACACCGAGGGTGCTCAGCACCTCCTCAGTCAGGTCTTGAAAGCCCTCGAGCCCCGCCTGGATCAGGGGATCTTTGTCCGGGTTCATCGCAGTGAAATCATAAACATTGAGTCCATCGCCCGCATGGAACCCTGGTCCCACGGCGATGCCCTGCTGGTGTTGTACACACTCAACGTTACCCTAAACCCTTCACCTCCCGCCTTCCCCCTCTATCCACAAACGGCCGATAGGCCATGCAGGCCAAACCAGCCTGTTCGATTCTCTCGCACGTTATTGCGGGGCGCCGAGAATTCGCTCCAACTGGGCGCGGACTTCGGCCAGGGTGGAGTTTTTGTCGACGGCCACGAACAGGGTGTCCTCTCCGGCCAGCGTTCCAGCTACGCCGGGGGCGGAACTGCGGTCCACGCGGATCGCCAGGGCCATGCCCAGGCCGGGGCCGGTTTGCAGCACCAGCAGATTGGGGGGCGATTCGATAAGGGTGACGGCGGCAAGGGATGATCCTGAGGGATCACGCGCTGGTAGTGGCCTTCGCGTTTCTGGACTGAAAGCTTGGCGAGGCGCCGCGAAAGGGTGCCCTGGGTGAGGTTGAAATGCTCCTGGGCCAATAGGCCCAAGAGGGTCGCCTGGTCGGGCACATCGTGGCTGGCGATCACCCGGAGGATCGCCTGATCGAGAGACATTTTTCCGGATGAAGCCATGGTGGGTCTCCATCTAGATCCTATCCCAAAGATCCCGCTTCCATGGTTGGATGGAAGGATGCTGCGCAAGGGAATCTGGATCCTGCCATTGGCCGTCGCGGCCACCATCATTTGGCTGAGTCATCAGCCTTCGCTGCCCATGGGCGTCAGCCTGCCGCCGCCCTTGGATAAACTCGCACACTTCATGGCCTTTGGCGTCCTGGCCGTCTGCCTGGAATGGACCCTGCGGTGGACCCACCATGACCTGCCGGTCTATCGACGCCATGTGTTCATTTTCCTCTGTGTAGTGTTTTTTGGCGCCACCGATGAATGGCACCAGCGCTTTGTGCCGGGGCGGGCCTGCGAATTTGGGGATTGGGTGGCGGATTCTATGGGGGCCGTTGTTGGGCTAGCCCTCACCAGCCTCCCCTTTCTTTGGAGCCGACGCCTGGAATCCTTTGGCTGGTGGCGGGGTGTGAGGGAACGTCCGGATTCCGCGAGGCCACTGATTCTGGTGGCGGACCCCCATTGGGGCGAGGAACTGACGGGCCTGCGGGAGGCTACCCTCGCCCATCCCGAGGCCGACTGGCTATTTCTGGGGGATGTGTTCGATGTGTGGGTGGGCATACCCGGCATGGAAACCCCGGCCCAGAAATCCTTTCTCTGGTGGGTGCAGGAGCGCCGTGCCGCCGGTCGCTGGGTGGGCCTGTGGATGGGCAACCGGGAATTCTTCCTCGATGGCTTGGGTCGTCAATTTTCCCTGCTGGGCGAAGGCATCGGTGGTGCGCTTCCTGCCGAACACCTGGCCTGGGAGCATGGCGATCTTCTGAATGCAAAGGATCACCAGTACCGATTGTGGTGCCTGGTTTCCCGCAGCGGCTTTCTGTGGTCGATGGCGCGGGTGCTGCCTGGGCGATTGGCGTCAACCCTCGCCGCCCGTCTTGAGCGCGGCATGCGCACCACCAACCGGGCCTACAAGCTGACCTTTCCAAGGGAGGCCTTTCGGGCCGCTGCTGCCGAATATCCGGAATCCGTGTTCCTGACCGGTCATTTCCATACCCAGGAAGTGGAAGGCAACGGCGTTGCGCTGCCCTGGGCCCACGACGGCGCGTTCATGGTTTGGCGCGAAGGTCGGGTGGAATCGCTGGGCTGATTCAACCCTTGCCTTGCTGGGGGGGTCCATAATGGGAACACGATTGGCGGAGGCCCCCATGAATGTCTGGAAACCCTGTCTTGCCGCCCTTGGATTCCTGCTTTTGGCGGGGTGCAGCCGCGCCCAGATCAAGTACGACTTTGACGCCCGGGCCAACTACGCCTCCTATAAGACCTTCGACTGGATGGCCGCCCCCAAGCGCGCCAAGGAGAAGGCCGCCAAGGCTGACAACCAGATCATGGAGCGGCGCGTGAAAAACGCCATCGAGCGCGAATTGATTGCCCGGGGCTTCAAGGTGGAAGCTGCGGCCGAACCGGATTTCCTGGTCACCTATTACCCCATCTTCAAGGATCGACACTATCGCACTGCCACCCATGTGGGCATGGGCTGGGGATACCGACCTTTCTGGGGCATGCGCACGGGTACAGTGATCAGCCAACAGCATCGTTACACCGAGGGCACCATCGTGGTGGAGATCGTGGACTTCAAGACCAACCAACTTGTCTGGCACGGTGCTGCGGTGGGCGCGCTCACGGGGCTCCAGACCGCCGAGGATGCGGAAGAAGCCGTGAACCGGGAAGTGCCCCGGCTGCTGGCTGGTTTCCCGCCCCATCGCTGAGACCGAATCTCTCACGTCACAGCAGTTGCAACGGGGCCATCCAATCCCTTGAACGACTAAAGGAGCTTGCATGGCCACTGTTACCCTCAAGGGCAACCCTTTCAACACCGCGGGCGAACTGCCCGTCTTGGGCGCTATGGCCCCGGATTTCCACCTCGTGAAAACCGACTTGGGCGAAGCCACACTCAAGGACTTCATGGGCAAGAAGGTGGTGCTGAACATCTTCCCCAGCCTGGACACTCCCACTTGCGCTACCAGCGTGCGCACCTTCAACAAGCGCGCCTCGGAGGCTCCCAATACGGTGGTGCTCTGCATTTCCGCTGATCTGCCCTTCGCTGCGAACCGTTTCTGCACCACCGAAGGGTTGGCCAATGTGGTGCCCGCTTCCACCTTCCGTGCCCCTGAGTTCGGACAGGCCTATGGCCTGACGTTGGTGGAAGGCCCCCTGAAAGGCCTGCTTGCCCGCGCCGTGGTAGTGGTGGATGAAACGGGCAAGGTGAAGCACACCGAACTGGTGCCTGAAATTGCCAATGAGCCCAACTACGATGCGGCGCTGGCGGCGCTGAAGTAATAGAAGGCTTTTCCGCGCGCCCTTCGGAACCTCAGTCCTTGAGGGTTCGGAGGGCGCGAAGTTTAGGTGCCCGCCACGCCACGAGACCCACGGTCGCCAAGGTCATGGCTCCGCCCAGCACCACACTGTTGACGAGGCCCAGGTACTTCGCGGCAAGGCCACTCTCATATGCTCCAAGTTCGTTGCTGCTGCCGATGAAGAGGGAGTTCACGGCGAGAACACGGCCCATGAGTGGTCCCGGGGTGAGCGTCTGGGTGAGGGTGCCCCGCACCACCATGCTGATGCCGTCCAGCGCGCCACCGACTGCCAGCAGAAGAAGGCTCAAAGCATAGTTTCGCGAAAGCGCGAAGATGATCCAGGTCAGACCAAAAAAGGCCACGCTCCAAAGGAGGGTCGGGCCTGCGCGGCGCAGGGGTGGCCGGTGGGCCAGGGCTAAGCTCATCAAGATCGCGCCGATGCTGGGTGCAGCGCGCAGGATTCCGAAGCCCGCACCACCGACGTGCAGCACATCCTGCGCAAAGGCCGGCAGCAGCGCCACGGCGCCGCCAAAAAGCACAGCAAAAAGATCCAGGCTCAGCGCGCCCAAGATGATCTGGTGGCGGAAGACGAAGCGAAGGCCTTCCAGCAGGCCTTCACCCAGGTGGGCTCCGCTTGGCTTCCGGGGGCGCGGTTTCAAGCTGAGCATGAGCATTAGGGCAAGCAACATGAGCGCCACCATGATGGCGTAGGCGAGGCGCGGCGAACCGAAGCCCACCAGTAGGCCACCCAGGGCTGGCCCGGCGACGGAACTGACGGTGAAGAGGGTGGTGCGCCAGGTGGCGGCATTGGGCAGATGTTCCCGGGGCACCAGTTCAGTACCCAGCGCCACCGAAGTGGGTCGGAAAAAGGCGCGACCCAGTCCCGCCAGGGCCTGGACGGCGTAGAAGGGCCACACGGAGGTCGGTGTGCCGAGGTTGAGCAGCAATAGCCAGACGCCGCCCGCAAGGATGGCCAGGTGGCTCAGGATGCTGAGCGTGCGGCGGTCCATCTGGTCCGCCAGCCACCCGCCAGGAAGCGTGAGGAGCACGAAGGGAAGGAACTCGGCCAGCCCCACATAGCCGAGGGCCATCGGATCCTTGGTGATCGAGTAGACCTGCCAACCCAGCACGGTGCTTTGGATCAAGGCGCCCAGGAAGACCGCCAGCATCGCCACCATGAAGCGCCGGAATTCAGGGTTGCGCAGGGCTTCATATGGATCGTGAGTTCGGCTCATGCGGGTTCCTTGAACGGAAGAGCCCCGGCGAACCGGGGCTCTTCAGCATAGCGTGCAGGTTATTCGTAGCGCAGCGCGTCAATTACATCCAGTTTGGCGGCCTTCAAGGCGGGGAGAAATCCGGCCAGCACACCGACGATGCCGCTGAAGCCCAGGCCCAGGAATACCGCCCAGCTCTCCGTGACTGCGGGAATGGTGGAGAAATTGGCCAACATGGTGATGGTCAGTACGGCCAGCGCGATGCCCATGAGACCGCCCAGGAAGGACAGGACGATGGCTTCCGTGAGGAACTGCCACAGCACGCTCTTTTTGGTGGCTCCCAGAGCACGGCGGACGCCGATTTCACGGGTGCGTTCGGTGACGCTCACCAGCATGATGTTGGAAATGCCGATGCCGCCCACCACCAGCGAGATGCTCGCGGCCATGGCCAGGAAGGCCGTCAGCACGCCCGCCTGCTGCTCCTGCATCTTGATCCAGTCATCCTGCTTGCGGAACTGGAAGGGGTTTTCGTCCTTGGGCGATAGGCGAAGGCGCTGGCGCAGCAGGGCGGTGATTTCGGCTTCCGCCTGGTCGCCCTTGCCCTCCTGGGCACTCACCAGAATCTGCTGGATGCGGTCCCGGCCCATGACCTTGCGCATCACCGTGGTGTAAGGCGCAACGATCAAATCATCCTGGTCGCCCATGAGACCCGCGCCCTTTTTCTCGAGTACGCCGACCACTTCAAAGGGCATCTTGCCGATGCGGATGGTCTGACCCACGGGCTCTTCGCCGTTGGGAAAGATGTTGTCCACCACGGATTGGCCCAGCACGCAAACCTTGGCCTGCCCCTTGACCTCGCTGTCGGTAAAGAAGCGCCCCTTGGCCACTTCCCATCCACGAATCTGGCCGAACTCGGGCCCTGCGCCGGAAATCTGGGTGAGGTAGTTGTTGTTCTGGAACACCACGGGACGATTGGTGCGCACGGCGGGCGTGGCGGCCACCACGCTGGTCTTGGACAGCTCGTTCATGATCAGTTGTGCATCGTCATCCCGCAGCACCTCGATGCTGCCCATGCCCATGGGCCCCATGTTGGATTTGCCGCCGCCACCGTTGAAGATCATGAGCATGTTGGAGCCCATGTTCTCGATGAGCGCCACGGAGGCCCGCTTGGAGCCTTCGCCGATGCCGATCATCGCGATGACGGAACCAACGCCAATGATGATGCCGAGCATAGTCAAGAAAGCCCGGGTCTTGTTGCGGGTGATAGCAAAAAGTGCAAGTTTGATAAATTCGAAATATGCCATGGTGCCTCCGGACCGCGTGGATGCGGGGACTTAGCGCCGTCCACCTGGGCCCTGGGGTCCGCCGATGGGCGTGGCGGCGACTGCCGCCTTCTTGGTGTCATCCACCCCAGTGAGCACGATCATGCCTTCGGTGAGGTTCTCGCCCATGACTTCGGTGTACTGCCCATCGCTGATGCCGACTTTGATCGGGAAGGCTTTCGGCTTGCCATTTTCCAGAATCCAAACTTTGTCTTCGCGCCGTGCCACCATGCCGCGCGCAGGTAACCCACCGCCTTGCCGTTGGCCGCCACCGGCAGCGCCTGCGGTGGGTTTGGCTTCGGGTTTAGAGGGAGCCTGATCCTTCATGAAGGCTGCGGGGTTAAAGCGCAGCGCCACGCTGGCGACCTTCAGTACATCCTCTTTGCGATTGGTGACAATGCTGACATTGGCCGTCATGCCCGGCAGCAGGGAAAGATCCCCGCGATAAACCGGGCTGCCGGGTTGGATGTAGCGGGCCGTGCCAGAAGTCGCGCCACCTGCGGCGAGTGCGCTGGGTGCAGTGGGCTGGCTGGCAGCGGCCATGCGCTCTTTGGCGCGCTTGATGAAAGCCTCTTTGGTAACTTCGGGGGGCAGTTTGCCCTTCATCCGCTCCCACATGGCTTCGAAATCCGGGGCGCCCTGTTTGTTGTCCGACCCATGGGCCCGTCCACGTTCGGGAGATTTCTCCTGGCCCGCCCGGGCATCGGGATTGCGAGATTCGTTGGTTACTTCCATGACGACCTTGTAGGTCACGACATTCTGGTTCACCACGGGTTCCAGACGCACTTCGCTGACCGAGCCCACGAACTGCTTGTCGGGGAAACTATCCACGGTGAAGAAGGCCTTCTGTCCGGCTTTCACGAGGCCAATATCCGCTTCGTCGATGGAGGCCTCCACCTTCATCTTCGAAAGATCCTGGGCGATGGTGAACAGGTTGGGTGTGCTGAAACTGGCGGCCACGGTCTGCCCCACGTCCACCACACGGCTCACCACGACGCCATCCACGGGGGCCGTAATGGTGCAGTAGCCCAGGTTGATCTGGGCGCGAATGACCGAGGCCTTGGCCGATTCCAGATTGCCAGCGGCGGTCTTCATGGCCGTATCCTTGGCATCCAGATCCTGGTCGGAAACCAGTTTCTGGGCCGCGAGCCGCTTGTTCCGCTCGTATTCCGACTTGGCATTGTCGTAGGTCGCCTGGGCGCGCTGCATGCTGGCCTGGGCATCCTTTAACTGTGTTTCCCAGACGGTAGGGTCGATGCGGGCAATGACTTGGCCCTTCTTCACGAGGCTGTTGTAATCGGCGTAAAGGCCCGTTACCACACCCGATACCTGGGTGCCCACCGGCACCGAGATCAGGGCGTTGATGGTGCCCGTCGCATTGATGCGCTGGACGAGATTGCCGCGCTCGATCTTGGCCTGGCGCCATTTGATTTCGCTTTTGGGTTTGAAGGCGATCACCGCCACTCCACCCACGAGCAGAACGCTCAGGGTTCCGATGCCGATCCAAAGATTGCGTTTCATGAGCCCACCTCAACGTCCAAAGAACAACCGTACGCTTTCTACCTTGCCATACGATGGTTCAAGGGACCACACGGATCGAGAGGTCTGGCCCCGAACGGCTGAATTCAGGGCATGAAATGCAGCGAGTCCTTGATGGCGCGCAGGGCGAAGCCGTCCACCATGAGGGTTTGCGCAAAACCGATGGCCACCACGAGGAACCCGCAAACCAGTACCGTGGCGCCGGCGTAGGGTGCCACCACCTCGGGGCGCTCAGCGGCTTCCCGCTCGGCGGCTTCAGTGGGTTTTTCCAGGAAAAGGGCCACCACTACCCGCAGGTAGAAATACACGGACACAAGGCTGGCCAGAACGCCCAGCACGGCGAGGCCCACATGGCCGGTCTGGATGAGTTCCTTGAAGATCATGTATTTGCCGTAGAAGCCACCCGTGGGTGGAATCCCTGCGAGGGAGAACATGCAGAGGGTGGCGGCAATCCCGAGTCCAGGCCGCTTCCAGCCCAGGCCGCGCAGGTGCTCGAAACCACACCGATCACCCACCAGGCCAAGGGCGGTCAGCAGGCCAAAGGCTCCCATGTTCATGGCCATGTAGGCGAACAGGTAGTAGAGCATCCCAACGTAGGCGTCCTGGGTGCCCGCCACCAGCCCGAGCAGCAGGTAGCCTGCGTGGCTGATGCTGGAATAGGCCAGCATCCGCTTGACGCTGCTTTGGGCCAGGGCCGTGAGATTGCCCACGATCATGGTGAGGGCCGCGGCGATCGCCAGGGCGGCCTTGAATTTGAGGGCCATGTCGGGGCTGGCCGAGAGTCCGGCGGGGAACATGCGCAGCAACACAATGAAGGCGGCACCCTTGGTGGCCACGGACATGAAGCCCGCAATGGGATGGGGCGATGCCTCGTAGGCATCCGGCGTCCACTGATGGAAGGGCACGCCGCTCACTTTGAAGAGGAAACCCACCAGAACCAGGGCCGCTCCGGCCAGGGCGAGGGTATCCGGGTGCGTCGAAAGTTTGCGACCGATCTCGATGATTTCGAAACTGCCGGTCATGCCATAGAGCAGCACGCTGCCCATCAGGAAACAGGCGGAGGCCACCGCACCGGTAATGAAATACTTCATGCCACCTTCCAGGGCATCGGCCCGCTGGCGAACGGTGGCGGTGAGCGCATAGAGCGGCACGGACAGGAGTTCCAATCCCAGGAAAATCACAATCAGGTTGGTGGTGGCCGTGAACACCAGCATGCCTGTGACGCTGAACATCAGCAGGGACAGGGTTTCACCCTTAACCCAGCCTTCTTGGTGCAGGTGATCCCAGAGCTGAAGCACGGCCAGGGCGGCGGTAACCAGAATGAAAATCGCCGCGAGTTGGGCCAGGAAATCCAGGTGCACTTGCCCGAAAGAGGGCTGCATGCGGGTGCCCCAAAGGCGGGTGACATAGAGGAAACTTCCTGCCAGGGCGAACAGGGCGATGGCAAACATGCTGCCGCGGATCCATTTCACGGTTTCCTGGTCACGGTCCAGGCTCGCGATGGGCAGCAGGCAGGCCGCCGCCGCCGGAATGGCCAGGGGCAGTATGACGGCGAGTTCACTGGTGGTCAGCATCAGTGAGCCTCCTCAGGTTGGCGATGGGGTGCGGCTTCAGGCGCGTGTGCCAAGGGTGCAGGTCGTGCAGCCGGTGCTTTGGCCTCCGAAAGCAGCTTGATCACGGGGGCTTCGGAGTGGGCCGTAAAGGTGCGGTGGTGGAGCCCCATCCAGAAAATCAGCACCACGATGGGAATCATCACGGCGATTTCGCGTGCGTTGAGATCCGAATGAAGGTGGGCGGTGCCGCTGTCTTCGCGGGGATTTTCGGGTCCCCAGAACACGCGTTTCACCATCCAGAGCAGGTAGACCGCACCCAGCAGCACGCCCAGGGTAGCGACGATGGCGATGGCTCGGCCCCAGCCGAAGCCGCTGGTGTAGGTGCCATTGAGAATCAGAAATTCGCCCACAAACCCATTGGTGAGGGGCAGGCCGATGCTCGAGAGGGTTACCACCAGGAAGAAGAAGGTGAAGATGGGCATCCGCTTGGCCACACCTCCAAAATCGGCGATCTGGCGGGTGTGGGCGCGATCGTAGAGCATGCCCACCAACAGGAAGAGCGCACCGGTGCTGATCCCGTGGTTGAGCATCTGGAAGATGGCGCCCTGGGTGCCAACCACCGTCATGCTGGCCACGCCCAGCACCACAAAGCCCATGTGGCTAACTGAACTGTAGGCCACGAGCTTTTTGATATCGCTTTGAACCATCGCCACCAGGGCTCCGTAGACGATGGCGATCACCGAGAGGATGGCCAAGGGCTGCGCGTAATGGAGGGCAGCGGCTGGAAAGATCGGGACCGCAAAGCGCAGCAAGCCGTACCCGCCGAGCTTCAGTAGCACGCCCGCCAGAATCACGGAACCTGCGGTCGGAGCTTCGGTGTGGGCGTCGGGCAACCAGGTATGCAAGGGGAAGAGGGGCACCTTGATGGCGAAGGCCAAGGCAAAGGCGAGGAACAGGGTGCACTGGGTCTTGAAGGGAAGGGCGAGTGCCGCCTGGGTCATCAACACAGGTGCAAAGCTGCCCGCCTTGGAGGCGATGTAGAGCAGGGCCACCAGCCACAACAGCGATCCGGCCAGGGTGAAGAGCAGGAACTTGTTGGCGGCGTATTTGCGGTCCGCCCCACCCCAGATGCCGATGAGGAAGTACATGGGCGGCAGCATCGCCTCCCAGAACAGGTAGAAGAGCAGAAGATCCTGGGACAGCAGGGCGCCCAGAATGGCGCCCTCCAGCATGAGGAACAGGGCGATGGCTGCCCCTGCCCGCTGTTTCAGGCTATTCCAGGTGCCCAGGAGGGTGAGGGGCACGATGAAAACCGTGAGCAGCACCAGCCAGAAGTTGAGGCCATCCAGCGCCACGTGGTAGTCCACGGGCAGTCCCACCACGGAAAACCAGGGGTGGTGTTCCGCCAGAAAAACCCCAGTGGGATCGGGCGTCAGGTGGAACATCTGGAACACTGCGACCGCGAAAATACCGAGGGCGCCAAGCAGGGCCAGGAGTTTGACAAGGGGAGCCTGCCGCTCGGGAAAGCAGAGCAGGAATGCACCCCACAGCACGGGCGCGAATACCAGGATGCTCAGGAGGTGGGTGTTGATCCAGTTCGTCAGCACGTCCGTCTCCTACTTCAGAAAAATCCACAGGAGCGCAAGCGCCCCGATGGTCATGGCCAAGGCGTAGTTGCGAACTCGCCCGGTCTGGAAGAACGCGATGAAATCCCCGCTGATGCGCGCCAGGGCGCCGGGCAGATTCACACCGATGCCATCGATGATGATCACATCAAAAACCTTCCAAAGGATGTTGCCGAGCCCCCGGGTGGGGCCAAGCACAACCTTTTCCAGGCCTTCATCCACATAGTATTTGTTGAAGAGAATCCGATGCAGAATGGGCCATTTGGCGCCTCTGGCTTCGGCCACGGCAATGCCGTTCCGGTAGCTGAAGAAGCCCCATAACCCAGCGGCGATGGCCAGGCTGGTGGAAATCAGGGCCAGCAGAATGGCGGGCCCTTCGTGGTGTCCGTGAGCCGCATGGGTTTGGCCAAAGGTGAGGCTGGGTGCCAGGAATTTGCCCACGGCGAAATGTCCACCGAAGGCTTCGGGGACGCCCCACCAACCCGCAAAGAGGCTGCCTGCCGCGAGCACCGCAAGGGGCGCGGCCATGGTCCAGGGACTTTCGTGGGCGTGCTCGTAAGCGTGGTGATCCCGGGGTTCGCCCCAGAAGGTGAGGGCCATCAGGCGCCACATGTAGAAGCTGGTGAAGCAGGCACCGATCAGACCCATGGCCCAGAGCACAGGGCTCTTGAGATAGGCCAGGTAAAGGATTTCATCCTTGCTGAAAAAGCCCGAGAAGCCTGGGAAACCCATGATTGCGAAGGTGGCGATGAGCATGGTCCAGAATGTGATCGGCAGCTTGTTCTTCAGACCCCCCATCTTGAAGAGATCCTGCTCGTGGTGCATGGCGTGGATCACACTACCCGCACCGAGGAAGAGCAGGGCCTTGAACCAGGCGTGGGTGAACACGTGAAAGAAGCCTGCCGCAAAACCTGCCGCCCCCAGGCCCAGGAACATGTAGCCCAACTGGCTGACGGTGGAATAGGCCAGCACCTTCTTGATGTCGCGTTGGCAAAGACCGATGGTGGCTGCGAACAGGGCTGTGGCCGCGCCCACCCAGGCGATGGTGGTGAGGGTGATGGGTGCCAACTGGTAGAGGGGCGCTAGCCGACATACCAGGAAAATGCCTGCCGTTACCATCGTGGCCGCATGGATGAGAGCGCTCACGGGTGTGGGGCCCGCCATGGCATCGGGCAGCCACACATACAACGGCAACTGGGCGCTTTTGCCGGTGGCGCCCACGAACATCATCATGGTGGCGAAGGTGATCACGCCGAAGCCAAGCTCGGGGCTCAGGTGACCTGAGCGCGTGAGCAGCTCACCCACGGTCAAGGTGCCGAAATGCGCGAAGAGCGCCATCATGCCGATGACCATGCCCAGATCGCCCACGCGATTGGTGAGGAAAGCCTTGAGGCCCGCCGCGGGGGCGTAATCCGTTTCGAAGTAGTAGCCGATCAGCAGGTAGCTGCAGAGTCCCACGCCCTCCCAGCCCACGAAGAGCAGCGGCAGACTGGAGCCCAGCACCAGGGTCAGCATGAAGAACACGAAGAGGTTCAGGTAGGCGAAGTAGCGGGCGAAGCCTTCCTCTTCCCACATGTAGCCCACGGAATAGAGGTGGATGAGGGCGCCGATGCCCGAAACCATCAGGGCCATGATGCAGGAAAGGGGATCGAATACCAGTCCCATGGGCACCTTGAGCGTGTCCACGGCCATCCATTCGAAATAGTTGATCTCGATGCGCGAACCCGGTGCGGCCTTCATGGCGAAGAAGGCGAACAATGCCAGCGCGAAGGAGCCAGCCACGGTGCCCACCGCCAGAGCGGAGACCGCCGGTTTGCCGGCCTTTTTGCCGAACAGGCCGATGAGGGCTGAGCCCAGCAAGGGGAGAATCGGGATGAGCCAGAAGAACTTGTGCATCAGGGCCTCACTGCCTCAACGTGTCGGCGCGGTCGGAATCGGTGGTCTGCTTGTGCCTAAAGAGCGCCACCACAATCGCGAGTCCCACGGCGGCTTCGCAGGCCGCCACGGCGATGATGAAAAGGTAGAAGGCCGTGCCCTGCACGTCGCCGCCCCGGAAGCGGGCGAAGGCCAGCAGTGCCACGTTGGCCGCGTTCAGCATCAATTCCACACCCATGAACTGCATGAGCAGACTGCGCCGGAGGAGCACCGTGGCCAGGCCGATGACAAACAGGAGCAGGGAAACCAGGATGTAAGCCTGGAGATTGCCGCTAAGAAAGGCTTGGCTCATGTCACAACTCCCGCTTCACAAGGCTCACGGCGCCGATCATGGCGGCAAGCAGCAGGAGGCCTGCGATTTCGAAACCCATCAGGTGCTCGCGGAAAAGATAGGTGCCCAGGCGGTGCAGGTTCATGGGCTCCACAGTTGGTGCGGTCGCCAGGGCCAGAGCCTTGGAACTTTTCACGAGCCAGAATGCTCCCGTGCCAAGCACCGAAAGTAATACCGCTGAGCCCCAGCGCTGAATGCCACGGGGCTTTTCGGGGGCCTCCTCCTCGTGACTGGCCAGCAGCATGATCACGAAGAGCACCAGCACGACGATGGCGCCGGAATAGACGATGACCTGCAGGGCCGCCGCGACAGGGTTGCCCAGGAGCAGGAACAGGCCCGCCACGCCGATGAAACTGAGCACCAGGCTAAGGCCCGCCATAATCAGGTTCTTCATGCGGAACATCATCAGGGCGCCCAGCAGGGTGATGAGGGCGAAGATCAGGAACATGGGCCCTCCTGAGCAGAGCGGCCAGTGGCGGGAGTGGGGTCGCTGGTAATCCGCGCCTTCTGGTCTGTTTCCGCGTAGGTGTTCATCAAATCCCATTTGCCAAACTGCATGGACAGGCGGTCATAGGCGGCCAATTCGTAATCCTTGCGCAGCCAAATGGCATCCTTGGGGCAGGCTTCTTCGCAATAGCCGCAGTAGATGCATCGCAGCATGTCGATCTTGAAGATGGCGGGGCGCTTCTCTTCAAAGCCCTGGGTCAGATTCAGATCGGAATATTCTTCGGCGCGGATCGTGATGCAGCGGGCCGGGCAGGCTTCGGCACACATGAAGCAGGCCACGCATTTGATAGAACCATCCTCGAACCGCTTCAGCTCATGCAGTCCACGGTAGCCCTCGGGCATCTCTCGCTTCATGTCCGGGTATTGCACGGTGTAGCGGTTCTTGGTGCGCGTGAAGATCTGGCGCAGAAAGTGGCGCATGGTGATGACCATCCCCTTGAGGATGGGCCAGAAATAGGTGCGGTCCAGCCAGGAAAGCTCGACCTGCTTGACGACAACGGCCATGGATCAACCCCGGCGATACATCAGGAAGGCGTGGAAAAGGAAATTCAGGAGAGAAAGGGGGAGCATCACTTTCCACCCCAGTTTCATCAGCTGGTCGTACCGGAAGCGGGGCAGCGTCCAGCGCACCCAGACGAACACCCAGCAGAAGAACAATGTCTTGCCAAGGAAGGCCGCCACGGAAAGGAGCACGCCTGGATTGGCCACGAAGGGCACGCGCCAGCCCCCGAAGTACAAGGTGACGATCAACGCAGAGGCGGTGACCAAGTGGATGTATTCGCCCAGGTAGATCAGGGCAAATTTCATGGAACCAAATTCAGTCAGGTAGCCCGCCACGATTTCAGATTCGCCCTCGGCAAAATCGAAGGGCAGGCGGTTGGTTTCGGCAAACATGCAGGTGAAGAACACCAGGAAGCCGAAGAAATGGGGCACCACATTCCACAGGCCATTCTGGGCGGCGATGATCTCATGGGGGTCGTAGCCGCCGGTGGTCATGAAGATGGCGATCACCGCCAGGCTCATGCCGAGTTCGTAGCTCACCATCTGGGCGCTGGCCCGCATGCCGCCGAGGATGGCCCATTTGTTGTTGCTGCTCCAGGCCGCCACCAGCACGCCATAGACTGCAGTGGCGCCGATGGCCATGGGATACAACATGCCCATGCCGTTGCCAGGATCCAGCAGGCTCAGATGATAGGTGTGGCCGCCGGACTGAAAGCTTTGCCCGAAGGGAATGACCGCAAAACCGAGCGCCGCAGGCAGAAAGGCCAGGATGGGCGCCAGCCAGAACAGGATCTTGTTGGCGTGGGGCGGCACCAGATCCTCCTTCAGGAAGGACTTGATGCCATCGGCCACCAGCTGTGGCAGGCCCAGGAGGCGCCACTTGCCGAACAGGGCGGCACGGTTGGGTCCGATGCGATCCTGGATCATGGCGCTGCCCCGGCGTTCGACCCAGGTCATGAGCGCGGCGATGGTGAGCGGACCCGCAAAGACCAGCAGGACCTTCACGGCCATCCAGAGGGTTGCAGGTGTGATGTGTAGTAAGGCGGAAAGATAGTCCATCGGCAGATCCGGACGGGGGTTCCAGGGCAGAACCCGACCTGAGAAAGGTAGCAGGGGCAAGGTGCCTATCCAAGCAATGCTGGGGCTTGAACGGAGAATCAGTCCCGGGACCCCGGTTCTTGGGGAATATTCGTCGCCTTGATGCCCATCAAGGCTTTGATGGGTGTGCGGCGGTGGCAGGTCGTGAAAGAAAAGGCGGAGGCCATACCCCGAGCTTCCCAGTCAAACCCTGTGACTGTGAGGGTGGCTGAGTAAAGAACCGTGGTTGAACCAAGCTCCCGCGCGGATTCTCTGCGTGGGAGCCTTGCACTACGGATTTGATCTCCCGTCCTCAACTAGGCTGTAATGGGATTTCCGGCTGCGGTCGATGGAGGAAGCATGGCGGCATGGCAGCGGGGCATCATCATCCTGGGACTTCTCCTCGTGGGGAAGGCCGGAACTCCGCGCCACCACAAATCTGCGCTCCATAAGTAAGCTGCACCTTCGTTCCTCCGTGGCGCTCGTGCAGGACCAGCGCACCGGTGAATTCCTGGTGGAAAAGCAATCCGGGGCCGTGATGCCCATCGCCTCCATCACCAAGCTCATGACCGCCATGGTGGTGCTTGATGCGGGGCTGGACTTGAACGAGCCCATCGTCATCGGGTCGGAGGATTTGGATTTGCTGCGTCATAGCCGTTCCCGGCTGCCTGTGAATACCCGCCTCACCCGCGGGGAAGCACTGCTGCTGGCCCTAATGGCTTCTGAAAATCGGGCGGCCCATGCCTTGGGGCGCACCTATCCCGGCGGTCTGGATGCCTTTGTGGCGGCCATGAACACCAAAGCGAAGACGCTTGGACTATCGGAATCCCGCTTCGAGGATCCTGCCGGTCTTTCGGGCGGCAACGTGGCCTCGGCCCGGGATTTGGCCAAGCTGGTGAACGCGGCCCATCACTATCCCAAGATCCGCGATTTCAGCACCCGGGATGAGGCCACCATCCACTCCGGACGTCGGCCCTTGTCGTTCATCAACACCAATGCCCTGGTGCGTGGCCACCGCTGGAACATCGGCCTCTCCAAGACCGGTTACATCGAGGAGGCGGGGAAATGCCTTGTCATGCAGGCCCGGGTCGCGGAACGGCCTGTGTTGATCGTACTTCTGGACTCCTGGGGCAAATACACCCGCCTGGGCGATGCCCAGCGCATCAAGCAATGGATGGAAGGGCCTGCCCCCGCACCGGTGCGTAAGCGAAAATATCGGCGGGGATAAGCACCAACAGCAGCAGGTGAGTCGGAAATTCAGTCGCTGCGGACCTGTGGCTTCCATGATCGGTGTGCAGATGCTGATTTGGAATCAGCCCTTTACCGCCCACCTCAATTTGGCTGAAGCGGACCGTGGGTTGGCGCGCCGCTCCTCGGCCCCTGGGCGGATGGGCTCTTCGGCAATGCGGGCATAGAGGCCTTCACGCTGACCAGCCTGGAACGCCTTTTTCACCCGGCGATCTTCACCGGAATGGAAGGTGAGGATCGCCACCCGGGCGCCGGGCTTGAGGCAGCGGGGCAGCAACGCCAGGAACTGATCCAGCACGCCGAATTCATCGTTCACGGCGATGCGTAGGGCCTGAAAGGTGCGCTGCAGACATTTACGAACTTCCTGCTGGCGGTCATCTTCGTGAAAGACATCCTTCAAGGCCCGGCGCACCAAATTGGCAAGCTGCGTGGTGGTGGCGATGGGTTGGCCGTGCAGGGCCTGGGCAATGATGTCCGCCTGGGGCTCGTCCGAGTTGGTGAACAAGAGTTCTGCCAATTCCGGTTCGGATAGTTTCCGCAGCAGTGCGGAGGCGGGCTGACCCCGTTGAGGGTTGAGGCGCAGATCCAGGGGGCCTTCGGCTTTGAAGGTGAAACCCCGGGCGGGATTATCGATCTGCATGGAAGAGACACCGAGATCCGCCAGCACGAAATCCAGTTCGCTGCCAACCTCGGGCAGCAGGTTGGGCAGTCCCGCGAAATTCATGCGCCGCACCAAGAGTTGCTCGGGGCCAAAGCCCAGTGCCCTCAGCCGTGCCTCCGTGCGGGGCAGTTCCAGGGGATCGACATCAATGCCGAACAGGCGCCCGCCGGGCTGGAGCCGCGCCAGAATCTCCTGCGCATGGCCACCAAACCCCAGCGTTGCATCAAGCCCGACTTCGCCGGGTTTGGGATTCAGAATGTCGAGAATTTCCTGCACACAGATGGGCCGGTGCATGCCCGCCGGGGTGTGACCCCGCTCCATGACCTTGGCAAGCTCCGCGGCGTGAATCTGGGGGTCCAATTCCTTGTACTTTTCCCGGTATTGCCGAGGATGGGTGCCCTTGTAGCGGACCCTGCGTTTGTGGGGGGTTTCATCACTCATAGGGGGTTCCAGGGCACAGGGTCGAGAAGGCTTGCGGTGTGGCTTGGCCCACAGGGGAAGCCTAGCCTCCTTTTCCTCACCCTGCCATTCTCAACCCATGCATCTGGAACATCTGGAGATCGTAAACTTTCGTGGCATCGCGCGGCTTCGCCTGGATTTAGAGGCCGATGCCACGGTGCTGTTTGGCGAAAATGCCTGGGGCAAAACCAGTCTGGTGGAAGCCCTGCAAAGTACGCTGGGCTCTCGCCCCCTTACTGAGGCGGATTTCCATCGCCTGGCCAACGATCGCACTACCATCGCCAAGCGCATGAGCATCACACTTGGGTTTCGCGGTGAACCTCCGGTGGAACTGGAATCCGTTGGTTGGCGCGATATCACGGGTGGTTTTCATCTGGCCCTGCAATGGGCTGGGCGACGCCTGGATCGAGGGCGAGCCAGGGTCCATCGGGTCTTTTTGGACCCCAAAGGGCGCGAAATTCCGCTTGCTGAGGACGTTGCCAATCCGCTGGCCGATCTCGTGCTCCGGGGCCACCCCTTGTATGTCTTTCACGAATTACGCCTGGCCGATGGCATGTTGGCCCCAGCCCTGGCACCGGATCTGGAAATGCATGAGGATCCGGAACGGGCCGTGGGGCGTGTGTTTGAACGCCTGCTCTCCGTGCCCCACCAGGTGCATCCCGGTGAACTCGCTCGGGGTTTGCAGGCCCTGAAGCGGGTGGCGGAGCGCCGCCCCGAACTGTTTCAGGCTATTCGCCCCATGGGTAATGCCGGGCTGCGCAGGGCCACGGATATTGCGGAAATGCCCCTTGCGCTGCAGGATGGTCGCTCCTTGGCGGATTTGGCCCAGCACGCGGGAGCGGGCATGCGGCAGGTGGCGCTGCTGGCGCTGATGGGCGCCATGCTTCAGGCGGAGGCCGAAGCACCTCGCACCGCCGGTGCCCAGCCCATCCTGCTGCTGGAGGATCCAGAAACCCATCTGCATCCCATTCAGTTGGCCACCGCCTGGAACCTGGTCTCTCAACTACCCGTGCAAAAACTTGTAACCACCGCGAACAGTTCCCTGATGGCGGGGGTCCCCACGCGTTCCTTGCGGCGCTTGGTGCGGCGCAGCAATGATACGGCGGTGTTTCCCGATCCCGAGGGCCCGCCCGTGAGCCACACCGAGGCTCGCAGGGTGGCCTTTCATGTGCGCACCCACAACGCCGATGCCTTGTTTGCCCGGGTCTGGCTGCTGGTGGAAGGCGAAACGGAATCCTGGCTGCTGCCTGAATTGGCGCGGGTCTGGGGCCTCAGCTTTCCGTTGGAAGGGATTCATTGTGTGCCCTTCGCCCAGGCGGGCCTGGCGCCGCTGGTGGCGTTTGCGGATCGTTTCGGCATTCCCTGGCACTTGATTGCGGATGGCGATGATGCCGGGAAACACTACGCGGCCAAGGCCCGACGCATGCTGCATCGAAGGTCCGAAGCCAGGCACCTCACCGTTCTGGCCGACCGCGATCTGGAACATTTTCTCTGGCGCTCCGGTTTCGAGGGTATCTATCGCCAAGCCGCGGGTCACCTCGCCTCCCGGCGCGGATATGGCCACCGTTATCCACCAGGCTTTGCGCGCCCACTCCAAGCCCGGCATGGCGCTGGAAGTGGCGGAGGAAGCTGGGATGCGGGGCGCAGCCGGAATACCCCCACTCCTTGGAAAACTGTTCAGCACGCTGGAGATGCTGGCGAAACGGGCGTAACTGGGAGCAAAGGCGATGGCTATTCCGGCATGCCTTCGATCATCACGGGGTCGCTCTGCTCCTGCAGTCGGGGCAGGCCGGTGAAGTCGATGAAATGGCCCGAGCGCTTGGCCTTGGTTTCCAGGTAGAAGCGGTTGTGGGGATTGGGGGGCAGCAGGTGTGGCAGGCGGCGGGAGACTTTCACGCCGTACTGTTCCAGCTGGTGAACCTTTTCGGGGTTGTTGGTCATGAGCTGGACCGAGGAAATACCCAGGCTTTGCAGCATGTGGGCCGCCACGGCGTAGTCGCGTTCGTCATCCCGGAAACCCAGGGCCAGATTGGCCTCCACCGTATCCATACCCTGGTCTTGCAGGGCGTAGGCGCGGATCTTGTTGGCGAGACCGATGCCTCGGCCCTCCTGGCGCAGGTAGAGCACCACACCACGCTCCATCTGACCGATTTTTTGAAGGGCCGTCTCCAATTGATCCCGGCAATCGCAGCGCAGGGAGCCGATTACATCGCCCGTGAGGCATTCGGAGTGCATGCGGATGGGCACGTCTTCGGCGCCCACCACATCGCCGTGGACGATGGCAATGTGATCCTTCTGATCGCGGTTGTTCCAGAAGGCCACGATGCGGAAATCGCCAAAGCGGCTGGGCAGTTTGGCCACGGCGACGATGCGGACACACACATGATCCTGGCCAAATCCAGGGCATTCGTGGGAGCGATCGCGTTCAACAAGTTCTTGCAGGCGGGAATCCATGGTCACAGGCGTACCTCGTTCAGCATTCGTTGGGCCAGGGCCGAGCCCGAAAGCCAGGCGGCTTGAACGCCGCCGCCGGGCGAAAAAACATCCCCCGCGAGGCCGAGCCGCGGGCCGTGTTTAAGGGTGGCGAGGATCGGCCGCGCAAGTTCATTGCCGCGGTCCACCCGGGCAAAGCGCCAGCGATGGGCAGCCGTCCACAGCGGTTCCAGGACCCATTCACCCGCCTGTTCGGCGGCCAACCGCAGAAGTTCGGCTGACCAGACTTCGGGTGGAAGATCCAGTCGTTGGGCCGACCAGCCGGGCTTGGCCTGGATCACCAGGGTGAGGAAGTTGGGGTGCTGGCGCTTTCTGGAATCCTGGGCAATCAACTGCAGGCTGTCGGACTGGTCGGGATACAGCAGATCCCACTCTGGCGCTGTGGTCTGGGGTGGATAGGCAGCGAGCAGCGTCAGGGAGGGTACGCTGGCGAACATGCCCAGAAGGGCCTGAATGCTGGTCAATTCAGGCTGGGTCGGCAGAGTTGCCAAAAGGGCAAGGGCTTGTTCCAGGGCCAGGGCCACCACCAACTCCCGGCACTGGAAGGTTTCGCCGGTTTTGGTTTCGAGGGTAAATCCCGCAGCGTCGAGGGTGATGCGCTTGACACTGGTGCCCAACTGGATCGTCAGGCCTGTGGCCAGATGCTTGGCAAAGGCATTCAATCCCGCTGAGAAAATGGCCCGGCGCTCATCTCCCTCGAAGGCATTGGGCTGGCAGGGCTGCCCATGCCCCTGGATGTGGCGAGGCCAAGTCGAAGGAAAGATCACGCCTTCGGTGCTGCGAAGGGCTGCGAGAAACGCGGGGTGATGCCCATGGAGAAACATCGGACCGAAATCGATGGGCTGGCCCTCGTAGCGTCGGGTGGCCAAGCGCCCTCCCACGCCCCGGGCGCGCTCCAGCACCAGTACTTGGCGACCGGCTTGGTGAAGCTCGCGGGCGCACTGCAGCCCTGCGATGCCTCCACCAATGACGATCACTTCGTGTTGCATCCAGTCCCTTTCTGGGTTGGGATTGTCTTAGCCCTTGGCTTCGATCTTGGCCCAACTATCCTTCAGGCCCACGGTCCGATTGAACACCAGCGCACCCGGAGCCGAATCCAGATCCACCGCGAAATAACCGGTGCGTTCGAACTGGAAGCGTTCGCCGGGTTTGGCCTGGGCCAGGCTGGGCTCGAGCTTGGCGGTGATGATTTCCAGGCTCTGGGCATTGATACCCTGGTGCCAGTCTTGGCCCTCGGGCACGTCCATAGGATCGTTGGCCAGGAAGAGCTGTTCGTAGAGGCGCACTTCGCCATCGATGGCGTGTTGGGCGCTCACCCAATGGATGGTGCCCTTCACCTTGCGGCCGTCCGGGGCATTGCCGCCCTTGGAGGCCGGGTCCCAGGTGCAGCGCAGTTCCACCACGGTACCGTTGGCATCCTTGATGATTTCCTGGCAAGTGACGAGGGCCGCGCCACGCAGTCGCACCTCGGCCCCGGGGGCGAGGCGGAACCACTTCTTGGGGGCTTCTTCCCGGAAATCATCCTGGTCGATCCAGAGTTCGTTGGAGAAGGGAATCGTGCGGGTGCCCAAGTCCGGCAGCTCAGGATGCCGGGGCAGTTCCACTTCGAAACCTTCGGTCTTCGACATATTGGTGATCACGAGCTTGAGTGGGTGCAGGACCGCCATGGCGCGGGGAGCGTGCAGTTCCAGATCCTGGCGGATGCAGTGCTCGAGCAGTTCCACATCGGCCACCATGTCGCGCTTGGCCACGCCCACATGCTCGGCGAAGGCGCGCACGGCTTCGGGTGTATAGCCCCGGCGGCGCAGCCCACAAATGGTGGGCATGCGGGGATCATCCCAGCCGCGCACCTGGTTTTCCTGCACCAGCTGCAGCAGGCGGCGTTTGCTCATCACCGTGTGGGTAAGGTTGAGGCGGGCGAATTCGATCTGGCGGGGCAGGGGGCGCTTGAAGAATTTCCCTTCCACATCCTGTTCCAGGAACCAGTCGTAGAGCGGGCGGTGGTCTTCGAATTCCAAGGTGCAGATGCTATGGGTAATGGTTTCGATGGCGTCACAGACTCCGTGGGCGTAGTCGTACATCGGATAGATCAGCCAGGCGTCGCCAGTGCGGTGATGATGGGCGCGCTTGATGCGGTACATGAGCGGATCGCGCAAATTCATGTTGGGGGATTGCACATCAATCTTGGCTCGCAGGGTGCGTGAGCCATCGGCAAACTCCCCGGCCCGCATGCGGCGGAACAGATCCAGATTCTCCTCGGCACTGCGGTTGCGGAAGGGGCTCTCCTTCCCCGGGGTGTAGAAATTCCCCCGGTATTCCTTGATGGCCTCGTCTGAGAGATCACACACGTAGGCCTTGCCCTGCTGAATCAGATACTCCGCATAGTCGTACAGGAACTGGAAATAGTCCGATGCATAGAATTCGTTGGCCCAGCCAAAGCCCAGCCAGTGCACATCCTCCCGGATGGAATCCACGTACTCGATGTCTTCCTTCACGGGATTGGTGTCATCGAAACGCAGGTTGGTCTGCCCGCCGTATTTCTTGGCCAGCCCGAAATTGATGCAAATGCTTTTCGCGTGGCCGATGTGCAGGTAGCCGTTGGGCTCTGGCGGAAAGCGCGTCATGATCCGCCCCGCATGCTTCTGCGAGGCCAGATCGGCCTCCATGATCTCTTCAATGAAGTGAAGGCTTTTGGTTTCGGGGGCGGGGGATTCGAGGGTCATGGGGCTTCCAGAAAAGGCCAAGTAATAAGTACTAGCAGGGATGCGGCGCAGCGTGGCGCCAACTTAGCCCAATCCCGCCGCCACCTGGGTGGCCCGTTCGATGCCACGGGCCACCACGGAGCGGATGCGGCCATCTTCCAGGGCCAGGAGCCCAGCGATGGTGCAGCCGGCGGGGGTGGTCACTTCGTCCTTGAGGGCGGCGGGGTGTTTGCCGGTTTGCAGCACCATGGTTGCGGCGCCCAGGGTCATCTGGGAGGCCAATTCGATGGCCACGGCCCGGGGCAGGCCGCACTGCACGCCGCCTTCGGCGAGGGCTTCCAGGATCACGAAGATGAAGGCGGGGCCAGAGGCGCTGAGGCCAGTCACGGCGTCCATGTGCTTTTCTTCCAGTTCCATCACGCGCCCCAGGGGCTCGAAGTACCTGCGGGCTTGCGCCAGGTGGCTCTCCTGGGCGGCATTGCCCGGGGATAGCACCGTCATGCCGCAGCGCACGGCGCAGGGGGTGTTGGGCATGGCCCGCACCACGGGGGTTCCGGCGGGCACATGGCTTTCCAGAAAGGCCAAGCCAACGCCTGCGGCGATGGAAATGACCAGGGGTTGGTGATCCAGGGCACCTGCTTGTTGGAGACCCTCCAGCAGTTCGCCCAGCTCCCGGGGTTTGACGCACAGCAAAACCACCTGGGAGGTGCGGGCGGCGGTGGCGGCATCGGTGAGGGTGATGCCCAAGGCCGCGGCTTGGCTGCGGAGGGCGGTGGGGTGACGGTCTGCAGCCAGTATCTGTTCCGGAGGCAGGCCACCGGTTTCCACCAGGCCGTGACAGATGGCCTGGCCCATGGTGCCGAAACCGATCACGGCGAGCTTGGTAGGTAAGGACATGCTGGCTCCAAACAAAAAACCCCCGGTTGGAAAGCCGGGGGTGGGAAAGGTGTGTGGCCGAGCTACCGGCGACCAGGCCTATCCGCCTCGCTTGGAGGGAACGGGAAAGGGCTCTGGGCCAAAAGGGTCGCCATGGCTCCAGCATAGCGCGAGCCCGAGGTATGTGACCTAGCCCACACCCCGGGCGGGTTATCTTGACAGCCATTCATGGGGTGCATTCCCGCCCCTTGCATCTTCCCAGGCACTGCTTCATGGAGTATCCCATGGCCTCCCGACCTACCCCCATCGACGCCGACGTGGTGAGCCGCCGCACCCGCGAACTGGGCCTCACGGACCTGGGCAAAGCTTCCATCCGCGAGATCAAAAAGATCGTGGATCTGATCGAAGGGGACACGGGCCAGAAATTCATTCGTATGGAAATGGGCATTCCGGGCCTGCCCGCCCTGCAGGTGGGCGTGGATGCCCAGATCCAGGCCCTGAAGGATGGCGTTGCGGCCATCTACCCCGATATCCAGGGCATTCCCGCCCTGAAAAATGAAATCTCCCGGTTCGTGAAACTGTTCCTGGATGTGGATGTCACGCCTGAACATTGCGTGCCTACCGTGGGTTCCATGATGGGCGGCATGGCAGCCTTCATGACCGTCAACCGCATGTGGGCGGATCGGGAAGGCACGCTGTATCTGGATCCCGGCTTCCCCGTGCAGAAGCAGCAGTGCAAGCTGCTGGGCCATGGCTACATGTCCTTTGATGTCTATGAACACCGCGGCGAGAAACTGCGCCCCAAGCTGGAGTCCTACCTCAAGACAGGCAAAGTCTCGTCCATCCTCTATTCCAGCCCCAACAACCCCAGCTGGATCTGCTTCACGGATGAGGAACTGCGCACCATCGGTGAGCTGGCCACCCAGTACAACGTGATTGTCATCGAGGATCTGGCCTACTTCGCCATGGATTTCCGCCAGGATTACGCCAAGCCCGGCCAGGCGCCCTTCCAGCCCACCGTGGCCAAGTACACCGACAACTACATCCTGCTGATCTCCAGTTCCAAGGCCTTTAGTTATGCGGGCGAGCGCATCGGCATGATGGTGGTTTCCGACAAGGTGTGGGATATGCGCAGCCCCGACCTGCTGCGATTCTTCAGCTCTGATCAGTTGGGCCATTCCCTGATTTTTGGTGCGATCTACGGCATCAGTTCTGGCACCAGCCATTCCGCCCAGTACGCCTTGGCTGCCATTCTGAAGGCGGTGAACAACGGTGAGATCGACTTCGTTCAGATTGCCAAGGAATACGGCGAGAAGGCCAAGGTGATGAAGCGGCTCTTCACCGAAAACGGCTTCACCATCGTCTACGACAAGGATCTGGACGAACCTATCGCTGACGGTTTCTACTTCACCCTTGCCTACCCCGGCATGGGCGGCGGCCAACTGCTTTCCGAGCTGTTCCATTACGGCATCAGCGCTATCACCCTGGGCATCACTGGCAGCGAGCACACGGAAGGGTTGCGGGCCTGCACCTCATTGATCAAACGCGAGGAATTCCCCCTGCTGGAAGCGCGGCTGAAGCAGTTCCGGGAGGATCACCCGATCGGTTGAAACTGGAAATCGATGGCGATTATTTGGGAATACATTGTGGTGTTGGTGAATCCAGGGGATTTTTCTACGAGGCCAAGTAAAACAGGGCTTTTGAATTGGTAGTAAACTGGGTGAACTTCAACATAGCCATTTCGTTGCTTCAACCTCTGGGAATCAATTTCTTGGGAGTAAGACGTGCGACAGCCATTTAGGCTCCTTTTTTCGTTGTGCTTGTGCGGTTGTTTCGCGCTCAAAGCAGGAACCAACCTTTCGAAGGCCGTCATCGATGGAGATAAAACAGCTATTTTGTCCTGGGTGGCCAATGGAGAAAAAATCGATGATCTTGACAAATGGGGCTGCACGCCCCTGATTTGGGCCGTTTATTACAAGCAGCCTGACATTGTCAAATGGCTGCTTGTCAAAGGTGCAAATCCAAACATTCAATCAAAAAAAGAATGCGGAGGTATGCCGCCTGGAGCCACAGCCTTAGGTATGGCGGCATATCATGATGAAGAAGAGTCCATCAAATTATTGTTAAAGTATAAGGCTGATCCGTTGTCGGCAGACTTGAAAGGGAAAAAGCCTATTGATTATGCAAAGATGTATGAATTAAAAAATAGTATTTCTCTTTTAGAAAATCCTATGGTTCAAATGGATATCACCAAAACAGAAAAACAAAATATTGCAGATATTGAAATTATTCTCGAGTCAAATCAAAAAAATTATTTACCATTTTTTAGCAACATTCAATCCTCAATTAAGGAACGTTTTTTAAATAAACAAATTAAGACATCTGTCCTTGTGGTGGGCCAAAATCCCTTAGGAGATGAAGCAATAAATAAATCACCAACCAGCACTTCGAAATTTATAATGAAAATTAACGAGATAGAATGCAGGGATTATGGCACGGACCGGATAATGTCTGTTATTAAGGTGGTATTTTTAAATAAAGAAAATAATTCTTCGATTTGGGAGAGTGGTGAGTTAACGATTCGAGATACGGGAAGAACTATCTTGACGTTTAGAGGTGATATTGTATATAACTTTGCAAGTACATTGATATTTGAGCTTGAAGCAAATAGTTTGATTTAAATTTTAAAAAATTCCTTCAATATTAAAGTGCATCATCTTAACGCTTGATTAGCTGCCTAATTGTTAGGAAATCCCTTTCCCACAGATTTTCAACGCCAATTTGTTTTTAAATCCACTGTATGAGTCGCGGCTGAAGCAGTTCCGGGAAGGTCATGCGGTGGGGCCAGCGCGGTTGGCGTTCAGGAAGGGGCAAGCACGTTGTCAGACTCCGAGGATCGGTAAGAAATCCCAGTGCACGCCTGGCCTATAGAACAATCAATTGAACGCGGGCTCGTCGAAAGGACGAGCCCGCGTTCAATTGGTAAAGGTCAGAGCCCTAGAACCGAAGACCGGCGTAGAGACCAATCTGAAGCTTGGGGGCGTGGGTTTTGAGGGCGTCCTTGCCGTCTCCGAGGGTGCTTGCTAGGTATTCGCTATCACTGAGGCTCTTGCTGACCAAGGGCACCGCCACTTCCAGGCCCATAAAAGGCTTCACGAGCGGTGTTGGGAAGGCAAAGCCCACATTGGCGCGGGCCCAGGGGCGGCCGTAGGTGGTGGAAACGGTAGGATCCCCAGGGGCTTCGCCACCTAGTTTCTCGAACCGGTACTCGACACCCGCGCCCACGGCCACATAGGCCTTGAAGTTGAACATAGCACCCACGCTCAGGTGCTCGTGGGTGAAGGTGTTTCCCGAGTTCGCGCCGTTCACCTCGACATCAGTCTTGAACTTGGGCTGGTACCCGGCGGTGAGCTGGAAGAGGGCCGGTCCAAGGTCCACCACGGAATAGCCGAACCGCATGCCCGCCACCGTCTTACTGGCAGGTTTGGCCTCATTGCCAGCGATGGTGACGTCCTTGTAGGATTGCTGCCCAAGGAAGACCCCAACTTCAAAATCCTGGGCCGCCAAGGGCGCGGCAACGAGGAGCATGGCAATGGCAGTCTTCTTCATAGATGCCTCCGATATGGGTGTAGTTGGTTGCGAAATGCTGTCACTTATGGGTGCACTGGTCAATGGACGGAAGAAATCCTTTCCTCAGATCCACCGTTCCAACCGCGCCAACACTTCCTCTCGCCCCAGCAAATACATTGTGTCGAAAATCGGCGGGCTTACGGGTTTGCCGCAGAGGACCACGCGCAGGGCTTGGGCCAGATCCTTCAGTTTGAGGTTGTGGGCTTCCAGGATTCCGTTGAAGGCGGCCTGCAGGGCATCGTGGGCGTAATCCTTTTGCTCGGCAACGGCGCGTAGGGCGGGTTTGACGGGCTCGGTCATGAATTTTTCCACGGCCCTTTCGTCAAATTCCGTGGGGCGTTCCCAGCAGAAGGCCAGGGATTCGCCCATTTCCTTCAGGCTCTTGCCTTTCTGGGTAGCCTGAATGGCGATGCGCTTCCACTCGTCATCCTTGGTGGTCCAGGCGGCGGGCATGAAGTGGGCAAGGTGGGGCTCAAGTTCCTGCCAGGTGGCGCGCTGCACGAGCTTCTGGTTCATCCAGCTGAGCTTGTCCATGTCGAAGCGGGCGGGGCTCTTCTGGATGTCCTTGAGATCAAAGAGTTCGATCATCTGGGCATCGGTGAGCAGTTCTTCCTCCGCTGTTTCCGGGGCCTGGCCATCCACCTTGGGCGTCCAGGACAGCCGCGCCAGAGCTAGGCGCACGGCGGCGGGCAAAAAGCCCATCTCCTGGTATTCGGTGATGCTGGTGGCGCCGTGGCGTTTGCTGAGCTTGGCGCCATCCTTGCCCAGGATCATGGGCACGTGGCCGAACTCGGGTTGCTCATAGCCCATGGCGTGGTAAAGCGCGATCTGCTTGGGGGTGTTGGACACGTGATCATCGCCCCGGAGCACGTGGGATACGTTCATGCCGGTGTCGTCCACCACCACGCAGAAATTGTAGGTGGGCACACCGATCTCGCAGGTTTCGGCGGTGCGGGCGATGATCCAGTCGTCCATGCTTTCGGCTGGGAAGGCCAGGCGCCCCTTGATGAGATCGGTCCACACGATGGCGCCATCTTCGAGCCAGGGCTCCGTGCCTTCGGGCATGGCGAGGCGCACGGCAAAGGGCTCACTGGCGTCATGGTTCTTGTGGCGGCAGCCATTGCCCTTATCCAGCCCGCGATTGTATTGGAAGGGCACGCCCTTGGCTTCCACGGCGGCGCGCCGGGCGTCCAGGTCTTCCTTGGCGCAGCGGCAGCGGTAGGCCTGGCCTGCGGCGATCAGCTTGTCCACGGCGGGCTTGTAGTGGGATTCCATGCGCTGCATCTGGCGATAGGGGCCGTGGGCACCGATCCAGCGGCTGGGGTCACCCGGCACCGGGCCTTCATCCCAGTCCAGGCCGCACCAGGCCATGCCTTCCTCGATGATGCGGATGTTGTCGTCCGTGCTGCGGGAAAGATCGGTGTCCTCGATGCGCAGGATGAAGGTGCCCTTGTGCTTGCGGGCGAAGAGCCAGCAGAAGAGGGCCGTTCGCACGCCGCCGATATGCAGCATGCCGGTGGGGGAAGGGGCAAAGCGGGTGACGACAGGACGACTC
Source organism: Holophaga sp. (assembly GCA_016715205.1). GTDB lineage: Bacteria > Acidobacteriota > Holophagae > Holophagales > Holophagaceae > JAYREN01. Next base: position 59,394 of record JADKBC010000018.1, read on the forward strand.
ATGAAACCTCACAGCGTGAAGCTTCCAGTATCGCCGAAGACGTCGCAGTCCGCAGTCTGTCGTCCGCAGCCTACTTGAGGTAGAGCTTCAATTTGATCTCCACGGGGCCGTCGCCGCTGAAGAGGCTGCGATCCAGCACCACGGGCACTTCCACCACGCTGTGATGGGTGGACAGGTGTTCCACGGGTTCCTTTTCTGGGGGATTACCCACGGGTTCGGTGGTGGGCAGATCTTCGATCTCGTCAAGATCATCGAGGATCTCGCCTGAGCTCAGTTCCTCCACCTCCAGGGGATGGGACTTGGCGCCTGGGGGCTCCGGGGCAGGGGCAACGGGCGGGGGCGCCAGGATTTCGGACGCTTCCACGGCGCCGCCGTACTTATCGGAGAGATGCTTGAGGACCTGCCGGGCGATGCCGGTGAGGGTGTCCCGCACGCCATCGCCGCGAATGGCGCTGGCTTCAAAGGTGGGCACCTGGAAGCGGTTGACTTCCCGTTCCAGCACGTCCAAGGGCAGGGCGCTGGGCGTGTCCCGCTTGTTCCACTGGATCACGTGGGGCATTTTTTCGAGGTCAGCGCCCTGTTCCTTCAGGTTATCGATGAGGTTCTGGAAGCTATCGCGGTTGCCTTCCAGGGCGTGTTCCTGGGAATCGGCCACGAACACCACCCCATCGGCGCCGCGCAGCACCAGCTTGCGGGTGGCGTCGTAGAAGACCTGGCCCGGCACCGTATAGAGCTGGATGCGGGTTTTCATGCCCCGAATGGTGCCCAATTCGATGGGCAGGAAATCGAAGAAGAGGGTGCGGTCGGTCTGGGTGGCCAGGGATAGCATCTTGCCCCGGCCGTCGTGGGGCAGGGAATCGTAGATGAACTGTAGGTTCGTGGTCTTGCCGCAGAGCCCAGGGCCGTAATAGACGATCTTGGCCGTCAGCTCCTTGGTCGCTGCGTTGAAGAGAACCATGCTGCCTCCGGGGGAGGAATGTCCTGCAAGCTTGCCCCATGCATCCTTTCGGGGTCAAGGATCCTCTAAATGATTGGTGAACGATTGTGTTCGAAAGATACGCGCGCGGCCTTTGAATTGAAATACCTTAGTTGTGCTTCTAGACTTCAACGAAACATCCACATCCAGGGGACGACATGGCCAAAGTACTCGTTCAGGAGAGCACCGGAGTTCGTGAATTCGAACTGGTGGACAACGAAGTCCACATCGGGCGCGAGTTGGATAACACCTTGCGGCTCGCGGATCCCAGCATCAGCCGCCATCACGCGGTGATCCGGCGCACCCCGGCGGGCTTCGAGGTGCAGGACCTGCAAAGCAGCAACGGTGTCCTGGTGAACGGCACGCGCATCCAGACCTCCCTGTTGAGGAACGGCGATCGGGTTACGGTGGGCCAGATCCAGATGACCTTTGTGGACCCGGTGCCGGCAGAATCCCTGGCCACCGTGGCCGTCCAGGCCGGCGAACCCGTCAATCCCTTGGGCACCATGCGCATGGATGCCAGCGAGATGGCCAAGATCCAGGCCATGCAGGAAGGGCGGCCCTTCGTTCCCGCCCCTGAACCCACTCCTGAACCAGCGCCCATGCCCCCACCGATCCCACCACCCGTGGCGGCACCCATCGGCCAGGACACCGCCCGCAACCCCGTTGGCGCGGCCGAACCGAGGCCTTTCACCTACGCCGCCGCAGCTTCCGACAACCCGGCCCCCACCTTCCTGCAGCCCTACCTGCCCCCCGTGCCCGACAATGCCCAGCCCACGGGCGAGCGAGGCGATTTCCTCACCCGGCTGTTGGCGGCCCTGGTGGATGGCCTAGTGGGCTTTGTTGCCTACCTGCCCTTCTTCATCCTCAGCTTCGTGCCCTTCCTGGGCTGCATCATCGCCCCCCTCGGGATGCTGTTTGGTCTCGCGGTGATGGCCTTCCAGTTGTGGTGCATCGTGACATTCAAGGCCACCATCGGGAAAAAGGTCATGAAGCTCCGCGTGGTGCAGGAAGCCGCGCCTGGCGCGCCCCTGGATTGGGGCATCGTGCTGTTGCGCGGCCTCGGGTATTTTGCGAACGGTGTCATCGGCGCCGTCATCTACTTCATCCTCGCGGCCGTGGTCATCGGCGGCATGATCGCCACCGGCGGTCGGGGTGCTTCTCCCCTGGGCTTCCTGCTGTTGCTGCCCTTCGCTTTCCTTGCCTATGCGCTGCCCTACCTGATGATCCTTCGCCCCGACCGCAAGGGGCTCCAGGACATCATCTCCAAGACCATCGTGATCAAGGTCGACCGGTAGGTTCCTTGGGTTCCATGAAAACGCCCGCCGAATGGCGGGCGTTTTCATGGTGTGGCTAGAAATCAGAACGGGATATCGTCATCAAAACCGCCGCCGCTGGGGGGGGCGGGGGGCATGGGCTCATCAAAGCCGCCCTCGTCGCGATGGGAACCGCCGCCGCTGCGGCCACCGCCATCTTCAATCTTGCCGAGCATCACGAAGTTATCGCAGCGGATATCGCAGGTGGCTTTCTTAACGCCTGCCTGGTCGGTGTATTCGCCGTACTGAATGCGGCCTTCGATCATGATCTGCTTGCCCTTGCGGAGGTATTTTTCCGCAATTTCGGCCTGCTTGCCCCACACCACGATGCGGTGCCATTCCGTCTTCTCCTTCTTCTCGCCTTGGGGCGTCTTCCACGTTTCCGTGGTGGCCAGGCTGAAGCGGGCCAGGGCCTGGCCGTTGGGGGTCATCTTCAGTTCGGGATCGCGTCCCAGGTTGCCGATGAGGATCACCTTGTTGAGGGAGCCGGACATGCGTCCTCCTTCACGGCGGAGCTCTCCGCCGCACGAAAACCGCTCAGACGTCTGAGGGTGGTAGGGTGTCCATGATGAACCGAGGGGGAACCGTGTCAAGCATCCTCGTTGCCTGTGGTGACAAGTCCGGTGCGGAGAAGCATTACCTTCCTGCCCTGAGGTCGGGCGGCTGGGCGGGGGAGCTCCGTTTGGTGGCTCCCGGCGATGGGGTCCCCGATTTGGAAGGCGTGGCGGGGCTCCTCCTGTGCGGGGGGGCGGATATCCACCCCCGGTGCTGGGATGAAGGGGAGACACTGCATCCCGCCGCGGTGCCGGATGAATCCCGGGATGACTTTGAACGGCCGCTCATTTTGCGTGCCTGGGAGGCGGGCCTGCCCATCCTGGGCATCTGCCGGGGTGAGCAGATGCTCAACGTGGCCCTGGGCGGCAGCTTGATCCAGGACATCCCCAGCCATTTCAACTGCGAGTCCGAACGCCACCGCCACGGCAGTTCTGCGCTGCCGGAGTTGCACCATGCCGTGCAACTGGAACCCTTGTCACGCCTAGCGGAAATGGTGGGTTGCCCCGAGATTCGGGTGAACAGCCGTCATCACCAAGCCGTGAAACGGGTGGCGCCAGGCTTCAAGGCTGTGGCGTGGCACCTGGATACGGACCATTCCGAAACGGGCCCACTCATCGAGGCCATCGAAGCCGAGGACGAGGGCCGATGGGTGGTGGGTGTCCAGTGGCATCCCGAAAACCTCATCGGGTTCGAGGATGAGAATGGCGCCGCCGCACGTCGAATTTTTGAGACCTTCCTGGAGGCGGCGCAACGTCAGGGTTTGAAGGTGTGCCAAAGGCGGTAGATCCAGCCCACCAGCAGTAGGCTCAAGACCGCGGGAAGGAATATGATTTTCACCCGGTGCCACAGGGTGGTGATCCGCTCCTGGCCCTGCACGGCCTGGACCAGGGCGGCCACAAGGAGGGCCCAGGTTGCGATAAAGACCAGAGGTGACGCCAGGTTGTGGCGCAGGGCCTCGGTGAACCGACCATGGCCCAGATCGAGAAACGCGCGGGTCATGCCGCAGGAGGCACAGGGAATGCCCGTGATGGCGTTGAAGAGGCAAGCCGGCATGCCCTTGCTACTGGAGGCCACCACGGACAGCAGCAGGGCTGCGGATGTTCCCAGGAACACCAGCAGCCCTTTGCCGCGGACGGATTGAAGGCTCGATAACATCAGGAAAGTTGGGGCGTATTCCCGTCAACATCCTTTTGCAGGCCCATGCCCGCCAGGATCACGTCGATCATGGCCCAGATGCCACAGCCGCCGCAGGTGAGCAGTTTGGCGATGCCCAGGCCCGTCTGGCCAAGGTAGAAGCGGTCAGCGCCAACGAAACCCAGGAAGGCCGCGAAAAGATAGGTGGCGGTCTGGGTGCGAGTCGAGGTGCCGATGGCATCCCGGCGCAGGGGCAGGCCTTCCGCATCTTTCACCATGCCGCAGCCGATCATGACGCTGTCGACGATGGCCCAAATGCCGAATCCGCCGCAGGTCAGGAGCTTGGCGACGCCCAAACCCGTGTATCCAAGGTAGAAGCGGTCCGCACCGAAGATGCCGAGAAAGTAGCTGAACAGGAAGGCGGCTCCCTGGGTACGGCTGGAGGCAGCGGGGGTTTCGTACATTGGATCTCCTGAAGGGTTATGTTCAGATTATCCAATTTGACGATGCTTACAATCGCTGAATTTCCAGGTGTTGGCAGAGCTGGCCAGTGAGTTCTAGGGACATCTCCAGGACGTCCTGAATTTCACGGGGCAGGATGTCATCCAGGTGGATGCCACAGGCCACGCAGACCGTGGCGTTTTGATGCGCAGCTAGGCGTGTTGCAATGGTTTGGGCCACTTCTTCCTCCCGGTGCCCAGGAAGGACCAGCACGGGGGTTTGGGCACCACCGGCCGGACTGAGGGCCACCGCGCCGATATGGGCTTGATCACCGCCCGAAAGGGTTACGCAGAGATCGCGGCCCAGGAAGAGTGCCGTCATCCGCAGATGGATGCGCCCCCGCTGGGACTCCAGGCGAATCATGGCGTTGGCAGGTCCCGCCCGCAGTATCTGCAGACTTTGGCCGCCGCTCTCTCGGTATCGCGATGCGATACGCGAGACTTAGAAACAGGGGTGTTTTTCATGTTGGACCTGGCAGGCCACGCCTGCAGTAACTGCAGATTTTGGCTGCTTCCCTCTCGGTATCCCGATGCGATACGCGAGACTTAGAAACGAGAGGCCTGTTCATGTTGGGCTTGGCAGATCCCGCCCGCAGTATCTGCAGACTTTGGCCGCCGCTTTAATCGTTTCTGCGCAAAAGGGGCAGACCTGGGTGGGGCCGGCGTCACCGGTGCTGAGCTGGTGGGACTGGGCACCCTCGATGAGTTCCTTGATGCGCAGGGCGTGTTTTTTCTTGTGGCCATGGCTGGTGATGGGATCGGTACCGCCCGTGGATTCGATGAGGATATCGGACCAGAAAAAGCCTGTTTCGATGCGCACGCTCGCCACCCGCTGCAGATGGATGCTCATCTCGTTCTTGGTGAACCAGCTGCGTTTGCGCCGCACCACGGCGGTGTCATTCACTTCAATCACGGTTGGGAAGAGCCGGTTGCCCTTGGTCCAACGGCTGGCCTTGAAGAATTCGGCGGGCATGGGAACCTCCACGCTTCAGGATAGCCTCGGTCAGAATGGGAACATGACCTTGAATGAACCCGCCCCGACTGGTTTTGATCGGGCCCTGACCGCAGGGACTGTGGTTGTGGCGCTGGGGGCCATCATCCTTCATGCCGGGCATGGGCGGGCAAGCCGCGTACTTTTCGCGTGCGCCCTGCTGCTGCTGGCCCTGAAGTTGGTCCGGAACGCCTTCCGCGCACGAGCGGGGCTGCTGCCCTGGGGGCGTTTGGCGCTGCCCGGATTGTTGCTGGTGGAAGGCGCGGCTTCGCTGGCGCACGTTGGTCCACGCGGTTTGGTGGTCAAGGGCACCACGGCGGTGCTGCTGGAAATGGGTCTGCTCTGGCTGGCCTGGCGCGCGTGGAAGGATCGCGCCGGAGCTCAAGAGGGCCTTCCCGAGGCGCGATTGGCCCATCGCCTTCAGAGCTTTCTGGGCCCGCGAGCTTCGCATCTCGTGGCCCTGGAATTGGTCGTGCTGAGTGGCGCCATTCGGGCGCTCCTGGGTCGGGGCCGGAAGATTGTGGATGCCAATGCCTTCACCTATCACCGTGAAAGTGTCCTGGGCGCGCTGCTGTTGGCCCTGCCCGTGATGGCCATTGGCGACCTGCTCTTGTTGGATCTGGTGCTGCGCCATGCGGCCCCCTGGCTTCGCTGGACCATTCATGCGGTGGATCTCTACGGCCTGCTTTGGATTCTAGGCCTGTGGCAATCCATGCGGGATCGCCCCCATCGCTTGGACGACGAAGCCCTGTGGGTGCATCGGGGCGTGCTGGGCAGCCTGCGGATTCCCCGGCTGCTGCTTGGTCAGCCCAAACCCTTGCCATTCTTCGATGATCCGGCGGCGCGCAAGGCCTTTCTGGGAGATGCGGCCAATCTGGGTGTTTCCGGCGGGAGCGAATTCCTCTTGGAATTGACAGAGCCCCTTCGTCCCATGGGTTTTCTGGGCCTTGGGCCTGCCAGAAAGCGGGTGCTGCTCACCGTGGATGACCCCGGAACCTTTCTCGCCCGCATGGGATCCTGAGTACATGCGGACGCCCCTTCCCATTGATTCCCAACTGCCACGTGTGGTGGAGATCCTGCGCGCAGGGCGGAACCTGGTGCTGACGGCCGAACCGGGCGCCGGAAAAACCACGCGGGTACCCCGAGTCCTGCTCGATGCAGGCTTGCTCGCCACGGGCGAATGCTGGGTGCTGGAGCCCCGCCGGTTGGCCGCGCGCTTGGCCGCCGCACGGGTGGCGGAGGAACTGGGCGAAGAACTGGGCCAGCGGGTGGGCTACGCCGTGCGGTTTGAACAGAAGGTGTCCAAGGCCACCCGCATTCGTTTTGTGACGGAAGGTTTGCTGCTCCGTCGCCTCCAGGAAGACCCCCAGCTCCGCGGCATTGGCATCGTCATTCTGGACGAATTCCACGAGCGGCATCTGCATACCGATCTGGCGCTCACCCTACTGCGGCGGCTCCAGCGCGAAGGCAGGCCTGATCTGCGCTTGATTGTCATGAGTGCGACCTTGGAGGCAGGGCCCGTGCAGGCTTTTCTGGGCGCGGAATTCATGAACAGCGAAGGGCGGGTGCATCCCGTGGAACTGCGCCATGCGCCACGCCCCGATGATCGTCCTCTGGCCATTCAGGTGGTGGCTGCCTTGGAGCAGAATCTGACGGAAGGCAACCACGGCCACACCCTGATTTTCCTGCCGGGGGCAGCGGATATCCGGGCCTGTGAGCGGAGCCTGGCGCCCTTGGCCCAGCGCCATGGCCTGAGGGTGCTGCCGCTCCATGGAAGTCTTTCGTTCGAGGCCCAGAAGGCTGCGGTGGCGCCTTCGGACCAGCCGAAAATTCTGCTCAGCACCAACGTGGCTGAGAGCAGCGTGACCATCGATGGCGTAAACCTCGTCATCGATTCTGGTTTGGGACGCGAGGCCCTGCATTCGCCCTGGTCGGGGCTTTCGGGCCTGCGCACCCAGCGCATCAGCCAAGCACGGTGCATCCAGCGGGCAGGGCGGGCCGGGCGGCAGGGGCCTGGTCGGTGTCTGAGGCTATTCACCGAGGCCGATTTCCAGACCCGGGCAGCCTTCGATATCCCCGAACTTCGGCGCTCGGATCTGGCCGAGGCGCTGCTGGCGCTGCATGGCTTGGGCATTGCCGAGCCGGGACGTTTGGAATGGTTCGAGGCGCCACCCGAGGACGCCCTGGGGGCCGCTGAAAAACTGCTTTCGCGCATGGGCGCACTGGATGGTGAACGTTTGGGTGCCATCGGGCGGCGCATGGCCCGCCTGCCCCTGCATCCTCGCTTGGCCCGGCTGGTGGTCGCGGGGGAGGATCTCGAGATTCCGAACCTGGCACGCCTGGCCGCCGCCTTGCTGGAAACGGGGGATCTCGTGGCCCGCACGAGCCTGGACGCACGCGCCGCGCCGGTGGGACATGGCCTGGAATCGGATCTCTGGGCACGCCTGGATGCTTACCAGGAGGCCGAGGCGGCCCATTTCAGCGCTGGGGCTATCCGGGCGGCGGGGCTGGATGGTGCGGCCCTGCGCCAGGCCCGGCTGGCCTTTGAGGCGCTCCGGAATCGCGTTTCTCAGGCTGAAGAGCCTGCGGATGCCGAAGAGCGGCTGCTCCGGGCCCTGCTGGCAGCCTATCCCGATCGACTCGCCAAGGCGGGAGGCTCGGGCACCTTTGCGCTATTGGGCGGTGGTGGCGCGCGTCTGGATGCTGCCAGCCGAGTGCGCAAGGCCGATCTGATCCTGGCCCTGGAAGCTGAGCACCTCCGTGGGGCCCGGAACGAAGTGCTGATCCGCATGGCCTCCAGGGTGGAGCCCGAATGGCTGCTGGAAGCCTTCTCGGAGCAGATGCGTGAGGACGAAAGCCTGGCCTTCAACCCGGCCAAGGGACACGTGGAGCGCCGCAGTAGCCTGTGGTTCGAGAATCTCTGCCTGGAAGAAACCCGCCGGATCGCCGACCCCATGGATCCTCGTACCGCCGAAGTGTTGGCCGAAGCGGCCCTGAATCAGGGGCTGGGCGGGGCCGGGGAGCGGGTGGAGGAATTGCTTGCACGCGCATCATTCTTGGCCAGGTACCGTCCGGATTTGGAACTCGGACCTCCGGAGGAACTGCGCATCCAACTGGTCAGCAAGGCCTGCATGGGGTGCCGCAGCCTGAAAAATCTTGAAAGCGTAGATTGGCCTTGGGCATTGAGGGAACTGCTAGGTTCCGAAAAGGCCCGGCTCCTGGAAGCCTGGGCCCCGGAATTCGTGTTGTTGCGCAAACGACGGGTGAAGGTGAACTACGGTTCCGAGTCACCTTGGATCGAATCTCGGCTCCAGGATTTTCTCGGCGTGAAGGTGGGGCCAAGCCTGGCAGAAGGCAGGGTACCCCTGGTGCTACACCTGCTGGCGCCCAATAACCGTGCCTTGCAGGTGACCACGGATCTTGCGGGTTTCTGGCAGCGCACCTACCGGGAACTGCGCCCAGCCCTCTCTCGCCGCTATCCCAAACACCTTTGGCCTGAAGACCCGCTGAAATTCGGAAGTTAGACCGTTTCGGTTTTCTGAGCCCGCTCAGCCACTCGGTCCAGCGCGTTCCAGATGTGATGGCAATCCTCGCAGGAGGAACTGGGTTCACCGCAGGGGAAGCCCTCGATGCCAATGCCCTGGCACTTCGGGTTGCGGAAAAAGAAGAGCAGTTCGGTGAAGGTCTGGTGGACGCGGGTGCGCAGTGGGCTTTCAGGCAGGGCCCGCAGCTCCTGGATAAGTTTCCATTCCTCGGAATTCAATTCGGCGTGGATCGTGGGTTGGGACATGAATCCTCCGAACGGTTGGATGAAAACAGATCAAGCCTTGTTTCAGCTATCCAATTCTTCCTTCACGTGGGTCTGTCCCATCTCCAGCAGGCGATCCTTGGCCCGAGCGGTCCATTCGCTGTTGGGGTAGCTTTCCACCAATTTCTGGAAGTAGCTGCGGGCCTCCTGGCGATATTTGGCGATTTCGTCGGCAGCCAGTTTCTCAATACCGGTTTTGGCCTGTTCCAACTCGGCCTTATCCAGTTTGGAAATATCCTCCTTGCCCACCTTGGCCAGGAAATCCTTTTGGTTCTGCTCCAGGATCTCATTGGGCACAAATTTCCGGCGCATGGCTTCGCCCAGGAAATAGTAGGCCCGCTCACGGTCCACGTAGTCGGGATAAGTTTCCAGCAGGCCCTTCAGGCGACGTTCAGCAGCAGCGAAGTTGTAGCTGTTCACGTAGTGCACGCCCACCATGAGCTCGTGCTCGGCCAGCCGACGCCAGCACTGGATGGTCTTGGTCTTGGCATCCACCACATAGGGTGAGCCGGGCACTTCCCGGATTAAATTTTGAAAAGATTCCAAGGCCTTGCGGGTTTCCGCCTGATCACGTTCAGCGTTTTCAATGGCCGCGTAATGGCAGAGCGCCACATGATACATGGCCAGATCACGCTTTTCGTGGCGGGGAAAATAGTTCAGAAAGCTTTGGTATTCCACCAAGGCTTCGGGAAAGGTGCTGGAGCCCTGGAAGAAGAAGCTATCTCCGAGCGAAAGTTTGGCTTCAGGAAATTCCGCAGAACCGGGTAGCTGTTCCTCGATGACGCGCAGCAGGCGTCGACCCTCTTCCCATTTGCCCCGCTTCATGAGTGCGCTGGATTCATTCATGAGCTGGGCAGCAGTCCGGGAACCGTCGTCTTTTTTGGGTCCCTTCGTGGATTTCTTACAGGCCAGGCCGCCTGACACCGTGAGGGTGGCCAGGAGCAGGGGGAGCGCGAGGTTTCTGAGCTGCATGTATTTCCCTTCAGTTCTCATACATTCATGGCGGAAGCAGGGCGGGGGTTCCTGGCTTGTTTTTGAAGAATGCCTTCCAGCCATGGTCCCAGGATGTCCAGCGCCTCGGCGCGGCGCAGATCGTGGAAAATTTCATGCTTGAAGCCGTGCAGTCGGTGTCGTTCCAGCAACTCCGGCGGCATCGTGCCCCAGAGTGCTTCAGAGGCATTAGGATCGGCTACGGAATCATTTTCGCATTCCAACAGCAGAACGGGGCGGTCGAGTTCGTGTCCCAGATGCAAGATCTCTTCACGGCCCTGATGCAGCGCCTCCACGTAAGCTGCGGTGGCAAAGCGATGGCAGAGGGGGTCGGCCCAATAACGCTGCACGAAAATGGGATCGGAGCAGACTTCGTCTTTATTGTTGGGCAGATCCAGGGGCCGGTGGGGGGCAACCCAGAGCAGCAACCGCTGCAAGATGCGCAAAGGCAGGCCGAGGTCGTACAGCTTTAACACGGGGTTGGAAACCACCAAGCCTTCCATGGTGTCGGCATGCCATAGCAGCGCCAACAGGGCCACCAATCCCCCGAAACTGTGGCCCAACAGGATTTGCGGGCAGACGGGTGAGGGGGGCAACGGCATGCCATCCACAAGCCTTGGCTGAGCGCCCGCACGTTCGGCGTCGTAACGGCGCTCGTGGCGAAGGAAAAGAACCAGATCATCCACGAACCCATGGATCCCATCCGCGTCGCCCCGCACGCCGCCGCTGCGTCCGAAACCCCGATGATCCATGGCGGATACCGACCAACCCTGCTCGTGGAGCCAGTGGGCCACATGCCGATAACGTTCGCCATGCTCGCCGTACCCGTGGGAAATGACCACGCGGCCCTTGGGGTTGGGATGCTCCCATCGGCAAAAGGCCAGCGCCGTTTCGCTATGTCCGGTCAGAGCCCCATAGTTGGTGGGC